>DASTCY010000044.1:0-162740 GCA_035710725.1 Candidatus Sulfotelmatobacter sp. | reverse complement strand
GGTATCTCAACATTTGCCGCTTCTTCGGCAACATCGGGCTGCATCCGCGCAACTAAACTAGTTCTAAGCCCTGATTGTGGGGAAAAGGAGTGTAAACATGAGCATTAAAATGCTGAACCGGCTGCTGCTCTCGTTGCTGTTGGCAGTGCTGACGGCATCGTGGGCGATTGCCCAGGAGCGGTCGGACGACACCAATTCGAAGTCGGACGTCCGCACCATCACCGGTTGCCTGACCCACCACGGTAGTGGAGATGAATACCTGCTGACCGGCGAAAACGGCAGTACGTGGGAGATCCACAATGACAAGAGTGCCGTCAATCTGGCGGACCACGTCAATCAGACCGTAACCGTCACCGGCGTGGTTTCCAACGCCATGGGCCATAACATGAAGGAGGACGCGAAGGACGCCGCCCACGACGCGCACATGGGCAAAGAAAAAGGCGAACACGGACACCTGAAAGTCACTGAACTAGAGACCGTGCGCGACTCGTGCCGACAATAAGTCTAAGATGAATGTTTTTAGAGGCGGGACTTCGGTCCCGCCTTCTTAGCATTTGTGCATGTGGTTTGGATCATTTCAGCTCTCCAATCGTTCGCAACCGACATAGAAACTTACGAAGTGGCTTCAAGATCTCCTTTCGGTCCCGCGATCCGTATATGAAGCTGAGCTACTGGGTTCTGTTCGACGGATGCTTCCACCTCGATCCGACGAAGTGCCTTGGATAATTCGGCAGTATCCGGTCCGGTTAATGCGAACCTCTCAATGCGACAGCCACCTGGCGCGTCGGATGAGGGATGCACTGAGTCTTTGCCCCACTCAATAAAGAACGGAAGCAAGCCGCGAAGGTCGTCGGCGAGGCTGAAACTTTGCCAGTGGAGAACTTTGCCATCCGGCCGGGCGCGCGAGCCGGGATAAGGGCCGACGATTTGCAAACCCGAATCGCGCAATCTTTTCGCCACCATCTGCATGTCATTGGTATGGACAGCCCAGCCGATCAGGCGTGGCCTTGCCAAACCCTTCAGGGTCTCTAGCTGGCGAGCAGCCCAGGTTTGAACGGATTTTGCGTTTGGATCAGGGGCCATGATCTCCAGGTAGTGGCGCTCGCCGAGGGACAGCAGAGCATTCGCTGTGCCTCGGTCCGGATGGACTCCACCGCGGGCAGCTCGTATTCCAGTGCGCTCCTCTACAAAATCGATGCCGGCGTCGAGATCCTTGCATCCCAGAATGACGTGATCGAGCTGAGACGGGGACCTATCGTCCGCCCGGCCGAACGACGAGGCGAGAACCACGATGCCAGAGGCCATAAGAAAATCTCTGCGAGTAGCCACGAATAAACCCCCTCTGAAAAATCAGGCCTATTGTATGCAAGACCTGGCGAGCGCACACGAGCAATTTCCCACCTTGTCACAAAATTGCGGGCTCGGCGGTCTTAGGGAGCAGTAGAGGAATCCTGCGTTCGAGCGGGAGGTCTCTGCGTTACGCGAACAGGAAATCCACCGCATGAAGACCGTCGTAATTACCGGAGCAAATTCCGGCATTGGCTTTGCCGCTGCCAGATATCTTGCAGCCCTTCCCCAATGGCATGTGGTTCTGGCATGCCGAAATGCTGTGAAGGCGAATGCTTCAATCGCAGAAATACGAAAGATGCGTCCCGATGCGCGCGTAAGCTTCGCATCCCTCGACTTGTTTTCATTCGAATCGGTTCGGCAGTTTCCTGGGCTATTAGCCGAAATGCCGATTCCCCCGCTGAGCGGTTTGATTCTCAATGCTGGCGGTCCCAACCTGAGCGCGAATCCGCAGTTCAGCGAGGACGGATTTGAACAAACCTTGCAATTGAATTTTCTCGGTCATTTCCTGCTGGCCAATCTTCTCATCAGTCACCTAAGTACAGGCGCACGCATTGTTTTTGTGTCGAGTGATATTCACGACCCTGCGGCGACCAAGATGGGCAAGATCATGCCTCCTAAGTTCGGGCCGGTGGAGGAGGTGGCACGAAGCATCGGAATGGCCGCCAAACTGAAACCCATGGAGCGCTATGGGACGGCAAAGATGTTCGCCATGATGGCGGCCTACGAACTGGATCGCAGGCTGAAAGCTGCGGGGAAACAAATCACGGTGAACTCCTGGTCTCCGGGAGTCGTTCCCACGACCCAGGCGGGCAAAGGAATGAACCCGATTGCAAAGTGGATGGTGAGCCGCCGCTGGTTCGTGAACTTCATGGGATCCCATCTCTCAACCGAGCAAGAAGCTGGGCACGCGCTTGGCGATCTGCTGGTCAGCGATAGGTACTCGGGTGTGAGCGGCAAATATTTCGATGGGTTCAAAGAGATTCCTTCCTCCGTGGAATCGCGAGACGAAACAAAAGCCAGAACGGTATGGGAGGAGAGCGCCAGACTCGTGGAACTACCGCAGGGCCTCGCCATCGCTGCGGGGTAGTTGTCGAGCGTCTGCGAACCTTCGTAAGCGTCAGGACCGGAACACGAGACTAACTTACAGCCAGGAGAGAGGAATGACGAATGAACCAGAGTCCACAACATAGTCGAACCCGCCGGGTCGTGGGAAATACCTTGATCTTTCTCCCCGGATTGTTTGTGGCGGTGGGCGCAATCCTGAAATTCGTTGGTGTAGCCCCCGTGGCGCACCAAATGGCCGCGATGGGATTCACCGGAGCGAGGTACACGCTGGTGGCTACGCTGGAAATCGTCAGCGCGATTCTTTTTCTGTATCCGCGGACCCGCTCGTTCGGCCTTCTGCTTTTTTCTGCATTCATGGGGGGCGCTGTATGCGCGCACGTGCAGGTAGGAGAAGTTGCCAAAGGAATTGGCCCCGCCATGTTCCTTACGCTGGCCTGGATCGGCACATGGCTGCGCTATCCCGGGACACTTTGGAGTCTGAACAAGACGCAGCCCGCGAGTTGAGACTCCCACGTCTCGCAAAAACGGCAGACCCTGCGACTTCGCCCAAGGAAGGTTGTGGGGCACCAACCCTGTGTCATTTCTGTTTGACTTTATTTTCTTGTGAGCGAGCGGAAACAGAAGCTGTGCTGCGCGAGATCGAGCGAATGGAAGTGGCAGTTGCCTTCACCATGACCGGGCGGCGGAGGACGTTCTCGAGGAGATAGCGCTCGGCGGCGACGGTTTGGGCGGTTGTGCCGCGCGGGGAGTATCCCTGGGCGGCGATGACGACACACTCTCCGAGACCAATCTTTCTGCCGTTGTTCTCAACCGTCACGCGCTGCACGCGACGGTCGTGCGAGATGTCGAGCGCATTGGCCAGTCGCAGTACGCCCGCCATCTGCAGCATGGCTTTCTGCTCGTTCGGCAGCAGGTCGCGGAGCAAGCGGTGGCCGCGCGAGGGCAGCGCTCCGCAATGGAAGCGGGCCAGTACGGCCGCACGCTGCATGTCTTTCTGGCTCCATCCGGGAATAGCGCCGTGGGCCTGGATCAGTTCCAGCGAGTGCTTGTGATGTCCTTTCTTTGATTCTGATTTTCCTACATCGTGCAGAAGTGCAGCATGAAAGAGACTTGCGCGCGCATCAATTCCGTCAGGCGAAACCAGGTGTGCGGCATGCAATCCGTCGTAGAGTTCGAGCGCGAGTTTGGCGACGTGCTCGGAGTGGGCGAAATCAGGATCGAGTACCCTCGCCCATAGCTTCAGACGCCGGAGTGCAAGAGATTGAATTTGTTTGCCTTCGGGTAAACGTTCACGCCAGATGTTCCATAGCGAATTCGGCCCGACCATGCGCGAGCGGTAGAGGTCAATGCGCTTAGTCCGCTCTTCGAGGATGACAGCGTGCCAGCGCTGGCGGGAGTCTTGATCAGCGAAAACTCGCGAGGAAATCGCTGTCGCCCAAAGCACGTCGAGATCGTGGACTTCGCCGAGAGCGTCCTGAATTCGCTTGAGGTCGTTGCTCCACAGCTTGTGCTCTTCGGGAAGAAAGTTTTCCACGATGTAGCGAAAGCGTTTGATGCCGATGCGCAGGCTGTGCCAAGCGACCTGCGAGCGAACACGCAGAGCGCGGCTGTGAAGTTCGCGGGCGGCCATCCAGCGTTCGAGGGCCAGGTGCTTAAAGAGGGCGTTGCCAGGACGAATGTGGGCGGCACGGGTGGGCAGTGAGCGGCTCCAATGGCGCCACTGCTTGCGGTCGAATTCCTCAAGTGCCGCTTTAGCTTCGCGCTTCTGTTCGGCCTCACGCTGGCGGAGGATGTGAAGCAGAGCCTGGGCGGCGGGATCGCGATCGGCTTCGCGCTGCGTTGCAGTTGTCGAGCTTCCCACGTCTCGCAAAAGCAGCGAGACGTGGGGCACCCCAGGACCGTGGGGCAGCTCAGCGGACGAGGGCGTCCGCGCCACATCAGCAACTTTTGGTTCGAGCCGGTCGATCCAGTCCATCATGATCTGGATGTCGCGCAGCTGGCCCAGGCGCTGGAAGAGGCGCTTGCCGGCTTTCTTCATCGCTCTCCAGTCAGGATGTGGGTCGAGTGCGTGGAGGCCGTCGGCCATGGAGCGGCAGCGGCGCAGCGCGACCCGGAGATCGTGCACCGGATCGGCGGCGAAGTTGGCCGACACCTGATCGCACTCGTGGAGGACGCGCTCCATCCAGTAGCGCAGGCCGGTAGTGCGGGGCGGGGGCATGGATCGTACAGAGTATCTTAGTGAATTTCGGAGGCTGCGTGGGAATCGATCGGTGGAGACGACCGGGAGACCTGTCAAGGGCATTGCAGGTTGCCGCTGTTCGTAGGTTCCCTCCGAGTTCGCGATGCTTACTCGTCGGGACGACAATCAATTTCCAGGATGCCGTCAGGGGTTATGAAGCAATGACCCAACGGGCAGGCCTTCGATCGGCGTCATTACCTCGGTAACGTTTTAGGACTGACTCGTTCGCATTACCCTTGAGCCTGCAGAACCACAGAAGAGAGCAGCGTCCAGGCGAGGAGCATCCCTATTTCCCTCTCGAACACAAGCCAGGAAATCCGGGCAGCGTCAGCGCGCGCCTTCGTGCACAGCCTGAACATCCTGATCAAGTACGCGCGGATGTACGGCTACGAGCACAAGCGCACCGAGGCGCAGTTTGAAATTGCATGGAAGGAACTGCAACAGGGTTTGCCCACTGCCGGTGAAGGCGGATTCCTGCTGGGTGTTTCCGACAACAAGCTCTTGCTCGACGGCATTCCGCTCGAAACCGGCAACGCGGAGCGCAGTTTTGCGAACCTGCTCACGGCGGCGGGGCTGGCCAGCCTGCATTTCTCCAAGGACGTTACGGTTGAGGATTTCACGCGGCTGGTGCGCGCCTTCACGCTGGCTGGGTCGAAGGCGCAAGACGTTTCCAAACAGATCAAAGAAGCGCTGAGCGGCGGCAAACAAGGGTCGACGATCAAGATCAACGAGGTGAAGTTTGTTGCGGCCGATCCCCTTACAGGGGATGTGAGCGTGGCGGCGCAGATTGCAGCGCAAACGCTGGGGCCGGAGTTCAAGAAGTGGCTGAATGATCCGCAGAAATTGCTGCAACTGATCGCGGCTGCCGAAGGCGCCAGTTCCGGTGCGAAAGGCGCCACGGACGGCGTGCCCATGGTGCCGCTGGGTAGCGTGCCAAACATGCCCACGGGCAAGGGTGCGGGAGCGCCTGCGGCTGGTGCCGCAGCCGGCGCTGCACCGGCCTGGACGGGCGGTGTGGTTCCGCTGCAAGAACAGGAAGTGATTCAGGCCATCCGGCTGCTGACGCGCTTCGGGCAGGTCGGCGGCGATCCCAACGTGCGACCGGAGGACTTGCAGAAGGATGTGGGCGAAGTCGATCCGAATACCCGGCTGAACCTGCAACAGTTGCTGGGCAGCCTGGCAGCACAAGCGACCACGAAGCAGGAAGAAGACACGCCGCTGCTGATGAAAGCCGCCGAGCACATGGCCATTCGCTTCGCGCTGGAGCGCTATCAGAAGGGCGAAGTGAAGGTCAATGCCGTGCACCAGATGATGGAGCACATGAGCCGGCAGATGGATTCGCTGCGGCAGATCCTGAAGCTGCAGGAAGAGAAGATGAGCAAGGCCGGCATCCTGGTCGAGTCGCACGCCGACATTCTTGACCGAATGTTCTGGGCAGAAGTGCCGGAGTCAGGCAAGAAGAGCGTGCTGCTGTCGCATGAAGCGCCGTGCGTGCCGCCGCGCAACGTGCGCCAGTTTGTGGAACTGCTGCTGGAACGCGACGAGAAGCAGACGGCGAGCGAGATCCTGAACAACTATTCGGGTTGCTTGAGTGCGAAAGACAGCGAGTCGCGGCGCAAGACGGCGACTGGACTTTCGCAGTTGGCTGATTTGTACAGCCGTCTGGGCGGCGAGCCCATGGCGACGGTGATTCGCAAGCTGAGCGAGCAGCTCAGCCTGGAAAAGGAACCCGAACTGCAGAGCTTGCTAGGCGCCGCGTTTGTGCGCCTGAGCCAGGAAGCAAGCGCGGCCAAGAATTATGCGGCGATCAACGAAGTTTGTGCCGGCATGGAGGCGGTGGCCAAACATCGGCCGGTGCTGGTGAATGATCTGCGGCCGCGAGTTGGGGTGGAGAACCGGATCCCGGAATTCATCGAAGATTCCTTGCGGGTAGAGGCCGTGCCGCAGGATTTATTGGCGGTGCTGCGGCGGACCTCCGCGTTAGGAGCCGAACACCTGGCCGATCGCTTCTTCCGCTGCATGCGGCGCGATGAATGCGACCGCATGATCGGGCTGGTGGAAAACATTGGAGGCCCGGTGCTGGCACAGCTGCGCGAGATCCTGCGCAGCGGCCAGCCACGACACGCAGCGGCGGCCGTCGGACTGGTGAGCCGTCTGGACGTGGCGTCGCTGTTGGAGCTCTTGCCCTCGCGCCTGCCCGAGTGGAACCGTTTTTATCACGATATTGTGGTGCGGCAGATTGCCTATGGGGCTGCGGTCGACCGCGGACGCACATTGCTTGAACTCGCGGAAGTACTCGATCCGATCGTGCTGCCGGAGGCTATCGATGAGATCGGCATGAGCGGTGACATGACGGCAGTAGCTCCTCTGATTGCCATGGCCAAGCCGGGCGAAGCGGCGTCGCGCTCGCCGTTTGTGCAGCTCAAGGCGATCGAGTCGTTAGGACGCTTAAAGGATCCCGAGGCGATCGCGGTGCTGCGCGAGATTCTGGAAGCGAAGAAAACCTTCGGATGGGTGCATCATCGCGAGTTACGGATTGCGGCGGCGCAATCGTTGTCGAAGACCGATCCGCGCTACGGCACGCAGGTGCTGGCCGACAGCGGTCTGGAGCCGGCGGAGCTGGCCATCGCGCCGCTCGATATGGCGCCGGCGTGTCCGTGGGTGCGGCAGCGGCGTTATGAGCGCATGGTGCTGTCAAAGTCCATTGGGGCGACCATCGGCAGCTCGTGGGGCAAGTCGAGGATTCTGATCCGCGAGCTCAGTCTGGGCGGCGGCATGGGATCGAAAGAAGATAACCTGCGCATTGGCAGCGAGGCCGACCTGGAGATCAGCGTCGGCATGCGGGCCAAAGTGAAGGCGCACGTGCTGCTCCGCCGCGCGCGTGTGAACGAAGTCGGATTCGAGATCGTCAACACGGACCTGGAGAGCCGCTATCGGCTGCGGCGGCTGCTGGTCGAGGCCTTCAATCGCGTCCCGCAGAACAAGACGCACGAGTGGGGCGGAGAGAGAAAAGCATAGGCTCGGCCTCCACTATCCGGCCGCCGTTTTCCAATCTCAATCACAATTCGTCAAAACAATTTGTCATCCCTATCCCTTGGCTGAGGCCAGCGTGCTGCTTTTTTCGGCACAGACGTTGATAGGCGCGACGCAACTCGGAATTGCAACCGGCCGCGCTCTGTCCGGTAAGCGAAACGGCACCTGAGCGGTGTACCATTGTTCCTCCCCTGCCACCATGAGCCATCCGGTCACCGCTCGTGAAGCCCAGATTCGTCATGAAGAGAGCGAAGTCCTGCTCACCCAATCCCGTTCGAATACCGTCCTTTTGCTTCTCGGACTTTCCGTTCTCATCAATTACATCGACCGCAGCAACCTTTCGATCGCCGCGCCGCTGCTTAAAGACGAACTTCACATCTCTGCCACTCAGCTCGGAACTCTGCTCTCGGCTTTCTTCGTGCCGTATTGTTGCCTTCAGATCCCCGCGGGATGGCTCGCCGACCGCTTCGACGTGAAATGGGTGTTCGCCGCCGGCTTCTTCATTTGGTCGACTGCCACCGCGGTCACTGGCCTGCTCCACGGATTCGCCGCCCTGCTGCTCATCCGTGTCGTGCTCGGCGTTGGCGAATCAGTCGCTTTCCCGTCTTACAGCAAGATTCTCGGCAGCCACTTCCACGACACGCGCCGCGGATTCGCCAACTCCATCATCGCCGCCGGACTAGCGCTCGGACCCGCCGCCGGCATGTTGATCGGGGGGACGGCCGTCGGACGATTCGGATGGCGTCCATTCTTCATCGCGCTTGGCCTGCTCGGATTTCTGTGGCTCGCGCCGTGGATCGCCAGCATGCCCGCTCGCCGCGCACCTTCGCCTCACCAGGTTCAAGCGTCGTCTGCGGGCATTCTCGACGTACTCCGCCAACGATCGGCGTGGGGCATGTGCCTGTGCCAGTTCTCGATCAATTACGGCTTGTACTTTCTCGTCACCTGGTTGCCGTTCTATCTGGTGCGCGGAAGAAATATGTCGATGAACCAGATGGCGCGCGTCGGAGGGCTGGTCTTTCTGCTCTCTGCGATTTCGGCCATCTCGTTCGGCAAAATCGCCGACCGCTGGACCTCCGCGGGCGCGTCTCCTACGCGTGTGTACAAAGGACTCTTGATTGTGGGCAAGCTTGGCTGGGGACTTGCGCTAATCTTGACCGCGCTGGCGCCGGCACATCTCGTCGTATGGATGCTGGCCATCATGGGCATTTTCAACGGAATCGTGAACGGCAACGTCTGGGCCGTCTCGCAGATCGTTGCCGGGCGCAGGATGGTAGGCCGCTGGACCGGCCTGCAGAATTTCGTGGGCAACTTCGCTGGCTGGATCGCGCCCGCGCTCACCGGATTTCTGCTTGATCGTACCGGCCATTTCTATTGGCCGTTCTTTATTGCGGCCGCCATGCTCTGGATCGGCGCCCTCAGCTGGATCTTCATTGTGGGCCCTGTCGAGGCCGTGAATTGGGACAGCTCTCGCCCGGACGTCGCTGCCATTGCTGTGAGAGCCGCGCCGCAATCCCCGCTCTCGTAATAGACTCGATTGGATGAAGCGGGAAATCGAAATCAAGTTCCGGGTCGACAATCTGCGAGCCCTCCCCCGTCAGCTCAGGAAGGCCGGATTCAAGAAGAAGACGCCGCGCGCGCGCGAGATAAATACGTTGTACGACTTGTCAGGGCAAGTTCTGCGCCAGCGCAAAGAGCTGCTGCGGCTGCGGCAGTACGGCTCCGACTGGAAGCTCACGCACAAGAGCGGCGGCAAGACCGGCAAGCACAGCAGCCGGCAGGAACTCGAAACCAAGGTGAGCGACGGCAAGAAGATGGATGCGATTCTTCGCGCGCTCGGCTATTCGCCATCGTTTCGCTACGAGAAATTCCGTGCCGAATGGTCTGACGGAAAAGGCGACGTCGTGCTCGACGAAACTCCCATCGGCAACTTCTGCGAGATCGAAGGCCCGCCGCGCTGGATCGACCAGACGGCAAAAAAGCTGGGCAAGGATCGGAGCGCTTACATCACCAAGAACTACGCGACTCTTTTTGCCGAGTGGGCGCATCAAACCGGCAGCAAGGCCAGAGCGATGACGTTCGCGGCGGTCAGAAGTGCGGGCAGCAAGTAGCTTTCGACATAGAATGCTCTGAGTACACTGCCCGCGAGATGCTTCGCTCCGCTTGAAAAACAGCTACGCTCAGCATGACGCAGTAAAATTAAATTTTGTCTGTGGGATTTTTCAAAGGAAAAGCTTGAATGACCGCTGCCCCGGCTGATCTCGTCCCTTGTCCACTCGAAATTGTCCTTCCGCTTACGCTCGAGGGCTCGGCCGTGCGCCTGGATCCTGTCTCGCGCCAGCACGCCGAGCAACTCTGGTCGGTCGCAAAAGACGATCTCGAAGAGACGTTCCGCTGGATCCCTTATCCCATGCAGTCTTTAGAAGATTTTGCGCGGGTTGTCGACAAATCTTTGGCCGAGCAGGAGCGCGGCGAATCCGTCGTGTTTGCTACTGTCGAGCGAGCGTCGGGAAGAATCGTGGGCAGCACGCGCTTCATGAACATCGACAAAGCGAATCGGCGCGTCGAAATCGGATCGACCTGGATCGCCAAGCCGTGGCGCCGCACCGTCATCAACACTGAGGCCAAATACCTGATGTTGCGCCACGCCTTCGACGTCTGGGGATGTTTCCGCGTGGAGTTGAAGACCGACGCCCTGAATCAGCGCTCGCGCGACGCCATCCTCCGCATCGGCGCGAAAGAAGAGGGGACGCTGCGCCGCCACGTGCTGACCTGGACGGGACGCGTCCGCGACTCGGTTTATTTCAGCATCCTCGATTCGGAATGGCCGGAAGTGAAAAAACGGCTCGAAGAAAAACTGGCGCAGCAGCCACGCTAGAACGAGGAGCCATGCGCTAGGACTTCACTCCTCCCGCAACGCTTTGAGCGGATCGATCTGCGCTGCCCTGCGCGCCGGCAGATAGCACGCGAGCATGGCCAGCGTTGCCAACAATAAGGGCGCTCCGATCAGCAAGGGCGGATAGCTCGTCCCGACCCGGAATGCGTCGACCAGAAAACTTGCCATTGCCGCCAGCGCCTTGACCAGCCCAACCGCACCAAGGAGTCCCAGCACGGTTCCAACCGCAATGAGGGCAGCCCCTTCCCGCAGCACCAATCGCAAAACCTGCAGCTTGCTGGCTCCGACCGCGGTCCGAATGCCGATTTCCTTTTGCCGCTGTGCCACCGCATAGGCCGTAACCCCAGCCAATCCGATGGCCGCCAATATCAGGCCGAATATTCCGATGCCACTGTAGGTGCGTACCGCGAAACGCAATATGGCCCGGGTGGAGTCCAAATACTCATTGAGCGTCTGCGCGTTGAAGATGGTCAGGTGCGGATCGATGGAGGCGATCTCTCTCTCGACGCTGTTCAGCACATCGCCTGCAACAACCGAACGCACGATAATGGTCATCCCGGCGGCTGAAGGCTGCGCAAAATAGCGTTGCGTCAGGGGCAGGTAAATCTCGGACCGGGTGCGTCCGAATCCATTGTTCAAATCGTGCACCACCCCCACAACTTCATAGGATTGATTGTCTTCCGCGAGGCGCTTTCCCACGGCGTTCCCATTACCAAAAAACAGCTGGGCTGCACTCTGATTCAGCAGTACCGGCAGAGTCTTTGACCCGTCGGATTGGATCCTCTGGTCCGCATCCGTAAACTCGCGGCCTGACAGTATCGGCTCATTCAGTACAGCAAAATATCCCGCACCAACGGTTTCCTGCGCCACCTCTCGCTGCGTCCGTGAATCTTGTGCCATCAGTTGCACGTTTGCATGCGCGATCGAATACGGACCCTGCGCCGCCAGCGCCACATTCTGCACGTCGCCGATGTTCTTGAGCCGCTCGGGAAGTTTTTCGAACAAAGCTTGCGTCTTCTCCGGGGTGTAGCCGTCGCGCACCGGATCGATCGACAGCAGAAACATTTTGTTGGCATCGAACTTGGTATGCACGGTGCTGATCTTGTCTATCCCGATCACGAGGAATCCCGTCATCAGCAGCAGCATGAGCGATCCTGCAACCTGTGTCACCATAAGCAAGTTTCGCAAACCCACGCGTCGATAACCGGGCAATTGCAGCGCCGAGCCTTCTTTCAAAGCCGGAGTTAAATCCGCTTTGGTAGCCCGCATGGCGGGCACTACACTCAACGCCACTCCGCAGGCGATGGCCAGGCAAAAACTCAAAATGGCAGCATGCCAGTCGAGCACAAGATTCCCCAGCGATCCGCCTGTTGGTGCATTCAGTTGCGAGCTTAAGGCGACCAGCCAATAAGCCAGCGCAAACCCTGCCACTCCACCCAGCAGCGACAACAGCATGCCTTCGCTGATCATTTGCCGAATCAAACGGAAGCGGCTCGCTCCTACTGACAGGCGAATCGCCAGTTCCTTTCTTCGATTAGCGGCGCGCGCCAGCAGCATGTTTGACAGGTTCATGGACGCGATGGTCACAATCAGCCCCATCAGCGCCGCAAAAAAACCAATCGCCGCGTGCCTGAGTTCGGGAGGAGTCGGCTCGAGCGTGCCTGCCGGCATCAGGGTCGCGCGTCGGCCTTTGTCGGGGCGGGCTGCAGAGGGAGCATCTTGCTGCTCCACGCGCCGCGTAATTGTGTCTACCCCGGATTCGGCAGATTCAATGCTTACACCTGGGGCCATCCGCAAGATTGCCAGGAATTCTTTGGCATTGTGCTGTTGCAGGACGTCATTGCCCAGCTCGGGAGCCAGTGCCGCAGGAACGGTGGTGGGAACGAAAATTTCCGACACCTCTTCGGAGCCTGCGCCATTGAAATCTTTTGGCGTAACACCAATGATCGTCGCACTCTGCCCGTTGACGCGGATCGCTTGTCCGATCGCGTCGGAAGAAGCGTTCAGGCGATTGCGCCAGAATCGGTCGCTGATCACCACCACCGGCGCGTCGCCGGGCCGGTCAAGCTGCGCGCTGAGCAGTCTTCCGCTCTGTGGCTTCATACCGAGCACGGAAAAATAATCGGGCGACACGAGCTGTCCAAACACGCGTTGCGGCTTGGCATTCGTATCGCCTCGCAGGCTTACGTTGAACGGAACCTGGTTCTTGATTGCTGCCGCACCTGCCACGAGGTCCTTCTCCGCGCGATACTGCTCCACCGAGTAGTACGACACGGGCTGCACCGTCATCACCAAGTCATTGGCGTTCGCCACTCCCGGCAGATCGCGAAAGATCGACTGCAGCTCTGCGCCATACACGAAGATGGTCAGGCCGATGGCGAGTGCCATCGAGATGATTCCGACCAACGCGAATCCTGGCGACTTGATCAGCGCTCGCGCGGCGTAGCGCATGTCGCGGCGCATCTCGCTCAGATATTCGATGGGCACACGAATCGCGATGTCGGCCATCAGCCGCGCCAACCCGGACACACCTTGCCTTTTGGCAATGTCGTCGACGACATCGTCGCCCAGCTGCAGCACTTCGGTGCCATACGCCAGCTTGAATTCGTGGGGAAAGGCCTCAGCCATCCGTCGATACATCTTGTGTGCGAAGTTCATTCCGTCACCATGCCCTGCTTCACGCGAATTGTGCGGACCAGCTCCTGCAGCCGCTCGCACTCGGCATCGAGCACTTGCTTGCCCAGCGGTGTCAAACGGTAGTAGCGCCGGCGCGCATCGTCCAACTCCGGCGACGGACGCTCGTCCGACTCCTCAATCAGCTCCGCCTCGATCAGGCGCTTGATCGATCCGTACAGCGTCGCCGGCCATAAGCGCACTTTTCCCATGGTCCGGTTCAGCACTTCCTGCATGATGCCGTAGCCGTGCTGCTCGCCTCCGGCGAGCGAGAGCATGATGTGGAACCACTGCGATTTGAGCGGAAGGAATTGTTGCACGTCGTTTTTCGGTTTCGACATAACCATCCAGTCTTTGTTCTTCATAACGATTGGGACCGAGCTTCCACGATGCTGTTCGAGGAACCGAAGCCCACAATCATTGATCGGCTGGCATATATATATTATATGATATATATCTTTGTCAATAGGAAAAACGGGGGAAGTGTTCCGCGGTTTACCAACGATCAAAAGTCACCGACTGAGGCTGAATACGGACTACGAGCTACTGACTTCTGATCCCCGCTGATTGCTGGTTGCCGAGTGCTTTCCTCCGCTCCCGCATCTAAGTCTTAAGTGCGAGCCGCGAGCATTGACTTGCTGCTCACGCGACCATAGATTGGAATTAGCTCTTTAGATTTGGCCATCCCACCAGTGGGGGCGTCACGGCTTCGACGGAGATGCTTGCGGCCAGGAGGCATGCCGGGGTGCACACACCCGCAATCGCGTGCAAAATGATAATTGCCAATCAACAGATGGCATACGCCGCCTAACTAGTTTAGGCAGCCGTTCCCGGAGGCTTCGCCCGTGGGCCTCCGAAGGACGTCGCACAGCGGGCTGCTCTTTCCGTCTACGTCTGGGGCGGGAAGCTAAGACCACAGGCTAGCGGCACGCGTTTCTTGTCCGTTCTGAGCGCGGACCGCGAACGTCCTCGGGTAATGCCGAGGGCAGGAACTGGACTACGCATGTAGTCTCCTGACCAGTGACATTTTCGGACGCGGGTTCGACTCCCGCCGCCTCCACCAAATTCCAGCCGTAGTTCATCAGCATTCAACATTTTGCTTTGACAATCCCCATCGTTTGTGGGACTATCCCCTGCAAATTTTGAGGGGGAACACCGGAGGTGTCTGTGTCTCTCGGTCTTCTCACCCTCGCAGACTTTGCTGTTTCGGGCCTGCCTACCCTTGCCTGCCTTATCCTGCTGCCGGTCTTACCCGCATACTTTCTGTTTAAGGCTCTCCCTGCAACGGCCGACGTCAGCGGTCCATTCCAAGGTTTGCAAATCAAGTTGAGCGGAGCTTTCGCAGGCTACTTCTTGCTTTTCGTTTTCATCATCTACAACCTCAAAACGATCATGCCTCCAGCATCGGCGCAAGTCTGGGAAATTTCCGGACACGTCACGGATGCCAATGGCGGCCGTATCTTGCGACTTGATCCGACCGACGTCGCCCTTTCTCCACCCGGCATTATGTGGGATAACGATGGCGGCTTCACGATTCGAGTTACAACGACCGAAACGCCGGGAGGTGGAACCGAGTATCCAAGACTAAATGTCGGACATGACAAATTTCAGCCGGTGACGATATCCCTGGATCCCGAAAAGCTGAGAACTCAGAGCCAAAGTTTCGGCGGAATTACGATTCGTCCGGAATACCACCAGATCGAGTTTGGACACATTGCGCTGCAGGGAGATCCATCGTTCCCAGCGTACGCCGCCACGGGTCAACCACCCGCAGCGATATCGGCTGCGCAGGAGCCACATCAATGAGCACGTCCGATTCACGCTCAAAGCGCACATTGATTGTCGCAGCCTTGCTCGTGCTGGTTTTGTCTCAATACGCCAACGCGGCACAGTTGCGGGGCCGCCTTATTTTTCAAAATGGCGCAGCTGCGGCAGGTTTTGCCGTCACGGTCTACAGTCAAGCGATGGGGAGGTCGGCTCCAAGCTTCACAGATGGGGCCGGAATGTACTATGTGAATATTCCACCTGGATCGTATTACCTCGAGGTCTGGATTTCGCGTGACCCGCGCGTGGCTCCGCGAGTTTATCCGATCCAGGTAGGCGAACCCTACACCGATATTCCTCCCATTGTCGTCGGCTAGCCCCGCCCAACCCAGCAACACGGGACCTGGGTTTTGATCTTGCGATGGCTTCCAATCGCCGTTCAGGCCCGATCACAGACACAGACGAAAGAATCGACTGGATGCCAGATAAGAAGCACGAAAGACTGTGTGGGAGTACTGCAGGTCCTTTCCCGAATCGGGAAAGCGGACGGCCAACTACTACTTGAGCCGCTTTATCAGGAGAGCCAGCTCTTTTCCATGTTCTCTTTGGAAGAGGAGCACGAGGATGACGGCGCAGGAAATAACAGCGCCCACAGCTAAGAGCCGCAAGAAGACGTACATGGCGAGGTGAAGTGAGATACGGCTCAAACTGTAGAGTCGCGCGTTTCAGGCGCAATGTAAATCACCAGAAAGTTGCAGGAGGCCCCACGAAAGTAACAGCTCTACGGCTCTACGGCTCTGCGGGGCGACCGCGATCACGACGCTCTGCGAATTTCTTTTACTCCGAGGTTCAATTTCCGCCGCAGCAGCGTGCGCAACGTCGTGCCATCAGCGTAGCCGACGCGTGCCGCCACTTCATCCACGCTCGCGTTGCCGGTCTTGAGCAGGTGTACTGCGCGCTCCACGCGCAAACTCTGGAAATACGACAATGGGGATTTCCCCAGCACGCTTTGCATGCGCCGCGCCAGCGTTCGCTTGCTCGAGCCAACCGCCCGCGCCGCGTCCCCTAAGGAGAATCCTTCTCGCAACCTGCCCCGTGCCCACGTCTCAAAGCGTTCGACAATCGGATCGGAATGCAGCAGGTGATCGCTCAGCGCATAGGCCGACTGCGACGGCCGCGAGTCGACAATCAGATATTTCGCCGTGAGCGAAGCCAGTTGCGGACTCCTCCGCCGTATCAGCCACAACCCCAGATCCATGTGGCTCAGCGCCGCGCCTGCCGTCACGAAGCGGCCCGACTTGACGATCATGTTCGACTCGTCCAGTTCCACGTTCGGATATCGCTTGCGAAACATCGGTGCGAGCCACCAGGTCGTTGTAGCGCGTTGATGGTCAAGCAATCCGGACTCCGCCATCACAAAAGTTCCGACGCAGGCCGCCGTCATGGTCGCACCTCGCCGCGCCCAGTGCTGCAAGACCTCGGCGGCGTCCCGGATGTCTGGTCGTGCCAAGGCAGCTTCCAGCGGCGCTGGCATCTTGAATCCGATCGCCGGCACCACAGCGCAGTCGGGTGCGCGCGTTCCCACGTTCTGAAGCGGCACCCTGAATCCCTGCGAAGTTTTAATGGCTTTCCGCACGCCCACAATCCTCACTTGAAATGGCGCGACCGAAAGCCCAGACATCGCGATCAGCTCATTCGCGGTCTGAAAAGCATCCAGCACTGCCGATAGTCCCAGATCAAACACTCCATCCAATGCGAGGACGTCGACGCGCATGGCAAATATCATACTAAATATGGCGTTCTTGCCTATGGCAAAACTGTGCTCAAGAAGGTATTCTGGCTTCCGCCGCAATCGGCCCACAGGAGAACCCGCATGCTCAAGCTCGCTCTTTTCGCCCGCCTGGAAGCAAAGCCCGGCAAGGAGGAAGAAGTCGCCGGATTTCTGAATCAGGGACTCGCTCTCGCCAATCAGGAAACAACCACCCCGTTGTGGTTTGCGCTGCGCCTCAGCAAGACTACGTTCGCGATTTTCGATTCTTTTAATGACGAAGCCGGACGCCAGGCGCACTTGAATGGCCCCATCGCCAAAGCGCTCATGGCGAATGCGCCCAACCTGCTCGCAAGCGCCCCAGTCATCGAAAAATTGGAAGTACTGGGGGCCAAACTGCCCGCATAGACTTGCGGGTTGCGAGAGGGCCCCTTCGAGGGCTTCTACACTGTGAAGGCGGGCGGTTAGGGGGAGTGCAGGAAACAGCCCTAACCGCGTCGCGGGACGCTGGTACCAGCGATGTCCCTGCCTACTGATTCACCTTCAACAGCATCATCGTGCCGCTTTCCAGCTTCACGTTGTTCTTTTCCGAACTCACTACCGATCCCTGCGTCGCGTTCGGTGCCGACTCAAGCTTCAGGTTTGAGATTCCTACCACGCCCTGCGTCTGTGACGTGATATGCGGACGCGCTGGCCCGCTGCTCTGCGGCTCTGTCGGCGCGTTTTCTTGCCCCGACGCCGGCGTATTGCGTGACGCGCTCGATCCGCCCATGCCCGACCGGCTGCCTCCGCCATATCCTCCTCCTCCGGATTCAGCTGGCTGTGCCGCTGGTCCCTCGCCCTGCGCATTGTTGTTTTGTTGACCGATGATGGCTTGAATCGACATCGGCATCTGCATCTCAGTGCCGTCCTTCATGACGGCGCGGTCAAACGCGATGCCGACCTGCGATTCTTTCTGCTCCTTGCTGTGCGGCTGCGCCTCGGTCACGTGCCCGATCATGCGCGTGTCCTTGGGTATGACGACCTGCCCGGTGTTGCTCTTCAAGTCTTCCGGAACTTTCGCCACCACTTCATCGCCCTGCTTCGCTTTCTTGGCATCGATCGTCTTCGTCAACTGTACGGGGATGACGCTGCCCGGAGCGATCCGCTTCGCTGCGTCGGTCGCGTTGGCGTTTGGATTTGTCGGCGTTCCGGCTTGCGGCGCCGGCGTGGCCGGGTTCTGGCCGGAAGCCTGCGGCGGTTGCGTCGCGGGCGTTTGTGCAGCTGGCGCCTGCGTTGTCGGCGAAGACTGTGTCGGCGGTTGCGCAGTTGTCGGATCCTGACTGCTGCTCGGAGCCGGCGAACTCTGCGCCCATGCGAACGCGCTGAATACAAGTGCTGTCCAAATGATTTTGGAAATGCCTGCCATCCTGTCCTCCTCGATTGTGAAAAATTTCTCTTTGTGGCAAAAAAGAGTTTCGCCGAAAGGCGCGCACACAAGACCTTCCGTAGGTAGATGCCAATTCCGCGCCGAAGGTGGGCAGGAGATTGCCGCGGGAAGCTCGTCTGGCCTAAGCTAGAATCCGTTCAGTTTAAATGCCGACTTTCCCTCAACCCGGCGATTCCCGCGCCACCAAAGAGAAAACCTCCGAGCAAGGCCGCAACTTCTGGGTTCAGGCGGCCCGCTACAGCCAGCTTGCCTTCGCGCTTCCAGCCGCGACCGTCGTAGGATGGATCGTCGGTGCGCTGCTCGATCGCTGGCTGCACACGACCTGGCTCTATCTTGCCGGCATTCTCGTCGGCATCTCCGCCGGATTTATCGAACTCATCCGCACCGTCTCGCGCGACACAAAATAGACACTCGCAATTTGTCATCCCCCGAACGTGGCGTGGCGAGGCCGCAAGCGGGATCTTACGTCCGCCCGGAATGGAATGTGCCGTCACCGGGAATAGCAATGACGCACGCCGCGCGCCGACTTACAATTTCGATCGGTTACCTTGAGCTGTTGCGCGTACCATGTTTCTCAGTACAGACACCGAAGATGCCTGATCCGACGGACACGAATGAAATCGCCGATACCGCCTCCGACCGCTTCTACGCCGGAGCACTCGGCCGCATTCGTATCTTCATGGCCGTACTGGCGCCGATTCTGATTGCGGTCGTGTGGTGGAGATTCGGAGTTCGCCCCGCCATCGGCCTCACTTTCGGATGCCTCATCGCCTACGTCAATTTCCACTGGCTGAAGCGCGTTATCGCGGGATTCTCCGACCGCGCCACGGGTACAACCACGTCGCAATCCGGACAAGGTATCGTGTTTCGATTCTTATTGCGCTATTTTTTGATGGCCGTGGGAGCCTATGTTATATTGACTGTTTCTCCCGCGAGCCTGAATGGGCTTCTTGCGGGCTTATTTTTGCCCGTCGGGGCCATCGCCTGCGAAGCCGCATACGAAGTTTACGCAGCGCTGGCCCGCGGCATTTAGAACGCGGCGTTTGGCAGGAAAGCGGGCATCGTATCCAGAAGCCGAACGCCGAATAGCGGAAGCCGATTTCTATGCCTGAGCAACTCTGGTTCACCCAACTGCTGAACAACTGGTTCGCCACGCCGGTTACAGCCGTGTTACGCAGGATTCACATCGAGCCGCACCATGCTCAAGCGCCGATCAATAACGCCTTCGCCATGGAACTGCTGGTCTTCGTGTTCCTGCTCATCCTGTTTCTGTTAGTGCGTTCCCGGCTTTCAGTCGACAATCCCGGCGGTCTGCAGCACGCGTTTGAATGGGTCGAAGGATTCATTCAGAACCAGAGCAATGAAATCATCGGACATCACAGCGAGGGCTATACTGCGTTTCTGACCGCACTCGGGCTCTTCATTCTCTTCTGCAATCTCATCGGGCTGGTGCCTACACTTGAATCTCCTACCGCGGTTAAAATTGTGCCGCTCGGCTGCGCGCTGTGCGCCTTCATCTATTACCAGGCGCAGGGGTTCAAGCATTCTGGCATCGGGTACTTGAAGCACTTCGCTGGACCGATGCCGGCGCTGGCGCCATTGATGATTCCGATCGAAATAGTCAGTCACCTTGCCAGAGTGCTTTCATTAACTATCCGTCTATTCGCCAACATGTTCGCGGGTGATATGGTCACACTGGTTTTCTTTTCGCTGATTCCGATTGGGGTGCCGATCGTATTCTTGGGACTGCATCTTGGCGTCTCGCTGCTGCAGACCTATATTTTCGTCCTGCTCACGACCGTGTATCTGCAGGGCGCGGTCGCCAGCGATCATTAGTTTTCAGTAGTCAGTAGTCGGGAGTCAGTAGTCAGTAGTTAGTTTTGAAATGATTGTGTGTGTAATTGGGGACGTCGGCTCAGGGCTCGCTACCCATAACTGAGTCCTGACTACTGACTACTGAGTTCTGAAGTCTCCAGCGTGAGGGCGTCTGCACGGGATGACGTCAACCACCTCCTGGCGGCAAATCATACGAGGAGAAACAAAATGAAAAAGTTGAGCAAGCTGTTTATGTGGTTATCGGTACTTTCATTCGCTGTCCCGGCCTTCGCGCAGGGCGGTCAGCAGGCAGGCGGGGTCAACTGGGTCGCGATCGCGGCTGGATTTTCCATGGCCTTCGCGTCCGGCATCTGCGCTTTGGCGCAGGGGAAGGCAACCGCCGCGGCCGCTGAAGGATTGGCGCGCAATCCCGCCGCCCGCCCTGGAATTCAGCTCGCGCTGATTCTCGGTCTGGCGCTGATTGAGTCGCTGGCCCTCTACACGCTGGTGATCATCTTCGTCAAAGTCGTATAGGAAGTTTGGGTGGCCGCTTCATACTTCGGTCACCAAGTCTCTGCCCACATCTGAGTTTTCTGCGAGAACGAGATGGCGCTCGGTCAAAACCTCAAGCGCACACGCCCTCGTGTCCCTTGACAACGCCGTCGTCGTTATAGAGGGGATGACATCTAGGATTTTTGACTTGAGCAATTGACACGCGATCCGGCCGGATAGCACGCTTTTTTTCTGGCCGGAACCGAGCGGCACATTTGGCCCACGATGCGCTCCAGTTTTTCCCCGGACTGCCGATATCAAAAAGATGATGAAGGGATATTTTTTGGGGCCAAACGCCCGAGGATCTCGGGGCGTTGCTGCCGCATTATGGATCCTTTTCACCGCTTCCTGGTTGCGAGCCCAAGTTACGGGGGTGAGCGATCACGAAATCGTTATCGGATCATGTTCCGTTCTGGATGGCCGCGTCAGTCAGCTGGGGCGGCAGTTAGTCATGGGCGCAACCGCGTACTTCGACATGGTCAATGAGAGCGGAGGCGTCAATGGGCGCAAGATTGTCCTGCGCGCCTACGACGACGACTACGATCCCGACAGGGTGCCGGCATGCTTCGGGCGTTTGCTGGACGACAAGGTATTCGCCGGAGCTTTCTTCGTGGGTACGCCGACGGCGGCCAGATATGTGCCATTAGCCGAAGCCAGGCACTTCCCCATCGTCGGCTTGTTTACCGGTGCCGAATGCCTTTACACCCCATTGAAACGGTACGTGCTCAATGCGCGCGCTTCTTACCGGGATGAGACGCGCATGCAGATAGACATTCTGTGGGCACGAGGCTTGCGCCGGATCGCAATCATCTATCCGGACGATGCTTTTGGCCTTGCCGTGCTGGATGGCGTAAAAGCTGCGCTTAAGAAGCATGGTTCTGCACCGGCGGCAACAGCTCATTATGTGCGCAAGAGCGCGCTCGTGGCTGAGGCGGTAGAAGCCGTGCGCAGGGTTGATCCTCAGGCTGTGGTGCTGGTCGGACCGTATGGCCCCGTGGCCGCCATGCTCCGCAAGGCGGCTAAGGAATCCTGGGCCCCGCAATTCCTTTCCGTTTCGTTTGTCGGCACCGATGAACTGATTCGCGAAGCCGGAGCCGCCGCCGAAGGGATGATCATTACGCAGGTACTGCCGCCGCCCTCAGCCGTGGATGTGCCCACGGTGGCGCTGTATCGCAAACAGATGGCGCTGAGATTCCCCGATGCGGAACTTGGATACGTGGGCCTGGAGGGTTTCGTCGATGCCATGGTGCTGGTCGAGGGGCTGAAGCGCGCAGGCAAAAATCTGACGCGTGAGAAACTCATCACGGCTCTTGAATCCATGCACGATGTGGATCTAGGTCTGGGACCCGACTTGAAGCTCAGCTTCAGTCCCAGCGACCACAAGGGGTTTCACACGGTATTTGCTACGCTCGTGCATGGGGGTGTAGCCGTGCCTCTGAAGGGGAGGCAACTTTTGGCCAGGAAATAGACGCGCTTGACCTTCCGCATGTTCGGGATCGAATTTCGTAACCGGGCTCTTGAAAAAAGAACGGAGTTCTGGATGACTCAATTTCTTTGCGATCTTCTTTTTGCGATCGAATAATCAGCTGAAGGTGGGCAGCTTGACCAGATCGTCTTGCGGGACGCCTTCCATGGGCTGGCCGGCTTTGCGCCAGGCGGTGAGTCCGCCGACGATCACGAACGTGTTGAATCCTTTTTCCCGCAGCAGGTGCGCCACCCGGGCGCTGGTCGCTTCGCGCGCTCAAGTGCAGTAGAGATAAATGTCCTTGTCTTTGGGAAGGTTCTTGATTTCCTCTTCCAGATTGTTGGGCTCGATGCGAATGGAGCCTTGAATCCTGGAAGCTCCAGCATCGTAGTAGCCGTGGCTGCGCACATCGGCAATCTGGATGTGGGCGGAGTCTTCCGAGGACAGCCGTCCCGCCAACTCCTGTACTTGCACACGCGGTACGATCTTATAGGGCTTGAACTTCTGGTACTGCACGATGCGGTACACAATGTAGACAGCGAAGGCGACGATGACGACGATCTCCATGGCGAGACCAGCGGTATGAAATCCGCGCAGGAGGGTGGCGAGAAAATCGCGGCCAAGATAGCCCACGACAAGATAAGTCACGGTGTACAGCAAGGCGCCCGCAAAGTCGAACTGCAGAAATTGGTCAAAGCGCATTTTCATGCTTCCTGCCAGCGGGGCAGCCATGGTGTTCACACCGGGTATAAACTTCGCGATCAAAAGCGTGGTCTTGCCGCGTTTGTAGAAGGACTCGGCCGAGCGCATGATGCAGTTTTCCGGATTCATCGACAGACGGCAAAGGAATCCCAGCAGCGCCCAGCCGGAAACGCGACCCAGCCAGAACTGCACCGAATCGCCGATCATCAAGGCGAGGAGGGCGCTTAGCAGAACCAGGGGCCCGTACAGAGTATGCGCCGCGATCGCGGCTCCGGCAGCGACCAGGGCGATGGCGGCCGGGAAGGGAAGTCCGATGGCCTCGGCCAGCAGGAGACCAAACGTCAAGGCATAGCCGTGACGCGCCATCAGTGGCAGTAAATTGCTCATCGTGACAATTGGATAGTACTAAGCGGGAAAGAGTCGCAATATAAAGCGAAGCCGAACGCGACCCGATGGACCTGCGTCCGGCTTCGTTGCACGGGGAGTGCATCTCTCAGGAGGACGTATCCCCGTTCAAGGTGAGTAAGCAGCGGCTTTCACTCGGAGTCTCTTCCGGCCCTGCCAGGGCCGGCGCGTCGAAAAACCTGGGCGCCTTTCGTCTAAAGCTTCGACTGAAGTCGCTGCCCTCGTTGTTGGGCGGCTGCCCCCGTGCGCTTCGGGTCCCTCAACGACCTGCCTTTCTCAGGTGCTGAGGGGAGATTGATTGAACCGATGATTTCGCAATCCAATCGCATGCCAGTGCGTCTCGTTAGCCTTCCGCGCCGGCAGTCACATCCCATCAACTGAGCGCATTTTCTGCAATGGGAGATGAAAAATCTGTGGCTTGCGTCACGGTTGCGAGTGACCCCGCTCAATGGGCGCTTCGGCGACGCGGCGTGCTCATACGCACAATGCGAACGTATTAGAACGGCCCATACGCCGAGCTCTCGGAAAGCCAGTGAGCCAGCGCTATCTCACGCCGCTTACATACCATCCAGTAAGCAAGGCACTCAAGAGTGCGTAGACGGAGTTCGCCCGCTCTTGTTAGTCTCCTCGGCATTCTGAGGAGAAAAACGCATGCCCTCGCGCACTGATTCTGCAGTGCCCAATTTCGAAAACCTTGCGGGAACATGGGAGAGTCCAGAACTAGAACCGTTGTCGCCCGCCAATGGCGAACGCACTTTCCTTGCGCGGGCGTTTGATTTCGATAAAGACGCGTGGCGGGTTCGCTTTTCCGGCTGGGCAGATCAGCAACGCAAGTACCGATTGTTTGATGGAGTGGCAGAAGGACACTTTGAGATCGTCGGCCCATGGACTGCCGTGCCGGGGGCCCAGGCCGCGATCTTCCACTTCTCACGCCGGCTGTTCACCGTACACAACCGCGCGCTCGCAGAACTACTCAGCAAGAGCGGTGCAGGGAAAGGATCGTGGGCGCCGGGCGTGCAACAGGATGTGTCAAAGACAGGCGCGCTGTTTGTTCCCAGCCTGGCAGCGAGCAGCGCCGAATACGACCTGGTCGCATTCGACTCCGGACCCAACGGCGAAAACGATCTCTATCTTGGCGACCGTTCCCACGAAATGGATACCCCAGCTCACCGACCGGTAAAACGCAATCCGTTTCCGGTCAGAAAGGTTGATTGATGCTCGCAGCGACGTACCTAGGCCCAAAGAAAGTGCGCGCCGACAAAGTTCCAGACGCAGCGCTACGACAACCGACAGATTGTGTCGTTCGTTCGACGCTGACCGCCATTTGCGGATCCGATCTGCACACGTATCACGGGGCGAATGAGAAGTATCAAACGGGAGCGGGCAATCCCCCGATCCTCGGTCATGAGTTCGTCGGCATTGTGGAAGAGGTCGGTTCAGCTGTAACCCAGTTCAAGAAGGGTGACCGCGTGACGGGGGCATTTCGATCCGCCTGTGGTCGATGCGATTTGTGCCGGCGTGGGTATCCATCAAAGTGTCCCTACGGCGAGTTTCTGGGGTTGAACACGCCGGGCGCGCAAGCGGAGGCGGTGCGAGTGGGATTCGCGGATTACAGTCTGGCCGTTGTGCCCGATAAAGTCCCTGACGAGCACGCCATCTTTGCCGGGGACAATCTCTCGACCGGCATGCAGGCCGCCGCGTATGGAGAGATCAAGCCCGGCGACACGGTCGCAGTCTTTGGATGCGGGCCCGTGGGATTGTTCGCACAGCAGGCGTCGCTTTTGCACGGAGCTTCGGTGGTGTTCGCGATCGACCGCGCGCCGGCGCGATTGGAGCTGGCGCGAAAGTTTGGCTCTACGCCCATCAACGCAGGCAATGGCGATGCGGTCGCGCAGATTCGCGAGTTAACAAAGGGCCGCGGAGTTGATGTTGCCATCGAGGCAGTTGGCCTTCCGCAAACGATTGCGGATGCATTTAATTCGATTCGCCCTTATGGAATGGTAAGCATCGTTGGAGTTTCTGAAGCCGAGACCATGCCCCTGCCGATCCGATCCATTTACATGAACGGAACGCGTTTGGCGATTGGAACCTGCAGCGTTCAGAACCACATCCATGGTGCCCTCAAGCTGATGGCCGAGGGCCGCATCAACGCGGCGCCATTCGCCGACACGAAAATTCCTCTGCAGTCGGTGGCAGAAGGCTATCAGCGTTTCGATAGCGACAAATCTGTGTTCAAGGTGCTGATGCATCCATGAGCGTGGTTCACACCGCAGTGGTGGCGAGAAAGATCAAGCGCGGCCGAGAGCGCGACTACGACGCGTGGCTGGCCAAGTTGGCAGGGGCGCTTCATCGAGAGAACGGATACGGAGGAATGACTTCGCTCAGTTCGCCGGATCCTCAAGGCAGCGTGAAAACGCTCCTGGTCCGCTTCCAATCGGCCGAAGCGCTGTCGAAGTGGGAGCAGTCTTCGGTCCGGCACAACCTGGCGGAAGAAGGGAACCGCTTTTCTACTGCTTACTACCAGACGGCGCCGGGTGTGGAGTCCTTCTTTGCCGTGCCCGGATCGGCATCGGTTCCACCGCGCTGGAAGATGTGCTTGTTGACGATCCCGACCGTCTACGGGTTGTTGAATGCACTGCTATTCGTCCTTCTGCACGCAATTCCAGGCATGAAGGATTGGCCGGCAGGAGTGCGCATGGTGCCGGTCATTTCCATCATGACCATACTTCTTACGTATGTGTGTCTTCCGGCTTTAAGCAAGGTTTTTGCGCCGTGGTTATTCTCGCGTGCCGCTCCGACCGTAACTCGAACTTTTGAACCGTCCAATTCATGAGAGGAGAATTTATGCGAGCCATTGCTGTGAAGTCATTTAAAGCTAATCCCGAAGTGATCGATGTCCCCACACCGCAGCCGAAAGAAGATGAAGTTCTGGTGAAGCTGTCGGTCGCAGGCATCAATCCTTTTGACTGGAAAATTGCCGACGGCATGTTGGATGGGCAAGTCGGCCATACATTCCCCCTCGTGCTCGGCCTGGATGGAGCGGGAACGGTGGAGGCGGCTGGTTCCAAGATCAAGCGCTTCAAGGTTGGCGACCAGATCTTCGGACAATTTTGGCAACTTCCTCTGGGACGTGGAACCTATACGCAATTGTGCGCTGTTTCTGAGAATGCTCCCATTGCCAAAAAGCCGGAGCGATTGAGCATGGCCGATGCCGCAGCCCTCCCCACAGCTGGCATGGCGGCGCTTGATCTCTTGGAGAGAAGCGCGCTGAAGGCTGGCGAGACGGTACTGATAGTTGGCGCGACAGGCGGTGTAGGCCAATTTCTTACGCAACTCGCCAGCCAGCAAGGTATGCGAGTGATCGCAACCGGAACGGCGAAGGACGTTGCGATGTTGAAAGCACTCGGCGCGAGCACCGTCGTAGATTTCACGGCTGGAGCAGTGACCAAACAAGTGCAAGATCAATTTCCCAAAGGTATCGAAGGGTTGTTCGACTTGGTCAGCAATCCGGCGGGATTTGCCGAGTACGCAACCCTGGTGCGCGCAGGGGGAGTGGCCCTCACGACTAACTTTGTGGCCGATGAGAAGGCATTGACAAAGCGCAATGTTCGCGGGGGAAATTTCGTGCTCGGCGCCACTCCGAAATTAGTGGAGCGCCTGGGCAAGATCGCCGGAGACGGCAAACTGAAAGTTACGATTGAGAAACGCGTGTCTCTCGACGAGACGATTGCGGCGATTGCAGCGGCAAAGACTGGCCAATCGCGCGGCAAGACCATCATTACGATTTAAGAGCGATGGCCTTATCGGCGAAGAAACCTCCAGATTTCAACTGTCACGGTGTTTTGCTAAGTCGACGCGGAGCGTCGTGATCAAACTCCGCCCATCGTAGTCCCCTGCTGGGTTGTCTCGGAATGGATTGTGCTCTCGTCCCTACGGCTTCCAATGCGCGTGAGGTCACTGAATTTACTCCTTGCACTCCGTAAGGATGTTGGCATGATGGAGCAGTTGAAAAAGGATCGTTCGTCTGGAGCGTGCTTATGAGAGCAAAGGCTGCGCCCGATAGCTCGCAACTCAGGGCCATGGCTCTACAATCTCGCGATGCGGTCGAATTGATCTCCGACAAGTGGCGCATTTCCATTCTTCATGTGCTCGAGAAACGGATGCTGCGAACCCATCAACTGCAAAGTGCCATGCCGCAAGTGTCACCCAAAATGCTGACGCAGACGCTGCGCGGCATGGAACGGGATGGTCTCGTGTTGCGCATGATGCATCCGGTGGCGCCTCCGCACGTCGAGTACAAACTCACGCAGATGGGGCGGAGCGTAATCAAACCGCTGCGATCCCTCTGTCGCTGGGCGGAAGACCACGTTGGGGAGCGCGACGCTTCACGGAAACGCTTCGACCAGGCCGCCAAAAGCATGACTTCTTCTGTTGTCCAAAAATCGAAGACCGGACCCGGTAACGAGAGGGGGCATTGAACCAGATTCCAACGCGTAGTGAACCTATGGATGAATGGGTTGCAATCTTCTTGTGCTAATGTCGGACAAGGTTGTTGCGAGGCTGAACTGGAAGGCCCGCGCTAGGCTGGGAGTGATCCAAGCGACGAAGCCCCCCACAAAGCGAAAGGTCACTATGACAACTAAGCTCTGGAAGCAACTGCTCAGGAAGTTCTGCTTTCACCGATTCTCCTGGCCTCACAGCGGAGGCCACGGGCAGGATTATCAGATTTGCCTGATCTGTGGAACGGTTTATGAGTACGATTGGCTCACGATGCGGCGCACCCATCCTCTGCCCTCGGCGCCGGAACCTAACGCCAATTGGACACAGCGAGCGGCACGTTAGCTATTCATGCTTGCGCAATACGGTGACGCTCCGTCATTTCGAGCGAATCGGGATTGTGCGCTTGCGCGGATGATCCCGTTAAGCGAGAAGCTGTTCTCCACCAGAAAAACAGCGGGTTCCTTTCACTGCTACGAACCTTACGACTTCTCGCCCGAGCCAGCATCGATTTCGAATTGCTGCCCCACGCTTTTCACAAGGGCCTTCAAAGCGCTGTCCAACTTCGCCCGCCAACGTTCGCTCGATGCTGTAGCCAACTCTCGCAGCGATTGTTGGAATGTTTCTAGCGTGTTCGCCGCCTGCGCTTTGAGTGATTCGGTGCCAGAGGCGATGGCCTGGTTCTGGACCGACTTTATTTCTTCGCTGGCCTGTTTCAATTGGCCGGCCAGCAACTGGTTGGAGCGTGTCGTCCAGTCGGAGAGCATCTCGTTCGAAACGGCCTCCAGTTGGCCACGCGTTTCCTTCACCGTGTTGCTGGACATCACGCTCAGGCGCTGGTCCAGACCGGATTCGAGGAAACGCGCGGATTCGTCCAGTTTTGCGATCCTGGAATCGAGAGACTCAACGTGTTCGCGCAAACGCAAAGACTCGTCGTCGATTACTGCGCGAAGCAGGTCCAAATCGCCGCGGCGGGATGCATATTCGTGGTCCACGCTCTGGCGGAGAAACTCCAAAAGCTCTTCGCTTAAACGCTTGAGCGAGTTGCCGCCCTCGAGCAGTTTTTTGCGAAAATCCTCCAGGCCGCGATGTAAGCCCTGTTCGGTCGTTTCGGAAAGATGTGCCGAAATGTCTTGCGCTCGCTTCTCAACTGCCTTCAGCTCTTCGGCTACTCGTCGCAGAAACTGCTCGTAGCCTTCGGAGGTCTTGCGATCAATCGTCGTCTTCGCCGCATCCAGCAAGTTCGTATATTGCAGACGCGCTTCCTCCAGGACCTTGGGCGCGAGGTCCTTTTGCAGACGGGATTCCAACTGCTGTTCGAGTTCCGGCGGAATTGCCGAAAGAGACACCTCGAAGCGGCTGGGATTCGCTTGTTTCTGCTTGAGTATTTCCTTCAGTGCGGCAATCTCGGCGTGCAGCGGACGAACTGCCTCGGCGATCAGGCGGTTCATCGGCGCTTCGAGTCGCTGGGTCACGATTTCAATCGGCCACCCTGGGATCTGATTCGATTGATCGCTGGCCTTGGGATGGCTTGTCGTCGGCGGTTTCGGGGGCACCTGTAGAACTTTTGCTTTCGGGGCCGGCGAGATGAGCCAATCGGGAGGGCACTCGCTCAGGCCCCAGAAGTTCTCGGGCTGATCCAGTCGCGCGCCCAGCCTCCAACTGCGATGGTCGGGCCCAGCCGGATGGCAGTAAACCACACGAGCTGTGGTCTCACGGCCCTCTTTGCTGTGAAAGCGCAGCGGGATGCCGCTTTCCAACTTCGTCGGCGACAACATGGAGCAACCGTGAGCGCTGACTACAAGCGTCTCACAGACTTCGGAGAAGTGCTTTCCCTCAAGGCTGGTGACCAGGATCGGAAGGGAGGTCGACACTCGGGAACTGCGCCGGAGCGCGGTTGGGGGATTTCCGATGGACATTTGACTGTACACCTCATGTTCTGCGGGATGGCGCCGATTCGGGTCAGTCTGGGCCGAGCGGCACATGTCCACGATAGCTCTAACTGCAGCTTTCGCACTCCAATCGGAAGTATTGTGCCGCGATTGTCCGAAGAGACATAGCAGTGCGCGCCGTTGGTAACCGGCGCTCCGGCGAGCAGGGAAGAGGAAGTCATGCGCTTGTGGGACTTCGGCCTGATTTCTTAATAAGGGAGCACCGTTCGATCGACTAGATCGGACCTTGATAGCGGCGCAGCCGAACTGCAGCGTAGAGAAACGCAGCAGCAACTGCAAGTCCGATCCAAAGACCGGGAGCGCCCAGAATCTTGGCGGGAGTAATGTGCGTCATTGGGTCCATGGGCATGGTGCCCGGTGCCATGATGGCGTCCAGGCCGGCGCCGCTCAGACGATCTTCCAGGAAACGCGCGAAATGCGAAGTGTTGAACAACATTTTTTCGAATACGCATACGGCGAACGGCGGCAGCACCGCCCACATAAATGCCGCGCGCCGGGCCCAGGCCGAGATCATCAGAAACCACGCGTAGAAGGGGGCCTCCCACAATACGTGCACAGTGAACAAGTGATACAGGAGCAGTAATGACATGCGGAAAAAAGACAACTCGTGCCACAGCATCGCAACGCTCAAGCCGCTTGCCCGCAATACGGCGCTGCTGAGAAACAGCATTACGACTTGCGTAACGACGGTGACCGCAAACGCGAATAAAGGCAGCAGCAGAAAAGGGATGCTGGCCTTTGACAGCACGACCGTGAGATCGGAAAGTGGCAGCGATTTCCAGAACAGGATGCTGCGATCGCGGCGTTCGCTGTGCAGCGCGTCAATGCAATAGAACACAGCTACTAACAGAAAGGTGATCATGAGCAGCGCCGAAGCGATGTCGAAAGTGTGCTGGATCAGTTCGTGCAGCTGCATGGGTCCCTGGCTCGCGGCAGTACGTATTTTTTCCGGGAGACGGAAAACGGTCAGCAGGAAGCCCAAGAGCACCACGCCCGCCACCGCCAATGGCGCAATATAGAGCGAACGGTTTTCCCAAAATTCGCGCCGAATCGACCAGCCCAGAGTCTGAATTGGCGACAGAACCGCGGATGACACGGCCTGCGATGGCACGGGCATGTCACGCAGTGCGTCCGATTGAGTATTCATCGAGCTACTCCTTGTGCCTGCCCGGCGTGATCGCTCATCACCGACACGAACAAGTCGGCAATGCTGGGCGTGCGTACTTCGCCAAATGTGGCCAGTTGCCGGCGATCGGCGCGATCAAACAGCATGGCGCTCCGGCCCAGCGACTGGCGTTCGTACAACGGCTTGAGCGATCTTGCTTCCGCGAGGCGGTCGGGATGAACCATCACCTCCGCATATCGTGCTTCCACATCTTCCATGCTGCAATTGAACACGATGCGCCCGCGGTCGATAAACATCAGATCGGTGAGCACGTGCTCGATCTCTTCGACCTGGTGGGTCGCCACCACGATCGTGCGATTGCGATCGAAATAGTCGTTCAGCAGGGAATCGTAAAACTGCTTGCGATACAGGATGTCGAGCCCCAAGGTCGGCTCATCGAGCACTAGCAGGCGCGCGTCAATCGCCATGACGATCGCGAGGTGAAGCTGAGTGACCATGCCCTTCGACAGTTCCCGAACTTTGCTTTTGTGCTGAATTGAAGTCTTGCTAAGAAAGCCCTCTGCTTTGGCCCGGTCAAAGCGAGGATGTACGCCTGCAACGTAATCGAGCAGCTGGGAAACTTTGATCCAGCGCGGCAGCACGGCGACGTCGGCGATGAATGAGACGTCACACATCAGGCGATCACGCTCCGCCCAGGGATCGCGTCCCAGCACTCTGAGTTCTCCCTGGTACGGCGTGAGGCCAAGAATTGCATTGAGTGCCGTGGTCTTGCCGGCGCCGTTGGGGCCGATCAGTCCGAGAATGCGACCCTCCTCGATCCGCAAATCGACGCTGTCAAGCGCTACGGTTGTGCCGAAAGCCTTACGCAAGCCGCGGGCTTCTATGCATGCCATGGCTTCAGCGTTCCTCCTTTTTCGATTGTGTCCGATGGTTGCCGTCCAATAGTTCCTCCGCTTTCAGGCCGAGCCGCTGCACAGTTTCGTAGATACGCGGCCATTCTTCGGTGAGGAACCTCTGGCGTTCGTCCTTGAGTAGCAGGCTGCGCGCGCCAGTCCTCACAAACATCCCAAGGCCACGCCGCTTTTCGATCAGTTCCTCATCGACCAGCTGTTGATAGCCTTTGAGGACCGTGAGGGGATTGACCCGATATTCGGCCGCCACATTGCGCACGGAAGGCAAGGGATCGCCTTCCTTCAGCACGCCATCGAGGATCATCGCGACCACGCGATCGCGCAGCTGGCGGTAAATCGGCTGACTGTCATTCCACTCACGGTCCATCGGGTGTTAAGTGCCTTTCAAAGCTGCCAACAAGCGGCAACGAGGCGGGAAGCGCTAAGCGCAGACCGCCGCAGCTGAGACATCTGCACTGACAAGTGTTTTGGGTTTCGCACCCATGATCAGCAGCCAGAGCATGAAGATCTGTTCGCCAAAGTGGAATGGCCGCATCCACGTGCCGACGAGCGAGGCATAATGTGGCAGCACTAATGACGTCAGACTATTTATTGGAAAGGCGAAGCAATTCACCATCAGCAGCACCCCGAGAATACGGGGAACAAAGCCCGACCTATACACCAGGAGCCCAAGCGGAAACAACCAAAGGCCCCAAAATATCCCGGCAATGTCAAATCCGTAGCCGTGCATTTTGAGGAACAGCATAGCCAGGGCATCGCTTTGACGCTGGTCAAATATTGACAGGAAGTCAGATCCGCGCACCAGCAGGAGCGCGGCAATGGCGTTCAGCTCATTCAGCAACGCTATCGGAATCGCCAGCAAAATCAAAGTCAACATGTACAACGCCCACCGCTGGTTCACTGCTCTGAACAAGGCATATAGAGCAAGGGCGACAAAGACAAATAGTGCTTCGCCCAGCAGATGCGCAGCAATGCCGAGCCGAAACAGCGTCTCAGAGGCGGCAATGTTGCGGGCGGTCTGCGCAAAATTGCCGCTCACGATCAGCTTGCTGGGAACATAGAGGAGGCCGAAGATGCCCACCAGCGATGCCAATACGTACAGGAAACCTGCAAATCGGCCTGGGTTCCTGGTGAGAATCATCTGGCCTCCTCTGGCGTTGATCAATTGGATCGGAAATTGACTGTTCATATCCCCATCGACCCTACTGGCCCGCACCGGTCGACGCTGAAGCTTCCCGCTGCAGCTCCATGTGCGCGTGCATGGGCTTGTCTCCAGGCATCAGGTAGGTCCAATCTTCAGTGTGATGATTGGCATCGATGAAGGTGAATACGGCGTGGTACATGTGCCCGTAGTCATTGCCGCCTGAGAGATCGGCAAAATCGAATTCCACCTTCTTTCCGTCCGGTGACTTTGCGATCATGCGTGGGCGGTTCCCCGCATCGCAATAATGGACCAGGGTCAAGTGATCACCGTCCAGGTAGAACATCGTGACCGGATGATCATACTTGGTCGGATCTAATGGCTTGCCGGCTTCTTGCATTTCGTGTACGACCGCATTCCCACGAGAGGTCACGCGCAGCGAGATATGTACAGGTGAGTTGTCCATGTCCGGTTGCGGGGGGTCTACCTTTACGCGGCCCTCCCACGTACCCGCCAGGTTCTTCAATTGGTCAAATGATTTTTGGGCTTCGGACTGCGCGAACGTGACAGCGCAGAGCGATAGCAGGACAACGGGCAGCACAAAACGAGCGTATTTCATCTTTAGTCTCCTTTAGCAAATCGATTTCGGATTCCGCAGTTGGCTTCCCTGGCCGGCGTCGGCCGTCGCTGGTTGTTTCTCCGGACCGCCTTGCGATCTCATGCAATGCGTAAGGCGTGTCATCTAGTGTTATATCTAACTATAACAGTATTGCACGTGTCAAGCTTTTTCTTCAATTTGGGTTGAGTTTTCTGCGAAGTTCACGTTGTTGAGGAAGAAACAGTCGCCGAGCGCAGCCTTGCGGCTATAAGGCCGAACGGGTGTACCATACTGGGACTAGAACTAGCCGAGCCGCTTCAAATCTGTCGGGGGCCGTCGTGGGGGTAAGCGATCCAGAGGTTCGGGAAAAGCTGTTTGGAGCCAGGTGGCTTCAGCTTCAGCACGAATATGAGAAACAGCGCTGGCCGCTGTGGAAACGGCTTTTTCACCGGTTACAACCGTGCCCGATTTGCAAGCCATCGAAGAAAATCGAGAAATAGATCAAATCTCCGATCCTGCCTTGAAGGGGGATTGATCGTGTCACTGCAGATTGCATGTCGGCGAGATCAGAATTCGCCGGTGTGCCGTCAAAAGCACAGCTTCATCCCAAACTGAAGTTGCCGGGCGCAGGTGATGAGGTCAGCTCTTGGCCAAAAGTGCAAGCACGTCCTCGCCTTTGTAACGGCAGGGCCCCCTTATTTTGATACCGGCAGCGTATGTTCGACCGGCTCTGCTGCGGCAGAGACAGGTCGTACCTTGGGTGAACTGTAGGCGAAGTAGCGCACCGTCACATCTTTCCCGAAATTTACTTGCCGGCTCGCGAACCGCTCCGGCGTGGCGCTGGTGAAGTGCCGTATGGTCACATCATCGGCAACATAATCGACCTCAGCTGGACCAGCGACGACGCGTTTGAATGCAGGAGAGAGACTTTTTCTATTCCCCTGGACGCCCGCGATGTTCTCCACTTGGGAAGCATTCACCAGTACTCCCGACGTGGCCGGCGCAGAAGGCATCTGCTGCTCGGACGTGTGGATCCCGGCTGGCACAGAAGCAGCGTTAGGAGCGGACCGCCAGTGCTTGTATAGGACAGCGCTCGACATGACCATCGTCAGGACGAAAGCTGCCGACGCCAGCTTCCACCGGAGGCCTCCGAGAAGTAGATGCGTCGGGATTTGCGCCCCCGCCACCTTGGCAACGCCAGTTCTTGCGAGTGCTGGCGCTGCGGATGGGGTCTGCCTCGGGTTCATGGGAAGCTTAATCGGCGGCGCTGCCTTTCGAGCCAGCTCGATTTCACCCTCGCGAAGGATCAATTTTTCGACTGCGCTGGCCATGAGGCGGTAGGTGCGGATCTCGCGATCATCAAAGGCGTGGGGCTCGCCGAAAAGGATCTGGAGAACTCCAGACAAAACCCGCTCTCGATAAATAGGCAGGATCAGAAGCGACATGGCGCCGAACTGCTGGCAAATCGCGGCTTCGATACGCGAATCGGTCTGGGCGTTTTCCACGCGCAGAATTTCGCTTCGCGGCTCATTGCGCGCCGAGACACTTAGAACGGCCGTTACATGCCGCCCGACATAGGAGGCCGCGCTGCCGCTGCCCGCCCGATAGATCAGCTGGTCCGCCTTGATTAGAGCAATGGCTGCCCCACTGGCGTTGGCCACCATGCGCGCGCCATCGGCGATCCGCTGCATGGCTTGGGCGACCTCGCGTTCATCTTTCGCGATTGAACGCTGCAGTTCCATCAGGATCGAAAGTGATTGTGGATCGATCCCGCTTTCCTGCACTGCAAACGCGCTGGCCAAAAGTGATTGAAGGGACTCCGGGTCCAGGCTGGAATGGGTATTCATACTTAAACCCCAGGGTGCGCCCCGTGGTGCTGGCGCGTGCTTCTCGTCCGAGAAGATTGCCCATCTCTCTTCCACGGTTCGCAGATCGGAATTCAATCGGCGAATGGTGTGAACCGCCAGCTTCGGAGGTTCAGGGGATGGTGCATCCTCCCGGTATGTAGATGCACATTCTTGTGCATCCGTAGACGACATCGCAAAAGAAAAAGTGGCGTCGGACAAGATCCCAGTTCTTACGACCCGGACGAGAACCGTTCGCTACAAGTCGGTTCTCTCCAGAAACTGCGGTGCGGCCCCACAGTCGGCACCGGAAATCATGCCCACGGTAAGAGGAGTGTTGCAGACATCGGTGTGGAAAGTCAACCAAATCTGAAGCACCCCGGACTGGGTAGTTCGGCTGCTGTGCTAAGGGTTTGCAACCCAATGTGGGGAACACAGTCCGCCCGTAAACAGCTCTATTGGTGTGGGTCTCTTTCCAGTCATTGCATTGGCAAGGAGCACATCTCTGGGATCTAGTTTCCGGTTGGCACGATCTGACTGGTTTCTACCATCAGCATGACGGTGCGCTTTGGGGCGCGTGTCCGATGCAGCACTCCTTTCGGCACGACCACGCCCTCGCGAGGATTCAGGGCGAGCGTCCGATCTTCAAGATCGATCAGCAACTGTCCCTCGAGCACATAAAAGAATTCGTCATCGTTGTCATGCTTGTGCCAATGATATTCACCCTCCACCACACCCAGCCGCACTACCGATTCATTCACTTGGCAGAGCGTCTGGTTGTACCACTTGTGCGGGCAGGAGTCGGCCAGCTCTTTTTCCTTGATGACCTCCAGCGGCTGGCACAACACATTCATGAACTGCTTGTAGGGAAAAGCTTGGGCATTAGTGGTCACGATTCCTCCGTCGGAGTGGGCAGGAAAGCGAAGGCAAGCCGTGCTTCAATCCGCGCCGCCCTTGTCTTAACTCCCAAACTATAGCGGCTTGCACCCCTCTGCAATCGACGATTTTTCCTGTCCGCATAGTGTGAGAAAATCTGACAGACTACGTCGTATGCCAGATCAGTTGCCCCCATTGAACAGCTTTCGTTGCTTCGAAGCGGCAGCTCGCCTCGAGAGCTTTTCGCGCGCGGGCGATGAGCTGCACGTCACGCACGGCGCCATCAGCCGGCAGATCAGGATCATGGAAGAGGCGTTAGGGGTGAAGCTCTTTGCGCGCCGCAATCGTAGAGTTTTTCTGACCGAAGCTGGAAAGAACTTGCTTCCCGCCGCGCAGGCCGCTTTTGCCCGGCTCAGCGACGCCTGTGGCGCGATTCAGCAGCATTCCTCCGGGCCTCTCGTCCTGTCCTGCGAGCCCACCTTGACGCAGCGCTGGCTGATTCCCCGCCTCCCGCTCTTGCAGCAGGAACATCCCGACCTGCTCGTCCACGTCCTCGCCGCCGGCGGTCCGATAAACTTCGAGCGCACGCGAGTCCATCTCGCCATTCGCAGAAACGATTTTCGTTGGAATCCCGCCACTTACGCGGAGTTGATTATGCCGGAGGAAGTCGGGCCGGTTTGCAGCCCTACAATCGCGCGTAAGGGCCACGACGCCATATTGCGCCAGACCTTCATTCACACCTCCACACGGCTCGAGGCCTGGGACGACTGGTTTGCCGCAACCAAGCGCCGACCCGCCGTCGGACGTTCATTGTGCTTTGAACACTTTTATTTGAGCTTGCAGGCCGCTGTCGCAGGTCTGGGAGTTGCGATCGGACCGCGGCCGCTGGTTCTGGACGACATTGGGAGCGGAGCGCTGGTCGCGCCCTTTGGGTTCTCGCTCAACGGCTTCGGGTACTATCTCCTGTCACAACGACCGATCGTCGACGATCCTCTGGCGGCGGCGCTGCTCAAGTGGCTGCGAAAGATGGCATTGCAGGCCAGAGGACGGAAACCTGTCCCGCCTGGGGCAAAACGCGGCTGAACCAGGCAAGATTCGCCTGCCTGCTAATCGCAGCAAATTTTGTTGGAAGCTGCAGTTCGCAAGCGCCTTAGGGCAGCCGTATCTCCGGCGGAAACTCTGGCTCGGCCGAGCCGTCGGTTCGGGCATCCGAGGCAGCGAAGTTGATTCCAGTTTTCGTGTTGTGATCGATGGCCTGGCCGCGCCCCATAAAGATCGAAAAATCGCCGCGCACGTCAAGCTGATGTCCCATGGACGTGAGTTGCTGCCGCACTGCGGCGGCAACGCGATCTTCAATCAGGATGTTGCATGCGATGTTGAAGTTGCTGCGCACAGTAAAACGAGCTGTCTCCATGGCCAGTTGCAGGTTCATGCCGTAATCAACGACGTTTGAGACGAATTGTGCGTGGGCCAGGGGCTGGTTCGCGCCGCCCATAATTCCGAAGCCGATGTGATCATCACCGTGCTCCATGAACGCCGGAATAATGGTGTGAAACGGACGTTTGCGCGGCACAAGGCTGTCGGGCACATTGGGATCGAGCATGAACAGCGCCCCACGATTTTGCAGTGCGAATCCCATGCCGCGCACGGTGATGCCTGAACCAAAGCCGGAAAAATTGCTTTGAATCAGCGAGACGATGTTGCCCTCGCGATCCACGACGGTGAAATAGGTGGTGTCGCCCTCCGGAGGACGGCCCGCATCCACATTGCAATTCGCTTTCTGGGGATTGATCAGTTGCGCCCGTTGCTTGGCATATTCTTTCGAAAGCAGGCCTGACACCGGCACTTTGGCGAACCGCGGATCGGCGTTGTATTTCGCCAGATCGGCGTAAGCGAGCTTCATCGCCTCCACCCGCGTGTGTATTTCCTCGGTGCTGAGCGGACCTTCTTTCGCAGGAGAAAATTGCTCCATGATATTCAGCATTTCGAGCGCAGCCATGCCTTGTCCGTTGGGTGGCAACTCATAGACTTTCCATCCGCGATAGGTCGTCGAAATAGGATCGACCCACTCGGCCGAGAATTCCGCCAGGTCGTCCGCTGCCATGGTTCCGCCCAACTCTTTCTCAGTCGCCAGAATGGCGCGTGCGATATCGCCTTTGTAATAAGCCTGTGCGCCGCCGTCGGCGATGAGACGCAATGCTTTCCCCACGTCGGGATTCTTGAACATCTGACCCATGCGCGGCGCCTGATCGTCGACCAGGAATACGCGGCGGCTTTCTGGATCTTTCTTTAAATACTCGGTGGCGCCGTGCCAATCCATGCTGATGAATTCCTGGACGGGGAATCCGTTTTCCGCGTAATAGATCGCGGGTGTGAAAAGCTCTTTCCAAGCCATGCGTCCGAAACGCTCGTGCAACTTGTTCCAGCCTTCGACCGCTCCCGGGACCGTGACCGTATCAATGCCGCTGGTCGGCATCTTCGTAACGTCTCTCGCCTTCAGATGCTCGATCGTGAGGGCCTTGGGCGCCCAGCCGCTGGAGTTCAATCCATACAGAGTTTTGGTCTTCGCGTCCCAATAGATCGCAAACAAGTCGCCGCCGATGCCGTTCATGTCCGGCTCTAAAACGCCGAGGACGGCATTGGTCGCGATGGCGGCGTCAGCTGCCGAGCCGCCATGCGCAAGAATCTCCGCTCCAGCCTGCGAGGCCTGCACCTGGCTGCTGGCAACGATGCCAAAGCGAGAGATCACCATCGAACGTGCATTGCCGCGGTCCTGGGCATGAACGATCGCGGCCGATAAGATCAGTAATGCGAATACCCGCAACTTGCGCATGAATTCGTCTCCCTCAGCTTTATGGAAATTTACTTAACGGCTTCGTTCCATTCCTGGCTAGCGTGATTGAGCATAGCGGCACGATCTTCAGGCAAGATCCAGTGCTGTTTTACAAGCTCATCTAGCGCCTTCTCGTATCGAGCAAGATAGTCTTCGCGCCCGGTGTATCGCTCTACGATTGATTTTCGCGGATCACCCGATTTTTGCCGGTCTTCCGGCGTCTTTGGAACCGGAAGGTACGACGCTTCAAACGATACGCGCTGATCGGGAGCACCGATCGACGGGTCGCGCAGATTCCAGCTGGCGTACGTAGCTAGAGGAACCGTGATCTCGGGCAGACGCACGCCGTCGCGCTCATTGCCGTCGTCATCGATTTGCGGAACCATCACAGGGAAAGGTGTTCCGACGGCGGGCGGCTGCTTGCTCAAGATTCCGTTATGCCAGCCGTCGCCGAAGTCGAGGTGATACGCCATGTTGGCTTCGTGCGGAAGATTCACGCCCGGAATCTTGGGGAAGTTGTAGTTTTGCAGCGGAATCAGTGTTCCGTCGTCAATCTTTGGATAGCTGCTCGCGGGGGGCAGGGTCCCGGCGCGCACCCAAGCGTCCATATTGGCGATCATCGCGCGCCAAAAATATTTGATTGGAAGCGGAGACTGCGGCTGCTGGCCCATCAAGTCGCCCGTGCCTCGTTCGGGAGGAAAAGGCCCAGAAAAATGTTGCAGCCCGGTGAAGTGATAGATACGGACGCTGTCGGAAATTTCGGCGTCATGTCTCCCATCGGCACTGCTATGAATCAAAGCCGCGGCGCGGCCCCAGTATTCGTATGACGTGTTGGAGAAAAATATTTTGGGGACGACTTTCTCGGCCACGGCCCGATCGAGCAACCCGCCTGCTTCTCCGGTCAGAGGATCCTTTTCCGGCTTGTCAGTGAAAGGAAAAATGTCGGTCGGAAAGAATACCGATGAAGTTGGTTGGGCATCGCGCGAGGGCTGGGCGAAACGATAGTTGAAGCTGCCACGTCCCGCACCGGCAACGTGCGCGAGAACACCATCGAGCGCGATCCGGCCATCTTCGTCGGCATTGAAACCCTGATGGAGAAAGTCGCGCAAGAATCGGCCGTTCTGCGAAATGCCTTGGCCATACACGCGTGCAGCAGGAGTCAAGGCACCGCGCTCATGCTTGGCATATGACGCAAAATCGCGAATCGCGGCAAACCCAAGACCTGCCACGACTGGATCAGCCACAACATAGACGTATTCGTAAATCTTCCCCGGCTGAAAGCCGCCATCCAAATGAATGTATCGATCGCTGGGCGTGAGCTTGCCGTCGACCTCGTGCGCGAATTGCCAGTCTTTTCTCGGAATGGCCATGCGGGCGGAATCGCGTGCATCACGCACAGTCAGCACATCTCGCGGATCATCCGGTGCCGCGACCGGATACTCGACGCCGCCGATGTTCCCGAGGATGAGATGACCGAGCGGAATCTCGGACATCTGCTTTGAAGGCATCAGGTCGCCGCGCAGCAAACCTGTGATGGTCTTTCCATTTTCTTTCGCAATTGGCGCGTAGAGTTTGAGCGCGTCGGCCCCATCAGCGTCCCATTGCCAGCCGAGAGTCACAATAGTGAAACCGTGACGCAAGAGCCAGGCATCGCCGGCATCTTTTGACAGGTCCCAATCGCCGCCATCCACAAGCGAGACGATGCGTCCATGTCCGCGATTCGGAACCTCCAGAATCATCGAGCCGTCGCCTTTGTGCTTATCCTTCGGTTGTACCGCAATAAAATCAGCCGAGAACTCGACCTCTCCATTCTTCAGATTCACTGCGTTCGCCAAATCCACGATGGGACGGTTGTGCGGATTCGCTACCGGCGCAGAAAAATAAACGCGGCCAATGATGCGTTCGTAGGCTCCTGTATCGCCGAATGCCTTTCCGGCAATCACGTCCGCTCGGGAAGTGATCTCGACACGGACCACCCGAGCGTCCAGCGGCAATATCGTGAAGACCAAGAGGAGGAATGTCGAACCGACAATGTGACGCCGTTGCATGCGCGGAAGCATAGCACGTCACGATCTACGGCTGGGACGCGGCCTTGTACACAATTTGGCCGCCGAAAATCGTCATCTCGCATCGCATGTTCTTGAGTTCGCCGGTCGGAACTGTGTACGGATCGCGGTCCCAAACCGCGATGTCGGCATCTTTGCCAGGCTCCAGCGATCCGATTCGATCGTCCAGAAAAAGTTGATGCGAAGCCCAAATCGTGTAAGAACGCAGAGCGGCGTGAGCATCCACCGATTCCGCCGTACCGAACGGATGCGCTCCGTACACCCCTTTCAGCGGCTCGCGAGCCACCGATGCCCAGATTCCGAAACGAGCCGGAAGGGGGGTGACAAAGAAATCCGAGCCGCCGCCCCAATGAATGCCTTTCGCAACATAAGTCTTGAAGGGATTGAGGCGCGCCGCTCGTTCCGGCCCGAAGTTTCCTGCGTAGGTATCGCCGATCCACCAGGTGAACGGTCCCTGCGATTCGGGATAACCGGCGTCGTATTGCTTCTCTAGCCGCGCCATCTCATCAATCGCGTGATCCGTAGGGATGTTTGCATGGATGATGCTGTGGCGAAGTCCATGTGTGGGCTTCTCTTTCAAAACCTGCGCATAGGTGTCGACCACCCAATCGATCGCATGATCGCCGACAGCATGCGTGCCTACGTGAACTCCGGCATCGTGAAAGAGTCGAACTGCCTGCCGATACACTTCCGGGTCCGTAACCGGATAACCGAAGTTACCTTCATCGATGTCAGTCGAATTCTTGTTCCATTCTTTGTGTACCCAGGCGGTGCGCGCTCCGCCGCTGCCGTCCATGTAGAACTTAGCCCCGCCCGAGAGCAAGCGGCCATCGCCCAGGGATTGCGGCGGCTTCGGCAAAGCCGAGATCCGCGCCAGCGCCTGTCGCGCCGAACCCATTGTCGCTCCCGCGTGCCACAAAACAAAAACATGCTCCTGGAGCTTTCCTTCGTTCAGAACCTCTTTGTATGCCTCCCAGGTGCGCGGCTGGATGTCGGCGTCCTTCACCGCCGTCATGCATTCCTGATGGAGTTCGTCGAGAACGTGCAGAATTCCGTTCCGCTCCTGCTCCGGAGTGGTCGCGGGAATGAGATCGGTGACCAGCGACATCGCCGATTCTTTGAGAACTCCGGTGGGGACACCTTTCGCATCACGGTCAATGGTGCCAGCGGGTGGTGGTTGCGTTTGCGCTGTGATATGCGCCAGCTTCATCGCGACGCTGTTCGCCACGCCATAATGGCCGGTGGTGTGGGTGAGCCACACGGGATTGTTCGGAGTGACTTTGTCCAAATCAGAAGCGAAGAGATAACGTCGTTCTTCCAGTTTGCCTTCGTCCCAGCCGTCGCCGCGAATCCATTCGCCCGGCTTCAAGGTCGCCGCCTTCTCGCGCAGCTTGTCGAGCACATCGGAAACGCGGCTCACATTGCTGAGATCGATGTGATAAAGCTCGTTCACTCCGCCATGGGCAAAGTGGCCATGGCTGTCGATCAGCCCTGGGGTCGCCGTGCGCCCGTGCAGATCGACTACCTGCGACGCGGCGGACGCCATCTTCTCAATCTCGCGCTCGGCGCCAACGGCGACGATTTTTCCATGGCGGATCGCGATTGCCTGGGCGACAGAATCCTTTGCATCGACGGTCAGAATCTTGCCATGAAGCAGCACCAAATCTGGCTGGATCGATTCGTCTGCGGGCTTGGTCTGCGCATCGGCCTCTTGGGCGGAGCCGAACTTTGTTGCAAAAACAATTGCCGCTCCTCCCAGAGCGCCAAGCACAACCACAAGCAGGATAAATTGATTTCGTTTCATAGTGCTGACACCTATTTGGACGCTGCGGCTGCGACTTCTACCGCGTGCAGCATCTTATCGAGATCAGCGCGGGAGAAAAACCGTCCAGCGAGCACCACGGCCTGAATCTTCTCTGTATTGTGAATATTCTCCAGCGGATCGGCATCGAGCAAGACAAGGTCCGCAAGCTTGCCGCTCTCCACAGTTCCCATCTCGGCCTGCTTGCCCAGGAACTTCGCTGGATTCAGCGTCGCAGTCTGCAATGCCTCCATCGGGGTCAGCCCTGCCTGCACAAAAAGCGCCAGCTCCTGATGCAGACTGAAGCCGGGAAAAATGTGCACCCCAGCTGCCGTGTCGGTGCCCGCCATGAACGGCACGCCCGCGCGATGCATGGCGAGAGTCATATCCAGTTCCATCTGCACGAAACGCTTTCGTACCGGCAGCGGGTCGGTGTCCATATCTTTCAGGATGTCGCGCGTGAACATTGGCCAGGTGCGGTCTTTCCACGCCGCGGGTGCGTATTTCGTGAGCGGATCGTGGCTCAAATCGATATCGTCGACCAGCCATTGTCCGCGCTCCCAAACCAGCGTCGGCACCTGCCAGGTTTGATTCTTCGCCATCAGCGCGACCACAGCCTTGGCATGGTCGGAATCATAATTGGCCACATTGCGGCCCAGGCTCTTCGGCCCCTTCAGGAGTTGATCTTCGATGGTCGTGCAGGCTTCAAAAATGCCGGTGAAGTGCTCAATGCTTTTCTGTCCCGCGTTTGAAGCCTCCGAAGCCCGCACCGCGTCGGGAACGTGGCCGACGAATGTAATGCCAATTTTCTTCGCCTCGTCCGCTGCGGCAAAATACCCGTCACGCGGAATCAACGATTGAATCTTGATGAAGTCGACGCCTTGGGTTTTGAGGTCGTCTACAACCTTACGTCCGTCGGCCGCATTCGTCACCGGCGCTGAACTAGGGAAGCGCGGCACCGGTCCATCGAGCATGGGGCCGGCGATGATCATGCGCGGGCCGAGCAGTGTTCCCGAAGCTGTCTGCGAGCGCCACACTTTCAGCACGTCGAGATCGCCGCCCATATCGCGCACGCCGGTGATCCCATTGGCGACGAACAGGGGCAGCGTGACTTTCTCATCGCGCGGCAGCCAGTCTCCGAAGACCGTGTGCACATGCATGTCCCGCAATCCGGGGATCAAGTACTTGCCGCGTGCATCGACGACGTGCGCACCGGCAGGAACTCGCGCCTTGCCGCTTTTCGCCACCTCGGCGATCTTCTCCCCGCGCACGATCACCGTCATGTCGGACTGCGTCGGGCCGCCATTTGTGTCGATTACGTTCACATGCGTAAACGCCAGAATCGAATCGGCGGCGCTCGCTCGGCGCACGACATTCCAGCCGAGGACGGCAGCGCTCAGCAACGTCACCACCGCAACTCGCCTCATCGATATTCTTTGAAATGACATAGGTACAGCAGTGCTTCGGAGGCAGTATTTCTACTGCGATTCCCTGAGACGCTTCTTGTTGGCCGGAACGAAGCGCGTGTGGATTTCGCCACTCACTTTTACATCCATGGATTTCTCAAATGCCAGGCCGTCGGCTCCATCGACTCGGACCTTCACCGTGAAGTCGCCCTCGTGTGTGTAAGCATGCCAAGTGTTGCCTTGATCCGTTGCCGTGCCGTCGCCGAAGTCCCAGTGATAAGTCGTGGCGGGAACCCCCTCAGAATCGGCAGCCGCTTCGAAGCGAACCGCTTTCCCCGCCTCAGCCGACTGAGGAACTTCAAATTTGACTGTGGGAGCTACAGGCGCCACGGAAGAATCCACAATCTTCAGCACACGCACGGAATGTGGAAGAAGGGAAAGGCTGAGCGATTCCAGATTTTGGCCCAAAGATTTTGCCTCGAACACATCAAAGACTTCATTGTGCTGCGCCAGGTTGAGCCCCAGGTCACGAGAAAACTCGAGTTTGTGCTCTGTTGGCTTCTCCGTCCAGTTGAAGACAGTCAGAATTGATTGCCGCTTGCTTTCATTCAGCAGAAAGATGCTCGGCATGCTGTCTTCGGGGGAATAGCTCATAAGATCCAGAGGCCGCGAGGAGCGTCCGATCCTTGCCATGTTCAGCAAATCTTGATTCTTAACCAGCGCCATGCGGTCGGCATCAAGCCCAAGCGTCGGCAGGTCATCCCCGATCTCATACATCCCGCCGGCAATGGCTGCTAACGCGGTCGATACTTTGGCATCGTCCAGTGTCAAAGAGTACTTGCCGCCGTGCCACTCGTGCTCGTGGACGACCTGCCGCGAGACCGTGAACGCGTCCGGGTCGGCAACATAGAAATTGCGGTTCATGTAATAGCGTGCCGCGATCCCAGGCGCCGCTTCCTTGCTGGATTGAAATGTATGTCCGGTGTCAACTGAAATGCGGCCGGTATCCACCAGTCCGACCGGATTCAGCATTACGCTGCCGTCTTTGTCGAGCAGAACGTTTTCTCCAACCGCATCGCGAATCACCTGCAACCCGATGCGCTGCGCCTCCAGCGCGGTCGTATGCGGCTTGTAATAGAACCCTTCAATCGCAGTGTCGTCCATGAAATCGAGTTTGATATAACGGATGCCCCACACTTCTGCCAGCGTTTTGTAGGTCTGCCGCAGATACTCCTGCGCGCCGGGATTCGTGCAATCGATCACGTATAGCGGATCAAGATGCTGCCGTTCGTTTACCCAGCCGGCGTGAATCGGCTGTCCTGCGGCGTTGTGCACGAGCCAGTCTTTATGATCTTCGAACACCGACGAGCGCTCGGAAATTTCAAACGGAGCCGTCCAGATTCCGGGCGTCAGCCCCAATTCTCGCACGTTGCTTTCGAACCTGCGCAATCCGTGAGGAAACAACGTAGCGTCGGGAGTCGTGTACTCGCCGCGCGCGTACTGGTATCCCTCATCGATGTGAAAAAAGTTATAGCCCAGGTCTTTCAGATTCTGCGCGAGCCAGGTTGCATTGGTCAGCGCGGTGTCTTCATTGAGGCCGAAATAGTAGGCCGTCCAGCTCCACCAGCCAATTGCGCTGGGCGCGCTCACCCGGGCGTGATGCAGTTTGCGGATCAATCCGCCATAATTTTCCAGCTGCTCGTGATAGTTCCTGCCCGTGCTGATCAGCAATTGCTCCGAGGCCAACTCGGCTCCGGGAGCTACGGGAAGGCTCAACTCGACCTGATCTTCCGGCGCCGAGTACTGCACCGAGTTTTCCTTCTCCAACTCTGTTGTTCCCGCTGAGTCGACTTCGTATGCCGTGATATGACCTTTTTCAGTATGCAAGCGAAGAATAGTCAGAAACTTGTCAGAGGTCAGCGTGCCCAGAAACAAATTTCGCTTCGTGTCTCGGTTGTAAATCAGTTGACTGCCGACGGCGCGGTGCATGGCCTGATCGCTTAGGTCGTGAATCGAGATGCCAGGACGATCTTCGCTGAAACTGTCGGAGAGCACGCGATCGGAAGCGTCCGGCCCGCCGAGTGCGGCCATGGCCGGGGCCATAGCTTCAACGGTGCGCAGCGCCTGGACCTCGACGGAACCTGAACCACTGTTCCGCACCTTCGCCGCAATCGTCACATAGTCAGGATCGGAGTATAGCTTTAGCGTGTAGATCAGGTCCGGTTTTCCCGGGAGCCCTGTGTTCTCGATGGTCAGCGATGTAGCAGGACCAAGATCATTGTTGATGTCCTCGCGCTTGAAATTGTGCTGCCGATAGTCGCTTGATTTCAGCCACTGATGGTCGACTTCCGCCGCTACCCGCGAGGACAGGATCGGCTTCTTCGAAAGCCGATCAAAAATCGTATAGCCGCCATCCGCAGGATCAACCGACACTCCAATAGTTTTGCTCTGCAGCGGCTCGGGTGGCGTTTTGCCTTTTGCCGTTTTTTGCGCGAACGAAAAAGCGGGGAATGACATTACCAGCAATAAAAACCAGCAGCCACTTTGGTTATTCATTAGGAGTCGCCTTCAGGCGCGGGTTGACAAGGGCCGCCGCCCAGGGTTGATTTTTGCGAAACGCACGATATCGAAATAAAAAGTAATCGTTCGTAAATATACGCGAAAAGCCGGCTTTCAGTGACAAGAATCTCGATACGGTGCGGGTCCACGGATACCTGACGGAGAGGGCCGGTCCCAAAACAAGTAGTATGGCCAGCAGAGAGAGTGTTTCAGGCGTCGACGCGAATTTGGGAGGCACCCTGGCCGGACTAACGCCGAATTGCGTTACCCATCATGAGCGCAAATAACAACGGAAGATAGACTACCGTCGCCTGCAGAACATGGCGCGCGTACAATTTGGACCGGCCGCTGGCCAGCGGCAGTTTCAGGAATGCCAGGCGAACGCCAAAGTAGAGGAGTCCAATTCCCAGGATCGTTGCGCCGACCAGATAAATCTTTCCCGCCATCCCCAAGAAACTGGGAAGGACGCTGATGGGGATCAGCGCGATCGAATATGCCAGAATCCGGCTCGCGGTCGACCTTCCGTCATCTTCCACGACCGGCAGCATGCGGACACCACCGCGCGCATAGTCCTCGCGATAGAGCCATGCAATCGAGAAGAAGTGCGGGAACTGCCACACGAATAAGATCGCAAACAGAATCAATGTTCCCCACTCGAGCTGGCCGCGGGCCGCGGTCCAGCCGAGGACGCCCGGCATCGCTCCCGGGAACGCGCCAACAAATGTGCAAATGGGAGAGATCTTTTTCAGCGGCGTGTAGGCCGCAAGATAAACCACCGACGTTAAAAACGTAAGCAGTCCGGTGAGCGCATTGCAGAAAATTGCCAGATAGATCGAACCGCCGAGGGTGCAAATCAATCCCAGCACCGTGGCATGGGCCATGCTCATGCGTCCCGCCGGCAGCGGACGCCCGGCCGTACGCCGCATCTGCGCGTCGATATCGTGCTCCATGACTTCATTCAATGCCGCCGTTCCGCTCGAAACCAATCCGATTCCTAACAGGGCATGGAGCAGGCCCAGGTTGAACCAATTGAAGCCCCCGCGCTGCGCACCGAAAAAATATCCGCACCACGCAGTCATAATGATCAGCGTGGTAACGCGCAGCTTGGTCAGTTCGGAATAGTCGCGCAGAAGGGAAGCGGTCCGCTGGCAAAACTCCGTCGATTTCGTCATGAAATGTGCCGCACAGATCCTAGGTGTAGATTAAATGCAAGATCCAATAACAGGTCCTGCCTAACGTTACCCACCTCCCACATGGCTGGCAACGCGCGAAGATTGCTGTCTAAGTCCAGGACGGTTTCAAAATCAGACGAAAAATTCGCACCACCTGGCCCAGACATAATACATCAACACGTGCTTTTGAATGACAGGCTCCAGCCCAAGAAGCCGCGCACTGGGAGGATCAAAGGGATTGCTGCCGCCGGCATCAAGTCAGTCCCGGCTTTGCCGGCGCTTGATCCTGCTCACCGCCGATTGCTGCATGCCAGTTATCTATCAGTCGGTCCGGAGCCACCTTTCCCTCCGCCTGCAAGAGTTTTCAACACCACTGTGGAAAATTCTGTGGGAAAACGCCTCTTAACTTGATTAACCTATTGGCTCACAATGGGTTTAACACTTTGCACTGCATCGAGGGCTAGCACTTTCGTGGCATACCAGCTACCGCGATCTCGCGGAAGACGTCTCCGGCACGTTCTTTGCGCATTATCTATGGTTGTGTTTCCAGATTTCTTCGTGGCGCTCCTCCCTTGAAACTTCGCCTCGACAAACTCCTCGTGGATCGCGGACTCGTTGCCTCTCGCGAGCGTGCGCAGGCGCTCATCCTCGCCGGCAAAGTTCTAGTGAACGAGCAAAAACTCGACAAGTCCGGAGCGCAGGTGGATCCCGCCAGCTCCATCCGCTTGCTCGGCGAAGATTTGAAATACGTCAGCCGCGGAGGTTTGAAGCTCGAACATGCGCTTCATCACTGGCAGATCGACGTGCAAGGAAAAATCGGTGTCGACATTGGCGCATCCACGGGCGGATTCACCGATTGTCTCCTGCAGCACGGCGCCGCCAAGGTGATCGCCATCGATACCGGCTACGGCCAGATGAACTTCAATCTTCGTCAGGACCCGCGTGTTCGCCTGCTGGAGAAGACCAACGCTCGTTATCTAACTTCAGACCAGGTAGGCGTGTCTGCTGACCTCATCGTTATCGACGTGTCTTTCATCTCAGCCACCCTCGTGCTTCCCGCCGTCCTCCGCGCCTGCTTTCCCTCGACGCAAGCGGGACGGGCCGGGCGCAACGTGATCGTGCTGGTTAAGCCGCAATTTGAAGTGGGAAGGGAATTGGTGGGGAAGGGTGGAATCGTTCGCGACGAAGCCGCGCAGTCTTCCGCGGTCGAAAAAGTCCGAAACACTGTGATCGAACTTGGCGCGCGCGGCACGGAAACGATCGAATCTCCCATTCTCGGCGCCGAAGGCAATCGCGAGTTTCTGCTCCGTGGCAAGTTCTGAAAGCCGCGGCGAGATAACCCCCGTGGGGACAGCCGCCGCGAGTTTGTCGTCCCGAATCCGGCGAAGCCGGAAGAGGGACCTTACGACACCATCCTGTCCGTCGTCGCCGACGAGAACACATCCGCCGACTACGCCAATGAGAGCTTGGCTTCGCCGTTTGTGTCCCTTCGCGATCTTAGCGGTGATACTCAACCGCGCCGTCCTGTAGAATTTCATTTCAGCATGGCAAGCCCGCAATCATCCGCTCAGAAAACGGCCGCAATCATTTCGCGCCCTTCGCGACCGGAAGTCACAAAGGTCATGCCCGGACTCCTAGAATGGCTGGCCGAGCACGGTTACAAAGCGATCCTGGACGAATACACGGCCAACTACACCAACGGATGTGAAATCGTTCCACGAGAACAGATGGCGGCGCGTTGCCCCGATCTGGTCATCGTTCTAGGCGGGGACGGCACTCTGCTCTCGGCCGCGCGCGCCACCGCCGCCGTCGACGTTCCGCTGCTCGGCATCAACTTGGGATCGCTGGGGTTTCTCACCGAAGTTCCTCTGTCGGCGCTCTATCCCATGCTCGACGCCATTGCCGAAGGCCGGGCGAATGTCGAGCGCCGCTCTCTGATGCAGTGCGACCTGGTTCGTGAAGGCAAAGCGCTCGGCAGCTATCTCGTCTTCAACGATGCGGTGGTGAACAAGACCGCGCTGGCCCGGCTGAATAACTACGATCTCTACATCGACAAGGTTTTTGTCTCCAGCTACCGCGCCGACGGTATCATCGTCGCCACGCCTACCGGATCAACCGCCTATTCGCTCTCTGCCGGCGGCCCCGTGCTGATGCCCAGTGTGCAGGCCTTCGTCATCACTCCGGTCTCGCCGCATTCGCTCACGCACCGTGCCTTGGTCGTTCCGGATTCGGTTGAGATTGAGATTCGTATGCGCAGCGAAGAAGAAGTCGCCTACCTCAGCCTCGATGGACAACCCGGCGTCGATCTGCGCGACGGCGACCGTGTCCGCTGCCGGCGCTCCGAGCACACCGTCAGCCTGTTCCGCACTGAAACCGATTTCTTTCAGGTTCTGCGCAGCAAGCTGAAGTGGGGCGAACGATAGGGCGGTCACGTATGTAGGGGCAGTCGCGCTCGGCTGTTGAGCGGAGCAAAAGCTCCGCAACAAAAAGTATGGATTGCGGGAAACACTAGGTTTCTCCCCGCATCATCTCTCCCACTGTTTCTCGCCGCCTTACCACCTTCGCCGACTTTCCCGATACCATGACTTCCGCCGGACGCGGACGCGTGTTGTAGTTGGATGATAAGACCGTCCCATATGCACCTGCATCCAGAATCGCCATCAGATCGCCTTCTTCGACCACAGGGACGCGGCGATCACGGACAAAAAAGTCTCCGCTCTCGCACACCGGGCCGACCACGTCGACCACTTCCATTCGCGATCGCTTTTCGATGGGCCGAACCACCGGCACGATCTCGTGATAAGCGCCATACAGCGCCGGACGCAGAAGATCGTTCATCGCTGCATCAACCACCACGAACTGCTTGCCATCGTTTTGCTTGCGATACAAAACTGACGTTAGCAGAACTCCCGCCGGCCCAACTATCGACCGGCCCGGCTCCAGCAAAAGATGAATCCCCAGGTCGCGAACCGGCGACAGAATCGTGCGCGCATACGACCGCATATAGTCCTCGAAATCACGCCTCTCACCGTTTTCATAAGGGATGCCCAACCCACCGCCAGCGTCGACGAAATCAATTTCGTGACCGTCGCGCCGAAGTTCGCGGACTAGCTCAGCGACCCGCGCTAGGGCTTCGCCGAACGGCGCGATCTCCGTGATCTGCGATCCGATGTGAACGCTCACCCCGCAGACTGCTAGATTTCGTGCTCCTGAAGCCTTCGCATAAAGCGCGCGCGCTTCAGAAATCGGCACGCCAAACTTGTGCTGGCGCAATCCGGTCGAAATATATGGATGGGTATCGGCCGCCACGTTCGGATTCACGCGCAATGCCACCGGCGCTCGTTTCCGAAGGCGCGCCGCGCATTCCGCCAGCGTCCACAGTTCCGACTCGCTCTCTACATTGAAAAGCAGGATGCCCGCCTTCAGCGCAGCCGTCATCTCGTCGCGAGTTTTTCCAACGCCCGAGAACACCGTCCTCTGAGCCGCCTTGCGCTCGACTTTCAATACGCGCTCAAGTTCGCCCCCGGAAACTACGTCGAAACCACAGCCCTGGCGCGCCAGCAGACGAAGCACGCTCAAATTGGAGTTGGCCTTGACCGAGTAGCAAATCGTATGCGGAACATTGCGGAAAGCCTGGGCGAACACTTGGGCGCGTTCGCGGATCATGGCCGCGGAATATACGTACAACGGTGTTCCATAGCGCTTGGCGAGATCGGAAAGCGAAGCATCCTCGCAGCAGAGCACGAAATTCTTCGCGGCGCGCAGCAGATGCCGTCCGGCCTTGCGATAGACAAAACCCGGCACCCGCTGCGGCCCAAGGCCTTGTTCGAGGGCGGTCATTTCTTCTTGGAATCCGGCGCTCTGTTTTTCACGCGAATGGCGACGACCGTCTGATCATCGAACGTTTCAACGCCCGCCGAGTGCTCGGCTACAGCCTGAAACAGTGAATCCACCACACAGTCGGCCGACGCGCCACCGCAGGCGGAAATAACTTCGTCGACGCGCCCTCGGCCGAACAGTTCCCCTTGCCGATTGCGCGCATCGAGAATTCCGTCACTAAAGAAGACGAACATGTCGCCGGGCTTCATGTTGAATTCAAACTCGTCGTAGTCGGCCTCGTCGAATAGTCCTAACGGTAGACCCGTGGCTTCAATCGCCTCGTTCTTCTTTCCCGCGTGCACGTAGATCGGCCGCGGCAAGCCCGAATTCGCGACGCTCAGTGTGCGCCTCTGATCATCCCAAACTGCATAGATAATCGATACGAAGTGCGCCTCGATGCGCCGCTCGGCGAGAGAAGAGTTCACCGCGACCAGCATTTCCGCGGGGCCCGGCTCCGCCGGCGCGTGGGAACGCAGAATGCCGCTCACCAGCGCTGCGTAGATTGCCGCCGGCGCGCCCTTGCCGCTCACGTCGCCAATCGCAATGCCGAGCCGTGACATCGAGTAGGGAACGAAATCGTAAAGGTCGCCGCCAATCGCGCGCGCCGGGACAAATCTCGCCGCCACCTCCAGACTTTCCAACGTCGGACGGGCCGGCGGAAGCAGCCGCATTTGGAGTTCGCGGGCCAGCGACAGGTCCCGTTCCAGTTGCCGCTCCTGTCGCGCGATCTCTTCGTACAATCGCGCGTTCTCGATGGCAATGGCCACCTGCGCCGCCAGGGTCGTGATCGTCCGCTTGTGCTCTTCGGTGAAGAACCCGCGGCGGGTGTGCTCCAGGTCCAATATGCCGATCACTTTGTCTTTGTAAATCAGCGGCACGGCGAGCTCCGACCGCGTTTCCGGATTCAACTCGATGTAGCGCGGATCTTTCTTCACATCCGCCACCAGGACCGCCTGGCGGGTCTCCGCCGCATGGCCCACCAGCCCCAGTCCTAATGCGATCTCATGTTTGAGGTGAATGTTTTCGTTGAAGCGTAGCGAAAACCGGTGTTGCAACTTTTCTCCCGCAGAATCGAGCAGCAAAATACTGAACATCTGATAGTCGATCAGCCGCCGCAACAGCTCCGCAATGCGGCCCAGCAACTCGTCCAGGTTGAGAATGGAGCTGAGTTCCCGCGCAATCTCATTCAGCAGCGTGAGAATTCGTGCCTGCCGGGTCGTTCTCGTGTAGAGCTGGGCATTCTCGATGCCCGCGGCCATTCGCGAAGCAATCAGCGTCAACAGGCGGCTGTGTTCGTCGGTGAAGTAGCCGGGCTCGCGCGCTTCCAGATCAATGACGCCGATCACGCGGTTCTTGCTAATCAGCGGGACGGCCAACTCCGACCGCACATTCGGAACTCCCGCCACATAACGCGGATCCTCCGTCACATCGTTGACCAGGATGGCTTGCCGCGTTTGCGCCGCTTGACCGGTCACTCCCATGCCCACCCGCACCCGCGTTCGCTCCACGAAGTCCGACGGGTATCCCACTTGAAATCGAATGCGCAGCTCTTGCGTTTTTTCGTTGAGCAAGAGTATCGCGAAGATCTCGTAATCGATGACCTTGCGCACGATCTCAGAAACCCGGCGCAGCGTCGTCTCCAGATCAAGCGACGTAGCCAGTACATCGGCCACTTCCAGCAGCAACGGGTCAACCGACACTTGCTGCCCCGGTTTGGAAAGCACGGCACTCATTTCATGTCTATGATAGCAGCCGCGTTTTTCGCCGGTCTGTGGAGAACGCGCTGCGACGCGAAATTTGGCAGGAGATATTCTCGTGTGCAAGGACAATTTCAGTCCGGTTTGAACTCATCTGCAGAACAGCTCTTCCATTCACAGCCTAGGGTTACGAAGAACAGAGTGTTAGTCAAAACAGAGTGTTAGCGAAATCGGGAAGGCCACTAGTTTTACTCGTGCCGCCAGGCCGCAAAACTGGGCCCGCGCTTTAGCGCCAGGGGTCGGCTTGGCCTGGAGAGTTTTATTCTTGGGTTTTGACTCGCGCGAAAACAAGACACCCCTATTCGCGCGGAATGAAACAGATATCGGGCAGGTTGCGATAGCGTTCGGCGTAGTCCAGTCCGTAGCCGACCACAAATTCATCCGGGATCTTGAAGCCGACGTAATCCCCTTCCAAGGGCAGCTTTCGCCGGGACGGCTTATCGAGCAGCGCCGCAATTTTCAAGCTGCGCGGCTGGTGCGCTTCCAGCAGTTTCTTCAGATACGTAAGTGTCAGGCCGGTATCTAGAATGTCCTCCACCAGAATGACATTCTTGCCTTTCATGGATTGATCCACATCTTTGGTGAGCCGCACCTCGCCGGTCGAATCCCATCCGCTCTTGAGCTCCTGGTGCGGGCTGGGACGATTGCCATAGCTCGATACGCCGATGAAATCGAAGGTCGCCTCTAACTTCACGGCTCGCGATAGGTCCGCCAGAAAGATTGCCGCTCCTTTCAGCACGCCGACAAAGATAATCGACTCCCCCGCGAAATCGCGCGTGATCTCCGCAGCCATCTCGTCCACTCGTTTTGCAATCTCATCCCGCCGTAGCAGCACCTTCGGCTCTTTCATGGCGATTCATATTAAACTAAGCGAACCAGTACTCAGCAATCAGCAGTCAGAAGCTATCTCATAAATGGTTTTGGGAAGGGCACGGCTTCAGCCGTGCCGCCAAGAGTCCAAAAAAGTTGCGGGCTTTAGCCCCTGAGGGAAACCGGGTTTACTCTCCGGCTTCATTTGTGAGACAGCTTCTCAGCACTCAGCCAAGGCTTTTCGAACGTTAAGAAGCTGATTGGTGACTGCTGACGGCTATACGTAAGGAGCACATCTTCCTCCATGAACCTGAAAGGCACCAAGCTCACTTGGCTCGGCCATGCGACCTTCCGCATCGAGACGAAAAGCGGCAAGACCGTCATCATCGACCCCTGGGTCCGAGGGAACCCGAAGTGTCCCGACGCCGAGAAGCACGTCACGAAGCTCGATGTCATGCTCTGCACACACGGCCACGGCGACCACATCGGCGATGCCGTTGATCTCATTCATCAGCATCAGCCCATGGTCATCGGCATGCCCGAACTCTGCGGATGGCTGCAGCAAAAAGGCGCCAAGCACGCTTCCGGCATGAACAAAGGCGGCACGCAGGAAGTGGGCGACATCCAGGTCAGCATGGTCCATGCCAACCACTCCAGCGGCATCGATGATGGCGGCCAAATGGTTTACGGCGGCGCAGCGTGCGGTTACGTCGTGGAGTTCCCCGGTGGCCTCAAGCTCTACCACGCCGGCGATACCAACGTCTTCGGCGACATGGCCATCATTCGCGACATCTATGGGCCAGAAGTTTGCTTGCTACCCATCGGCGACCACTACACAATGTCACCGCGCGAAGCGGCCTACGCCTGCAACTTGCTCAAGCCGAAAACGGTGATTCCCATGCACTACGGCACGTTTCCGGTGCTGAGAGGAACTCCCGCGGAACTGAAAAAACTGGTGCAGGGAGTTGAAGTGATCGAGATGACTCCAGGGCAGACGATCTCATAACGACTCGCGAACCACCAAGACGATCATGCCGAATAAAACTAATAAACCTGCCAAGCCGCGCTGGCGCCACGACGGCATCACCAGTGGCCCGGTCGACGACTACATCTACTCCTTGCTGCCGTCCCGCGATGCAATGCTCGTGGAGATGGAAGCCTACGCCACCGAGCACAATGTCCCAATTGTTGGTCCTGCTGTCGCCCGCGTCCTGCAGCAACTCGCATTGTCGATCGAAGCCAAGAACATCTTCGAACTCGGCTCCGCTATCGGCTACTCAACGATCTGGTGGGCGCAGGCAGTGGGCGAGAACGGTAGAGTGGTCTACACCGATGGTGATCCGAAAAATGCCGAACGCGCTCGCGGATATTTCCAGCGTGCCGGTGTTTCCAAACGAATCCAGGTCCACACCGGCGACGCCCTCGAATTTTTGTCGGAGCAAAAAGACCAGTTCGATATCGTCTTCAACGACGTCGACAAGGAAGACTATCCCCGCGTGTTGCGACTCGTCTCACCGCGTCTGCGGAAGGGCGGACTGTTTATCACCGATAATGTGCTCTGGAGCGGCCGCGTCGCGCAGAAGAATCCCGACCACAATACAAAAGCGATTCTCGAATTCAATCGCCAGCTCTATGCGATGAAAGACTTCTACACGTCGATTCTGCCGATTCGCGATGGACTAGCCGTGGCGCTGAAACGCTGAAACGATAATCCCTCGCCGCTCAGGGCAGTAGTCCGTACACGTTAACCGCCGTGCGCGTCGATACGTAGACTTTTCCGTTCGCCACGGTCGGTGGAACAAATTTCACTGCCGGCCCGGCGGTGTCCCGACCGTTCGCCGCCATCGCGCTGTTCCAATATTCCATCGTCAGGTTCGCCGCGTCGTAAGCGTGCAGCACCGCAGGTCCGGTGCATCGCGCAGGCACAGGCACCACCGAACAATTGATGTTGGCGCTCAAACTGGAGTAGCCGTACAGGCTCGAATCGATGGTCCAGACAATCCCATGACTCGTGCCCTGGGAAGACACCGAAGGATTCGTGCCCGGAAATCCATAAACGTGAGTGGAGAGCGATGCCACACTGGCAGTGAAACGTTCCGTCGCTGGACTGAACGTAAACTGCCTCAGCGAATCGTTCTGTCCACCGATGTATAGATTATTGTTCCACAGCGCCGGCGTGCCCCAAAATCCTGAAAGACCCGAAAAACTCTGCACGATTTGATCGTTGTTCGCAGTGTTGAACTCCCCCATGTTGTCCCGGTTGATCAGATAAACCACCCCGCCTTTGCCGGTCTGCACCAGTAAGTGAGGAGGGCCTGTGGTGGAACTCTGATTTGGCAGAAGGACGGCTGCTCCCGAACCCAAATCGGTATCGTTTTGCGATAGTGAGGATTGGTTAAAAGGTGTGAACCATCCGGCTACGCTCAGGTTTACCCCATTCGGCGTGTTTCCGGTGATGGAATGCAGCCTGATGATGCTGTCGCCGTAATCGTTGTGCGGCGGTGAACTTGCCTCGTCGAATCGGCCGTTTCCCGTCGTGACATAGATGTCCCCGCCCGCGTCGATCGCCGGTGCGCCGCCGCCAGCCCAAATGCCGCCATCGCTCCCGTTGGGTGTGGTATTGAATACGGCCACTCGCTGCTGCACGTTTGAAGCTGCGTAAGCGATGAGCCAGCCGTGGTAAGGCGTGGCATCTTCGTGCGCCGCGAAAGTCACAATAATTTTCCCACCTACTTCAGCCAGGCCGGAACGTTGGTTCCCCATTTGAGAGCTGAAGCTCACCATCCCGCCGGACGATGCCACACCGATTCCCGGAGCCGAGGCAGCGATGATGACGGGCGCATTAAACTTTTCATTTCCCGTGACCAGGTCCAGCGCATGCAGACGATGAAAAAAGGTCGCCGAAGTATTGGAACAGTGTCCGGAACTCACCGGATTCTTTTCTGACGCACTGACCAGATAAATCGTGGCGGTTGAGGCATCGATCACGGGCGTGCCCGTCACACCCACCTCAGGATAGATATCGCCGAAGCAGTTACCCACGTCATTCCACACTACGGGCTTCTCGTTGGCCGTGCCGCCGTGCAGCGCGTCCAGCAGGTTGACGTGCCAGTAAGTCACGCATGGGCTGGCATCGGCATCGAAGGCGTAAGCGCTGTCGTGTTGTGTGGCCACGAAGATCACGTTGTGGACTCCCCCGCCGATGCTGAGGCCGCGTATCCAAAGCGGTTGAGCGTAGACCGCGCCATCGACGGCGCAGGAAAACAGTTTGCCGAAAGTGGCCGTCGTGACTGTTGATGGCATCAGGGCAAATTCGCGCATGTTCACGCCGTCGCGCGCCGAGTCATTGTGATACGTGAGAATGCCTTTTAGGTCCGTGACAGCGATTGTCGCCGCGCCTGAAGATGTCCCGCTGGTCGCGCGAATCGTGTGGTTTCCTGCAGTCGCGGGCGGGGCGTAGAGCCCTGACGACGTGATCGTTCCGACGGTCGTGTTGCCACCAACGATGTTGTCTACACTCCAGGTCACGCCCGCCACCGACGAGGTGAACTGTTGCGTCTGCGTGGTCACCGTCACCGCGGCCCGCGGCGGTGTGACAGTCACCGTCGCGGCATGAAGGCTTCCGATGGACATCAGCATCGAGCTGACAGTGAACCAAAGAGTGGAAAACGCGCGCTTGCCTTTCATCCGTCTCCAAATTCACAGCGGATCGAAATCTTACCGATGGCCCAAAGCCCGTTTACTCTACACGATTTCCTTCGATTTTCCTTGTTAATTCTCCGTCAAATTGCGCGCAACTATACTGTGATCTTTTGTTCATTCCGAGGTGTTCGTAGCCGCGCTTGCGCGGTGAGAATCGCGAGGAATCGGCTTTTCCGCGAGTTCGCGCCCTCGGCGCTTTTCCATCTGCTTAAGAATTTTTCGACTGCGCGCCTTCATGGCCGCGGTTCCTGTCTTCAGCGATTCCCGCAACAGACGAATAACGTCTAACCGCAAGGATTGCTCCTTCTCAGCCAGCTCGGCGAGCGCCTGCAGAGCGAACGTGCTCACGATGGAACTGGTGGGTCGGACACTCCTGTCTGACCCGAAACTTGAGTCCCGCAGATACTTGCGAAGGGTCGAAGCCGCAAGGAGCCGCTCTCTTTTCGTGAGTTCCAGACGAGGTACCATCTGCGCCAAATGCCAGCGCAATTCCTGCTCGTCGGCGGAATCGAGCAACCGTAACAACTCGCCCTTGTGCGGACCCAGCAGTTCCGGCTGCGCACGCGATACTTTCTCCGCCGCGTCCGCCGACCGCATTCGTATCAATGGATCTTCCGAGCGCATGCCCCGAACCAGCTCCCGGAACAGTGAAGGCCTCTTGCGCACCAGGGCCGCCACGTCGTCCGATTGCCCAATCGAGCGGCGATCTCCACCCGTGAGCCGTTGCAGGAAGTTTTTCGACGGTGCCACAGCCGCCCTCAGATCGACTTCACCGGAATCGCCAACAAATCTTCAACCAGCCCCACTTCTTTTTGCAGGAACGGCTCAGCATGCGTCACCCCGCCCAGCATGCCGTAAAAACGTGCCATCGCGTCCACGCGCTTGCGAATCTCATCGTGCGCGGGAAACAGGTCCTTGCCCGCGTCCTGATCGCTGAACTGCGATTTGTAGGCCATGACCGAGGCGAACTTGCCCTCGAACTGTTCGCTGATATCGACCACGAACGTCGGCCGGATGTCGTAGTACAGCGTCGCGTAAATAATCTTGAAGGGCCGATGCGGAGCGAGCGATTCCGCGCCTGCGGAATTCTTATCTTTGCCAACTACCGGCGCCTGGCCGCTGAGATCCAACTTCGCCAGTCCTGCCAGAAAGCAACCCTCGTAGCCTAGCTTCGAGCACGTGTAGTGATCGGGATGTCGGCCTTTCCAGTAGGGAAGAATCACGACCCGGGGACGAGTTGTACGAATCACCGCCGCAACTTTCAGCCGGTTTTCCCAGGTGTTCTCGACACGTCCGTCAGGGATGTCGAGGGCCTGCCGCCAGCTCACTCCCAAAATCTTTGCCGCATCTGCCGCTTCGCGCGCACGATCCTCCGCCGAGCCCCGTGTGCCCATCTCGCCTTGCGTCAAATCCAGGATGCCGGTGTGCTGTCCGCGTTGCGCCATCTTCAGCAGCGTGCCGCCGCAGGTCTGCTCCACATCATCGCGATGCGCCGCGATCGCCAGAATGTCGAGTGCCGCATCGGAAGCCGCCATTTAGTCCAAATTCCCCTGTTCCAGCACCACGTTCTCACGCACGATCAGCCGGTGCGCCGCCATCTCTTTCAATGTCGGCAACACCCGGTTCACGTGCTCATCCGTATCGACGAAGATGATGATCACGGGCAGCTTTCCTCCCGCTTCGACCAGGTGCGCCGTCTCCACGCGATGTCGTCCCAGGAATCCTGCAACTGCGTGTACGGCCGTGGCAGCATAGGCCCCCTCTTTGCGCAGGTAATTCAGGATCTCCAGGTGCAGCGGCCGATGGTGCCACTGGTCGGCTTCATTCAAATAAATTGTCACTTGCACCGCCATCGCATTTGGCATTCTACTCGCGAACCTCTTTCGACGGCTGCCATTCGCGCCGCAAAATGGCATACATCTCAAGATCGAGGAACGTGCCCCACTTGCACACGTGTTCGCGCTGGCTGCCCTCGTGCCGCATGCCCAGCTTCCTCAGAACATTCCGCGACGCAGGATTGTTGCTGAAGTGGCTGGCAAAAATTCGATTCAGGCGCACATTCTCGAACCCGAATCGCAGCATTTCGCCCGCCGCCTCGGTCGCATAGCCGTGTCCCCAGTAGGGAATGCCCAGCCAGTAACCCAGTTCAGCGTGATGATGCGTGGGATGCAGGTGCAGGCCAATCCCGCCGATCAGCCGCCCATCGTTGCGCAGCGTGATGGCACGCCGCACGTCGTGAGCGTCGGCAGCTTGCGTGCTCGCGATGAAATCTCTCGCGTCCTGCTCCGTATACGGATGCGGAATCCGCAGCGTTGTCGCGGCTACCTCGCGCGCGCCGATCAGAGGCAACAGTTCAAAAACATCGTCTTCTCTGTACGGTCGAAGTCGCAGCCGCTCGGTTTCCAGTGTCAGTTTTGCCATAAGCCTAGACGAGCCTCGCGACGGCCATGCCCGCTAGCGCTCCGCCCAGGCACAGCAGATTGTTGCTCGCAATGTTGGCGGCCATCAACGCCCATTGTCCTTGCTCGAAGTAAGCCATTGTTTCAAACGCATAGCTGGAGAAGGTTGTGAACGATCCGCAAAAGCCCACCACCACCAGCAGTCGCCAGCGTGGATCGATCAGCACCCGCTCCGTCGTCCAAATCACAAACCAGCCGACGATGAAGCTGCCGACAATGTTGATAAACAGCGTGCCATAAGGGAAGACCGGGCCGAGTTCTTTCGCCGCGAGGCGGCTGAGAAGATAGCGGAGGTTCGCGCCAACGATGGCTGCGACAGAGATGGCAAAGAAGTCTTTCACGATAGAGTTCTCCTACACGATCTGAGTTTTGTAGGAGTCATCAGCCGGAGGCGTACTTCGTGCTACGCCGGCGGTTATGGCGAACTCCATCGCCGTACTAAGTTTTTACCATAGAGCTCACAAGGAGAACACAATGTTTGTTACCGGCGCGGGAGCCCCATTTGTGCAGGTATTACCGAGGTCATGTAGGGACAGCCGCCCTCGGCTGTCCTGTCGAGCGTGGCTCGATGCCACCACCTGAGGCGTGGATCGCTACGGGTTCTTCTTTTGTTGTTGTGCCTTCTCCGCTTCCGTCATCGCCTTGCGGAACTGCTCCACCGCAGGGACAGCCGGGCTTGGCCGCAAGCAATCTTTGGCGGAGTAGCGCCATATCGGCGGCACATCCAGCGGATACTGCACCGAGCCGAGGTAGACCTCGAACGTGTCTTGCGAGGTGCCAACCTCATTCGTAACTCTGGGACTATCGTTCTGTGGAGGATTCATACTGGGATCATTGAGCGGAGGCGCGTGCCCATGCTGCCCGCCAATGCGAATGCCGCCATCGGTGGGCTGCATCACACCTGTACGGCTGTCGGTCGGACCACCCTTGATTGTCGGCCGGCCCATTCGCCCGTCACCGGTTTTCACTGCGATGACCAGATCGGCCTCTTGCCCGTCCATCACGGGCTGCAGCCGACCCCACTCCATCAGCGCCTTCTCGACATTCTCGCGAGCGGTCGAATTGGCCGTCGGATTGTCCACCGGCTCGCCAGCGTCTGGGTTCACTACTACCAGCACGGTCCTTGCGCGCAGAACCTGCTCTGGCAACTTTGATTTAGATTTGTCTTTTGCGTATGCCGACGAAATGATCAGAGAAGCGAGCAGGATTGTAGACAACAGGCGTGCGGTCATGGGGACCTCCGACGATCTGACGCGCGGGCTGTCATTATACTCTGGTTACGCAGGCCGAAATCGCCTCCCATACCCCGCGCATCTAATATGCTAGGCTTCTAAAGATAGCGTCGGGCGTGGCGCCCTCCGAAGGATTCTGAGTCTTGATCAATAAAGTCATCGCCAAGGTTTTTGGCACCAAGAACGAGCGGGTCATCAAGGGCCTGATGCCCAGGGTTCACGCTATCAATGCGCTTGAGCCCGAGATGCAGAAGCTCAGTGACGCCGAACTGCGCGCCAAGACCGACGAATTCCGCAAGCGCATAGAAGAGCACATGAGCAAGTTCGGCGGTGGGAATGGCAGCGAGCCGCCGGCGGACGCAACCACTGGCGACTCAGAAGCCGAAAACGATCTGGACCGCCGAAAGCGCCTCGAAAAAGAGGAGCACGACGCACTGCAGGAAGTCTTGAACGAAATCCTTCCCGAGGCCTTCGCCGTCGTCCGCGAAGCCGGACGCCGCGTGCTTAACATGCGCCACTTCGACGTGCAGTTGATCGGCGGCATGGTCCTGCACGACGGCAAGATTTCGGAGATGAAAACCGGAGAAGGCAAAACCCTGGTCGCCACTCTCCCGGTCTATCTCAACGCGCTCAGCGGACGCGGCGTCCACGTCGTCACCGTCAATGACTATCTCGCCAAGCGCGACTCGGAGTGGATGGGCAAACTCTATCGTTTCCTTGGCCTCACCGTTGGCGTCATCGTGCACGACCTCGATGACGAGGAGCGTCGCGCCGCCTATGCTGCCGACGTCACTTACGGCACCAACAACGAGTTCGGATTCGACTACCTTCGCGACAACATGAAGTTCGATCTGCGCGATTGCGTGCAGCGCGGCCACAATTTCGCCATCGTCGACGAAGTCGATTCCATTCTCATCGACGAAGCCCGCACGCCGCTCATCATCTCCGGCGCCAGCGAAGAATCGACCGACAAGTACTACATCGTCAATCGCATCATTCCCAAGCTCGACAAAGGTGAGGAACTATCGCCGAACGAACTGCGCCAGGCACTGGAGGAGGACAAGATTCCAGCCGATCGGCGCAACGCGCTGATTCAGGAGCTAAATAACTCCGGCGACGACCCAACCAGGAAAATTCTTACCGGCGACTATGCAGTCGATGAGAAGCACCGCAACATCACGGTCACCGACGAAGGCTGGGAAAAAGTCGAGAAACTGCTCAACATCGGCAATGTTGCCGATCCGGAAAACTGGGGCTGGAAGCACCACGTCGAGACCGCGATCAAAGCTCATGCGCTTTACCATCGCGATGTGGAGTACGTCGTCAAAGAGAACGAAGTCATCATCGTCGACGAGTTCACCGGACGCATGATGCCCGGCCGCCGCTGGTCTGATGGTCTGCATCAGGCCATCGAGGCGAAAGAGAATGTCAAAATCGAGCGCGAAAATCAGACGCTCGCAACCATCACCTTCCAGAATTATTTCCGCATGTTCAAGAAACTTGCCGGTATGACCGGAACTGCGGAAACCGAAGCCACCGAATTCGACAAAATCTACAAGCTGGAAGTCGTGGTCATTCCCACGAACAAGCAACTGCTGCGGGTGGAAAACCCCGACGTGATCTTCCGCACTGAGCGCGAAAAGTTCTTTGCCGTCGCCGACGAAATTGCGAAGCTCGCGGTCACAGGCCAACCGGTGCTGGTCGGCACCACTTCAGTCGAAAAATCCGAGCGCCTCTCCGACCTGCTGAAGAAAAAAGCCATCCGCCACGTGGTGCTCAACGCCAAATTCCATGAGCGCGAAGCGGAGATCGTCGCGCAAGCCGGACGCAAAAACGCCGTCACCATCGCCACCAACATGGCCGGACGCGGCACCGACATTCTGCTCGGCGGCAATCCTGAATTCATGGCCAAGCAGGAAATGGTCAAAAAGGGAATTGCCCAGCAACTCCGCGTCGCGCAAGGCAAGATCGAAGGCCCGCAGGAAGACGGCAACTCCTCCGTCTTCTACTACAACGGCAACGAATACAACGTGCCGACCGATAAATGGACCGAGGCTTTTGACCGCTACAAAGGTCAGACCGATAAGGAACACGATGAGGTCACTGGTTTAGGCGGCCTGCACATTCTCGGTACCGAGCGCCATGAGTCCCGCCGCGTCGACAATCAGCTTCGCGGACGCGCCGGCCGCCAGGGCGATCCCGGCTCCTCTCGTTTCTATCTCGCGCTTGAAGATGACTTGATGCGCATCTTCATTCCCAAAGAGTGGCTCTCGAATCTCCTGAAGAAATTGGGAATGGAGGAAGGCGTGCCCATCGAATCGAAGATGATGACGCGCCGCGTCGAGACCGCGCAAAAGGCCGTCGAAGCACAACACTTCGAGTCCCGCAAACATGTCCTCGAATACGACGACGTAATGAACAAGCAGCGCGAGGCCGTCTACGGCTTACGCCGCCGCCTGCTCGAAGGCATGGACCAGAAAGATCTGATCCTCGAAGACTACGTCTCCGCCATTCTCGGCGACCTGCTCGAGCAGTTCGTGCCCCCCAAAGCGCACGCCGATGACTGGGACATCAAAGGCCTGAAAGACGCGATCTTCACGCGCTTCGGTGTGGATTTCGTCGCCGAAGGTGTCAAGGCCGAGACGCTCAATCGCCAGGAACTCGGCGATGCCATCTTCGATCGCCTCAAAGCGCGCTACGACTCCAAGGAAACGTTGATCGGCCCCGATGCCATGCGCCATCACGAGCGCATGATCATGCTCAGCGTCCTCGACTCGCAGTGGAAAGACCACCTCCTCTCCATGGACCACCTGAAGGAGGGCATCAACCTGCGCGGCTATGCGCAGAAAGATCCGCTGGTCGAGTACAAGCGAGAGTCGTTCGAGATGTTCGAAGACATGATGCGTCGCTTCCAGGAGGACACGGTCCGGTATCTCTACTTAATGCAGATCCTGGAACGGCCAGTGAGTGATCGCCCGCCTGATGCTGGCGGTGCTGGACTCCCCGGCGGACCCGAGGACCAAGGACCGGCAGGCGACGGCTCGGGCCGAGCACCCGGACCCCAAGTTCCCTCGCATCGCGGTGGGGATGGCAATGGCCGGCGTCCTCCGCGCCTGGTCTCGACCTCCGCCGATGAGATCGAAGAGCAGTTCATCCGCCGCAAGCGCCGCGAGTTGGAGCAGGCCCGCATGGCCGGAGGCGGCGAGACTCAGCCCGTGCAGCAAGTCGTCCGCTCCTCAGAAAAGGTCGGACGCAACGATCCCTGCCCCTGCGGCTCCGGCAAGAAATATAAAAAGTGCCACGGCGCCTGATCTGAGCGCGCGTGTGGAGCGGGCGCCCTCGCCCGCTAAAGGCCTGCAGCGGGGTGCATGTGTTCTACCTTCCCCTACTCACCGGAAACATTTGCAAGTAAGCCTATCGGCTGGCGGGTGGAACGATGCCATTCGAGCGCAGATACTCGACCATTTGTCCATAGTGATCGATGACGTGCGGACATACAGAAACGGCCACCCCTAGGCGGGTGATCGTGCCCACTCCAAATGGACTTTTCACCGGCTCAACTTCGTTCTGTTGGTTGATGGTCGCGATGGCCTTATGCACGTACTGGAATGACTCTTTGAGATATTTCAGAATTTCGGCCTTGGTTTTGACGGCCGCCGGGCCGTCTTCGTCGTTGACCTCCGAAGGCTTTTCGCCAAGAATTGCTCCGCCATATTCGTAATTGACAGCGGCGACGTGTTTTATTTGCTGGCCGAAATTGCGTACGCCTTTGAATTCTCCATTGCTGGGCGCGTAGGAATATTTGTCTTCGGGCATGGCCTCGGCCGCTGAAGTAAATTCGCGTTCGCAACCCTGGATGCTGTGGTCAAGAACAGTCGTGACGGTGCGGTGCTCGTCCCTGGGTTTATCTTCTTGCGCAACGGCTATGCTCGCGAGCGAAAAAACGCACAGCGCGAGAAAGAGAGTTTTATTCATCGATGTCAATGTTACGCTGTTCGCCCCATCTCAGTCTCGTACCACGGCCGGTGCGAGCGTCAATTCCGCTCCAGTCAAGCGATGCCGCCGGATGGTGGTCAGTCCGGCAACCATGGCCAGCGCCGACCACGCCAACGCCGTAGGCACTCCCTGGCGAGAAGCCAGTTCTCCCCAGACCGCACTACCCAATGCCATACCGCCTTGCAAGACCAGCAAATACATCGAGAGCGCCCGTGCACGCATTTTGGCGGGGCACATCGTCTGAGCCACAACGTTGAAACAGGCAAGAATGCCAATCCACGCTGCGCCGGCGGTGAACAATACCAGACAAAGCACGTTGAATTCGTGTACCTGTCCGGCGGCGAAGGTCATCCCTGCGAAAACAATCGTCGCTCCGGCCACTAGCCCGTCAACCGAATAATGCACCCGCAAGCGAGGCAGCACGGCTGCGCCTGCCAGCGCTCCCAGCCCAAAGCAGGTGAGCAGGAATCCGTAGCCTTGTGCGCCGTGCGGTTGGCAGATCACCGGCAGCAATGCCAGCAGGGAAGTGGCTCCGATGCTGAAAGCTCCGGTACGAATCAGGACGGAGCGCACCTGCGGCGCATTACGCACGTGGCGGAAGCCCTCGCCAATGGCATCCCCAATCTTGGAGCTGGCCAGCGGCTCGTGGGGCGCGCGCTTCCAGCGATAAAGAAAAAATATCACGCCAAAAAAAGAAGCGGCGTTCAGCAGAAACGACCAACCCGATCCCGCCGCCGCGACCACGATTCCTCCAATAGCCGGGCCAATGGCTCGGGCCACGTTGAACCCGGCCGAATTCAAAGCCACTGCCGAGGCGTGTCGCTCGGATGAAACTAACTCAGGCGTAATTGCCTGCCATGCTGGATCGTTCATCACCGCGCCGATCCCAAGCAGAAACGTGAACGTCAGAAGAATCCACGGAGTGACCGCGTTGACCAGGGTCAGCACTCCCAGCGCAGCGGCTGCCAGAACCATCCAACTCTGCGTAAAGATCAGCATGCGTCGGCGATCGACCATATCGGCGAGAGCGCCGGCCGGCAAGACCACGAGAAATACTGGAATCGCAGCCGCGGCTTGCACCAGGCTGACCATCAGCGGTGACGCACTCAGCTGCGTCATAAGCCAGCCCGCGCCCACGCTCTGCATCCAGGAACCTGTGTAGGAGATCACGGCCGCGAACCACAGCGAGCGGAACAGCGGCTCGCCCAGCGGGGCCCAGGCCGAATCGCTGCGCCGTAACGCTTCCACCGGAACTGAGACGTGATCGGCCACCTGGCTACCTTGCTCCTCTTCTGTCGATTTTCATTGCACGACCGCGCGTTCGACCGCGGCCGAACTCTCAAACGGCCATACCCGCTGACGCCAGGCCCGCACCATGTAGATCAGAATTCCGGTGAGCAGAATGACCACGGCGTAGCGAATCTCGCGCAGCGCATTTTCGCGGTTGATCAGGATGAACAGAAACCCCGCCGCCGCAAAAATCACAGGCAGCGGATACAGCCACATGCGGAACGGACGCTGCAACTGCGGTTGCCGAATTCGCAAAATAATCAAGCCGAACGCTTGCACCAGAAATTGCACAATAATGCGGATCACGACCAGCGCAGCGATCGCGTCTTTCAGCCGCAGGAAACAGAAGGCTGCGGCGACCACTCCCAGCGCCAGAAGCGAGACATACGGAAACCGATGTACGGGATGCACTTTCGCGAACGCCTTGAAATAATTTCCGTCCTTCGCGGCGGCATAGGGCACGCGGGAGTATCCCAGCATCGTCGAGAACACGGAAGAAAAAGCCGTCCACATCAGCAAAGCCGTGACCAGACGCGCCGCCCAGTTCCCGTAGATTCTTTGCATGAAGACCGAGACGACATACAGGCCCGAATTGTTTTGTCCGGCCTGCAACTGCTCACGCCACGGGACGACCGCCAGCACGCACACATTCATCACTACATATAGACAGGCCACGAGCAGAATGGAAAGCAAGAGCGCGCGCGGAATATTGCGGGCCGGATCTTTGACTTCGTCTCCGAGAAAACAAACGTTGTAGTAACCCCAGTAATCATAAGTAGCAATCAGCATGGCCCCGCCCAGGCCAGTCCAGAAGCCATGCGAGAGAGTAAATGCGTCGGGCGGGAAGTCGAGCACGCGAGCGGTGTTGAAGTGGGTAAGGCCGGCAAAGATGATCCATCCGATCGTGCCCATGACGCCGAGCCATAGCAGTTTCGAAAGACGTCCGATTACGGTGATGCGCCGATACAGCAGCAGCACGGCGACGAAGCAGATCACAACTGCCACTCCGGTTCCGGGGGTGACCATCCAACTGACCTGCAAATCACCCGCCCAGGGAATGTGTAGCGATCCGGTGTGCGCGGTGAGGACCGTATCCAGCGGATGCCAGTAGTAGGCGGCATATTGCGCCAGCCCAATGCATCCACTGGCGATCGAGAGTGGAGCGCTGAACGAGAGCTGCCAAATAAACAGAAATGAAATCAGGCGCCCGAGTTTCTCCCGGCCGTAAATTTCCCGCAGATATCGGTAGGATCCGCCCGAGCCAGGCATGGCCGCGCCCAGCTCCGCCCACACCAGTCCATCGCAGACAGCGAACAGCGCGCCGACTATCCAGCCCAGCATGGCCTGCGGGCCGCCCATCGCCCCAATCATTAGAGGCATGGTGATGAACGGGCCAATGCCGATCATCTCCAGCATGTTCAGGGCAGTGGCGCTGCCCAACCCCATGCCACGGATCAGCGCGGGCGATTCCGCGGCGGGTTCGGAGTGAGATGTCATGCTGGAATTAGGAGACTCTGACTAAGTTTCCCTCTTTCGTTCTGTCATCCTGAGCGTAGCGAAGGACCCCATGCAAGTCGGCTCCAGCAGCGGTTTCGAGAGGAATTTCCTCCACTTCTCCGCTCGCCCCAGTTTGCTTCGCAGACTTAATCAGAGTTTCCCAGAACACTGCGACATCTGCTGCCATAAAATTCGGCGCGCTCTTCATTCCAGCGAAGCCTTCCGGATGAAGCTCCTCGATTCGGGCCAGAAAGAAGCTGGCACCGAGCCGTCATCGACTGAAAGCACCACATGGATGTGGTCATCCTTATCTTCAACCAGCGTGACTTCCACCTGGTAAGCTTTTTCTTCGAACATCACTTCGTATGTCTGATCTTCGATTAGGTCGGCTTTCAGTTGCGCATACGGTTTTTCAGCCCACCGCGTGAGTTCCAGTTCCAGAACCTTCCGCCACTGCTCTCGACGGCTCATACGCATTGGGGAGGCTCTGACTAAGTCCCCTCTTTTTCAGTTTCCCTTCTTTCGCTCTGTCATCGTGAGCGTAGCGAAGGACCCCATCTAACTCGGCTCCAGCAGCGGCTTCGCAAGGAATTTCTTCCACTGCGGATTCCTGATCAACAATCCCCGACTACTGACTCCCGACTACTGACTCCTCGCCACCTGCTTCTCATGTCCCGCACTCAGCAAGTTCACATACAGGCGCACCGCGCCCGGAACCCCCGCCGGCAACTGACGGAAGAATGCATATCCCGTATAGATATATGTGCCCTTGCCATACTGCGCGCGCAGCAGCCCGCCTTTCTGCGGAGATTCGCCAGGATCGTTGCAAGCGAGCAACGGCTTGAAGTGGCCGTCCCAACTGCTCATGAAATACAAGCCGCGCTCCTGGATCCAGCCGTTGAAATCCCGCTGCGAAATTGGGTTCGGCCAATGAAAGATCGGATCATCCGGAGCGAGAATTTCGATGGGCGCCTCTTCCACCGACACGCGTGCGCGGCTAAGATCCGCCGGATACGGCGTCAAATGCTCGCTGTTGAACTCGCCGGGGCTGGTGTTGTACTGCACAAGCAGAGTTCCACCTGCGGAAACAAAGTCGAGCAATTTTTTGTTTTGCGCGACCACGTCCTTCTGTGTGTCATAGGCACGAATGCCAAGGACGATGGTCGCGTATTGGCTCAAGTCTTCCCTGGCCAGCTTCTCGGGCGCGATCTCGGTCACGTTCATGCCGATTTGGCGCAGCACAGTCGGAATCGTGTCGCCCGCGCCCATGATGTAGCCGATCTTCAGATCGTGTGGCGCCATCACGTCCACGATGCTCACGCGCTGACGTGCCGGCTGAAAATAGTAAAAGCTGCCCAGGTCTTCGCGCGTGACCAGCGTGTCCCCTTCACTGAACTGCGCGCCGTTGGAATCGAGCACGGCACGAAGCGTGGCATAGCCTTCCTGCAATCCAGCAGGAATCACTTTGAATTGGAAATCCTGCTTTCCACCGCGGTGATAGAACGCAACTATGAGTTGTGATGGCTGGGATTTCCATCCTTCCGGCAACTCCAAGCGCAAGACACCACGTTCCGGGTGGGAACAATTGCAGGTCACGCCTACCGTCACGGTTGAGTTCGTTCCATTGTGCGTCGAGACCACCTGCGTTCCTGGCTCCAGCATCACGGAAAAACGCGGCAGAACGGCCAGCGATCGAATGCGCTCTTTTCCGGATTCGTTAACGAACGGTGTGACCACCGCCGTCGTGATAAGGCTCTTTCCGTGAACACCACCAGCGACGGTGTACTCCACGCTCGCGCGCAGTGGAGGTGGCGGGAACGGCAGCGTGGCGTAGTTTTCATCATCAATGTGATTCAGGCTGTCCCGTTCAGGATCGTCTCGATGCCAATACGGACGCGTGTAAGCCGCATCGCTGGGAACTTGCAAGCGGAAGGTTACTTTCAAGTCCTCCCCGGGCTTAATCGCAACATGCTGGTGCGCATCGTTGGTTGTCTTCCATCCCGGCGGAACGCCCAGCTTCACGCTCTCGATGGCGAGCGGATCCTTCGATCCATTATGCAGTTTGACTGCGACTGAGAATTCGTCTCCCGGAGAAACCGCGGTGAGTGCGTCACTTTCCTGTGGGAGGTGATTCTCTGCAGCTGGCGCAGCAAAGGCATCCGCTTGAAGCGTGACGTTCAGCGCTAGATTCAGCGCGGTCTCGCTCTGCTGCAGCTTGTCTGCGAGCGAGACGAGCAGATCTTGTTTGACTGACGCGGAAAGATTGCTCTTCTCCACTTCGTCCGTGGCCCTGGCCAGACCGCCGACTACTTGTGCCAAAGGCGAGGCCGCAGCTGAGGGATCATTTCCGTTCGCGGCCCTTCCCGCTTCGGCGATCTTGCCCGCGATCGCCGTCAAATCTTCGCGGAGGTGCGGCAGCTTCGACTGTTCCGCGCCAAGCCGTGAGGCCAGTCCCGGAAGACTCGTATCGATACCGTCGAAGAGGTCTTTTTGATGCCCGGTGTTCGTGGACGGCATCGCCGAGTCCACCATCCGGTAAAACGTAAAGCGATCGCCCGGATCCACGGTCCAGTTGGCTGCACCCTGCGAGAGTTGATGGCGCAGCCCGGTCATCGCAAATTGAATGTATGACGTTCCGAGTAGCGAATCTTTTTGCCCCGTGTTTAGCTGTACGGTCCAATCCGCGTCCGGGCACGTCATGGCTCCGAAACCGCAGACGTTGCCGATGAACAGCTTCCTAGCTTGCCAGGGAGCGAGTCCCTGCGCGATCTGCTCGGGAAATCGCTTGGGATCAGCCGCAGCGTGAAATGCCTCTTGCGTCAGCCGGCTTGAAGCCTGGTGATTGCCGTGGCCGTCGCGATCGGTGCCAGAAAACCGCGCGATGAGCACATCCGGGCGAAAGGTGCGGATCACGCGCACCATGTCGGAAAGCGCAGGGTCGTGCCCGCCCCATTTTTCGAACGTCTCTTCGGCGGTCTTGGAATAGCCAAAATCCGCAACCCGAGAGAATCGGTCCTGCACGCCGTAGTACTGATCGGAAGCCAGCAGTTCTTCCGCTCGCACAACGCCCAATACGTCAGACAGATTGCTGCCGATTTTGTTCTGGCCACCTTCGCCGCGGGTAAGCGTCATCAGTAGAACGCTCGCGCCGTGCCCGCGAGATTCCAGCGTCAGCATGCCGCCGTCCTCGTCGTCGGGATGCGCCACCACCTGCATCAAGCGGGCGGTCGTGCCCAGACGGACCAGGTTCTGACGCAATCCGACCACACCCTCGTCCTGAGGCAACGTCGGCGGCAAACCGCTATAAACCAAATCCGGAGGATCGGAGGCGAGTTCCAGCTCGTGGGCCGAAGCTGACTTCGTCGTGGTTTTCTGCGCGCCCACTCTCGAAGGAACCAGCACGGCCGCGACGGCGAACGCAACCATCAATAAAATTGACGTCAATCCCGGGCAGCCCGATAGAGCCGAGAACGAATCAAGAAGGGAAGCGGTGACTGCGGAGCCGTGCCTCCTGCGCGGCGCTTGAGTGGAAGATCCGGTAAATGTCACGGTACAAGGATGGGGCCTAGTGGCCTTTTGACGCAAATTCTTTCACCTGTTCTTGCATAAGGGTTCCCCACAAACCCAGAACAAACGATCGACAAACCGAGGCAATTCTATTGGACGAGAGGATTACAAAGACGTGAGCGAACTCCTGGTGAGCAACAGATTCGCAGCCGGCCATCCCTGAGGATGCCCCTAGCGGTGGCGCACGATTCGCGCCTTGGCCTTGCGCTCGAACGTCTGCAGGTTGCGTTTGTCCACCGGGATCTCTGGTTTCGGCATCTCCCGCAATTCCCGCACTAATGCCAAGCGCTTATAAGGGTCTTTCTCCAGCATGGCATCGACGAACATCTGTAAACGAGTTCTCTGTTGTGTTTCCATACGAGGATGAGAGCTAGATTCCGCGTGTAGCGGGACACCTGGAACGTGAGTATTTAGCATTTCCCCAGAATCTGTTTAGATCTGGCAGCCACCCCGCCCGGCGCCTTACTATCTATCGATGCAACAGGATGGGAAAAGTTGCATAGAGGCAAATTACCTGGTGCAGTGGCCTGCCGGATCCTCTCCCTGCCTAAGGGTCTTTACGTTCTGTCATCCTGAGCGAAGCGAAGGACCCCATGCCATTCGGCTCCAGCAGCGGCTTCGAAAGGAATTTCTTCCACTGCATCCGCTCGCCCCGTATTGCTTCACAGACTTAATCGGAGCTTCCTAGGCATCACGAATATTGTCATCCCGAGCGGCGCCGACGAGGCGCCACACCCCGGCACATCCTTTACACTCTTCGCACGGCGATTCTCTCGCCGCAGGAGAAAGTTCCGTGCCCATTCGTGCCTTGTTTTGGGATGTTGGCGGTGTCCTGCTCACCAACGCCTGGGACCACACCCAGCGCGCCGAAGCCCTCGCCCACTTCCAGCTTGATCCCGAAGAATTCCACAGCCGTCACGAGTTGATCGTGTCGTCGTTCGAGCGCGGCAAGATTTCCCTTGATGAATATCTTGACCGCACGGTTTTTTATCGTCCTCGCCCATTCACGCACGAGGCATTTAAAGATTTCACGTTCTCTTTGTCCCAGCCCTTGCCCGAATCGGTTCGTCTCGCGGAGGCCTTTGCCGTCACCAATCGCTATCTGATGAGCACGCTCAACAATGAATCGCGCGAACTGAATCTTTATCGGATCGAGAAATACGGATTTCGCAAAATCTTCCGGCTCTTCGTCAGCTCATGTTTTGTGGGATTCCGCAAACCCGAGCACGATATTTATCGTCTCGCACTCGAGCTCACCCAAATTCCGGCCGAGGAATGCTGCTTCATCGACGATCGCGACTTGAACCTGGAATGCGCTGCTGCGATGGGAATGAAAACGATCCAGATGCGAAACGCCGATCAGCTCAAGACTGATCTAGGAGCCCTTGGCGTAAGGATCTGAATTTAGCTAAACAACGACCTGTCATCCCGAAGGCTCGCGCATTTACCGGCGAGCCGAGGGATCTCGCTTTCACACGCCGCATTCGGGGAGCACTGGAAAACGCCGCCGAAAGAAAACTCTGTTTTAATTAAGCAAGTACTTGTCATCCCGAAGGCTCACGCTTTTACCAGCGAGCCGAGGGATCTCGGTTGCAAACACATCCTCCGGTAAGCCCGGCAACGCCACGCAACAGCCATCCCGCAGCAACGCCCGATTACGCCGTCGGCAGCGACAAGTCGCTCGACCAGCAATCGGAAACCAGCTTCCATTCCGAATTGCTCTGGCGCGCAAATATCCACAAATATTTTCCGCGTTCTTCGCGGCGTTTTCCGGCTACGCTCGGCACCAGGGCCTTGAATCGGCCGGCCTCGTAGGCCATTTCTCCAATCACTTCCAGGCGAATCGGATCGATCTCCACTTCGCCCAACCCAGAATCGATCGCACCAAAGAAAAACTCCCGGATCGCCGCCGCCCCTCGCACCGGCGGATAATTGGACCGCAACACCAGAGCATCCGCGGTGTAGAGGTCGAGCAGATCGTCAAGGTGCTTGGTATTGCAGCCGACCACCCACTCCTGCGTCGCCCGTCGCACCCCAGCCTCAGCCCGTCCCAGCGTTTCGTCACGTGCGATTGCCGACGAACGCGGCTTCTCCGCCTCCCGAGACATCTCCGGCGCGGGACGCATTCCACCGCCAGCTTCATATCCGGCAGGGAAATAGTGATGATGATAGTGGTGATGGTAGTGATGGGTCTCAGCTGCCCGGGATGCATGCGGTTTCTCCGATGAACTCGAAAACTGCTCAGGAAGATGTTTCGGAGCTTGTTTCCCGTGCGTAGCAGCCGACTCCGCTGCATTTCCGCCGCCTAGCGGCACGCCGCACATAGCGCAGAACTTGTTGCCGCCCCGATTGTGATATCCGCAAACACCGCATACGCCGGCTTCGTCGCCCGCAGCCAAGTCTTCTGCGAAGTCGCTCTGCGATTCTTCCCCCTCTGCTTCGGCGGCTAACCGCTGGACGGCTTCCATCGCTGCCGCCATCTCGTCAGGGCTTGGTTTGGGACGTCGCATATGCGTTGCTGTCCTGCACAAGCTACAAACAATCAGAGCCGCTCTTCCGGTTCGTTCGGAGAATGATCTTGGGCTCTTTTGCTTGTTTTCGCTTGTGATTACGCGCGAACCGCTGGCATTCATTCTAGCCCAGAGCGGCGGCCTCAGCGAGTTGAAAACCCGACCTTGCTTTCCATCTCGGTTGGAACGCCATTGCAGGTAGCGGGACGAAATCGCCAATTGCGGATCGTCTGCAGGACGCGGTGATCGCCGCTGGCGCCGGCGCTTTGCAGAATCAACGGGCTGTGTACGCGGCCGTCAGTTCCGATGATAAAGCTCACCTTCACCCTGGCCCGCTCACGAGCTGGAATCCAAAGAGGATTCGGGGTCGTGAGTGCCTCGGGTGGCTGAACATCTTCGCAGTTCATTCGGGCGTTGATGCGGGAGAGCGAAGTGAGCTGCGAGTCGCGCAGAAACGGCTCGTGCAGTCGGCGCTCGCGTTGCTCCAGAGAAGCCGTGCTGCCAGCGACGCTGTGCACAGCAGCCTGGCTCGCAATGGGAACAGCAATGGTCAGCAGTAGCCAAATCAGACGAAGCATGTTCGGTGTCGAGATATGCGCAATTTCGGGTGCTTTCAGCGCAAGCCAGAGACCACGCGGCTGTACGCATTAAATGTCTATACATCAATTAGTTACAGCAGTTTTCTGAATTCCTGAATGAGTTGACATGGAACTTTCATTGCACACCCTGGGCACGTAATGGCTATCCCGATGCGTGCTGCACTTCAATGAGCGTGATTTCCGGTGGACAATTCAATCGTACCGGTAACCCCACCGTCCCCAAACCACGGTTTGTGTAAAGTGTCAGCGGCCCGACCTGATACAAGCCAGAGATATATTTTCGTGCCAATTCAGGAAGATACAGCGGGCGCATCAAGGGAAGCCTTACCTGCCCGCCATGCGAGTGCCCAGAAAGCTGCAGGTCGACTGGATAATCCTTGGCCCAGTCAGCGTAGTCGGGTTCATGGGCCAGCAGAATCGTCGGCTCTCCGCGCGGAACGTGCTTCAGAGTTGTGTCTAGATCGGGAGTGCCACCGAGACAGTCATCGACTCCAGCCAGCCAGAAGCGCACGCCGTCCTGCTCGATGGCCATAGACTTATTAATCAGAATTTTGATGCCTTTGGCTTCGATCGCCGCAGTGACACGCTCAGGATCCGTGTAGCAGTCATGATTTCCCAGCACAGCCCAGGAACCGAAGCGGCACTTCATTCTTTTCAGCAATTCGGCGCACGGTTCGGCGGCAGCGGCAGCTTTCTGCGCCCAGCGTCCAAACAATGGCGCGGAAACAAAATCTCCAGTCAACACGATCAAGTCCGGTTTGAGCCGGTTCACCACGTCGATCGAAGCATGCAAGGGATGAACAGAGAAGAGGGGATCGTAGTGGAAATCGCTCAGCAGTGCGATGCGGAATCCGCTCAGGCGTTCGGGCCAGCGCTGCAGTGCGATCGTCCTGCGCACAGTTTGTGGAAGGTTCGGTTCCAACAGCACGGAATCGGCCGTGGTCGCGGCCACGGCGCCGATGGCTGCCAGCTTCAGAAACCTCCGCCTGCCGATGGAAATGGAACCCAAGCTTCGTTCTTACAAACCCAGCTATCTGCCGTCAATGGAGCGGCGCTCTTATTCCAGCATAACGCGGTCGGCAACGTGCGTGGGATCAGCCGATGGCATAGACGAAATAATCGATCTCAGAAACTGAAGGTGGCCTGCAGATCGATCCTGCGGTTGGCTGCCGAACTTGAGAACGGTCCTCCGGCCAGAGCGTTGGGCACGTCAAAGAATCGCGATCCAAGAACGCCGCTGGGATTCGCCGTGTTCACATTGTTGAAGATGTTACGAACATGCACCCCGAGGGTCAGGTTGTAGCGCCGGTCCGATGCCGTAGACATCCCGACCGGACCTCCGCCAAACAGCGGGCCGCGGGGACCTCCGCCACCGTGTCCACCTCCACCGCCACCACCTCCGCCACCCGGCCCACCTTGTGGCCCTGACGGACCCTTGGTCTTCCCTCCGAACCCGAAGGTCTTCGTCAGACGTAGGTGCAGCGTGAACCGCGCCGGGCCGGTCGCATCGTTGATGGGCAGAATGCGCGGTCCACCTGCGGTATTGAGCGTCCCAAAGGGCGTACAAAAAATCGTGGACCCTGGCGCAGGTGCAACTGTGGTCGGACAAGTGAGTGTCGAGACGACTCCCGGACGATCGTTGAAGATCGAGTCGCCGTTGAGATCGTTCGCCGTCGTGATGTTGAAGGGCGAGCCGGAACTGGCGACCATGAACGGACTCAGCCGAACAGCGTAGGGAAAGGCGATGCTGCCCCCCAGGAACAGCCGGTGACGAGTATCAAATGAAGCGCGCCCATAGTCCTGGCTCAGATTGTAGGAATTGGAAGCAAAGTTCGAAACCCCCGACGCGTTGCTGTTGGCGTAGTTCAGCGTGTAGTAGCCGAACAACTGAACCTTCGATCCCACACGAATGTTCGTGTTCACGATCAATTGGTTCTGCCGGAAAACCGCCTCCGAAACATATTCGTAGAGGTTGCCTTGGGTCGGAAACGGGCGGATGGTCGTGCCCGGAAGCGGAGCGTTGGCGTTGATCGTGGCGAACTGATCGAAGCCGCGAGAATTCAAATACGTAATCGAAAGCGTGGCCGACTTCGTTACCTGCCGCTCGGCGCTCACCGCGGTCTGCAGCGTGTACGGCGCGTGCAGGCGCGGATCCACTCGATAAACGGTAGGAGGACTCACTGCATTGTTCAAGCTGCAGGCGGCAGGATCGGGAAAGCAGGTTGGATTGTTAACCACGAACTGCTGCTGCACAAATCCGTTCACCCGCTCTGCTTGCAGCACCTGCTCAGATTGAAAGCGGTCGTAGAAAATTCCGAAACCACCGCGCAGCACGAGCTTCGGCGGCGCGGTGCGTCCGCCGATTCCCCAGGCAAATCCCAGCCGCGGTGCCCAGTCGGCATGATCGTGAATGTAATTCTGTGTTTCGAATCGCAGGCCGTAGCTTAGCGTAACGTTCGGCATCGCCCGCCAGTCGTCCTGAAAATAGAGACCGCCGTCGTAGGTCACTACGTCAAGGTTGGGCCGGCCGGTGGTGATCGAAAGTTGCGTGGCCGCAGGCGTGGCATGAGCTTGGAGCTGTTGCTGCGCGTAGAGATATGACACCGGGCAGGGTGTGGTTAGCGGCAACGGATTGGGATCGGTCGCGGAATGGCAGTTCAGGTCGGTCTCCCCATTCAATGAGGAAAAAGTAAAGGTTCCATTGAAGTCTGAGGTCGAAAAACTCGCGTCGCGTAGCGCCCGCACTCTTGCGCCGAACTTGATGGTGTGGTTGCCATGAATTACCGACGTGTAGTTTTGAAATTCGTAGTGGTCCTGATGGTCGGTGTTGGTGCCCTGATTGTTCCCGCCTCCGTCGAATGATCCGCGAACGTTAATGGTCGGAGCTGTGCTGAGCGCCTTCTGGGTGTCGATCTCGCGCAGATATTGGAAGCGGGTTTCGTTCACGATTTTCGCGCCAAAGACCTGTGTGTCCCCGATCTGAAACGTGTGTTCGGTATCGGTTGCGTTATAGGCCTGGCTCGGCAAGGTGAACTGGCCGATTCCGTCGTTGGTCTCAGTATCCCGGTAATACTGATAGCGCGCCGTGAGCGTATTGTTTTTGCTCAACGCATAGTCAATTCTCGGGCTGATATTGGTGCGGCCGCGCGGGAACGGAACCGACTCGATGACTGGCGTAGGAGCCAGTGACGTGGAATCGAGCGTCAGCGCGTTGATCGCGCTCAAGTCATTGATGTTTCGGCGCTCCACATTCACGAAGAACGATGCGTTCTTGTTGATCGGTCCGCCAAGATTTCCACTGTACTGCGTCGAATCGTACGAGGGCTCGGCGCCTGCGAAAGGATTGGGACTGTTGAACGCCGAGGCATTCCCATCGATATAAAACTGGCCATGAAACTTGTCCGTGCCGGGCTTGGTGAAAATCTCGATGCGGCCGTAGCCGAGCTTGTCGTATTCGGAAGAAAACGGATTCTGATTGACTCGAATCTCGCGAATCGAGGCCTTCGGCGGTAGCTGGCCGGCGGTAAACCCGTCGATATACATTTGCCCGCCGTTCGGTCCGGCCGAAGGCCCGGCCAGCGCCTGCAAATCCGATTGCAATTCATCGGGATCGTCGGGCAGTGCATCAAGTTCTTTGCCCGAGATCACGATTGCACCCGCGTTGTTGGCAGGATTCACGTCAACGGTTGGCGCCGTGTCAGAGACCTGGATTTTTTGCTCCTGCACCTGAATCGCAAGCTCAGCGTTCAGACGCAGTGCCTGGTCGGTGATGACCAGACTGTCGTTTTCATAGATAGAGAAGCCCTGCGCCACCACGTTGATCGTGTACTTACCCGCCGGAAGCTCCTTGAACTCGTAGAGCCCCTGGCCGTTAGTTTTCGTGGTCACCGGCGCACCGGTCTCGGGAGTCAGGGCGACTTCGGCGTTCACAACGGCAGCGCCAGAGGGATCTGTGACCTGGCCGCGTAATGCGCCGGTGGATTGGGCCAGTACGATCGACTGAAACGCGAAAAGAAGAAATGCCAGGCCAATAGTATTTCGATAAGACATCATGCGAGCATTCATAAAAGAAAAATCCGCGTATTCAGCACTGTCGCATTGACCCAGCAATGGAAGTCGTGCCTAGGAACCCTGTGATTGAGTTCCATACTTTTCGTTCTGTCATCCTGAGCGTAGCGAAGGACCCCATGCCAATCGGCGCCAGCACTGGCTGCGCAAGGAATTCCTTCCTCGGTTCGCCCCATCTTGCTTCGCAGACTTAATCAGAGTCTCTCTAGCTCTGGCAAAATGTCGTGATCCGAGCTCGCCCTCGCCTCTCTTAATAAGCTTTCTCCAAACAGCTACTGTCCCAGATCGCCGCCCGGAGCTCCGCCAAGGTTCCACGGCGCAAGCAGCGCGGCCTGGCTGCCGCCGGGAGCCGCTTGCAGGATTGGCTCGACTCCTGAAAGCAGCGTGATCGCGCTCGGGGCGGATTCGGGGGTGCCTTCGGTCGTAAGCACAAGAACGGCATCTCCTTTGTGCAAATCGGCGAGCGCAATCGTCGGCATACGACTCAGCATCTGCTGGAAATCCGGCGCACCGCCCGAATGCATGCCAGTCTGCATGGCCCCCTGAGTGTGTGCAGGTTCCGACGATGGCTGACCTTGGGTTGAGTCCTGATTCGCGGCTCCCGCGGCAGCTCCGCGCGCCTGCGCGCCGGATGCCGCGCCGTTTGCACCTTTCAACCGCATCGCAATGCGCTGCGCCATTTCTGGTGGAATTTTGCGCAGCTGCGAATCGCCACTCACCTTCACCTGTACAAGTTTCTTGCTCAATAGGTCTTGAACGCTTAGAGCACTCGAGCCGGCGTCCACAGAATTCACAATCCCGGCAAGATTTCGAAATGTGCCGCTGACGATTTCATCGGCCGAAACTTCCGTGCCATCGGCGTTGCGATCGCCGCGCACCCGCAATTGATCTCCAGGACGGATTTGGTCGAGACTGCTCGCCTTGGCGTCCTCGAACTTCACCGAGTCTGGCGCGTAGCGGCGAATCACGGTCTGTTTGGAAGCATGAACAACGACGCTTTTTTTGCCGCTGAAGCTGGCTTGTGAAATGGTTACCGTGCTGGAACTTGGGTCAACCGATTCAACCATTCCTCCCAAACCTCGCTTCTGCCAATCCTGTTCCTGTTGCTGATGAAGCGACTCGACGTCAGAACGCTTCATGACGACGATGGAAGACGCAGTCACCGATTGTCCGTCGGCGGATGCAGCGCCACCAACCAGTATGCGATCACCGACTTGCAAATCGGACAGCTGAATCGGAGTTGCGTTCTTAAGATTTTTTTCGCCCGCAGCGATGCGCACAATGCGCGTCGATTCCTGCACAGCCACATTCACGTCAGAGCCCGAGTCGGTTGTCAGAACAATGGCATTCCCGCCGATCGACTTGACCGCGCCGACGATCCTCTTCGCCGTACTTGGAGCGGAAGTCTCCTGCGCGAATACCGGCACTGCGACGGAGAACATAGTTCCCATCGCAAAAGCCAGCACCATGGCTCCGATTTTTGCTCTGATCGCTTCCATCTGCCCATTATCAATGTAAATGCTCAAAGCCGCTGGAAGTCGCGGATTTACAAAGTTTTACCTGAAAGAGACGAAACTCTGGGCAAATCTGGGATAGATGCGGAAGAACAGGACTATTCGGCGATCAGCAGGCTTTCGGAGAAGGGCCACTGCTTGTCGATCCACTGAGCTTCGCAGCGGAAGCCCGCATTTTTCGCAAACTGGACCACTTCTTCTGTGTTGTATTTGTGGCTGCTTTCCGTCCAGATGGTTTCACCTTCACGGAATTCGACTCGCAGGTCCGAGGCCCGGACGGATACGGATTGGCGCCGACGCGAGCGCAGATGCATTTCCACGCTGCGCGCTTCGCGATTAATTCGGGCGACATGTTCGAACTGGGAGAGATCGAAGTCGCCATCAAGTTCGCGATTGATCCGCGCTAGCAGGTTCAGATTGAAAGCGGCGGTCACGCCGAGTTCATCATCGTAAGCATCGACCAATTGCGAATCGGATTTCTCCAAATCGGTGCCCAGCAGCATGGAGTCTCCAGGCTGGAGAATGCGGCGCACTTCGCGAAGAAAGTTGATGCCAGCGGCGCGATCGAAGTTCCCGATAGTGCTGCCCAGAAACAAGACCAGCAAATGTTGTCCCGGCCGGCGGCGGCCGGCAACTTCCAGAAGTCCGTCGAGATACTCGCGCTCAAACCCGAGAATGCTGATCGATTCGATATCGCCCAGCTCTCGCGCACACATGGCCAGGGCGCTGCGCGAGATTTCGATCGGGTAGTACGACGTCCGCTGCCTTCGGCACAAAGCCTGCAGCAGCCAGCGCGTTTTTCGTCCGCTGCCGCTGCCCAGCTCCGCGACGGCAATTGGGCCATGCAGGCGCTCGACGATGTCCCACGCATAGCGCTGCAGCAGGCGCTCATCGGCGCGCGTCAGGCCGTACTCCGGCAGAAAGCTGATCACCTCGAACAGCGCTGACCCAACCTCGTCGTACAGGTACTTCGACGGCAATTCCTTTTGGAAGCGCTGGGTCAGCCCGGCGCGCACATCGGCCGCAAACTCAAAGGCCGGGTTTGAAACGATGGAATGAGTCAGCATGTTTTCTATTCCGAGCGAGCGTGCTCTTTGCTTACCTGTTCTTCAGCGGCGCACGCAGCGGAACCCGGCGTACACGTACTGATAATGTGACTGGAACCAGTTGCGGAACGAGCGCCGCAGCATACAAGCTGCGGTTCGCGCCGATCCACCCTTCATCACAAAATGTTTGTTATCGGAAAAATTGGCAGAGTATCCGGGGTAGAACGGAAACGGCTCGAATCCAGCGAAAGGCCCGAACGGCGTGGATGTCCACTCCCAGCCGTTGCCCATGAGATCAGCGACTCCAAACGCGCTGTTGCCTTCCGGAAATGCGTTGACCGGTGTCGGGTCCCAATAGGCGAAATCGAAGTTGCCACGATTTGCGGTCGGTGCCGCATCGCCCCACGGATACGCTCGCTCCGTACCGCTCAAGTCCCCATAGGCCGCGCGGTGCCACTCGGCCTCGGTCGGAAGACTTTTTCGTGCCCAATTCGCATATGCTTTCGCTTCGGCCTGGCTCACGTAAACGGGAGCGTCGAGCGGCAGCGGCATTTCTTCGAACATTCCCCGATAGAGCCAGCCGTCGGCGGTCTGCTTCCAGAACACAGGCTGTGAGATGCGGTTTGCTGCCTTCCAATTCCAGTCGTCATCGTCCCAGAATTCACGCGCCTGATATCCGCCGGCGCGGAGGAAATCCAAGTATTCGCGATTCGTGACTTCGTACTGATCGATGGCGAACTCGGGAACGTTGACGACATGCTGCTCGAACTCGTTGTCCCAACCGAAGACGTCTTTTTGCCGTGAAAGGCCCAGAGTCGCGGAGCCGGCAGGAATTTCGACCATTCCCGGTGCAACGGAAGCAGTAGTGGGAATTGGTTTTGCCGCAGGCACGATTTTCCGATCGAACGGTAACTGGTGCAGCATGTAAGCCAGCGTTTCGGCGTGCATCAAGCGATGCTCGATAGCGACATTCAACAGTTGCCGTAGCGGGAACTCGCGAGACTCCGAGTCCGCGCCGGCCTTGTCGAGCGCATCGTCGAGTCTTTGGCGAATCTCCGAAACATAGGTGCGAACTTGCTCGATGGCAGGCCAATCCGAAGGCTGATCATCGGGCAGCCCGCCGCCGACCGGATCAATTCCAAAAGCAAACAGCTTGTCGAAGTCGGAATGAAAACTTGACAGCGCAAAGACACGCTCGCTCAGCAAATTCCAGTCGAACGCTTCCAGGTGGCCGATATAAAAAATTATGCGATGGCGCTCGGGAATCGGCCGTTCATAAAGAGACTGGGCGCGCACAATGCCGAAGAGTTCGTCAGTGCGTCGACGTGCCTCGATCAAGCGCTCGTAAAGCTCTTGGCGGACCGGAGCCTCTTTCTCAGCCAGCAACATAAACTCCTCGTAATGCGTCGCCGCAGAGCGGCCAAAATGAAATCAGGTATACCCGGCCAGCGGGCAAAACCTACAAAGTCTAGCCGTCAGCCGTCCGTGTCAGAATAGGGTGATGACTGTACCCCTATTCCAAGTCGATGCCTTCACCAACCGGAAGTTTCACGGCAATCCCGCCGCGGTCTGTCCGCTAACGGAGTGGTTAGATGACGAGGTGCTGCTGGCGGTCGCAGCAGAAAACAATCTTTCCGAGACGGCATATTTCGTGGCCGAAGACGGCGGTTACCGCTTGCGCTGGTTCACTCCGCGGTCGGAAGTCAATCTGTGCGGACATGCAACCTTGGCATCCGCATTCGTGCTGTTGACTATTTTGCAACCGGAACGGCAAGACGTCAGCTTTTCCACACGCAGCGGAAAGTTGACCGTTCGTCGCGATGGAAACTGGCTGCGCATGGATTTTCCTGCACTGGTTCCCTGGGAATGTGTCGATCCGCCAGCAGCGTTGCTCAAGGGATTGGGATTGAGGAAAGATCAGGCCTCCGTTCTGCAACTGAAAGATAATTTCTTCGTGGTCTACAGATCTGAAGACAACGTGCGCAGCTTGCAGCCCGACCTGGCGCAGTTGGAGACGCTACATCCCGCGGGCGTGTGCGTGACGGCGCCAGGCAAAAATGTGGATTTCGTTTCGCGTTACTTTGCGCCCAGCTACGGCATCCCGGAAGATCCCGTAACCGGATCGACGCACTGCTCGCTCACTCCTTATTGGACAAAGAGGCTAGGCAAGTCGCAATTGCAGGCGCGTCAAGTCTCGCCCCGAGGCGGCGATCTGCAATGCGAAATGGTGGGCGACCGTGTGTTGCTGAAAGGCCAAGCCGTGCTTACGATGCAAGGTTCACTTCTCATCGGATGATGCAGGCGAGCCTTGAACGGGAATCATTGCCTTCTTCTGCAGAAATTCTCGCGCCACTGCCTTTACGTCCCGACGCTCGCCATCAACGGCATAGTTCAGTTGCTGCATCTCTTGATTTGAAATCTTGCCTCGAAATTCGCTTAGCGCCTGCTGAATCTCGGGATGCTCCCGCAGCGTTTCATCGCGAACTAGAGGTACGGCCTCATACGGCGGGAAGTAATGCCGGTCATCTTCGAGAACAAATAAATCGAGGGCTGGGATCAGCCCGTCGGTCGCATTGCCTGCCGCAATATCGATCTGATGGTCTTTCAGGGCACGAGCGAGAAGGCCGAGATCCATAATCCGCGGCTCGGCTTTGAAGTGCAGGCCGTAAGCCGCGACCAGGCCGCGATAGCCGTCCGGACGCTCCATGAATTCGTAGCCGAAGCCTGCGCGCCATTGCGGTGCATCCGCGGCAGCCTGCGACAGCGACTTCAACTGCAATCGGCGCGCATCTTCCCCGCGAATTTCCATGGCGAATGTATCGTCGAAACCGAAGGCAGGCCCAACGGCGATGTGAAATCGCCCCTCATATTCATCTTTCATTGTTTGATAGGCCTTGCCAGAATCCTTCTCCGGATCTTGTTTAAGGATCGCGGTCAACGCCGTGCCGGTGTACTCGGGATAAATGTCGACCCGCCCCGACAGCATCGCCTGATGGCAAATATAAGTGCCAGCTAGATAGAAGCGGCGTTCGACTTTGAGTGAAGTGTGTGCCTCGATCTGCTGCGCCATCAGCTCGCCGAGGATCATGGATTCGGTGAAGTTTTTCGAAGCGATGATGACGTGGTTAGTGCGATTGGAGGTGCAGCCGGAGAGGAGGGTGAGCAGCAACAGGCAGGCCAGTGCGCAGGAACTACGACATGTAGCCCCGGACGCATTCGTCCGGGGTTGTGCGCACGGCGTGCAATGAGAATCGATGCCGGACTCGCTTCGCTCGGGGCGGACGAATGCGTCCGCCCCTACACAACACTCGGCCTTGCTCGAGGCAGGCTTAACGTCGCGGCTGTCTCCACATGGCTTCCGCCGACGGCTGCTTGTAACATTCATCGCGGGCGCAGCCGCCTTTCCAGTAATCCCAGGCTCAAGTCGGCGAGCAAGGCCAGCAGCGCTGCCGGCACCGCGCCGGCGAGAATCAGTTGATCGTTCACCATTGCCAATCCGCGGAAAATTAGTTCTCCTAGTCCTCCCGCTCCGATGGCCGCGGCGATAGTGGCCAGTCCTACAGAAATCACGACCGCCACGCGCACTCCCGAGAGAATCACCGAAACCGACAATGGCAACTCGACTTTGAATAGCAATTGCGCGTCGGTCAGGCCCATGCCGCGGCCCGCTTCAACTACTGCCGGATCGACGCCACGAATTCCCGTGTAGGTATTGCGAATAATGGGCAAAAGCGCATACAGCGTCAGGGCCAGGATCGCCAGCCGCTCCGCGCGGTCTCCAAGCCAGGGCACGGGCAGCAGGAATCCAAACAGCGCCAGACTGGGGATGGTCTGGATGATGTTCGCTGTCGCCAGTACCGGCCGGTTCATCACAGGCCAGTGCGCTATCAGAATGCCGAGCGGAATTCCGACGATCACCGCCAAAGCGGTCGAACTCACCACCAGCCACAAGTGTTCAAGCGTCAGCTCGACCAACTGCATATGGTTCTCGGCGAGGAAATGTAAGAAATTCATTTGGAGTTCTTGCCCTCCAGAGGGAGTCCTGAGCCAAATGCCCGAACATACGCCGCTGCGAGAGGATCGGAAGACTGCAGAAATTCCTCGGGCGAAAGCAACGTGACCAGCTTTCCCGATTCCATCAAGCCGATGCGCGATCCCAAACGCAGCGCCTCGTTCAAATCGTGCGTGACGAACAAAACAGTTTTGTGCAGTCGCTGCTGCAAGGCAAGGAACTCCCGCTGTAACTCGTCCCGCGTGAGCGGGTCGAGTGCGCCGAAGGGCTCATCCATGAGCAGGATTTCCGGGTCCGCTGCCAACGCGCGGGCAACACCCACACGTTGCCGCTGTCCGCCGGAAAGTTGATGCGGATACCGCATGCTCAATCCGGGATCGAGACCCACCAACTGCATCAGCTCCTGAACTCGCGCTCGAACCTTCTCTTGTGGCCAGTTCTCGATGGTCGGCACCAGCGCAATGTTCCGCTCGACTGTGAAGTGCGGAAACAATCCGATTTCCTGAATGACGTATCCGATGCGCCGACGCAGCCGATAAATGTCGGATCCCACGCTGGCCAGCGCGGCATCGTTGACGCGGACTTCGCCGCTGCTCGGTGTAACCAGCCGATTCACCAGTTTCAGCGTCGTTGTTTTTCCCGATCCGCTTCGACCCAGCAGCACCAGCATCTCGCCGCGAACCACCTGCAGGTTCAAGTGCGAAAGCACAAGCTGCCCGTTCGGAGCCTTGTAGCTCACGTCGCGAAACTCGAGAACTGGGCCGCTGGTATTGCCTGCGCTCATGTGCGCCCAAGGATACCAAGGCGGAGTGGTTATGTGGCGAACCCCGATTGGTATTGCGCCGCCGACCAGTACTGGCCGGAATCACTGCCGGCTCCTGCCGCTTTCGCTATAATCCTCGCACTCGCCATGGATTTCGATCAGTTGGTCACGTTTCTGGAGGTCGCCAAGCAAGGCAGCTTCTCGCGTGCGGGCGAAAAAGTATTTCGCTCGCAGTCGGCGGTCAGCGCGCAAATCCGCCAGCTCGAACAGGAGTACGGAGATCGCCTGCTCGACCGTTCCGGGAAAACTGTGCGCCTCACCCCGGCCGGGCAAATCTTCTACCAATATGCCGAGCGGCTGAGAAATTTGCGCGACGAGTCGCTCACCGCCGTTGCCGATCACAGCCGCACGCCGCGCGGCACGCTGCGCGTGGGGGCCAACGAGGCGACTTGCCTCTATGTGCTGCCCGAAGTTTTTGCCGAATATTGCCGCCGATATCCGCCGGTGCAGATCAGCATCTATCGCAATTTCAGTTACAAGATCCTCGAGAAGCTCGAAAACGGCTCGATCGACGTCGCCGTCCTGACTCTGCCGGTGCAGTCGCCGAGCCTGAAAATCTTTCCCATTTTCCGCGACAAGCTGATGCTGATGGTCAGCCCGCGGAATGCCTTGGCAAAACACAAAATTGTCTCGGTGAAGGAGATCGCCAAACATCCTCTCTTGTTTCCGAAAACCGGCCACACCCGCAGGCTGCTGGACAAACTGTTTCGGCCTTACAGCGCGGAGCTTCAGATTCGCATGGAACTGCCCAGCATTGGCATGATCAAGAGCTTTGTCGCGGCGGACATTGGAGTTTCGCTGATCAGCGCTTCCTTCGCCCATGATGAGGTCGAGGCCGGACGCGTCAAGCTGGTCGACATCGAAGACGCGGAGCTGTTCCGCGAGCTCGGCCTGGCCTACCGTCGCGATCGCACGCTCTCGGTCGCGACAAAATCTTTCATTCACCTGTTGCGCGAGATGTCGGGCAAGAAGAATGACGCTGACCGCGGCCAGCCATGACGCAATCCGACGACGACCGGTCAGCCCTCCTCGGGGTCGATATTGGCGGCACGAAGATCGCGGTCGGGCTGGTCTCTTCTGACGGCAAGATTGCCTATCAACTGCGTGCCCCCATGGTCGCGAATCAAGGACCAGAAGCCGCGTTTGAGGCTGTGACGGCTGCCGTTGACTTGTTGCGTGAGCAACACTCTACTCCGATTCTCGGGATTGGCCTCTGCGCACCCGGACCGCTCGATCCGCGCCGCGGCGTGGTCCTCAATCCTCCCAACCTGCCCTGCTGGAGAAATTTCGCGCTCGCTTCAAGAGCTGCGGAAAAATATGGAGTGCCAGTGAAGGTCGACAACGACGCCAATGCCGCAGCCCTCGCTGAGGCTCGCTGGGGAGTCGCCCGCGGATATCGCCATGTTTTCTACGCGACGATTGGCACCGGCATCGGAACTGGCATTGTGCTCGACGGACAGATCTACCACGGGCACACCGGCTCGGCGGGCGAAGGCGGTCACATGAGCATCGACTATCACGGGCCGGTCTGCGGATGCGGAAAGCGGGGCTGCATCGAAGCCTTCGCCGCCGGTCCCGCGATCGGAGCGCGAGCTCGGGCAAAGATCGCCGCGAATGCCGACAGGAATTCGAAAATGGTCGCCCTCGCCCACGGCCGCGTGGATGAGATCACCAGCAAGACAGTGGGCGACGCATATGCCGCAGGCGATTATCTGGCGCGCCAGCTTCTCGTGGAAACTGCCGACCTTCTTGCGGTTTGGCTGGGCAACGTGGTCGACATGCTCGATCCGGATGTGATCGTGATGGGCGGCGGCGTGGCCGCGATGCTGACCCCGTTTTTCGAAACCATCAAGAAGGAACTTCCTGCTTGGAGCGTGAACCCAAACAGCTCAAAGATCCCATTGCTGACGGCGCACTATGGTGCGGACGCAGGAATTGCGGGTGGAGCGGCGCTGATCGCGGAGAAAGAACCAGGATCATAGGTTTTGTTGAACATATCGTGCTCGATTTTCATCCCGACGAGAACGCGCAAGTTCTCGGAGGGACCGTACGATGCTCGTCGCGCAGCATTTCAGTTATAGAGATCCATTCGCACTGCATGCATCACCGTTGATCGTGTCCACTGGACACGTGCTCCAAACTGACGTAGGTTCCCTCTCGCGGCTGCGCCGCACTCGGGATGACAGTCGTCGTTAATTTGTGGACATGAATTGATCGAGCGAAGTGGTTATTCCTCGAGCACGGGCTCGGCTTCGAAGGCGCGCAGATCGCCGTCGCCGTGCAGAACAGCGTTGGCGTACTCGACTCCTCTATCGAAGGCCTTGATGTTCAGCTCGCGAAAGCTGGCAGGCACGGAATCGGCAACGGCGTTGCGAACTGCGTCCGGCTCGAGCAGACGAGTGACGGCGGTGAAAAATCCCACCATCACCGAATTCAAGACCATCCGCTTGCCCAGTTCTTCGGCGATGCGAGTGGCGGGAATGCTGTAGACCTTGATGCCTTGATTCAACTCGGATACCCGCACCAGATCGCGCTCGACAATCAGCGTGCCTCCGTCTTTCAGTTCGGGGACGAAGCGCGTGTAAGCCTCCTGCGACATCACAACCAGAATGTCAGGCCGCGTCACATAGGGATAGAGTACCGGTGAATCGGAAAGAATCAGCTGCGCGCTGCAGGCACCGCCGCGGGCCTCGGGACCGAAATTCTGCGTCATGGTGGCAAACGCACCTTGATAAATCGAAGCGGCTTTGCCCAGCACGATGGCCGAAAGAATGACGCCTTGACCGCCAAAGCCCGCGACTCGAATTTCCGTTAGCTGCATACCATCTCCGCACACTCGACGTATCGGTCGCCCAGCGATTCGACGTATTGCTGGCGCATCATCGTCTGATAGTCGGGCCGGTCGCGGTCGACAAATTTGCCCACAACGATTTCGCCATTCAGCGTAAGGCCGACTTCGCTGGTGGGCGCGCCGTGCCGCGTTTTGCTCTTTTCTTTGTAGTACTTCATCGTGTCGAGACCGTCGCCCATCTTGTTCCGCCGCTGGTAGAGCGTAGGACAGGGCGAGATGACTTCGATGAAGGAAAATCCTTTTTTCTGGAATGCCTCGCTGATGGAGCGGGCCAGCTGCCGCACGTGGAAGGTCGTCCAGCGCGCGACGTAAACCGCGCCCGCCGCTTCGACCAGGTGCGGCAGGTTGAAGGCCGGCTCGAAGGTTCCGTAGGGATTGGTCGAGGTTGTCGCGTGCCCCGGAGTCGTCGGCGCCGTTTGGCCGCCGGTCATGGCGTAGATCAGATTGTTGACGCAGATCACTTTCAGGTCGATGTTGCGGCGAGCGGCGTGAATCAGATGATTGCCGCCAATCGCCGACAAATCGCCGTCTCCGGAATAAACCACGACATTCAGTTTGGGATTGGCCAGCTTCAGCCCCGTGGCAAAAGGAATCGCACGTCCGTGCGTGGTGTGGAACGAGTCCAGCTTTACATAACCGGCAACGCGACCGGTGCAGCCGATGCCCGAGACCAGCGCCAGAGACTGCAAGTCGATTTTCGATTCGATCAACGCCCGTGCAAAGCAGTTGACGGTCGTTCCGATGCCACATCCTGGGCACCAGATGTGCGGCATGCGGTCGACGCGCAGGAATGGTTCTACCGGATTGACGATTCCACTTAGTGGCATCGACTGGCCTCCACGATGGTTCCGAGGATCTGCTGCGGATCGTGAACTCCTCCGCCTGCGTGCGGCACGGCAAAAGTTCGCGCCCGGCCATTCGCGGCGCGCTCGACCTCGCGCACCATCTGTCCCAAGTTGAGCTCGGGAACGACGAGCGCCTTCACTTGTTCCGCGATCTCGCGGATCTTTTTGTCGGGGAATGGCCAGGCCGTAATCAGGCGCAGCTTGCCGACTTTCAATCCGCGCTGGCGGGCCATGTCGATGGCACGCTGCGCGACGCGCGACGTAATTCCAAACGAAACGACGACTACGTCGGCACCCTCAATCTGCTCTTCTTCAAACATCGCGATGCGGTCAGCGGCTTCGCGGACTTTGCTCTGCAGGCGGCGAACCAGTTGATCTTGAATCTTGGGCGTCATGTTGGGATATCCGCGCTCATCGTGGGTCAGCCCCGTAACATGGAAGGAGTATCCTTCGCCCGCGTGCGCCATCTCCGGAACCAGATTTCCATTGGTGCTGTAGGGCAAGTACTCATTCGCCGGCTTGTGGGTGTGGCGGCGCGGCACGACTTCGATCTGATCGGCCGGGGGAATCACAACTTTCTCCGTCATGTGCCCAACGACTTCGTCCATCATGAACATCACCGGGACACGAAACTCTTCGGCCAGATTGAACGCTTTAATGGTCAGATCGAAACATTCCTGCGGAGAATTCGGGCAGAGGGCAATGATCTCGTAATCGCCGTGGGATCCCCAGCGCGCCTGCATCATGTCGGCTTGCGCGGGGAGCGTGGGCAGACCGGTGGAAGGTCCGCCGCGCTGCACGTCTACGAACACGCACGGTGTCTCAGTCATGGCGGCGTAGCCAATGTGTTCCATCATCAGCGAGAAGCCTGGTCCTGACGTCACAGTGAAGGCTTTCGCGCCGCCCCAGACCGCGCCTTGCAGCGCGATCGATGCAGCCAACTCATCCTCCATCTGGATGAAGGTTCCTCCTACCGTCGGCACGCGGGAAGCGAAGCGCTCGACGACTTCAGTCGAAGGCGTGATGGGATATCCGGCGGCAAAGCGCGCCCCGGCGGCGAGTGCCCCTTCGCAACAGGCGTGATCGCCATCAATAAAGTGGATTCCGGTCAGTACCCCGCGAGGGTCGGCTTTCATTTCTGCCCTCCCGCGTCAACCCGGCTGCCGAAGATGGCGAAGTCCGGGCAGTACATGCCACAGAGATCGCATCCGCTGCATTTTTCCGGATGGATCACGTGCGGCGGGTGATATCCCTTGGAGTTGAAGGCGGAAGAGAGCGCGAGCACGTGCGTGGGACAGAATTCCACACAAAATCCGCACGCTTTGCAGCGCTCGACGACAATGTGAACTGTACCTTTTGCCACCAATTCGCCTCGGAAAGGGACCGTAACCTGGTGCCCAGACTGAGGTTGATTATGAGCGTGGCGCCCGTTGTGAGCCTGTGATTGGAGTCACAATTCACGGTGCGCTAGGGCACTCAAGGCGTCGGCGCTGTTGCGTTTCTAAGTGGCTCGTTGACTTTCGCTACAGCGCCCACCTGATGGTTTGTTCCAATTTCCACAGGTAAGCTATCTCTAACAAAAGAGAGTATCTAAGTTCGATCGATAGGGCACGTTCGTGAGAGGCGGAGCTCGCGGAACCTTGCCATTAGCCTATGAGGACAGGAGGGTTTAGTCAGTTTCGAGATGGGCTTATTGCACAAAAATACGGGTCTAAGGAGTAACGGTCGCATGAGGATTGCACAGGTTGCACCCTTGCATGAAAGCGTTCCGCCCCGGCTTTATGGTGGCACGGAACGAGTGGTCTCATGGCTTACCGAGGAGTTAGTCGCGCTCGGGCACGATGTGACCTTGTTTGCCAGTGGGGATTCGATCACCAACGCACGGTTAGTTCCAGCCAGCAAGAAGGCTCTGCGACTGGATCCGGAGTGCGTGGATCCAATTGCTCGTCACGTTCTTTTGGCCGAGAAAGTATTTCGCCAGGCCCGGAAATTCGACCTTATCCATTTTCATATTGATTATCTGCATTATTCGTTGTGGCGGCGAGAAGATGTGCCCTGTCTGACAACTCTGCATGGGCGGCTCGATCTTCCCGACCTGGTTGGGTTGTATAAGGAATTCTGCGAAGTACCGTTGGTCTCGATTTCCGACGCACAGCGGGAGCCGTTGCCGTTTGTGAACTGGATGGGAACCGTTCATCATGGCATGCCGAAGGATGAGCTTTCGTTTCACAGTGAGCGCGGAGATTATCTTGCTTTCCTGGGCCGGGTGTCTCCGGAAAAAGGCCTCGCCGACGCCATTCAGATTGCGATTCGCTCGGGTATGAAGTTGAAAATCGCAGCCAAAATCGACCGCGTAGACCGCGACCATTTTGAACGCGACCTGAAGCCGCTGCTCGATCATCCCCTGATCGAATTCATCGGCGAAATTGGACATTCTGAGAAAGACGAATTCCTGGGCAACGCAGCTGCTCTGCTGTTTCCCATCAATTGGCCCGAACCGTTTGGCCTGGTCATGATTGAGGCCATGGCTTGCGGCACTCCCGTTATCGCCTATCCTTGCGGATCGGTTCCTGAAATCATCCTGCATGGGGTGACCGGCTTCCTGGTCCACGATATTGACGGCGCTGTCGACGCCGTGCGGCATATCGGCGACATTGACCGCCGCCGCTGCCGTAAGCATTTTGAGCTACACTTCACCGATGAACGCATGGCGCGTGACTATCTCAGAATCTATAAGCAGCTCACGCGACGTGAAGCATCCCCGATTACGATTGAGAAGGGAGTTCTGAAGTGGGTGGAGTTGGAATCGCCCAGCACTACTACATAGCGACAGCCTCTTCGCCTGCCGATGATCGCGCCCGAGTCCTGAAGTACGGGAAGATGTTTTTTGTCTTCGACCGGCTGGGCGACGTTCAGACTTCCGGATTGGGCGAGCAAGGTCTCTTCTACAACGGGACCCGCTACCTCTCTGAGCTGTCGCTGAACCTGTGGAACGCCAAGCCGCTCTTGTTGAGTTCTACGGTCGCCACCAACAACTTCCTATTCACGGCCGATCTGGCGAATCTTGACGTTTACCGCGAAGGAGAAGTTGCGATCCATCGCGGCAATTTGCATTTGCTGCGCTCGCGGTTTTTGTGGGCAGACGCCTGCTACGAGAAGCTGCAATTTGTGAATCACGGACTCGTGGACCTGGAGGTCCCGCTCCGCATTACCTTTGACGCCGATTTTGCCGACATTTTCGAAGTGCGAGGCGTAGCTCGGGAACGCCGCGGAAAAAGGCTGGCCAGCGAAGTTCATCGCGACCGGGTCATCCTTGCCTACGAAGGCTTGGATAAAGAGATTCGTCACAGTCGCATTCAGACCGACATGGCTCCAGTGCGCACGGAAGATTCGAGCATGGAGTTCGAACTGACGCTGCGGCCAAAAATCCCTGTCTCGCTGCAGTTTCACGTGGCATGTCATTCCGACCCTTCGCGCAAATCCATCGGATACCCCGAGGCCATCTCTTCCGCCAGCAGCGAATTAGAAGATGTGGCCAAAGAATTCCCCACGATTACCTGCCCCAATTCCAGGTTCTGCGATTGGTTGGCGCGCTCCACATCGGACCTGGAAATGATGATCGTCGGCAATCCCGAGCCGAACTATCCTTACGCGGGGGTCCCTTGGTTCAGCACGGTGTTTGGGCGCGACGGCATCGTCACCGCTCTGCAAACGCTGTGGCTCAATCCTCATATCGCGCGCGGAGTGCTGGGATTTCTGGCCTCCACTCAGGCCGAGAACGTCGATCCGGTGGCAGATTCGGAGCCCGGCAAAATCCTGCACGAAATGCGGCGGGGAGAAATGGCCACCTTGGGCGAGGTGCCTTTTGGCCGCTATTACGGCAGCGTCGACGCTACGCCGCTCTTTGTGATGTTGGCTGGCGCTTACTTTCAGCGTACCGGCGATCGAGCTTTGCTGGAGCGTTTGTGGCCGCACATTCTGCGCGCACTGAAATGGATCGATGACTATGGCGACGTCGACGGTGACGGCTTTGTCGAGTATGCCCGCCACTCCAGTAAAGGGCTGGTGCAGCAGGGGTGGAAGGATTCCAATGATTCGGTTTTCCACGCCGATGGCAAACTCGCCGAACCGCCGATCGCGCTTTGCGAAGTGCAAGGCTACGTCTACGCGGCAAAGCTCGCGGCCGCTCGCTTGAGCCGGGTGCTCGGCGATGTCGATCAATGCTGCGCTCTCGAGCTGCAAGCCGAAGATCTGCGGGATAAATTTGAGAATCAATTCTGGTGCGAGGAAATCGGGACTTATGCCTTAGCGCTCGATGGGCGCAAGCGTCCCTGCCAGGTGCGAACTTCAAACCCTGGACACTGTCTCTATACTGAAATTGCCTCCCCGGAACGGGCTCAGAAAGTCGCCAAAGGACTGGTCGGTCCAGACTTCTTTACCGGCTGGGGGATTCGCACCGTCGCGGCTGCGGAGTCCCGCTACAATCCGCTGTCGTATCACAACGGGTCCGTTTGGCCGCATGACAATTCCATCGTCGCCGCGGGCATGGCGCGGTACGGATTCAAGGCGCTGGCGGGAAAAGTATTGTTAGCCCTGCTCGACTTGAGCAATGCGGTCGAGCTGAGCCGTCTGCCGGAGCTGTTTTGCGGCCTCGAACGGCGCTCCTCAGAAGGACCAACTTTATATCCCGTGGCCTGCTCACCTCAGGTCTGGTCCGCCGCCGCGCCGTTCCTGATCCTGGAGAGCTGCCTGGGAGTCTCGGTGCAGACCGAGCGCAATCGCATACTGTTTGACCATCCGTATTTGCCGGAAGGCATTTCTCAGCTCAGCATCCGCAACTTTCGCTGCGGGAACCAGTCGGTAGATTTGTTTCTGGAACGAAGAGGAAATTCGGTGCTGGTCCATTCCGATAGCGAAAAAAGCGAGATCGAGATCCTGACGATTGTGTCGTAGATTTGTGTCGTAGATTGCAGCGTTCGCAGTTGGTCCTCGGGTCGAAGGCACGTTCCGGCTAAGCCTGCCACCGTTTCAATATTCATCCCAAAACAAGGCACTAGCGGCGCGAAGCTTGCTTCTCGCAGCGGCAGCAAATCGGCGAGGCAGTCCGCGAGGGGAGGCAGTGGAAGAAACTCCTCGCGAAGCCGCTGCGGGAGCCGACTTGCATGGGGTCCTCGCTACGCTCAGGATGACAGACCGGAGGAGGGGAACTTAAGAAGGAGGGGAACTTAATCACAGATTCCCAAGGAGACAATTAAGGATACTGCAGCGAGCGGAAAAGGCAATTCGGCTGCCAAAGATGGGCACGAGGACATGTCCTTAGTTACGTATGGAAGCATGACTCTGGATACGTAGTTTAGGCCGCGACTCCCACATATGATCTCAACGCGATGCGAGGGAAAGCGAAACAGATATCTATGTCTATTCGTAGACGAGACGGGTTCAGCCTTATCGAGCTCGTGATCGTGGTGGCCATCGTCCTGATCGTGACCGCGATTGCGGTGCCCAATTTCACGACCGCCTATAACAACATTCGCTTGCGATCGGCGGCGAATGATCTTGCCGGGCTCATCCAGCAGGCAAGGATGCGATCGCAAAAGACAAACACCATTATCACGATCAACTATGCAGGCCAGCAGGCCTTCATCGACCTCAACAACAACGGGAACTTGGACCAGTTTGAGCCGGTAATCACGTTTCCTGGGAACATTGCCGCATTTCAAGGGGCTGCGCCGACACCCTACGTTCTGGTGGGCGACACGGGAAACGTGGTCTACAACAACCCGACGGTGCTGGGATATTCGACTCGTGGTTTGCCCTGCGTCTTCGCGGCAGGTGCTTGCCCGGCGCCCGCGGGCGGCTACTTTGTTTACTACCTGCAGGACCAACGCGCTAATGGACAGGTTGGGTGGGCAGCGGTAGTTGTGTCTCGAAGTGGACGAAGCAAATCGGTGGTATGGACGGGGAATTCATGGCAATGACTATTCGCAGACGACAAAACCCGGCGTCACGGCCGAGCGGGTTCTCACTGGTTGAGATGTTAATCGCGATGATAGTGCTGGCGGTCTGTACGACCGCCTCGATGTCACTGATCGTCCTCGCCATTTCGAACAATGGGAGGAACAAGCAGCAAAGCAACTCGGTGGCCATGGCGCAGACCATCACAGAACGGATTATGGCGGTGCCTGCCATCGGCACGCCGGTCCTGACCGTCACCGACTGTGCAAATAACGTTTTCAACGTGGCCACCGCGCCGGGAGGCGCTCCGCTCACGGCTGCGGGAGACGCAGATTTCACCCAGGCGCAAGTGGCGCAGTACAGCATGAACTATACCGACTGCGACACCAACGGACGGCAAGCCGTGTATGACGTGCGCTGGAACATCACGACGCCGAGTAACTACACCAAATTGGTTGTCGTTTCGGCGCGCCTCCAGAATGCGGGACAAAGCGCTGTGGTTTATTCGCAGCCGGTTACGATCAAGACCCTGGTGGGGGTGGGGACATAAGCATGAAGAACCATCTTGATTACAGTGGCTCCCATGAGCGCGGATTCAGCCTCATCGAAATGATGATCGTGTCGGCGATCCTGTTGATTGTCACGGGCGCGATCTTCGCACACCTCAATAATGCCCAACAGCGCATGACGACGGAACAGTCGAAGGTCGACGATTTCGACCAGGCGCGGGACTTTGTGGACCAGTTTTTCCGCGACATCAACCAGATCGGCTATCCCAATGCGCGAATGATGAGTTTCCTGCCGGCTTTTCCGCAGTCACAAGCGATCCCGCAGGTTGCGGTTGGGCTGGTGCAGATCGGCAACAACACGATTGCGTTCGAAGGAGATATCAATCAGAGCGGCGTCGTGCAGGAAGTGCAATACGTCATCAACGGTTCGGGAAACTGCGCGCAATGTTTGCAGCGCAGCGAGATCCCGAAGGTCGCGGGACCGCCTTTGACGCAAATGCAGAATGGCGCTATCTGGGGCACAGAAGTAAACGATGTGATCAGCAATCCGATTTTCACGTATTACGACGGCACGAGTGTAAACCCGATCCCTATTCCGGCGGGGGGCTTGGACATCGTCAATAACGGGCCGGTGCTGGCCACGGTGAAGACCATTCATATTGCATTGACAATTCAAAATCCTAATGTGATCGATCCGAGAACGAAGCAGCCGATCCAAACCACTTTCGAGGGAGAGGTTTCTTTGAACAATTGTTCGATGGCTGCTGTTGGTGTTCCCCCGATGAGCTGTCAATGAGGACCAAACTATGATCAAGACTTCAGTAAAAAGCGGTTGGCACTCCGAACGTGGGATTGCGTTGTTTATCGCAATCTTTACCGTCCTGTTGGTCACCGCAGTCGCCACAGGGCTGCTGCTGTTGACCAACGCCAATACCAACATCAGCGGCAATTTCCGTGACGAACAGACGGCATTCTTTGCCGCCAAGGCGGGCATGGAAGAGGCGCGCGACCGCATGCGTGGGATTGCAGCCAATGGACCGCTGGCTGGCAATATCGCCCCTCTGGTTCCGCTAACGGCCGCTGGCCCAGGGGCTCCGGGAGCTCTATACATTCTCAACCCGACCGGTAATGAGCCGGTCACGCCCTGGGTCACAAACGGAAATGCGTACGCCGACACGGAGATCTGCGACGAGTACACGAGAATGGCAAATAAAGCCTGTGCGGGCAGCCCGCCGCAGCCACCTGGTGGCCCATATTACACAACGACAACGGCCAACGCTGCCTATGCGTCAAACCCTACGAGCTATTGGAAGTGGGTTCGCGTGACGGTGAAGACCAATAAGGGTGCGTCAGGCACGTTGGGCACAACCGTAAGCACGGTGGACGGAAACAATCTCGATAACAACGAGCTGGTTTGCTGGAACGGGCAAAATGAAGTGACGACCACGCAGCCGAATTGTCAGGCGCTCGGGTCCTCCTTTCGGCCGGTTTACGAGCTCACCTCGTTGGCGGTAACCCCGAGCGGCGCGCATCGCTGGGTGCAAAGCGACGCGGCTACCGGGGCATTGCCGAACATACCGGGACCCATGGTTTTCGATGGTTCGAATCCCGTATACAATCCGCCAAACTCCAGCGTGTTCAAGGTGAACGGCGACGACAACAGCGGCGGCGCCGTCGATCCGACAACTACAGGTTATCCGACAACAACGGCGTGTCCCGCTCCGAATAACGCATTCGCGGTTGGCGGGTTCAATAGCACCTCCACGCAAACGTTGACTACTGACATCACCGGCAACAACGGCAACACTACGAAAACGTCTGCCAACTATCTGGGAGCGGGTGGTACGCCTCCAAGTGTGGGCGATGTGTCCGGTCAAATCGGCCAGATCGACACAGTAGGCCAACTCGAGGAAATGGTAAACGATGTCACGCAGGCGGCGTCGGCGGCTAATATTTATACAGCTGCCAACACGTCGTCGCTCAACGACGCCGGCGACCCCGGGTGTAGTACATGCAACCCACCTAAGCAACCTAGACCGGTCATCAATGTGGTGAAAGGAAACCTCAGCTTGGGCGGCAATTTTTCGGGGGCTGGCATCCTGGTGGTGGAAGGCAACTTGACCATTCAGGGCGGGATCAACTATGACGGGTTGATTCTGGTGGTGGGCACAGGCACCATCACACAAAGTGGCGGCGGGAACGGCTACATTGAAGGCTCGGTCCTGATGGCCAACCTCTACAACAGCTCGGGTCAACCACTTTCGCCAACCAGCGCGCCGGGTGCCCCCAGCTTTAGTTGGTCGGGCGGCGGCAAGATGACCTTCCAGTATGACAGCTGCTGGCAGTCGCTGCTGGGCAACTCGTTACCGTTCAAGATCGTGGGTATGCGAGAGCTGATGTACTAGACTGCAGCCCTGAAGATGTAAGTTGAGCGATCAAGGCCTCGGAGCCAAGACTGGTCCGAGGCCCTTTTTTCGCTCCTCGACTTTCTCCTCTTTGAGCGTTGCAGATGAGATCAAAGCCGACCATTGGCCTATGACTCCAGTAACCTTGTCGCTGAAACTAGCGGACTCTACCATCAATCCTGTATGACTCTTTCGGCACTGTTGGTTTGCGGGGATGCGGTGTCGGCTCTGGTTTTGCGCCAAGTCCTGGAAGAACTGAATATTCGCGTTGAGGCATGCCCGGAAGTCGCGCGGGTAGCGATCCGAATGGAGCAGCAGCGATTTGACGTGCTCATTTTGGACTGCAAGTCGCAAACTGAGCTAATGCAGGTGCTGCAGGACACGCGAGTTTCCCGCGTGAATGACTCGACGTTGTCGGTAGTGGTGGTGCAGTCCCAGGAGCACATTCGCGAGCTGTTCTCGCTGGGCGTGAACTTTGTTTTGTATAAGCCGGTGGCCCACGATCGGGCGCTCAGCAGCCTGCGGGCCGCGCGTGCCGTGATGCGCAAGGAAAAGCGGCGCAGCCCTCGCACTGCGGTCCACGCCCACGCCAGCGCGGACTATGCCAATGTCGAGCGCGAGCAGGCGACTCTGATAGATCTGTCGGCGAACGGCATCGCGGTACAGTTTGGCAAGAAGTTGCCGCCGACCAGCAAGGTCTACTTTCAATTTCAATTGCCGGGACAAAGCTCGACCGTGCGTCTTTCCGGTCTGCTGGTTTGGCAGGACTGGAATGGGCGAGCGGGTGTCCAGTTCGTGGATGTGCCCAAGGCCTCCCGCAAATTGCTGACTGAGTTTCTGGGCAGGAATTTGCCGAAGAGCTCCAGGGCAGAAGCGATTTCCGAGGTCGCGGTCGAAGTGACAGAGTCTGCGGAGACGGTCGCCGTCTCGGCGGGAGTTCAAAAGCACGAACTTTCGCAGTACAAAAAGTCCGCAGATGCTGCTGCGCGTTTGCGTTCGGAATCCGATAACCGCCGGGGCGAAACACGCTACGCCTGCCGGCTGGGAGCGGAAGTCTACCAGACTGGCAAGTCGGTTCCATACCACTGCAGTCTGACTGATCTCGGTCCGGGGGGATGCTATCTGGAAGTTCCATCTCCCTTCTCCAAGGGTGCAAGCGTGGAAATTACCGTGCGCACCTGGGACCTGAAGCTGCGGCTGCGAGGCACGGTGCAATCTTCGCATCCTGGATATGGCATGGGGATCGCTTTCGAATTGAAGACCAAAGATGAGCGCGACCAGGTGAGGAGACTGACGGAGTTCGTCGCCGCGACCGTGGAAAGTTCCGCCAACTAGCGCGGCGCTGCAGATTCCTCGGCTACAGCTTTCTTGAAGTAATCCTGAGACATTTTTAGCCCGGTCGGCAGCTCGATCTTCGGCTCCCATCCCAACAGTTGCCGCGCCTTCGTGATATCGGGCCGGCGTTGTTTGGGATCGTCCTGCGGAAGCGGCTCGAAGCGGATCTGGCTCTTCGATCCGGTTACCTGCAAAACCTGCTTCGCACATTCGAGGATGGTGAACTCGTTGGGATTGCCGATATTCACCGGCAGATGTTCGTCTGATTTTGCCAGCCGCATAAGGCCCTCGATCTCATCGCTGACGTAGCAAAAGCTGCGCGTCTGGCTGCCATCACCGTAGACGGTGAGGTCTTCGCCGCGCAGGGCCTGCTTCATGAAATTGGGCACCACGCGGCCATCGTTGAGCTGCATGCGCGGGCCGTAGGTGTTGAAGATGCGGGCGATGTGCGTGTCGACGTTGTGATAACGGCGATAAGCCATGGTCACGGCTTCGGTGAAACGCTTGGCTTCGTCGTATACCGAGCGCGGGCCGATGGGATTGACGTTTCCCCAGTAGGTTTCTTTCTGCGGATGCTCGAGCGGATCGCCGTAGCACTCGGAGGTCGAGGACACAAAGAACTTCGCACCGTACTTATGAGCGACGTCGAGCGCATGGAAAGTTCCAAGCGATCCCACTTTCAGCGTGGCCAGGCCGTGATTGTTATAGTCGACCGGACTGGCTGGGCTGGCGAGGTGAAAAACGTATTCCACTCTGCCGACGTCGAAAGGCTGGCAGATATCGCGTTCGACCAGTTCGAAGCGAGAGTCGTTTTTCAGATGCTCAAGATTTGTGCGGCGTCCGGTGAGCAGGTTGTCGACCGTGACTACGTGCCAGCCGTCGGCGAGCAATGCGTCGCAAAAGTGGGATCCCAGGAAACCGGCGCCTCCGGTGACCAGCGCGCGTTGTTGGCTCATGCTTTCTTGCCATTTCGCAGCGCCGCCGAAGGCACGCCATGGGGGTGGGAAGCGGCGCGTCCCATGCTGTAGTAGGTGAAACCGCGCGCGGCCATGGCGTCGGGGTGGTAGAGATTGCGTCCATCGATCACGATGGGATATTTCAATTCCTGTTTGAGCCGATCAAGGTCGAGGTTGGCAAATTCTTCCCACTCGGTCAGAATCAGCAAGGCGTCGGCGCCACGCGCGGCTTCATAGGGTGAGTTAGCTAATGTTGCTCCGCTGCCCAGCACAGCTCGTGCCCGCTCCATCGCGGCCGGATCGTAGGCCGTGACCTTGCAGCCCTCTTGCAGCAACGACTCCACCAGGAAAATAGCCGGCGATTCGCGAATGTCGTCGGTCCCGCCTTTGAACGCCAGGCCGAGCACACCCAGGTGCTTGCCGCGGAGGGTCCAGAGTGCGCTGCGAACTTTGTGCAGAAAGCGCTGCCGTTGGTCTTCGTTGATGCGCATCACTTCGTCGAGCAGGCGGAAATCGTATCCGTGCTCGCGGGCGACGGAGCGAAAGGCCATCACGTCTTTCGGAAAGCAGGAGCCGCCGTAGCCGATGCCTGGATTGAGAAAGCGCGGACCGATGCGGGAGTCGCTGCCCATGCCTTCGCGCACTTGATTGACGTCCGCGTCGACGGCCTCGCAAATCGCTGCGACCGCATTGATGAAAGAAATCTTCATGGCCAGAAACGCATTGGAGGCATGCTTGATCAATTCTGCGCTCTGGGTGCTGGTGACAATAATGGGCGGTGGCACCTTGGCGCGATCGGGCTGCGGAATGGCGTCGGCACGCCTGTAGTAGCTGCAATCGGTGAGCGGCGCATAGATCTCGCGCAGCAATTGGGCAGACCGCGCGGAGTCGCAGCCGACCACGATGCGATCGGGAAACAGGAAGTCAGTGACCGCGGAGCCCTCGCGCAGAAATTCAGGATTGGAGGCCACGTCGAACAGATCGGGGTCGGTGCCGTTCCGCAAAATGACCTTGCGCACCCACTCACTGGTATAGACCGGGACGGTGCTCTTCTCGACGATCACCTTGTAGGTATCGATGGCACCGGAGATCTCGCGGGCCACCGACTCCAGGTACGACATGTCGGCTTCGCCCTTGGCCATGCCACTTTCAGTCGCTGGAGTGCCTACCGCGACAAAGATGGCGGAACTGGCGCGCACGGCCGCCTGCAGATCGTCGGAGAAGGTGAGGCGATCGCCGCGATGGCGCTCCAGTAGCTCGGGCAAAAACTTCTCGTGGATGGGCACATGGCCCTGCCGGAGCGCCGATACCTTACTCTCGTCATTGTCGACCAGGACTACGCGGTGGCCGAGATCGGCGAAGCAAGCCCCGGCCACCAGACCGACATATCCGGAACCGACGACAGCAATCTGCATGTGTATGGGATACCTCTTGTTCGTGCAAGGAACAATAGATTCTAGCAAGCTGACCCGGACATTGTGAGTGACAAAGGAGCGCCGAATGCGTCCTTGGGTTCCAAAGTCGCACAGGACGACGGTCATTTCGGGAAAGAGGATGCTGTCATACCGACGGCCCGCGTTTTCAGCGGCGGGCCGAGGGATCCGGTTGCATCTGCAGCCGCCGGTAAGCAAGTCCGAAACTCTCGCACGAACCACTTTTTGGGATGTCCCTTACGCAGTCCCCCTTGTGGATCCTGGGCGATCTGACATTCCTTGGTTGAGAAAGCGCCCGGATTGTGAGTAACCACGTGGTATCGCGAGACAAACAAACTCATACCGAATCGCGAGCTTACGGACCGTCCGTGGGACCTGAGATCCCTCGCCTCGCTTGTAGAGGCACGAGGCTTCGGGATGACAATTCACGGTCGAAGGGCCGGTTTTCGGAATGGTTACCTAGTGTACTTCTTCCTGGTTGACAAGCGATTTGTTTCGAGTGACACTCCGCATAAAGCTAGCGAACAGTTCTGAGTTGTAACGGAGCAAGTTTGGTGCGGGGCCATGATTCCTCGAAGGGCATTCCCTCTGCAATGGATGAGCCTCGTGCCGCATGGCTGGATGCGGCGACGCACAAGCCTCCTTTCCACTCCGATTTAGCCGGTTTAGCTGCGAAACTTGCCGCTTCCCGCGGAGGCGGGCTCTCGCCCGAGCAGTCATCGCAACTGGCGCTGGAAATCGTGCTGAATCAAATCGCCGAGCAAGCCTGCCTGGCTACGGGCGCGAACGGGGCGGCCGTCATTCTCAAACAAGATACGGAGATGATTTGCCGGGCGAGCACGGGCGAGATCGCTCCGGACCTGGGCTCACGCATGGACACGGTGACCGGGCTTTCCGGCTTGTGCCTGCGTACCCGGACGATTCAGCGCTGCGACGACGCTCTGACCGATCCTCGCGCCGACAACGAGGCCTGTCGCGATCTGGGGATCCGCTCGGTCATCATTTTGCCCCTTCTGCACTTGTCGGAGGTGGTCGGCCTGTTTGAAGTTTTTTCCGCGCGCCTGGCAGCCTTCGGCGACCGCGACGAGCAGACACTCATGGTTTTGTCTCTGAACATTCTGCGGAACCTGGAAAAAGCGAGCGATCCCTTTTTGCTGGAGAGTGAGTCTGATCGGGCCGATTCAGATGGAGACTCCAGGGGGAAGCCGGACCACGACTCCAAAGCAGACAATACGGACGAGGAAGATGCGGTCAGCCGTGCGGTCGAGATGCTCGACTCCCATGTGTCTGCGAGGAGGGCTGGCAAAGGAGAGCAAGGAACCAAGATCGTCACCTCGGCCATGGCCATTGTCGTTTTGGCCTGCAGTGTAGGCATGGTCCTGCTGACTGGGCAGCGGTTGGGATGGAACAAATTGGTTCAGCCGATTTTGCCGGATCGATCGCCGACGTTAACTAAGCGTGCCGAGAACACGGCGGGGCGGAATGCCGCGCGTCCTTTGTTGCCGGCGGCCTCGCAGAATGCTCGGGCTTCGGTGGCTGCCGCGCCTTCTACCGCAGCAGCGCCCCCGAGCAATTACAAAACGTCGAGCAGCGCAGCAGCCCAGGCGGGAGGGCTCATCGTTTATCAGAACGGAAAGGAAGTGTTTCGTGCGCCGCCATCTGATTTACAGGGTGACGCCGGCTTGAACGGGGCTGGAGTGGAACCCGCTTCTGCGATCGAGTCCGATCAGGTACTTCAGCTTCCTGCGGAATCGGCTGAACAGAATATCGTCTATCGGGTCGAGCCGGAATATCCGGCGACAGCCCGCCAGCAGCAGGTTCAGGGTGCGGTGATTCTGCAGGTGCGCGTTCGACGGGATGGATCGGTAAAAGAGGCGAAAGTGACAAGCGGAAATCCTCTTCTGGCGGAGGCGGCAAGGGTTGCCGTCAGCCAATGGCGGTTTAAGCCCCAGACTATGAATGCTCGGGCTGTGGAGATGCAGACGCAGATCACGCTCAATTTCCTGCTGCCGCAGTGAAGGAGATCGTTCCAATCTGATAATTCCAATCGAAATTTCGGCATTGAATTAAGGCCCTCGCTGCAATCCACTCGATATAATTTCCAGTTGATCTCCAATTGCTGCTGAACATTCGTTCCGGTTCGGATGCTTCAGGTCACGTTGGCGTCAGTGTTTCCGAAACACTGGGCCGCGAAGGAAGTGTCGGCAGTGGTAGTTGTAGTTGTTGGCGGTGCAGGGTATATCGGCAGCCACACAGCGCGGGCGCTCAGACGCGCCGGGTACGAAGTGATTGTGTTCGACAATCTCTCCACCGGGCATGAATTTCTGGCGTCGGGGTTTGAGCTGATCCAAGGAAACGTACTCGACTCTTCGGCGCTGGCGAAAGTGCTTCACCGCGCCGATGCTGTGATGCATTTCGCGGCGCACGCGTATGTTGGCGAGTCGGTGACCAATCCGCGGAAGTATTTCCATAACAATGTGGAGGGCGGGCTATCGCTCCTGAATGCGTTGCTGGACGCGGGTGTAGAAAAGATTATTTTTTCTTCCAGCTGTGCGGTGTATGGCGAAGTGGCAGACGTTCCAATCAAAGAGGAGGGACCGCGGCAGCCAGTGAACCCATATGGCGTCTCCAAGATGTTTTTCGAGCATGCGATGGAAGCCTATGACCGCGCCTATGGAATTCGTTTTGTGAGCCTGCGCTATTTCAACGCGGCGGGTGCGGATGAAAGTGGGGAAATCGGCGAAGTGCACGATCCCGAAACGCATTTGATTCCGCTGGCCTTGAGCGCAGCCGCAGGAAATGGGACGGAATTGCGGGTGTTCGGAACCGACTATCCGACGCCGGATGGAACTTGCGTTCGCGATTATATTCACGTAAACGACTTGGCGTCGGCACATGCGAAGGCTCTGGAATATTTGGAAAATGGCGGGAAGAGTTTAGCTTTGAACTTGGGCACTGGACGGGGATACTCCGTGCAAGAGGTCATCTCGGAAGTGGAACGAGTCACGGGGAGGCCGGTTCCGTGCCAGAAGGTGTCACGGCGGGCTGGAGATCCTGCGGTGCTGGTCGCGAATCCTGAGAAGGCGCATGGGGTCCTGCAATGGACGGCCTCGCGCGATTTGCATGATGCGGTCGCGAGCGCGTGGAATTGGATGCAAAGGCGAAAGCTGCATGAGGTCGCGGTAAATGTGCCGATCGCGACGGAAAAGTTTGAACCTCAAAGGACGCTAAGAGCACGAAGAAGAGCGGCAAGAGTCGGTTGAAGAGAACGCGAAGGTAAGCAAGGATCAAGGACAGACTATGGGACCTGATTTAAGAGGGAAGCGAGTGGTGTTTCTGGGCGCCGGAAAAATGGGTGGCATCATTTTGCAAGCGCTGCTCAAGCAAGGCTTGCTGACGGCCACGACGACGCGGGCCACGGTCGCTCATGAGGAACGCGCAAAAACGCTGGCCGACAAACTCAAAGTGCCAGTCGGCACCAACAACGTCGAAGCCATTGAGGGCGCGGACGTCATCCTGATCGGGGTTAAACCGCAAGTGGTCGCCGAAGTCGTTCGGGAAATTGCCGACAAAGTTACACCGAAGCAGGTGATCGTTTCGGTGGCCGCCTCGGTGCCGACTTCCATGATTGAACGCGACCTGCCGGCGAATGTTCCCGTGATCCGAGCGATGCCCAACACGCCTTGCCTTTTGGGCAGCGGGATGACGGCGATCTGCAAGGGCAAACATGCCACCGCCGAGCACGTCGCTCTGACCTGCCACATGTTCGATGTGGTGGGGCGGACGGTGGTTCTCGATGAGAAGCACATGGATGCGGTCACGGCGCTTTCCGCCAGCGGGCCGGCGTACATCTACATCATTCTTGAGTCACTCGCCGAAGCGGGCGTGAAAGTTGGATTGCCGCGTGATATTGCAACTCTGCTGGCGGCGCAAACCACCCTGGGAGCAGCCCGGGTCGTGCTCGAGACGGGAGATCATCCGGCGCTGCTGAAGGACGCGGTCACAACCCCAGCGGGATGTACGATCGACGCGATCATGGAGCTGGAAGAAGGGAAGCTGCGGGTCACGTTGATCAAAGCGGTGGTGAAGGCGGCGCAGCGGGCGAAGGAGTTGGCGTTCGGGTGAAGGAGAGTGGAGCCGGGGCTGAAGCCCCCGTTTTCTTGTTCCGCCATACGCGGCGCTGAAGCGCCGCTCTTCCACGGCGGATGCTCGTCCACGATGGACAATTGTCCGCTGGACGATTGAAGCCGTTTCTACGCGAATCGGACTTTTACGTCTGGGCCTTTTTCGAGGTGAATGCTTTCGACGAAACGCACCTTGCCGGTGCGCATGGCCATGATCACCGATGATGTCCGTGTGCCTTCACCAAAAAAGCGCACGCCACGCATCAGCGCGCCATCGGTTACGCCCGTAGCGGCGAAGATGAGCTGCTTGCCAGGCGCAAGGTCCTCGGCTTCGTAGATGCGATTCTTGTCTTTGATGCCCATGCGGGCCAGGCGCTCTTCCTGCTCCGGCTTCACGACGAGCCGGCCCAGCATGTATCCATTCAGGCAGCGAATGGCGGCGGCAGTGATGACGCCTTCGGGAGCGCCCCCGGATCCCATGACCGCGTGTACGCCGGTTCCGATGACCGCGGCTGCGATTCCGGCCGAAAGATCGCCATCGCCGATCAGGCGAATACGCGCCCCGGCGGCACGAATGTCGCCGATGAGCTTCTCGTGCCGCGGACGATCGAGCACGATGACGACGAGATCCTCGACATCACGATCCAGCCGCCTGGCGATATTCTTCAGATTGTCGGCGACGGGAGCATCCAGCTCGACCGCGTTCTTGCACGATGGGCCCACGACAATTTTTTCCATGTAGCAGTCGGGAGCGTGGAGCAGGCCTCCGCGTTCGGAAGCAGCGAGAACCGTGATGGCGCCGGGAGATCCGGTGGCGCACAGATTGGTGCCTTCGAGGGGATCGACGGCAATGTCAACCTCGGGAACTTCGGTGCCGTCGGGAAATTCGGCGCCGACCTTTTCGCCAATGTAGAGCATAGGCGCTTCGTCGCGCTCGCCCTCGCCGATGACGATGGTTCCGCGCATGGGAATAGAGTCCATGGTCTGCCGCATGGCTTCGGTGGCAACCTGGTCCGACAATTTGCGCTCGCCCTGTCCCATGGTTCGCGCGGAAGCGATGGCCGCGATCTCGACCACGCGCAAGAATCGCGATGCCAGATCGCTTTCAATGTTTTCTCCGAAACTGCGGGCTTTGCCTTCCGGACGAGTTTGCGTGGCCATTGAGGGTCTCCCACGGCGCAATCGGCGTACGGCGCGCCGGGTTGAGAATATAACGCAAATGAGGCGGAGAAGGGAATACGGGGGTCTGGCAATCAGCACTCAGCGTTCCGCGGCGCTGCCGAATGATTTGCCGTGTTGAGGAATCAGAATCTGTCTCACAAATGAAGCCGGAGAGTAAACCCCGCTTCCCTCAGGGGCTAAAGCCCGCAACTTTTGTGGACTCGTGGCGGCACGGCTGAAACCGTGCCCTTCCCAAAACCATTTATGAGACGGCTTCTCAGAACTCTGCTAACATTTTTTGCATGACTCCCTCGACGGCCAACGGCAGCACAGCGACGGTGGACCGCAAAGAAACGCCGGAACGCAAAGAGCCAACCTATCTTTTCACCGAAAAATATGTTGCCGATAAGAGCGAGCTGGCGCGGCGGTTCATCGAGACGCGGGCGCGGCTGAACGCGAACGTGGAAAAGGCGAATAACTTTCTGGTCAAGCGGTTTTATAACATCGATCACAATGCCTATCTGGAAGGCGTGCTGTCGGCGAAGACCAAAGAGCTGATGGGACTGGTGGCGTCGGCATCTTTGCGGTGTGGTGACTGCATCTTCTACCACGCGATCCAGGCCTACCGCCTGGGCGTGGCCCGCGCCGAACAGGAAGAGTCGCTGAACGTGGCGCTGATCGTGGGCGGGAGCATCGTGATCCCTCATCTGCGGCGGGCGTATGAGCTGCTGGAAGAGCTGTACGGGTGAAGGCTCGGCGCAGCGGATAAGGCTGCGCGGGCCGTTGCGCTTTACAGTGCGCCGGTTTTCCTCGTTGCAGATACTTCTGAATACCTACTGCACGCCAGGCAGAAGAGCAGCGGCGATCTTGGCCGCGTCAAACGTGAAACCGAATTTTGCTTCGGTGTGTGACTCTTGAATGAGGTCGGTGCGGCTGGCATACGTCACCGAGATGGGAAGGGAAACCCCAGTCTTCTGACCTAGCGGAATGGTCAGTTTGCCTTGGACCTTGTAGGTTGGAGCAACGTTGGTCAGCCATTCTCCATATCCCGATAGACTGAAAGCGATGGGTTGCGTCTGCTTTGGATTTTCAGTGATCCGATACTGAAAATCAGTCGATGCGCTTCCGCCGTTTCTGATAGGGCCGAATTTTTTGGCATCGTAGATCTCCGCGCCGAAATTGGTGGTCCAATTGAGTCGTGGAGTCACTCCCCAGTCCAAAACTGACTGAATGCTGTGTTGGTTGTAGCCGAGGCCGTCGCGCAGGTCCGCCGTATATGAGAGTGCCCACTGGCGCTTATTTTTGATTTGGTTGTAGGCGTCTGTGGCGACCTGATCCATATTGGTGAATGCGGTGACGTACTTGTCTATGATCTGATCGACCGTCTGGCTCTCTTGAGCCGAGAGCTTAGCAAACTTTGTATCGATATCTGGGATAGCAGTATGAATGTCTACACTCACCTTGTCCTGCGCACTTGAGAAGTGGCTCAATGCGTCCAACACATTGCTGAACGCTCCAGCGTTCTTGGGGTCGGATATATCGCGGCTATTCAGGATAAGTGTCTTAAAACCAATGACAGTGCCATACCGGTTGGCATGAGGATCGGCGGTCGAGGTCGAAGCTGTCATCTTGGGCACGTCTTGCCCCAGCGTTACAAAGAACCTGCGCCAGTTTCGATTCCGACTGTAAAAATCGGGGTCGAGAGGATCGTGATAATTTGCGGCCGCGTATAGTGCGTAAGCCGATGTAGTGACCGTCACCGAAGTTGGGTTGTTGTTATTGGACGTCGTGGGGGTGAGCTTTGCGAGATTTAGAGCGAGGTTCACCAGATCAGAAGCGGAACTTTGGTCAACTAACGAGTTAGAATTGCCGGAAACGGCGGGGGAATCCTGCTGGCGCGCCCCATTAGTCGCGTTTTTCTTGATCGGTTCGTTGGTTTTGTTCAGTTGGGCTTGAGCGGCAGCGCCCGCCACATTTTTTCGGGCCAGCATGCGGCAGTTGAGCCACGGTCCATATTGCGCTTCTTTCGTGCAATCCTGGGCACAGCACGAGGTCACCAGCGCAACCAAAACAAAAACGGAAGCGAGTACACGCCGACTTATGCCCATGTGACCCCCAGGAGTTCCGCATAGTAGTCTCTGCTGTCATTGGAGGTGTACGAGATTTGCTGAATGACTTTTTTCACGCTTCCGTCGTTATTGCAAAGATTGATCGTCAAGTCATATCGAACTGCTCCGAGGAAAGACATACCGACGGAGCAGGCGTCATATCCATTGCGGTCCGAGCCGACAATCAGAGGTAGCACCTCACCGGCTTTTTGCAGTTTCCAGGTATATGTCGCTTTTGGATGACCGGGAAACTGATCGGACCTCGAAATGGGATCACGGTCTGCGCAGGTATAGACGAACGCGGGATTCCCACCCGCCACAGTAAGCGTGTACCCGAGGTATTCGCCAGCGGCTGAATTGGGATTGACGCTTGGGTTGTAGACCGTGACGGTGCGAGTACCGTCGTTTCCGAAGTCAGGCATAGGCCACCTTTCTGTTGGATTCTTAAGACCTTTTCTTGCCATTATTAAACGCGGCATTGATCCCGCTGGCGCCCTTGAGTACGTCGTTCCAGAATGGCGCGCCTAACGACACCAAAAGCCACATCACCAGCAGGCCGGCGATGGTTTCGAACCAACCCCTGTGGCTGTCGCTCCCGTCCTTGTATATTTGTGGCCAAATCCACGCTGTGGACTTGTCATCGGACTTGGTCCACCTCACCAGAATTGGGTATTCCTGCACCAGAGCATTTATGCATTTCCTGCTGCGCTCGAAATCATCTTTCGAAGTTTCGGAAGTCAGCGTCTTGGGGCAGACGTTGCCCGTGCTCGAATTGCCTGCTCCCTGTTGCGTCGCCGGGATGCTCGAACTCTGTGCCAGTCTGTCGGCCGTGGCCGCGATGGCCTGTGACATGGCCTGGTCGGCAGCCAACTCCTGATACAGGAAAATCAGGTTCGCGTTTAAGATCACGACAACAGCGGCGCTGAAAATCAGGACCCAGGTTTTATTGTGCTTCGTATAGGACGTCTGAAATTTCGCCCGCGCGGCATCGAATGCGGCCGCGATATTGTCTTTGAGCTGCTCCGCGGTTGCTTGGGCATTGGCCAGGATTCCCTGAGCCTGCTGCTCCAGCCCCGGAATGGCGTCGAGCAGGTGCCGGAAGTCGTCTTTGTCGAAATGCTCGAGCGCGGTAATATCGAGTCCCCGCTGCTGCAACGCAGTCCGTACTTGATCAGTGTTTAGGTGATGCCCCATGAAGTCATCTAGTGTGGCCTTCCAAGTTTTCTCTTTCGACTTGTTGCGACCTTTGAAGAACTCCTGCACTATCTGAACAATCATGCATTGCACGTAGATCAAAACCACCAACGCTAACAGCGTCTGAAGTGTGCTCATGGGAAGCGCCTCCGCACGAATACCGAATCCACATCGGGGTGGTACCGACTGCGCTGCATAAAATGCAGCAATACTGCGCGACTGCAGACGTCGCTCAATCTACTCGACAGCTTTGCTTGTTGGGAGAACTACAGGAGCCTTTGGGGGAGGGCCCCTCGCCCGGATGATGGGACAAAATAAATCAGGATTCCCAAATTGGAACAACGGGATGAAATTTGTTACGAATCTGGAAATTGCCTGTGGATTTGCGGGAGTTCTTGCGTTGGCGGGTGCTTCTTTGGTGCCCTTCTCGATACGCGCAGGCGCGCCGTACGAGGTGGCGGCCGCTATGGGCGCTGGATTCGGGTTGTTACGAAATCGGAACGCAAGTTCGTGGCGCGAGGGGGGATTCCCACTTCTCGCAAAAACGGCGAGAAGTGGGGCACCCAGGCTCGATTCGCTTGCGACGAGGCGATAGTTTTCGCCTCAGAACGCGTCGATCCCCGTGACGCTTTGGCCGATGATCAGCGCGTGGACGTCGTGCGTGCCTTCGTAGGTCTTCACTGACTCCAGGTTCATCATGTGGCGCATGATGGGATAGTCGTCGGCGACGCCGTTGGCTCCGAGGATGTCGCGGGAGAGGCGGGCGCACTCCAGCGCCATCCAGACGTTGTTGCGCTTCGCCATTGAGATGTGGTGCGGCTGGGCTTTGCCGGCATCTTTCAGGCGTCCGACTTGCAGAACCAGAAGCTGCGCCTTGGTGATCTCGCTGATCATCCACACGAGCTTGTCTTGCACGAGTTGGTGCGAGGCGATGGGCTGATCGCGCCACTGCTTGCGCATCAGCGAGTACTGCAGCGCCGTGTCGTAGCAGGACATCGCGGCGCCGACGGCCCCCCAGGCAATGCCGTAGCGCGCCTGATTCAGGCACATCAGCGGAGATTTCAATCCACCGGATTTCGGCAGCAGATTCGACTCTGGAATGTGAACATCCTGCAGCGACAGTCCTGACGTGACCGAGGCGCGCAGCGACCACTTGCCGTGGATATCGTCGGCCTTGAAGCCGGGACGGTCGGTCTCGACCAGGAATCCGCGAATGCGATCGTTTTCGTTTTCAACTTTGGCCCAGATGATGGCGACGTCGGCGATCGTGCCGGAGGTGATCCACATCTTTTCCCCGTTGAGAACGTAGTCGTTGCCGACTTTTTTCGCGCGCGTGCGCATGCCGCCGGGGTTGGAGCCGAAATCAGGTTCGGTGAGGCCGAAGCAGCCGAGCTTCTCTCCCTTTTGCATGGGCGGCAGCCACTTTTCTTTTTGCTCGTCGCTGCCAAACTCGTAGATGGGATACATGCACAGCCCAGATTGCACGCTGACGAAGCTGCGTACGCCACTGTCGCCGCGCTCGAGTTCCTGAGTCATCAGGCCGTATTCCACATTCCCCATGCCGGCGCAGCCATAGCCTTTGAGCGAGGCGCCGAAGAATCCGAGGTCCGCCATGGGCTTGATCAGTTCGCGAGGAAAGCGGCCCGCGCGATTGCACTCTTCAATGATGGGGACCAGGTTGTCTTCGATAAATTGCCGCGTGGTGTCGCGGACGAGACGTTCTTCGTCGGAGAGCAGGGAATCGTATTGGATGAAATCGACACCACGAAATTTGATGGCGGGCATGGTCGTCTCCCTTGATGAAATTGGTCCCCAGGTTCGCGACAGCCGGGCGCAAGCGTAGCCAAGCCGGTTTGCCGTCCGCAGAATGGGGCCCGGCGCAGGTGGGCAAACATTTGACGTTAGCAGGGGCGAGGGAGCGGGGTCAACGGCGGTAGGTTCGGTGGAGTGCTCTAGGCAATAATTAGGACCGTGTAGGCGTGATGTATCCGGAAAATCGAATAGGCTTCTACATTCATCGAAAGCCGCGAAAGAGGACTAAGTAGTCAATGGTGAGTGCCCACAGCCAGATAAAGATTCCTGCACCGCGGATGTACGCGGGATACCAAGGCTTCGTGACCATGTCAGAAAATGGGTAAGCCCGAACGAGTTTGCTCTTGTTGTAGTTCTTCTGTGCCCACCCCACCAGCATCTTCGTTTTAAAAACACAGAGTCCGCCGCAGGTGTAGAAGAAGACGCTCATCACTGCTAGCGCAATGGCTCCGGATTTGGTCATGCTCCGATATCTCCGAACGTTCCCAGCATAAGGCTTGTGTCAAATCCGTTTCATTATCTGTTGAAGGTCAAACTGACCCGCTAACGAACAACGGTATGAACTCTTGCTAACCATGCGTGATACACTTGCGTCTAACCTCGGTAACCGAGAGGAGAGCGATGACAAAGCCTTCGGACTTAATGCAGGGAACGCTGGACATGCTGATTCTAAAAATACTGGCGCTGGAACCCCTGAACGGATGGGGCATCAGCCAACGCCTGAAACAAATCTCCAGCGAAGTGTTAGGCGTCAGCGACGGCTCTCTGTATCCCGCGCTGCAGAAGCTAGAGCTGAGGGGCTGGGTGAAGTCCGAGTGGAAGGCGAGCGGAAACAATCGCCGCGCCAAGTACTATTCGCTGACGCGACTTGGGCGGAAACAGCTGGAGAAGGAGACGGAGAACTGGAACCGCGTCTCGGCTGCGATCTCAGGAATCGTGCAGCTCAAGGAGGCCTGAACATGATCTTCGGAGGATGGTTTCCAAACCTGCGGCTGCGTTTGCATTTTCTATTTCGGGGCAAGAGGGTGGATCAGGAAATGAAAGAAGAACTTCAGGAGCACCTCGATCGCCAGATTCAGGAGAACGTTGCCCAGGGCATGACTCCGGAACAGGCGCGCCGGTCGGCAGTCATTGCCTTAGGCGGAATCACGCAAACTGAGCAGCAGTGCCGGGACGCGCGCGTAGGAAACGGCATCCGGGACTTTTTCCAGGACTTGCGTTACGGTTTTCGCCAACTACGTCGCAGCCCGGGATTTTCCGCGCTGGCCGTTCTCTGCCTGACTCTGGGCATCGGTGCCAACGCGGCAGTGTTCAGTTGGGTAGAGGGAATTTTGTTCCGTCCGTATCCACTGGTTGCGCATCAGGATCGCCTGTTCGCGATTGCTGGATTGGTACCGGGCAAGAGAATTGATGGGCTTTCCTGGCCCGACTTCCTCGACCTGCGACGAAATTGCACGCTATGTGACGACGCTTTCGTGACCAGCCCGACCAGCAGCACGCTCAACGTTGGAGACCGCGCCGAGATCACGATCGGCAGCATTGTTTCGGCCAACTATTTCGACGCCCTCGGGGTCCATCCGGTTCTCGGACGTGGCTTTCAGGCGGGGGAGGACGTAGGCAGCAATTCCCACCCGGTGGTAGTGATCAGCCACCAGATGTGGCGCAATCGCTTCAAGAGCGACCCGGAAATCGTCGGCAAAACGCAGCGCCTGAACAATGTGCCGCACACGATCATTGGCGTGGCGCCAGAGGGATTCTATGGAACGTTCGTGGGCCGGGCGATACAGTTCTGGGTACCAGCCTCGATGCAGGAAGTCTTCAGGGGCGGTGGTTACGTACTCGAAAACCGCGGTGCGCACTGGATCGAATCCTATGTACTGCTGAAACCCGGCGTCAGTCGGGCACAAGCACAACAGCAAATCTCGGCCATCGCAACGCAATTACAGACGAGCTATCCGGCCACCAATCGTCAGCGTGGTATCGGAATATGGCCGTTGTGGCAGACGCCGTTCAACCAAGCCCGCCTGGTAGGACCCGCACTCGAGGTGATGGTGGTCGTGGTGGCTTTCGTTCTGCTCATCGCCTGTGCGAACGTGGGCAACCTGCTGCTGGTTCGGTCGTTTGCTCGACGCCATGAAATGAGCGTTCGTCTGGCGATTGGAGCCACCCGCAAACGTCTGTTGAAGCAGCTCCTCACCGAGGGCCTCATCCTTTCGGCGCTAGGAGCAGCTGGAGGATTTTTCATCGCGTTTTTGTGCCGATACTTACTAGGAACATTGCACTATGACGGAACTACCCTCTACTTGCCGGGAACTATCGACGGACGGGTAATGGCGATTAGCGCCGGCATTTGCCTTCTGGTTACGCTCATCGTTGGCCTGGTTCCGGCATTGCAGGCGCGCCATCTCGATCTGGCCGGCTCGATGAAGGCCGAGTCCGGAACCGTAGTGGGGGCCCGGTCAAGAGGTTGGATTCGATCGGGATTGGTGGTCTTCCAAGTATGTTTGAGCTTTATTTTGCTGGTCGGGGCGGCTTTGTTGCTCGAAAGTCTGGAGAGAGTTCGAAATACCAGCCCGGGATTTAGTACGAGCAATGTCGTCGCCACTGCTGTGTCGCTGGTCGCCTCAGGATACGACGAGCCGCGAGCCAGGACGTTTCAGAACGAGCTGATTGACCGGCTGCGTGCTCTCCCGGGCGTCGAGTCTGCCGCTTTCGGCACCAACACACCGCTCGGATATCGCGGTTACTCTTCGACCCCGATCGCCGTCGATGGCTACCAGACTTCTCCAACCGAGCAACCCGAAGTGGACTACAACCAGGTCAGCGAAAGTTATTTCACAACTTTGGGGATTCCACTTTTCTCCGGTCGCGAATTCCTGCGCAGCGACGACCAGAACGCGCCACTGGTCGCCATCGTGAATCGAACCATGGTGGAGCGGTACTGGCGCGGCCAGGATCCAACCGGACTTCGGCTTCAGGTAAAGGGACGCTCGGCGCGCGTCGTCGGTGTGGTGGCTGATTCGAAGTATGAAAGCATGGCCGAGACTCCGAGGCCTTTCTTCTATGTGCCGCTGCGGCAGGATTTCGATCGCGAACCAGACTTATATATCCGGACGTCGCAATCGCCACAGAGCACACTGGCTGCAGTTCTCCGCGAAGTGCATGCTCTGGATTCAAACCTTGCGCTCTACGAAATGATTACGCTTCAGGAACAGGTGAACCGTGCCGCCGGGCCGCAGCTGGTGGCCGTCACCCTGGTCTCGACCCTGGGCGGACTGGCGCTGCTGCTCGCGGCGGTCGGCCTGTACGGAGTGATGTCGTACTCGGTGGCACAGAGCACGCGCGAATTGGGACTGCGTATGGCTCTTGGTGCCGATGCTGCCAACCTGCTTCGGCTGGTCCTTTCGCGCGGCTTGAGACTAACGACGGGAGGCATTCTGTTCGGCCTTATCGCTGCTCTGGTCCTCACCCGATTGCTAGGACAGCTTCTTTATAGGGTGAGTCCGCACGATCCGATGGTGTTCGCATCGGCGCTCGCCGTAATGACCCTCATTGCAATTACTGCTTGTCTGTTGCCTGCCCGGCGGGCCAGCCGGACCGATCCCGCGCGCGTATTGAGGGATTGATTGTTTTCTGACTGGCGGTGTGTCCGAGCAACAAGCGCACTGCTTCTATGCCCGACGCACCTCTGACCGTGGCTCGTGCCTTGTTGCACGCAATTCAGAAATCAGCCGGACTTCCTTGGCAACTCTGCTAACCCCAGGAAAGGTGCAATCGTCTAACTCGGTAACCGAGAGGAGAGCTCGATCACAGCGTGAAAGTCACGGCGTTGGATTTGTCAGCCTACATAGGACTCACGGCCATCGGGGCAGCCACAGCAAATATGTTTCTTGGGGTGCTCATGGCGTGTCGCTATAGTCCAGTTCGTCAGTGGCCGCACCGCCAATTCAATTACTTTCGACTGCATACCTGGTCTGGTTACGTTACTCTGTCGGCCGCAATAATTCACCCCGCGATTCTGCTGTTCAATCGCAAGCCTGCTTTTACCCTCGGCAACATCGCTTATCCGGTACACTCCCCGAGCCAACCTTTGGAAAACACGCTGGGTGCTGTCGCGTTTTACGCGCTCGCGGTGGTCATGCTGACGTCGTATTTTCGTCTGCAGCTCGGCCGACGCCTATGGAAGTCGTTTCACTTCGTGGTTTACCTGGCAGCAGCGGCAGGACTCCTCCACAGTCTGCTGACCGCGCCCGATTTGACGAATCCCGTGGATTGGTTCGATGGAGGAAAGATCCTGGTGGAAGCCTGTCTTGTTGTAATCGCAGCTCTCGGCTTCGTGCGGTGGCGTCGATTGCGATCTAGCCAGAGTCCCGCGCCTCACGCCTGATCTGAAAATCCTGGTGGAAGAACCAATTTAATCGCTGGCGCTGGCCACTTTTACAGTGCGCGCGGCGGCAGCGTAGCGGGCGATGCCTTTGTAGAGGGCTTCGGCGATCTGTTCGCGATATCCATCGCTCCGGAGTTTCTGCTCGTCGGTCGGACTGCTCACGAACGATACCTCGGCCAGAATTCCGGGGATCGCGGTTTCGGTGAGGACGACAAATCCGGCCTGTTTGACTCCGCGATCGCGCAGTCCAGGGTTGCGTGCGGAAAGCCCGCCGTATAAAGACCGTTGCACGCTGGCCGCGAGATGGCGGGATTGTTCGATGCGATCGTGCAATTCGACCGTGGAAAGGCTTGGAGCGCTCGCGGTAGCAGACTTGTCATGCGCGTCAGCGTCCTTGAGGGCGGGAGCGGAAAAGCTGTTGGTGTAGTACGTCTCCACGCCACGGGCTGAGGGCAGGTCGCTGTAATTGGCATGAACTGAGACGAAAAGATCGGCCTGCGCCTGATTGGCAATTTCCGCCCGCTGGTCCAGCGGAATATAGTTGTCGTCCTGGCGGGTGTAAACGATCTCCCATCCCAGGCGGCTCTGGAGCAGTTTGCCGAGGCGCTCAGCGACTTCCAGGCAGACATCTTTCTCCAGCAAGCCGCGTCGGCCGACGGTCCCCAGGTCCCATCCACCATGGCCGGCGTCGATTACGATGCGCATCTTCGGCACGCGCGCGCGCCACTGCAGATCTTCTTTTGTCGGCGGAGGCACTACAATCGCGACTTCGGGTTTTTGCTCACCCGTATCGGGGAAGAGATTGACCGACCCTTTCTGTTCGGCTCCAATCTTGCGGACCTCGAGGACGAGCCGGTAAGGATTGGGCTCGAGACTCACGGAAGAGTTGGGGTTGCCCTTGGTCTCTAGTACGACGCGCGTCATTCCGGCGATAGGTTGGGCGATGCGGACTCGGCTGATCAGCGAGTCACCAATGTCTATGGTTTTCGCGGCCAGATCCGGGGCAAGGGTCGTATCGTGCAGATCGACGTAAATCCGGTCCGGCTTGCTTAAGCGATGCGTTTCGTATTGCACCTGGTCTTCCAGATCGAGAACGACGGTGCTCGAGTCACCCGATGACCAGTGCCGAATAGCGGTAATCTTGGGAAATTTCGCAAGCTCTTGCGGAGTCGCGGGCGTAACTGAAATTGTGCCCGAATCGGTTTCTATAGCAGCGGCAGTTCTTTGATTCGTGCTCGGAGTCCCAGGCGCAACGGTATTGGCTGGAGCGGCGCGGCGGCTTGCGGTATTGTTCTCGCCGTTCGCTGGCGCGGCAGTGACCATTTGCTCTGCAACTTGCGCGCTGTTCAGTTTCCACCAAACTCCGACGGCGACCAGCGCCGCGACTACTATGACCCCGAGGAAGACGAAAATGTAATTCCCCGATCGCGCGGCAACAGGCGTTTCCTCAGCTGGCGTTCTTAATTCGGATTGCTTGGCCTGAGCGCTTACCGGGATCGCGCTTTCCTTTTCATCTTTTTCAGGAGCGTCCGGTAATGCGGACTGTGCGCCTGCCGAAGCAAACATGCTGCGAATGGAATCGACATCGCCCGTGATGCGGCGCGATCCGTTGAGTGATTCAGGAATAACGGCAGCTTCGGGGACGTTCTTTACTGTGATTTCGGCAGCGAGGCTGGGGCCCAATTCGCCGGCCGCGGCTTGCGCCGAGTCGGCCAAGCGTTCCTCATCCTCGGGCTTCAACGCACCCAGAACCAGTTCCGCCAGCAGCGTGAGATTTCGAACGTCGCTGTCGTTGAAACCAAAAGGTTCAGCGGCGAAGGCCTCGAGCACACCAATGACGCGCTTGCGCCCGCAAAGCGGTACGGCAACCATGGAACGCGCGCCCAATTTGCGGCAGGCGCGAAGATTTACGCGGGGGTCCAGTTCGGAATCGTCGCAGCGAACCACCTGGGCCGAGCGGAAGCAAGCTCCGGAAAAAGCCGAACTGCGGTCAATGCGCGTGCCCACATCGGGGCGAATGGTTCCGGCGGAGGCGCGCAGCACAATCTCACTGTTCTCGGCTAACGCGATGGCGAGGCCGTCAGCGCCGGTGATGGCAATGGCCCGCTCGGCCACTAACTGCAGAATCTCATCGAGAACGAATTGTTCCTGCTGCTCAAACTCTGCGGTGCGTGCGCCATTGTCGAATTGGGGCGACCGGTGCGCGAGCGCTCGTCGCCGTCGCACTTGATCATGCAGCGACGAGAAGGCCAAGAGTGCCTGCAGCGCGTCACGATGGGTGGTGGAAGGCGGGCCCTCTTCGGAAATGACACCCGGGATAGCAGCCGGCCCGGGCATGCCACTCCCCGGTCTCCGTTGGGGCACACTACTGCCGGATGCTTCGGAGGCCGCGTCCAGCGCAGGTTTAGTGGGCGAAGTAGCCATGCACACGCTTGGCGGCTTGCAAACCCGATAGTTTGGGCCGCTTAGCTCACGCTGTCAATTACCCAATCAGGGCAAATTTGATCGTCCGACAGTCCATCGTCCCAGGAACTCCATCTTCCTGCTGAGAATAGAGATGTCGCTATCTACCAATAAGTTATCGGCCTTTTGCTGCGGTTGCAATGAGTTGGGGATGACGATAGTAACTGGTTTTGGCCGGGAACCAGCGAAAATTCCAACCAGCGATCTTTCGAATATTCCTGCTAAAGTCGGCACAACCTGCTAGTTAGAGACATCGCTCTGCGGGGGAATCCATGGCATTTCACTTTCTGGTTACGATCGCGGCCATTGTGGCAGGGGGAATTGCTTCGGTTGCGGGCTTTGGTGTGGGAAGCATCCTCACGCCGCTGCTGGCTACACAAGTCGGAACCAAGTTGGCTGTGGCGGCCGTATCGGTGCCTCATGTGATCGCCACCGCAATCCGCTTTCTGCTGATTCGCGAGCACGTGGATCGAAGGGTCTTCATCAGCTTTGGGATCACGAGCGCGCTTGCGGGGCTGGTTGGAGCCCTGCTTCATACCTGGTTTCGCAGCACCGTCCTGAGCTATGTGTTAGGCGCATTGCTGCTGGCGGCTGGAATTATGGGCATAACCGGCTTTTCCGAACGGCTGCATTTTGAAGGACCGGCAGCCTGGGTTGCCGGAGCATTGTCCGGCGGTTTCGGCGGGCTGGTGGGAAACCAGGGCGGAATCCGTGCGGCAGCCATGCTGGGGATGGGCGTATCGAGAGAAGCCTTCGTAGCCACCGCAACCGCGATCGCCCTCATCGTGGACGCAGTCCGTATGCCCGTTTATGCCGCCACGCAAGCCAGGCAGGTTCTGCACATCTGGGAAATCGTGCTATTGGCAATCATTGGAGTTGTCATCGGGACGCTGGCCGGAGCGCGTGCCTTAAGGCGTATCCCTCGGCCGCTGTTTCTTCGCATCGTGTCGGCCATCATTCTGGTCTTGGGAGTAAGCATGCTGATCCATCCAGGCGCTGGTTGAGTTGGTCAGGAATCACAGGAGTTACTGGGATGCGTCGAATCCCAGGAACTAGAATTTTGCAATTGGGCCCCGGTTTCTCGCGATCCCTGATATTGCGATGGATGCAGTTTCCACTCCCGTTCGCTGCGCACGAGCCGGCCACCGGTATCCGCTTTTTTCGCTTGCCTATGTGGTCATCGACGAGGCGAACGGCGGCATCATTCGCAATGTGAACGATCAGGGCGCCGGCATCCAAGCGGTCGGGGCGCTTCGCGCGCACCAAATTGTACGGTTGCGTTTCGACCTGCAGCGGCCGCGGGTGAGGGTTGATGCGCAAGCTCGGGTCGTATGGTCTGATCCCTCCGGACAATGTGGGGTTCAGTTTCTGGATCTTCCTCCGCGCCTGGTTCGGCAAATCAATGAATGGATCTTTGGCAACCTGCTCGAAACCGCTGGAGCGGACTCGGAGAAGACGCATTCCATGTTCGCGAATACGTATTTGCGGCGGGAGCTGGATGGCGAGGGCTTGATTGTCTCTCCGGGCCGCCAAAACGTGATTCAACTCGAAGCGCGAGATGTACAGCCTCGGCTTTTGGCTTCATTGGATACTGCGGACGAATTCCAGGAAGAGCAGCCAGAAAATCAGGCCGTGGCCGCCCTCGATTGGCTTTCAGAACCGCTTTCCTCGGGCACGCTGGTTTGGATGATCGATGGCCTCATCATGATCGCCGCCTTGCTGGTTTTCACACTGGTTTTTCTATCGGTGGCCCACGAAGTCCCGCCTTGGCCATTGAGCCTGGCTGCCGGTCTTGGCGCGGCAATCGTTGTTCCCGGCCTGTATTGGACGATGTTCTACGTTGTGGGGGGACCGACCGTGGGTCATCGCCTGGCAGAACTCACCGAGACTGGTGAACTCGAGCAGATGGAGCCGGGCGTGCGTTTCCGGTAGTGACAATCAAACAAGATGACCGGTTAGTTGGCAAAATACTGCTGCGCCAGCCATAACTGCAGCTTCTTCTGGATCCGCGGGGCTACCTTAACGAATTGGATTCCGATGTGTCCCCGTTGATCACGCCACGCGACCTGCCCCTGGGCCTTGAGGCAGCAATCCGCTTCGGGCAAATCGAGTGAGATACTCACGGCTTTCCTGACATCGAGCGTGCGGTCGGCATGAATCTGCAGTCCACCTTGGCTCAGATTGACCAGCTGAGCTTCAAGGGTGTTCTTTTTTCCGGCACGTAACATGACCGGTAGCTTGAGTCCGGCGCGGTGATAGCGCAGCCGTCCATCGACGATCAGATTGCGGGCGGCCGAGAGAGTGTGCACCGCCTGCTCGACGGAAATCGGCTTTTGGAAGGCGAACAATGCCCCCGTGTCATCGAGATCTTTGCCCGAGTTTGTGTTGCGCATGATGACCAGGGGTACCGTAGTCTGGCGCAGCGGAGCGCGCTGAAGCGTTCGCAGGAATTGCGAGCTGCCATCGAGGTCACAATCGACAATCAGTGCGTCGACTTTCGATTTGTTGAGCCGGTGCAGGGCGCGATGCGTCTGGTCTTCGACCGCGACATCAATGTGAAGACCGCCCAGGATGCACTCCAGAACGCTGATTTCCTGCCAATCGCGCGAAACTACCATGGAAGAGAGGGTCATAGGCTCACTGTATCCGCGAGCGTAATGCGGCCGTAGATAACCGACGTAACAAGGCGGAAGCCGTGTCCGCTATTGTGTTCGATACCACTCGACGGTTCGGCGCAGGCCTTCTTCGAAGTTGACTCTGGGCGTGTATCCCAACAGTTGTTCAGCTTTCGCTATGTCGGCCAGCGAATGCTTGATGTCGCCATTGCGCTCCGCTGCGTAAGCGGGCTTGCCCGCGTAGGAAGTCAGAGGCTGCAGCAGGCGAAATGTTTCGTTCAGCGTGATGCGCCGCCCCGTTGCGACGTTTATGACTTGCCCGGCTACTTTTTCGCCCGGAGCTTCGCACGCCAGCAGGTTCGCTTTCACCACATTGTCGATGAAGGTGAAGTCGCGGCTCTGCTCACCATCGCCGTAGATCGTGGGCTGCTCGCCGCGAAGCATGACCGTAATGAACTTGGCCAAGACTCCGGAGTATGGAGAAGAGGGATCCTGCCGCGGTCCGAAAACGTTGAAGTAGCGCAGGGCGACCGTTTCCAACCCATAGCAGCGGAAGAAGGAGACCATGTAGAGTTCCCCGGCCAGCTTCGCGACCGCGTAAGGCGAGATCGGGCTGGGCGTCATCAGTTCATGCTTCGGCAGAGTTGGCGTATCGCCGTAAGCCGATGAGGAGGCAGCGTACACAACGCGCTTCACTTTCGCGTCGCGCGCGGCCACCAGCACGTTGACCGTCCCATCGACATTCGCGCGGTTACTGCCCAGCGGATCGCGCACCGACTTCGGCACGGAAGGAATCGCGGCCTGGTGCAGAACATATTCGACGCCCTCGCAGGCCTTGTGCATCGCATCGAGGTCGAGGATGTCATTTTCGCGGAAATCGATGCGGTCGCGGATTTCGGCAAGGTTTTGTGGCTTTCCGGTTGCGAAATTGTCGACGCCGCGAACCTGTTCGCCTCGTGCCAGCAGCGCCCGTGCAATCGATGATCCGATGAAACCGCCAATTCCTGTGATGAGGTAGAGAGCCATGGTTGGTTCATGATAACGGACGAAACTGATTTCGTGGAAAACGGGGAAAGCGGTAGTGGTTAGTTTGATAAGAAAGCGAAGCGGTGGCAGAAATTCCTCGCTGGGTCGCTGCTCCCGCTGACTGAAATGGGGTCCTTCGCTTCGCTCAGGATGACAGACTACTTGGAGTGCGGGCCGTCGCAGCCTGTGCCGCCAGCCGAATCTGCCTCCACAATTCATCACGTCCATGACCGGTTCGGGCGGAAAACGGAAGAATCATCGCCTTCGGATATTCCTGGCTGAGCGTTCGCAATGATTGTTGCAGTTGATTGTTGGAGAGGCGGTCGCTCTTGGTCCCGACGATTAAGAAATTGCGTCTCGAGGCGGCCAGGAAATCCAAAAGCTGCCGATCGATGGCCTGGGGAGGCACATTGACGTCGATGAGCGCTAAACAGAGCGCAAGAGAGGTTCGATCTTGCAGGTAAGGTTCGATGAAGGTGGGCCATTCCTGCGAGACTTCGCGCGAAAGCTTGGCGTAGCCGTAGCCGGGGAGATCGCTGAATATCAGCTCGGGCTGCGGCTTTCCCGGCCAGCGTACTTCGAAGAAGTTGATGCTGCGCGTGCGGCCGGGAGTGGAACTGGTTCGGGCCAGCTTGGTTCCGACCAGTGAATTGATCACGCTTGATTTGCCGACGTTGGAGCGGCCGAGGAAAGCGATCTCGGGGAGGGAAGGCTTAGGGAAATGGGCCACATCGGTGGCGGCCGCCAAAAATCTCGCCAGAACCCTCATGCTTCAGTGTGCTATGGCTCGCGAGGAATGGCAAGATGTCGCTGGCTTTCAGGGGAACTGGAGGCCTTAAATCGCAGAGATCGCGGAGGCAGCCGAGAACCCCGCTGCGACAAACGCTCCGGTTTTGCGCTTTTCTGCTTTTTCGTTTCTAATGCACGCTTATGCGAACTGCAAAGATGCTGTGGCTGTGCCTGATTCTCAGCCTCGTTTGCCTTGCCGCGCAACCCGCCGCCGACACCGCTGAGGCGAACAAGATCATTCAGACGGCGTTACAGAGCTCACCTCTGGAATCCAATCTCCAGCATCTGACCGACGAGATCGGAGGCCGGGTGCCCGGCACTCCTGCCATGAAGGAGGCGGCGGATTGGGGCGTGCAATCTTTCAAGGCTGCTGGCGCCGACACTGTCCACACAGAAGAATTCACGATCCCGCACTCGTGGGCCGAAGGCGCGACCGAGATGACGGCCGCAACGCCGATCTATGAGGGTGCCGACCAAAAATCGAGCTCTGTCCCATCTAGTTCGTTTCGCGTGCGCGCGGTATCGGGGGCCTGGGCGCCAGCGCTCGCGCCTTCGAAGCATATTCCAGTCGTTGATGTCGCGGAAGGCAAGCCGGACGACTTCAAAAAAGCTGGCGACATTTCCGGCAAGATCATTCTCGTCCACACAACGATTCTCAAAACCTGGGCTGATTTGTTTGCCGAATACGCGAACGCTCCGCCGGTTATCGATCTCGCCGTGAAAGGAAGAGCCAAGGCGATTGCCTTTATGGCCACGCGCGAGCACGACATTCTTTATCGCCACACGAATGCAACCGCGGGTGAAGTCGATCGCCTGCCCATGGTGATCGTGGCCCGCGAGGATGGCGAACGCATTGCCCGCCTGCTCGCGTCCGGTCATCCTGTGTGGGCCGATCTTGCTATCCCTAACCAGATTGGCGGGCCGATCAAGGCGTGGAATGTGATCGGCGAAATCAAGGGCAGCGAGAAGCCGAATGAATTTGTGATACTCGGCGCTCATCTCGATTCGTGGGAACTGGGCACGGGAGCGCTCGACAACGGCTGCAATGCGGCATTGGTCGTCGATGCGCTGCGAACCATCAAAGCTTCGGGAGTCAAGCCGCGGCGCTCCTTGCGCTTCATCCTTTTTTCCGGCGAGGAGCAGGGTTTGATGGGATCCCGCGCCTATGCGACAGCGCATCGTGCTGAACTGGATAACGCGGCGGGCGTGGTGATCTTCGACTCAGGTACTGGCAAGACGACAGGCTTTGCCGTGGGTGGGCGCAAAGACGTGCTGGAAACCGCTCAGCGTCTGGTCTCTCCACTCGAACAATTTGGAGCAACCGACCTGAAGCTCGACATGGAGTGGGGCACCGACCATTTCGATTTCATGCTGGAAGGCGTCCCGACGTTTGTGGCCGAGCAGGAAGAGGCGAATTATCTGGTCAACTATCACGCGGTGTCTGACACATTCGACAAAGTTGACTTTCCGCAACTCAAGAAGCATGTCGCGGAGGCCGCAACGCTCAGCTTCGAGTTGGCGAACTTGCCACAAAAAATTGGCCCGCGTTTGAATCGCAGTGAAATCGAGCAGGCCATTCGAGATACCAACAGCATGGAAGAGTTCAAGCAATTTGGTATCTGGGACGACTGGATCAGCGGCAAACGCGGCCGGCAAAAGTGAACACGAGTTTTGGTTTTCGATTTCCGATTGCGCGGCGCTGAGCCAGAGGCGACGGCGTGGGTTTTTCAATCGACAATCGGAAATCGACAATCGGAAATTGACGATTGCTCTATTTCTGGATCCTCTTCAACCTTTTCGCTGTCGGCATGCTGGCGCTGGACTTGTATGTCTTTCATCGTCCCGGCCATGTCGTGCGCTTCCGCGAATCGATGGGGTGGAGTGCTCTGTGGGTTTCGCTCGCGCTGCTATTCGCGATTTTGCTGCATTTCTGGCAAGGCCCCCAGAGCGCTCTGGAGTTCGTCACCGGCTATGTGGTTGAGCTGTCACTTAGCCTCGATAATCTATTCGTCTTTCTCATAATCTTTCGCTATTTCGCGGTTCCCGAACAGCAGCAGCACCGCGTACTGTTCTGGGGAGTTGTCGGGGCGCTGATTCTACGCGGGGTTTTCATTGGCGCTGGCGTCGGGTTAATCCATCGCTTTCATTGGATCCTCTATATATTTGGAATTTTGCTCCTTTACAGCGGCATCCGCCTCGGAATCGCGGGGGAAACCAAGGTCGACCCGGCGAGGAATCCTGTGGTTCGGTTGGTACAGCGGCGGGTTCCTGTCACCGACTCGTATCACGGTGACCGCTTTTTTCTCCGCAATGAGCAGACGGGAGGCATGCTTTACGCCACGCCGCTGCTGCTGGTGCTGCTCGTGATCGAGACCACGGACGTGCTGTTCGCGGTCGATTCTATCCCCGCCGTCCTCGCCATCACGCTGAATGGCTTCATCGTCTACACGTCAAACGTCTTCGCCGTGATGGGACTGCGTTCGATGTACTTTGCGTTATCGCGGTTGATGAAAGCATTTCGGTTTCTGCATCATGGCCTGGCCGTAGTGCTGGTGCTGGTCGGACTCAAGATGCTGGCGTCGGACTACTACCGGGTTCCGCTTCCGATCACACTGGGAACGGTGGCGGCAGTACTGCTGATTTCAATCATGGCGTCGGTTCTGATTCCGGCAAAATCGCAGTAGCAAAAAGAAACTCAAATGACGCTCGAGCGTAACGCTGGCTTCCCTCAGGGCTAAAGTGTGTGCGCCAGAACCTGTGTCGTCCCTTCGGGACTCATTCAAATTCCCCACTTTACCCAGGGCTAACGCCTTGGGCTAAATGATTCCGCCGCTCCGCGACTGCGTTCTCGCGGTGCTTGCTGCTTCTTGATCCCGATTGACCATAAGCTATGATGGTGGGCGATGGCGCAAGTCACCATTCACGTGCTGCCGCGGCCGTATCAGGCGCGGATCGAGAACGGATTGCTTGAACGCGCCGGTTCCGTGCTGGGCGAAATTCTGGCCCAGGCCAGCCGAATCTTCGTGGTTACTGTGCCTCCTGTGCGCAAACGCTGGGGAAGCAAGCTGCTCAAATCGCTGACGGCGGCGGGATTCAAAGCGCAGATGATTGCGATGCCCGATGGCGAGCCCTCGAAACGGCTAGCCACCGTCGAGGCCTTGGCCGAAAAGTTAGCTCGCCTCGGAGCGGACCGGAAGGCTGTGATTGTCGCCCTCGGCGGAGGCGTGGTGGGCGACGTCAGCGGATTGCTGGCTTCGGTCTACATGCGCGGAGTCGATCTGGTTCATGTCCCCACGACAGTTTTGGCGCAGGTCGATGCCTCGATTGGCGGCAAGACCGGCGTGAACCTTGCTGCAGGTAAGAATCTGCTCGGAACTTTCTATCATCCGCGAGTTGTGCTGATCGATCCACAAGTTTTGAAGACGCTTCCCGATCGCGAATTCCGCGCTGGGCTATACGAATCTCTGAAATGCGGTGTGATTGGCGACATCGAGCTATTCGTGCGCTTTGAACAGAATCGCGCCAAGATTCTGAAACGCGATCCAATTGAGCTCGAAGGCATCATTGCGCAGTCGGTGAAGCTGAAGGCGGAGGTGGTCTCGGCCGACGAGCACGAAGGCGGGCTGCGGCGCGTTCTCAATCTTGGGCACACCATCGGGCACGCGTTAGAAGCGGAGACTGGCTACAAGCGTCTCCTGCATGGCGAAGCCGTCGCCTGGGGCATGATTGCGGCAACGAATATCGCGCTGACAGTCGGCCGCACCGATAGCGTGACGGCTGGCCGCATCGCCGACGCCGTGCTCAGTTTCGGACGTTTGCCCGAACTGAACATAACGCCACGCAAAATCCTGGCGCGCCTGCAGAACGACAAGAAAACTCAAAACGGGGTTGTGCACTTTGTCCTGCCGCGAGAGATAGGCAAGGTCGAGATCGCCAGCGATGTGCCCGAAGCGGCGGTGTTAAGTGCCGTGGAAGAATTGCGGCGGCTTTCGCGCGGCGGATGGGTGTGGGGAAAGTAAGTCAAAATGCAGAATGCGGAACGAAGAATACTGAGAAGCTATCTCATGAATGGTTTTGGGAAGGGCACGGCTTTCAGCCGTGCCACTAAGGACCGCATAGGTTGTGGGCTTTAGCCCCTGGGGGAAACCGGGTTTACCGTCGTGCTTCCATTTATGAGATAGGTTCTGAATGCTGATGGCTGAACGCTAAGGAAACTCTGATTAAGTCTGCGAAGCAAGACGGGCCTAGCGAAGGCAGTGAAAGAAATTCCTCGCCAAGCCGCTGCTGGAGCCGACTGGCATGGGGTCCTTCGCTACGCTCAGGATGACAGAACGAAAGAGGGGAACTTAATCAGAGTTCCCTTAGGTACTGATCGCCGCTCGCTATTCAAAAACGTTTGCCTGAAAACTACAAATCCCCCGTCGTCGGCGCTGCGCCTGAAGGCGCGCAGGATCGAGAGTCCGCCGCGCGGGCCGTACGCGAGATGTTTACCTCCATCGCGCCGCGCTATGATCTGCTGAACCACGTTCTCTCGTTCAATGTGGACCGCCTGTGGTGGCGCCGCACGGCGTGTTGTTTCCAGCACATTCTGGCTCGTCCCGGTGCGCGCGCTCTTGATCTCTGCTGCGGAACCGGCGACATGACCTTTGCTCTCCGCCGGCACTCAAAGGACGCTAAGCTGCAACTTCTGGGCGCGGATTTCTCCCACGCCATGCTCCAACGAGCAAATCTCAAGTCACAAACCGACCGCGCCGCAAAACCCCTTCGACCAATGCCACGCTGGATCGAAGCCGATGCCCTGTGCCTGCCGTTTCCACCGGAGCACTTCGACCTCGTTACATCGGCATTCGGATTTCGCAATCTGGCCGACTACGATGCCGGGTTGCGCGAGATTCTTCGCGTGCTGAGGCCGGGAGGGGAATGTGGCTTCCTCGATTTCGGCGAGCCGAAGGGGATCATCGGAAAGCTTTATCGTTTTTACTTTCGCAACATACTGCCGCGCGTAGGCACGATGATCTCGGGAGTTCGAGGACCCTATGCGTATCTTCCTGCCTCAGTGCAGCGTTTTCCTGAGCCTGATGAAATGATCGAACGCATGAAGGCCGCGGGCTTTCAAGAGGCGCGCTGGACGCCCTACACATTTGGAATCGCAGGGCTGTATTGGGGCAAGAAGTGATCCGTGCGACTACTTAGCTTGCTTCAGCATCTCGCTGAGGCGATGAACATCGGCTGCGCTCGTATCGCTAATCACGAAATACCGCAGGCCCTCTTGCGTCCAACTTTCGATGTTGAATGCAAGCTTCTTGCTGGTGTTGGGGGGAACCGCAGCCCGGGGCGTCAAAGCTTCCTGAACGATAAAGACAGAGATATCGTGCTGGCGAATCTTGTAGATCAAGTGGGCGGCGGGCGCTTGCTCGAAGTAGGTCACGCGTCCGCCGAGCAGGGTGAAATCCGATCCCTGCAATTCGGGAAGCACAAAGGTAAACGGAATCTTTCCCTGGAACCAGGGTTTTACCGTGTGACGATCTGTAGAAACCACATCGACCGGCGCAGAACTTGCCAGCGTTCCCACATGCAGGTCGGCCAACTCGCTGTAGATTTGCTCCCGGCGGGCGCTTTCACGCCTCTGGAATGAAGTGAAACTCACGACGGACAGAATTACGATCAGCGCTGCTGCCGCGAGCGCGGGCCACTTCCACCAGGCAAAGGAAGCTGGTGCTGGCTTCGGAGAGATACTGGCGGCGATCTTACTTCGTAGGTCCGCGGATGGCGTATATGTTCTTCCCGCCAAATGTACTGTGCGCTTCATCTGCACACGCCCTAATACATCGTTGGCGCAATCAGCACAGCCACGCAGGTGTGTGCTCAGTGCCCGAGCATCGTCCGCAGACAATTCGCCGTCAACATACAGATCGATTTTTTCTGCCCACTGCTCACACGGCATTGCGAACTTCCTCCGACGATTGCTGCAATATCTTCCGCAGGGCGCGGCGGGCCCGGTGCAAGCGCGACATCACCGTCCCCATAGGAATGCCTAAAGTTTCCGATATCTCCTGGTACGACATTTCTTCGACATCACACAGCAACAGAATCTCCCGCAGATGAACTGCCAGTTCCGATAACCCCTGCTGCACCCTGGCCCGATCCGCTTGTCGCAACAGTATGCTTTCGGGGGTCTGTTCTTCTTTCGGTAGCAAAGGCTCCTGCTCTTCGGACTCGATCGGGACCATAACTTTCAGCCCAGTGCGCGAATTCAGGAACGAATTGCGCAGGATGCGGTACATCCAGGCGCGAAAATTGGTTCCCGGCTGGAATGACGAGAAGCCGCGCAGTGCTTTCGCGTAGGTTTCCTGCACGAGATCCTCCGCCTCAGAGGCGTCTTTGGTCAGCCAATGGGCGAAGTTGTACAGCTGGTCGAGCAACGGCAAAGCCAGTTCGGCGAATGTCGCGGCTGGCAAGCTGGGGTCGGGCTCCTTCATTTAGGTCAACCGCAAATCGCTGATTATATTCCGTTTCTGCAAAAGAGTTTTTTTCGACGCGCGTGGAATAAACTCTCCACCCCTCCGGTTTTCATGGCAGCAAACAGAAAGTCTAGGAGAGGCCATGAAAGCTCCCGATCGCAGATCGTTTCTTAAGATTGCCGGCACCTCGCTCGGCATCGGAGTCCTTTATTCGGCTTACCCGGCCGCCCTGGCCAAAGGCGAGGCCGGCGACATGTTCGCGTCGCTCGGTCGTCAGAGCGGCGAAAAGGTGAGTCCATTTTCATTCATTCAAATCAGCGATGCGCATGTCGGCTTTAATGGCCCGCCCGATCCGCTGGGCACGAAGGCGTTCGAACGCGCCGTGGACATGATCAATGCTCTCCCCCAACGGCCCGATCTTGTCCTTTTCACGGGTGATCTGACCCATGATACGGAAGACAAGAACGTCCATGCCCAGCGGATGAATCAAGTGCTCGAGATCTCGAAGCGCATGAATGTTTCCAAGGTTTGCTATGTGCCCGGCGAGCACGATGCCGGTCTCGACGGTGGGGCACTCTATCGCGAGCATTTCGGAGAGAGTCACTACTCTTTCGACCATCGCGGCGTGCATTTTGTGGCGCTCGACAACGTCTCACGCGCCAAGCCTGAAGTGGGTACTGACCAACTGGAGTGGCTGAAGAAGGACTTGTCCCGCTTCTCGAAGTCGGCGCCGATTGTCGTGTTCACGCACCGTCCGCTGTTCGATTTGCGGCCCGACTGGGAGTGGTTCACCAGCGACGGCGACGACGTGATGAATGTTCTCAGCGCCTACGACAACGTGACTGTGCTTTACGGACACATTCATCGCGACGACGAGCACGAGATCGGCAAAGTCCATCACTACGCGGCGAAGTCACTGATCTTTGCTTTTCCGGATCCCAATGCGGTCACCGGGCCCAAGAACCCGCTTCCATTCGATAAGGAGCACCCGTTCAAGAACCTCGGCATACGCAGCGTGATGGTGAACGGGAAATCGGCTCCTGGGACGCAATCGATTTCAGTCAACGATGTAGAACTTACCGCGCGAGAATTCCGCGGAATCAACGGAGCTCACCAGTTCCTGAAAAATCTAGAGGTATAAGGAAAATGACTTCACTCAAAACACGTACCGCCATATTTACCTCAACCTTTGTCTTAACCCTCGGCCTGCTGGTCGGCGTGTCGCATATCCCTCGGGCTCATGCGGACGACGTTCCGGTGGTGGAGATCACTGCTAAACGTTTTGCGTTCACGCCTGACAAGGTGACCTTGAAGAAGGGGCAGACCGTGAAGATCCGTCTTCACAGCGAAGACGTAACCCACGGATTCTTCCTGCGGCCGCTGAAGATCGATGAGGAGATCCCCGCGGGCCAGGTGAAGGAAATCACCGTTACTCCCCAGGTGGCTGGCACGTTTACCCCGATTTGCGACCACTTCTGCGGAGTGAACCACGGCAACATGCACATGACGATTGTGGTGGAGTAAAAGTGAATAGTTCTCCTCGCGTGCAACACGCAGTCCCGCAGGCACTGACCGCCGCCGTTTTGGCGGCGGTGGTGCTTTTGCTCACCGGTTGCAAAGCCAGAACTCCGGGCGCGCTCGAGACCGGATTCATGCAGCGCGCAAAACGGTGGGTAACGGTGCGGGGAAAGTCGGACGTTAATCCGGTGGCTGCCACCTCGGAGAACATTCGCGCCGGTCAGGAGAATTTTCGCGCTTACTGCATGGTCTGCCATGGCCTTGACGGTCAGGGCACGGGCGTGCCGTTTGCCGACAAAATGTCGCCTCCGGTACCGTCGCTCGCTTCGGCATCGACCCAGGCGTACAGCGACGGGCAACTCCGCTGGATCATTCAGAACGGGATATTCCCCTCCGGCATGCCTGCGTCGAAAGAAATCTTCCACGACGAGGAGGTTTGGCAGATGGTGCTGTACATCCGGCATCTACCGCCCAAAGGAAGCTTAGGCGAGCCGGTAGTATATGGGGGAACGGAGAAGCCTGCGCCATCAGGCAGTCAGTAGTCTGCGTTGCGGGAATTCGTCGCCAGCAATGAAGTTTGTGCTCTGTCATCCCGACGAGAGCGCTAGCTCTTGGAGGGACCGGACGAAGCTCGAACAATCGCATTGCAGTGTGCGGGATTGGCCGCGCTGCTCGCGCCAGTGATGTCCTTCGCGGCGACACACGTAGTATCCGGCTGACGTAAGGTCCCTCTCCCGGCTGCGCCTGGCTCGGGATGACATCGCGGATAAGGGTTAACTTTTTGTGAGGTCCTACGATGCGCTCGCGACTTTCACCGCCCCGACGGGCTTGAAACTATCGGCGAATGCTTCGGCGATGGTGTAGCGCATGACGTCTTCATATTCCGGTCCGAGGAAGCGGCGCAGACGGTCGGTATTCATGATGTATTGGCCGGTCATGTAGGGGACCGCCGCGGGCGGAATCGCCGAGAGCTTTGATTTCCAGAGGAAGCGCAGTACCAGCTCCATCGCCCACTTGCCTGGCACCCGCACCAGTTTCGCCCCTGCCATCTCAATACAACGTCCGAATGTAAGGGGTTCGCCGCGGCCCGCAACATTGAGCACCGTCAGGCGCTGCGTCTCTGGCTCGCGTCGCAGAATGTGAACGATGAGCCGCGCCATGTCGTCCACGTGGACGAATTGAATCTTATTGTCGAGATATTTCTGGCCGCGGGGCAGCATGACTGGCAGGCGCTTGCCCTCGGCACGCATTTTTTCGGCACGCGGGCTTTTTCCTTTCGGAGTGCCGTGAAAAGCGCCCATCAGGTAGTTGTCGACGCTGGCTCCGGCAAAAATGTGCGGACGAAGAATGTAGACGCTGCACCCCCGCAATGCGGGCGAGCGCTGCTGCACGACTTCATCCGACTGCTTTTTGTGTACGGCGTAGGGCAAAGTATGCGCGCCGAGAGGGAAGTCCTCGCTGACGGCGTTGGGAAAATCGGGGCCATAGGCCGACACGCTGCTGGGAAAGATAAACTGCTTCACGCCTTGTTCCGCGGTGCGGTTGGCTTCGGTAATGGCCTCCATCACGCGTGCGGTGCCGGCAACATTGATCTGCCACATGCGCTCGACGTCAAGCACGCCGCTGCGCACCGGATCGATAATGAACGCGAGGTGAACCACCGAGAAGGCATGCGTATCGCGCAGCAGTTCATAAAGAGCGCGGGTGGAAGATTCGGCCCCCAGATCGAGGCGCTCAAATTGCAATGGAGCATCGCTTTGTGGCGGGTTTACATCGACGGCAATGACAGAAAAGCTCTTCAGTAGGGGGAGTAACCGCAATCCCAGATTGCCGGCGGCGCCGGTCACAACCACTACGGGTTTCATCAGTCTGGCTCTTGGGCCGAATTCTGCGGCTGAGCGGGGCCTTGTCCCGCCGGCGCAGGCGTTGCTTGGGCCGGACGAGCAGCCCGCGGCATTCCGTTGGGAGCGCCCGCTGCTGCCGCCCCAAAGTATGCCTGATTCGGGTCCACCTTATACGAGTTTTGTACTTTCTCCATCGACTCCCGCATGCGCTGGCTCTGCAAAGCATTGTGGATCTCGGTTTTGACCTGATCCAAAGGCATTTCTTCCTTGCTATTCACCTTGTAGATGTAATGCCCTCCGGCATCGCTGATCACCTGCGAGACCTCGCCCTGCTTCAAATCGAAGGCCGAGGCTTGTGCCGGCGGCAAACCGTTCTTGCGAATCTTGGGCAAGTTCACCGTCGGAGAGTCGATCTTCATGCCGGCCGCTTCAAACGCCTCTTTCTGAAGCTTCAGGAAGTCTTCGCCGGCGGCTGCGCGGGCCTGCAAGCTGGCCGCGAGCTTGGTCATTTCCTGTTCGCCCTCTTCCTGTTTTGCCTTGGTTTCCCGCTCTTTATTTTTTTGCTGTTCGTCGGTCAGCTTTTCGTCTTTGTCGTTCGTTTCTGACGCCACCTGCTTCATGCGAGGAACAAACAAACGGTCGAGATTGAACTGCTCGTAGTCGCTGGGATGTTCCTTGAAATAAGCCTCAACGTCCTGATCGGAAACTTTTCCCGCATCTTCCTGCGCCTTGCGCTGCACCTCGCCGGCCAGCAGCTGCATGCGATAGAACTTCATCTTTTCCTGAAATTCGGGCGTCTTATCGAGTCCCTGCTTTTCCGCAACCTGCGAAAGTGCCAGTAAACGCGGAAGCAGCGTGACTAATTGCCGCTTGGCTTCCTGCGTTCGATTCGGCGGCGCCAGTGCATTCACCATTTTTTCGAACTGCGCCCGCGTAATGACTGTCTTGCATTCGGATGTCTTCGTCGCTGCTGGCGCGGCTTTTGGGGCAGGCGCACCGGATGCCGGTTTCGCGGTCCCTTTTGGGGCAGCAGCTTTCGCCGGCGGGCAGACTCCGGTAATGGTCAGGACGGCGGCCTCGGGCGCAACTGATGCTGAAGAGTCGGGCGGCTGCGTGGCTGGCGCTGGAGCTTGCATTGCAGTGCCGGGCGCAGGAGTGGGTGTTCCCGGGGATGCCTGGCCCCAGGCAAGCGCTCCGAACAGAAGACACAGCAGCGAACTCCTACGCATAGAACATTTCCTCCAGGATTGGACCATCAGGATCAGATCATCGGAAAGCGGAAAATAGCTAGCCAGTCATCCTAGCACAAGCGGCGGACGTTGGCCGTCGCGGTGCAGGATTTGCCGTTCTGGCTCAGTTTGAACTTCACATCGAGAGATGTCATCCGGAAGCCCCGCGTTCTTACCAGCGGGCCGAGGACTCGCGCGGACAGTGGACAGTTGACGATGCGCGCGAGATCCTTCGCTCCGCCTGAAAAGCGGCTACGCTCAGGATGACGCCAGTTCAATTTCAAAGACACCCACGAGCGAGATTTGCGCTGTCAGTTCATTGATAGCTGTTCTGCATCTTCTTATGCGCATCTGGTGCGCTCTGTAGCGTGCCTTTGCGCACTCTGCGGCGTTTCCCAGCGATCTCCGCGATGAGGCCTCTATGATATCCCTTGGCGCATTTCGTCCCTACCAGCGATAATCGCTGCATGGCCGACTCCACTGCCGTGTATTCGCCAAATGCGATGCGCGCGGAAAAGCGTGGCGTGGCAGCGAATTCCGTCTTTGCGGCGCTCGCCATCACCGCGGGCAAGATGATCGTCGGCGTAACTACGGGGAGTTTGGGCATTCTCTCCGAAGCCGCCCACTCCGGACTCGACCTGATTGCGGCCATCATTACCTATTTTTCTGTCAGCGTTTCCGACAAGCCGGCCGACGCCGATCACCAGTACGGGCACGGCAAAGTAGAAAATTTTTCAGCCTTCGTCGAGACCGGATTGCTGCTGCTGACCTGCGCCTGGATCATTTACGAGGCCGTCCTGCGCCTGTTCTTTCGCCGCGTGGAGGTTGAGCCTTCCCTTGCCGCCTTTGCGGTGATGCTGGTCTCGATGGCCATCGACTGGTGGCGTTCGCGCGCGCTCGGCCGCATCGCCAGAAAATTTGACAGCCAGGCGCTGCAAGCCGACGCTTTGCATTTTTCTACCGACATCTGGTCCGCCGGCGTGGTCGTGCTCGGCTTGGGGTTGATTCTCCTCGGGCGTTCCTATCGTGTCGATTGGCTGCGCGATGCCGATCCCGTTGCGGCATTGTTCGTGGCTGGCGTTGTCGTAACGGTCAGCTGGAGGCTGGCGCGACAAACGATCGATGCCCTGCTTGATGCCGCTCCTGCCGGAGTGCGGGCGCAAATCATCGAAGCCGTTTCGCGGATCGACGGGGTGCTCGAAGTGGATCGAGTGCGGATTCGCCGAGCCGGCAACCGCTACTTCGCCGATCTGGCGGTGGGCTTGGCTCGGACTGTCACTTTTCAGCGCTCCGGCCAGTTGGCTACAGAAGTGACCTCCGCAGTTCGTCGTGTTCTTCCCGATGCCGATGTGACGGTCCAGCCGGTGCCGCGCGCGCAGCACGGCGAAAACACCTTCGACCGCATCCGCGCCGTTGCTACGCACCACAATCTGAACGTCCACGACATCAGCGTGCAGGACCTCGGCGGCCGCCTGCATGTCGAGCAACACATCGAGCTCGACGAGCGCATGACCCTGAAACAGGCCCACGATCAGGTCACGGAACTCGAAGCCGACATGCGCCACAACGTCCCTGAAATCGCTGACATCCTTACCCACATCGAAAGCGAGCCGGCCACGATCGAGACTCCCGATGAGCTTGTGCGCGATGCCGAACTCGAACGCCGGCTGAAGTTGGTGGCGGCGCAGTTCCCCGAAATTCTCGATGTTCATGAATTCGCCATCAAGCGCGTGCGCGGACATCTTTACGTCTCATGTCATTGCACATTGCCCGACAATCTATCGCTGGCGCGAGTGCATGAGATCCAGACCGAGTTGGAAACGCATTTCAAGCAGGATGCACCCCAGCTATATCGGGTTTTAATTCATCCCGAACCGAGCACCGATAACCGCAGGTAGGAACCGAAATGATCTCTGCCAAAGCCGTCTGGACCGACAATGAACGCTTTCTGGGCGAGGCGACCTCGCGCCATGCAATCGTGATGGATGCTGCGCCCGAGAAGACCGCAAACTCGCCGTTGGAGCTGGTTCTCATCGCGCTCTGCGGCTGCACGGCTTCAGACGTTGTTGGCATCCTGCGCAAGAAGCGCGAGCCGTTCACACATCTGGAAGTTCGGGCCGACGCAGAGAGGGCTTCCGGGTATCCGGCGGTTTACACTGAGATCAAGTTGACTTACCGCATTGGTGGTAAAGTTTCCCGAAAAGCGGTGGAAGACGCCGTCGGCCTCTCCAAAGAGAAATACTGTTCGGTTTCGGCGATGCTGGGGAAGACGGCCACCATCGCTGCGGAAATTGAGCTCGTGGACGAGAAGTTGCAACCCTGACACTCGTTGGTCATCGAAACAACTATGCAGCCGCACATTCTTCTCTTCGCTCAACCCGGATGCCTCTCCTGCGAGGTGATGCGGATTTTTCTTGAAGCCAAGGGAGTCGCCTTCGAAGAGCGGGACATCAGCAGTGACGACGCGGCGCGCCAGGAGATGGTCGAGCAGCATGGCAGCCATTCAACTCCGACTCTGTTGATCTCGGCGGATGGTGAGCGACACGTCATTGTCGGCTTTGATCCCGATCTGCTTGACCAGCTTCTCTCGCCCGATACATCATCGGATTCAGTCGTCGATTCCTAAAGATTTCGCGAAACCGAGGTCGCAATCCCGCACGCCACTCAGTCCAGCCGCGCTGCGCATCCGCTGCGCGGATATCTTTTTATCGCCACTGCAACTTTTCTCTGGGGGATTTCGGCCTGCATGGGGCGGGCCATTTTTATTGGCCGTTTAACGTGGCACGGAACCGCGCTTCGTTCGATTGATCCGCTTATGCTGTCGCAGGCACGCAGCACTTTTTCGCTGGCTGTGCTGTTACCGGCTCTGCTGGGAAGGCGCGGATGGCAGGGCGTTCGACTGCCGCGCCGCGACCTGGTGCATTGCCTAATCCTGGGCATCTTCGGCGTGGCCGCATCGAACTACTTCTACTACCTGGCCGTTCAGCGGACGAATGTCGCCATCGCGATCGTCGTGCAATACACCGCGCCCATGTGGGTGCTTTTCTACGTGGTGGCGCGTGGACAGCAGAGCTTGTCGGCCCAGCGAGTGGGCGCTGTTGCTTGCGCCATTGCCGGCATCGCGCTGACCATTGGCATCGTGCGTGTTCATCAGCCAGCGGAGAGCCTGCGCCTCGATTCCTATGGCCTGATTGCGGCGCTGATAGCGTCTTTGTCGTTTGCGTTTTACAACGTGAGTGGGCACAGCATTCTCGCCAAATTCGACCGCTGGCGCGTGCTGGTGTGGACGCTCGCCCCCGCCTCCGTATTCTGGATAATTATTAACCCACCGTGGAAAATTGTTGCCGCACACTACACCCGCGCAGAATGGGTTTTCTTGTTTACATTTTCGATGATCTCGGTGCTGGCCGCGTTCTCCATGTACTTCGTTGGATTGCAGCATCTTGAGCCCACGCGCGCCGTCATCGCCAGCTGTCTCGAGCCGGTATTCTCGATTCTGCTGGCGGCGGTTTTGCTGGGTGAAGGTGTGCGCCCAGTTCAGGCTGTCGGGATTGTCCTGGTCCTTGCCGCGATTGTGATCGTCCAACTACCGGGCCGCGGCGCAGAAAGCATCGAAGCTGTTGTCATTGAACCCATCGAGTAGGGAGCAGGGCATAACTCCGGGGTGCCCCACGTCTCGCCGGTGTTGCGAGACGTGGGAAGCTGAGAAGCCTTTATTTCCTCGCCTCCACGTACAAACTTTCACTCCGCCGCACCTCCAGCTCGATCTGATCGATCTCCGGGATCGCGCTCTGCCGATAGCTGCTAATTTCGACCTGCTGAAAGCCAGCGTCGCGCAACAACTGCGTGAGAGCTTTTCCGTCGAACATTTGCGAATGGTTCGATCCGGGATGAAGCACATCTTGAATCGAGTGATTCAGACTGAGTCTCGACAAGAAAGTCTGCGCCGCGCTCGCATTCTGATCAGCCAGATACTCGCGTACGATCAACTCGAGATCGGGAACTACAACGCGCAGGATCCCCCGAGGAAGCAGGACGCGAAGGCAATCCTTGCTGATGGCCAAGGATTCTTCGTACTTGAAGTGTTCAAACGTGTGCGAGGAATAGATGTATCGCGCGCTGTTGTCGGGGAAGGGAAGCCCTTTGCGTACGTCGTACCGTCGTACGTCACGCGGCCACGCGGGCGTCTTCAGAAACTTGTTGAGCAGAGGAATTCGCGATGCGGTGATGGTTGGCGAGTTATCAAAATTGTGCCATCCGCTGATTCCCGACAGCCCACAGCCAATGTTGATTTTGATTTCGGCAGACGCCATTTTGGCAGGAATCGTAGCAGATGTTGTTTACACGCAAAATCTGGCGGCCAGCCATTTTCCCGTTGTCATTTCAAACGAAGTGAGGGACCTGGGTTTTCCGCGGGTGTCGTCAAAACCTAGATTCCTCGCTGGGCTCGGAATGACCGAAAGTAGCCCATTATCTAAGCTCCCGGGCGGATGGTCGGCCAGACTGCCGAGCATATTACAACAGCCAACGACTAACCACGGGTCCAATAACGAAGGCCGGGTATCCCGGAAGGATATTCCGGATCCCGGCCTGCGTCTTACTTCAAGTCGTGAACTTGTGTTCGAGGCTTAGCTTAGTTCCCCGTATTCGAGCTTGCCGTTGCCGTCGCCGGAGTCGCAGGAGCCGGCGTGTTGGCCCCGAAGCGCGCCAGGCGCGGGAAGAACGGCGTGACCTCGAACGGCATCTTGTCGCGCGCCGAAGTGATCGCCACCGGAGAAGCTTTCACCATCTCCGCCTTATCGTCCCACGGATTGACTTTGATACGTCCGCCCAACGGCAGCGCCGCGATCTGATCGAGCTTGTTCATGTCCAGCGCAGGCCCTTGCGAAGCCAGCGGAGCCAGGCGAACCACCGTTCCATTTTCCAGCAGTGGGTTGCCCAGGTGCGTGGTCAACAACGCATTCAGAGCGGTTCCGCGCGATTGCAGCGCCTTCAGGAACAGTCCCACGTTGTCGAGCTTCTGTGCATACGGAGAATTCTTCAGAAGTTCAATCGCCTTCTTGTCGGCCGCTTGTTCTTCTTCTGGAATGTGCTTGAATCCGAGGTTCTGATAGGTCGAATCGTCGGAGAACAACATGCGGTCATTGAAAGCATATTTGCTCCCCAGATTGTGTCCGAGCACGATGTGCGCCAACTCGTGTGAGAGCACGGCGGCCAGGCTGGCCTCATCGGGAAGCACGTCCACCAATCCGCGGCTGATTACGATCGTGTTGCCCACGCTGAATGTTTCCAGTGGCGCCGTCAGCAGCACGCGCGTGCGCACCGGGCGCGACAGATCGATATTGTTGGTGACTTCCAGGTTGTTAACCACCGTCTGCAGAATCCGGTCGACATCGCCGTCCGGAGCGAGCAACCCCCCCGCGGTCAAGCGCTCGATAACGTTGTCCTCGGCCTGCTGCTGCCAGACCCGCTCAGCTTGCAGCGGCGAGGCATCCTGCGCCGTCGGGCTCTCGTCCTTCACGCTATCCACGCGGATTTGCGTCAATTCGTCGTCCTTGCCGTCCTGCTTGAGGTCATAACCCCAGATGCGGGTCTGCGCTTTGAACGCCATCTTGTTTTTCACGCCCGCGCTGAAGTCGCCTTCTTCGCTGTAGATGAACGAGGGCACCCAATAGCCGGGGACCAGGTTCAATCGCCAGCTGTCCATATGGAAGAAGTAATTGTTGCGCGTGGCGGGAGCGTAGGTGCCATTCAGCCGCACGATATTGAATTCTTGATCTTCGACCCAGATGCGGCCCAGGAAGCGCCCTTTACCGGAATTCTTCTTCGGCGTCACGTCGAACACCAGGCAGCGCACTTCACCGAGAAATTCGCGCCGGATGTAGTGAAACTCGTAGTGCTCGCGATCGAAATCCGTGCGATCTGCGTACACCATCCAAGAGAAGCCCATCGGTTGGTACTGCATCTTGTAAAGCTTCTGGAATCCGCCGAGCAGGCGCGTCTGCATGGTTCTGTCTTGCTCTTTCAAGTAGTCCTTGCGGTCGATGGACTCGCCCATGTCAATGCGGCCAAGAAAATAGTGATCTTCGCTCGGAACCGGACCCAGCTGCGGATCGGCGGTCAGATTCTGCAGATACGTTTCGACGATCGGAGTCCGAGTGCCAAGAGCCTTAATCAGTCCATGCTCGCGCTCGATGAAACGATCGACCACCTGGTCCATGGTGGTTGGCGCCGGGAGCGAAGCGGGCGGCTGGGCTTGGGCTGCGGGCTGAGACTGTGGCGTGCTTTGCGGGGCAGCCGGAGCTGCTGCGGGCTGTGCCGCGGCCGGAGCTTGCGCCGCTGGCGTGGTATCGGCCGATGACGGCTGAGCGGCAGACTGTGGCTCCGTCGATTGTTGCGCGGCGGCGCTCAGCGATAGCAGCAAAGCTGCGGTGAACATCCAGTTCCAAGTACGCATAGCCCATTCTCCCGAAAATCTGTTCTCAGTGCCCAGCTGTTAGTACCCAGTCACTCGTTAGTAACCGGCAACGGGCAACTCAACTAATATGCCAATTGAAACACGACGTGAACCACCGCGGTCGAATCCACTGCCTGACCGTTCCTCAATGCCGGCTTGTAGCGCATCTTCGTAGCAGCTGCGATTGCTGCTTCGTCCAGCCCATGCCCCAGGCCGCGAACCACGCGGTTCACGTGCAGAGCCCCATTGGCGCCGAACATTACCTCCAGCAGTACCTCGCCTTCAAGCTTCATTTTGCGGGCGTCGTCGGTGTACAGCGGATTCGGCTTGAATGTGATCTCGACAGGGGTTGTCGGCGCCGCGGCGTCCATCGGAGTGACCTTCGGACCCGTGTGCTGCACCACCTGCTCCGAGGCAAATCCTCCTGTAGAAACGCCATTGCCCCGGCCGTTGCTGCGGCCGTCCCCGTTGCCGCCGGTCGCGATGCCATTGCCAAAATCAGCGCTGGCCACAGTGCCTTTGATTCCTTTGGCCCCCCCCGATCCATTGCCTTGTCCCTGCCCGACCGGCATTTCAAACGATCCTACGGCGGCAGCATACAATTTTGCGCCCGGCTTCCCAGTGCCAGGTAAACCGTTGGGATCGCCGAATCCTCCTGTCTGTACTTTTTGCACGGCCGCATTGACCGTCGGCGCTTGCGAGCTGCCGGAAAAATCTCCCGTATGTACCAGCTGCGGACGCGCTCCCCCCGCAGTCACCTTCAACTGCGGCGCGGCAAACTGATTCACCACCACTTTTGGCGCTTCCACCGGCTGCGGGGCTTCGTGACGAACCTCGTGCGGCACAACGAGTTTGGGCTGTTCAAAGACGGGCAACTTCACCGCTGGCAGCAATTTCTGTTTGACGATCGTCTTTTTGATCGGCTCCGGCTCGGGACGGGCTGCCGGCAGCGGAATCAGCGATGTTACATGATATTGCCGAAGCTGAATTCGTTCCGGCAGCAACAATCCAAGATTGATCAGAAGGAGCAACACAAACACCACGAAACTGTAGCTGGCGGCCATGGCCCGCCTGTTGATCTTGCGCTCGGGCAGAAGTCCAAGTTGAAAGCCACGGTTCGGCATTGCCATCGTTCATTTGCTCCAAAGGAAACCCGGCTTGGGGAGTCGCCGGGAACTGGATGCTTCAAAATACGGGAGTTAGGACAGGTGGTAAATGTGTCCACGGCTCTTGACCTTAGGTAACGGAACCAAGGTCATTTTTGGGAACGGGCCGAATTGGAATACGCGCAAAGTGGGAAACCAAAGCTGTCTAGATTTCCACACCAGAGGCTTTCCCACCCGTCACGGTCTGGCGACGGGTGGGAAAGTGGAGAACCCAGACCCAGTGCTAGTGGCTAACACCGTTTAGGCTGACAACGATCTTGCCGTTCGCCTGGTTCGACTCTGCCAGGCGATGCGCGTCCTGGATCTGATCGAAGCGAAATACCTTTGCAGGCTTGGCTTTGTACGTTCCGTCGGCGACGCGATCGACGATTTGCTGGAACGGAATCTCTGATAGCGGAAATTCAGGACTGCCGGTCACCAGCGCGCTGGCGAAGACAGTCAGGTTCCTGCCGCTTGGGATCTGGAAGACCGGTTCGAGCGCGAGCGGAGCGCCGCCGCCGAGGAAGCCCACGACACAAACGCCGCCGTTGCGGCGCAGCATGGCAAGCGAATCCAGCACGGTGGTGTTGCCCACGATATCGAGCACAGCGTCAATACCCTGGGGATGACCTTCGCGGACTTGGCCGGCCAGTTCGGCGTTTTCCATGAGAACTTCTTTCGCTCCGAGCCCTTCGAGAAACGACTTACGAGCGGCATTGCGCGTTGTTGCGATGACATGCGCTCCCAGGTTTGCGGCAATGTTGATGGCTGCCTGGCCCAGCGCCGACGTGGCTCCGCGCACGACAACGACCTGACCCCTGCCGATCTGAAGAATGCCGACCAGGCTGGTCCAAGCCGTGCCATACGATTCAGGGATGGCGGCCAATTGTTCCCAGGGGAGGGCAGTGTCCACGGCCGCCACATTCGAGACAGGAACGCTCACTAGTTCGGCGTAGCTGCCGTTGATGCTCCGGCCCATGCCGCCCACAATGGCGAGCACCTTCTGGCCTGGACGAAAACTGCCCTGCGGGTCAGCTCTTACCACACCCGCACACTCAATCCCGCTGATTTCAGCGACCTCACCCCAGGCTCCTCTGCGGAAATAGATCTCCGCGTGGTTGATTCCAAACGCTTTGACCTCGATCAGCACTTCGCCGGGCTGAGCCACCGGGTTGGGACGCTCCTCAACTGCCAGCACCTCGGGACCGCCATACTGCTTGATTACGATTGCCTGCATTAGCCTTTCTCCTTGTCCGCTATCTGTAGCGGGTGCTACAATTGAGTATTGGAATGAATTGAAGGTTTCAAAATTATTTGTAGGAAACGCTACAGAAGATCATCTAATGTGGTTGAATGCCCGCAACTGTCGAATTCGACTATGAACGCGCCGTCGATCGCGCCACGCAGCTGTTTTGGAAGAAGGGCTATTCCAACACTTCTCTCCGCGAGCTGCTGAAGGTGATGGGCATTGGCGAGGGTTCGTTCTACAACAGCTTTGGCAGCAAGAAAGACCTGTATCTCGAGTGCCTCGGGCACTACAACGACACTGTAAGCCGGAGACGCTTGAATGCACTGGTTTCGCCTGCATCGGTGAAGGAGGGTGTTCGCGCGTTTTTTAAGTGCGTGCTAGACGATCTGGACAATCCGAAAACACCACAGGTTTGCATGTTGGCGAACGGACTGTCGAGCGATGTGCTCGCCGAGCGCGAGCTGGCCCGCAGCATCGTGAGCGACATCAGGTGGTTCGCAGGGACATTCGTGCGGCGTTTAGAAGAGGCGAAGAAAGCCGGGGAGCTGCCGCTCGAGTTCAATGCAGCGGTCGCCGCCCACGTGCTGGTGACGTTTTTGCAAGGTCTGTTCCGCGTGATTCGCGTGCTTCAGGACCGCGCCCAGGTCGAGCAGCAGATCGAGGCGCTACTGCGTGGGCTTGGACTGTGAGGAATCGCTATCATATAAAAAGTTGGTGCAAGAGCAAGCATGTGGACGCAAGAATGTGTACCGAATGTGCAAGGAATCGCACATTGGAAAAATGCTTTGGTTCGGTTTCCATTTTTTTTTGCAAGCACTCTACAGAATGATGCTTGAATGGCAGTCCCCGTGTGATAGGATTGCCGCGCTGATCTGCAAGTAACTCTAGCCGACGCTCATTACGCCTTCGCAGTGGTTTTCCGAAGCGCTTGCAAAGAAGCCAATCCTATCGACAGGGGAGCTCCGTGAGGACATCAATTTATGTCTTATTTCTGTGCTTGTGTCTGATTACAGGTTTTGCTGGCTCGCCATTGTTACTTGCACAAGAACTTACGCCGTTTCAGCGGGCCCAACTACAGCACTACCTGGCTATCGAGAACCACTTGACTGCCGAGCAGCGACAACTTCTGTCGACCTCCGTTCGCGATTCCATAAAGTTTGCCCACGAGCTGCTGGATCCTCCTGACGGACCTGGCGATGACGATGGCAATTTGCTCTTGGATCTGCATTCGCCCGGTGGCATCTCTGCGAACAGTTCAGGCCTGAACCGCTCGAGCTCAATGTTTTCGGTGCCGGGAACGTCAGTAAACCGCGGTGCCTTGTTGCCGTTAGGGCAGCGCGGCCTGGTAAAGATTTCGCAGCCGGAACTCGAGCTGCAATTTTCTCGTCTGGGCGGGTTCAGCGATATTCAATCATCCACCGCGCGTTGCGGTGAAAACGTGGTTACGGCATACAGGAGCGGCATTGCCCCCACCTTGTCGGAGCTTCTGCCGTTTCTTGCGAACCCAAATCTCTTCCCAGCGCAAAGCTTGCTCGGGGTCGCATATTCCACGAACGGCGGCCAGACCTTTACCGCGCTGCCCTTTCTCCACGCCGGACCTGCAGTCGACTTCACCCAACCTGGCGTTATTTTGGAGTTGGGTGGAAATGCGTCGGTGGGGTGTTCCACGTCAGGGCGCTTCTATGTCGTTAACAGTCCATTCAACCCTAACCAGATCACATTTCCCAACGGCTTCGAAGTGGACGTACTTTCATTCGGCGCCGGAATCTCAATTTCAGAGGATGGCGGTCAAACTTGGGCCGACCCTGTTCCGGTTGTACTCAAGAACCAGAACCATACGATTGACTCAGCATTTCTGGCTACTGATCCTCAGCACCCAAACCGGCTCTACGTTTCCTATCTAGACATCGATTTTTCCTTCTTCGACCCGTTGGTGCTCCCGCTCGATGAACCGCAGCTCTGTCCTGATACCTTCATGCGCATTGCCTCTGAGGTTGTGTCCTCTGTAGACGGAGGCCGGACTTGGAGCCATCCCGCGGTCATACGCGAGGACTGCCTGCCGCAGCAACCATCGGGAGCTCAGGGCTTTCATCCGGCCTCAACCCGACTCGCCATCGGCGCGGACGGAAAAGTGAATGCGGCTTACCTTTTGATGGTGCCAGTCTTCGGTTCTGACGGAACGACAGTTGTGGACTACCATCTGGAAGTCCACGTTCGCCAATCATCCAACGGCGCACGTTCGTTCGGCCATGATGTGAAAGTTTCAGATTTAGTGCAGATCGGAGCTGGAGACCACTCCTTGCGTTCGACGCTCCAGGGTTTCTTCGCCCCGGCAGATATCCCAGTGATCGCCGTTGACCCGGTGAGCCATGGTAAATCACAAAATTTATATATAGCGTGGGCCGATGGGCGCGACAATCCGCAACCTGACTTAGCCGCGCCATTTGGCACCTATAACTACGGCGATATAGTCCTCAGCCGCTCTACCGATGGAGGAATGACGTGGTCTCCACCAGGCGCGGTAAGCCCGACGCCGGCGGGTTTCAAGGGTGCTGGCCGCGACCAGTTTCTGCCGTCCATAGCGGTCAATGCCCGCGGCACTGTCGTCCTCTGTTACTACGATCGTCGTAACGACCCGGCAAACAATGCTTTCGACCGTTATTGCTCCATTTCTGAAAACCAGGCCAGGACGTTTCATGACGTTCGTCAGTCGTCCAAAACGTGGACGTTTGGGCAGTCATGGGACCGTTTGGGGTCCTGGCTGGGCGACTATGACACGATCGCGCCTCCCTCCATTCAAGATAACAGCGCGGATTTTTTTGGCAGCTTTGGCATCAGTGGGGATGATGTGACTGGAATCTTTGGAAGGAGCATTCAGCGTGAGCAATAATCTTCGTTATCTATCAGTTCTATTTGTTTGGTGGTTCTACTTTTCGGCCGCTCTTCTGTCGGGCCGCGCCCAAACGCATAAACCGAATCAGACAAAGCATGTGGGAATAGCACATCTGCAAGATATGGAAACGCGCTTTGGTCCACACTTCACATCGCATTTGTCTGCAGGTGGGGCAAATGCATTTCATATTGCGCAAGTGCTCTCGAGAACGCGCGTCAACGGTAAATCACTCAGGCCCTCACGAGAGCTGCACCAGGAAATGATGGCGCGGGCGCAATCGAAGTTACTCGCCGGGCCGTCGGAGGCAGGGGCTGCAGGCGCAAATGGCCTGGTACGGGTCAACGACGCGAGCTTTGACTTCGACTCCACCCGCTTTACGGGATACACCCAGAGTGAAACTTCGAGCGCATGGTGTGGGAAAAATATTGTGGTTGGTTTCAATGATTCGGCCGCGTTCGCTCACACCGTTCTGCAGCATCAGGCGCCAGCGATTTCTTTGAACGGTGTAGCTGTCTCCCACGATAACGGCCAGAGCTTTGTCGGCCTTCCTTTCGTCAATCCCGGTCCTGCTCTCAACCCAAGCTCGGGCTTCTTCGACTCACAACTGGCGGGCGACCCATCGCTGGTCTGTACTGACCCCCAGCAGTTTGTTTATGCCTCCATCCAGACGCAGATTCCGGTGGATTCACAAGGTAACGTGCTGGCTGCATTCGCCGAAATGGCTGTTAGCCGCTCTTCCGATGGAGGAGTGACTTGGGACGATCCCATAACCGTCGCCAAGAAAGACCTCAACTTTCATTTCCTGGATAAGGAATGGCTGGCCGTAGATCCCCATCACCCAAACCGGATGTATCTTACTTACACGGACTTCCAAAATCATGGCACGGAAAGCGACTGTACCGGCGGCTCCGGGGACATTGGCGGCGGCCCTGATGTGGCATTGGAAATGGTTTCGTCGAAAGATGGAGGATTAACTTGGGGTTCTCCAACACGGTTTGGTCGACGATGCGCTCTGACCGTTTTTTCAAACCTTACGGGTACGCAAGTTGCCGTGGGTCCGAACGGGGAGGTGTATGTCGCCTACACCTGGACCGATGACGGCGGCAGATTGGCAGAGATACGCTTCCGCCGGTCCGACGACGCAGGTCAAACATTCGGACCGGAGATCGTCGCCGGGACTGCAGTACCTGCAGCCACGCCTGTTGCTGGTGGTCTGCAAGGGGATTTCCGAACCAACGCAGATCCGACATTGGTTGTGGACAATTCCTCCGGCCCACGCCGCGGAATGGTGTATTTGGTATGGACTGACGCCTCGCGTCACAGCTTTCAAGACGTTTGGGGCGGTTTTTTTGATTTCAACTCTGACCCAACATTCTCATTTGGCGACATCGTCACTAGCCGCTCCCTTGACCGGGGAAATACGTGGTCAGCCGCGAAGCTCGTAAGTCCCGTACCTGCGAACTTTCAGGGCGCCGGACGCGATCAATTCATGGCAGGGGCGGCGGTGGATGTACAAGGCACGTTAGGGATTTGCTATTCCGACCGCCGCAATGATCCGAACAATTTCCTTGTGGACCACTATTGCTCGATTTCGGGTGATGGCGGGAATACGTTCCGGGACATCCGCGAGACGCCCGTGAGCTGGACGCCTAATGCTGGCACTGACATCGTAATTAACCCTGCGTACATGGGCGATTACGACACGGTCAGCACGGACGCGACCGGCGCCCGCGCTGGATTCTTCAGTACCTTTCAAATCGTGACGCACGGAAACCCGGACGTGTTCGCATTGTCGGTCGAGGCCGGAAAGCAACATTAGCGCACCTCGTAAGTAAGCCCGTCGATCAATCCAATCCGATTCCGGGCAGATCGACATGGCCGGAGGTACGCCCAGGCCCGAACCATCCTCCGCACCGCGTTAACCCCTTGAGTAATACCTTCGTGCCATGTCTATTACGTTCGTGCCGTTGCCGTATACAACAACAGAATGTTAGTTTTCGATCACCCTTTGCGGGGTGCGTCACAACCAGAAAAACAAAACCAACAATCAGGAGAAAAGATGAGTAGCCCAATTCGTCTCTTGGGGATTCTTGCGTGCAGTGTGTCGATGTCGGTGGGGCTTTTGGCCCAGTCGGCCAACTTGAGCGGCTCAACGGATGCAGCGTCTCCGGCAGCACCGGCCCCGTCGCCGGTTGCCGCTCCCAGTTCAAGCGGAATGTCGGACCGAATCGGTGTTGGGGTGAAAGTGTCGTTTCTGGGTGCGGGAATTGAAGCCGCGACCCGGGTCACCCAGAAAACCAATTTCCGCGCCGGCTTTAACATGTTCAGCTATAGCCGGGGCTTCGGCAAAGACGGCGTGTCGTATAACGGAAGCCTGGACTTCAAGACGGTCGAGGGGCACTTTGACATCTTTCCGTTCGGCGGAGGATTCCGCGTGAGTCCGGGATTTCTGGCCTACATTGGCGATCCGATCACGGCGAGCGCCGCGGTGCCCGGAGGAAAGCAGTTCAGCCTGGGCGGAACGCAATACATCAGCGATCCGACCGTACCGGTGACCGGCCGCGGCAAGATCAATTTCAACAGCGCGGCTCCGACCGTCACGTTTGGATGGGGCAACCTGGTTTCGCGCAAAGAAGGCAAACACTTCAGCGTCCCGGTGGAATTGGGCGTTGCCTTTCAGGGAAGTCCCAAGGCGACTCTGGGCCTGGCTGGAAACGTTTGCGACACGACTGGCACGAACTGCCGCAGCGTCTCCGATCCAACCGTGCAGGCCAATATCGTGTCGGAGCAAACCAAGGTCAACAACAGCATGTCGTTTTTCAAGGTGTATCCGATCATCTCGGTCGGGTTCGGCTACAAGTTCTAAGGGCGCTGTAAATTTCGAGGCTCGCTCTTGCGGGGACGGCCATGCTGTCCCCGCTTTGTTTTCGAGGCCAGGCGGAGCGGGATCTTTCCGAGTTGTGTTTGCCTGGAGATCTTCGGTTCTGCAGGTGAAAGCGCGGAGCTTCGAGATGACGTACGCCCTACAATCGAGAGAGGCCGTCGCTACTTCGAAACCGCCAGGATGGCCACATTGTTGTCCGGGCGCACGTGGCTGACGTATCCGATGGCGCCGGGAGTACTCGCGATATATTCGAGGGCCGCCGATTCCGAAGCAAACTCGCGGGGCATTGCGCCCTGGCCGCTGAAGACGGCTTTGCGCCAAAGCGTGCGGAACTCTTCCGGACTCTGGTCGAGGTGGTGCCGGAGAAAGACTTCATGTATCGGTCCACCTTTCAGAACAACCGGAATGGCATGCATGCCGTCATGAAAGCGAATCCGGCTGCCGGTGAAGATCTCGCGCAACTCTGTGGGAGTGATTTGTGAAATGCTGACCTGGCGATTGATCACGATCATCACGTCTTGCGCGCGAGCCGCCGTGGTCGCGACGAAAAGCGTCAATCCCAGTTCGGCCACAATTTTGAGCAGACGAATGCGGCGGAGCACCGGTTGTCCTCCTGAACTTCTTCCTGAACCTAGTCATATCGGCAGGAGGGAAGTGGGACTTGACTGTCGGGAACCGCCAATGACGTGGGTGCCCCATTTCTCGCGGGGTTTTTGCGCGAGAAGTGGGGATTCCCGAACTGAGGCACGCCCGCTAGCCCTCCGGCAGAAACGTCTGTTTTTCCGCTGCCTGAATATTGGCTTCGCGTTTTGCTTTGCGCCAGACGTTTGCTACGGCAATGGTCCAGAAGGGAACCAGGTCGACTCCGGGGACGAGTTTCACCAGAAAAGACGGCAGAAATTCCCAGTGCCAGCCCAGCAAGTTGACCATGAGCGCCGCGACGCCCAGGTCGAGCAGATCGTCTGTGGGAGAGAATGCGCCTTCGACAAACAAGGGCATGAAGAAGAGCTGGAGCGCGTCGGCGGCGATGGCCAGCATCATCGCGCTGCGAAAGCGCGGCCCGGGAGAGATGGTGATCGACTCGTCCGGCATGGCTACTCTCCTATTCTAGACGACGATTGGCCGTGCTCTACAAACTAACTGGTGGCCGAGACAGCGAAGGAAATCGAGGAAGCCGGTTTCCATTACCGCGCCACGCCACGCCGTTTTCGGGGCAGTTGAGCTATCATCATAAACTGTCATATTATGAAGTCATGCCAATGACCTCGTTGAACATCTCGCTGCCGGAGGCATTGAAGGAATACGTCGAAGGCCAGGTCGCGTCGGGCGATTGGGGTACGCCCAGTGAATACGTCCGGGAGCTGATTCGTCAGGATAAAGATCGCCGCCTGAACAGTCTCGAGCAGGAACTCATCGCCGCTGCGAAGGCGCCGAAGATTGAAATCTCCGTGGCGGAGATTCGCCGCAAAGGCCTAGTAGCCGCTCTCCGCGAGCGGGTTCGACGCCGGTGAAGAAACCTCGGCTTGTCCTCAGCGAGGCGGCTATCGCTGACATTCTCGAACAGGCCGACTGGTACCGATTGCATTCGGGACGTCACCTCGCCCTTCGCTGGGAAAGGTCAGTCACGTCGAGCCTGAGGCAGATCGTCAGTCATCCGTTCTCTGGGTCTCCCTGCTCATTTCGATCATTCGAACTGAGCGGCGTGCGGCGCGTAATGATCCCCGGATTTCCCAAGCACCTGGCGTTTACCGCCTCGGAGAAGGAGAGGTGTTTATGCTGCGCGTCATCCACGGCGCGCGGGATTTGGAAAGTTTGTTGTCGTAGACCTGGTGCGACTTGGTTTGCAGAAGGTGTGCCTCTGCGGGATTACGGCCGGGTGCCCCGTCCAAGCTTTGCTTGGGCGGGGAGTTCTCTGGATGGGTCAAGTCATTCACCTCGGTATCCTCGAATGTTTGACTCGGGACATCACCTCTATGCTCACGTTTTCGGTGTGAGAAACACACCGGCCCGTTCCCTTCGGCGGGCGGTCCATTGAGATTCGATTTCTACGATTCCACTTCGTCGGTTGCGGAGTGGCGGAAGCTACTCCATGGCCAGTCTTCCGGACGTTGCACGAGACCGCGCGTCACCGGATTGCGATGGAGATAACGCAGCTTCTCGATGAACTTGCGCTCGCTCCACACGTTGAAGTCGTAATAATTGGGGAATTTGACACCCAGATTCCTCGCGTCCTCGCCGCTGATGCGGCTGCGGACGGCTCGGAATGACAATTATCGAAGTTCAGACGCAGTGCTTTCCCACTTCTCGCAAAGTCAGCGAGAAGTGGGGCACCCACGTTCGATCCGGGGCAAGTCGCATCCGACAGGGCTCTCGCGCAGGGTTCGATTGCAAGGAGATCTCTCGCCGCGAAGAAAAGCGCGGAGCTTCGAGATGACACCACCGGGTGGGAAGGAAGATCACTTGTGGAGTAGGCGGTTTACGGCTTTCTGCTCCGCGTGGTACTCTGTAAACGTCACAAAGACAAACGAATATAAACAGGAGCACATCAGGTTCAGTGCTAGCCCGAGAGCAAAAAAGGTCTGTCATTGACCAGCACCGCACGCACGCGACCGACACCGGGAGTCCCGAGGTGCAGATCGCGCTGCTCAGCGAACGTATTGGCCAGTTGACCGAGCACTTCAAGTCGCACCAGAAAGACCACGGCTCGCGCCGCGGCCTTCTCATGCTGGTCAGCAAGCGGCGTCGCTTGCTGGACTATCTCAAGAAATACGATTCCGAGAGATACAAATCCGTCATCGGTAAACTCGGCATCCGCAAGTAAACGCAAGCCGGCGTGCCGAGGGCGGAGTGTATCTGCACACTTCCGATAGGACGCGCGGACATTTCTGAGAGCGGCCGCTTCTCCCTGCACAGCGGTCGAGCAGCGAAGGACTTTCCATTCGTGCGATTGTTGAGCGCAAATCAATCCGAGCGCCAAGCTTCGACGTGGGTCTCCCGCGGCGTCATGGACGAGGGAGATCCTTCGCTCCGTTTGAAGAACAACTCCGCTCAGGATGACACCCCGAAATTGGTGCTTCGGAATCCCTCATTGCGCTCAGGATGACCTTGCAGAATTGGCAATCGAACCGAGCTCCTGCAAAAGGAAATGAAATGAAACCAGAAGCAACTACACTTACCGTTGAACTCGCAGGCGGAAAATCACTCTCAATTGAAACTGGAAAGCTGGCCAAGCAGGCCCACGGATCGGCCGTGGTGCGCATGGGCGCCAATGTCGTGCTGGCCACCGCGGTCGCCAACGCCGACCCGCGCGAAGGCATCGACTTCTTTCCGCTTACGGTCGATTACCGCGAGTACACCTACGCCGGCGGACGCATTCCCGGCGGATTCATCAAGCGCGAAGGGCGTCCGAGCGAGCGCGAGATTCTGACCAGCCGCCAGATTGATCGTCCGGTGCGGCCGCTGTTCCCAGAAGGATTTCGCTGCGAAACCCAAGTGATTGCTTTCGTGCTCTCGGCGGATACCGACAACGATCCCGACGTGCTTGGCATTAACGCCGCGTCGTGCGCCCTGACTTTATCGGACATTCCGTTTCTCGGGCCGATTGGCGCGGTGCGTGTCGGTTTAATTAGCGGGCAGTTTGTGATCAATCCGACGTATTCGGAGATGCGCGACAGCCTGGTGAACATCATGGTCGTGGGCACGGCCGACGGCATCGTGATGATCGAGTCGGGCGCGAAAGAAGTCAAAGAAGAGACCGTCGTCGACGCCATCGAGTTCGGTCATAACGAGATCAAGAAGATCTGCGCCGCGATCAGCGATCTGCAAAAGAGAGTCGGCAAAGCGAAGCGGAAGGTCGAGCCGGTTGCATTCGACGAGGCGTACTACAACGATCTGAGGAAGCGCATCGGCGCGGATCTGGCGGATCGTCTCGACACTCAGAAGCATCCCAAGGCGGAGAGTTACTCGCTGGTTAAGGAGTTGAAGAAGCAATTGCTCGAAGCGATTCCGGAGGAGGACGAGGAGGCGCAGTCGAAGCTCAAACATTATTACGAGATCCTGCGCGAGAGGATTTTCCGCGAGCAGGTGATTGAGCAGAAGCGGCGTCCGGATGCGCGTGCCTTCGACGAAATTCGTCCGATCTGGATCGAGGTGGGAGTGCTGCCTCGCACCCATGGTTCCGCGATCTTTACCCGCGGCGAGACCCAGGCCTTGGTGACCACAACCCTCGGGACTTCCGACGATATGCAGCGGTTGGAAGTGTTCGAAGGCGAGGCCAAGAAACGCTTCATGCTGCACTATAACTTTCCGCCGTTCAGCGTTGGAGAAGTGGCATTTCTACGCGGTGCGGGACGGCGCGAGATCGGCCATGGCGCGCTGGCCGAACGGGCGATTTCAGCCATGCTTCCAAGCGAAGAGCAGTGGCCATATGCGATGCGCGTGGTCGCGGACATTCTGGAGTCGAATGGATCGTCGTCGATGGCAACGGTCTGCGGCGCCTCGCTTTCGCTGATGGACGCGGGGGTTCCATTGAAGTCCCCGGTGGCGGGCGTGGCCATGGGATTGGTGAAGGAAGGCGAGCACTACGCGATCCTGACCGACATTGCTGGAGCGGAAGATCACTACGGCGACATGGATTTCAAAGTTGCGGGAACGCGAGACGGAATCACGGCGCTGCAGATGGATATCAAAGTCGTTGGCATTACAGCGCAGATTATGCGCGAGGCGTTGGCGCAGGCGCAGCGGGGACGACTGTTCATCCTCGACAAGATGGCGGAGGTGATCGCGGAAGGGCGTGCGAAGATTTCGCAATTTGCGCCGCGCTTCTACTCCGTGCAGATTCCGCAAGACAAGATTCGCGATCTGATCGGGCCGGGCGGCAAGATGATCCGCAGCATCGTAGAGCAGACCGGAGTCAAGATCGATGTGGAAGATTCCGGCATGGTGAAAGTGGCGTCAAGCGATGAAGCGTCGGCGGCGAAAGCGCTGCAGTTGATCGGCGACATCACGGCCACGGCGGAAGTAGGGAAGACGTATCTCGGTAAAGTGACGCGGCTGGCGGATTTCGGCGCGTTCGTCGAGATTCTACCCGGAACGGACGGATTGCTGCACATCAGCGAAGTGGCCGAGCACCGCATCAATGATATCCGCGACGAGTTGAAGGAAGGCGACCAGGTGATGGTGAAGGTGCTCGCGGTCGAAGGGAATCGGATCCGGCTGTCGCGTAAGGCGCTATTCAAGGAGCAGCGGGCCAAGATGACGCAGGCCGGCGGAGCTCCGCCCGTTACGCCCACACCGGAAGCAGATACGGTGCCGACCGGGACGGTTGTGATCGAGGGCGGCGGCAATTTTCCGGAAGAGGAGGGCGAGCCGAACTTCAATCGAGACAGTGTTCCCCATGGCAGCGGACGGCCGCACGGCGGCGGAGATCGCGGAGATCGCGGCGGACGTGGCGGAGGACGGCACGGACGTGGCGGCCGCGGCGGACGCGGGCGGAATGGACGAGGCGGGCACGGGGGTGGAGGACATGGAGGGGGGAGACACTAGAACCTTCCATAACGACAATCAGGTTTGCATCTTCAAAGAGGCCGCGAAAAATCCGCGGCCCTTTCTTATTTCTTCGCGGTAAGGGGCAAAGGTGGCGGACAATCCTGTCCGCTCCCAAAAGAGACCGCGAAGAAGATTCGCGGCCTTCTAGTTTCCAAAACATCTAAGTCGGTGAAATTGAAATCCTCACGAGCCAGGAGCTGAGCATGTACGAAATCATTCTGAAGCGCTTTGAGCATCCGGATGAAGTGCGGAACTTTGAAAAGGGAAAGTTTGAACTGGTGAACGTGGGCGGAATGACGATTGGGCGTGCTACGTACGAGCCGGGCTGGAAGTGGTCGCAGCATGTTGGCAAAGCCACCGGTGCGAAGAGTTGCGCCGTCGAGCATGTTGGCATGGTAGTGGCAGGGAGGGCGACAGCGGCGATGGATGATGGCCGGGTCTTTGAGATGAAGCCGGGAGATCTGTTTTACATCGCGCCCGGACATGACAGCTGGGTGGTGGGCGATGAACCGTATGTTTCCTTACACTTCATGGGCGCGCAGGAGTATGCGCAGAAGAAGGGATAGATCCACCTGATTCTTAAAGCGAGGCATAAGCGCAGGAGCTGCCGGCAGTGAGCAAATTTTGCGCAGCCAACTTCGGTTTTGTTAACTGGCTGGCCGCGGTTTTGTACAGCAATTCATGTACATCGGTTGGGCGATCCCCGCACAAGCGCATACCTGCGTTTGCCGAGCTGTGCCGCTAAGACGTTCAAAGCAAACAATCGTCATTACATATAAAAAACGGGCGCACGCCACGCGCATTCGTGGCATCCAATTTGCTCAATTCCGAAGACAGCCGCATTCGTCTCCATGGAGGATTTGTGAAAAAACGGCTTCACTCGATATCGTTTCTCGCCACCCTCGGCGTTATGCTGCTAAGTCTGGTCTGCTGGGGTGGTTTGGCAAGTGCGCAATCATCGCCCGACGCGCAGCAGCCGTCGTCGCAACCCGCTCAGCCGCCCGACAGTGAGCAGCCGCCGGCGGCGCAGCAACCAGAGACTCCAGCGCAGTCGACTCCGCAGCAGAACGCACCGACCCAAACCCCGGACCAAACGGCTCCGCAGAGCCAGCCACCGGCCGGGCAGAGCCCAAGCTCAGGGGCGGCCGCTTCCGCCGACAACGCCGGAGGGACGCAGACCTTTACCGGAACCATCGTGAAGCAGGGCGACAAGTACGTGTTCCAGGACGCGTCCAGCGGCACGACCTATGACATCGATCATCAGGATGAAGTCAAAAAGTTCGAAGGCAAACGAGTGCGCGTGCACGGAACCATGGATGCCAGCGGCAAGATGATTCACGTGCAGTGAGCGGGCACGAAAGAGGGCAATTTTTAGCGAAGGGCACCGGCCGAGGACAGGCGACTAGTAGCAGTCCTCATCAGCCGTGCCCTATTTTTTTACCAAAGAAAATCTGCGGTCTGACGCCTCAGGTCTACTTGACCGGCGCGGAAGTGCCTTTCTGTAACGCAAGCCGAACCTCTTTCTCGAAAACCGATGGCGGAGTCGGGCCGATGTGCCTGGCATAGATATGGCCGGCAGGGTCGATGACAAAGGCGATGGGCAGCCCGAGAACGCCTCCGTATTGTTCGGCCGTTTTCGCATCGCCCATGACTACGGGATAGTTCATGTGAAATTGGTGGTAGAAGTAGCGGACCGGATCGGCCGAGTCGTCCATCGAGATTCCAATTATCTGCAGTCCCTGGGCGCCGTACTTGTTTTGCATCTCTATGAAATGAGGAATTTCTTCGCGGCAGGGATCGCACCAGGTCGCCCAGAAATCGAGCAGGACTACCTTCCCGCGATAGGAGGACAGGCGAACTTCTTTGCCGTTCAGATCGCGCAAGGCAAAATCAGGGGCAAGAGGGTGAGGACGCGAGTTGCCAGGATTATTCGGCAGTTTAGCAGGCGCAAAGGGAGCGATGGCAATGCCGCAGGCCAAGAGCGCGAACACATACTTGCGGAGCAGAGCTATTCTCCCTTGGCTACTGGGTAGCCCTTGTTAACCCAGTCGATGCCGAAATTGTTTTCGATGTATAGCACCTTGACGTTCTGGAATCCCATCGCCTGCAAAGCGTCGTTGGCGGGTTTGACATTGGGGCAATGATTCCACGGGCAGCAACCGCAGTAGAGGACAATGAATTTGTTTCGCGGCAGCGGATCGAGCCGCTTCCGCAACTGCGAAATGCCAGCTTCGCTGCTGGCGGGGCCGATGTATTCCGAGCCGGGGATGTGCGCCTGCAAGTAAAACAGCCGCGAGCCAACCTGGATGATTAGCGGCTTCTCTCCTGAGCCGTTCAGGAGTTTGACCAAATCTTCAGCCTGAATCAGGCGCGCGGCGGGAATGGAGCCGGCTTGAAAGGCGAAGAGCGACGAGATGAAGGCCGACGACACCAGGAGTGCCCCAGTCAGCATCCGCGCAACGTATTTAGAAAAAGTCTGAAAGGAATTCATTTTTGTTGTATCCACTGGGCCGAACTTAACCGACCAGCCGATCGATTTTTGCCGCCATGATAAAGTCGCTTTCGCTCAGGCCATCGATTTTATGGGTCCACAGCGTGATCTCGGCCTTGCCCCAAGTCAGCAGGATGTCGGGATGATGGCCCTGCTGCTCGGCCACATCGCCGACGCGGTTCACAAAATCAAGCGCCTGTTTGAAGTCCGGGAACTTGAATTCGCGCGTAATGTGGTGCTCGCTGACGACTTTCCAGTGTGCATATTGCGGTAGTTTATGGTGCATGACTTCCAATTCCGCGCCTTTGAGTGGAGGCATGCCGCCTTTACAGGGAACGCAGGTTTTTTCCGCAAGTTCAGACATCGTCGATCTCCTGACATTGAAGATGATTCCCAATATACACAGGTTGTTGGGAAGCTTTTCTCGAAAGAGCGTGAAAAAGAATCCGCAGCAAGATCGTGAAGAAGGTCTAAATACTTTCATCGCAGAGGTCGCGGAGAAGAGCCGCAGAGATCGCAGGAGCACACGTGTAGTTTTCAGAAACTAGTATGGGCTTGTGAGCATCTCAGTCTTTTCTGAAGTTTGTCTTCTGAGGTTACGTTCGGGATAACTTTCTGGTAAATACGAATGGCGGCAGAACCCGCAAAGCAGAATCCGCAAGCGGTATCGAATCCGTGGCTGATTGCGGCCGCCGTCATGCTGGCCACGTTCATGGAGGTCCTCGACACCTCCATCGCGGCAGTCGCGCTGCCCTACATCGCCGGGAGTCTCTCGGCGACCAATGATGAAGCGACTTGGGTGCTGACCAGCTATCTGGTCGCCAATGCGGTCATCTTGCCAGCAAGTTCGTGGATGTCGCTGCGCTTCGGACGAAAGCGTTTCCTCATCGCCTGTATCGCGATCTTTACTGTCTCTTCGTTCGCTTGTGGCGCCTCGACCAGTCTGGCCATGATTCTGATTGCTCGGGCGGTGCAGGGAGCCGGGGGAGGCGCGCTGCAGCCACTATCGCAGGCAATCCTGCTCGAAAGTTTTCCGCCGCACAAACGCGGAATGGCGATGGCAGTGTTCGCACTAGGCGTGGTCGTTGCGCCCGTTCTGGGGCCAACACTGGGCGGCTGGTTGACTGATACCTACTCGTGGCGGTGGGCGTTTTACATCAACATTCCGGTGGGAATCTTTGCGGTGCTGATGATCTCGCGGTATGTCGAGGATCCTCCGTACATCAAAGATGCGAAGCCCGGCAGGCTTGATGCGATTGGCCTGGGATTGCTCGCAGTATGGCTCGGAGCACTGCAAATCATCCTCGACAAAGGGCAGGAAGACGACTGGTTCGGTGCGGCCTGGATTCGTTGGGCCGCGGCGGTCCTGGTGATTTGCTTCTTCGCGTTCTTGATTCGCGAATTTCGCCACCGCAATCCGCTGGTGCAATTGCGCGTCTTCCGTAATCGCAATTTTGCGCTCGGGTGTCTGCTGATCGGCTTGTTTGGCGCTTCGATCTATGGGCTGGTCACGCTGCTTCCGCTTTTTTACCAGGAACTGATGGGCTACACGGCTTTGGCGGCGGGATGGGCCGTAAGCCCACGAGGCGTCGGCGCGATCATCGCCATGCCGATGATCGGATATCTTACGGCCAAGATCGACAATCGCTGGCTGATTGCCTTCGGCTTTGGAATGTTCGCGGTGGCAAGTTTGTGGTTTGGAGAAGTGAATCTCTCGATCGGACAGTGGACTTTCTTGTGGGCCATCGTGATTAGCGGATTCGGTTCCGGCTGCGTGTTTGTGCCCTTATCGACCACGGCTATGGCTGGATTACGCAACGAGGAAATCGGCAATGCCAGCGGACTTTACAATCTGCTGCGAAACATCGGCGGGAGCATTGGTATTTCTGTCGTGAACACGATTGTGGCGCGACACGAGCAGGTGCATCGCAGTGAAATGGCGCAATGGCTGAATCCGGGACGCGTTAATGTACGGGGCGCCGTTGGGGGGATCACGCAATACTTGAGCGCGCGTGGTTCGTCGCCGGCGACGTCCACCGGCCAGTCGTACGGACTGCTCAATCAACTGCTCGGAGGCCAGGCACGGCTGTGGTCGTATGTCGATGACTTCCGCTACATGGCGCTGGCCTGCTTTGCCTGCATCCCGATCGTGTTTGCTTTGAAGAAGTCGGTGGGGAGGGGCGGAATGTCGGCAGGGCACTGAGTCTCGGCGCTCTCGGCGAGCTCTGCGATTTTGCTTTGCCTGTGTGTTAGAGCTTTAACGCAGAGATCGCAGAGAACAGCCGCAGAGAACGCCGAGAAAAACGAGGAGACTCAGAACGGAATATCTTCGTCTGTGATCGGGCCGGCCGCGGCGGGTTCGTGTTCCGGCACGCGCTGGTCGAAATTGTTCCCTCCGCCCGAGGACGCTGACGAGCCACGGCTTCCCGCAGAGTCTCCGCTGCCCTCGCCACGGCCTCCGAGCAGCACCAGATCGCTGGCCACGACTTCGGTCATGTATTTTTTCTGGTTGGTTTGCTTGTCTTCCCAGGAGCGGGTCTGCAAGCGTCCTTCGATGTAGACCTTGCCACCCTTCTTCAGATACTCGCCCGCAATCTCGGCCAGCCGCGACCACAAGACCACGTTGTGCCACTCAGTGCGGTCCTGCCAGTTGCCGTCTTTGTCTTTGTAGCGCTCGTTCGTGGCCAGGGCGAGCTTCGCCACCGGCGTGCCTTGCGGCGTGTACTTCACTTCAGGGTCTTTGCCCAGGTTTCCGAGAAGAATGACTTTGTTGACGCTCTTTCCTGCCATGGCGAGCTCCTTCGCGAATGTGGCGCGGGCGCCCTCGCCCGCGAGCCTGTGGTGTGCGTAGGCGTTCAATATAGCAGAAGCAGCGTGCTGGAAATCGGGGATGTGGCGGCTAAGAGCGGCTGGAGTATCATTCTGGGCGAAGCTGCACCTAGTTGAGGGGGGATGCCGTGTGGCACTTCAGTCAGGCCTTCGTCGTTGAGAGAGTCGCTAAGACGGTTTTGGTTTTGGCTGCGCTGGTTGGGCTCTCGGGATGCTGGGTGATTTCCGTCCACCCTCTGTATGAAGACGTAGCGCCAAGAGATTCCGATATTGTCGCTGACAAGGCAATGGCAGGCACTTGGCGTTTTCCCGACCAGAAATGCGAATACACGTTGACGATTGGGCTCAACGAAGACATTTACGACCTGCACTGGGTGCAGCGTGGAGAAGGTTGTGGCGATTCTCCTGGAAAGTCACATTACGAGGCTCGACTCATAAAGCTGGACTCGTTTTACTTTCTTGACGTTTCTCCAGTGGAGGAAGATGTTTGCAACTTCTGCATTCCGGTTCATCAAATCTCGTTAGTGAAATTCGACAGCGACTCACTAGTTCTCACCGAAATCGATCCAACCGGTCTGAGGAAGCTGCTGCAGACCGGTGCTGTGGATCTGAAGACGGTGCCTGAAGACCCTAAGGAGAGCATTTTTGAACGTGCCATCACACTCACTGCACTGCCGAAAGAACTGAAGAGTTTTTGTCGCCGGTATGCAGCAGACAAAACTGTATTCAATCCTGAATCGTCATTGGTGTTCAAGCGCGCCCACATTCCGAGCTGAGATGGGAATCCGGAGGCCGGAAACCGAGCTCCATACGGTATAATCCCTTTCATGCCTGCCGCGCCCGGTGCCACCAAAGCCGTTGGGATGGTTCCCGACGAGCTGAAATTCGAGCCTAAATCCAAGGGCATCGCCACGCCCCGCAAGAAGAAGCCGAAAGAACTCGCGGTCATCACCGAGTGCTGCACGGGATGCGCCGGCTCGCCTGCCTGCGTCGAATATTGCCCGGTCGAAGACTGCATGTTCTGGGTGCCCGACGAAGACAGCACGCCCTTCGGGCGCATCGCGGTCGATCCCATTCTTTGCATCGGCTGCAAGAAGTGCCTCAGCAAAGGCCCCGACGGATGCTTCCTCGACGGCTGTCCCTGGGACGCCATCGTCATGGTCGATACCGCCGAAGTGGAAAAAGAAGTCGGCGCTATGGCGATTTGAAACCAGCCGTCAGCGGTCAGCCTTCAGCTTTCAGCAAAAGCCTTCTTCCCGACTGTCATCCTGAGCGAAGATGCCGTTCGCGTTGCGAACGGCGTCGGAGTCGAAGGATCCCTTTCCCAACACGTTCAATGAAGACTCAAACAGGAGTTCTCTTTCTTGTCGATCTACTTCGCCCGGCCCCGAATGGCCTTTTCCGTCTCCACCGCCTGCTGGCGCACATGATCGGGAATCTCCGGCAGTTCGCGTTCGTAGGGCAACACCGCCGGCAGATCTTCGATTTGGCCGACCAGATACAGCGCGCGCAGCGCCTCCCAGACC
>DASTCY010000043.1:0-275925 GCA_035710725.1 Candidatus Sulfotelmatobacter sp. | reverse complement strand
TTCCAACTTGGACGTCTTTGCGCAAGCCGGGGCTAACACGGCGCTGGAGAAGTCGACTACGGCCTCGGTGACCAATGGCACCCTGACCATCAGTTTTGGGAACATCATTCAGAACCCCATGATCAGCGCCATCGAGATCCTACAGCAATAGACGGGGGAAGCGACTCATTGCAACAGTCCTTTATCTCTCCTCTATAGAGATGTTGTAGGGCTAACCTGCGCCATAGAGCCAATCGTGTATCGACCCCTCACCTCTGATACGGCAACCCTGATCTTCCCCCAGAGGCAACCATGAGCATTCATAAGACCACATCACCGGGTTCGAGTCGAGCGCAGCGGTAAGACTTCGCGATCCTTCTCAAGCGCCTTGTTGATAACCCGCCCTTGCCCTCTGGGATGCAGCACAGTTTGGTGAATGCGCGCTTGCTAGCGCCGGTGTAATTGGCATGGCACCGATGGCACAGCGTGATCAAGTAGATTTCCGAATCTGCAGCTGAGTGACTACGGAACTGTCGATGGTGCAGCTCAAGATTTGACTTCCAAGGGACGATTGACATCGCCACCCGTCGCGTCGACGTCACTTGCTGTCTGAGTGTGTAATAGGCAATAGGATCCAGCCGCGGGCGCTTCGTTTTCCCAAGGGCGCGGAGACTTCAGTCTAGTCGACGTGTTGCTAAGGACGGATCTGTACAAAGTGAACGAAATGCGGTTCTTGGGGCGGTGACGCGCCTATGCTCTTCCCAATACGCTGCGAGCAGAGAGCGTCGATTTCGACCGAAGTTCGCGAAATCGAATCCGGAGGAATTTCGCCGACACACACTCCACAACCGCGTGCCTACAACATTCCCTACCAGTTCTATCCTGCACTCCCTCCGTTTTGTGCTTAGTATCCGGTATGGGAAACGACATTGCTGAAGCTTTACGCAACTCCGCGTGTGGTTGCACTCGAAATCGATCTGCTCATATTGAACGTTCGGCCGCTTTCTAGGCTCCAATCTGTTCGGCTCGTTGCTGGGTGGCCTTATTGATTCACATCCCTATGGTTCGGGCTCAAGTCGGTTGTGCTGATAACAGCGTTGCTCTACGTCGTCCGTTATTGTGCGGTTGCGATTCGTGCGAGGTCAAGAACTGGCTATTGCGGAAATACGCTAGCCTGCGTGGGCATCTGATGTTATATCCGACACAGTCTCGTTGGCTGCCTGCTCCGAAAACCTCGCGTTGAGTCCCTGCGGAGCAGCCCCGACTCGCGGCTCGCGGAGTGTGTACTTTAGAAGGCACCACAAGGCGCGGAAGCCATCTTTCCACCCAATCTTTTTCCCTTCCTCGTAGGTGCGGCCCCAATAGCTTATTCCAACCTCGTAGACGCGCAGGTTGCGCTTGGCGATCTTCACCGTTATTTCCGGCTCGAATCCGAAGCGGTTCTCCTCGATCGGAATCGTCTGGACAATTTCCCGCCGGAACGCCTTGTAGCAGGTTTCCATGTCGGTCATGTTCATATTCGTGAAGGCGTTCGAGAGGAGCGTCAGTATCGAGTTACCCACTGAATGCCAGAAATACAGAACGCGATGAGGACCGCCGCCGAGAAAGCGCGAGCCATAGACCACGTCCGCCTTGCCCTCAATCAGGGGCTCGAGCAGCTTTGGGTATTCGCCCGGATCGTATTCCAAATCGGCGTCCTGAATAATCACGTAATCGCCGCTGGCTTCCTGAATACCACGACGAAGAGCGGCCCCCTTCCCCATATTTTTCGCTTGAAGCACGATCCGCATCTGGGAGTGCTGCGCGGCCAATTCGCGGAGAATTTCCCGCGAGCCATCGCGCGAGCCATCATCGACGCAGATCAATTCTATGGGAAGTGGCACCTCCAGAACACGGCGGACGACTTCGCACAAAGTCGCGCGCTCGTTATACACAGGCATGACGACGGAAAGCTTCATCGGGATAAGGTTACGGTAGGTGCAGTAAGGATGGCGGTCAAGCACCTCGCAGGTGTATCCGAAACTTTGGTACTTTACCAGGTTCGGTCAGCGGTACCTCGTCCCGCTTCAGTTTGGGTGACAGCCATCTCCGTTGTGGATCCGAGCAAATCCGCTGTGGCTCTCGCCAGATCTGCTGTGAAGGAAGTGCGGGCTGTCGGATTCGCATTCTTTAGCGACCGCTAGCGTTCAGTAGCTTGACACGTGTGAGTTTCCACGCCTGAAATCCAACGAACCTGGGTCTCTCCGATTGTACGTAACCGAAGGTTTCCGTCATCTTGCGAAGAGAACGCCTTGTTCCATGTGGCGGAAACCATCCGTGGCCAGCGCGGCTAGCAACATGAGGGTCGCGTTGTAGCTGACGTGTACCAACAAGCCCGATGCGACGGAATTAGTGACCGCTCGCACTGTCGTCAGTACCACTCCAACCAGGAAGATCACCAGAACCGCCGACCAGGCATTTCCGTACTGCACAGAATGCATGAGCGCAAATGGCAAGGCTGTCAGCAAAACTCCCCAGACCGCGCCCAACCTCCGGGCGATCAATGGATAGAGGAATCCGCGAAAGAAGAGCTCTTCCATCAGTGGGCCGAGGGTGATGGCGAAAATCGAGATCAGATAAGCATCCAACGGACGCTCGAAGAACTCCTCGAAGGGAGTGCTCTTCGGCATAGGCAGGAACCGGCTCAGGAAATCGAGGACAACCGTCGCGACACCAATTGCAAGAAACAGCCAAGCTCTCGAAGCGGGCCAGTTCCAACGTATGGCCTGGCCAAAACGCACATGATACTTGCCTTCTACCAGCATCACCATGAATTGGGCGACGAGGAGATAAGCGATCAACTGGGCGACAATGGCAAGGATCGGCTTTTGCACCAAATCGCGCAGGGGAATCCGCGGGTAGATGAATTCCTTGGTCACAAACAAAACAGCCGCCTGCATTCCGAGGATGGCGAGCAAGGCCAGGGCTGCAATTTGCAGAACGTCCCAGCCAGTCCAGACAGGATCGCGGGCAGGAATCGGCCAAACTGGCGGACGGAGACTGTCCTGGCCCGGGACGGGCATAGGCGGTGGCTGCGGTGCGAGCGGATCCGTGTTCACACTCGAATTGAGATGCGAATTGTCGGGAATAGACAAGAATTGTTCCGTCTGGACGTTGGGCACGGGCGAAACCTGCCCTCCCCAAACCGCTCTATGACATTGCCTCGGACAACTGAGAACTGCTTTTTTTACAAAAATATTCCGCCAGCGCCTGGCCCGTGTACGACTTCCTGACCCGCGCGACTTGCTCGGGAGTTCCCTGCGCCACAATTCGCCCACCGTCTTCGCCGCCTTCGGGGCCGAGATCGATGATCCAATCCGCGTTGCGAATTACATCCAAATTGTGTTCGATGATGATGATCGAGTTGCCGAGGTCAGTCAATCGGTGCAGCACGTCGAGCAACTTTTTCACGTCATCGAAGTGCAGGCCGGTGGTAGGCTCATCGAGCAAGTACAGGGTTTTCCCCGTTTGCCGCTTGCTCAACTCGCGCGCGAGTTTGATGCGCTGGGCTTCCCCGCCGGAAAGCGTCAAAGCAGATTGCCCGAGATGAATATATCCCAGGCCGACATCAGCCAGTGTCTGTAGCTTCTGCTTTACCTGGGGAATGTTTTCAAGAATGGGTAGCGCATCGGAAACTGGCATCTCCAGCAGATCAGCGATCGAGCTTCCGTTGTATTTCACAGCAAGCGTTTCAGAGTTATAGCGGCGGCCGCCACACACTTCGCATAGCACATAAACGTCGGGCAGAAAATTCATTTCGATGCGGCGCTGACCTTCGCCCTGGCAAGCCTCGCAGCGCCCGCCGGGAACGTTGAAGGAGAAGCGTCCGGCTTTATATCCTCGCTCGCGCGATTCTGGCAGCATCGCATAGAGATCGCGGATCGCGGTGAAGACGCCGGTATAGGTCGCGGGATTCGAGCGGGGCGTGCGTCCTATCGGCGACTGATCGATACAGATTACCTTGTCAACATTCTCTGCACCGGCGATCGCCTTGTGCTCGCCAGCTTTTTCACGCGAACGATAGAGCTGCCGGGCAAGCGATTTATAGAGAATATCGTTCACCAGCGTGGACTTGCCCGATCCGGAAACGCCAGTAACAACCGTGATCACGCCGAGGGGAAATGTCACGTCCAGATTTTTGAGATTGTTCTCCTTCGCTCCCAGGATCGTGATGGCAGCGCCATTCTTCTGCCGCCGCTCGGGCCGCATCTCGATCTGCTTCTTACCCGAGATATAAGCGCCGGTCAGAGAATTGGGATGGCGCATGATTTCGTCAGGAGTTCCCTGCGCTACGAGGTCGCCGCCATGCCGGCCGGCTCCGGGACCAAGATCAATCACGTAGTCGGCGCGGCGAATCGTCTCCTCATCGTGCTCAACGACTAAGACTGTGTTGCCCAGATCGCGCAGATTTTCAAGGGCATTCAGCAAGCGGCCATTGTCGCGATGATGCAGTCCAATGGAAGGTTCATCGAGCACGTAGAGCACTCCGCGCAGCTTTGAGCCGATCTGGGTGGCGAGACGAATGCGCTGGCCTTCGCCGCCCGACAATGTCGCGGCCGAACGGTCGAGAGAGATGTATCCGAGCCCGACCGCGTTGAGGAACTGTAGCCGCTCGACGATTTCGTGCATCACGCGGCCGGCGATGATTTCCTCTCGCCCAGCGAGTTTGATTCCCTGCGCGACGGTTTGTGCGCGCTCGATCGGAAGCGCGGTGAAATCGGCAATGGACATGCCGTTCACTTTGACTGCGAGGCTTTCAGGACGCAGGCGCTTACCGTGGCACGCCGGACATTCTGTGGCTGACATATGCTCGAGCAGCCAGTCACGATAGCCCTCGGAAGTCGATTCTTCGAGGTTCTGCCGCAGATATCCGAAGATGCCGTGGAAGCCTGTTTTGCCGCGGCCGTTCTCACCATTCAGCAATAAATCTTGTATCTTCTCCGGCAATTTCTCGAAGGGCTTATTCAGATCTATACCGTAAGCTGACGAGACAACTTGCACGTTATGAATCAGAGTCTGTGAAGCTGAGCCTGGGCCAAGCGCCCCGTCGAGCAAGGGCTTCGACCAATCGCTGATGACTTTTGCGGGATCGAAATCGTATTTGCTGCCCAGCCCATGGCATTCCGGGCAAGCTCCATACATGCTGTTAAAGGAAAACGATCGTGGCTCGAGTTGGGGAACATTGATGCCGCAATCCGGACACGCCAGCTTCTCTGAGTAAAGTTGCTCCTCGCCGCCTACGACAGCGACCTGCACCAGCCCGCCGGCAAGCTTCATCGCGAGGCCAATCGACATTTCGAGGCGGTGCTCGATGCCCGGTTTGACGAGCAAACGATCGATCAGGACTTCGATCGTGTGGTTCTTGCGCTTGTCGAGCTGAATCTCGTCTTCCAGATTGATCAGTTCGCCGTCGACGCGAGCGCGGGTGTAGCCGTGTTTGGCCAGCGTTTCCATCTCTTTCTTGAATTCGCCTTTACGACCGCGGACGATCGGAGCCAAGACCATGACGCGAGCTTCAGCCGTCAGGGTCATAACCCGCTGGGCAATCTGTTCCGCTGTTTGTCGGCTGATCGCCCGCCCGCACTTGGGGCAATGCGGAACGCCGATGGAGGCGAACAGCAGGCGAAGGTAATCGTAGATTTCGGTGATGGTTCCCACGGTCGAGCGGGGACTGCGGCTTGTGGTTTTCTGCTCAATTGAGATCGACGGGCTAAGTCCATCAATTCCATCGACATCCGGGCGTTCTATCTGGTCGAGGAATTGCCGAGCATAGGCAGACAGCGTTTCCACATAGCGGCGCTGACCTTCGGCGTAGATCGTGTCGAAGGCAAGCGAAGACTTCCCCGATCCGCTCAACCCGGTGACGACCGTGAGCGTATTGCGTGGGATCTCGACATCAATGTTTTTCAGATTGTGCTGCCGTGCACCCCGGACAGTAATCTTCGTAATCGCCATTTTCTTTAGCGGGGACTGGCCCTTCCGTAACGTCGACAGGGGTACAGAATTGTTGGAAAGTGGGAATGCACAGCTCTACTCCGTATCTTAGTCGTCAACAGCGCGGAGCGTCAACGAAGGTAGAGTAGAAATTCGCGCTGAAAAGCAAGCGAGACGGGCTCAGGTATACGGAAACAGCAGCCGTAGCATCCGATATCTGCGCTCGGGAGTGCAAAAACGTGAGTTCGCTCGTAATGCCCTTCGTCCTCTGCTTAACTGTAATAGCTTCTGTCGGGTTTGGTGTAATCGCCACCTATGCCGCGGTGATCGGGATATTGCACGCGTTTGCCAATGCGTCGCGACCAGCGACAGCGCGCCCACAGTTGGTGTTGGTTCCCACGCAGACCCACGCCAGCGGGGATTGACTTCGCCCCCAAGTGTGGTTGGATTGACTGAATTCCGGCGACAGCACACCCTGAATCTGCTTGGCAAGCTTGCCCAATAATCTGGCACTGTGAGTTTCCAAAAGCTCCATTGTGTGTAGGGCTTTTGCTTTTTCCGAAAAAATCCCCGCGCCGCTACGAAAACAGTGTGCGAATCCCCGTGATAGCATCAAATTGAAGCGCACCTGCTTCCTGCATCCTCTGATGTGGCCCCAGCGTTTCATCCCGTTCTGTTTCGTCTTGGTGCTCTTAACTTCCCTGCTTTTGGCGCTGGTCCTGCCATCGCCCGCTCTGGCAGCTGAACCGGTTTGGCTTGAAATCCACTCGGCGCATTTTACCGTCATCACTGACGCGGGTGAGAAGCGTGGGCGGGAAGTGGCATTACGGTTTGAGCAGATGCGCGCCGTTTTTGCCAATCTGCTCGGCAAAAATCGGCTCAGTCAGCCACTTCCGCTGACCATCCTGGCATTCAAGAACGACAAGTCGTACTTCCAACTCGCGCCGTTGCACAATGGCGAACCGATCGAAGCACCCGGCTTCTTTGTTCCCGGCGAGGATCAGGGATTTTTCGTGCTCAATCTTTTCGAGCCCGAACCGTGGCGCGCTGTGACCCACGATTTCGCGCACCTGCTGCTGAATTACAACTATCCTCCGGCGCAGGGATGGTTTGACGAAGGATTGGCCGAGTACTTCTCCTCGGTACGGATCGACAACAAGCAGGTGGAGATCGGTGGCGATCCCGAGGTTCACTCCACCAACGCGCAAACCTTGTTGCCCACGCCGCAACTTGCCAGTACCTCAAAATCCCTTTCCCAGTTGCTCGGCGCGCAGGTTTGGCTGTCGATCCCGGATCTGTTCACGATGAAACACGACACCGCGAGCTTTAATGAAGGTACGCATCACACGCTGTTCTACGCTGAATCATGGATCGTGATGCACTATATCCTTCACGCAAACAAGCTGGCTGAAACGGGAACGTATTTCAATTTGGCGCTTAATCAAAATATTCCAGTTGAGGAAGCAATCCAGCAGGCTTACGGGATGAATGCGGCGCAGTTCGAACAGGCAGTGAAAGACTATTTTCACTCGCTGCCCACTTTGGATGAGGCGGCTCAAAAGCTTCCAGGTCGGGCTTCCACTTCAGATGCAGCCAGCAATCCGGCGCAAGCTTACCGATTTCCGGTTCCGGTGGGGCCGGATGATTCAGTCATCAATTCCAAAGCTTTCGCGGAAGCTGATGCTCGGGCGATCTATGCTGACGTGCAGACGCGAGTTCCCGAAAGGCGCGAGGCTGGGTTGAAAGAATTGCAGAACCTGGCAACAGCGCCTGCGTCGACGGGAAAGCAGAGTAAGGCATCGGACGCCGACTCATCGGGAGCTAACACTTCCTCAATCGGGAGCGGCAATGAAATCGCGCATCGTGCGATCGCATGGGACGACATCGAGCATGACAAGTTCGACGACGCTCTCGCCGAGCTGCGCGACGCGGCGGCGATCAATCCGCAAGACACGTGGATCCGCTTCTACTTATCGGTTCTGAAGTACCGATCAGCGCAGGCCAAGCGGGGCGAGATTCAAGGCCTGGCCAATATGATGCAAGACCTGCGCGCCGTCATTGACTGGTACCCGGAATTTGCCGAGGCTTACGACTTGCTGGCCGTCGCGCGCAATGCAGGGGGAGGGCCGAAGGCGGCGCTCGACGCCGAGCGCGCAGCGATGCAGTTGAGTCCGCGAGACGAACTTTATGCTTATCACCTGGCCGAGATCTACGTGACAGCGAGGAACTGGGACGCGGCAACGGTTCTGCTCAATCGCCTCAAAAGCAGCGGCAATCCCCAAGTCTCTTCGCAAGCGAAGGCCCGAGTGGAGGAAATCGGCAACGAGCGCAAGTATGGAGTTTCCGAGTCACAGAATTCGCCCAAGTTGGAGGCGCAGAAGTCTCCCTTCGACGTCCTCGAACAGGACGCGGCGCAGCGGGCAGCAGCCGAGAATGCGCAATCGAGCAGCTCGGCCGACAAGCGCGCCATGAAGTTTTTAAAGGGCCGCCTGATTCGCGTGGATTGCTCCCAGGCCCCGGCCGCCACGATCACGGTGAGCGAAGGAGGTGCTATGTTCAAACTCCATACTTCCGATTACAAGTCGCTGCTGCTGATCGGAGCCGATGAATTTTCCTGCGACTGGAGCGACCGGAACGTATCGGTCAACTACAAGCCTAGCGGCGCGGCGGAGGGGGATCTGGTATCGCTGGAGGTGCGGTAGACCCAGACCTGATTTCTGGGGGCCAGCCACGACGAATGTGCGGAGATGACGAAGCATCCCTTTCACCGCCGAACCTCGTACAGATAGGCGGAATCGAATTTCGCAATCAGCTTGGCGGGTGTCGCCTGCGGTAGCTTGGCCAGGCGAAGCACACTCTCGACTGTGTCTCCGGCAACTTCATTTACCACAACCAATTCACGGGCTCGAATGGGAGCGTTCATGTACGCGGAAGAAACTCCGTGCAGCTGAAAGTAGTAGGCTAACGGCGAGTCCGAGGGTAGCACCACCGTCACTGAATCACCTTGCTGTAGTTGCAATTTCAGAAAGATTGCAAGATCCTCCAGGCCGCGCCCTTCATTCGTCAGGTAGATCGATCGGCGTTGCTGAACGCGAAATCCAAAAAACAATGAGAGGGTGATCGCCACAAAAGGAATGGCATAAGCCAGGCGAACGCGCCGGAAAAACGGCTCGAGTACCAGGGCCAGTCCGGCACTGGCCACAATTAGGTAGAGAGGAAGGGCGAACAGCCAAACCCGCTCGAACGGAACAACTCTCTGTACCAACAACGAGGATGCAATCCAGAGCGCGACGATAACGACCAATGGAACGCGATGCTTTCCACAGCGGCGATGAAATATCAACCCGATCGCGAGACCTGCAACCAGCAATATGCTCAGGAGACGTGGGAGGTCGCGATTCCACTGATGCCACACCGAAGCCAGTGACGGCGGCAGACCCTGGATTAAAAGATGAAACGTCTTGCTGGCAACCCACTTGTTTGCCAGCACTGCAGCCGGCCCCGACACCGCGAACACAGGGCTATACAACTCGACCGCCAGCAATAACGTAATGCCGACGGCGACGATGGCGTTGAGCATCAGACTGCGGCCACGAGGCCGCACTTCGTCGAAAGCTGCCGAAACCGTCAGCCAAAGAACGATACCCCCGAACGGATAGAGCATGATCGGAATCGTGTAGAAGCCGAGCGCGGAGAGGATCGCGAACAGAAGCCACGCGGCCCGATTCGATTCACGCATCCCATGCGCCGCTATCGGAACCAATATCATGAACACAGCACAAATCTGTATGTATCCTCTTGCATTCGTGGAGAACTCGACGAGTATGGATGAGGCTGAGACCAGCGCTGCCGCGAGCAACGCACCTTGATTGCAGTACAACGAGCGCCCCGCCGCATACGTCGCGGGCACAAGGCAAATTCCCGCCACTAGCGCCGGCAGACGCAAATCCCAAGGGTGATTTCCAAAGAACAAATACGACAGTCGCACGAGCAATGTGTGAAAGATGTGATTGTTGGGCGCGTTGTAGAACGAAAGTCCCACATAAAACGGACGCGACGAATACTGCAAAAACGTGTATGCTTCGTCATCGCGCATCGGCTGGAAAAGAAAGCTAAGACGCAACCCAGCCCCCACGAGAGTCACAGCACCGAGTGCAATCAGGTCTTCAGGAGGAATTCGAGACACGGACGAACGCAAGGCGGCGGCAAGCTGAATTGAGTCGCCCTTCACGTGCTCGATAAATTGGCGGATCGATTTCTGGAGCGCGAATACAACACCGCTCGCCAGCAAGTTGGCCATTCCGATGACCCGCAGGCGGATCTGCATTGCTCGATAGAAGTTCGCGTCAAAAAAGGCACCTTGGCCACTTCCCGACATCCCACGAACTTTCGCGGCTAGCAACTTGAATGGGACGAAGGATAATCCAATCGCAGATGTTCCGGCCACAAGGAACAAAAACAAAAGCAGAAAGAAAAATAGTTTCGACTCTTTCGCCGTGGGCAGGAGCGGAGCACAGGAATTCGCGTCCATTTTGGGAAATGTTGGAAAAGAATCCTAGTATATGGGAGCGCCGGCGCTCATCGATTTCCTCTGAGCAATAAAAAACCCTCCCGCTGGGAACCGGGAGGGCTTGAGAAATCGTTCCGGGTTCGTTCAGGCCCGCACGACGTTGGCTGCCTGGAACCCTTTGGGGCCCTTCAGCAGGTCGAATTCAACGGTTTCGCCCTCGTTGAGTGTACGATAACCGTTTTCCTGGATGGCGGAGAAATGTACGAACACATCCTCGCCGGTGGAGCGTTGGATAAACCCATATCCTTTGGCCCCGTTAAACCACTTCACTGTACCCTTCTCTCTCACGGCAGAGACTCCTTTTCAATCGCGAAGAATCTGTTCTCCGATCACCGATCGAAGCCCCGGGAATTTTCCCGAAGCACCCCCTCAAGCAATCGGGTAAACAGCGGTCTGGGTTTAATGTGCAGGAGATCGGGCTCCCAAATAGAAAAGACCCCGCTGTTCGGCGCAACGAGTGTTGCTCGCGACGCGAACCGTGGAGCCTCCAACTTCGGTGTTTTCCTACCCCGCAGCAAAAACGCCAACCTTTACGGACCTCGCCATTCTCCGGCGGACCAGGGCGCCGACGGATGACGAGCAAAAGATAATACGCATAAACGAAAGGATTCGCAAGCAATATTAAAACGATTTTTATTAATCATTTTGCGAGAAACGGATAGCTTTAACACAGATAAAGAAATGCGGCCGTAACCCTCTGAAAACTTTTGGTTTAGTCGGAAATCGCCGGCCTGGAAGGCGGTCTCTGCTAGGATGAGCGCATAGTGTCGAACTCGCTAACACCAGCAACATTTGTTGCGCCGGGCCCGGCTCGCAGGCGTCGCCAGAACCTCGCCCTTTCGACGGCCCGCTACCTAATGCGCACCGAGGCGCACACGTTTGCGTTCTCGGTTGCGGCCAACGCCATCCTTTCCTTTTTTCCGTTTGTCGTGCTTTTGCTGACTCTCGTCCGACGCGTATTTCACTCGCGTGTGATGTCGGACGTGGTGATCGAATTATTGCGCGACTATCTTCCCGCCGGACAGGAGTTCGTCATTCGCAACCTGAACGCGATGGTCGACTCGCGCCATCGAGTGCAGGTGGTCTCGCTGATCATTTTGCTGGTCACCTCGTCAGGCATTTTCCTTCCCTTGGAAGTCGCGCTTAACCGGATCTGGCATTTTGAAAAGAACCGTTCCTATCTGGGCAACCAGCTTGTGTCGCTTGGACTCGCCTTCGCCTGCGGCGTTCTCGCAATGCTCTCGATTGCGTTGACGGCGGCGCCGGTGGCTTTCATGCGGTTCGTGCTGCGGGGCTATGGCACGTGGTTCGTGCGGTTAATTGGATTTCTGGTCATGAAGACGTTCGCCATCGGCGCCAGCATTACCATTTTCTTTCTGATTTACTGGTTGTTGCCCAATGGCAACGTGCCGAAGCGCGCCGTGCTGCCGGTGGCCGTGATCATGGGATTGCTCTCGGAAGCGCTGAAATACGCCTATATTCTCGCGCTGCCCTGGCTCAATTTTCAGGAAGTCTACGGACCCTTCGCGCTGTCGGTCAGCATGATGTTCTGGGCCTTCCTGTCGGGATTGCTGCTGCTGGCGGGCGCCAACCTTTCGGCGGAAGAACATCTCTAGCTTGTGCCAATGAACAGCCGCCAATCGTCGGGGGTATCACGGTAAACGACCCGGTCCAGTCACTTCCAAACCCCGAATTTATGTTCCCGCATATTCGGCGATGAGCGCATCCACCTTGGCGAGCAGCGCGCCATTTCCTTGCCGAGAATAATCTGCCAGCTTCTTGCGAAATTGCGGAAGGTTATAGAGAAACGAGTCGATTCGCTCTTTGTCGAGTTCGTCCCAATAGGCGCCGTAACCAGTCTTGGCAAGCCAGTAGGCATTGAATATCTGCTCGAACTGCCGGCTCACCGGCACAGCCAAATAGGGCTTACCCAAATGCAGGGCTTCGGTGACTAGCGAAAATCCGGAATTGGCGATGACGGCCTGGGCGCTGATCAAGTCTGCGAAGAATCCGTCGAGGGAAGGCTTCTTGTAGACGATGTTCCCTTCGCGGCCTTCGCGATCGAATCCATAAGCGATGAATCGACAACGAACCATCGCCAGCAGCTTGGCTAATGCCGGGGCCGGCGATGTCACATAGACAAGAACGTGATCCGCCAGCGTGGGGGAGGCATCAAGAATCTGCTGGCGCAGCAATGGGGGGAAGAGGAATGTATTTCGTTTCTTCACAGGAGCGCTGAAGAACGAGATGACGAGGTAGGCGTCGGCATGGGGCGTCATCAAGCGCGTAACCAGTTTAGCGGCGGCCGCATCGCGTCGGAACTTTCTGGGATAAGACACGACAGTGTTTGTCAGGCAGTGTTGATTGTCGATAGATATGACTGGCAAATCGAGCTTGTGGCCAATATGGCAGGTCAACGGTTCGAAGTCGGTAATGACCAGGTCGATGCTCCATTTTTCGGCCAAGTCTTTGAGATTGGAAAGACTGCGCGCTGCCCTTGGAATCGTGATGAGATTCTTGGCGACCGTCCGCCTGTAGCGAACGCGATTGTCGACGTAGGCAAAGCGAAGTCCGTAAATCTCGATGACATCGAATTGGTCGCGGAGGTTGCGCAGCCCGCGGTCGAAAGTGGCTACGTGGAGCGTATGTCCGCGAGAGGCAAGATGGGTCAGGACTTCTTTGGCGCGAGTCGAGTGACCGGCGCCTTCGCCATTCACTCCGTACAGGATGTTAGCCATGAGCGGAAACGCGAGTATATCGTGACATGGATCGGGCTGTCGCTTGAGTTAACGCGTCACCTGTACCGGTAGTGTCGCTGTATCGATCGTCACGGGATCGTCACGCAATTTGAGGTACAAAGTTCCTCCCTTCGGCGAGGGAATATTGAGAGTGGCCTCGATGTACCCATCGGGAACGGTAACTGCATTGGAGAAATCGGGATCGGTACTAACTGCATCGAGGAGAAACAACTTGTCTCCGCTCAGAGTGCAATGTTCGTCGGTCTCTGATGCACAGCGAACTGCTTTCAATTCCGGAATGCGAACGAGATTGACCAGCGGCTGCCAATCGCCCTCGATGCCATCGACGCTTACTGGTCGGAACTTGAGCGTTCCGAATGCTGAAGGGCCGAGCACCTTCATGGGATCAAGTACCGCTACGATGGTCCTCGAGTCTTGCATCGTGAGATTTCCGTCTTTCACCGTGAGCATGACTCGGAACGACTCGTCCGCAGTCGCGACCTCAACTTTTTCGGCCGGAGGAAACGATTCCGGCTCTTGTGTTTTCAAAACAAAATTCAGACGGCCCTCTTGCGGCAGCTCGTCCTGATTGCCCAACCTCACGATCGACGTCCCCGGTGTCTGATCGAGCAGGATGCTTTTGCTCAGCAATGTGAGGCGCGGCCTCGGAGCGTCGACATTGGTCATCAACTCGAGAATACGTCCGTCCTTAAGCGCGATATGCAGCTCGAGCGGGGCTCCAGACTTAAGTTTCGCGGCCATAGATTCGTCGGTTGTGACGAGCTTCAGTTCGTCGACCTGATTCGCGCGCGTGAGCCCTGCGGGACTAAAATGTAGCCCTTCTGCTTCGGCCCCGGTCACTTGATCGAGGCGCGTTCCTTTCAAAACACCGTCCTTGTCGCCCGCGTGAATGCTGAACGCATCGAGGCGGCCCGCTTCAGCATAAGTGTGAAGGGGAATTTCGTCAGGATTGCTGAGCCGGAATTTCCTCACCAGCATGGTCAGGGTTCCAGGAACGGCGTTTTGCAGAGGAACCTTGACTTCCAATTCGTCAGCCTTGCCTGGCTTCCATTCGGCTTCAGTCGTTCTGCCCTTCTCATCGCGCAGAGCCACTTCGCTGACGCAACAAGCTTCAGGAGACTCAATATGCAACGTATCTTCGCGCCCGACGATGAGTGCGCTGGCGTCTTTGGACGCCACAGTCCATTTGTCTGGACGGGCAAAGCGCAACCGATAGCGTGGCCCGTCAAAGGTGCGGAATCCCCACTCGCCTTTGACCACTCCGCTGAGCTCTCCATCGGCCTCGAGCCCTGGCAAAGCACCGGTCTCGATCACGAATCCGCCGAGAACGGGATCAGGCTTCGCGGGAAGATCAAATCCGTGGGGCGATTTTGCATCTATGTGCAAAACGAAGTTGTGGGACAGTTCGGTGGCAAAGACCAAGGGCGCGCCGGCAGCCGGCAGAACTAAAGACGGTCTGTCGATACAAAATATTTGTGTGGTGTCGACTGCGCGCAAGGGCGGATTTATCGCTTGCCGCACGGGCGGCATCCCGATCACGATCACCGACTTCGGATTCCGAAAGGACGGCGGGTTATTCAACCGCAGATTCAGCTGATCCTGCTTCGGCAACGCGAGCGCCGGAATGTACTGATATTGCGCGGTGTGCGCGGTACTGAGGATGCGCACAACATCGACAACTGCGCCGACATATGGACTATAGATCCCTCCCTTGGCCATGGGAGTCGCACTCATCTGCGATATCAAATCACTCGAGGATCCGGAAGTGAGGGTGGCGACCATCGACTGGCTGTGAGCATCGTCGAGCACCAGCTGATCCTGGTTTTGCGTAAGGCACGGTACCTGCTGCGCGCTGGGTTTATCGAAACATTGCTGATCGAGGCGAATGTTCAAGCTCCGTGCCAGAACGGTAGTTTGTGCTTTCAATTTCTCGGAATCGCCCGTAGGAAACTCCCGAATTGTTTCCAGATATCTTTCCAAGCGAAGCCGATCGAGGCTGGCCTGGTTCAAATCTTGGGCCGCTCGGACGAATGCGCCCGGCTTGCCGCGAACTGCATTCCGCAAGCTGTTGAAGGCGCCTCCCGTCTCCGGAGCCAGAAAGATCAACGCTTCTTCGGCTTCGGAGGGCACATTCACAAAAATCCCCTCTTCGTGCACGGGCTTGCTCCACGCATCGACCCGCGTGAACCATGTTTCCGGCGGAGGATTGGTTGCACCACGCAGAAATGCCACGATCATCAAATAGTGTACGGACTGCGTATCGGGTAGATCGGGATGTACCCAAAGGCGATCTCCCGGCTGCAAGTTCGGAACTTCGGAGATGGGCAGAGTTTTGCCCTCGCGCTGAACGCGAACTTCGACCTTGGGTCCGATCAGATCGAAAGAAGCGCCGTCAGCACAGGCGTAGTTGACCGCCCCGGCGAGAATTCCGAAAAGAAGGAATGCAAAGCGACCAGAAGGAAACATTCTGCAGTTACTCAGCGCTAGTCCCCAATCCGCATCGGCGAGCTGAGATGCTGAAGTTGATAGGAATTTGTTGTGTGCCTTTATGCTATCGAGCCGCTTAGGGCAACGCAATGGCGTGGAGTTCCGAAAGTAATAGAACTAACTATTTTCTGATGGCACGGCTACGATTCTTTCAATCCGTCGGGCACGAGTGGCAACGAACGCAGGCGTATGCCGACTGCGTCAAAAATCGCGTTGCCAATAGCCGGAGACAAACCGATCAGCGGGCACTCGCCCGCACCGACCGAGGGAATATCTTTGCGATCTAACAGGACGGTTTCGATGCGTGGAAGATCGCTGAAACGCGGAACGCGATATTCCGACAGCTTCGGATTCAGAATTTTTCCGTTATCGAATTGAATGGCCTCGAACAGCGCGCCACCGAGCCCCTGCACGTTGGAACCTTCGATTTGATTGCGGAGATTGTCGGGATTGACAATGGCTCCGCACTCGAAGGCCGTGACCACTCGCTCGACTTTCACTTCGCCGGACTTGCGATCCACGCGCACTTCGGCGAAGGTCGCCACATTGCCCAGCTTTTCATAGCCACCGCCCATGCCGAAACCCTGGCCGGGTCGGGTTTTGGCCTGGCCCCATCCGAACTTTTTGGCGGCGGCTTCAAAGACAGCTCGCAGACGATCGTTCTTCAGGTTTTTGAGGCGAAATTCCAGCGAGTCCATCTTGAGGTCGTGGGCCATTTCGTCCATGTGCGACTCGCGGGCGAAGTGATTGGCGGTGGCCGCCAGGGCGCGATACGAACCCTGACGCAAGGGGGACTTTGTCGGATGAAACACGATGCGCTGGTTGGGAATTTCGTAGTAGCTGCGGATTCCAGCCGAGCCCGAATTATAGTTGTGAAACTCCCACGCGGTGAGCACGCCATCGCTGGTGGCGGCGCTGGCGACGTCGATCACTCCCGCGGGCCGGAAGTAAGCCCAGGTGAACTCCTCTTCGCGCGTCCACACAACTTTGACTGGGCGATGAGCGGCACGCGCCAGACGTGCCGCTTCGATGGCGGTTTCACCAGTGTGCTTGCCTCCGTAAGCCGCGCCCGTGTCGGGCATCAATACCCGAACTTTGTCTTCCGGAAGGTGAAACGCTTCCATCAATTCGCCACGCACCCCGAAAGGACGCTGCGTGCCGGTCCAGACGGTCAGGTGGTCGCCTTCCCACTGCGCCAATGCCGCCCTCGGCTCGAGGGGAACGTGCGCGATGTACTGGACGGTGTAGGTCTGTTGCAGGCGATGCGGAGCCGAAGAAAAAACCTTGTCCACGGAACCGGTCTCGAAGCGGTCGCCGTCGCCGGTGGGATCTTCGCCCCCAACCTGATTCGTTTTCAGATACTCGAATAAATTTTTATTCGAGGGCTGCGGCTGTTCTTTCCACTCAGCATGGATGATGGCTATCGCAGCTTCCGCCTGGGCCGTCGAGGGCGCCGCCACGCCGATGAAGTTTCCGTCACGAACGACGCTCACGCCCATCTCCTCCGCCTTGCTCGTGTCGATAGAAGTCACGGTCGCATTGAAAGATGGCGGACGAAGAACTTTGCCGTACCACATACCCGGCAGGGTCTGATCGGAAGGATAACGATGTTTGCCTGTGACGAAATCGCGGCCATCGACTTTGGAAACAGATGTTCCCGCAACCTTCCAGTCGGTGGCCGGAATCAGCGGGTCTTCGGCGGGAAGAGTTTGCGTAAGCTGCTGCCCTTTGACCAGCGCGGCATATTCGATGGATCGTTTGCCTTGCGCATCGGCGACTTTGCCGTCGGCGGCTGTGAGGTGGGAGCGGTCGGTTTTCCAGCGCTCGGCGGCCATGGTCAGGAGCAGATCGCGCGCTGCGGAGGCAACCTTGCGCAGCTGCAGGTTCATCGTGGGCGTGGTGCGGCTTCCGAACGTACCCATGTCGAAAGGCGTGCGCTGCGTGTCGCCCATGACAAGGTCGATTTGCTCGAGCGCAACATGCAACTCCTCGGCGACTGCTTGCGTGAGTGAGGTGCGGATGTTCTGTCCGACTTCGACTTTGCCGGTGTAGACAGTCACACGGCCGTTCTCGCCGATGTGCATCCAGGCAGCAATATCGGTGGGCAGGGATTCCCCACGACGACGCGAACCGCCCGACTCCTGAGCGACGGCGGGTGCTTTCAGCGCAGAGATGACAACGATCCCTGCGCCAAGGAACTTAAAGAACTCGCGGCGATCGACATCGAAGTGATACAAGGGCGCAGCGGTCAGTTCATAGCGCTCCGGCTCAAGCGGAAAAGAAGAAGGTGTGTTGTGGCTCATCGCCGCGCCTCCTTATTGCCGTTTCGCATCTGCCGCCCGGCGCGCTGAATGGCCGCGATGATTCGCCAGTGAGTTCCGCAACGGCAGACGTTGCCCTCCATGTGGTCGATGATCTGCTTTTCTGTTGGCTGGCGATTCGAATTCAACAAGCTCAAGGCCGACAGAATCATTCCCGATGTGCAGAACGCGCATTGCATCGCACCTTCATCGAGGAAGGCCTGTTGTACCGGATGCAGTTCATCGCCGTTGGCCAAGCCTTCGATCGTGATGATCTGCTTGCCGCGAATGGTGCCGATCTTCGTGATACACGAGCGCTGATCCTTGCCGTCGATGAGCACGGTGCAGGCTCCGCAGAGTCCTTCGCCGCAGCCGTATTTGCTGCCGGTCAAATCAAGATGTTCGCGCAACACGGCGAGCAGGCTCGTCTGAGGATCAACCTCGACATCGTAGGAACGGCCGTTAATGGAGAGGGGAATGGACATGGCATCACTCCAAGCGCGGATTGACGCAGAACTGAGGAACTATGTCGCAGTAGTCGTCTCCAAAAATGATATACCTTGCCGCGGCTCATTTGAAACGTCGCTGCAAACTTGTAGCGGGATGGCGTTCGCTTGTGCCCAGCCGAGCGTTTTGGACGATAATGGTTGCGACTCCAATCTGGAGCTCTGGATGTTTTTATGAAACGGCTTGGGATTGCTCTTTTGCGCACCTCTCTCATGCTCTGCATCAGCCAGGTCACGCTGGCGCAAGACTCCACATTCACCATCAAAGGATCGGATTGGACTGACACGAGGATCGATCTGGCCGCAGGGGACACAGTGCAGATTTCCGCCTCGGCCTCGGACAGTTCTGCCTCCGCAACGAAACCGTGCGCTCCGGAGGGCAATCCAACTTCAGCCGACAAGGCATCGTTGCCTATGCCTTCCGCACCTGCCGGTGCCCTGATTGCGAAGTTGTACGCGCATGGAGCGGCTCCGATGCTGGTGGGGAAAGGCACTGAGTTGCATGCCCAGTCGGCATCGCATTTGTTTCTGGCGATGAACTTCGGCAGCATGCCGCAATGTGATGGCAGTCTGAACGTAAGCGTTCATAAGATTGCAGTGGCGAATGGCGGAAAGACGCCTTCATCATCGGCCGCGACTTCTAGCGCAACTGCCTCGGCGTCCAGTTCTTCGCCCTCGACGTCTTCGACCTCAGAACAGTCACGGGGCGAACAACTGAAGTCGCAGCTTTCAACTGCTGCCCAGATTTTCATGCAAGGCCAGTTCGGAACGGGGAAGTCGGAATCCGACAGTGCTGGATCGAATGTGGCTTCTGGCGGAAACAGCGCCAGCTCCACAGTTCCCACGCTGCAAATCTCCGATGCACCTTTGGACTCCGATCTCCGCCGTCAAATCGATTCCCTGCCACGAAGAGTAAATGATCAGTTCCAGCACCTGGGCGATATGGTGAACTTCGTCATCGTGGGCGACCAGAAAGATGTGCAGAGCGCACTCGAAGCTGCAAATTGGCACGTCGCCGACACGAACAATGAGAAGGCGGTGCTGAATGCAGTGCTCGAGACCTACGAGAAAAAAGATTATCTAGCGATGCCGATGAGCGTCCTTTATCTGTTCGGGCGCGGACAGGACTTTGGCTACGAGCAGGCCGAGCCGATCGCGATGGCGGCCAGCCGTCATCATTTCCGGATCTGGAAGGCTTCGTTCACCTGGAACGGCAAACAAGTATGGGTAGGCGCCGGAACTCACGATATTGGATTCGCGAAGGACCAGCGGAACGGAAGCGTCACCCACAAGATCGATCCGGCCGTGGACGGCGAGCGCGCAAATATCGGCGCCAGCTTGCAGAAATCTGGAAAGATAAAGAGCCTGAGCTACTATTTGCCGCCAAATCCGGTACAGGAAGCTAAGAACGCCACTGGAGATGGGTACCACTCCGACGGGCGCATTCTGGTGATTCTTCTGCAGTAAGCCCGAAACCTGCAGTCCCACATCAGGACTCAACTCCCCAGGCCGTCGAAGAATTTCCAACCTTTCTTCAACCAAACCGTCCTTCACACGTCTAACAGTTTAGTATCAAGCTCCGGTTCGTGTTGGGAACACCGGACTGACGTCATTCGTATTTACAGAGACATGGTGGGTCGCGCCTCAAGTGCTGCAAAGTCCGTCGCCTTTGGCGGCTTGAGCAATGTGCGCGGCTTCACTGGGCCCGTGGGGGAAACTATGGAAGGCAGTCGGAACCAAAGTGCATCAGCGGACACAAACAATAATCGGCACGTCCAAGAGGTGGTTCGGCAGGCGCATGAGGAACTGCGTCAGCTTCTGCAGCAACGAGCTGAGGTCATGCGCCGGATTGGAACCATAAAACAAACCATCGCGGGACTGGCCAACTTGTTCGGCGACGAGGTGCTGAGCGATGAACTGCTCGAGCTCATCGATCGCAAGAGCAATGGACGACAGCCCGGCTTCACCAAAGCCTGTCGCATGATTCTGATGGAGGCGCGACGGGCGTTAAGCGCTCGGGATGTCTGCGACCACATCCAGGAGAAGAATCCTGACATGCTGGCCCGCCACAAGGATCCTATGGCGTCAGTTACAACGGTGCTCAATCGGCTGGTGGAATATGGTGAGGCCGAAGCCGTCGTTCTGAGCAATGGTCGCCGGGCATGGCAGTGGATATCCGATCCTTTGTCCGAGCCCCTGAATAGCGGCGAAGTCGTCGGCGCTGTTTCAACGAACTAGTTCCCAAAACCCCCTGCGAAAATTCCTCCACAACTCCCGGACCACCCGGAAGAGCGGTGAAGAGTGCTGTAAGACGTATATCCATCCACACAGCTTCCCTAAGCATTCGTTTTCGAGAACCCACTGCATTGGGTACTTCGGTAACTCGAAAGCGCTTAAACACCAGCGCTATCCTTAGCGTACGCTGCACCCGAATGCAAACGGCATCTTCCCTGCCGGGACAGACAATCTTCACGTATTGAAGGTTTTGAACTGCCATGCCTAAGAAAATCGGCCATTTCGAGTTGTTGAGTGAGATTGCGAAGTCCTCGTTTGGAACCGTGTACAAAGCTACGGATCCGGGCGGTCAGACCGTGGCCTTGAAAGCAATTCAGCTGAGTGCCTTCGGAGAGCGCGCCGGCGAATTGGAAAAAGCTCTTCTGGAAGAGGTCGAAAACGTTAAGCCGCTTTCGAACTCCGGCATCTTACCGCTACTGGGCGCTGGAGAAATGGAAGGGCAGTTCTGCGCGTCGATGGAATACGTGCAGGGCAACAGCATCGCCACCATGGTGGCCCGCAAGGAAGGATTCTCGATCTGGGACCTGCTTGATATCGGGCGGCAAGTCTGCAACGGTTTGGACTATGCGCATTCGCAAAATGCGTTCCACTTCAGTCTCGAACCGGCCAAAATCATGTGTGGCTGGGATGGTGGCGTCAGAATCTTAAGCTTGGGGATATCGAGCGTAGGAAAGTTCCTGCAGCAGGATTTCACGCCAATTCCGTCGTTCCTTTGTTACATGTCGCCGGAACAGTTGCGAGGCGAGCCGATCGATGCCCGCTCCAATCTGTTCACTCTGGGAGCGATGTTCTACGAGATGGTGACAGACAGACGCCCATTTAATGGCGAAGACGCGGGATCGCTGCGGCAAAGTATCCTCGAATCTATCCCTGCTCCGCCGGCCAAGGAAAAATCCAAGATTCATCCTGCGCTAAGCGATCTGATCATGAAGGCATTGGAGAAAGATCCGTCCCGGCGCTATCAGAGCGGGCGAGAGCTGTTAGACGATTTGGAAAAATGTAAAGAGACGAAACCGCAAGCGGCGAAGAAGGCGCCAGAGATTTCGCAAGCAGCGGCGCCGAAAGCGAAGGCCGCGGCTGCCGCTGCCGCGACATCGGGGGATTCGATGCCGAAGCAGGCATGGCCGAAACCATCGGCTCCCGTTAGCGCGCCCCGCACTCCCTCCCCAACTCCAGCGCCTTCGGCAAAGATGTCCTCTGCCGTAGCCGAGCCGGAGATCGAAACCTTCTCGCCCGAGACTTCGAAAGGCGCCGCGCCGAAGATTGCGCTTGACCCCATGATGGCTGAGGAGCCGTCATCGGGACCAGGAGGGAGTAGCTTCTCTGAGATCAGCGAATTGCCTCCGCTGAAAGAAGTGTACGTGGCGCCAGAACCACCGCCGTCGCAGGAGCTTGCCGATCCAGTCCCCGCTTCAGCATCGGCATTCCTCCGCAAGACGGAAGAAAAGCCGCGCATTCAACCTCGCGAAGCCGCACAGAAAGCGATCAAAGAGATTAAGAACGTTCCTCCGCGACTGCTCGGATATTCGATTGCCGCCGCTGCCGCGGTGATTCTCATTATCGCCGTAGCTTTGACTTTGCATATTCACGGCTTGGGTGGCGATGACGAATCCGCCACGACGAAGCCGGTTGCAACTTCCGCGCAACCAGCACCCACCAGGCATACTGAAACTCCCGCGGCCCCGGTCCCAACACCAACTCCAGAGGCAACCGAGGCCACGAGTGCGGAACAGCAAGACGGGTCAGTGCCGTCTCCTGCGCCCAGAACCAGGGGTGGAAGGAAAAAAGCTGTTGCAGCAGCTCCGGTTGTAATCCCGGGACAGATGTCGGTGGAATCAAATCCGCCGGGCGCACAAATTCAGATCGACGGTCAAACAGACCCAAGTTGGGTGACGCCGCTTGAAATCTCGAGTCTGGAGCCCGGGGAGCATTCTCTGGTCGTCAGCAAAGCCGGATACGCTAGTGACTCGCGCAAGATCGACGTCGCAGCGGGCAGCAAGGGAAGGCTGACGATCCATCTTGCCCCGCTGATGGCAACGCTTTCGGTTGCCAGCAACCCGACGGGAGCCAGCATCTTCATTGATGGCCACGACACCGGCAAGGTGACGCCAGCCCACCTCAACATTGATAAAGGCCAGCACGTCATCCTGGTTCGCATGATGGGCTACCTCGACGAGACGGCCACTGCGCAAGGTGTTCCCGGTCAGACTGTGACGATTTCCCCGTCGCTGCGCGCGCTGGGCAACGCCGACAACATCCACACGGTCGGAAAAATGAAGAAACTTTTCCATGCCGGCGGCGGACAGGTCGGGCAAGCGAAGCTGACCGTCCATACGCAGCCGAAGGGCGCACAGATCGCGATCAACCAGCACATCCTCGATAAGAACTCGCCTGTGGACGTCATGCTCGATCCCGGAACCTACGTGATCGATCTGACTCTGAGCGGCTATGCTCCGGTGCACAAGATCGTCACCGCAGACCGCGATGGGAAGCTTACGGTGGATGAGGTCCTGCAGCCGCGGTAGAACGTCTCAGGCGGGACTCTCAGGCGAAAGAAGCTATGGCGTAAATGCTCTCAAGCCGTTTTGCACGCCCTTGCACACAAGCTCTGGTTTCCCGTTATTCGGAATGTCATCGAAGCCCCAGAATTGCCAACCACTATCGGATCAACGGACTCTTCCAGACGCTCGGCGATATGGCCTAGAATTTACACGGTGAAACCACCTGCCGCGTCTTATACTTGGCGCGCGCCAGGCCTTCGCCCGCTCCAATCGGACTTTCTTGAGGAGGAAATGAATATGGCGCAGCAAACTGCTGAGCACTGCCTCAATCCTGCGGAGGAGGTCATCCACGTTGGACAACTCACGATCCATTTCCTCGTTACCGGCGACAACTCCTCAGGGAGCATTGCCGTCTTCGAAGTGATCGTGCCGGGCGGAGCGCGATTGATGGCGCCTGACCACAGTCACGACCAATATGAAGAGACAATCTACGGGATGGAGGGAGTGATGACCTGGACGGTTGACGGAGCACCGATTGATGTTTGTCCGGGGCAGGCATTGTGCATCCCTCGGGGCGCCGTCCATCGTTTCGACAATCTCAGGGATAAGAATGCCAAGGCGTTATGCGCGATCACACCAGCGGCGATCGGTCCGCAGTATTTCCGCGAGGTTGCCGAGGTATTGGCGGCTGCTTCAGGCGGTCGGCCCGATAAGGCAAAGATGATCGAGATCATGCGGCGTCACGGGCTAACGCCCGCAATCGTCGAATCCGCGAAATAAAAAGATGGTATTCCGTGCCGATGCGGCATTTGGATGGGCAGATTGTTCGGCAAGGGCAAATTGCTAGCCCAAGCGCCAACGTGTTCCGACACACTAATTGCCGTACTTGTCTTTTAGATACTTTCCCAGATCGATTTCAAGCTGGCTGTAATCGGAATGAATGGTGGCGCGGAGTGCTGCCTCAGTCGAACTTCCCTGTCCCAGCATTTGCAGAATGCGCTGGATGTCTCCCATGCCGTAGGAGTCGTTGATGTAGGCCACCGCCGCCAGGGATTCTGCATAGGCGATCGCGGCCTGTCCTCCGCTGAAACGCATGAAAGTGCCTTCCAGAGCATTCAACGGAATGTAGCTTTGCGAGCTGAAGCGGATCGCAAGCTGGTGTCCATCGCTGGCGAGACTCCTCGGTTCGAAAAACTGCGCGATACCCTCGTTCAGCCAGGGAGGACAGCGACCCGCGGACATCTGCCCGATGAAGGAATGCGCCAGCTCGTGCTTCAAAACGTGCGCCAGTTCTGGAGTCATCGAACTCATTCCACTCACCGGGATGCGCAACTTGCCATCGTTCAGAGCGGCAGTCCATCCCGGAGCGTGCGTCACATCGAAAAAGGCCTGCTCGGTATAAAGGGTAACGAGAATATTGTCACGTGGAGAGCTACCGAGATCGCGTACGAGGTCGTCATAGTCCGATTCGAGTGCAGCGATGATCTGACTGCGAAACGCCTCAGATGTCTGCCGGCCTTCATAGTGCAGCACGAAGTGGCTGCTTTCGCGCTGAACGAAGTCGGTTTCGGCATTCTCCTCACGCTGCGCTTTCGCAAGAAGTTGCTTGATGGCAGGATCGGGTCGAAGCTCTAAAGATCGAGTCCAGCTGACAACGGCGTCCTTGGTTCGATCGGAGGCGAATTGTGCATAACCCAGTATGGCAAATGCGTCCGCCGAGTCCGGTGCTGCGCGAACCGCTCTTTGCGCGTACGGCAGAGCTTCCGAAGCATTACCCGTGCGCAAAAGCAAAGCTGCGTAATAACTCAAGATCGTCGAACTATCCGGTTGGAAACGCAGCGCCGTTTCGAAGTACCGGCGAGCCAGGGGTGTGTCGCCGTGTTCGAATGCGTGCTTTCCGGCAATGAACTCGGCCGTCGCGCTCAGTTCCGGATTGCCTTTGGACTCCAAATTCGCGAGCGCGCCGAGATCGATTTCGCCGTCTTTGATGATCTTGGCGACCAGGTCGCCTTCGTTGGCCAGGCTGTCGGCAGGCGTGAAATGTTGCAGCTCACTTATCGACTTCGAGTCGTGAGCGGAAGCCGCATGCACGGGCGCGCCCCCCGCATCCACATGGTCGACCAGAGCCTTGGGGATGGCGTAGGAATCGTCGCCGATGTCGTATTCGAGCCGGCTGCCATTTTCGCGCACGCGATCGACCAGAATGGTACGGCCGTTCTTCAGATGGATGGTTTCCGCGGAGGCGGAAGCCGCGCTGATAACCAGAAACAGCGCCGCGCATAGAAAGAAGAAGATGACACGCACACGCATCCTGGCGCATTCTAGCAACCGGGGCAATCGTACTCACGTGACCAAAGTACTGCGACAAACCAGGCGATTGGCTTTTGTTGCGTTGTGTTCGCAATTCGCTTTGGCTACGCCTGTTTTTTCGTCCGTTGACGCTTCTGTTAGCAAGCCGGCTGAAGCTCTATACCTCGAACTGCGCAGCGTGGGCCTCGATCCGGAGAGGGTCTACCACGTGCGCGATGCATCGCTCGAGCGCTCGGGGATCCACATCACGCTGGAAGACGGCACGATCGCCTTTACCCAAGATGTGATGGGACGAGTGACGGGCGCCTTTTTCGAAGGCGACGGCGAGGTTCTGTTGCGCCCACCCAATGAAGTGGAGAGGCGCTCCATGAGCCTCTTTACAGGAATGGCCATTCTGGAGGAACGCTTCGAGACGGCATATTTCCGCTTCAATGACGACACCTTCGATCAGTTGAAACCGGACTTGCGGGCTAATTCGGAAGGGCACGATTTCTTTCAGCACTGGAATGAAACGGCCAAGAATCTGGCACAAGTCGACGCCATGCGGCTTCTGCTGAGTTTCGGACGCCTGCTGCCCGCAGAAGACGGCTCGTCCGACAATGCGGCTTCTGGGTTCGATCCGGGCGATCGAATGCTGCACGCGCGCCTGCAAGGAACCGAGCTCGGCATCTTCGACGTGCTCTACGACTCGACCGTGCCGGAGCAGGTGGAGGTAGGACAGGCGCGGATATCGCAAAGCGGCCAGCCTTTTTACGATGTGTGGTGCTCCTTCGCACCTGTTACGGTGAGTCCTTCGGCCAGCAAATTCGAGTCGGTGTCGCAGTCGGAGAATGCCCAACCTCGCGAAGAACCGATCACCATTCGCGATTACGTAATCTCTGCGGAGATCATGCCTCCCAAAGAGATCCGGGCAGAGGCACGCCTCGAGGTGCAGTTGCGAACAGCGGCCCGGAGAGTTTTGTTTTTCGAATTGTCACGATTCCTGCAAGTTGAAAATGTGGAGATGGACGGGCGCGCGATCGAATTCATTCATAATCCTGCCATCGAAGGAACACAGTTGGCGCGTCGGGGAAATGACCTGATAGCGGTGATTCTGCCCCACCCATCGCGCGGCCGAGAAGAAATCCAGCTGCGATTTGTGTATGCGGGCGAGGTCCTGGCAGATGCTGGCAACGGTTTGCTCTATGTGGGAGCCCGCGGAACCTGGTATCCGAATCGCGGGCTGGCGATGGCCAACTTTGACTTAACTTTCCAATACCCCGAAGGCTGGACGCTGGTCGCTACAGGAAAACCAGCCTCGGTGAGCGAGCCAGCAAAAAACGGGGAAAAACAATCACGCTGGGTCTCAGAGCGGCCTATTCCAGTGGCAGGCTTCGATCTCGGAAAATACAGGATGGCGAGCCTCCAAGCGGGAAACGTCACGGTCGAGACATACGCAACGCGTGGAGTGGAGCGTGATTTCCCGACCGCTTCGGTCCAAGTCATTCAGCCGCCTCCGGCAGAGTCGCCATCTCCCCAAGCGCCAGTGAAGATCGTGACTGCGGGAAACCCGTCTCCCACGCATATGCAGGTTGCTGTGGCCGAATCTGCCGCGCAGGCGATTCGTTTTTTCGCGGAACGTTTTGGACCTTTCCCGTACACTCGTCTCGCCTTCACGCAGATGCCGGGGCGAGAGAGCCAGGGATGGCCCAGCCTGGTATTTCTTTCGTCCTATGCGTTTTTGACGGACGCTGAACGCGAGCAACTTCACTTTGAGGGCGCGCGCAAAATCCTGCAGCGGCAGATTCCCGCCCACGAAACCGCGCACCAATGGTGGGGGGATCTGATTTCCTGGAGCAATTATCGCGACCAGTGGTGGTCGGAGGGCTTAGCGAACTATTCGTCACTCATGATCCTGCAGGAAAAAGACCCGGCCTCTTTTCGAAAAGTCATGGAGCTTTATCGTGATGACCTTATGAAAAAACACGAAGACGGCATGTCTCCCATAGAGGCTGGACCTGTGACGCTTGGTTCGAGACTGCTCTCCTCGCGTTTTCCAGAAGGTTACGAGGCAATCAGCTACGGACGAGGAACATGGCTATTTCACATGTTGCGCACCATGCTGAACGATGCCTCTGCGATGGATGCAAAGAACGAACGGTCAAATGAGGAACCGTTCGTTCGCGCGCTGCGGAAGTTGCGCGAGCGATACGAGGGAAAGTCTATTACGACGCGAGAGTTATTCGAGGTCTTCGCGGAGGAGTTGCCGCCTGCTTTGCGCTACGAAGGCAAGCAGTCGCTGGATTGGTTCCTGGTGGGCTGGGTGAATGGCACGGCGTTGCCACACCTTGAACTGCACAATGTCAAGCTCGTTCCACACTCCGGATCGATCATGGTGAGCGGCACGATTGTGCAGACCGATGCTCCTAATGATCTGGTTACGTCTGTGCCCGTGTACGCAGTTCTTGCGAGCAAGCAGCAAGTCTTGCTAGGGCATGTCTTTGCGGACGGCGAAGAATCTACCTTCCACCTCGTAGCTCCCCCAAAGACACGGAAAATTGTGCTCGACCCGCATCAAACCATTCTGACAAGACCGTAGCGACGATTCGCTCACCATTATTTTCAGGTTTTTCCCGGCTTGTATCGTTCCTGAATCTGATTTCCCGAAATGGAACTAGGGGTGGGATGGCAGGTCCGACCACGAAGTCTGCGCATCCGCATCAAATCGTCACGGGTCAGCCATTTGCATCCGCTCCACGAGTTCAGTGGGCATTGGAACAGAAGATGCTCATACAAATAGCGGAGAGTGTGACATGAGTACTCCGGAGCAGCAAATTATAGGCGTTGAGAACATAGCAGTCGCCTGCACTTGGCATTCGTTAAGGGCGCGACCCTTCCCCGCTGCCGAACAAGAGCAGGTTTTTACGGGAAAGACCATCCTTCTGGTCGAAGATGAACGGTTTGTGCGCGAAAGTGCGGCACTGATCCTGACCGGTGCCGGGTACAACGTGGTCGTGGCGAATAATTTGCCAGAGGCTTGGCGGCTGTTTTTCGATCAGCCTGAAAATTACGATTTGCTACTGACCGATATGGTTCTCCCTGGAGGCAGCGGCAGAGATCTCCTGCAAAAAATTAAGACTCTGAGGCCGGGCCTGCCCGCGATGCTCATGACCGGCTACGGCGACGAGATCGCACACTCAATGCAGTATCCGGATAGAGTGCCCTGTCTGCGCAAGCCTTTCTCGGCGTCAGATCTTATTGGGAGAATCGCGGATTTAATCGGCGAGCGTCCAGTTACGCGGATCGCGATTGGCATGTAGATGCTCGTAATAATTGATCGCCTGCAGAATCTGGAACGGAATATGCGAGAGCGGAACCATCCGATGTAGAACACCTATTTCCGCGCAGGCCCGAGGCATACTGTAAACGGCGCAGGTCTGCTCATCCTGACCAATAGTCAGGCCACCGGCGCGGTAGATCGCGCCCATCCCCGTGGCCCCATCGTAACCCATCCCGGTCATGATGACGCCCATGGAAGAGTGCCCATAATTTGCCGCCACCGACTCCATCATAAGCTGTCCTTAACCGAACAGCCGATTCTAGTTAGAAACCGCTCAGTTGCGGCGAAATCCGAGGTCACACGAAGGTCTGCCTCTCCGGAAATGGTGCGCGGTTTCAAACTGGAACCGGTCTCTACCTACACCCGAACCCCCGCGGCCAATACCTGACACGGCGGTTCAGCAGAGATAATTTCGTGGTCGAGTATGCGGGTCGTACCTTGAATCTTGGAATCAAATCTCGTTTGCGATCGGTGCTTCTGCCTGGCGCCATGCTGCTTCTCGTGGCAGGAGCCCTCCGCACCGGACTGGTCACTCTCACTCCAGCAGCCATCAACCTTATTGGCTATGTCGCGCTTGTGGTCGGAGCGATTGCCGCATGGCGGTTTCACTCGACGAAGGTCTTCTTCGGGCTCGCAACATTGTTTCTGGCACAGCAGGGAATAGCATTATTGTCGTCGCCACGAATCGATTTCTCATCGTCACGCGGGATTTTCCAGGCCGTTGCTTTCTTGGTTACGCTCAATTTCGTGACGCTTTCCATCACTCGCGAGCGTGGCTTCAATTCCTCGGGATTGGCCCCGGCCGCACTCTGTGTGTTTATTGAGTTTGTGACGATTGCAGTCTTGAGCCGAGGCATTCAGGAAGTTCCGGCCCACCACCATGTGGCGCATGCGGGCCCGGTCTTGTCCGCATACTCGTGGATAGCATTTGCAATCGGAGGTGTAATTCTCGTCTCTCGATTCATGATCTTTCGCAGACCAGTGGATGTGGGCTTGTTTTGGTCGCTGGCGGCAGTTTTCGCAGCTCTGAGTTTCACGGAGACTGCCAGCCTCTCTGCCGCCTACTTCACCCTTGCCACTCTTATCCTCGGATTCTCTCTTATCGAAACCTCTTACGCGCTGGCCTACCACGACGAACTGACGATGCTGCCGTCCCGACGAGCGTTCAACGATGCGTTGCAATCCCTGCAAAATCCCTACTCCATTGCGGTCGTCGACATCGATCACTTCAAGAAATTCAACGATACCTATGGGCACGCTATCGGAGACGAAGTCCTGTGCCTGGTTGCTTCGAAGCTCGCACGGGTCACCGGCGGAGGCAAGGCTTATCGCTGTGGAGGAGAAGAATTCTCAATCCTGTTTTCCGGAAAGACCTCGAATGAAGTGATCGACGATCTGGAAAAACTCCGGCTCGCGGTCGAAAGTGCCAGCTTTCGCATGCGAGGGCAGGATCGGCGGCAAGTGCCGCGCGGGCCGGATCGCCGCAGTTCGCAAGCCCGAGGCCGGAAACGACACGGCCAGGAAATTCACGAACTCGTCTTGGAAGAAAGTTCTCCGAAAGTTCTTTCCGTAACTGTAAGCATTGGCGTGGCCACTTCCGCGGCGCAAAAACCGGACCCACAACAGGTGATCGAGGCGGCTGATCAGGCTCTCTATCGCGCCAAAGCTGCCGGCCGCAATCGCGTTGAAACCACGCCTATTCCACGCCGAAAAGCTCGCACCAAGAAAGCCGGAATCGCGTGATTGTGCGATTCGGTTGAAACTTTCAGACATGTCTAGCGTCTTACTGATTAGAGTTCTTTAATTGCTGTGGGCTGAAAAACTATTCCTTTGAGGTTCATCGTGCTGATCAAGAAAAGCATCGATCTTCCATATTCCGAAGTCACGCCCAAGAAGCTGTATATGAATCGAAGAGCATTCCTGATGAGCGCCGGCGTGGGCGGGGCTTTAGGGTTGGCTGGGGGGCGCCTCGGCCTATTTGGCCGCCTGCCTAACGTTTTTGCTGCGTCTAAGCTTCCGGGAGTGGTGAAAGGCCCATTCGGCACGGATGAAAAGCCCACTCCCGAAAACGATGTTACGCACTACAACAACTTTTACGAATATGGCACCCGAAAGGACGACCCGGCTCGGAATGCTGGCAGCCTTCGCACCAGTCCTTGGACAGTCAGTATCGAGGGTCTGGTGAGCAAACCGCAGAAATATGATGTCCCCAGCCTGATGAAACTGGCTCCGCTCGAGGAGCGAATCTATCGTCATCGTTGTGTGGAGGCCTGGTCGATCGTTGTGCCATGGATCGGATTTCCACTGAACGTTCTCCTCAAGGCTGTTGATCCTCAGCCCAAGGCCAAGTTCGTCGCGTTCGAGACCTACTACAACGCTGGCGAGATGCCCGCGTCACGCGGGGCAGGAATCCTGTTTCCTTATGTGGAAGGTCTGCGCCTCGATGAAGCCATGCATCCGCTCGCGCTTCTCACCTTCGGCATGTACGGTGAGGAACTACCCAAGCAGGACGGGGCCCCGGTTCGCATGGTTCTGCCCTGGAAGTATGGCTTCAAAAGCATCAAGTCAATCGTGAAAATCAAGCTCGTCGAAAAGCAACCGCCAGCCACTTGGAACCTTTACGCCTCGAAGGAATATGGTTTCTATTCCAACGTGAACCCGCAAGTTGATCATCCCCGCTGGAGCCAGGCCAGCGAACGCCGGCTGGGTGAATTTCTGCGCCGCAAGACCCTCATGTTCAATGGTTATGGCGATCAGGTCGCGAGTCTTTATTCCGGCATGGACCTGAGGAAGTACTTCTGATGCGGCGGCTGCTCACTAGCAAGTGGACCAAAGTCTCAGTCTTCTTCATCTGTCTTGGACCGCTGGCCTATCTTGCCTGGCGTGCTCTGCATCAAGACTTGACCGCAAACCCCATCGAATTTATCACTCACCTTACGGGGGACTGGACCCTGCGTTTTCTGCTGATCACTTTGGCCGTTACACCCATGCGATCGTTCCTGCAGTTGCCCGACCTCATCCGCTTTCGCCGCATGCTGGGACTGTTCGCATTCTTCTACGGAACGCTGCACTTGACGACCTTTGTCGTTCTCGATCATTTCTTCGACTGGCGGGAAATGCTGAACGATGTGTTTAAGCGACCCTTCATCACCGCGGGTTTCACCGCCCTCATGCTGATGCTTCCGCTCGCACTGACTTCCACTCGTGGCTGGATTCGGCGGCTCGGAGGCCACCGCTGGCAGAGCTTGCACCGATTGATCTACCTAAGCGCGACGGCCGGCGTGATTCACTATTACTGGCTCGTGAAATCCGACATCCGCGTGCCCTTGGAATATGCGCTCATATTGACCACGCTTTTGCTGCTAAGAGTAGCGTTGTGGATGAAGCGTCGAGGCAAGGCGAGCTTTCCACTACCCACATCGGAAACGACGGTTTGAGTTCTTTAGAACATCCTCATCGCTGCCAACGCCAAATCCGGATGGAACCGCATGTTACACTATCGGAAATCGCGAGCCGGAGAGGTGGCAGAGTGGCCGAATGCGGCGGTTTGCTAAACCGTTGTACGGGCTAACACCTGTACCGAGGGTTCGAATCCCTCCCTCTCCGCCAGTCTTTTTTGGTTCCAACGGTTTATCAGCAATTTGCGATCGACGCTCGCGCCCCCAAAAGGCGCTCCAAAAACATTGTCATGAAATTGTCATAGTCTTTACTGAACGGAACTGGTAGGCAGCTTCTCAGTGTTTGCATTCCGGAACGTGTACTCATCTCGCAGATTTTCCAACTTGTCGATCGCATCCCTTTTGTATTCATCGATGGCCCGGGCGTAGGTGCTCAAAATGCTTGTGTTTGAGTGACCGATAATTTGGGCGACGAAAATCGGCGAAACTCCGGCTTGGCTCAGTCTTGAGGCCGCGGTGTGGCGTAGATCATAGAGCCAGAAATACGGTATTTCGGCCTTCTTCAGTGTGTTGGCCCAACTTCTGCGCAAGTCCTTGAGCGGCTTCTTAGGATCGTCCATATTCGGAAATACATAATCTGAGAAATTTAGACCGACAAAATTGCGCCAGCGCAGGAGTTCGGCTTTACACCTATTCGACATTGGAATCGTTCGTTCGCCAGCGATTGTTTTCGATTCCCGCACGCGGATTGAGGTCGTTTATGAGGTCGACATCATTCCAACGTGTGGACATTGCCTCGCGCCTCGACCGCATCCCGGTCTCCAGAATGAAAACAGCCAAAAGCGCGAATATGAGGCACTGCCGCGGCAAGCAACCGGTCTTCTTCCTCGAAACTAAGAATGTGTGGGCGGCGACGTTACCGGCGCTCCTCGAGAAATTCGACGCTTCGAAACGGTGTGTCACCAATCAGCATTTTCCGTTCTCCCAACTTCAACATCCGGCGGAGCACAGCAAGATCACGATTGATTGTGGCGGCTCGGACACCCTCTAATAGTCGCTTTTCTTTAACTCTTCGATGCTGCTGGTCGTAATGTCCCCGAGCTTCACATTCCCAAAGAAGGCGATCAGGTTGCGGACTAAGGATGTGTATCTCTTCCGAGTGTTCGGATTTTGGATGGTCAGCAGAAAACCTCGCATGTGTTCCTCGAAGCGGGGCGCGTTGGATCTTGTCAGCCGTAACCTTTCTTCCCTGGCTGCGCCTTTACGGATCTCCAGTAGTTCCCGAGCGTCCCCCTTCTTCCTTGAATGCGAACTCTCAAAGCGCTGGCGACCGGCTATTGAGTAACACTAATCCACCATGTTTTCCGTCGCAGAAAGACCCCCATCGCTCCTAATTTCCTCTTGCGCACAATTTGTGCGCCGTAAAAATTGAGATCCCATATTTCTTGGCAAGTGTCCTGAACGGTGCCTTCGTCCGTGCCCGTTCCCTCCGCAGCGCAGAAACATCGCTGGCACTCAGAACTCGGAGTGGCGGGCGACCCAATCGCTTGCCCAACGATCGCGCGTGCTGTATTCCGGCTCGAACACGCTCTCCTATCAACGATCGTTCGATCTCACTGACACTGCCGAGCACGGTGAAGATCATTTTTCCGGTCGGTGTGCTCGTGTCCACCTGTTCTGAAAGGGATACAAACTCAGTGCCCAAAGCGTTGAATGTTTCGAGGGCTCTCAGCAAATGCGATACTGATCTTGCGAAACGATCAAATTTCCAAACCACCAAGACGTCGAACTGCCGTCGGTGCGCATCTGCCATCATCCGATTGAGTGCTGGACGCTTTTCCGTTGCTCCCGAAACGCCCCTGTCTTCGTACACTCTGTAGAGCTTCCAACCGCGGCTCTTCACGTATCGACGGAGTTCGTTTTCCTGTACTTCTGGGTGCTGATCTCCGGTGCTCACTCGTGTGTAGCAAACCGCCTTCTGCATTTTCCCCTCCTTTTACAGGAGAGGATTAAAGGGGGCTTTGCGATCGTTGGCAATCCCTCGAGAGCCAGCCCTCAATTGGGTCGCGGATTTTCGGAGGGCATCTCTGCAGATAGACGGGTGCAAGGATTTCCCGACCGTTTCGTATCCACAAACGAAGCGCGCTTTAGAGACTGCGAGAACCAATTTCGTTGTGACAACGTGCAGCAAGCGCCACGAGAACGCAGCCGCGCGGAGCGGCGGAACAATTTAGCCCAGGGCGTCAGCCCTGGGGTAGAGTGGAAAACTTGAACCAGTCCCTGAGGGACGACAGAGGTTCTCACGCACTCTCGTCAGCCCCCTGCGGGCATCGCTCACTTCAGGTGTTCATACTCTCTCTGCGCGGCCTTGAGCATTGGAATATCGGCATCGGCGTTTTTCCAAAGCTCAAAAAAATCACGATATGCTGATTCCGCCTTAGCACTGTCTCCCGCTAATACATAGGCTTTTGCCAGTCGCAGCTGCACTACCGCCCCAAGTGGATCGAATCCCAGGATTCCTCGGTGGCCGATAATTTTCTGAAATTCCGCAGCGGCCTCTGCGCCTTGGTGGGAGGCGAGGTAGGCTTCCCCTCGTGCGTAGGCAGGGTAGAATCCGCCGTAGGCGAAATAGAAATCAATGCCGGGTACCCCCAATTCGTTTGGAACAGCGATTTGCAACGCTTCAATCGCGGCTGCCGGATTACCGCGCTTCACCGCGGCGAGTGCCCGGAGTGCCGGCAGGTAGCTAAACTGAACAGACGTATCTTCCGGAAAACGCTGCTCAAGTTCGTTGGCGATAACTTGTGCCCGGGAGAAATCGCCAGCCAATAGCAGCGCCATCGCAGCCCCATACTCCACATCGCGGCTCTTGGAGAGTTTGAGGGCTTGCGTGGCGCTTCGCCTCGCCGCGTCTGCATTCCCAAACAGCCCCTCCCACACTGACCCTCCCGCTTCAAAGGTGGCCGCGCGATCTTGTTCCCCCGCATGTAGTGCAAGATCTACCGCACTGGTCAACTCCACCCTAGCCTTTTTTAGTTGGCCTGAGCGCGCCAGAACCAGCGATTGGGCATGCGACATCCAGTCTTGCACTCCGGATTTGCCCCGGCCGAGTGCGGCTTCCCGCTCCATTGCCGCGCCGTCAGCTTTGAGGAAGTCAATGCAAAAGCGGACTGAAGCAAAATCGGGGATCTCCAGCTTCCGTTCGGAAGCCTGTCGAAGAATGTTCTCCGCTTCGGCGAAGCGATTCAGATACATGTAGCCGATGGCAATGTTGGTATAGCCGGGGACGAAGTCAGGATCAAGGGCGATGGCTTTCCTGCCTTCTTCAATCGCTTTCTCGTATCGGCCCAGGCCTTGCGAAGAAAATCCGGAAAGGAATCCATGAGCCAGTTGATCTCGCGGATACGCTTGCAGCCAGGAATCCACTGTCTGGCTGGCCTTCTCCAGGTTCCCTGTGACTTGGCGATGGTAGCTTAGCGTGATGAAGAACCGTTCACGCTCGCTGGTGTGGTCGCGCAATTCGTAAGCCTTGCGGGCGCTTTCCCTTGATAGAGAGAATTCGCCAACATCTCCCGCCATCCGGCTTAGAAATGCGTAAGCCATGGCGAATTTCGGGTCGATCTCGATCGCTCGTTGCAGTAGAGGTATGGCATTCGCGTATCCCTCAGTGAAAGCGACTCTTCGCGCTGTGCTGTACGCCTTCAGGGCCTCAAGTGACGGTGTCGTCGCATCCTCGAGCGGTGTGTCGTGTTGTTGAACCGTTGCCAGGGATTCGCCAACTCGCGTCCTGAAGCGGCTGGCGATGCGAGTCAGAGAATTCAGGACTTCTTCTTTCCTGGACGCCTGCGACTGCTCTTGATCGACCACATCTCCGGTGCGGCAATTCTTCGCCTGCAGGCCCAAGACGTACTGGCTGCCCAGATTCGAAATCGAACCTTCAAGGACAGCGGTGCTGCCGGTGCGCTCGCAAACCTCCTTCGCAATTTCCACCGTAAGGCGTGCATCTGGCTTCTGGCCCATTAGTCGCAGTTCCTGCCGAATTCTTTCTTCCGACACCAGGCTCAGAAACGGGGATTGCTCAAGTTGTACCGCGATGCCCTGTCGCAGGGTCCCATCGAATACCGGATCGCCGGTCGTATTCACAAAATCCGCGAGCACAATCGTGTCCTTGGCCGTGAGCCTGGGCGCACGATGAACGTAGAAATATCCTGCGCTACTGGCCGCAAGAACGGCGGCGAGTGCCGCCAGCCCCAACTTCCAACTGAGTCCCGTTTGACCCGGGGGCGCAGCTTTTGCTGCCATCTGCACCTGTCCGGATTCAGTTGCGCGTTTCAACTGCTGAAGATCGCTCCGCATCTCCGATGCGTTCTGATATCTTCGGCCCCGGTCCTTCTCCAAGGCCTTCGAGATAATCGCATCGAAGTCGGCCGGCAGTGCATGGTTGAGGGCCGTGGCGGGTGCAGGTTTGGCATTCAGAATGGCATCGATGGTGAGGACTCGGTTCTTTTTCGCAAAAGGCTTCTGACCCGTCGCTGCCTCGTACAGGACCACGCCCAGCGAAAATAAATCGCTGCGCCCGTCGATCTCCTCGCCTCGCGCCTGCTCCGGCGACATATACGGAGTCGTGCCCGGGATCACTCCCGCCGCCGTGAGCGATTCCTCTTCCAGTTCCTGATCTTCGATCCCAGCCCCAATGACTTTGGCCAGTCCGAAATCCAATATCTTCGGCCGTCCCGGCCCGACCATGAAAATGTTTGCCGGTTTGATGTCGCGATGTACGATGCCCTTCGCGTGTGCCGCGGCCAATGCGTCAGATGTGTGAAGGCCCAATTCCACCAGTTCATCAGTTGGGACCGGACCTCGGACGAGTCTCTCCTTCAGGCTCTCGCCTTGCAGCAGTTCCATCACGATCACCGGCTGATGATCGTGCTCTTCCACTTCGTATATGGTGCAGATGCTGGGATGATTCAGGGAAGATGCGGCACGTGCCTCTCGCTCGAATCTTTGCAGCGCTTTCGGATCGCGGGACAGATTTTCCGGCAGGAACTTCAACGCAACGCGGCGCCCGAGACGAATGTCTTCGGCTTCATAAACCACTCCCATACCGCCACTGCCCAGTCTCGACAAGACGCGGTAGTGGGAAATTGTTTGGCCGATAACCACAGAGGAAGTGGCCACAGGCGGACATAGTAGGTCGGCGCGCGAAAGGCGTCAACGCAGAACGTACACATGCAGAAGCCCGAAGCCCGAAGCCCGAAGCCTAACTCATCCATTCACCGACTTCATCATGTGCTCGGGATAGCGCGCACCCGCCGCCGCATCTCGCGGGAACACCTCTTCGATGCGCTCGAGATCTTCGCCCGTAAGCTTTACCTCAACGGCAGCCACGTTCTCCTCCAAGAACGAACGCCGCTTCGTCCCCGGAATCGGAATGATGTTATTGTCTTGTGCCAGCACCCACGCCAACGCAAGTTGCGACGCCTCGCAGCGCTTCTCTCGGGCCATCTCAGAGATACGCTCGACCAGATCGAGATTCTTCTGGAAATTCTCTCCTTGAAAACGCGGAGTGTGGCGCCGGTAATCGTCCTCAGGAAGATCTTCGAAGCGCCTAAACTGTCCGGTAAGAAATCCGCGGCCCAGCGGACTGTAAGCCACGAACGCGATACCGAGTTCATGGCATGCGGGAAGAATCTCGCCCTCGGGATCGCGCGACCACAATGAGTACTCTGTCTGCAGCGCCGCGATCGGATGCACCTTCATCGCCCGCCGCAGCGTTTTTGGCGAAGCCTCCGAGAGTCCCAGATAGCGCACCTTGCCTTCTTTGACCAATTGCGCCATCGCTCCCACAGTTTCCTCGATCGGAGTGTTGGGATCGACGCGATGCTGGTAATACAAGTCAATCGTCTCCACGCCCAGCCGCTTCAGGCTTCCCTCGCATGACCGCAGCACGTACTCGGGCTTCCCATTTACTCCGCGCGCCATCGGATTCTGCGGATCGCGCACAATGCCGAACTTTGTTGCCAGCACAATCTTGTCGCGCTTGCCCTTGATCGCTCGCCCCACAAGCTCTTCGTTCTTGTACGGCCCGTAAACGTCCGCCGTATCGAGAAAGTTGATGCCCAGTTCGAGCGCGCGATGGATCGTCGCGACCGACTCATTGTCATCGCGCCCACTATAAAACTCCGACATGCCCATGCAGCCCAGCCCGAGCGCCGAAACTTTGGGCCCGTTCTTTCCTAATTGCCGAAATTGCATGATTGCTCCTTAAAGCAGCCGACTCGCGAAAAGCACACACCATTTATTGTTGTCATCCCGAAGCTCGGCGCTTTTACCAGCCGGGCGAGGGATCTCCGAGCAACGAGCCCCCTCGCGTGAGCCCCTGTCCCACAGCCTGGCGACCTCAGTCGCATTTAAGATGCTCCAATCCCGTTGACGATTCCTCAATTTCCTGAATCGCCGGATCACTGCTCCGCATCTGTGGGAGGTTCCGCGAGGAGAATCATGAGCACAGTCCCCGCCTGGTTCGAGCGAAAATTCGAATTCACGTTTCCACTCGAGTTATATCCGAATTTGTGCATGCGCCTGCGAGGTACGCCCGCTCGCCTTGAAGAGATCCTGCGCAGCGCCAGTAGGGAAGTGCTGCTCCGCAAGCCTGCCCAGAAATGGTCCGCACAAGAGCACGCCGGCCACCTGCTCGATCTTGAGCCGCTATGGACATCCCGCGTCAAAGATTACATCGCAGGCAGCGGCGTGCTCACCGCCGCCGACCTGAAAAATCAAAAGACGCATCAGGCCAACCACAACGCGCGCGGGAGTGAAGAAATCCTGCGCGATTTTCGCGCCGCACGATCCGAACTCCTGGGCGCAATCGAAGTCATGGATCCGGCGCTGTTCGCCCGCGCCATTCCGCATCCTCGGCTGCAACAGCCCATGCGGCTCGTCGACCATCTCTACTTCGTCGCCGAACACGACGACCATCACCTGGCCCGCATTTGGGAGATGCTACACGAGAACGGCAATAGTTAGCTTCTCATCGTGAGCGGGCCACTCTTGCGGAGCGAAAACCTGCCGCGAGACGACGTCATCCCGAAGCTCGGTGCTTTTACCAACCAAGCGAGGGATCTCCCTCGCCAGGGCCGCTTCGCGTGAGCCCTGGTCTGACGGTAGTCGCTATAGAGAAATCTCTCCTACGCCCGGACCCCGCCGAACTTTACTTCCACTAGCCGCCGGTCCTCATCGGACACCTTGAACATCTCCCGCGGCTTCATTGCCATGAAGCTTGCCACGAACACGTCAGGAATCTGCCCAATGCGCGTGTTGTATGCATTCACGTCGGCGTTGAAAAATTCGCGACGGTCGGCGATGCGCTCTTCGAGTTCCGTGATCCGATTTTGCAGCTTGAGGAAGTTTTCGTTCGCCCGCAGCCGTGGATAATTCTCCGCCACTGCAAACAGCCCGCGCAGCGCTCCGCTGACCATCACGTCCGCCTGTGCCTTCTGCCCAATCGTGGCGGCCGCCATCGACGCCGCGCGCGCTTGCGTCACAGCCACCAGGGTCTGCTGTTCGTGCTGCATGTATCCTTTGACCGTCTCGACCAGGTTCGGGATCTCATCGTGCCGCTGTTTCAGCAACACGTCGATATTGGCCCAGGCGCGGTCATTCTCATTGCGCAGGCGCACCAACCCGTTGTAAAGGATCACGCCGTAAATAAATACGCCGACGACAAAGAACCCAAATGCCAGTTCAGTAATGAGGCCGCTGTCCATGCCCCGCTCCGCGCTCCGGAGAAATGCGCTCCGGAAGGATAGTGCGCCCATGCTAACGGAAGCCGTCGCCTGTAGCAACGATGGTCTAGCCCCGAACGCAGTAGTCTGCCCAAGTATCCATGGGCCTTTGGAACCTCAAAAGCAAATGAAACGGGGGTGCCCCACGTCTCGCCGGTTTTGCGAGACGTGGGAGTTTCGCCCTAAGCGGAGTCGAAAGGTTCGACGTGCGACGGGCACGGCTCACCACCGCATCACTGTACCGGTGCGGGCTGGGGGCTCGCTTGCGGAGCGGCCGGCGCCGAGAAATTCACCTTCGGAGCCTGGCGCGAGCCTTCCGACGCAGTGAAATAGGCCTCATTCGGTTTGAATCCGGCCCATCCGGCGAAAATGTTTTGCGGAAACTGCTGGACATAGGTGTTGTAGTCCTGCAGAGTGTCGTTGTAGCGCTTGCGCTCGACCGCAATGCGATTTTCGGTCCCGGCTAGCTCGTCTTGTAAGCGCAAGAAATTCTCATTCGACTTCAGTTGAGGATAGTTCTCTACCACCAACAGCAGACGTCCGATCGCGCCATCTAATTGATTGTTCGCGGCAATCTTCTCCTGCGGATTCCCCGCAGAAAGCAGCGCCGATCGCGCCTTCGCGATGTCTCCGAAAACTACCTGTTCTTGTTTTGCATAGCCCTTTACGGTTTCGACCAAATTCGGGATCAGATCGGCCCGGCGCTGCAACACAATGTCCACCTGCGACCAGGCAGACTTGACAGCCTCATTCTTGCTGACCAGCGTATTGCGCGTGCTCACGTACTGCCCGAAAAAAATGAGCACGACCAAGCCCAGAATCACGACGACTGCTAAAACTGCGATCAGTCCTTTGCTCATAAGTTCTCCTTCGAACTATTTGCTCCTTGTACCGGCCGGAGTCTCGGGATCCAGCGCGTCGACCGCAGATGTGACTTTCTCGATAGCTGCCAGGTAACCGACGCAAAGAGTGGCCGCTTCAAGGTTCTTCTTCTCGATTTTCCGCTCGCGAACCTCCATGAGCTGCTCGATGGGCGTCGGATTGAATTGCAAGCGCTGTGCGAGCTGCTTCACGGCTTCGCGACGTCGCAATGAAGCTCCTTTTTCCAAGACCATCAGAGCATGCCGAAATAGCGTGGCGAACGATGGCACGGAATGCAGCAGAACTTCCCACATCTGCTTATCGTTTCCCGCTGACATCAAAAGATGTTGGCGCAACAGGAGCAGCTTCTCCCGCAATTCGTACTCCACCTGCACGCGATGAAGGTCGGTAGGGATCTGCAACCGTTGCAGCACATCTTCTCCGAAGAGAATGCGATGATGCTGCACCATATCGATCAGTTCAATTGTAAAAACGTCAGTCGAGCGGCCGAGTTCATGCCGGGTCATGCACAAGGGAGGAGCCTGCTTCTGCCCATTCCACCATCTCACCACCGGAGCCAACTCCTGCAGCTTGGCGAATGAGCTATCGCGCAGGACGCATAAAAGGTTCAAGTCGGAAAGCCCGGCATGATATTCCCCAGTCACCGCCGAGCCAAAAAGCACGAGGGTTTCGAGATTCGACCCTGCCGCCTCACGACAGCGTTCTACAAATTCTGTAAGCTTTTCTTCAGGAACCATTTTCGCGCCTCATTACCAGCTGCTACTGGCACCACCGCCGCCGAAACTGCCGCCGCCAAAACCGCCAAATCCGCTTCCCCCGCCGCCGCTAAACCCACCAAAACCGCCGAATCCGCCCCCACCCCGATAGCCGCCTCCGCGGCCGTCAAAGATACTCGAGAACAAAATCCAGAAAAGAAGTGTACGTAAAGGCGTAAGCAGGACGATCAGAATAACGACGATGATTGCAATGATTGCCCCGATGGACAAGCCCTGATCAGGCTCGCGTACCGGTTGCGTCGGCGCACGCGGCTGAGCATTTGTCAGTTGGATGCCTGCATCCGTCGCGATCACGCCAGCAACGCGCTCGGTGACCAGGAGCAAAGCCTGGCTGTACTCGCCATTCCGCATGAGAGGAATGGCCTCGCGCTGAAAACCGCCAACTTTGCCGTCCGGTAAAATCGATTCCAGCCCGTAGCCCACTTCGATGCGCGCTCGATGATCCCGGATGATGTAGAGAATCAGGACGCCGCGATCATGACCTTTTCCGCCCATACCCCATTTCTGAGCGAGATCGACCGAGTAGCTCTCGAGGTCCTTGCCGTCGAGAGTGTTGACTGTGACTACGGCAATCTGTGCGTGAGCTTTTTCGTCGATCTCATGGCAGATGTCTTCCATCTGGCTGATCGCGCTCGGATCGAGCACGTGCGCGAAATCGTTGACGTAGCCAGTAGGCTTGAGATCCTTGACAGGCTCGGCATGCGCGGGAAAGTGCAGAACAAAAACAAGTAGTGTCAGCCAGCGAAGGTTCGCGCGCACCTGCACGGAAAAATTGTACAGGAGCGGCGCGGAAAAGCATGCGTTCGTGCGAATGACTCGCAATATAAGAATTGCAAACTGCGAAGGATTAAATGCGTGTCGGGCCAAGGCGGATGAAACTTGCAGTGCTGGAAAAATGTAGCCCCGGACGCAGCAGCCTGCCCTGAGCGGACTCAAAGGGTCTGGGGTTGCGCACAGGGCGCGCAAACAAGCGAGAGCTATTGCCACCTCAGTTCGAGATTTGCAGGATGAGTCGGGGTTGATTGCCCCAGGGTGCGCTCTTCGCAAAGAGTTGTCGACGACAACCTCTCCAAGCGTATGCTCTGAAAGCATGACAGGGACTCTCCACATCGTGGACGGAGAATCAGCCGGTGGAACCATCAGGGTTTCAGGCTTGTCGAAAGGCAGAGACATAGTCAGTTGGCGCGATGCACTCTACACCGGGCCGGTTCCTGAAACACCCTCGCTTCGTCAGCTCAGCCAGGTGCGATCGCAGTTCTGGACACACGGCAAGAGCTCGGAGGATCTTGATAAGCGAGATGCCGCTCTTGCCAACCACGCAGAGTATGAACGTGTCGCTCTTTGGTTTGGGCCTAGTTGCGTGCTCTGCCAACTGAGCCTCATGCAGGTTCTCAGCTGGTTTCGCGAGCAAGGTGTGGCGGCGTCACGGCTTTCATGGATTGCCAGACACGGCGGCGAGCTACATCCAAGCCAGATTGCTGTCGCCTATTCAAAACGCAGATCAGTAACATCCGCACAAATGCGTCTAGCGGAGCGGGCCTGGCGGGCATTTCGCCAGCCGACGTCTGCTGGAATGTCTCGCCTGCTTCGAGCGGAATTGGGCGCGATTCCGGGACTCCGGTCGGCTTTAACGAGGCTGCTCCAAGAGTATCCCAATTCACGAAATGGTTTGTCCCGGCTGGAGATGCTCCTCCTACGGGCAATTCGAAAAGCGGGTTCCTTAAGGGCCGCCGCAGCTATGGGCTCAGTTATCGCAAGGGAAACCGTCGGCGACATTCTGCTCTTCGATATGCTCCGCGAGTTCGTCAGAGCGCCACGACCGCTGCTCGAATTTGCAGAGCCGTTTCGCGGGAATATGAATAACTGGCAATTCAACGCCGCTGTACTGAAATTGACAGAGCTCGGAAAGCGAGTCTTGGTAGGCAAAGCCGATCACGTGTCAATCAAGGGGATCGACCGCTGGATCGGAGGCGTCCATCTGCAGGGCCGCGACGTTCCATGGCGATGGGATCAGGCCGGAAAGCGGATCGTAGCGGCATAATAGAAATGCCGCTTCGCTCGGGGCGGACGAATGCGTCCACCCCTACACAAAACTAAAAGCCGCCAGCTTTTCGCTGACGGCCTCTGTCTGCTGATAACTGACTTCTGACTCCCTACTTTTCGTACAACAGCACTCCCTCCGCCTTTTCCGCATCCACCGGACGGTAGAAGAGCTTGTTGTCTTCGAGGAAGACCTCGATGAAGGCCGGACGCATGGTGATCGTGCCCTGAATCAACGCCTCCGACAGCGGGTCTTCGATGTACTTCTGCAGCGCCCTGCGCAGCGGGCGTGCACCGTAGCTGCGGTCGGTCAAAGTCTGGTTAAGGATCCAGCGCTTGGCTTCGTCCGCAACCGTTACCGTGATCGACTTCTGCGCCAGGTTGGTGTTGAGCTGCGTGACCATGAGTTCCAGAATCTGGATCAGGTCGCCCTCGCTCAGCGCGTTGAAGATGATGATTTCGTCCAGCCGGTTCAGGAACTCGGGATTAAATGTGCGCTTGACCTCGTTCCTCACCAGCTCTTCGACTTTGTCGGCAATCGCATCTTCTTTCGTCGACTGGAAGCCGAGGCCCTCGCGCTTCTGCAGGTGCCGTGCTCCGATGTTCGAAGTCATGATGATGATCGTGTTTTTGAAGTCGACCGTATTGCCAAGACCGTCTGTCAGTTGGCCGTCTTCAAACACCTGCAGCAGGATGTTGAAGACATCCGGGTGCGCCTTCTCGATTTCATCCAGCAGCACCACCGAATACGGCGCGCGCTTCACGCGCTCGGTCAGCTGGCCACCCTCTTCGTAGCCGACGTATCCCGGAGGCGAGCCGATCAGCTTCGAGACCGAATGCTTCTCCATGAATTCCGACATGTCGAAGCGGACCAGCGCCTTTTCCGTGCCGAACATGAACTGCGCCAACGTCCGTGCAACCTCGGTTTTGCCGACGCCCGTCGGTCCGAGGAACAAGAACGATCCGATCGGCCGATTCGGATTCTTGAGTCCCGCGCGTGAGCGGCGAATCGCGCGAGCCAGCGCGCTGATCGACTTGTCTTGCGAGATGATGCGCTTGTGCAGTTCTTCTTCAATGCGCAGCAGCTTCTGCGTCTCTTCTTCTTTGATCGACGTGATGGGAACGCCGGTCCAGCGCGATACCACGTCCTCGATGTCCTCCCGACCGACTACGCCGGTGGAGGATTCATCGAGGTGGTATTTTTCGCGAAGGGCGCGCAGGTTCTCGCGCTCCTTGCGTTCTTCGTCCGAGTAGAAGCGCGCCTTCTCGAACTCGTGGTTCGCAATGGCGTTCTCCATCCTGTGGACGATGAATTTAATCCGCTTCTGGACTTCGGTAATTTCTTCGGGCAGGGAAGTCTGGCGCAGCTTCACGCGCGCGCCCGCCTCATCGACCAGGTCGATTGCCTTGTCTGGCAGGAACCGGTCCGGAATATACCGGTTGGAATGCGAGACCGCGAAGTTGATCGCGTCGTCGGTATAAGTGACAGCGTGAAACTTCTCGTAGCGATCTTTGATTCCGAACAGAATCTTGACTGCATCCACTTCATTCGGAGGCGGAACTTTCACTGCCTGGAATCGCCGCTCGAGCGAGCGGTCTTTTTCAATCGACTTCCGGTATTCGCCCGGAGTCGTCGCCCCGATGCACTGAATCTCGCCCCTCGAAAGCGCAGGTTTTAAAATGTTGGCCGCGTCGAGCGACCCTTCCGCCGATCCCGCGCCCACCAGGGTGTGCAACTCATCAATGAAGATGATGGAATTCTGCGACTCCATCAGCTCCTTCATAATCGTCTTCAGGCGCTCTTCAAACTGTCCGCGATACTTGGTTCCCGCGACGATCAAAGACAAATCCAGAGCCAGAATCCGCTTGTCGGCCAGGAACGAAGGAACTTCTCCATCGGCAATTCGTTGCGCCAGCCCTTCCACAATCGCTGTCTTGCCGACGCCCGGTTCGCCAATCAGCACCGGATTGTTCTTAGTCCGCCGGCAGAGAATCTGGACCACGCGTTCCACTTCGCCTTCGCGTCCCACCAGAGGATCAAGCTGGCTGTCCATCGCAGCCTGGGTCAGATCGCGCGAAAACTCACTCAGAAGCGATGATTCACGCTGCCGTTGCGGCTGGGCTTTTTCCTGGCTGGTGCGGGCCAGCTCTTCGCGGATCGTCGACAGCCGCAATCCTCGCTCGTGCAGAATCTCAGCCGCGAAGCATTTCTCTTCTCTCAACAGTCCCAATAGCAGGTGTTCCGTCCCAATATGCCGGTGGGAAAGCCGCTCTGCCTCTTCCGCCGCGTAGGCCAGCACTCGCTTGCATTCGTTGCTTAATGGGAGGTCTACGGAAGTTGAAACTTTCTCCCGGATCGTCGTATGCCCCTCGATCTGCTTGCGGATCGACTCCACCGAGGCATGCGACCGCAGGAAGCGATTGGTCAGCGCCTTGTCTTCACGCAGCAGTCCCAGGAGCAGGTGTTCGGTCTCAATATAAGGAGACCCAAATTGGCTGGCTTCATAACGGGCAAAGAAGATGACGCGCCTGGCTTTTTCCGTATAACGCTCAAACATAAAAGCCTTCCCCCTGATTTCCCAGCCGGGACGCTAACTCCCGGCCCGCCCCCCGGTTTCTTTCTTCAGCCTTGCCTCGACGATCGCTAGTCATATTATGCAATCAAACAGCCAACAAACCCAAGCGCTTAGAAACTCTGGTGTGCTCCGAAGTGCACCATTTTTCCATTGCGGCAAATGCCACCCACCGCCTGCGCCCGCCACTTCGCGATTCCTGCTTGTACTCCAATTCTGCACATGGTGTTACTAATCTTTCGCACTCACTTCCGTCTCATGCCGGCAATGATTCCGGTACGATCTCTTCAACGTGCCCCTGCTCGATTCGCAGCACCCGATGGCACCGCCGAGCAAACGACAAATTATGCGTTGCAATGAGGGAGGTGAGTTGGTGTTCGCGATGCAATCGCGCAATCAGTTCAAAAACCGCTTCCGCCGTATGCCCGTCCAAATCTCCGGTCGGCTCGTCGGCCAGCAGAAGCTTTGGTCCCGTGATGAGCGCCCTAGCCAGGGCCACACGCTGCTGCTCGCCGCCCGAAAGCTCCCCTGAGCGGTGATGCGCACGCTGTTCCAAGCCGACTTCCCGCAACCAGCGCCTTGCTTCTGCCTCCGCCTGCTGCCGACTCTGGCCTCGCAACAGCAACGGCATGGCTACGTTTTCCGCCGCCGTAAACTCAGGCAACAGATAGTGAAACTGCCAGACAAACCCAGTCTCGCGATTGCGAAACTCAGCGGCCTGGTCCTGCGTCAGCTGATTCAGCGGCAAGTTGGCGCAGTATACGTCACCTGCAGAAGGCCGATCAAGGGCGCTCAGGATGTGTAACAAGGTACTCTTCCCAGCCCCGGATTGGCCCACGATGGCAAGCATCTCACCCCGCTTCACCTCGAACGAAAGATTCTCAAAGAGCACCAGGTCCGATTCGCCGGACCGAAAAACCTTCTTCAAATTCACTACCCGGACTACCCAATCTTTGTCTGTTAGATGCACTCCACTTCTCTTTCGTTTCGCCAGGCGTCGCACCCTGCCCGCGCCACTCCGGTTCCCGGGCTAATAAATTACAGTCCGCACTTTAGCAACTACGGCTTCAGCCAGACGAATTGCAAATCTTTGCGTTTCCCGCGCTCGCGAAAGAAGCGAAGCATGCCGAAAACTGTATACCCACTACGGGAAACCCGGATGTGACCGATGTCACGTCGCCCCTGTGCACAACGTCATTCTAGTGGTGGGGCGGACGCTTTTGTCGGCCAATCGATGCTCCATGATCCCGCAACTCCCTCGTACTACGGCACGATCATGGTGGCGCCATCCCGAAAGTCCCGCGCTTACACCGGCGGGATGAGGGATCTCCCGCGGCAAGGACCGCGGAGCGGTAGCCCTGAATTTATTCGTACCTTAACGCCTCCGCCGGCAGGATCCTCGACGCCGACCACGAAGGATACAGCGTCGCGATAAACGACACCCCCACCGCCACCAGCGCCACCAGCACTCCATCTACCGCCCGCGGTGCAAACGGCACGTAATCAATGGAATAGACCTCGGGCGAGAGCGAAATGATGTGGTAGTGCCCGCCCGCATACGAGATGGCATAGCCAAGCAGCAGCCCGATCATCGTCCCCACGATGCCGATCAGCACTCCCTGCGCAACAAAAACATTGCGTACCTGTGCTTTGCGTGTGCCCATCGACATCAGCACCGCAATGTCTTTGGTCTTCTCCATCACCATCATGATCAGCGATATCAGGATGTTGAGTGCCGCGACAAACACAATCAGCCCGATGGTGATGAACGTGACCACACGCTCCAGCCGTAGCGCTCGAAATAGCGCCTTATTTTGCTCCATCCAGTTCGTAGCCATAAAGCCCTTGCCGGCTGCATCTTCCAGCTCACGCGAGATCACATCGGCCTTGTAAATGTCATCCACTTTGAATTCAATCACCGAAATCAGATCGCCGAGCCCGAATAACCGCTGCGAATCCGACAGCCGCGCGAACGCCCAAGTGGAATCGTAGTCGTAAAATCCAGAGTTGAAAATTCCCGCCACGCGAAACCGGCTGTACTTGGGCACCATGCCGAAGGGCGTCAGTTCTCCCTGCGGACTCGTGACCAGCACCACGGATCCAACCGTCGCGCCCAGGTTGTCGGCCATGTCTTTGCCCAGAACAATCGGAGGCATCGCCGCCAGCCGCTGCTGCAGTCCCGTCAGCGAATCCGGCGAATCAATGTCAGACTGTGTGGCGCGGGCGCCCTCGCCCGCGGGTTCGTGTGTCGGGCGAACACCCTTGTCCACCATGCCCTGTGTAGCGGCGGACGCATTCCTCCGCCCTTTCTCGGAATCATCACCTGACGTGGGGTGCTCCAGGCCTGCCCTGAGCGCAGTCGAAGGGTCTAGCTGTTCTTGCGAGACCTGGGAATTATCTTGGTTAGAGTTCGGACTACCACTATCCTCCAACGCCTCGGCCGACCCCTCCTTCACCGTGCTCAGCAGATCGCCGACGCGCCGCTCATAGCGCGGAATCATCCCTTTCAGCACCGCTCCACGCGCCCGCGGACCGCGCGAGATCAGCACCTGCTCAAAGATCGCCGGAGCCGCCGCCACCACATGCGGCTGCTTCGCCAGCCGGTCCATGAGTGCCGGCCAATCGCGAATGCCGTCATCGGCAACGCGCTGCAAGCTGATGTGCGACGTCGATCCCAAAAGTCGTTGTTGGAGATCCTGGCGAAATCCGTTGTTTATCGCCAGCGCAATGACCAGCGACGCCACCCCCGCCGCCACTCCCGCAATCGAGATGCCAGTAATGATGCCAATAAAAGCCTGGCGCCGTTTTGCCCTCAGGTAGCGGGATGCAATGAACAGCTCAAATTTCATACGAGAGAATAGGATCGTGACCGTCGGGTAGCACTCTGCTTCTGGATTATACGGCGTTACAAACACGTGTTCCGGCCGTGCAATCTCAAAGCGTATGCTAGGCCTATGGTTGGCTCATTCTCTAACAAGAACATGTCCGCGTTGGTCGTCGGGTTGCTTGTGTGCACATGCATCGTCGCAAGCAGCAGCACTGTTGCCTACAGCCCAGCCCCGCGTTCAACTGTCGAAGATCGCCTCGGCAAGTTTGCAGGCGACAATAAGCAGCGTGAAGCCACGCTTCGACAAATGTTTGGGGAGGCCGGGTGCGGTGAGCAGCATCTTTCAGAGCAGCCCGTAAAAGGTTCAAAGCTTCCTAATGTGATCTGCGTGCTGCCGGGCACGTCCGATCGCGTCATCATTGTAGGCGCGCACTACGATCGTGTACCCGAGGGGAACGGGGTGGTCGACAACTGGAGTGGGGCATCTCTTCTGCCCTCGCTTTATGAAGCGCTAAGGAATGGATCTCATAGCCACACCTACATCTTCATCGGCTTCACTGACGAGGAGCGAGGCGAGATCGGATCACATTTTTATGTTCAGCAAATGACCAAGGAACAGGTGGCCGCTATTGATGCTATGGTGAACATCGATACGCTGGGTCTTGCCCCCGCGAAAGTGTGGCTCAGTCATTCTGATGCGCACCTGGCAAACCTCCTCGCATATGTGGCTAAGCAACTCAGGCTGCCGGTATCTGCAGTCGATGTGGACCAGGTAGGCAGCAGCGACGGGGAGCAATTCGCCCAACGCAAAGTACCGCGGATCACCATTCACTCCTTAACCCAGGAAACATGGAATGCTCGGATACTCCACACATCGAAGGACAAGTACTCAGCAGTCAGGTTAGACGACTATTATGACAGCTATCATTTGTTGGCTGCCTACATCGCTGTGTTGGACGAGAATGTGACGAAACCGTGACGGCACTAGGAAGATGATCAGGTGAGCGCGCCAGCCACCTATGCGTGCCTCAATTGAATTTGGGTAAAATTGCCGGCACACGCTCCCGATACGCCGCATACTCTTTCCCAAACCTCTCCTCCAACTCCGCATCTTCCATGCGAATCATGACCGCTCCAGTCAGCATGGCGAACCCGGTCAGCGCCCAGCACACGACCAGCCCTGTCCCGATACTCCACGCCAGCATCTCGCACAGATGCCCAAGATAAACCGGATGCCGCACGTGCGCCCGAATACCCGTCGTCACCAGCCGCTGCTCGTGCTGCGGGACAATTTCCGGCAAGCCGCCCAGTTGCGCCCAACTGAAGTGAATTCCACCGCGCACGTAAAGCCAGAAGCCAGCAGCAAAGAGAAGCCCGGCTGGAACCCACGCCCAGCGCGCGGAATACAGCGTTACTCCGCGCCAACGTCCCGTCACCGCTCCGAAAGCGATCCACATGAACAACCAGGTCGGCAGCAGAATTCGGTAGGGCGACCGCGGCGTCTCCCGCCATCGCTGCGCCCGCGGATGGATCATCAGCCAGAACAGCGGAATCGTGGAATAGACCACGCACGCGAGCCATCCGACAGTTTGGAGAAACAGCATGATCCGATTCTATGATGTTCGTGTAGCCCCGACGCCGTAGCCCTGAGCGGAATCGAAGGATCTGGGGTTGCGCCCCAAGCGCGCAAAGAAAACTCGTCGCTCGCGTAACTCAGGGCGGACCCTTCGACTCCGCTCAGGGCAGGCTACTGCGTCCGCCCCTACACAACTTCCTCAGGCAACCTCGGAAAATGCTCTTCCCGGCTCGGCTATAATGCTTCTAGCGCTGCTGGGGTTCTCGCGCCGTCCCCTCTGCCTTGGGCCCGATTCCCTCGTGGTTGCAGTTCACTTGCAGAAGTCAAGGAGCAAGCATGGCAATCGAGAAGACTGACAAAATTTGGCACAACGGAAAGCTCATCAACTGGGACGACGCCACCATCCACGTGATGTCGCACGTGGTCCACTACGGCTCGTCGGTATTTGAGGGCATCCGTTGCTACGCTCCGCCATCCGGCCCCGCGATCTTCCGCGCCCATGAGCACATTCAGCGCCTTCTCGATTCCGCCAAGATCTACCGCATCGACATTCCGTTCACCCGCGAAGAATTAGTCAAGGGCATGGTTGACACCATTGCGCACAACGGCGTGTGGCCCTGCTATATCCGCCCGGTGGTTTTGCGTGGATACGGCGAAGTCGGCGTGAACCCCTTCAACTCGCCCACCGAGGTCTACATCATCAATTATCCGTGGGGGAAGTATCTGACCGGCGAAGCCGATGGCTGCGACGTCTGCGTCTCTTCGTGGACGCGATTGGCTCCCAACACCTTGCCCGCCATGTCGAAGTCGGGCGCCAATTACATGAACTCGCAGCTCATCAAGATGGAAGCCATCGTCAACGGCTACGCCGAAGGCATCGCGCTCGACGTCAACGGATTCGTCAGCGAAGGCTCGGGCGAAAACCTGTTCATCGTCCATCGCGGCAAGCTGATGACCGCGCCGCTCGGCAACTCCGTGCTGCCGGGCATCACGCGCGATTCGGTCCTGCAGATCGCACGCGACCTCGACATCCCAATCATCGAGCAGATGATTCCGCGCGAGATGCTCTACATCGCCGATGAGGCTTTCTTCAGCGGCACCGCCGCCGAAATCACGCCCATTCGCACCGTCGATAAGATCAACGTCGGAAATGGTGTTGCTGGTCCAATCACCAAGGCGATCCAGAAAGAGTTCTACGCGATCATCCGCGGCGAGAAAGCCGACCGCCACCACTGGTTCACTCCGATACCGGTGCGCAGCAAGCAGCCGGTGGGGGTCTAATGCTTCTGAACGTGTAGCCCCGGACGCAGCCTCCCCTGAGCGCAGTCAAAAGAGCCAGGCTCTGGCGCTAGCGCCCAATCGATCCAGTGTTCTAAGGGCGAAAAGAGTACGTGTATTTGACTACGAACCGGTGTTCATAGAACTGCTCCGGATTCACCGCCGCTAAGCTGGCGAACTTCTGCCCGGCTGTATAAATCACATACAGATCGCTATCCGGACGATAATTCCATCGCAGCCGGATGTTTGCGCTCGCGCCCTGCGCATTCGCCGTATCCATCTGCAAAATCGTCGACAGCGAAACGAAGCGGGAGAAAGCGTAGTCCGTCTCGAGCGAGCCAAATACGACTGAAAAGTTGCGGAATGTCGGCGCCGCGCCCACGGTTCCGTCGGTTACGCCCAGGTGAAATTTGTTCCATTGTTCGCTGAAACCGAATGCCAGTCGTTGATTCGCGCGGTATGTCGCTCGAACCCGCAGTTCGTTCAACCTCCCGTTGTAATAACTGCCAAATCGTTCATAGAAGTTGGCCGTGATCCGACGCTCCTTGGCAGAGCCATAGGTCAATTGATGGCGGCCCCAGTTGTACACTCCGACCGGAATGAAGAAGTTCTTGTAGATATTGAAGGGCTCGACCAGGCGCTGCGCGAAGGCGTCCACGATGTCATCGTCGGTATACGAGCCGTTGTGGAACTCCCCCCGAAACGTCGCTTGCCATTCCTGCGTCTGCACTCTGCCGCGTGTATCGGGATCATGCACAATAAAACTCTCGAAATTAAGTTCGCGCACGGTGGGGATCTGCGGACGTACTTTGAAGTTCGCGTCGGCAAAATCGCACACGCAATCCGTTCGCTCGAGGAATCCAACCGCCGGATTGAAGTTAGGACCGATCTTGCGATGCTCGCCGAAGAAATCCAACCAATTTGAGCGATAGATTACTCCCGCCCCGAGACTGGTCTGTCCAGAGTTGCAGTTTTCTGGATTAATCGAGCACAAGTAGAATCCTGGGCTCCGCGTTTGCGCAGCGTATCCCGACAGCGCAAGGTTCTTCAGCAAAACCAGCCGGCCGTCGACCCCTTCCGTTTGATTGAAATTCCCTGCGGGATTCCCAAAGCGCTTATCGATTCCCATTGCCCCCACATACGACCCGCTTTCCCCAATCGACCGTTTCAACCGTACGACTGCATAGTTCGCGTACGGGTTGGGCCCCGACGACCTGGTATCCACATCCATGACACCGAGCTCAAATCCGCCGAGTTCTCCCGTCAGACGGCCTCCGCCATTGATCGTGACCTCCTGTCCTGTCACGGCATCGATTCCAATTTGCCGGCTGAAGAAAAGTTGATCGGCACTCTCGCCGATACTCATGGGGAACGAGAACACGTTCGCGTTCTCAAGAAAAAATTGGCGTTTCTCGGGAAAGAACAATTTGTACGGCGTCAGATTGAACTGCTGCACATCGACGTCGCTGTCGGCAAAATCCGTGTTGCCGGTCAGATTGGCGACGAGGTTCGACCGCAGCCCGTATTTGATGTCCAATCCACCCGTGTGCAGCGCCGTGGTTCCTGGAGTCAATCCACCGATAGCGGCGCTTGCCGGCAGATGACTGAATCCGCCCAAGACATAGGGCTTCACGATGAAGAGCCTGCCACTGCCAATATCTGTGATCCCGTGCAATTCTCCCGCCTCGCTGATCTTGTTGGCGCCAAACGTCCGGCGCCACGCGGTCCACAGATCTTCTTCATTTTTCCTGCGAATGAAACGCTTGAAGTTCACGCCCCACACGACATCGTTGCTGCGCATGAAATTCAGAGTAGAAAAAGGGATTTCCACCGTGGCACTCCAGCCGTCTTCGGTAATCCGCGCTTCCGATGTCCAAACGCCGTCCCATCCCGGATCTCCGTCCTGCGAGTTGTCGGTCTGCTGTTCGTCCGCCAAGAGACCATCGCGTTGGGTGCCTAGAGGATTAATTTGAAACAGGAAGGCATTTCGCCGGTCTCGCCGCGAGTCAATGATGATTTCGAAGTAGTCGTCGTACTCCTGGCTTACGTCGCGCCGTAGCTGAGACGCTATTACGCCGTGCGGAGCCGAGTCATGACATACGATTCCGAAGTACACGTCATCGTGCGTAAAAAGAATGCGGACCTCGGTCGATTCTGTCGCGGGTTGTCCCTCAAACGGCTCGCGTTGCCGGAAGTCGGTAATCGGAGTCGCCAGCTGCCAGATCGGGTCATGTAGGGTCCCATCGAGCTTCGGCGCCCGCTCAACCCGTGTGGCCTGCGCCGTGCGAATCTGCTCCATGGGTGCAGTCGGAGTGGAATTCTGGGCATAAAGGAGTGGTGCGCCTGCGAGCAGGCAGAGAAGATGCGTCACTTGCGAAATGGAGTTCGCTATCCGCACATGTATCGAGGAATATACCCGAGCAGACTTAATTATCAGATAAACCTGAATCGTGTCTGAAGGCGTTTGTGAAGCGGTCGTGAAAGGTATAGCCCTGACGCATTTGTCCACGGGGTGCGTGCATTAGCGTGCTATGGTCCGCAGCGTCAAAACCGTATTCTGGGAAGAATGGGCACTTTCCCACTAGCTGCGATGAAGGAGTCATCGTTTCCGGTGTTACGCGGGTAGTTGCTGCAGAATCCGGTCTGCGGCCGGATGGTCACTATCGATGTTTGCTCGTTCGAGCAGTTTTCTAGCTTTGAAGATCGAGGCTTTGACTCCTTTGCCCTCGCAATGAGCGATTCCCAGAAAAAAGAAGGCGTCATCTCTTCCTGCTTCGCAAATGTGTCTTGATTTGCTGGCCATGCGAAAGCATCGAATAGCTGCTTTCGGATTTGTCCTAACTCCTCTCCCCCAGTAATAGTGAATTCCGAGTTGAATGAGTGCGTCCCCGTCGCCTGTGTCGGCAGACTTTCGGAACCATTTAACAGCCGCCCTTAGGTTGCCCATTTCTCGGTACGTAATGGCGATGTTTTGGGCGGCGATTGCTTCGCCAGCATGAAATGCTTTTCTCAACCATGAAAACGCTTCCCGGACATCCTTTCTGACTCCATCGCCGTTGCTCAGTAAGACTCCCAGTGTATTTTGTGCCGCACTGGAACCGTGCTCTGCCGCCCGTCGAAACCATTGGATAGCCTTGCTTCGGGAGCGCCTCACGACGATCTTTCCCTTGGGATCCTTGGAGCCGTCGCCATAGCGATCCGCTACCCCCCATTCGGCTTCTGGGTCCCCGCGTTTTGCTCGCATGAGCAGGGCCCGCCACTCCGACCTTGACGTCCTGTAACCAATAACGGCCAATTCCAATCTCTTTGGGGTCACTCGCCAGGGGCACTCGGAATCAATCACGAATTTGTTGTTACCGTCTGCTCGAGGTTTCGCCATATGTATCCGACGTGGGTAGAATCGAAATCTAGTATCTCACCGCCGCAAGCCTCTACCAAGATTCAGAAAGACTGACTCGGTTCCACGCATTAGTCTCATTAGTGGCCTATGCCGGTGCGGCCCCAACTGCCCATTACCAAGGTCATCTTGGGGAAGGTGACGCTTCGGGTCATCATACGAAGAGTTCCATAGGGACCCTTCTGCGATGAATATTGATGATCTGCTGCGGATCGCGACCGAGCGCCGAGCCTCCGACTTGCACCTGAAGGTCGGCAACTATCCTCACCTGCGCATTGACGGCGAGCTGGTGCCGCTGACCGACCAGCCGCGCGTCAGCGCCGAAGACATGTTGAATATGGCGTTCAGCATGATGTCGGCGCGCCAAAAGCAAAAATTCAAAGAGACCACCGAAATCGACATGGCGTACGGCGTCGCCGGCCTGGGACGCTTCCGTGTCAACATCTTTCAGCAGCGTGGCAACGTGGGACTGGTGCTCCGCGTCATCCCCACCAAGATTCGCGCGCTCGATGAACTGTTTCTGCCCAAGGTGGTCGAGCAGATCTGCGACATGCCGCGCGGCCTGGTGCTGGTCACGGGCGTGACCGGCTCCGGTAAATCGACAACGCTGGCGGCCATGGTGGACCGCGTCAACTCCAGCCGCGCCGAGCACATTATCACCATCGAAGACCCGATCGAATTTCTGCACCGCGACAAGAAGGGATATGTCAATCAACGCGAAGTTGGCGTGGACACTCCCACCTTCGGCGCCGCGCTCCGCGCATCTCTTCGTCAGGACCCCGACGTCATCCTGGTCGGCGAAATGCGAGACCTGGAAACGATTTCGACGGCTCTGCACGCCGCCGAAACCGGTCACATGGTGTTCTCGACCTTGCACACTCTCGATGCTGTCGAAACCATCAACCGAATCATTTCGATCTTTCCGCCGCCGGAGCAGAAACAGATTCGTATGCAGCTTGCGGCGGTCATGCGCGCCATCGTCAGCCAGCGCTTGGTGCGGCGCTCGGATGCCGAAGGACGCGTTCCCGCCGTGGAAGTCATGATCAACACGGCCTACATTCGCGAGTGCGTGCTGGTACCGGAAAAGACGCGCTCCATCCGCGATGCGATCGCCGCCGGCACGTCGCAATACGGCATGCAGACCTTCGATCAGTCGCTCTGGGATCTGTTCCAGGCGGGGCTGGTCAACTACGAGACGGCGCTCGAAAACGCTTCCAACGCCGACGACTTCAAGCTGCGCATGCAGGGCATCGCGTCGACCGCCGACATCTCGCGGCAATCGATGCAGGCCGCCGGATTCGGCGCAAAGTCGTAGCCGGTTCGGAGCTCCAGATTATTGGTTGCCCCATCCGTGTCGCTGCGTTTTTGCAGCGACAGGATGGGGATTCTTGTTCCCACTGCCAGAACGAAAAGAGCACCGAATTTCCGCATCACTCAATCCCACGCAGTTCCTATTTCTGTGCGGTCTTGCCGAACTCGGCAAACGTGACGAAGTGTCCCGCCGGATCTTTGATCCCGATTTCCTTCGAGCCATAGAACGTGTTGCGCACCGGCATCACTAGCTCGGCTCCTTTCGAGGCGGTGATCGCCTGATCGAGACTGTCGACCTCGATATAAAGGAAAGTTGGGCCCTTGCGGACCGATTGCGCGACCGCCGGAATGTCTCTTTCAACGCTGGCATAGCTCTGGTACATCAGCTCGACGTTTCCTTTCTGCAGCGTCGCGAAAGCCAGCTTGCCGTTTTCGCCCGGCACTTCGACGGTCTTCTCAAATCCCATACGCTCGACCCAGAACTTCACACAAGGCTCGACCTCTTCCACAAAAAGCACAGGCGTGATCCGTTTTACTTGCATGGTTTTGTTCGTCTCCTTATTTGTCGATTGGTTGGTGTCAGCAGCAACGGCCTTTGGCTGAGACCAGGGCATGCCAGCGGCCAGGACCAGAATTGTCACAACTAAGCTTGAGTTTCGCATCGTTTTTTCCTTGTCAATCTCAGTAGTCTCATTTAGACTAGTGTCACGTTAAGATACTCTGACAGCATTGTCAAGGAGAATTTTCGATGACCACCAATCAACGCTCGTTGCAGGACCTGGTTTCTGTCGGCCCGGCATTTCTGCGGGATTTCGAGCTCTTGGGCATTCACAGCGTGGCCCAGCTCGCCCGCCGTAATCCGGAGAAGCTCTATGAACAACTCTGCACGGCCAAAGGCCAGACCCAGGACCTTTGCTGCCTCGACGTGTTCCGGGCAGCGGTGGCGCAGGCGCAGAATCCCTCTCTTCCCGCAGAGCAGAGGAATTGGTGGTACTGGAGCCGGCAGCGGAAGGCGCGCGATGCCCGCAGCTAAGCAGGCTTCAAGAAAAAGAGAGCTAACCACGCCCGATCTGGTTTTGTTGAGCCTGCTGGCCGAGCGCCCCATGCACGGCTATCAGGCCAACCTCGAGTTGGAGCGGCGGCAGGTGCGGGACTGGGCGGGCATTTCTCGTCCGCAGATCTACTACTCGCTCGAGAAACTGCAGGCGCAGGGCATGATTCGTACCGTCAAGAGTCATGACCCTGCCGCTGGTCCTGAGCGCAGCGTCTTTGCGACGACGACAAAAGGACGCCACGCCCTGGCCAGCGCCCTTGAGCGGGAAGAGTGGGCCACGCAACGCGAGCGTCCGCCATTTCTTACCTGGATCGCGTTGTCTTGGCTGGCGGGGCCGGGCGTCTTCGAGCAGCAGATCGAGCGGCGGCGGCAATTTCTGGAAGAAGAACTGGCACGCGAAGAGGCCACGCTGCGCGGGATCTACGACGAAGTTGGCCATCAGTTCCATGAGGCAGTCTGGGCTGTCAGCCTTATGGTCGAGCAATTTCGCACAGAACTGCGCTGGCTGCAAAATCTCGCCGAGGAAATCAAGAAGCGGGCTCCGGCGCGGCATCCCGCGTATGTAGAGGGTGAGGACTGATTGGACTATGTGGGGACAGCCGCCCTCGGCTGTCCAGCGGTCCCGGGTTGTGGGACCGCCCAATTGCCCGTCTCGCGAATGCGCGATTGGGATTCCGACATCCTATGGATTATCGTTGTGTGTATGCCCTTCCCTCGTCCCAAGAAAAAGTCGTACACCGAAGGCGAGCTCTATGACTACGCCGTTGCAGCCCTGGCTCGCCGCATGCGCACGGTGGCCGAATTGAAGCGGCTCATGCGCGCCCGCGTCGAAGACGCCGACTCGGAGTATGGGCAGACCCTGATTGAATTGATCGTTCGCCGCCTCAAAGATCATGGGTACCTGAACGACGCGCAGTTCGCCGCTTCCTATTCTTCCTTGCGGCGCGACAATCAAAAATTCGGTCGTATGCGCGTCATCACCGAATTAAAGGCGAAAGGTATTCGTAGTGAGATGATCGACGGCGCCGTCGGCGCGGCTTACGACGGCGTCAACGAAGAGCAGCAAGCTCGCGCATATCTTCGAAAAAAGCGGCTGGAAAAGCCGAAAGACCAGAAGCAGGCGTCGCGCATTTTTCGCCAACTGGCCCGAGCCGGTTTTACCACCAAAAGCATTATGACCGTCCTCAAGAAGTGGGACGTCGACGACGAGACCCTCACCGCGCTCGAGAGCGAGTCGAATTAAATTTCTGCGCTGCACGTGATCTAAATCTCCGCGCACACCCCCTCTAGCAATCCGGCCCTGAACTCTGCATTGGAAGAATCAGACCGTACCGTTGCCTTCTCGCGGCAAAAGTTGCATACTCGCAGCCAACATCCACCGAGCTTCTAAGGAGGATCTGTGACTTTGAAACTTGCAATTCTCTTGACGGCGGCGCTCACCCTGGCCCCGGCCCTGCATGCGCAGGATTCCAGCAGCACCGATAAAGACAAGTCGGCCGGCAGCACCGTGAAACATACGGCGAAGGCCGCCTCCCACGACACCAGGAAAGCTGCCGACAAAACCGCCAAGACCACCGAGTCGGCCGCGAAGAAGACCGGCACGGCCACGAAGTCAGCCGCCAAGACTGCAACCAAAGATACGGAGAAAGCCGGCAAAACCGCCGAGAAAGACACCACCAAAGCCGCCAAGACCACTGCCAAAGACACGGAGAAAGCGGCACAGAAAACCGGCGACTCCAGCGACAACGCTCTGCGCAAGACCGGTTCGGATGTCAAACATGGAGTGAAAGATGTCGGCCACGACATCTCGCACGTCGTGAAAAACATCGGGCATAACGTAAAGAAGGGCACAAAAGAGGCCACTGCAAATCCAACCAGCGACAAAGAGAAAGCTAAAGACCAGTAGCAGGATGCGCTGATCAGTTCAGCCGCACGGCTGACCCAGTTCGCGCGGGGAGCATGATTCCTCGGTGTTCCGCTGTGCCCTCCGTGGTTTGAGTTGTTTCGGTTTCCTCCGCGATCTCAGCGTCCTCTGCGATTCAGGTCTTTTCGCCCGCCCTCTGTGGTCAACTTTTTCATTTAGAATTGCCTTTCCATGCCCACCGGCTCAGAAATTCGCCGCAAATTCCTCGACTTCTTTGTGCAAAAAGGGCACAGGGAAGTGCACTCGTCGTCTCTCGTCCCGCAGAACGATCCCACGTTGCTGTTCACCAATGCCGGGATGAACCAGTTCAAAGACGTCTTCCTCGGCCTGGAAAAGGGCGACTACAACAAGGCCGCTACTTCGCAGAAGTGCGTGCGCGCCGGCGGCAAGCACAACGATCTCGAAAACGTCGGCTTCACCAACCGCCATCACACGTTCTTCGAGATGCTGGGGAATTTTTCTTTTGGCGACTATTTCAAGAAGGACGCGATCGCCTACGCCTGGGAGCTGATCACATCGCCCCAGTGGTTCGGGATCGCGAAAGAAAAATTGTACGTCACGATTTTCAACGGCGAAGGCGGCGTGCCGCGCGATGCCGAAGCCTACGACTTGTGGCTTGGTCAGGGTGTTCCGAAAGATCGCATCTTCGAGTTCGGGGCGAAGGACAACTTTTGGCAGATGGGAGATACCGGCCCCTGCGGCCCCTGCAGCGAGATTCACTATGACCTGGGAGCGGCAGCGTCAGATGAGGGTCATACGGACTGCACGTTCGGCTGTGAATGCGGCCGCTACGTCGAAATCTGGAATCTGGTGTTCATGCAGTTCGACCGCGATGCGAGCGGCAAACTGACACCGCTCCCCAAGCCTTCCATCGACACAGGCATGGGCCTGGAGCGCGTGACGGCGGTGCTGCAAGGCGTGATCTCGAATTACGAGACGGACTTGTTCACGCCGCTTATCAAGAAAGCGTCGGAGTTAACGGGCCATGTAGGGGCGGACGCATTCGTCCGCCCAGGCGAGCGAAGCTCGGCTCATGAACCCGGCAAGTACAATGTGGGGACGGCCGCCCTCGGCCGTCCGGCGGAGCGAAGCTCCGCTGAACGACACAAATCCGCAGCCTCGCTGCGAGTCATCGCCGACCACTCCCGCGCCGCCACCTTCCTAATCTCAGACGGAGTCCTGCCCTCCAACGAAGGCCGCGGCTACGTGCTCCGCAAAATCATCCGCCGCGCCATCACCCACGGACGCTTGCTGGGGCAGACCAAGCCATTTCTGCACGAAATGATCTTCGCCGTCCGCGATCTGATGCAAGATGGGTATCCGGAATTGAATGAGACAGCAGAGCGGGTATCGAAGGTTGTGCTTGCGGAAGAGGAACGGTTCGCAAGGACCATGGATCTCGGCCTGAAGCGACTTGAGGAAGTGTTGCAGTCTGCGTTCTACGGGCCTTTTGGGCGAAAGGAGGGGCAGACTCTTCGAGAAAGGACCAACAGAATTCTGCGCGAAGAGGAGCAGTTAAGGGAAAACCCAATCGGGGAATTAGTCAACGTCAGCGGAGAAGAGGCATTCAAGCTCTACGATACCTTCGGACTGCCGCTCGATTTCATCCAGGACGCAGTTCGTGATGCGGGTCTTACCTTCGATCAAGCCGGTTTCGACCGTGTTATGGCCGAGCAGCGCGAACGCGCTCGCGCCTCCTGGAAAGGCGCAGCAAAGCAGACCGCCAATCCGGTGTTTCAGGAATTGGCGGCTGGTGCGCACGCAGTCCATAGTCCTCCAAAGGACGAGGCTATCCCTCATCCCGCTGCTCGACTGCTGAACTCAGAGTTTGTGGGCTACAAGCAAACGAGGGCCGATGACTGCAAAGTCGTCGCCATCATTAAAGACGGTCAGGGCGTGCAGGAACTGAAAGCTGGCGAAGAAGGCGAGATCATCCTCGACCACACGCCGTTCTACGCCGAATCCGGCGGGCAGGTCGGAGACCGCGGATGGCTCTACTCCGACGATCACAACACCATCGTCGCCGACGTGAAGGGATGCTACTACCCGATTCAAGGCGTGCGCGCGCATCAGGTCGTTGTGAAACAACATTCAGGGGTGGCCCACCCAACACGGGGTTCGTTGGGTGGCGACTTCTCAATCAAAGTTGGCGACCAAGTCGACGCCGTCGTCAACGTCGACATTCGCCAGTCCACCATGCGCAATCACACGGCAACGCACCTGCTCCACGCCGGGCTGCGCGAGGTTCTCGGCAAGCACGTCAAGCAGGCGGGATCGCTGGTCGCGCCCAATCATCTGCGCTTCGATTTTTCGCACTTCGCCGCCGTCGAAGACGAAGAGTTGCAGGACATCGAGGACATCATCAACAAAGAAGTCCTGCGCAACACAAAGATCGACGTCATCGAGAACGTCCCTATCGACGTAGCCGTCAACGAATACCACGCCATGGCGCTGTTCGGCGAGAAGTACGGCGATCGCGTGCGCGTGATCAAGATCGGCGATTTCTCAACCGAGCTCTGCGGAGGCACGCACACCGCACAGACCGGCGAGATCGGGCTGATCAAGATTCTGAAAGAGGGAAGCGTGTCGTCAGGCGTGCGCCGCGTCGAAGCGATCACGGGCGAAGGGTCAGTGAAGCACTTCCGTAAAGATCATCAGTTGGAAAACGTCGTGTCAGCTTTCGTTTCACCCACCCTTGCCAAGCCCACCCTCGCGCAAAAAACGCGCAAGGATGGGGCACCCACAGGTGAGGTAGATTCCGAAGGGAATAAAGCCTTCTCTCCCGCTGAGGCGTTAAAGCTTGAACTGGAAAAAAAAGACTCCGAGATCAAGCGCCTCACCCGTGAACTCGATCAGGCGCGCATGAAGCAGGCTTCGTCGAGCGCCGCCAACATCGGAGAAAAAGTCAAAGAAGTCAAAGGCGTCAAAGTTCTGGCCCATCGCGTCGACAATCTCGAACGTTCGCAGCTTCGCACGCTCGTCGACCAGCTTCGTGACAAGCTCGGCTCGGGCGTGGTCGTGCTCGGCTCCGCGTCGAACGGAAACGTCGCGCTGATCGTCGGCGTGACCAAAGATCTGACGAGCCGCGTACAGGCCGGCAAAGTGATCGCCCCGGTCGCGCAGAAAGTCGGCGGCAAGGGCGGCGGGCGTCCCGATCTGGCCGAGGCAGGCGGAAAAGATCCCGGCGCGCTCGATGCGGCGCTGGAAGGCGCTTACAACGTGGTGGAGGCATTGCTGGGGTGAGTGGCGATTTCTTCGATGAGCGACTGCGCTTCGTCAAGCACAAAGGCCACGCTATCTTTGTTATTGACTTCAGCCATTGCACGAAAGAAGAACTCCTGCTGCTGCTGGAGGACGTGCGCGCCCAGATTACGCGGCACGACAAGGATTCGCTGCTCACACTCGCCGACTTCACCGGCGCTCAAGTCGACAAGAACGTCGCCACCCGCATCAAGGAAGTCCTGACCCTGGACCGCCCATTTGTGAAGCGCTCGGCCTTGGTTGGAGCCGACAGTATCCCGCATGTCTTCTACGAGCACTTCAAAAGCTTTTCCCGCCGCGAAATTCCCGCCTTCGCCACGCGCGAAGAAGCGATGGACTGGCTGGTCAAAGGATGAGTAACGAGCTATCGGCCGCGCTCTGTACCGTTTTCTTTTTGACATAGCCATCTGAGATAGCTATGATGACAGTATGCAGGTCAGCGTAGCCGATGCCAAGAACAAGTTGCCGGAACTGATCAAGGCCGTCGAAGACGGAGAAGCAGTAACGATTTGCCGGCGCGGTGTGCCAGTGGTCGATATCGTGCGCACGAAGCGGCCGTCAGCCAAAAAACCAAAACTGGGAACGATGAAGGGGCGAATTAAGATCAACGATCCGGATTGGTGGAAACCGATGACCGATAAGGAAGTCGATGATTTCATCGAGGGGCGCTATTGACGTGCGCTATCTGCTGGACACTGTAGCCTTCATCTACGCGACAGAATCGCCGGGCAAACTGGGCAAAAATGCGGCGAAGGTTTTCGATGACCCCGAAAATCTCTTTGAGCTCAGTACGGTTTCGTTGGCAGAAATTGCAATCAAAGCGGCAAAGGGAAAACTGAATCTCTCATTACAGGTCGTGCACGAAGCGATCGCTGACCTCGACATTCGGCTCATCCCTTACGCGGCTGATCATGCTTTTCGACTTTTCGACCTTCCGCTACACCATCGCGATCCGTTCGATCGGCAAATTATTGCCCAGGCATTATCTGAGAATGTGCCCCTTGTAAGTCCTGATCGACAATTTGGTTTGTACAGAGGGCTGAAAGTGATTTGGTGAACAGGCTCCCATCGGTTTGCTGAGGGATCCTTTGCAACATCTGCTCAGGATTTCAGCTGCGGGCTTCTGCTCCTCAGCTCCTCCACTTCAGCGTGACCGGCCCCGCCATCGGATGCTGCACCGGTTCGCCGGTGCGCTTCGCCTCCAGGTGCGCCGCCTTGAGTTGGAAGTACCACTTCGCCGGACGGTCGGCGTCATCGATCAACATCAGATGCGGATTGTGCTTCAGTCCCTCCGCCTGCATCTCCATTGTGCGCCGGTCTTGCTCGACGAATTTCGAGAAGACAAATTTCAGCAGTTCGGGACCGAAGGGCATCCAGCGAAAAATATTCCAGCAGGCGACCACATCGATGCGGCAATGACTCCGCGTGATCGGCGTGACTGTGGTCAGTGACGAAAACCAGTATTTTCCTGCACGGATCGTCTCCGTCCGCACGTTGGGCAGAACAAAATCGATGGTCGTCGTGATCGATTCCGCCTCCGCGTACAGCCGCAATAGCTTGTAGGGCGCCGAGTTTGAGCTGGGCGTGTGCGCGCTCATGCGGAAACCATTCGGGATCGGCTCGAAGTTCTTCTTTTTTTCGTGGATGCTGTGCCGCGTCCTCCACCACCAGGCCTGATGCACAAACGGCCCGTGCGCCGGGTCCATTAGACCGATAATTCCATGGTCGACGCTCACCGGCATTTCCGCCACCAGATATGCGGTCTTGTACTTGCCGCTGAATTTCTCGATCAGCGGCGCAGGTTCGCACGCTTCGACAGGTTTCGTGAACCCCGCACCCTGTGGGCTGGGATCGGGAATGAAAACCCACACGAAACTGTCCTGCTCCTCGCACGGATAGCTGCCGGCATAGATGCGCTCGACTTTGAGATTCTGGTCCGAAGTGAGCGATGGAATTCGCTGGCACTGTCCGTTGTGCACATCGAAAGTCCATCCGTGATACGGGCATTCCAGCAGTTCGCCATCGAACTGTCCGGAGTTCAGCGGCATGCCCCGATGCGGGCAGGAATCGCGCAGGGCGAACGGTCGCCCGGTGCGGTCGCGCCCAATCACCAGCGGAATCTCAAGCAGGGTGGCCTTATGCAGTCGATTACGATGAACGCGGTCGGCGGGCAGCGCGCGATACCAGAAGCCGGTGAGCATCACCGCGTCGGTCGCCTGGCGCTGCGGAAGATCGAGTTCGGGCATAGGAATGTGCCGAATCTTTGTGGAATGAAATCCCTATGCTAGCATCCACGTGGCATCGCAGAAGGAAAACAAGCACAGGACACATTGCGCTCGCATCACCTGACGAAGCACCCTAAACCATGCCCTTCCTCGCCCACTTTCGTCGCCTGACGGCGGCGCAGCGCAACACCTTCATCGCTTGCTTTCTGGGATGGTCGCTCGACGCTTTTGATTTCTTCATCCTCGTCTTCTGCGTCAACGCCCTGGCCACTCAATTTCAAGTCAAGGTTTCCGCCATCACTCAAGCCATTTTCTGGACCTTGGCCATGCGTCCGGTGGGCGCGTTTCTCTTCGGCATGATCGCCGACCGTTTTGGCCGCCGGCCTACGCTCATGATCAACATCATCGCGTATTCGATTTTCGAGTTGGCCTCGGCGTTTGCTCCCACGCTGCATGTGTTCCTTGTCACGCGCGCGTTGTTTGGCATCGCCATGGGAGGCGAATGGGGCGTCGGCGCCGCGCTCGCGTTTGAAACGCTCCCAGCCGAAGGCCGCGGCTTCTTCTCCGGTTTGCTGCAGGAAGGCTACGTGGCGGGCCAACTGCTGGCGGCTTTGGTCTACGGACTTCTATTCCGATTTGTCGGATGGCGCGGGATGTTTGTGGTCGGCGCCTTGCCAGCGTTGTTAGCGTTCTTTATCTTCACCCACGTCGAAGAATCTCCCGCGTGGCGGCAGGGGAAAACCTCGCGCGACGCCGAGAGCCGCATCGGAACCAATATCTTCGAACACCTCGGCCTCTTTATCTTTCTTGTTGTCCTAATGTTTGGACTCAATTCTCTCAGCCACGGCACGCAGGACCTGTATCCGACCTTTCTCGAAAAGAACCTGCATTTCGCCCCCGCTCAGTCGTCCATGCTGGGGATCATCTACAGCGTCGGCGCATTTCTCGGCGGCATCACCTTCGGCAACTGGTCCGAGAAAATCGGCCGCCGCCGCGCCATCGTCACCGCTGCCTTGCTGACAATTCCGGTGATTCCGCTATGGTCGCTCTCTCACTCCTTCGCCGTGCTCGCCATTGGAAGCTTCGTGATGCAGTTTCTGGTGCAGGGAGCCTGGGGAGTCATTCCGGCGCACCTGAATGAGCTTTCCCCTCCCGCCATGCGCGGAACGTTTCCTGGATTCACCTATCAGTGCGGCAACCTTCTTTCTTCTTGGAACTCAGTTCTGCAATCCAAAGTGGCGGAGCGACGTTTTAGCGGAAATCTCGCCCCTGTGCTGGCCTGGACCGTCCTGATCATTGCAAGTTTGGTCGCCCTCGTGACCTGGAGCGGCCACGAGCGCCGCGGTGCCGACCTCAGCAACACGAACTAGCGGCCAATCTGCCGAATCGATTTCACCCGAAACCTTACAACCCTCGAAACGCAGAGATCGCCGAGACCGTAGAGTCCAGGAACGGTTCCTCTGCGCCCTCAGCGCACTCCACGATTTAAGATTTTTTGGCGACAGTAAGGCGCATTTGCCATGGGGTGCGCTCGCAAACGCCGCGACAATACCTCAAAATCCACTCCCGCCCCGAACTGGCCCCTTTCATGCAGAAAGCAGCCAAGATTCCCGCCTGCCCCTTAGGTGTGCCCGGAAGCATTGTCACAGTCCCAATCCTGTGGTAGCTTAAGTGCAAATTTCACGCCTTCGTTAGTCATCCTAGGGCTCCCCCAAGTTCCCATTGTGCGAGTGCGTGTGTCGGGAGGGTAGCGCCACTATGAAGGACACTATGGAACCGTTGCTGCCGGGAGAAACCCGGGAAAGAGAAAGCTTCGCCAACCGCAAATTGATTCGTCCCAGCCTGACCCGCATCGAAAACCAAGGCAACCACAATCACAACTCCGCCCCGGTTCCAGTCTCGGAGCCTCGCCAGCGCCCGGAACGCCACGATCACGCAGACCGCAATGATCGCTCGTCCACAAACGCGGGTGCTGGCAAGCGCACCACGCCCGCCGACCAGACCCACGCCGAGAATTTCTATTATCTGAAGCAGATGCAGTCGCGCACGCCCATGGTTATCGTCCTGCACGACGGCGAAGAGGTCCGCGGCATCATCGAGTGGTACGACCGCAATTGCATCAAGGTCAACCGCGAGGGCGGAGAGCCTAACCTGATGATCTACAAGCCCGCTATCAAGTACATGTACAAGGAAGAAGAGTAGTCGGCGAATCGGCTCAGGCAGCGGCCGCGCGCTGCACCGGAAGAGTGATTGAGAACAGGGTTCCCCTGCTGTCCGTCCGAATATGAAGGGATCCCCCCAGTTCTTTCGCCCGTTCGGCAATTCCTACTACTCCTTTCCCGACGGTCAGAGGGGCGCCTTCGTTTCGAGTAGCACTGGATCGGGATTCGATTTCCAACCGAACCTCCGATTCGCTGCGGGCGAGCCTCACCTTGCACGAGCCCTTCCGTGAATCGCTCAGATTGTTCAAAGCCTCTTCGATCATGCGAAAGATGCCAATCTCCATCCGGCGGGGCAGGCGCCCAAAGTCGTCCGCCATCTCCAGAACCACAGCGGCTTTGCCCGACCGGACGAACTGCTGAATGAATTCTCGCAATGCCGGTCGCAGGCCAATATTGTCGAGCGTCAACGGATGCAGCAGATTCGAAAGTTTGCGCACCCCGCGCAGCAAGTCTTGGGCCACGATGCGGCTGCGCATCACGGCCTCGGAAGCTCGCGGGCTTAGTTTCTCCCGCTCCTCCTGGAGTACGCCAAAATACATGGAAAGCGTGGCAATCAGCTGTGCCATGTTTTCGTGCAACTCCGAGGCGATATGGTGCTGCTCTTCGTCGCGCACCATGAGCAATCGCCGCGCAAACAGCCGCAACTCCTCCTCTACGGCATCGCGTTTCTTGATCTCTGACTGCAAATGACGGTTCTGGTCCTGCACCTGTTGAGTCTTGGCCTCGGCCAGGGCCCGCCCGGCTGCTTCAGTTTTGCGTGCCTGTTCGATCTGCTGTAAGCGGGCGACGTTGGTCAGCCTGGCATTGTCGTCAACCAACTTCGTGTAGCTTTCGGCTGGAATGACTGTGCTGTGCTCCTGGCAGATTTGTGCAAAGGCCTCTTCGTGCTCCCCCCGATTGAACTTCACGATGGGATACCCGCAGCGTAGACAAAAACGATGCGTTCCTGCCAGTTCGTTCCAGCGTCGTTCCAATTCGAGAGCAGCTCCGATGTTACCCTGCTCACAAAGCAGCGAGACCATCTCGCCGAAAATCGCAACCTCGCCAGATTTATCTTTGCAGGCCAAGTTCGCGCCCGCCACAACCTTGCCAACCACTTCGCGGAAGAGAACTGGGTCGGGCTGGCCGCCTCTCATGAACGTGTCGAGGGTTTGCTGTGCATCCAGCGCAATGAACCGCCCTTGCTGGATCGCTGTCGAAAGAGGTATGCCGCAGGCCTCCAGCCTCTTCTGGATTCCTGCGCGATGAGCTTCCGTCGCGACTACGATGGCTGAGCCCGTTCGCCTCAGCGCTCCTTCAAAGAAGAATGCTACCGAATCCAGCAGATACGAGTCATTGAAATAGAACTGAACTTCGTGATCGCAAACCGGGTCAATGCGAACGAACTTCTTCGCTTCGACCGGGGGAACCGCGTTTTGGGGCGTAATCTGAGTGTTCACGGGCCATCTCACAGCGATTTTGGACGGGCACGGTTTTAGCCCCTAAAGGGAGATCGGAGCTCACTCATTCGGTTCACTATGAGATGGTGTACTCATGGCGAGCCCAAAAAGGAAACCTAACTTCTCGCTTGAATGAAAGTAGCAGCTACCAACCTCGGCTAACATACAGAGAGTACGGTATTTTGCCGCGCGAAGCCCGATTCCGGCGAGCGAGCACATTCGGAGGCGCCTACAACTTGGGCAATACAATCCCTCTCTGTGCCTGGTATTTGCCTTTACGATCGGCGTAGCTGACTTCGCACACCTCATCCGATTGAAAGAAGAGGATCTGGCACAAGCCCTCGTTGGCATAAATGCGGGCCGGCAGCGGGGTCGTGTTCGATATCTCCAGCGTTACGAAGCCTTCCCACTCCGGCTCAAACGGCGTCACATTGACGATGATGCCGCAGCGCGCGTAGGTGCTTTTTCCCACACAAATCGTCAGCACGTCGCGCGGAATCTTGAAGTATTCCACCGAACGTGCCAGCGCAAATGAATTCGGCGGCACGATGCAGATGTCCGTCCTCACGGTTACGAACGACTTGTCGTCGAACTGCTTGGGATCGACAATGGCATTGTTGACGTTGGTGAAGATTTTGAATTCGTCCGCCACGCGCAGATCGTAGCCGTACGATGAGAGTCCATACGAGATGACCCCTTCTCGCACCTGCTTCTCCGAAAACGGATTGATCATGTCATGGTCCAGCGCCATCTTGCGGATCCACCGGTCGCTCTTCAGCATGGAACTCCCCCAAAATTTTGTAATTGAGTAATGTTGTAATTGCGTAATTGAAAGGCAATCGGACACTTGGCTGGGCTTCGGAACGACTCGGACGAAATTACAAAATTACCCGATTACACAATTACACAATTTTGTTGGCTGGGTGCCTGCCAGTTTACGGGAGAGATGCTCCCGTTGACAATCTTTCCTATCTTCCATAGCATCAATCACTTGACAGACGATCTTAGAATCTCTCGCGGGAGCCCGTCGTGATCAAGCTCGACATCATCAACGAAGTGGTAACCAAAACCGGGATCACCAAAACCAAGGCAGAACTGGCCGTGGAGACCGTCTTTGAAAGCATGAAGAACGCGCTGGCCAAAGGTGATCGAATCGAGCTGCGAGGTTTTGGTGTGTTCAATGTGCGTCCCCGCAAAACCGGTATCGGACGCAATCCCCGCACCGGCGCCGAGGTTTCCATTCCGCCTGGCAAAGCGGTGCGCTTCAAGCCCGGCAAAGAGCTGCAGTCGATCGACTAATTGAACGCGGCAGCTCGAAGTCGAGAACGCGATAGCGTGTTGACTCTATTTCTCTGCCCTACCTAGCTTCCGAATACAGGTTCTGGTGGGTCTGTTTCAGAAACTGCAGTTTCTCTTCCACGTGCATCGATAACGGCGTACGTGAGAAGGGAAAGTTGACCGCCTCGTCACACTTTTTAACATCTTCATATTGCAAGTAACAGCTCCTCCATCGCAGCTTGATATCAGGGAAGTAGGGCATTTCCCTCCTGACGCGCAAAGACGCCATAGTTACTACCAGCAGGAGACCCGCCACCAGCAACCGCCGCACCATCACGCTATGAATCCCTAGCAGGCTAAGGTATAGCCCGAACAGCGCCGGCATGATGTAAATCGCGTAGCGCGACGCATGCGAGGTGTACAGTCCGAGGCACAATCTTCCGTACGCGGAACTCATGCCGAATAGGAGGCTATAAGCGATCAGTGCCGCCGCGATGAGTGGCCTTACCTGCCGTGACTTCTGAACCTCCCATTCTTGCCCGCGAAACACCTGCCAGGAAGTAGCCGCCAACGATGTCAACAGAGCAATCAGCACCGTCGTCCCTACCACGAGTGCCAGGGTCCCTACCCCTTCAAAGCCAAAGAAGCTTGCGAGCATGAGTTCCAGGTAGGTGACATAAAGCTTCGGCGACTGTGGCTGAAACGAGTAGCAGCCCATCCTGGCAATCAATTTATATCCAATGAAGAACGAACCCAAGGATGCCAGGCTGACAATGATCGCGGCCACGAAGTAGGTCCTAGCCAACCGTGCCTTTGCGGCACTTGCGCGATGCTCCAGAACAAGCAGGATCGGTGTGAGAACCCCGATGAATAGGCCGAACCCCGTGTAGATCGTCACGAAATTGATAATCAGAATCAGGGGGTACCTGACCGCATTTCTCTGGCAGGTCCACGCCAGGCCATAGAGCATGACCAGCAGCAGCGGAAACGGGCCGTGCGCGAAGTTCGCGGTTACAAACAGGGACTCGTACTGAGCTGGGGTAAAGAATATTGCGGGAATCAGGACGTCGAAAATTGAGAGGCTTCCACACAACCGTCTTTTCAGCCAGAGCGCGCACACTGCTGCGACAAAAACCACGCCTCCAACGACAAAGGACTCGGTCCGGCTGTTCCAGTGAAAGAGCGGCTCCACAACCTTTGCGAACAAAGCGCCCAAACCCTGGCGATGCGGCCCGTGCTGCCAGGTAAACATTTGCCAAAGCGAATGTTGTTGAAAGAGCGTAGCCTCGTCGAATGCCCATTGGTCAGAAAAGAAGATGTTGACGGCAAAGCGCGAAATCAAGCGGAAAAGTCGCGCCGCATAGAAGACGAAAACGAGCGCCACGACCAACAACTCCCAGTTTTTCGCCAACCGCGTTTGCGTGAAAAATGGATTCAGCTCTTGCTTCTTGGTGAGAACACCAGTCTCCAATTCCATGTCCGCCTAGTATATCGTTCGGACTTGCCGCCTCCGTTTGCCGATGCGTCTTCTCGTTGTCTCTCGCCGTCTCTAATTGCGTCATTTTCGCAGAGGGTAACGCAGACGAGCCTTACCGCCCTGTGGGAAAAGCTCTCGCCTTTCTCGTTGACGAGCTCCTGGGGATCATGCTATTCATACTCGGCTTTAATCCCACCCAGAGTTTCTGCACCGCGTTTCTTGGACTTCTTTGTAAGATTCTGCGCCGGCGAATGCCGGCCTTGGCGGAGTTAGTCATGAATGAATCGAGCAGGCGAGGATTCCTGAAGAGCGGTTCCCTCGTTCTGGGCACTGTCGGAGCTGGCACAGTGTCTGTCGTCAGACCGACCCTAGCAAACGCCGCGACCAAGGGCGCTGACCCCGTTGCGGGTTTCGGATGGGAGGTCACCAATTTCCATAACAACGGAGCAGACATTTATTTCGAAGTCGTAAACGCGATGACGCTGAGCTCAATCAATATCGATGTAGCTATGGCGCCGAATCCGGCGCCGACAACGACCGGTCTGATCGAGCTTCTATGCACAGGATACGTTTCGCGTGGCGGCGCTCCTGGGACGGTGAACGGTGGAACCGCGTTTGTCTCTGGGGTCAACGCCGCGGTGAGTCAGCCAACGAGCGCAAATCTCGGCCCCGTAACCGTATTCAACCCTAATAACCTGAGTTCTACCCAACTAGTTGTGCAGCAAGACCTGTTTTACGCCGTAATCCTGAAGAGTTGGGTGCCCTCCGGCGGCAGCGCGTCGGCGACGTCCCGCCAAGTTCTTGCTAGCCCCTCGCTAAAGCTTAATGCAGGCGATTATCTGGTCTTTCGCATGGGTCATGCCGGGGTGACGGCCTGCGACGCTGAGATGCAGGGAGTCCTTCAATATACCCTCGGCTAGCAACCCGGAAATTGTGGTCCGGCATCCGTGACCGTTGTCTGAGAGTTCTCAGAGATCACGAGCGGATCGGGCCCGCTATCGGTGCCAGCTGGAAATGCAGATTTCGCTCCTAACTACCGACCATAGCGCGTTTCTTGTCAGGTTAACGGAGGCTTGAATGAGCAGCGTCGCAGGCTTTGGCTGGGAAATAACCAATCTAGACGGCAACGGCGCGGACATCTATTTCGTCGTCGAGAATGCGATGACCCTTAATTCACTGAACATCGACGTCGCATTTTCCCCCACATCAATCTCAGCCACGGGTCTCACCGAGGTACTATGCGCCGCAGAGGTTTCGCGCGGAGGCCCCCCGGCTGCCGGCTTTAGCGTGGTACACAGCTCGAATTTCGGAGATTACGCCGAATACAATCCTAACGGTCTTACCATCGGCCCCAAAGTTCCAAGCACACCGCCGCCCAGCCCCGGCCAAGATGCCCTCTACACAGTGATCTTGAAGACGTACGTGCCCTCCAATGGAAATGCGGCAACGACGGATCGTCACGTGCTTGCGAATTCGTCGTTAAGCCTCAATGCAGGTGACTACCTGGTCTTCCACATGGATCACTTAGGGGTGCCTGGAGACGCGGAAATGCAAGTGGTCCTCAATTACTCCCTGACCTAGAATTCCCTTGCGAAATGGAGACGCAGGGAATGTCGATTTGCTCTGCGCCCGCCCCCTCGGCTACCTTGCTTCGTAATGAAAATCGCCATCCAGGGAGAACGCGGGGCCTTCAGCCATGAGGCCGCCGAACGCATGGTGCCCGGCTGCCAGGTCGTGCCGTGCGCGCGCTCGGCCGAAGTTTTTGACCGCGTGGAGAACGGCTCAGTCAACGCCGCCGTCATTCCCATCGAAAACTCGTTGGCCGGAACCGTCGCCGAGCACGCCGATCTTCTGGTCGATCGCAAGGTCTTTATCACCGCCGAATTTCACCTCCGCATCGTGCACAACGTGATCGCCGCGCCCGGCGTGAAACTGAGCGACGTGCGCCGGTTACTTTCGCATCCGGTGGCGCTCGACCAGTGCCGCGATTTTTTCCGTCGCCATCCGCAGATCAAATCGGAGCCTTTCTACGACACCGCCGGCAGCGTGAAGCACGTGATCGCCGAGAGGTTCCCCGATGCTGCCGGTATTGCCGGACGCCAGGCCGCGCGCGAATACTCCGGCAAAATTCTGCAAGCCGGCATCGAAGACAACAAGCAAAATTTCACGCGCTTTTTTCTGATTTATCGCCGGCCGGCTGCCCGCAAGAAAGAGGACTTCGAATATAAAAGGTTGATTCCGCGCGGTGCGAACAAGACCTCCATTGCCTATGCCGTGAAACATGCCCCGCCAGGAACGTTGTTCAAGTCGCTGAGCGTGTTCGCTCTGCGTGAGATCAGCCTGAGTAAGATCGAATCTCGTCCCATGCGTGGACGGCCCTGGCAATATGTTTTCTACGTCGATTTCCTGCGCGGAGACGACGAGCCTGCTCGCAACGCCCTTCGCCATCTGCGCGAGTTCGCCGAATTCGTAAAGGTGCTCGGCATCTATCCCGCAGCTTGAAATGTGCAGTGCTTTGGACGATGTCATCCTGAGCGGAGCCGTTTTCTTCAGGCGAGACGAAGAGCCTGCCCTGAGCGAAGTCGAAGGGATCTCCCATGCCTCAGACCCGTCCGGCGAGCCAGAAACACCTCTTCACTGCTCTCTGCGACCTCGGCGATCTCTGCGTTTTAGGAATTCGCATTTCCCTTATGAAACCCATCCTCCCCTCGTCACACCGGCCTGTGATCCTGCACACATTCCTGCGGGCAGCTGCCTTCTAGACTTGTAGCGTCCTAATGGACTGGCATCAAACGGAGGAATTTCATGCGCATATTTCGAATCATCAGTGTTGTATTGATCAGCCTGCTCATGTTGAGTCTGGTGGCCAGCGCGGCCGATAAAGGACTGGGAATTTCCGAGAATCGCAACATCACTTTCAGTTCGTCCGTGCGCCTGGGAAACAACCTGCTTCAGCCCGGCGACTACAATGTGCGCCACACCATGCAAGGGGAAGAGCACATCATGATCTTCCGGCGTGCAGGCGCCAAAGACGAAGTGAAAGTGAAATGCAACCTCGTCAAGTTGGCCCAGAAGGCGCCCCAGACCAGCACGATCATCGAAGTCAATTCCGCCAACGAGCGCGTTGTGCGCGAGATCGTGTTCCGTGGCGACACCGCCAAGCACGTGTTCTAACGGCGGAAGCTGCTCATGGCAGGTGATTTCACTGGCCCTGTGTGACTCGCACGGCAGAACATCCCAGACTTGTCCGAGGGGGAAGCCCTACTCGCAATATAGCGAGGCGGGCTTCTATTTTTATTTCCGGTCAGACTTATTTTCTCCCGTGGCATCTCAGTACCTGCAGCGTTAGCCTCAATACCTCGGATATGCTGCCAAATCGGCCCCAACGGGAATAGAATTCAGTCCTTGCAGTTAGGTCCCGGTAGGACGGCTTGCACCTTTTCCGGCAAGCTCGCATCTAAACTTGAGCGAGTTATACTCAAGGAGACCCATGGCATCCTCCGAACGCACTCCTAAGTTGAAGGAAACACAAGATCAACGAGCATTGCCAGTGCTCCCCGTCAGGGACACGGTTTTGTTCCCCCACGCCGTTTTGCCGCTCACCGTGGGCCGGGAAAGCTCGGTTCAACTCATCAATTCGCTCGGGGAAGACAAAACCATTATCGTCGTGGCCCAGCGCGAAGCCCGCGTCGACGCGCCTCAACCTAGCGACCTGTACGCAGTGGGAACGTCCGCCGTCGTCCACAAAGTCGTCAAGATGCCCAACCAGAGCCTGTTCGTTTTCGCCGAAGGACTGGAGCGGGTGAAGCTGGGCGAGTTCACGCAGCTGCAGCCATTCATGCGCGCTCGGGTCTCGCAGATTCCAGAGCCGCCGCCGCTCGCCATCAGCTCCGAAATCGAAGCGCTGCAGCGCAATGTGCTCACATTGTTCCAGCAAATCGTCGCCGGATCGCCGACGCTCTCCGACGAACTCTCGACTGTGGCCATGAACATCGACGAGCCGGGCCGGCTGGTCGACTTCATTGCCTCGTCCCTGCCCTCGCTTTCCACGCCCGACAAACAGGACACGCTCGAGACCACCGACGTACGCGTGCGCCTGGAAAAAATCAATCAGCATCTCGCGAAAGAACTCGAAGTCCAGCAGCTCCGCAACAAGATTCAAAGCGAAGTGCAGGACCGCGTGCAGCAGACGCAGCGCGAGTACTACCTGCGCGAGCAGATGAAGGCGATCCAGAAAGAACTCGGTGAGCAGGACGAAGGCCAGCGCGACGTCGAAGATCTGAAAAAGAAAATCGAAGAAGCGGGCATGCCCGACGAAGTCAAAAAAGAGGCGCTCAAGGAATTGGGACGCCTCTCGCGCATGTCGCCGATGGCCGCCGACTATTCGCTCACCCGCAACTACATCGAATGGCTCGCCGTGCTGCCCTGGGCCAAAACTTCGGGGCAGGAAATCGAAATTGTCAAAGCGAAAGAGATTCTCGACACCGATCACTACGATCTCGAGAAAGTGAAGGACCGCATTCTCGACTATCTCTCGGTACGCCGACTGAAACCCAGCATGAAAGGTCCGATCCTTTGTTTCGTTGGACCTCCGGGCGTGGGCAAAACTTCGCTCGGCAAATCGATCGCCCGTGCCTTAGGACGCAAGTTCGTTCGCCTCTCACTTGGAGGCGTGCACGACGAAGCCGAAATCCGCGGCCATCGCCGCACCTACATCGGCGCCTTGCCTGGACAAATCATTCAAGGCATTCGCCGTGCCGAAACCAAAGATCCCGTGTTCATGCTCGACGAAATCGACAAAGTTGGCCGAGATTTCCGCGGCGATCCCGCTTCCGCTCTGCTTGAAGCGCTCGATCCCGAGCAAAATTCGACCTTCCGCGATAACTATCTTGATGTGACGTTCGACCTTTCAAAGGTGCTCTTCATTACCACCGCCAACATGCTCGACCCAATTGCCGAGCCGCTGCGCGACCGCATGGAGATCATCGAGCTGCAGGGCTACACGGAAGAAGAAAAAGTCCACATCGCCTTCCAATATCTGGTCCCGCGCCAGATCGACGAGAACGGAATCGACAAGGAACAGATCGAAATTCCCGAAGAAGCTGTCCGCTACGTCATTCGTCATTACACCCGTGAAGCCGGCGTGCGGAACCTGGAACGCAACATCGGCACGATCTGCCGCAAGCAGGCGCGGCGTCTGGCCGAAGGCAAGACCGAGAAACTTGTCGTCACCAAGGAAATCATTCAGGAATTCCTGGGCGGCATCAAGATTCGCAGCGAAGGCGAAATCGAAGAACGTACGCAGCGTCCCGGAGTGGCTGTTGGCCTCGCGTGGACTCCTGCAGGAGGCGATGTTCTCTTCGTCGAAGCCAATGCCATGAAGGGCAAAGGCGGATTCACGATGACCGGCCAGATCGGCCAGGTCATGCAGGAATCCATGCAGGCGGCGCTGACCTGGGTGCGCTCGAATGCCAATCGCCTGGGGATTGCCGAAGACTTCTTTGCCAATCACGATCTCCACATTCACGTGCCGGCAGGAGCGATCCCGAAAGACGGTCCCTCGGCTGGCGTGACCATGGCAACGGCGCTGGTTTCGCTGCTCACTGGAAAGCGCATTCAGACGCTGACTGCGATGACCGGAGAAATAACCCTGAGCGGCAACGTGCTGCCGGTCGGCGGCATTAAAGAAAAAGTGCTGGCCGCCAAGCGCGCCGGAGTTCGCGACGTGATTCTTCCCGCGGAGAACAAGACAAACGTCGAGGAAGATCTCACGCCAGAACAGTTGGAAAACCTCAACGTGCACTATGTGAAGTCGATCGAAGAAGCGATGCGGATTTCTTTGCCGGAAGTGGCCGAAGCCCCGGCGGCGAAGATCCTTCCGCCCACACAGGAGCCCCAGCAGCCGAAGTACGCTCCGGCCAAACAGCCGGTCGAACAGCCAGTTCACGCCCGGCTGTAAGGAAAAATCGCGCGCCCGATCGTTCTTTCGAGCGGTCGGACGCGTTTTTTGCATCGATTCAAATCAAGCGCCGCAGCTTAAGCTTGGCGGGTAAATCGTGGCCGTCCCTCCTGATCGCCAGATCGCATTCGGCCGCGCGCTGCAGCATGTCACGCAGTTGAGAGAGCGTATAGTCCGCTGCCGGCTGCCCGTTGATTGTGATTAATTCGTCTCCCACTTTGAGCTCCGCCTCTGAGGCGGGAGAATGATCGGCCACTGCGCGAATGCGAAATGTCTTGTAGTCATTTCCTAAACCTTCAAGGAACAATCCACTTCGGTTATATTCCAGCGGCTCAGGAAATTTTGCATTTGACTCGAGGATGAGTCGCTTCCGTTCGTAATCCAGAATGATTCTGAATTTCTCCAGGATGGCGGCCCCGAGATTACCCTGCGCGTCAGGTGAAGCGAGTGGTCCCGATTCCGTCTGGGAGAACACCACGACTGGATCCTCAATCAGAAATCCTCCGAGCTTAATCCCGTTTAGCCGGCCCACCGTGCCAGCAATATCTCCCCCGAAACCAAAACCTTCCAGCCAAGGGACAGTCTGCTGGCCCGTGTGCGGTAGTCCCTGCTTTCTCGCGAAGGGTGAGTTAAGGATCACACTGGCGGCCGACCCAATGTCAAAGGTGAACAGTCCATCAATAGGGTTTCCGTGGTCGACGATTGCTGCTTTGATCTGCGGATGCCCGGCGGCATTGAAGGAGATGGGAAAGCTCTCGCCATCGCCCCGATACTGATAATTGGCCTTGTCGTGCAACGTCAAAGTTTTCTTGATGTAGTCGATTTCTATGGCGAACTGGCTGATGAAGTCGAATCCTAAAATCCCGGCAAACTCATGCCCGCTAACTTTCGCGAGATCATCCAACGGGATAGCGATGAAGAGCGGTTGCGCGAACCCGTCCAGCCCTTTGACTCGGAATGACCCGTTCTTGACGAAATTTCCCATGATCACATGTTCCCCTCCGCCACCCACGGAAACCTGGTCGCCAAGCGAAACACCGAGGGACTTCGCCGTATTCAGGTCCACGACTGCGTACTTATCGCCAGTATCGAGAACAAACCAGAATGGGCGAGAACCGTCGATAGAAACTTGGATATAAACGTTCTTGTTGACCAGTTCGAACGGGATCGTTACGTCCTGCCTGATTGAAGCCGCCTGTGCAGCCGGCGCCGACGCATTGCTTTGCGCATGCGCCCAGCCAGAAATGCAGCAAACCAGACTTAGCGACCAGATGGGCAATCTCATGGATTTGCGCTCCGTTTTTCCTTAAACGCTGTTCTTGGAAAGTACGGAGCCGAAGAGGGAAAGTTACATGGCTGCCAAAAAATGTTTTCGCTTTGAACTGGACGAAAAACTTCTGCAGGCTGGTTTCTCTAGATTGCGCTTTCAGCCCAGAATTCGAGTCCGGATACGGTGCCGGACCCGGAAGTAACAGGCCCACGTTATGACCGCGAGGGCGATCACGATGAGTATCGCTTCTTTCTGACCTGGCAAAGTCAACCAATGAACCCGCGTCCGGCCATTTGCTACCTCGAAACTAAAGCCCAGCGATATGGCGTTGAGACTGAATGTTGATGCCAGAGCCGCCAGGATCATCCGGATTCGCAACAGCCGCTTCGCCCGCCTCAATGCCAGGCTTTCGATGCGCGGGTCGGGTTGGCCGGCCTCGAGATGTCCAAAACTTTCAAGCGCCGCTGCGGCATTCCGAGCTTCTTTTTCGAACTCGACGTCCTGGCGAAAATAATCTTCCACCAGCCTGCGCGTATCGGCGCATGCTTCTCCGGAAAAATACGCCGGTAGTAGGTCGTTGATGACGTCTCGCGTGACATTCATAGTGACTCCTTCGGTAGGCGCTTTCGTCCCATTCTCATCTTGACGGTTTGCATCAGCTTCATGCGTGCGCGGTGGATTCTCACCTTCACCGCAGTCACCGATAGGCCCAGCGCAATCGAAATTTCTTCGTACGACATCTCCTCTTGCGCCCGCAGGATGAGGGCGGCCCGCTCGCTCTCGGACAGCTCCTGCATGGCGCCAAGAACCAACTCCAACTCAGAGCGTACCTCCGCCCGCTTCTGCGTGTCGGCATGCCTGTCTATGATCGAATCATCAAGATCGCTGTTCCGGCGTTGGCCGCGGAGAAAGTCGTGATGAAGATTGCGGGCGATTGTAAACAGGTAAGCTTTGACCGTTTCTTCTCTGATCGGACCGGGAGCAGTCCACGCACGGATGAAGGTTTCGGAGGTAATGTCGTCGGCCAGAGCAGGATCGCCACACAAGAATAGAGCCCATCGGTGCACATGTGGCGCATAGCGCTGGTACAGACCGTGGAACTCAGTCACTGAGCCTCCGGTGAGGATACGTAGCAACGCCGGAAAGGTTACGGAAGATATTTGAATCCCGTAAAACTGTCTGCTGGCGGCCCCTGCAGAAAGCTAAATCACTTCTCCGAGGCTGAACGTACACTATTTAAAGACCATCGAGGAGGCGATAAAGGTCCCGCTGCCCGAAGTGGCCCGAGGCGCCGGCAGCCAAGAACGTACCGTCCGCGCAGGAACCGCAGCAGCCGAAGTACGCTCCGGCCAAACAGCCGGTCGAACAGCCAGTTCACGCCCGGCTGTAAGAACAATGAATCTCCACCCTCTGTGCAGAGGTGGGGATTTTTTTGTGGAGAATTGCGATGGCTAGAATCGCGTTCCTCGGCGCTGATATGTGAGTCTAAACCGTGTTTTCAATTGTGGCCTGGCGAGGGTTTTCGAATGTAAGCGCCTGGACGCCTGCGTCTCGCGTCCAACGTAACCTTGTTCCCGCCAAAAACGCGCAGTAACTTATGCGGTGGTTGTTCCTGTCCAAGGAGTCCACCTGTGTTTTGTCAATTACTGCGCAGCTGGTGTTTCTCGCGTAAGGATTTCATCCCCGCCAGCCTCAGCCTCTTGTCCGCCTTATTCTTGTTGGTTTCTGCGACAGCCTTTGCCACGTCTGCGGAGAAAAACAAAAATCCGAATCCATGCAACCTCAGCGAAGATGAGGTGCAAGGGCTCAGTCATGATGCCAGCACAGAGGCAGATGCGTTAGATGCATACATCGCCACAGTCTCATGGATGGTGCACCAGGAGCGGTTCGATGAGCTGGATTGTATCGGTGACCGTGCGCGGGCCAACAAAGAACGCTTCCCCGGCGGACATTGGAAGATTCATGAGTTGTACAAGGGACTGTACTATCCGGTCCCGGGGAAGCATGCAACTGAGGAAGACTGGCATGACCTGATGCAGTTGCTACAGCGCTGGGTGCAGACGCATCCGAAATCGGCGACAGCACGGGTCGCGCTCGCTTCGGCGTGGATATCCTATGCCGGCGAGGCTCGGGGCAACGGCTATGCCGACGCGGTCAGCAAGAACGGATGGAAGTTCTATGAGGAGCGCACTGCCGAGGCTGAAAAGGTCCTTGATGATGCAGCCGCGCTTCCTGTGAAGTGCCCCGAATCCTACCTTGTGAAATTGAACATTGCGCAAAACCAGAGCTGGGGAAAGGAGAGAATCCTCGCACTGTTCGACCAGGCTTCAGCATTCGAGCCTGGTTATTACTACTATGGCCGGGCTGTCGCAATGTTGCTCGAGCCTCAATGGTTTGGGGAACCCGGAGACACCGCCAAGTTCTTGCAGGACGCGGCGGACCGCATTGGCGGGAAAGAGGGAGACGCTTACTACTTTTTGGTTGCCAGCTCGAAGGACGTGATTTGCGGATGCCAGGATCAACCGAAGCTCTCGCTCGAGCGAGTTAAGCGGGGCTATGACGCCGTGGAGCAGAAGTACGGTGTCTCCATGTACAACCTGAACCAACTAGCCTACTTGACGTTGCGTCTAGGCAAACCGGACATAATTCTGGCGGATCAGATCTTCCAACGCATCGGCGATCAGTGGACCAAATATTCGTGGGGCGATGAAAAGGGTTTCGAAGAGACGAAGAACTGGGTCCGGCAAATGGTTCCGGTGACGAAAGAAACTTTGGCGCGAGAAGAAGAAGCTCAGGCAAACTCGAAAACGCCGGACGGCTCACAATACCAGGTCAGCATCGAAAAGGCCTACAGGCAACTGGTACGCGACTGCGCGCAGAGCGATGGCGCGGGAGTCACCCAATGGGCCGGTGAGTTCGAGTCTCTGATTCGCGTAAGTGCAAACGGCTCCGTCGAAGAGGGCAGATTAAAGGACATGGGTCCGGTCGTTATGTGTCTGTACACAAAGATGCGGTCTTCTCATGAAACCGACTCACCGTTGTTTCCCGTGCCGCCAAAGGGATCATATTGGGTGAGGATTGATTTGGATTGGGGAGAGTTTGCGACGGCCGCAGGGGAGCGATGATGTCTATGGCCGGCGGCCCCATTTCTCGCGCGCCTGCTCGAGAAAGCCTGCCCGGAGCGAAGCCCAAGGGTGGGCTTCTTTCTGCTGCCGACTACTCCTTCATCCCGTCTTTCTCGAATCTTCTCCTCCCACCATCTCCAGTCGTTGATCCGCACCAACCCATTCTCGCCATAGGCGTAAGATCGGTAACTGCCCCAAGGCCAGTCGTCGGGCTTGTCCACCAGCCCTCGAACCACCGGATTTCCGGTTCATGTATTTAAGTTTCTGCCTCCTTCCGTTACTCCACACAGGAAGTCATAAGGCAGGTTCATCTTGGGAAAGTCAGAGTCCCCGCTTCCGCGCAAAAAGCGCGCGAGAAATGGGCGCCCGGCTTTTTGGGTCGCTAACCATTCCCGACCACTCGCGTCTATCATCGCAGTTCTATATATTGGACTGCGACATATATGACAGCTTTGAACGAATTGAAAAAGGGAAGCGCGGAAATGCTGGTTCTGTCGCTCATCGAAGTGCGGGCGCGCCACGGTTACGAAATCACCAAGCTCATTGAACAACGGTCGGCCGGGGAACTGAGCTTCAACGCCGCGTCGCTTTATCCGCTGCTCTACCGTTTGGAACAACGCGGCTGGATTGAGGGCCGCTGGGTGGAAAAGGCCAATCAGCGCCGCCGCCGTTATTACCGGGCCACAGCTGCAGGAAAGAAGGTGCTCCGGCAGCAGCGGAGCGTGTGGGCCACGTTTGTCGCCTCCGTAAACCACATTATTGGAGCCGACTATGTCTGATTGGCGTCATGAGATATCGCGTCTTGTTGGTCCAGCACAACTGAGCCCAGCCCGCGAGGCTTCTGTCACGGCTGAACTGGAGCAGCATCTGGAACAGCACTATGCCGATTTGCTCAAACAAGGCGTAGACGAAGCGACAGCACGCGACACCGTGTTGTCTGGACTCTCGAGCCACGACTTAGTCCAGGAATTGCGCAAATTGCCAAAAGACGGACCGGCCGCTACGACGGCGGCGAGCGGTACCGGTTTCTGGGACCAACTTAGACTCGACCTGCGTTTTGCAATTCGTATGCTGGGCAAGAATCCGGGCTTTACTGTTGTCACCATTTTGACTCTGGCCCTGGGTTTTGGCGCGAACACCGCCATCTTCAGCCTGGTCGAAAAGGTCCTGCTCCGTCCTCTGTATCCGGACATCCAGCGTTTGTTTGTTCTGCAGGACGTTCCCGAGTCAGCGCGGAAGCAGAAGATGAACATGAACTACGCGATGTCCTATCCGATTTACCAGGCGTGGAAGGAGAGTAAGGATATTTTCGAATCTGTCGGCGCGCTTACTACTCAGGGACCATCCCTCACTGGCATGGGCGATCCTGAGCGCTTGATGGCTGGGTTTGTCTCCAGCGGTTTTCTGCCGATACTCGGTATTCAGCCGATTTTTGGCCGTGCTTTCGCGCCGGCAGACGAACCTTACTCGTCTCCTGCCGTGGTTCTGCTCACGCAATCGTTCTGGCGCAGCCACTTCAATTCCGATCGAGGCGTGATCGGCCGCAAGCTGACGCTCAATGACAAGCCCGCGACCATTGTCGGCGTCGTGCCGGATATTTTCGGCTTTCGCAACAGCACTTCCATGACCTACGACATCATCCTGCCCCTGCGCGAGGAGCCCCAGTTTGCGGTTGTCGGCTTCAATCACTTGTTCGTAGTGGGTAAAGTGCGATCTAACCTCAGCCAAGCAGCAGCGATGCGTGCGATCGAGGCGCGGGCCAACGCAATCAACGAGAAGTTCGGGAGAACTCATCAAGCCATCCAGATCATCCCGCTGGAAACTTTCTTGACGGTGAATGCGAGGCCGGTGGTATTGATCCTGTTCGGTGCCGTGGCAGTGGTACTTTTGATTGCCTGCGCCAATACTGCCAACCTAATACTGGCCAGAGGCGCGTCGCGTGAGAAGGAAATCGCGATCCGCTTTGCCCTGGGCGCGCGTCGCGGCAGGCTTCTGCGCCAACTCTTGACCGAGAGCTTACTCATCTCAATGCTGGGAGCGGCGCTGGGATTGGGCGTCATGTGGGCGACCGCGAGTGTTATTACCAAGCTTCTTGCCGACCACCTGCCTTCTGGTGTTTCGGTTCACGTCGATGGGTTGGTTTTGGCAGTTACGTTTCTGTTGGCCACGGTGGTTGGGATAGTCTTCGGCATCCTTCCCGGAGTTTTAGGAACAGGAAAAATGCTGCGCGAGAAATTGAATCAGGGCGGAAGATTATCGATAGCCCACGGCTCTCATCGACTCCGCAGCGCGTTAATCATCGCGGAGATCGCATTTTCGCTGGTCCTGCTGGTTGGCACCGGATTGTTGTTGCGCAGCTTTGTGCGGCTGATGAACGTCAACAAAGGTTTCGATGCCGACCACGTGCTTACGTTGCGGATCTGGCCCTCTCCGACCCGCTACGCCGATCCTCGCCAGTACATCGCTTATGTCGACAACATACTTCAGCGCGCCGAAGCATTGCCCGGCATGAAAGCTGCCGGTTGGGCTTCGTGCCTTCCGGTGTCAGGCACTTGCATCAGTGGCGATTTCGATATCAAGGGCGCAGATCCGCAGAAGATGATCATGGGATCGAAGCAACTCGTTATGGGCAACTATTTTCAGGCGATGCACGTGCCCGTGCTGGCCGGGCGCACTTTCGACGCGCATGACAACACCGACTCGGCTCCCGTCGCCGTTATCGATCAGGCATTTGCGAAACAATATTTCACGTCGGAAAATCCGATTGGCCAGCACATCAACTTTGGCTGGGGCGGTAACGCCTTTGCGGAGATCGTCGGCGTAGTCGGTGAGGTGAAAGAGGCGCCCGATGCGCCGGCAAATCCCACTGTCTATGTCCCGCTGGCGCAAAAGCCAAAGCTTGTCGGCCAGTTAGCGTTTTCCCTTGCAGTCCGCACGAGTTACGATGCCGCCGAAGCCGCGGATTCGCTGCGCAAGGTCATCCACCAGATTGACTCGACCCAGATCATCGAAGCTGTGCATACGATGGACGACGTTGTCGACGCATCGGTTTCTTCACGGCGCGCGCCGTTGTTTCTTTTCGGCGGCTTTGGTGTGATCGCCATATTTCTGGCAGCTATCGGCATCTACGGCGTTCTTTCGTTTCACGTGCTGCAGCGCCGCGAAGAGATCGGCACACGCATGGCTTTGGGGGCGCAGCGCGCCGATATTCTGCGGCTTGTGTTGGGACATGCAGCACGACTGATTGTTTGTGGAATTGTGGCCGGGGCAGCCGTAAGCCTGCTGGCCACGCGCACACTCGAGAGCCTCCTCTACAGCGTTCGCCCCAATGACTTGGGAACTCTTTTTAGCGTCTGCGGCGTGCTCGCCTGCGTGGCGTTGTTGGCTTGTGGAGTTCCGCTTTTCCGTGCCACCAGGACAGAGCCGCAGCTAGTTTTGAGAAATGATTAGGGTGTCTAAGTCTCCCGATCCGTGCTTTGATTCGGTGCGCAATAAGCGAGCCGCTCACAGGAAACCTCGACTCTTCTCTCATGCGCGCCCGCGCAGGTTCCGATAAACTGGGAACCAAAAGCTGAATGCTGAGAAGCTATCTCATAAATGGTTTTGGGAAGGGCACGGCTTCAGCCGTGCCGCCAAGAGTCCAAAAAAGTTGCGGGCTTTAGCCCCTGAGGGAAACCGGGTCCGGCGTCATTTGTCAGACAGCTTCTGAATGCTGAATGCTGAAAGCTGCTTTATGCGCGTGCGAATATTGTTTTTCGGCATTCTAAAAGAGCTGGCAGGAAAGGGTAACGACTCTCTCCAGCTTCCTGAAAGCGCCTCGGTGCGCGATGTGCTCGCCCATTACGAATCGCAGTTTCCGGGCATGAAGGCGTTGCTGGCATCACTCGCCGTTGCCGTGAACCAGCACTATGCTGGACCCGATACAAAATTGAACCTGGACGACGAAGTCGCGCTTCTACCTCCGGTCAGCGGCGGACTGGATTCTTCGGGTGCTCAACCGGAGCGACGTTGCGCGATCCAGCGCGAAGTTATCGACACGCAATCGGTTCTGGCGAAACTCAAGCGCGGAGAAGATGGCGCCGCGGTCGTATTTGAAGGCGTGGTCCGCAACCAGACGCGCGGCCGCAAAACGCTCTATCTCGACTACGAAGCCTATGAACCGATGGCCCTGCAACAGCTCGAATCGTTGGCCGAACAAAGCGTGAAGCAGTTCGCAATTCGCGACGTCGCTATCGTCCATCGCCTCGGCCGCCTCGAGATCGGCGAAACCAGCGTGCTGATCGTCGTCGCGTCGGCCCATCGGGCAGCCGCATTCGACGCTTGCCGGTGGCTCATCGATACTCTCAAGCGCACCGTCCCTATCTGGAAGAAAGAGTATTTTGAAGACGGAGCCGTCTGGGCCGACGGCGAACCTTTTCCCGCTGAAATTCGCGCCAATCCCTCTCCCTAGGCAGCCCGCCTGATCCGCTCGCATCTAAGGACGTGGACGCCCGAACCGGACTTGGGGTGCCCCACTTCTCGTTGGTTTTGCGAGAAGTGGGAATAACGGACGTGGGAATCGAGAGCGTTCGGATTGCCTTGACATTCGCGGCACCGGCTCGCGCGAACGAAAAATTCTCAACGTATAATCCACTTTCGAAATGACGAAATCGGTCCTCCCGATCCTGCTCACTCTCGCGCTGGTGGCCACAACCACCGGCCTCGGCCTCGCCCAGGATCAGCAGAAGCCGCCGCAGAAGCAGCGGCCCGAACCCCCGCTGATAGTCACCGACGTCAAGCTGGTCAACGTGTTCGTCACTGTCACCGACGCGCACGGCTCGCCCGTGGCCGGCCTCGCCAAAGAAAATTTCGTTCTGCAGGAAGATGGAAACGATCAGAAGATCGCGATCTTCGAGAAGCAATCCGCAGTACCGCTTTCCATCGCGCTCGCCGTCGACACCAGCTTGAGCACGCGTCACGACCTGCCCCTGGAGCAGGCCTCGGCCAAGCGCTTCGCGCATGCCATCATGCGGCCCGTCGACGGACTTTCCATCTTCTCGTTCAGTGAAGATGTGCAGCAGCGCGTCGGCTACACTGCCGAACTCAAGCGCATCGACGACGCCATCGACCACCTTCATCTCGGCGCGGCCACTGCGCTCTACGACGCCATCTACCTGGCCTCGCGCTCGCTCACTCATCGCGATGGACGCAAAGTCATCGTGCTGATCACCGACGGCGGGGACACCATCAGCCGAACCGACTACAAAGAAGCGGTTCGCGCGGCGCAGGAAGCCGAGGCCATCGTCTATTCCATCATCGTGGTGCCGATCGAAAGCAGCGCCGGCCGCGAGACCGGAGGCGAGCACGCCCTGATCCAGCTCTCTGACGACACTGGCGGCAAGTACTACTACGCGACCTCGACGCAGGAACTCGACCAGGCCTTCCAGAAAATCAGCGACGAGCTCCGCACGCAGTATCTGCTCGCTTACTACCCCTCGCAGCGAACTTCGTTTTCCGAATTCCGCCGCATCGAAGTGAAGCTTGCCGGCGTGCCCGACGCCGCCACCTTCCACGCCCGCCACCGCGCCGGCTACTACACAGTTAAGTCTGATTTCTGAGCCCGTTACCCAGCCAATACTTGCTGTGAGGGTGTCCGATTGCACCGAAATCTAATCTCGGATACCCAAAGCCTGACGCCGGGAGCCTGAAGCCTGGTGCCGGCCCATTCAATTTCCCAGAATGAAAATACGTTTTTTAGGATTTTCAACCTGTATCCAATCGTCTCCCGCCCGGTCTTAATCCCTACCAGGAAAACTGTATCTAAATGAACAAAAAGTACTTAAAGGCAATATCCATCTTCAAGGCTTTCGCTGGCCGACGAATTGCACAGACATTGACACGCAGCGACAGTGCGTGTGTGTGGGTGTGTAAGTCAGATTCGGTTCGTGGGTTTCATGGAGTTCCCTGGTTCCATAAACGCTAAACGACAAAAGACTCAGTTTTCAGGCAGAACCAGACTTCAGATGACAAGACTCACCTTGGAAAACCGCCATCAAGACCTGGCACAAATTTCTGAATCCATGCGATTCGTTCCTACAAGAATTCAACAAGATCACGACAAGATAAAGATTCCGAAAGGAAGGTGGACGATGTCTAACCTAAATTCCCCCCGGCTAAGTACGCGCTACAGCGTGCTGGCACTGATTACAGTAGCAGCATTCCTCCTCTTCTCCTCTCTGGCAATCGCCCAGACGACGATCAGTACGGGCAGCATCGTGGGCACCGTAACCGATCCGCAAGGCGCAGTACTCGATGGCGCGAAAGTTTCGATCACGAATACCAATACTGGGCAGACCATCAGCCTGGTTTCCAATTCCGCCGGTGCATACAACTCGGGAGCGCTCGCTCCTGGCGCGTACAAAGTGCAGGTTTCCGCGAAAGGCTTCAGTACTTCCAGCCAGATAGTTACGGTACTCGTCGGGACTACCGCCACCTTCAACGCCAAGCTTCTGGTCGGACAGGAGAGTCAAGTTGTCGAGGTGCAGGGCTCGAGTGTGGCAGTCAACACGGTGCAGGCCATTGTTCAGGGCGTCGTCACCGCCGATCAGATCGATAACCTTCCGGCAAACGGGCGCAATTTCCTTGATCTCGCACAGCTTGAGCCGGGCGTCCAGATCCAGGAAGGCAGCACATTTGATCCTACGAAGAATGGCTACTCGTCGATTTCGTTCGGCGGCCGCTATGGCCGCACGGCGAGAATCGAAATTGATGGCGTAGACATTAGCGATGAGACGGTTGGCACGACGACCATGAACATCCCAGCCAGTGCCATTCAAGAGTTTGCGTTGGAGCAGTCGAACTTGGATCTCTCAACCGAGCTGACCTCTTCCGGTGCAGTCAACGTGACCACTCGCTCTGGGACCAACGCTCTGCATGGCGAAGCGTTTGGGTTGTTCCGCGGAAATCAGACTTCCGCGCGTCTGCCAGGTAACCCCGCGCCTCCATTTCAACGTGAGCAGTTCGGAGGAAGGGTGGGCGGATACGTTATAAAAGACAGGCTCTTCTGGTTTATCGATGCGGAGCGCATCAAGCAGGACACACTTGCAGCTGAACCTTTTGTCGCTCCATTTGATACTTTAGCGACCAGTCTCGGCAAGCCTTTTCGCGACACTCTGATCGACGGGAGGCTGGATTGGAATATCCGCGCGTCAGCGAAACTGTTCTATCGTTTTAATTTTGATGAGAACAGTCAGATTGGTCTATTCGGTACTTCCAGCTCGACTCAGGGATTTAAAAACTTCGATCACACGCCGTCACACACAGTAGGGCTGGACTTCAATACCGGTACCTTCACTCACAGTTTCCGCTTCGAACTTCTCGAATTTCGCAATTCGATCGTAGATGGTGAACCGCCGCAAGGCATCAGCAACCCCATTCCCGGCCTCGGCATAAACATCGGTGCCGCCGTGTTGGGGTCATGCGTCTTGAGTGGTGGCGGGAATTTTTGCGCAGGCCCTAACCTCCTCGCTCCGCAGGCGACACCTCAATCTGACCACCAAATAAAGTATGATGGAAGCAAGCTCGTGCACAACCACCTGCTCCGGTATGGGTTTGGATTTAACCATATTCAGGGCGGCGGCTTTGCGGGGTTCTTTTCCTTCCCACAAGTGGGGACCACCACCGCTGGAGCCAGTAACGATCCGACGTCATACCCATCAGATTACGTATTTATGGGCAATGGTGTAGGTTTCTCCACGCCATTTCCAGCGTTCGGATATCCGGGCGGTGGCTTGGGACCTGACAATCGGGTCGAAGCCTATGTGGGAGATCAGTGGAGAGTTAGGTCCAATTTCTCGCTGGAACTTGGGCTGCATTACGTGCATGACACTGGGAGGGTTGACAGCGACTTGGGGCCACTTCCTGCTCTGAATCAGTGGGGACCGGGACTGGGGAACCGGGTCCGTACGCCAGGAACTAACTTTGGTCCAGAACTCGGTATTGCTTGGGACGTGAAAGGCAACGGCAAGACAGTCGTGCGCGCCGGTGGTGGACTGTTCTATGAGAATTCCATTTGGAACAACATCTTTTTTGACAGTCCAGGGCGCGCCAAAACCGGCATCCTCGCAAATACCCCGTTGGCATGCTTTGCCGGATCGCCTTTGGCCTTCCCGTGGCCTAGCGATCCCGGAGCGGTCGGAACCCCGATTGCTGGCGGCGCAGGTCTCGTCACCGCTGCGGGGCAGGTTAGTGCCAACTTCTGCTCTACAACTGATGCGCAGGGGAATGCTCAAAACCTGACTATCGCGCAGGCAGCCCCCGCGATTTTGGCGTTAAGCGATGCCTTCAAGGCTGCCGCAGCGGCAAATCCTGCCACTCCACAGCCCAATCCCAACTATATAGGCAACACTCTAAATGCTGCTACGGCGAGCGGTCTTAACCCTTTCTTCCCCGGCTATCGGACACCGCGCTCGTGGCAGATGAACATCGGAATCCAGCATGAGATTCGGCCAGGCATGGTGTTTTCGGCCGATTACGTTCGCAACATTGGCGAGCACTTCTTGATTGTCTTCGACCCGCAACACAGCGGTGCGGCGAGATCCTTCAATCAGGCGAATGCAATTGCCGCCCGTGATGCAGCTCAAGCTGCAAACGGCTGTCCAGCTGGATCCGGCGGGGCTGGGTGCGTTTATGCGGCTCAGCTGGCGGCTGCGACGGCGGCAAATCCGGTTGGAACGCCATTGTCGGTGCTGCAGTCGCAAGCTCTAGCAGGATCTCAAGCTGCGTACTCCGGCGCCGGACTTGATTCCAATATCCAAGTCACTGGCGGAGCGCCTTGCCCTACATGCGCATTCCCCGGCTTCAACTCCGTTAGTGGGAACAGCGGCAATCTCGGTACGCTGGACATGTTATTTCCCGAAGGCCGGTCGGTGTATAGCGGCCTGCAGATGAAACTGGTGCAAAAGATTGCCAACCCAATGCGTGGCGTCAAAGCAGCGAACCTCCAGGTTTCGTACGCGCTCGCGAAGTTCACCAGTCAAGTCGTAGACCAGGACTTTGTGAACGTCGCCCGCAACAATGACAATGTGACCCAGTTTACGGGCCCGAATGGACTGGATCGCAGGCACCAATTTTCGTTTGGCGGAACGTTCGATCTGCCGTTCTTCACTCGCCTCAGTGTGGTTGGGCACTTCTACAGCCCGCTGCCGCAGAATCTTACCTTGCCGCAGCTGACCTCCGGTGGCGAGATCTTCGCCACCGATTGGGTAGGTTCAGGGCTGCAATCCAGTAGCCCTGGCGAACCGTTGCCGGGCACTCAAATTGGCCAGTTCGAGCGTGGTACCAACGCCGGCAATCTGCAGAACGTAATCAACAACTACAACAATAAGTTCGCTGGCACGCTAACCCCGGCTGGCCAGGCGGTCGTCAGCAGTGGCGTAATGACCGCCGCTGACATGGCAACTCTGGGCTGGGTGATGCCACAGCTCGGCACTGTTGCTCCTGGCGCTAGCGACTTTGGTTGGCTCAAAGGCTTTGACTTCAAGGCTGCGTGGCCAATCAAGATTCGAGAGAACTTGAAAGTTGAACCGAGTGTCAGCTTCTTCAACTTGTTCAACTTTGCAAATCAATTCCTGGGGGGCAACCTGCCTCAGGAACAGCTCACTCCGTCGGATCCAACTTGCAGCGCGACAGGCACATGTGCGACAACGCCGCTGGCTCCGAACGTCGTCGGGGGCGTTAACCGTCAAAGCCTGCTGCCGTTTCGTGCTACCTTCGGCTCAGGGACGTATGCCTTTGGCGCGCCGAGACAAATTGAATTCGGGCTAAAGGTCGACTTCTAAATCACGGTTCTTACACTGCCGTGGCGCATGCGCGCCACGGCTTTTTTATGTGGAGTTCCCGAAGAGCAGCTTTACTGCGTAACCTGCGATCGTAGGTGCTTGGCGAGCTTCTCGATTCTTTTCAGTTTTTCGCCCAGGTCCTTGGGCAGAATCCCTTTGCCAGTTTGATCGATCTCCGACGGAATTCCTTGCGCCAATGTAGCGAGTTCGTCCGCGTCCTTCCTGAGTTTTGCCGGGTCAACCATTGGACGTTGGTTCAGCGGCGGAGGAATATTTCGTTGCGCATTTTCCTCAGCCTGATCTGCCTGGCGAACACTTGGAGGGACAGGCTTTTGTCCCCAGGCTGCAGCCGATACGAACAAGAGAAGAGGAGCGATCCACAAAGTCCTCATGGTAACCTCCCGAATACTGATTCTACCGCCCTGGGATTGTTTGCAGACAGGCACGGCTGACGCGATAGGTTCGATTTGAAGGAGAGATCTTTCGTTCCGCCTGGTAACAGCGGCTCCGCTCAAGATGACGACGAGCTTAGTTTGCCGATAAAACAGACCGTGTACAATCCCCCTATGGGTTTTCGTCCGCAGGCAAATGCGAATTCGGGCAAGCGCGGCCGCACTCCGCCGCCGGAAGACACGATGGAGGAATGTGCATTCCTCCATGCGCTGGGGGAAAAGCAAAAACCAGTGTCGGTCAAGCTGATGGACGGGCAGATCGTCCACGGCTGGATCGAATACTACGACCGCAATATGGTGCGGCTGACGCGGGAAGGCGCGCCCAATCTGTTCATCTTCAAGCACGAGATCATGTACATCGCGGAAGACAAGAAGAGATAGGGTTTGCGGATCGGGCTTCAGCGGGTTGACTCTTCGGCTTCGGCTCTAGAATAAACCGGGCTTGCGCGAGGGGTTCGGTTGCAACGGAGATCCTTCGCTCCGACTGAAAGACGTCTTCGCTCAGGATGACATCGAGTTTAAAGGGTCCGACGCTCGAAGCCCAAAGCCGGTGATCGGGATGACTTTCCAATCCAGTGACAGCTTTGTTCCCGCGATGACCGAGATCGCGCGTGAGGCGGGCGCTTTGCTGATGCAGTACTTTCAGCAGCATCTCAAGATCGAATACAAGGGCGAAGCCGATCTGGTGACGGCCGCCGATCGCGCTTCGGAGAAATTGATCCGGCAGCGCATTGGCGAGCGCTGGCCCGCGCACGACATTCTCGGCGAAGAGCAAGGACTGAGCGATCAAGGCAGCGAATATCGCTGGTACGTCGATCCGCTCGATGGGACCACGAACTTTGCCCATGGCTATCCAGTGTTTTGCGTGTCGATGGCGCTGGAACAGCGCGGGCACGGAGAAGTTCGACGGCGAATTGCCGGCGTGGTTTACGACCCGACGCGCGATGAACTCTTCTCTGCAGAACTCGGCCAGGGTGCGCGGCTGAATGGCGAAAAGATTTGCGTCTCAAAAATTAGTCAGCTTAAAGAGTCGTTGGTGGCGACTGGATTTCCCAGCCACAAGCGGCACAAGAACCCCAACATCCATTTTTATCACCAGATTACGCTGCGCACGCACGGGGTGCGGCGCGCCGGATCGGCGGCACTCGATCTGTGCAGCGTTGCCTGCGGGCGCTTTGATGGTTTTTGGGAGTTCAATCTGAATCCGTGGGACACGGCGGCCGGCGTTCTGATTGTGGAGGAGGCCGGAGGCAAGGCCAGCCGCTTCGATGGATCGGCGTTCGAATTGAACAGCCGCGAGACTTTAGCTTCCAATGGCCTGATTCACGACGGGTTGGTGAAAGAATTCCAGGCGATCTTCGCTGGCCGCGGGGCTGGATCCGCTGCCCGATCCACGCGAGTACGCGAGAGAACGTCTATAAGCTATTGAAAACTCAGCCAGGGAAAATAAAGCTGCCATAACGGGTTGCTTTGTTAGCTATAAGCATATACAGCTTTAAGCATAGAAACGCATTGATCGCGTTCTGGGCGATTATTTCCGTGCGGATGGCCTCAGCCTCGTCCCGCGTGCTTTGTGATCGCCTACGCGCCTCCAAGCGCAATTACAGGGCATTCTAGGAGGTGTTCTAGATGTTTCTTTGTCTTGACGAAAGGCGAAGAAGCCGGTGCTTCCCTATATCTACAAGAAAATGCGCTACTAGGGTTCCGTTGGCGTCGCGGGCAGGGGCCTGCCCGTTACACTGAGAGCTTTGGGCCTAGGGCGGAGCGCCCGCGCCAGGCCAACTCACGGCGGTACAATTGACTACAAATACTGTGGGTTGGCTGAAATCGCGCAAGTATTCGGCGGAGGAGTTCATCGTGCTCAGTTCTTTGCTGGAACGAAAAATCGAGAAGCGCTCCGACAAGGTCCGCTTCGAGGGCCGCATTCTTTTTCTTACCGAAGATTCCGAACTGATTAAGCGACAGCTTGCCGGGGAAGATTTGCCCTGGGACACGAAGAATCCCGCCAATAACCCCAAGCTGCGCGACGACATTTCTACCGACGAGATCACGCCGGCGCATTACTGTTTTTATTTCGATGAAACCCTGGGCGAGATTCCGTACCTGGGATTGAAGTGCGGCAAAGAATTGCCGATCGGACGCGGCGACGTGAAGCGCGGAGGATTTGTGTGCGCGGTGAGCGGCAAGCGGCGCGGCAAAGGATCGAGCCGGGAACAGTCTCCGTATGCCGAAATGTCGGCGGGCATTCGGGTGGTGATCGCAGAAAACATTGAGCGCATCTATAAGCAGAATTGCCAGAACCTGGGACTGCTGGCTTCCACGAATTTCGCGCTCATCGACAAGATCCGCAGTGGAGAAGAGATTCCGCTGAGCGAATTCACAGCGGGCGAGGACGAGATCACGCGGCAGGTGATCGAGTATGGCGGACTGTTTCCCTTCAATGTGGCGCGCATGCAGAAGAAAGTATTTTTGCCTGCGATCAAGACGGCCGGCGAGGCGGACAGGAGTGTCCGTCCCACAATGACTTTGGCGGAAAAGATTTTTGCGCGACACATGCTCAATGATCGCGGCGAGATGGGTGTGACCGCGGTGAAGCCCGGCGACACTGGATTTGCACGGGCAGATTTGCGCTTCAGTCACGAGTACGTTACGCCCATGGCGGCGATTTTCTTCGAGCACTATGTGGGAAAAGACGCACAGGTCAATGATCCGCACTCGATCATTTTTTTCCGCGACCATCTGACATTTCTGGATGAAGTTATCTCCGAGGAAAAGAAAAAGCTCGGCTTGCTTGATCTGGCGACGCAACTCAAGCTGAAGCAGGAAGAGTTTGCCAAGAAGCAGGGAATTCGGCTGCACGGAGAATTGAAGGACCGCAAGGGGTCGGAAGGAATCTGCCATTCGATCGTGCTTGAAAGTTATGCGTTGCCTGGGCAACTGAATATCGGTTCCGACTCGCACACGCCGCATGTGGGCGCGATCGGATGCGTGGCCTTTGGCATCGGCACGACCGACGTGTTCAATTCGTGGATCACGAAGGATGTGCGAGTGAAGGTGCCGGAGTCGGTGAGGATCGTGGTGCGAGGCAAACGGCATTCGAATGTTACGGCGAAAGATTTCATCCTGAAGATTCTCAGCCTCGACTACGTGCGCAGCGGCAAGGCGCTGGCGAAAGTGATGGAATATGCGGGCGAAGCAATCGAAGACCTCAGTGTCGACGAGCGCGCGACCATGACCAACATGGCGGCGGAGATCGGGGGATTTACCGGCATTGTCGCTCCGGACCAGAAGACGATCGATTTTTTGGTCGAGCGGCGGGGCATGGATCGGCAGAAAACTGAGGCGATGATCGAAGGCCTGTTCAGCGATCCGGATGCGAAGTATGCGGAAGTGATCGAGCTTGATGCGGCGGAAATTACTCCGATGGTGGCGACACCGGGGGATCCCGGCAACGGGAAGTATATCCGAGAGTTAAACACGCCGGTTCCGGTCGAAATCGCGTATGGGGGTACGTGTACGGCAGGGAAGAACGAAGACATGGATATGTACGCGCTCGTCCTGGCGGACGCGTTAAAGCAGGGCAAGCGCGTGGCCGGCTCCGTGCGGTTTTACATTCAGTTCGGATCGCAGGAGACGCGCGAGTATTGCGTGCGCAAGGGGTATCTGCAAATTTTCGAGAAAGCTGGGGCGCACGTGATCGAGCCCAGTTGCGGGGCGTGCATCAACGCAGGTCCGGGAGTGTCGACGCGTCCGGACCAGGTCGTAATCAGCGCGCAGAACCGGAATTTCCCTGGACGAAGTGGGCCAGGGCAGATGTACCTGGCGTCTCCGCTGACGGTGGCAGCGAGCGCGGTGGCGGGCTATATCGTGGAGTATGAGCCGAGCGAAAAGAGAGAGCTGGCGGCGGTTTAGAATTTCTCGTCCTGAACGGATTCTGGAGGAGTAGCGCTCACTAGTGCGAACGGGTGTCGTCTAATCTCTGTCATCAAATTCTTCAGGAGAAATACAGTGATCCGACTGCTCGGCTGTGTGGGCATTTCTCTAGGCCTCGTTGTCGTCCCAACTACCTTTCACGTTACGCATGCAGGCGTTGCTAACCTAGGATCCGTTACAGCCGCTGCTCCGATGTTTGAGCCGCGTTCCGGCCATACGGCGACGCTGCTGCCCAACGGGAAGGTCCTCATCGCGGGCGGCATGCGCCGCAATCAGGACTTCTACAAATCAGCCGAACTCTACGATCCGGCGACTGGCAAGTTCACGCCAACCCGCGACATGGAACAGCGGCGCGTGGGCCACATCGCGGTGCTCCTACGCACGGGCAAGGTGCTCATCGCGGGCGGATGGATTGGCCACGGCTGCACGGACGAAGCGGAACTTTTCGATCCGGTGACGGCCAAATTCACGGTGTTGGCGCGCCGAATGAGCGTGCCCCATGGCGGCGCGCGCGCGACGCTGCTTGCGGACGGCGATGTGCTGATCACCGGAGGTGGACAGGCTGACTCGCCAGCCGGAATCGCTGCCGCCGAGGTCTTCCATGCGGCAACTATGACCTTTCAGCCCGTTGGAGCGATGCATTTCGCGCGTGTTTCGCACAGCGCCACTCTGCTGCGCGACGGGCGCGTACTCATCGCAGGCGGACGTGGAGAGCGAGTCAACGCTGTTGCCGAACTCTATGATCCCCAGACGCATCGATTCGCTGAGACTGGCAGCTTGACCACAGCGCGCTACAAGCACACTGCAGGATTGCTCCCGGATGGCCGGGTTCTTATCGCTGGCGGTTCAGATGAGCGCGACTGGAACGGAAATCTGAGCAGCGCAGAGATCTACGATCCGCGCACGGGAAAGTTCACGGCGACGTCACAATTGAATTATGCCCGCTTCAAGCTGCCGGAAGAGGCCGTGCAGCTGGACTCTGGAAAGCTGCTCCTGGCAGGCGGGAGCAGAGAGGCGGAGATATTCGATCCGCTGGGCGGGAAGTTTCTGGTGGCAGCTGGCCAGATGAATGACGCCCGTCACTTCATGACTGAGACCAAACTCAACGATGGCAGCGTGCTTCTTGCCGGTGGCTATGCCAACAACGATCAGGCAACGGCGCAAGCGTGGATTTATCGGCCGTCGAAGTGACTGTTCTACTCAGTCGGTGAACTTCGGTAAGAAGAAGCTTTCATCGCGGAGGGCGCAGATTGGGTTTCAGTACTGTGTAGCTCAGTTCACCTTCTTAACGCGGGCGAGGGCGCCCGCGCCACACTACCAGACGCGGCTCAGGATTTCGGCTGCGGGCTCCCGCTTCGCTCACGCCCGCAAATCGCCTCAACTTGCATTTTTGGGAGGCAGACTTCAGAATTCTGTAATTCGCCTTTTTGCATTTCTGGTTACGCGTGTGCGAACGTCTGGATGGTCCGACGCGGCCCGCGTAGGTTTCCACTCTGCCTGAGATGGCGGAAAAGTTGCTCACCAGTAAGCAATGAGTTGTTCGGATTCTCGCATCTAAGGCTTTTAGTCGAAGCATCTTAGGCAAAACATCGCCCACAACATTGCCCCAGGGAGGCACGCCGTGCTGATCCGCCCTAATTTTCGTACCCGTCGACTCAGCGTCCGCGCACTGGCTGTGATCACTGCGCTCGGTGTTTTCTTGTTCGCGCAAATTGGCGCAGCGCAAACCACGATTTCCACCGGCAGCATTCAGGGGGTCGTGACCGATCCTTCGGGGGCCGTGGTGAGCGGCGCCAAAGTGATCATCAGCAACAAGGCGACTGGGCGCGTGATTACGGTGGCGACCACGTCGGCGGGCGCGTATGCCTCGGGCGCGCTGACTCCCGGCGATTACACGCTGCACATTGAGGCGTCCGGATTCAAAAGTGCGGAGACGACCCTCACCGTGCAGGTGGGCGTGACGGCGACCGGTAACGTGAAGTTGCAGGTGGGACAGAGTTCGCAGGTGGTCGAGGTACAGAGCACGACGCTGGCGGTGAACACCGAGCAGGCCACGGTGCAGGGCGTGCTGAACGCGCAGCAGATCGAAAGCCTGCCGATCAACGGCCGGAATTTTCTTGATCTGGCACAGCTCGAGCCGGGAATACAGATTCAGGATGGCGGCAACTTCGATCCGACGAAGAACGGATTTTCTTCGATTTCCTTTGGCGGACGCTTCGGGCGCACGGCGCGCATCGAAGTCGATGGGCTCGACATCAGCGACGAGACGGTGGGAACGACGACACAAAATATTCCGGCCAGCGACGTTCAGGAATTTCAACTGCAGCAGTCGTCGCTGGATTTGTCGACCGAGCTGACCTCCTCGGGATCAGTAAACGTGACCACCAAATCGGGGACGAACGGCGTTCACGGCGAGGCTTTCGATTATTTCCGCGACCAGTCGCTGAACGCGAATTTGCCGGGGGGAACACACAATCCGTTTCAGCGCAGCCAGTTCGGCGGCAATGTGGGCGGGCCGATCATAAAGGACAAGCTGTTCTTCTTTGCCGACGTAGAGCGCACGAAACAGGACTTGCTGGAGCCGGTCTTATCGAGCGGACCGTTCACTGCAATCACCGGTAGCTTTACTTCGCCGTTCCGCGAGTCGGAAGCCTCGGGGCGTCTCGATTGGCAAATCAACGACAAGTACAAGTTTTTTTACCGCTTCTCGTACGATGAGAACAGGAGTATTTCGGCCGGCGTGCCGAATGCGTTTCAGCCCTTTGCTACGGTGACTCACACGCCAAGTCACGCGATGGGGCTGGATTTCAACACGGGGCCGTACACGCACAGCATTCGCTTTGGCTACATGAAATTTCGCAATGCAATCGTCGATGCAGTGGCGGGATCGCCGATCTTCAATCCTGCGCCGGGAATTGAGTTGGCGATTGGCAACGATCCGGACTGCCTGACTCCGGGAGCGGACGTCTTCTGCTCCGGGCCAAGTTTCCTGGCGCCACAGCAGACATATCAGACCAATCATCAATTGAAATATGACGGGAGCCGGGCGATCGGGTCGCATATTCTGCGTTACGGCGGAGGGTGGAACCATATTTTCAGCGGCGGCTTTGCCAGTTTCCTGAAGCTGGGGCCGGCAGTAAATGCGCAGCTCCTCGATTGCAACGCTGCTTGTCAGGCGCTGCCGGGAGGAGCAGCGAACCCGCTGAATTATCCTGCGAACACGGTCCAGCTGGGCAACGGGCAAGGCTCTGCCACCGAGATCCCAGCGTTTGGGTTTCCAGGTGGGGGCACGGGACCGGATGAGAGACTCTCCGCTTATTTCGGAGATTCATGGAAGGTAAAGCCGACATTCACGCTGACGTATGGAGTGCGCTACGTGCGCGATACCTGGCGTACGGACAGCGACTTGGCGGCTATTCCCCCGCTCTATCAATTCGACAATCAATTCTATTCGGGTTTGGGGAACCGAGTGCGCCAGCCTAATGTGAATTTTGCGCCACAGCTCGGCATCGCTTGGGATCCGTCGGGCAAAGGGAAGACGGTTTTGCGCGGAGGCATTGGGCTGTTCTACGAAAACTCGATCTGGAACAATATTGAATTCGATCGACCGGCGCGGCTGAAAACGGGATTGTTTCTGGCGACTCCAAGTGTGTGCAGTAGCGGATCGCCTAGCGCTTTCACTTTGCCAAACGGATCGACACCGAATCTTTCATTCTGCGGCGAAACGATCTCGCAAGCGATTCCACAGATTCTCGCGCTGCAGGCGGAATATCAGGCCCAGACGGCCGCGGTCGGCCCATCGGCGCCTAACCCTTCTTTCATCGGAACAACGCTTACGGACGGATTCAACGCCACGGGTACGGATTTGCTGGGGCCGAACTATGTGAGCCCACGGTCGGTGCAAATGAACCTCGGCTTCCAGCACGAGTTTCGGCCGGGCACGATTTTGAGTGTCGATTATCTGCGCAATGTCGAGACGCACACTTTGCTGGCCATTGATACCAACCACGTGGGCGACGCACGGTTCTTCAATCGAAACGCTGCGCTGCTGGCTATCGCGACAACTCTGGCGAACTGTGGCCAACCCTCCATCGACCTTGCTCTGAAGTTGTGCCCGACCGATCCGCTCAACGGAACGAATGACAGCGGAAAGTACACTCCCAGACCTGCCGTGATCGCGGATTTCGCGTCGCCGAAGACAGATCCGGTCACGGGCAATCCCATCTCCGGCGGACTTGATTCGGGCTACTCTTCTTTGGGCGGCTTTCCCGCTTCCCAGGACTGCGGGCCGACGGCCTGTCTCACTCCCAATACGGGCGCGGCATTTGCCGGTATCAATCCGAACCTGGGCGCCAATCAGATGTTGTTTCCGATCGGGCGGTCGCTGAACACCTCGCTGCAATTTTCGCTGAAGCAGCATATTGCGAGATCTTTCCACCATGTTTCGAATTTTGATTTCCAATTCTCCTATCAGCTGGAGCGCTACATCGCGCTGGTGCAGGACAGCGACTTCGTCAATTTCGCAACCGACTTCAACAATCCGCTGAAATACATCGGACCGGACGGGCTGGACCGCAAGCATCAGTTTTCCTTTGGTGGAACGATGGACCTTCCCTTCCACTTCCGTCTGGGAATGATCGGCCATTTCTACAGCCCGCTGCCACTAACCCTGACTGTGCCGCCGTCGGGCGTTGCCGGCGGGATCTTCGTCAGCGATCTCACTGGCGATGGAACCGGAGACGGAAGTTTCACATCCAACGGGGGCTTTGGCGATGTTTTGCCGGGGACGAATGTCGGGTCGTTCGGGCACGGCGTCAGTACGCGCAATCTGAACAACATCATCAATGCTTACAATTTGAAGTCCGGATTTCAGCCGACGCCGGCGGGCCAGGTGCTGCTCAGCAACGGACTCTTCAGGCCGGACCAACTGCAATCGCTCGGGGGCGTGCAGCAGCTGATTCAACCCGTTCCTGCGAATGAAGCGGCTATGGGCTGGCTGCACGCATTCGATGCCAGCCTGAACTGGGTTTACAAAGTCAAAGAGACCGTGACAATCCAGCCGGGCGTGTCGTTCTTCAACGCCCCGAACTTCTCGAACTTCGATGGCCCGGCGAATCCGCTGAGCGGCTCTCTTCTCCCCTTTGGCAGCGGGCCTTCTCCGGGGACGATAAATGGAACTTCCGGACAGCAGCCGAGCAGCAATCGTTTGGGTCTGGGTTCGGGAGTGTTTGCGCTGGGATCGCCGCGGTCGCTGGAGTTTTCGTTGAAGGTGAACTTCTAGGAACTGCCTTTCCGCTGCCAAACGAATCGAGGCTCCCACTTCTCGCAAAAGGGGCGAGAAGTGGGGCACCCCATGTGTGAAAGGGTCTCACATGGCCGCAGACCTTCTTGGGAAGCAAGGCTATTTTTGCTGGGCCTTCTTTTCCGCTGCCTTCTTCTCGGCTTCTACCGTCCAGGGCGGAACAATTCCATTGGCGCGAGCGTAGGCGATGGCTTGACCTAGATGTTCGTGGGCGTCGGCGACCAGGATGTAAACGACGTCGCCGGCATTGGCCTGCGGCCCCAGTTTGGGGAGCAGCTTCGCAAAGTCGGCATTGGTCATGCCGTTGATTGCCTTTTGGGCAAACTCCCAGGAGCGATTCAGTTCTTCGGTGATGCGGGCCTTGTCGGTGGATGACTTCTCAAAAGTTTTCCCATTGAAGCCTTCCGGACGGGGCGCTCCCATCATGCCGAGAATGCCATAGCGCTCGCCGGCAACGTGCAAAAAGACTTCAGCGAACGAACGCGAATCGGCCGAGGGACGCCAGTTGAACTTATCGGCCGGAACTACGCTGGCGAGATCCACAAATTTCTTTTGCACGGCTTCCAGGTCGAGCAGGGATTGGGCCTTCATGTCATAGCTAGGGGTGGTCGTGTCGGAGGCAGCAGCCGGCTGGTCCGGATGGGCCTTCGACGCGTTAGCGGCTTGAGCCGAAACCATGGCGCAAGCGAGGACGAGAAGCAGAAAGAACCTTTTCATTTTTCGGTCCTCCAGGGGAAATTTATCTGCTTGGACGGGACAAAGGGGAAAAGGTCATGGGCGTTGCACTTGGTAGCGGGCTCAGTCTGCTTGTTATGACATGAGCGAGGGAGCCCGCGCCAGCACGGCGAGGAGGTCCTTCGTTCCGCTCAGGATTCGGCTTCGGCTCCCGCACACGCTACCAACGATCGGAACTCCCACGTCTGGCAAGACCGGCGAGACGTGGGGCACCCACTTTTCATTCGATGGCCGGGGCGTCCAATGCCATAACGCGTTCCAAGTGGTTGATTTCAACCACTATGGCTGAAATCACTCGGCCCGGAAAATGCAACTTTTCCTGTGGTGAGGAGTTCCAATGTGTAGGTCCCACGGATTGAGGCGGCCGAACCAGATGGCGGTTGGGCCTCTTGCGATGAGCGACGATCGGTTGATCAATCGTGGATGGAGGTGGGTATGCGCTACGTCAAGTATTTGGCGATTCTGAGCATGGTGCTGATTCCGATGGCGTACTCGCAGGCGCAAGTCGGGTTTGGGGTTAGTGTGGGGCCAGCGTATGGATATTACGGGGCGGCTCCAGTTTGTCCGTATGGATACTATGACTACTATCCCTATGCGTGCGCGCCGTATGGATTCTACGGGCCGAATTGGTTCGTAGATGGAGTGTTCATCGGTGCGGGACCCTGGTATCACGGATTTTGGGGGGATCGCGACCGGTTCTGGGGACATCGCGGTTGGGACGATCGCGGATTCCGCGGACGCGGATTTGAGAGACGCGGATTCGTCGGTGGGCGCGGTTTTGACCGAGGGCGTGGTTTTCGCGGTGGATTTCGCGGGGGTGAAGGGAGAGGCTTCCGCAGTGGCGGTGGGGTTCACGGTGGAGGAGGGTTCCACGGTGGAGGAGGGTTCCACGGCGGTGGCGGGTTCCATGGTGGAGGAGGGTTCCACGGTGGTGGGCATCGTTGATCGTTGAGCAGGGTTGATCAAGGCGACCGGCAGATTGCCGGCAAAGGCGGGGCGGACAGGAGTGTCCGCCCCCCTTTTTGTTTCGGAAAGCCAAAGTCTTTAGCGCAGAGCACACAGAGGAACTCGCAGAGAACGCGGAGAAAGGCGGAACAGGGAACGCGGAGAAAGGCGGAACTCACGCATCCCGAAAAAATCGTCCGCTCCGCCGGTAGTCGAGTTGTCGGTCGCGCTTCTGATCGGTACACTCTACGTTTGCTTTGAACACCGTCACTCATTCTGGGGGAAACGTGAGAGCGTACCGAGCATTCGTCATTGAGTTCCTGCTTGCCGTCCCGTTGGGCGTGACCATCCTGCTGGGGACGTCGGTTTCATCTCCAGCACAAGCGCAACCATCCGGGCTGCCGTCGGAGATGCCGGCGAAGCTGCAGCCCGTTACTTCCAGCTTTGACTACGTCAGGCGCGATGTCATGATCCCGATGCGTGACGGGGTACGGCTGCACACTGCGATCGTTGTGCCTAAAGGTGCGAAGAATGCTCCCATGCTGCTGACGCGCACGCCGTATAACGCGAGTGCGCAGGTCAGGCATTTCGCGAGTGCGCATCTCGGCCCGATTCTCAACGGCTACGACAACGCGGTCGAAACGATTCTGGAAGGCGGATACATCCGCGTAGTGCAGGATGTGCGCGGCAAGTACGGCTCCGAGGGCGATTACGTGATGACCCGGCCGCTGCACGGGCCGCTGAATCCGACGCCGGTCGACCATTCCACCGACACCTACGACACGATTGATTGGCTGGTAAAGAATGTGCCGGAGAGCAACGGCAAAGTCGGGATCCTGGGAATTTCGTATGACGGATTCACAACGCTGATGGGGATGGTGAATCCGCACCCAGCTTTGAAGGTCGCCGTGCCGATGAACCCTATGGTCGACGGATGGATGGGCGACGACTGGTTTCACAATGGCGCATTCCGCGCGCAGAATTTGCCTTACATTTACGAACAGGAAGGCACGCGCTCGAACGATGAAGATAAAAAATGGTGGGTAAGTCATTTCGACGACTATGACGAATACATGGCGGCAGGTTCGTCAGGTGAGTTGGGCAGGCAGCATGGCGAGGAGCAAGTTGGCTTTTGGCGGAAGCTGCTGGAGCATCCCGATTACGACTCCTGGTGGCAGCAGCAGGCCATGGACAAGATTCTGGCGAAGGAACCGCTGAAGTTGGCAACGATGCTGGTCGACAGCTTGTGGGACCAGGAAGATATTTATGGGGCGCCGGCCGTGTATAAGGCGTTGAAGGCGAATCCTGCGAATGACGACAAGCTGTTTCTGGTGCTGGGGCCGTGGCATCACGGTCAGGAGATTGAGGATGGCAGTTCGCTCGGCGCGATCAAGTTCGACAGCGATACCGGGCTCTATTTCCGGCGGGAGATTCTGCTGCCATTCCTGAATCATTATCTCCAAGACGACACGCCGGAGATGAACGTGGCGAAGGTTGAGGCGTTCGAGACGGGAACGAACCGGTGGCTGCAGTTGCCAAGTTGGCCGGCGGGATGCAAGAGCGCGTGTCCGATCCGGTCGAAGCCGCTCTATCTGCATGACAGCTCAAAGCTAAGTTTTGCGGAGCCGAGGGCGGGGGAAGCAGAGTATGACGAATACGTTTCTGATCCGGCGAAGCCGGTGCCATTTCGTACCCGCCCGGTGCAGCCGGTTGGATACGGCGACGGATTCACGTGGTCGGAGTGGCTGGTCGATGATCAGCGCGAGCCCTCGGGACGCACAGACGTGGTGAGCTTTGTCACCGATGCGCTGACCGAGCCGGTGAAGATCGCGGGGCAGCCGGTCGTGAATCTGACGGCTTCCACCAGCGGCACGGACTCGGACTGGGTGGTGAAGGTGATCGATGTTTATCCCGAGGAAGCCGCGCCGCAGACGAAGATGGGCGGATACGAGCTGATGATTTCGGGGGACATTTTCCGCGGACGATATCGCGAGAGCTACGAGCATCCGAAGCCAATCGAAGCAGGGAAGCCGCTGCTCTACAAGTGGACGCTGCCCACAGCGAATCACGTGTTTCTGCCTGGACATCGCATCATGGTGCAGATCCAGTCGAGCTGGTTCCCGCTGTATGACCGGAATCCGCAGACGTTTGTGCAAAATATTTTCTGGGCCAAACCTGGCGATTACAAGAAAGCCACGCAGCGGATTTATCACGCGCCGGGTGAGGCGAGTTTTGTGGAGTTGCCGGTGGTGGGGCGGTAACTGCTTGACGCGAATTCCTATCTTTGCGCACAAAACGCGCAGAGAGGGGGCAGCCAGGTTTGTGGCACAAACTCCTCGATGAGCTGGTGGCGATGCAAACGGGTATGGGGTCCCTCGCTTCGCTCGGGATGACAGAGCGAAATAGTTCTTATTTTTTCTCCGGCTCGGCGGGAGCGTCGGGCTTCTTCTCTTCTGGTTTCTGGATCGAGACCAGCTCGACTTCGAAGATGAGGGTCGCGCCGGGGCCGATGTCCTGACCGGCGCCGCGATCCGCGTAGGCGAGGTCGGATGGAATGAAGAGCTGCCACTTCGAGCCGACCGGCATCAACTGGAGCGCCTCGGTCCATCCCTTGATCACGCCGCTTACTGGGAATGTAGCAGGACCGCCGTGTTTGGCCGAGCTATCGAATTCCTTGCCGTCGATCAGGGTGCCGCGATAGTTGCAGACGACGGTATCGGTTGCGGCCGGCTTGGGGCCAGTGCCTTCCTGAAGAATTTTGTACTGTAAGCCGCTGGGTAGAGCCACCACGCCCTGTTTTACCTTGTTCTCTTCCAAGAAATCCTGATTTCGCTTCTTTGTCGCGGCCCGCAGTTCGGCTTGCAAGTTCGTAATCGCGGCCCTCGCTTCGTCGTCGGTGAGCTGGGTCTTGCGTCCGGCGAGGGCATCTTTGAATCCGCGCATGAACACATCAGGGTCGATATCGACAGACTGGCGATGCAGGCCTCCGCCCAAGTTCATGCCTAGCGCGTAGCTGAACTTGTCTTTCGACGTTGTGAGGGGCTTGGGAGCTGCCGTCTTCGCAACCGGTTTGTGAGCCGTTTTCGGTGCAGAGGATTTTGGCGTCGTTGTGGATGGCGCGGTTTGGCCGGCGGCTGGAGTTTGCTGGGCGAACAGGCTCGTGGACAGCACGGCCGCCAGCAGGATGAGCGAACAGGGTTTGTGCATCTGGGTATTGTCCCATTGGGGAGAGAAAAGGCGCAAACGGGAGCGATCGGAATTAAGGAAGCGATCCAAACGCGCGATTTACGCGTCGCAAGAACCGCGACGCTTCGCGCGGATCGCCCAGCTCCCTCTCTCGCGAAAAGTCGGCGCTCGCTCGGGATGACAGCGACTTCAGGATGACGCATCGAAGCAAATCAAACTGGACCAGCAGGGAATGACAAGCCGTTTGTGCGCAGAGCGCGATTTCTTGCTAAAATGACCAGTTCTCGGCGAGGGACGCGGGAATCGAGCAACACGCGAGCGGTTCCGGTAGTAAGATATTTTCTAGAGTCTCAGGAGATACAGACCTTTATGGCCTACGTGATTGCAGAGCCTTGCATTGGTACCAAAGATACAGCGTGCGTGGACGCATGCCCGGTGGATTGCATTCATCCCAAGAAAGATGAGCCAGCGTACGCGACCGAAGAGTTGTTGTACATCGATCCGGTGGAGTGCATTGATTGCGGCGCGTGCGTGCCGGTGTGTCCGGTATCGGCGATTTTCGCGCTCGACGATCTGCCGGAGAAGTGGAAAGACTTTACCGAGCGCAACGCCAAGTACTTCGGGCGGTAGCTCGGCTTTCAGGCTTCCGTCTCCAGGCGTCAGGCTTCAGGAAATACTGTAAGGATGCGAAGGGGCGCGCTCCCTGAGGGAGCGCGCCTTTTGCGTTTCCAATCCCTTCTGACGTGGGAGACGACAGTCACGGATGTCGTCGCGAAGGTAGGCATAGGCTGAGGCGTAAACGCTCGCCTTCGCGGGAGTCCGCTTCTTTTAATTTCTCAAGTTTGCGCTTCGCCGAATTTTTCAAACTCGAGCTTCGCAGACGTGTTACACTGCGCGCCGCCGGGAGGAACTCGCCATGGGATATGGAATGGCGTTCAGTGTGCCGCTGCTGGCCAACCGCGACCGCAGATTCGACATCGTTCCCGATCATTACCGTATCTTCAACCTGGAGCCGGGGCCAGCATCGGCGATGGATCTGGTGGTCGATGTTCCCTCACAGGACGGTCGCTTTGGCACCTTTCTGGAATTGATCCAACTGCTCGATCGCTACGCAGCGCAGCAGACAGTGCTGGTGGTGAACCACGGAGCTTCAGATGCGAACGATTATCCCATTGGATTAAGTTTGCCGCTGATATCCGGATCGCCCTGGAATCCGGACCAATATACGCTTGGGCTATTGCGGGATTTTGTCGGCAAGAATCCCAGTGACAGCGATTACGCGGCAGCGGAATCAGGCTCCAGCATGCAGAGTGCACAGGGTCAAACGATCCGCATGGCTGCTGGAACGCTGAAGCCGCTGGATACGGCTCTGCGCAGCTTGCGCGCGAAGAAGCTGAAGCGGGTGGAGCTGAGGGCGTGCAACCTGGGTGGGAACAGCACCGTGATGAAGCTGCTGGCCATGGTGCTTGGCGTTGACTTTATTGTCGCGCCGAGCGTGCACATGTTTTATCTGAGGTTGCCGGCAGCCGGCATTCGCCCGGATACGGCGGCGAATTTCAATCAGTGGGTGAGGAATCATGCGCCCTGCCGGACTTTCACGGACACGTCGAGTTCGCGGCGAGTGGCGATCCGCGTGAACGGAAGACACGCTGACCGGACCGTCGATATTGACGCCGACGATCTCGATGTGAAGTGGTTCATCGACAATTACGTCTGCATCGGGAGCCCGTACGTATCACGCCCGCCGGGGCGGAACGCCTTCGTCAAGCCTTTTTCCTTCTCCGGCATGGATTTCAACCACAGCTTCGTGCTGGCGCGCGAAGACGATTACGTGGGGCAACTCGTGGAAGAAACGCCGTAAACAGTGCCAGCTGGCAAACCGCCCAGGGCGACAAGCAAGGCGCCACTGCAGCTTGGGGTCGGCGGATCACCAGAATCTCGCACCCACAAAACATCGTATTCGGCCATACACCTGGGTTACTTTCGTGACCATGTACGATCTGCTGCTCTGAGTATGATCGGGGGAAATCGTCGGCTCGGGGGGTGCAGCGTGTTTTCCGGAAGATTTTCAGGATTGATCGGCTTGCTTGCTCAGGCCGCGGCGGTCTGCTTTTGGGGCTACTCGGCGTTCTATGGATTGCGGCATGTCCCGGAAAATGCCGCCGCGGGATTCCTCATGGCTGGTTTCAGCTTGTTGATAGGCGGCGCGACAGCGTACTGCATTTATCGGCAGACACAATTCGTCCAGGAAGATGCGAAATTCAAAGCGTGGATGATCGCGAATGCGGAGAAGATTCGAACGCAGCAGCCGGTTTTTTACCGTAGCCAGCGCATTACGCCGGATACGGAACTCGTGCGGCATCACCTGGTGTTTTCGGCGCTGGTGATGTCGTTTCGAATGCGAACGCGCTGGATCATCAAAGGTCAGGAGCCGCGCTTCGGACATGCGCTGGCGGCGACTCTCTACACATTGATCTACGGGTGGTGGGGATTTCCGTTTGGCCTCTTCTGGACTCCAGTAGCGTTGTTTAAGAACCTGACGGGGTACTCGGCGGTGCGCGTTGGAGACTTGTTGCAGCCCGCACCGGGGAAAGCGAACGGTTTCGGGGAACGAGTTTCGCGTGATTACTCGAAGAGACTGCATGCCGGATTCTTCCTCGATGAGAAGGCGGTCGGAATCTTGCCGCCGGATTCGGTAAAGGCGTAGATCTTCTGGATTCCCGCATCTGAGATTCCCACTTCTCGCAAAAGTGGCGAGAAGTGGGGCACCCCACGTTCCTAAAGGTCTCATTTCCAACTTGTGTCTGAACCCTGCCTCGCTGCTGCTACCATTGCATTCGCGATCTATGGCCCTGCGGGAATCAGAGGCGATTGTGCTGCGCACGTATCCGCTGCGCGAGGCGGACTTGCTGGTCACGCTGTTCACGCGTGCGGAGGGCAAGGTGCATGGGGTGGCGCGCTCGGCGAAGAAGTCGAAACGACGCTTTGGCGGCGCGCTTGAGCCGCTGACTCATGTGCGGGCTTTTTATGATGTGCGCGAGCGGCAGGAACTGGCACGGCTGGACGCGTGCGAAGTGATCGAGTCCCCAATGGCAACGGAAGTGAGCTATGAGCGCGCTGTGGCGTTGGGGCATGTGGCGGAGTTGCTGGATGAATTGTTGCCGGACCACGAGGCCAACGACGCCATCTTTCGGCTGACGCTCTCAGTGCTGCACGCGCTTTCCGGGCCGAATGTGTGGATGCCGGTCACCTATTTTGAATTGTGGTTGACGCGGCTGGTGGGATTTCTGCCGGAGCTGAGCGAGTGCATCGTGTGCGGGCGCAACCTGAATGGCAGCCGCGCTTACTATCACGCACTGGCGGACGGACTCATGTGCGCCGAGGACAAGCGTCTGGCGTCGTCGGAGATTTCGAGTGAGTCGCGGGCGCTGGCGGCGCAGATGTTTCGCGCTCCGGTGGAGAGCTTTGGGAGTCCTTCGAGCGAATCGGGGTCGGTGCGCGCGTGGCCCAAGGCAAGAGGCGCAGACCTGAGGAAGTTTCTGGTCCAGACGTTGCAGCGGCACATTGAGAAGAAGCTGGTTACGGCGGCGATGCTGGAAAAGATCGGCGGATAAGCGGTTTCGTTGGCGATTGGGTTCTGACCAGACTTTCTGGCGATGTGAGAGTGTAAGATACAACCTCTCAGGGCGATCAACGGCGCCCTTGGTATTTCATGACCTTGACCACACGACGAAGCTTCCTTGCAAAGTGCGGCGCAGCCGGAGCGCTTTTGGCGACTGGCCTGCGGAACGCTTTCAGCAGTTCCGCACCGGAGCCGCACATAGTTTTTCCAACCTCGGCGCGCGATCGGCTCGCAGTGGCCACGTATCCGTTTCGCGCGTACATCGAAAGCCCGAACAACTCTGCCCGGGATCGTAAGTTGCCGGGGATGGATCTTACGGATTTCATCGCCCAGTTGCGGGCCAAATTCAATGTCCACAATGTCGAGCCGTATTTCCGTCATTTTCGCTCGCTTGAACCCGACTATCTGGCGAGCATTCGAGCGGCGCTGGAAAAAAGCGCTGTGAACGCCGTCGATATGGCGGTCAGCAACGAGGCCAGCTTCTACGATGCCGATGCATCGGCGCGGAAGAAGGCCATTGTCTTCGCGGAAAAGTGGGTGGATGTGGCGGCGGCGATCGGGTGTCCGAGCATTCGAGTGCACATCGAGCGTGCGGCGAACTCCGCGCCCGACGTGGAGCGCAGCGCGAACAGCCTGCGCGAGGTGACCGAGTACGCTGCGGCCAAGAACATCGTGATCAACCTGGAGAACGACGATCTAGTCAGTGAAGACGCTTTTTTTCTGGTGAAGGTGATCGAAGCCGTCAACAACCCTTTCTTGCGGGCATTACCGGATTTCGCCAATTCCATGCTGAGCGGCAACGCGGACTTCAACTATCGCGCTCTGCAGGCGATGTTTGCGCACGCCTATTGCATCTGCCACATCAAAGACGGTGAAGCCGGGGACAAAGGAAAACATTTCGATATCGATTTGAAACGATCGTTCGATATTTTGAAAGCCAGCGGTTATCGCGGCTACTGCTCGATGGAGTTCGACGAGCCGGGCGATCCGTATGCCGCGACCACAGCGCTGATCGAAAAGACGCTGCGGTATTTGGGATAGGGGATAGAGCGATCCGTTGCTGCGCTCTGTCGAGCATTCAGCATTTAGCACTCAGCCAACGGGCTTACGCGAGACGCCCTTTTGCTGGGAGATCCTTCGCTTCGGCTGGGAAGAACGCCTCCGCTCAGGATGACCCACTAAAACTGTCAGGCCGCTCACACTCGGAATTCAACCGGCCGGCGGATGATCGAGAATCGTTTCGGTTGCGCCATCCCAGTATTGCTTCTTGCCCGTCCAGTAAGCCTCGGCAGCCATCATGCAGGCGACAGAGTGGGCGAATCCATCGTGCACGGTGCAGTGCGGCTGCTGGCGCGAACGCAGGCACTCGAACCAGTTGGCCATATGGCCGGTGCTCATGTCGTCGATGCCAGTCGGCGGCAATTCCGTCTGGCCGGGAAGAAGAACGTATCGCGAGGAGCGCTTAGCGTCGATGTTGTCGTCGTCTTCGTGCGTGCCCTTCTCTTCGATCAGCTGATAACGCGGACTTCCTTCATTCCCGATGTTGAAGAGCGTGGCATTCTTGCCCATGTAGCGCGTGAATCCGGGAGCGTCGTTGCCGAAACTGGTGGCGTAACTGACCAGAAATCCCTTGGGATATTCGAGGAGAGTCTGAAAGGTGTCAGGGGTCTCGCGTCCATCGCGCCAGGCAAAAACGCCGCCGTGGGAGACGGCCGAGCGGGGGAAGCTGTCGTGCATGAACCAGTGCACGACGTCGATGGCGTGACTCATCCACTGATCGGGGATGCCGCTGGAAAATTCGCGGTAGAGGCGGAATTCGCAATAGACCTGCGGATCGAATGGACGATAAGGCTTGGCCAGCAGCCATTTTCGCCAGTCCGTGTCTTGTTCGCGAATCTGCTTGGTCACATCGCGTCCTCGCCAGCGCGGGCCGTGGTAGTTCCACACGATCTCGATCTTGCTAACGTCTCCTAGAGCGCCGGTCTGAATCAAGTCGTAAGCCGCTTTTTGATAGGGCTCACTGCGATGTTGCGTCCCAACCTGCACGATGCGTTTGTGCTGGAGGACAGCATCGCGAGCGGCTTTTGCCTCCGCCAGCACATTGCCCATGGGCTTTTCCACGTAGGCATCTTTGCCGGCTTCGGCGGCCATTTTCAAAATCGGAGAATGGGAATGATCGGGAGTCGAGATAATCACGGCGTCAATGTCGCTGGTGGCGAGCGCGTCTTCCAGGTACTGAAATTGGCGCGGTGCGCGGGAATAGTACTCCGCATTCTTGGCGGCGGCTTTTTCGCGATTCAGACGCCACAGGTCACAGACCGCGGTGACTTCCGCATTGTGGCTGGTCTTGAGTTGGGCGGCGATCTGGGCCAGATCATGGCCACGGCTGCCATTGCCGATATGGCAGATGGAAATGCGGTCGTTGGCGCCAAGGATTCTTCCGTAAGAAACAGCTGTGCCTGGGAAAGCCGCGCCGGTGGCGATCAGCGCGGCAGATTTTGCCAGGAATTCTCTGCGATCGATATTTCCTTCTGAATCCTTCACGTTGTTTCTCCTTGCAGACTTCAGGGTGTTTCGCGGACAAGTAAGAATCCTAGTGTGATCGGGAAGCGCGAGCAAGCCCAGAATTCATTTCATCCTGGAGAGTGCCATCTTCGCGGCGTGATAACCGCACATTCCGTGCACGCCGCCACCGGGTGGCGTGGATGAGGAGCAGATGTAGAGGTCACTGGCGGAGGTTGCATAGCGGCGTGCGCTGGGACGGAAGAGAAATTGGCGCATATCAATGACGCCGCCGCTGATGTCGCCACCGACGAGATTGGCGTCCATCGACTCGAGATCGGAGGGGGAAAGCACATGTCGTGCCAAGATGCATTCGCGGAATCCGGGAGCGAAGCGCTCAATCTGATCTTCGATTTTTGGCAGCATGTCGAGGCTTGATGCGTTGGGTACGTGACAGTACGCCCAGGCGATGTGCTGGCCGGCGGGGGCGCGGCTGGGATCGAATAACGTTGGCTGTACGAGCAAGACGAACGGCCGAGGCGAGTCTTGCCCGTGCCGCGCAGCTTTTTCGGACGCGGCAATTTCATCGAAGGTTCCGGCAAGGTGGACGGTTGCGGCGAGCGAGCAATCGCGGGCTTCCCAGGGGATCGGACTGCTGAGGGCGTAGTCAACTTTGAAAGCGGCAGGGCCGTAACGGAATTTCTGCAATGTACGGCGATAGGAGTTGCTGAGCCGATCGCCGGCGATTTTAAGAAGTTGCTTTGGGGTCAGATCGCAAAGAATGACATCGTATCCCTGCAGCGATTTGAGATCTTCGACCCGAGACGAAGTTGTGAGCGTGGCGCCGAAGGTCGAGAGATATTTGCAGAGCGCTTCGGTAAGGGATTGCGATCCGCCGCGCGGAATGGGCCATCCCACCGCGTGAGCAGGAATGGCCATGAGCAGGCCGAATGCGCCGCTGAGAATTTCGTCGAGGCTGAGGAAAGAGTGCGCGGCAAGTCCGGCGAAGAGAGCTTGAGTGCGTTCACTTTGAAAACGGGCCGCAATGGCCTGGGCCGAGTAGAACGCATTCATGCCAAAGCGTGCCATCAGCCAGGGGTGCCGCGGGATTGCGGGCAGGGGACGCAAGACCTCGGGAGCAAATTCATCCCAGCGATCAACAAAGGGCTCGACGAGATTGGTCCAGGTTCTTCCATCGTGACCGAGCGAGGACTCGTTCTCTTTGAGGTCGCGTTCGAGGATGACGGCTGTGCCATCGTCGAGCGGGTGGGCAAGCGGGGCGGTCGAGTGAATCCACTGTAGTCCGTAGTCAGCCAGTGGAAGAGAAGCGAAAAACGGAGAGCCCGCGCCAAGTGGATAGACGGCCGATCCGAAATCGTGGCGGAAACCAGGCAGCGTCAATTCCATGGTGCGGGTTGCGCCGCCGGGCGTGGCTTCGGCCTCGAGCACATCTACGTGGACGCCCGCCTGCGCGAGGACGATTGCTGCTGCCAGCCCATTGGAGCCGGCACCGACGATGCAAGCCTTGGCGCTCATACTAGTTCTTCGACTGCGTCAGTCACGCGGCGCGACATCCGGCCATCCAATTACTTGGATGCGGCCGTCGGATTTCCGCTCCAAAGTTGGAGCATAAAGTCCCAGCCATTGCCGCCGCCACCACATGCCGGTGGTTTTCTTTTCAGCCATGGTAGTAAACCAATATTGCCAAAGGACGACTCGGATCTGGCCTGGAGGCTCCCGCGAAAACGGATTGCCGGAAAACAAAGAGAGCACATCTTTGTCGTTCGAAAGCAGGCGGATCTCCGTGCTGGGAACCAGCGGATAGTCGCGCCATGCCCCAAGCGAAGCAAACCACAGGTTCCAATCGAAGCGCGGCTGATAGGGAGCGTAGACACGCGGGGCTTCGTCCAGCGCCTGCGGTTTGTAGCGAAATGGATATGCCGTCCAGTTCTCGCCGTCGGTGGATCCTTGAAATTCTATTTCGTAGCGTCCGCGGGTCATCACGGCGAACAGGCCGTATTGATTGGCAATTCGAAAGGGCTCGAGTGCGGCGACGGGGGAAGCGGGCAAAGGAACGCGGCGGAACATCCAGATGAGCTCGGCGGTGGTCGCGTAGAAGATCCAGGCCAGCATCACGCTGGCGGCGAGAACAAGAGGAGTGTGGACGTGGCTGCGAAGGCGGGCTTTCCAGCTTGCAGGATTTGTGGCGTTGGTTTTATTTGCGCGATTGTCCCACCCTCTCGCCAAGAACGCGAGAAGGGTGGGGCAACCGTCTGCTGCTGCGCTGAGTCTCCATTTGTTGGCTATGTATTTCAACGCGAGTCGATCGTCGATGAGTAGCACCCCGAGCAGCAGAACGAGATAGTTCAGGAAAGCGTAGTTGGCTGTGAGTATGACGGGAATCTGCCAGGCCGTGACGATGAAGAAACAGTAAATGCGCCAGCGGCGTGGAAGAAACAACATCCAAACCAGGCCGAGCTCCATCGCGAGCGTGGCGTAGACGCTCGCGGCATGAAACCAATGTGGCAGGTGCTGGGCGTACCAGCCAATCCAGGTGGGCAGGGGCCCGTTCTGATAGTACTCGTCCATGGCGGTGAAGTTACGCCACTGCGGATCGTGGCTGAGAAGCTTTACCGCTCCGGATTGGAAATAGATGCGAAACCACTCCCAGAGCAGAAGAAACAGGCTGGCGCGCGAAGGCGGGCTGGCGCGGCCAAGGCCGGGGCGAAATCCTGCGGGCGCGAAGAAAAGAGAAATGAATCCTGCTTCGAGCAACATGCCGTCGGATTGATAGCTGGAAAAATCCTGCGCGGCGCTGATGAACGAGAGAAAGCAGATCAAACAAACCACGAGCATTGCGCGCGGCCAGAGATTTAGGAAGAGCAGCAGCGATGCGAGTATTCCAGCCCAGCAGAGAGCCATGAGCATGGCGGAACTGCTTGAGAACCAGAGCAGGGTGGGAGCGTACCAGATGCGTTCCCAGGATCCGAGAGATTGCGTCAGGAGAATGAGGTAGTCGTGGGCGGGAAGAATTCCTTGCGGGCCGATGAGTCCGCGAATTTGAAAAATCAGCGCGTAGAAGGCCGAGAAGTAGATGATGGCGAGACCGCGCAAGAATAACCAGCGTGGGATCAAGCGGTCCGGCGGCCCGCACTTCGGATCAAACAGCCAACGGCAGGCCGAGGCGGGATCCCACGTCATAGGTGGGGATTATACGAGCGCGGGAGAAACGAGTCTGTTGTCGTGTTCAAGTCGTGGCGGCGCATCGTCGGGAGAGCAGGCTGGGCCGCCAGGGACTGCGAAGTCAGACGGAGCGATGGGAGGCAGTGGAACAAATTCCTCGCGAAGCCGATGCCGGCGCCGACTTGCACGCGATCCTTCGCTTCGCTCAGGATGACAGAACGAAAGGCCCGGAAGTTAATCAGAGCTTCCCTATGTGAACTTCAGCTGCAATGGCAGCCGGCGCAAACGCTGGCCGCTCGCGGCAAAAATGGCATTGGCCAGTGCGGGCGCGATTGGCGGCAGACCGGGTTCACCCATGCCACTGGGAGCTTGGTGGCTCGGCACGATGTAGACCTCAATCGGGGGCGCCTCATTGATGCGCAGCGGTTCGAATCCGTCGAAGTTTGTCTGTTCCACGGCGCCGTTCTTGATCGTGATTTCGTTCTTCATCGCCGCACTCAGGCCGAAAATAATCGCGCCCTCGGTCTGCGAGCGCACGGATTCCGGATTGACGGGTTGGCCGCAATCGACGGCAGCCACGACACGGTCGATCTTGCATTCTTTCTCGTTCGTCATCGTGACTTCGACCACCTCGGCAAAGTAGCTGGCGAACGAGGAGAACGCGGCGATCCCGCGCCCTTTCCCCTTGGGAAGCGGCCGAGACCAGCCAGATTTTTCGGCGGCGAGCATGAGCACGCCAAGGAGTCGAGCGGGATCCGGGTCGTCTTCGCTGCGCGGCTTCCAGTGTGGCGGCTTAGTCAGCAATTTCTTGCGGAATTGAACGGGGTCTTGCTTGGCGAGGGCAGCAAGTTCGTCAATGAAGCATTCGACGGCGAATCCGTTGAAGGAATTTTCCACCGAGCGCCACCAGGCGCGCGGCACCCCAGTCGCAACCGGGTTGTATTCGAGACGCACGTTGGGAATGGCGTAAGGCATCTCGCGCGCACCGCCAACTTCCTGCTCTTCCGGCGGTCCTTTTGGATCAAATAATACGTTGATCGCCGTGGACGCCAGAGTATGGGACCACGCTGTAGGATGGCCGGAAGCATCAACGGCTCCCATCATGCGATGGCAAGCCATGGGCCGGTAGAAGTCATGGGTCATATCGTCTTCACGCGTCCAAACGAGCTGCACGGGCTTGCCTACGACTTTGGCGATCTGGGCCACTTCGGCGGGATAGTCGGCCATGGCGCGGCGTCCGAAGCCGCCGCCCATCAGAGTCGTGTGCACAATGACGTTTTTGGCGGGAAGATTCAGCACGCCTGCCGCGGTGCGCTGGACCCAGTCGGGCGCCTGCGTCGGAGCCCAGATTTCGCACTCATTGCCGCGCATGTGTGCCGTGATGTTCATCGGCTCCATGGTGGCGTGCGCCAGAAAAGGAAATTCGTAGACGGCCTCGGCCTGCTTGGCGGCCGACTTCAGAGCGACATCGACATCGCCATCGTTGCGCACGCGCTTGCCAGGTTTATGGACCGCGGCCTGCAGTGCTGCCCGCAGCCCTTCGGTGGATTCACTGGCGTGCGGCCCGTTGTCCCAAGTGATCTGAAGAGCGTCGCGGCCTTTGATTGCTGCCCAGGTGGAGTCGGCGATGACGACGACTCCGCCAGCGGTGAACATGTCCAGACCGAGAGCGGGAATTTCGAAGACGTCGCGCACTCCGGGAATAGCTTTGGCTTTCGCGGCATCGAAACTCGATGGGCTGCCACCAAATGTTGGACAGCGAGCGACCACGGCGAACAACATTTCAGGTACGCGGACATCAACGCCAAACTGCGCACCGCCATTGGATTTCGCTGGAGCGTCGACGCGAGGTGTGTCGTGGCCGATCAGCTCAAATTTCGCCGGAGCTTTGAGCGAAAGAGTCTTGGGGTCGGGCAAGGGCAACTTAGAAGCGGCTTCGACCAATTCCCCATAGCTGGCCTGGCGCGAAGACTTTTGGTGCATTACCACGCCTTTGCGAACTTCACATTCGCTCGATGGCACCTTCCATTTCGCGGCGGCGGCCTGGATCATCAACGTGCGCACGGTTGCTCCAGCATGGCGGAGGGGTGTGTAACTCTCACGTGTGCTGCTACTGCCTCCGGTGGAGAGATGACTGTAGATGTCGGGGCGGGTGTCGGCCTGCTCGACGACAACGGAATTGAAATCGACGTCAGCTTCCTCGGCGAGAATCATCGCGAGCCCGGTGCGGATGCCTTGACCCATCTCCGATTTCGCAACGATCAGCGAAATCTGGCCGTCAGGCTTGACGTGCACCCAGGCATCGAACGGATTTGGATTGGGCTGAGGCTTCTTGGCGGCTTGTGCGAGCGCGAGTGGTCCGTCGAAGCGAAAGCCGATGATCAGCCCGGAGGCGGCAGCTGATCCGATCGCGAGAAATTTGCGGCGAGTGGCTGGCATGGCTACGCTCCTTTGGCGGCGCGGTGGATGGCGCGTCGAATGCGCTGGTAGACACCGCAGCGGCAGAGATTTCCGCCCATGGCGGAATCAATTTGCTCGTCGGTGGGATTGGGCGTTTGCGCAAGCAATGCCACCGCTTGCATGATCTGGCCGGACTGGCAGTATCCGCACTGCGGTACTTGCTCGGCGACCCAGGCAAGCTGCACGGGATGATCGTTGTTTGCAGAAAGTCCTTCGATGGTTACGATCTTCTTTTCTCCAACCGACGACACCGGAGTCTGGCACGAACGCACGGCTTCACCGTCCAAGTGCACGGTGCAGGCGCCGCACAGGCCAAGTCCGCAGCCGTACTTGGTCCCGGTCAGTTTGAGCGAGTCGCGAAGGATCCACAGGAGAGGAGTGTCGGGTTCGATTTCGAGGTCGTGCGGACGGTTGTTGATCAGCAGATGGAATGCAGCCATGAGAGGCTCCTGCAGAGGAATGACAGATGAGGCTAAATCAAGTGCAGGAGCTAGAGCAAATCGGGCTGCGAGGAAAACGAGCAGAGCGAGATCTGAAACGGAAACGACACGTCTTGACTTTCTCAATACATGCTAAGCGCGCAGTCAGCTTCCCACTTCTCGCAAAAGCGGCGAGAAATGGGGCACCCCCAGATTACCTGGATCCCCCGCGCAAAAGGGGCTTGCGGGCGACGGCATGCCGCCCTAGCCCCTAACCGGCAGAGGCTCCTACGCGATGGTCCGCAGGCCGGGTGCTCTCGGACTCCAGGCGCAGTTCGCTCAGTTCGGTGATGAGATTTCCTGCCCAGTAGTAGACGTTGTGTTCGCGCACCAACTTCCGCATGCGTTGCATACGGGTTTGTACTTCCTCAGGCTGCATCTCCAGAGCGAGACGGATAGCCTCTGCGGTCTGATCAATGTCGTAGGGATTGATGAGCAAGGCATCACGTAGCTCGCGGGCCGCGCCAGTGAAGATACTCAGGACCAAAACACCGCGTTCATCCGCGCGGGAGGCGATAAATTCTTTAGCCACCAGGTTCATGCCATCGTGCAGGGAGGTGACCAGGCACAAGTCTGAGGCGCGGTAGTATTTGAGGATTTCTTTGTGCGAGTGGTGACGATCCAGCAGAATGATCGGCTTCCACTTGTCCCGTTGAAAGCGCCAATTGATGCGCTCTGCTTCGACCTCGACCTCAGCCTGCAGATCGTGATAACGCTTGATGTGAGTGCGGCTGGGTGCGCCAATCTGCACGAAAGTGAATCGGCCTTCGTATTTGGGATACTTTTCCAGGAAACGCTCGATCGCGTGGAAACGCTCCAGAATTCCTTTCGTGTAGTCAATGCGATCGACGCCGATCCCGAGGAACGTAGCTTCCACGCCGAGGCTTTTCAACAGGCCGGAGCGCTCCGCGTATGCAGGAGGAGCCGGCGATTCCGAAGGCAACTCGGTGAAATCGACACTGATGGGGAAAGGCCGCACGGTCGTGAGATGGTCGAGGCGCTGGATGGAGAAATGTTCCCAGTCGATGCGGGACTCAAGCACGCGATCGGCGGTATGAAGAAAATTATTGCAGTGCGATTGAATGTGAAAGCCGAGCAAGTCCGCTCCCAGCAGGCCATCCACAAGCTCGCGATGCCACGGGCAGATGTTGAACGACTCGGGATTAGGCCAGGGAATGTGCCAGAACAGCGCGACGCGCGCGTCGGGGCGCTTCTCTTTGATCATTCTGGGGACAAGGGCAAAGTGATAGTCCTGCACCAGGACCATGGGCTTGGCGGTGTCTTCCATTTCTTCGAGAACGGCATCGGCAAATTTCCGATTCACGTCCTGGTAATAGTTCCAGTCTTTGGCGCGGAAGATGGGACGCGTATGGGCGATGTGACAGAGCGGCCACAGGCCTTCATTGGCGAACCCGTAGTAGTAACCTTCCTCTTCGGCCTTCGTCAGCCACACGCGGCGTAGCGTGTACTGCGGATCTTCGGGAGGCACGCGGATGTGATCGTAAGCATCGACCGCTTCCATGTCTCCATCACCGCTGCCGTGTGCCACCCAGGTTCCATTGCTGGCGCGAAGCACAGGCTCCAGCGCGGTGACCAGGCCGCTCGGGGGCACGCTGACTTCCAGCGATTTTCCGCTATGCACGTGGATGTAGGGTTCGCGATTGGAGACGACGAACAGCCGTCCGTCGCCGAGTCGCGAGCGGACATGGACAGCAAGGCGATCGGCCGTCCACTGGGATTGGGCCTCGTCGCGCAACTTGGCTTCGGTTTCGGCGGCGAAGCGGGCCGTGGTCAAACTTTCCGCGAAAGTAGCAACCTCCCGCGCCAGAGGACGGAACAGGTCGAGGTCGGGAACTTTGATGCGCGTGGAGGAAGCGCGGCCGGTGCGCAAGGCCCGCATCCAGTGCGCGGTCCGCGAAATGGGGCCTTCAATACTCCAGCGAACAATCAGCAGCGTAATGAACGCAATCAATACAACGTGGGCGAGCGCGCTCAGGAAAGTTTCGCGCCAGATCGTTTGGCCGCGCGAGCGGATGTATCCCGCGTCATGGACAATGGCCAGCACGCCGGCCAGGTTCTCCTGGTTGTGCAACGGGAGCGCGCAGATGTGAACCGACATTGTCCCGAGCTTTTGAAATATGTCGGTTTCGCGGCCATCCTGCAGAGCCTGCATGACAATGGGCGGAGCGGAATTCATTTGCGAGGCAAGATCCGACGTGACCGCGATGACGTGGCCTTTGAGGTCATAGACGGCGAGTCCGGCAAGATTCTCGCGATTGGCAAAGCGGTCGACGGTGTGCTGCAGGACCTGCAAGCGATCGCGTTCAAGGTCGCGCTCCACGTTGCGGGCGAGGCTGTCTCCCAGCACTTCGGCGCGCCGCTGGAGATCACGGCGGAGTCCCCGCTTCTCCATCAGCACTTCGTAATAGGAGGAGCAAAGAGAGACGAGTGTGACGCCGATAATGAGGGAGACGATAAGTCGGGCGCTCAACAATCGCATCGAAAACGTCCTTCGCGCGGTCGCTCTTACAAAGGAAAAAATAAAGTAGAAATTATTCGCCTAATTGGCCGCGGCTCTAAAAGCCGCACGGTACAGCGTCGTCCTGGACGCGCACACATTTGTGGAAGCCCCAGGATTCGGTACGAACCAGCTTGGATGCCACTTTACACCCAAAGTGGTTGCCGTTCGAATGGAATTAAATACGAGATGCACAGGGGATGCCAAACCCTAAGGTATTGATTTTAGGGAGCAAGTCAGGGCATGGAAGAAGCCGGGGGATGTAATTTCTTCGCCTTGCGCGCCGCTAGTCGGGCTAGTGTCAGTGCGGTTTGCTGGACTTTGCGGAAAGCAGCGCCTTGCGATAGTCGGGATCGTCGGGCGAGAGCTGGACGGATTTGCTGAACGCCTGCACGGCCAGGGTGCGGTTTCCGAGTAACAATTGGATCTGGCCGATTTCGTAGTAGGCGTCGGACTCTGTCGGATTGACGAGCACGGTTTTCTGAAATGCGGCTAAAGCTCCCTTGAGATCTTGCTGCGTCTGCAGAATCTTCCCTAGTACGTACAGGTGGTCGGGATTATATGGGTCATTGTGAAGTGCCCGCGTGATTTCGTCTTTCGCTCCGGAGATGTCGCTGCGTGAAAAGTCGATTTTTGCAAGCAATCCGTGAGACTGAGAGTTTTCCGGATCTTTCGCGAGTGCTTCATTCAGTAGATCGAGAGCGGCGGCAAGCTGATTGGCGCGGATGACTTCGGCGGCCTGAGCGGCGAGATGATCGGCTTCCATCTTCTGTGCTTTGGCTTCGGCGGCTTGCTTGGAGCGCGATTCGAAAGTTGCCTGGATTGTCTTTGCTTCTTCAGTCTTGCCGGCACACTTGTAGGCATTTGCCAGGAGAAAAAGGTCCTTGGGGTCCGAGGAGTCGTCGGCAATCATAGGCTGGAGAAGATCGACCGCCTGGTCGCATTTGCCAATGTGGGTTGCGGACTTGGCCAGCAGGACGCGCGTCTGCGGATTCGGCTCTTGAGAGTAGGCCTGAGTGGCATCGGCGTACGCGTGCTCATAGTCGTCGCGTTGGGCGTAGAGATCTCCGCGAAAATAGTGGGCTGACGCAGCTTTGGGATTGAGACGCACGGCGCGATCCAACTCGCGTAAAGCGCGCTCTTCATTTCCTTTGGCTTCGTAGGCGACACCAAGCTGTTCGTGAGCCAGCGCGAGTTGTGGCTGCCGTTGCACCGCGATGGTCAACCGTTGGATCGCATCATCGTAGTGCTGCTGGTGGATGTCGAGCTTGCCGAGTTCGATTAGAGCAGCGGCGCTGCGTGGATGATGTTTGGCTGCCTCTTCCAGCAACTGGCGAGATTGACTGTAATTGAAGATCGTACGATAGGCGGCGGCCAGGCCGAGCATTGCTGTCTCATTGTTCGGATCTTTGGCGAGAATCTGCTGGTATGCCGCGATCGAGCCCGGAAGATCCCCGCTCTGAAGCAGAGCGGCGGCATGCTGCAGCTCTTTTGTCGGAGCCGCGGGCGATTGGGAGAAGCAGAAGGGCGAGAGCAACAGGATGAGGAGGATTTCGATTGTCTTGGCGGGGATGAAAACCCAGATTCCTCGCGCCAAAAACGGGCGCTGGGAATGACAAATCCGGGATATCGTGCGCTCGGCGGTGAGGGCAAACCGCCCGACTCTTCCCCGTCTGGGATGTATGAAGATAAGCACCCGGCTCAGGAGCTGTAAGCGCGCGCCACCAAAATAATCGCCAGCACGTAGCAGGCGAACATCAGCGCAAGATATTTGTTTGCCTTGCCGCCGGAGCCGGCGAACTCCTTCCACACGAACAAACCCCATAACGCGGCCACCATGGGCGCAGATTGCCCGATGGCATACGATATTGCCACACCGGTGAAGCTGGCGGCGACGAAGTTGAAGACGGTGCCGGTGCCCCAGACGAATCCTCCCAGCAAGCCGAGAAGATGATCGCGGCCGGAAGCCTTAAAGAAATCGGAAAAATTGACAGGTGCGCCGACAAGCGGATAGCGCATGAAGATGGTGTTGATGAAGAGGCACGATAGCAGGGCGGCCAGCGTGAAAGAGACAGCGATGCTGTACGGGCTAAGAGCATGACCAGTGGTGAGTGCTCGCGTGACGAAGGGAGCGAACAGTCCCATCAGAATGCCGGAGATGATGCAGACGATGATGCTTTTGCGGGTTATGGTTCGTCCGGAGCTGCCGAGCATGGCGTAGGCCTTGCCGTCGAAGATCACGGCCAGCAAGGCAAACAACACTCCGGCGCCGAGCAGGATTCCGTTGCCCTTCGGTTGCAACGCATAGCTTGAGACCACTCCAACTACGAGAGCTATTCCAATTCCCACCGGGAAGGCGACGGCGAGCCCGGCCATGTCGATTCCCGCGACCAGCAGCAGGTTGGCGGCGTTGAAGATTACGCCTCCGATCATGGCGTAAAGAATATTGCTGGAGTCGGCCGCGCGCACGTTGGCCAGAAAACTCGTGGCCGGATCGCCCATACTTCCCATGGTGAACGCGAGGATGAGCGAGATGAGAAAAATTCCGATGGCATAGTCCCAGTAGAAGAGTTCGAAGCGGTAGTTCTTGGTGCCCTTGAAGGTATTCGCCCATGATCCCCAGCACAGGGTGCTGACGATGACCATCAAGAGCGCGACGGGGAAGTTTGGCGGTATGAACATGAATGGGTTCGTACAAGGCTACGGCTTGAAGAGCCCTCAGGGGCTGAAGCCCCAATCGCCGTAAGACTCGGCTACACGGCCCTAAAGGGCCGTTCTTCCACTTTGACCGCTACACGGCACGCCTGAGGCGTGCCCCGATACTTGCTCCGTGTCCCCGATACGTGCGGGGTGTCTAGATACGAAGTCTTACTCTTACATGACCAGCCGACCCCGCCATGAGACAGCATCAGAAGCTGAACCGTATGCCAAGCTGCGCGGCGAAGGGGAAGCTGCCGGGTGAGATTTCGTCCAAAGTTCCGTACTGAGCGGGGCCGGTGGAGCCAATCGGACCGACGAATTGGCCCTGTTTGGGAATCGCGGTTAAGGGTGCGCAGGTCTGCGAGACGCTATTCGGAATCGGTGTGCAGCCACCAATTCCGACGTACCCGCTGTTGTCCGGATTTGAATAAAGGTTCGCGCGGTTGGTCAAGTTGAATATGTCGGCGACCAAGCGCACCTGATAACGTTCGCCAAACTTGAAATCTTTGCTGATGCGCATGTCCCAGCTGAAGAAGTCGGGTTGGCGGGCCGGATAACGCGGCAGCAGAAATGGTTGTCCGCCGCCAAGTTGGACCACAGGTCGATCGTTATTGGCAAACTGGTTGATCACGCCATCGCCGTTGAGGTCAGCGCCTGAGTAGGCGGGGTAGGGAATCCCGCTGTGCGCGATGAAGTTGCTGCTCCACGTCAAGCCCCAAGGCAATTCCGCGCTGACGCCGGATTTGAACTGATGTGTGATGTCGAGTCCGTTTCGCCCGTAATCGATGTTGATATTAAACGGATCTTGCGTGCCAAAGAACGTATCGGTGTCGCGCTCACTCGAGTCGTTGCTGTAGTTTCGCGACCAGGTGTAATTGGCAAACCATTCGAATCGGTGTCCGAGGCGCTTGTTCACGCTGGCAGTGAACTGGTCGTAGTTGCCGCGGCTGAAGCTGGCAAGTTCGAGCGCGCCCGAGAATGGGGTCAACGTGCAATCGAGGGGTTTCGGCTCGAAGGTGAACACGCCCACGCCATTAGCCGGGCATATGTACGCTATGCCGTTGTTGGTGGGCGAGACCGTGCCTGTAGTCGCCAGAATCGCCCGTCCGAACTGATCAGTTCCAACCGGAACCAAATTTCTTTGCCAGTTCGATGTGCTGAAGCCACCAGTCTTCAGATGTGAGGAGTGCATGTAGGCGTAATTGGCCGAAACCGTCCACTCACCGGAGAACTGGTGCTCGATTCCTACGGTCACATTTGAAACTCGCGGATTGCGCAGGGCTGGATCGGCATATTCGATTGCGGGGCAGCCGATGAATGGAGGCCCGAAGGCGCACAATCCGTCGGATGTGGTGTTGAGGGCAGAAGGGAAAGTGTAAGGAACGTCGAAGGGGCCCGCCGTCTGTCCACCCGGTGTACATCCGAAGTTCGATGGACAGAACAGAGTTGTCGATTTCGACCCGCCACCATTGGATGCTTGCGGGAAGAATATGGTCGGGGTTTGGGCGTAATAAAGACCCCAAGCTGCCCGGAGAATTGTCGGATGGTTTGCTGAACCAGTGCTCCATGCCACGCCAACGCGCGGCCCGAACTGTTTGTAATCGTTCGGAGTGCTTTGGGGCACCGGCGAAATCTTCGTTCCATGTCCGATTGGACCGACCCCCGTGTACACCTCTTGGCCAGGAATATGGGTTTGGGGCTGCGGATTGTGAGTGCCATCCCAGCGCATGCCATACGTGACAGTTAGGCGCGGAGTAGCTTGCCATTTATCTTGCCAATACAGACCGATGCCGGTCTGGTAATTCGGCTTAAGTGTGTTCGCCGTGAATGGACTTTGCCCATTCAGGCCGAAGCCTTGGAAAAAGAAGGACGTATTTAGCGCGTCGAAATCGGCCACACTCGCGAATTCATAGCGTCCGGCGGTCCAGCCGGCAAAAACGTCTTTGCGATCAACAAAGGAATTGACGTCACCGCCAAATTTGATGTCGTGCTTCGCGAACGAATAGGAGAAGTTGTCCTGGATCTGAAGCTTCCCATTGTCGTTGTTGCCGGGCAGATAGAATCGCTGTCCGAAAGTGCCGTTCGGCGCTATATGAATTTCGGGAGCACCAGAAAAAATTGCATGCCGCTTTCGGGTTTCGCCTTCTAGGAGGGCGCGAATTTCATTTACCTTTCGCCCCATTACAGTTGTTAGTGAGAACACGCCGCTGATTCCCTGATTCACAAATTGTTCGGTATCACCGAATGCGTCCGACGTTTCTGATTGGCCGTGACCGCCCGTGAATCCCTTCGTATGATTGCGCGTTCCAAGGCCACGCACGGCGAAGTGATTGGCGGGCGTAATTTGGTAGTCATAGTGCCCCAGGAGGGTGAAGAAATCCTGGAACTGGGTATGCGGTCCATCAAAGGCCCCCAAGTTCGGTACACCGTAACATCCGGGCAGAAGGTGCGTGACTCCGGGCGTCACATTTTTGCAAGCGGGCCCAAGGACTTCGAAATTATTGGTGGCGGCGGGGATGATCGGGCCGGGATCGTTCTGGCACGCTGGATCGCCGTGGCAGAGATTCGTGGTCAGCGGGCCGCTGTTGCGTTGAATGTCAGTCGACAGGAAAAGGAACTGGCGGTCCTTGCGAATTGGGAATCCGAATGAGCCGCCGAACTGGTGTTGCCAGTCGATGTTCGGAGGATTGTGCAACGCATCCTCTTTGGTCAGGCCGCCGCTGCGATAGTATTCGTGCGCTTCGCCGTGAACATCGTTGGTTCCGGACTTGGTGACCACGTTGAGCAATCCGCCTGTGGCGCGGCCAAATTCCGGCGCGAATCCGTTGGTAACGACCTGAAATTCCTGCACCGCCTCGATCGGAACCGTCAGGTTCTTCGTTTCAAGTGAGCCGAAGTTTTCGCCAAAGAAGTTGTTTGTCGTGTCCGCACCGTCAATCACGAGACCGGTGTAGTCGCTTTGCTGACCGCCGAGGCGGATGTTGCCGCGAAGACCGGGGACGACCTGGGCCGAGGAAGTGAGTTGCGCCAAGTCGCGATAATCGCGTCCGGGGAATGGCAGATCTTCCAGATTCTTGGTGTCGAGAAGCTGCGAGATGCCGGCAGTGGAAGTGTCAATGCCGCCAATCTCCGCTGTGACGGTGACAGACTCCTGAGTAGACTTCAGCGGCATGGTTACGTCGAGCAGCAGAGATGCGCCGACGTTGACCACGATGCCTTTTACCGTCGTGACCGCAAATCCCTGCGCTTGTGAAACCAGGGTGTATTCGCCTGGGATGATCGACTCAAAGTCGTAGCCGCCATCGGCGGTGGTTTTCAGCTGGCGGCGAAGGCCGGTGGCATTGCTGGTCAAAGTCACGTCCGCTTCGGCAACGACGGCGTGAGACGTGTCGTAGATGGTGCCATGAACGGCGCCGCGCTCGAGGGTTTGCGCGAATCCGAGGACGCTTGTGGCGAGAAGCACTGCAAGAATCAGCTTAAAGTGGCGCATGTTCCAGCCTCCAACGCAGGGAATGGAAAGGTTAGTGACGTTCATAGTGCCTGCAAACTCTATTCGCTCGTTGCTCAGAAGTTTTCCGTGAGGGTCAAGGTGCTGGGATGCCTAATACAAAAATATTATCGCGGCATTAGAATTCCGAGTGGTGGGTGGTGTCAAGACGATTTTTGGAACGAGGATTTGGAGGCCGATTCGTTTTTGCGATTGTGGAGATCATTTTCCTTTGATGCGACTCACAAACATGTTCAAGAATTTTTCGGCGTTTGAAGTTACGCAGACTTTGGCATTGGGCTGGACGGAATCGAGCCCATCAATTCGGTAATGATCTCCTTGTAAGGCATACTTCGACACCCAATCTCTTCGATTGGCTACGGTTTCACCACGAGTGAACTCGCCGCGAGTTTCGACGTCGACATGCATGGGTTTGGTCGTGACGACGCTGGGGTCGATCGCTGTGCCGACCGCAAGCGGATCGTACATGGCAAATCCGATATCGCCGTACTTTTCCACCGTGGTCAGCCAGAATCTCGCGATTGCGGCTATGAAATTACTCTGCGGTCCGTGGGCCGACTCAAGTTCCGCAAGATATTCACGCGTGAATAGTGTGCGCTCGCCTACGTCGGAACCAACCATGGTCAGCGAGGACCAGCCGGCATTGAACACGATCGAGGCCGCTTCGGGATCGTTGTAGATATTAAATTCCGCCGCGGCATTCACGTTTCCGCCAGAGATCGAGCCTCCCATAACTACGACTTCTCTTACCAAGGGCACAATGGAGGGATCTTTGGAAACTGCCAGGGCAATGTTGGTGAGCGGCCCGATGGGGATCAATGTGATTTCGTGCGGGTATTTGTGAACCAACTCGATGATCAAGTCCGGGCCAAATCGCGGGTCGGCCTTGCACTTTGACGATGGCAGTTCGATGTTCGCCAAGCCATTCCCTCCGTGCCAGAATTCCCCCGTGATCAGCTTCTGATTCAGAGGATGCTCAGCGCCTGCCGCAACGACGACATCGCACCGTTTTGCCAACGAAACGATCTTCAAGGCGTTCTCTAGTCCTTGGCTGGCAACGACGTTGCCCGCGACTACCGTGAGAGCTTCCACTTTAAGGTCGGGGGAATTCAGAGCGAGAATGATTGCCATCGCGTCGTCGGTGCCGGGATCGGTATCGATGATGACTCGGCGGGGCGCCGCTTGGGCAAAGGCCATTGATGCAGCCGACAGAATGAGCGCTGCGGTTAGCCAGAAGCTCTTCATGGGATGATTCCTTTGTGGGCGAGGTTGGAGCCGAACGGTCGGAGGATATCGAGCGGTGTTGGCAAGAGCGTGAGCTTGTTGAACCCGACGAGATTTATCATTTGAAAGGCTCGTCCACATTCACGATGCCGTCTGCTTTCACATTCTCCAGTCTTTGCACGATTCCGCTGGGCCAGTGAATTTCGATCAGCTTGGCCGAATTTTCGCTTCCCAACCCGAAATGCACGCGCCCGTCGCTTGCAGAAAGATAGCTTCCACTGGTCGTGGCTGTCACATACTGCATTGCGCCCGAGGGCGCTACTAGCTTGACTTCGGCGCCTATTCCGTCGCGATTGCTCTTGTGACCAATTAGTTTCAGAGTCAGCCAGTGACTTCCGGTGCCGCCCTGATTGTGAAGAACATAGACTGGGCCGGTGTTGGTGGTGACCACGACGTCCAGGCGACCGTCGTTGTCGAGATCGCCGACGGCGAGTCCGCGTGCGGCCCACTTCTGCTGAAAGATAGTGCCGGAGTCCGCTGATACATCGTTGAACTTCTTGCCACGCTCGTTGTGCAAAAGGAGCGGTGGCTGCAGATAACGCAAGTGAGGGAAGGTGAACTGGATGGTGTCCATTACGTGGCCTTGCGCGACGAAAAGATCCTTCCAGCCATCGTTGTCGTAGTCGAAGAATTTCACTCCCCAGCCGGCGAACGGGCGCGTAATTGCTCCCAGGCCTGAGGGGCCGGTTTCGTAAGAAAAAGTCCCATCTCCAGAATTGTGATACAGCGGGTATTTCTGGTCGGAAAGATCGGTGATGACAATGTCGGGATTGCCGTCGTTGTCGTAATCGGCAAAATCGACTCCCATGCCGGAATAGGCGCGGCCATCTTCGTTTACCGCAGTTCCGGCTTCGACGGCGATCTCGGAAAATCGGAGCTGGCCTTGGTTGTGAAGCAGAAAACCGCGCACGGCATCGTTCGCGATGACGATATCGGGAAGCCCATCGTGATCCATGTCGGCGAAAGCGACGCCGAGGCCCTTGCCTTCAAGTTTCGACCAGCCAGCCTTATCTGACACGTCGGTGAAATGCCCATTCCCGTCGTTGTGATACAGAAGCGGAGAGACACCGTGAAAGATGTCGGGACTGCAATAACCGCGATGCCCGGGCTCATGCTCGCCACAATAAGGATTCGTTTCGAATGACCAGTCGAGATAGCGCGTGACGGCGAGGTCAAGGAGACCGTCATTGTCGACATCGACAAATGCGGCGCTGGCAGACCATCCTGATGCAGCGACCCCGGCCGCGTCGGTAACATCTTCGAACTGGCAATTGCCATTGTTGTGATAGAGGTGATTGCGCGGAAAGCCGGTCACGTACAGATCTTCGCGTCCGTCGTTATCGTAGTCGCCGACCGCGACGCCCATGCCGTAGCCTTCTCCGCCGAGGCCGGATTTTTCTGGGATGTCTTCAAACTTGCCGTCCGGCTTCTGATGAAACAGGCGGTTCCAATACGCTCGGCCATCTTTGATTGGGAGCTTGCCTTTGGGCATAGGATCATCGATGCGAGCGCCGTTCACGAAAAAAATGTCGAGGCGGCCATCGCCATCGCAGTCGAAAAGCGCAACGCCGGCGCCCATGGTCTCGAGCAGATATTTCTGCGAAGTATGGGAAGCCTTGTAATCGAAGTGAATTCCGAGATTTTTTGTGATGTCGACAAATTGAGCGGAATGAGGGGTTTGTTTTGCCGGAAGATTGGAAGTGGATGACTGCGCTGAGACAGGTTGAACCAGCCCTAACGCGAAAATTGCGATGAACAGAAGGTAGGCGGCACGCACAGATCGATCGCGAGTTCGCCGTTCGTCTAGGGTCATAGTCTCGCCTACGATGGGCGGGTGCTCGGCTAAAGTGGCGAGGTCGAGATTGACGCAGCCAACGACAAATCGCCTAAGCATAATGGCGGGCCCCTACTGCTTAAGCAGCATCCCAGCGATCGAGGCGGACATGAGGTTCGCCATCGTGCCCGCGAGCATGGCGCGAACCCCGAGCCGGGCGAGTTCGCCTTTTTTATTTGGCGCGAGTGCGCCGATGCCGCCAATTTGAATCCCGATAGAACTCAAGTTGGCGAAGCCGCAAAGCGCAAAGGTCGCAATCGTGAAAGAGCGCGGATCAAGTGAAGCTCGCTGCGGCCCTAACTTCGAGAATGCAACCAGTTCATTCAGGACCATTCGCGTGCCAAGTAAATCCCCGATGGCGCGGCAGTCGTGCCACGGGATTCCAATTACCCAGGCGACAGGCGAAAAAATGACGCCGAAGATTTGCTCCAAACTCTGGGGGAACCAGGCTACGTTATGGCCGGCAAGCCAGCTATGAATTCCCCCGAGAATTCCGTTGGCTAAAGCGATGAGGGCGAGAAATGAGATGAGCATGGCAGCGATGTTCAGGGCGAGGTACAAGCCGTCAGTCGTGCCGCGGGCTACTGCGCCGAGCAGATTCTCGTGTTTCTCCGCTTCCTGCTCGTCCGCGCTCATGACGAGGCGCCCGGCAGTCTTGGCCTGCTCGGTTTCGGGCACGAGCATCTTCGCCATCAGCAGAGTGCCGGGAGCGGTCATGATCACGGCGCTCAGCAGGTGCTTCGGCTCGATGCCGAAGGCAATGTATGCCGCCATGATTCCGCCGGAAACGTGGGCCATCCCGCTGGTCATGACCGTCATCAATTCGGAGCGCGTGAGATCGGGCAGAAAGGGCCGGATCGTCAAGGGTGCCTCGGTTTGTCCCATGAAAATGCTGGCAGCCACATTGAGCGACTCCGCGCCGCTGGCGCCCATTACCCGCGTCATGAGCCAAGCGGCCATTCGGATGATGATCTGCATGACTCCATAGTGGTAGAGGACTGCAAAAAACGCTGCGATGAAAATGATCGTTGGCAAAACCTGAAAGGCAAAATAAAAGCCAAGGTGCGATCCCTGCTTTCCGAGATCGCCGAAAACGAATTCTGATCCTTTGAAGGAGTAGCTAAGGAGCCGATTCACGACATCCCCAGCTTTTTGAAAGGCGGCACGGCCGGCTTCGACGCGCAGAACAAATACGGCGAATGCGAACTGCAGACCCAAGCCCCACGCGACCGTCTTGGCTCGAATAGCGCGGCGGTTGGTAGAAAAGAGGTAAGCAAAGCCGAGGATGGTAATCAGACCGAGGATTCCGGTGAATCGCCCCATTCAGTTGCTTTCTCCCGAAGCACGAATCACTCCGTGGATCAGGGCCGGCGTTTCGTGCGGGCGCGCCGGCGTGATCTTGACGCTGTCGCTAATCAGCCGTGTGGCATGCGCTGCGCGGGAGTCCGAATTGTAATGGATTGTGGCCAGCGATTCTCCTGCCGATACTGGATCCCCGATCTTCTTGTGCACCACAATCCCGACCGCAGGATCGACCAAGTCTTCTTTTCGTTCTCGTCCGCCTCCCAGAACGACGCAAGCCGTGCCGATCTCCTCGCATTGGAATGAGGAAACGTATCCGCTGGTTGGAGCGGGTACATTCGTAGTTTTGGCGGTTTGCGGCAGGCGGCTTGGATCGTCGATGGCCGCGCAATCGCCGCCTTGCAATTCCACCATCTCGCGGAATTTGTCCAGTGCTCGTCCGGAAGAGAGTAAGCGCGAGCTTTCTTGTTTTGCGTCTTCTACTGTTTTGCAGGATCCTCCGAGATGCAGCATGTAGGCCGCCAACTCGAGGCAGAGTTCCCGCAGATCGTCCGGCCCTCGGCCATGCAGCACTTCAATCACTTCGGCTACTTCGAGTGAGTTGCCGATCATATTTCCAAGCGGCTGATTCATGTCGGTGATGAGCGCAACAACTTTCTTTCCCATTCGCTGGCCGGTTTCCACCATCAGCTTCGCCAGATGCGTCGCGTCTTCGTCACTCTTCATGAAAGCTCCGGAGCCGCTTTTCACGTCGAGTACCAGCGCATCGATGCCCTCGGCCAATTTTTTGCTCATGATCGAAGCGCAGATGAGGTAGGGGCTTTCAACTGTGCCCGTTACGTCGCGCAGGGCGTACAATTTGCGGTCCGCGGGAGCGATCTCGGCGGTCTGGCCGATCATGGCGCACCCGCAAGTTTCAAGCACGTGCCGAAACTTCGCGAGAGGAAGATTCACATTGAATCCTGGAATGGACTCGAGCTTATCGAGTGTTCCGCCGGTGTGCCCAAGGCCGCGGCCGCTGATCATGGGAGCGGCCAAGCCAGCAGCGGCCACGAGCGGAGCCAAAATCAGTGAGGTTTTATCTCCGACGCCGCCGGTGGAATGCTTGTCCACTTTCGTAGCCGGCAGAAATGAGAGATCGAGCACCTCGCCGGAATGCAACATGGCGTCGGTGAGAGCGGCGGTTTCCGCATGAGTCATGCCTTTGAGAACGACCGCCATGAGCCATGCGGAAATCTGGTAATCGGGAATCTCTCCGCGTGTGTAGCCATTGACCAGAGACTCGATCTCGGACGGCGACAATTCCATGCCATCCCGCTTCTTGCGAATGACGTCAATCACGCGAAAAGTTTCAGGAGTGGGTGAGGGCTGAATCACTGGAGGCGGAATCCCTCCGGCAGCAGCTCGGTGATGTGAGCTTGCTTGAGGCCATTTGCGCCCTGAAAGAAAATCACGGCGTCGGGGCCGAATTCGTAGATTACCTGTCGGCAGGCTCCGCAGGGAGAGCAAGGGACGCCGTGATCGTTAGTCACAGCGACAGCAAGAATTTCCAGCTTCGGACCTGACGCGGCTACGGCAGAGAAAATTGCGGTGCGTTCGGCGCAGTTGGTCATTCCGTACGATGCATTCTCGACGTTACAGCCGGTGAAGATTTCGTCCTTTGCCGTGAGAATCGCCGCCCCAACCCGGAACTTTGAGTACGGAGCGTGGGCATTCTTCATCGCTTTCTCGGCGGCTCGCTGCAACTTCCTGCGAAGTTCGGCGCTCATTGGTTTTCGGATCATTCTTCCGCGAAGTCCTGCGCAGCACGCATGAAAAATCGTGCGTCATTGTAAACCCTGGCATGTCATCCTGCTTTATTTTGTGAAACGGAATGGCGGAGGGCATCTGATTTCACGGGCTGCGCCGTCTGCCGTACAATGACAGGGCAGCAAACGCCGCCAAGAAATCTGGAAAAATCATGGTTGCGGACCGCGCATCTCTCGATCCTGCCAGCAATCGCGACGACAGCGGCACCGGAGTTGTGTCTGCTGCTTTTCTCGAGCAGAAATTGCTGCCCAACTCGGGTATTCCCCTTGATTTGAACTGGATTCACGAGGTGCAGGTAAACACGAGCGCAGTCGAGCGCCGCGCCCAAACGCAAGTGGCGCGGCGTACTGTGAAAAAAGAATGGCAAGCGGCCTGGCTTCTGCGCGCGATTTCGTGCATGGATCTCACGACCCTGTCGGGAGACGATACCGATGAACGCGTGCGTCGGTTATGTGCAAAAGCACGACATCCTTTGCGACAAGACTTAGTTGAGAAACTGAAGATTCAAGAGCTGCATTTGCAGGTCGCCGCCGTTTGTGTCTATCACAGCTTCGTCGAAACGGCGCGTGAGGCCCTGAATGGCAGCGGCATCCGAGTGGCCGCGGTGTCTACGGGATTTCCTGCTGGACTCTCTCCGCTGTCGGAGCGGGTCGCAGAGATTCGACGTTCTGTCGAGGCTGGTGCCGACGAGATTGATGTCGTGATCACGCGAGGTCACGTGTTCGGCGCACGCTGGCAGGCGCTTTACGATGAGGTCGCAGCCTTCAGGCAGGCGTGCGGGAACGTGCACATGAAAGTCATTCTCGGAACCGGAGACTTGCTGACCTTGCGCAATGTGGCGCGCGCGAGCTTCGTAGCCATGATGGCCGGCGCCGATTTCATTAAGACGTCCACGGGAAAGGAAACTACCAACGCGACTTTGCCAGTGGGCCTGGTTATGGTGCGAGCCATTCGCGAATACGCCGTGCAGACCGGGATGGCGGTCGGCTTCAAGCCCGCGGGTGGAATTCGCACTGCGAAACAATCGCTCGACTGGCTGGCGATGATGAAGGAGGAACTTGGGACCGCGTGGATGCGGGCGGAGCTGTTCCGCCTCGGTGTGAGCGGGCTTTTGAATGATATCGAGCGCCAATTGGAACATAACGCGACTGGGCGTTACTCGGCGGATTATCGTCATCCGGTGGCATAGGGAAGGTCTGCGAGTGGAGGTAGTGTAAGGAATTCCTTGCGAAGCCGCTGCTGAAGCCGATTTGCATGGGGTCCTTCGCTGCGCTCAGGATGACAGAACTTAAAGAGGGGAAATTAATCAGAGCCTCGATAGATGTGCGATTGCGAACGTGTTGAGCGAAGTGCCATGAGCATTGCCGAAAAATTCGAGACAATGGAGTACGGGCCGGCTCCGGAGGATCCGAAAGAAGCGCAGTTGTGGCTCGACCGACACAATCGCAAATTCGCACACTTCATCAACGGCCAATGGCAAGCTCCAGCAGGCGGAGAATATTTCGACACCATCGATCCTTCCACCGGTGAGAAGTTGGCATCCGTGGCGCAGGGTTCGGCTGGCGATATCGATGCGGCGGTACAAGCGGCATGCAAGGCATCGGCAAAATGGCGAGAGCTCACACCGCACATTCGCGCACGTTATCTGTATGCATTGGCGCGGCTGGTGCAAAAGCATTCGCGGCGCTTTGCCGTACTCGAAACGATGGACAATGGCAAGCCGATTCGCGAAAGCCGCGACATCGACATTCCGCTGGTCGCACGCCATTTTTACTATCACGCCGGATGGGCACAATTGTTGGATCGCGAATTCCCCGATTACGAGCCATGTGGAGTAATCGGCCAGATCATTCCCTGGAATTTTCCGCTATTGATGCTGGCCTGGAAAATTGCGCCAGCCCTGGCGACAGGAAACACAGTTGTCCTCAAGCCGGCGGAGTTTACGCCCTTAACGGCCCTGGCATTTGCCGAACTTTGTCAGGAAGCTGGATTGCCCGCGGGCGTGGTCAACATAGTCACGGGTGACGGCCGGACTGGAGAACTTCTGGTCAAGCATCCGGATATCGACAAGATCGCATTTACCGGTTCGACAGAAGTCGGGCGTGCTATTCGCGGCGCGACAGCCGGCAGTCATAAGCGGCTCTCGCTCGAACTAGGGGGCAAGTCGCCGTTCATCATCTTTGAAGACGCCGATCTCGACAGCGCGGTAGAAGGTTTGGTGGACGGAATCTGGTTCAACCAGGGGCAGGTTTGCTGCGCGGGATCACGACTGCTGATGCAAGAAAGCATAGCCGAAGCTCTGATCGGCAAGATTCAGCTGCGCATGAGCAGCCTGCGCATGGGGCCTCCGCTCGACAAGGCGATCGACCTGGGCGCGATCGTGGCGCGGGTTCAGCTCGATCGCATTCAGAAAATGGTGCAGCAGGGAATTGCGGAGGGCGCGACCTGCTGGCAACCACAAACGGTGCTGCCAGCTCGCGGGTTCTACTATCCGCCGACACTTCTAAGCAACGTGCATCCCACGTCGTTAGTTGCGCAGGAAGAAATATTCGGCCCAGTGCTGGCGGCGATGACGTTCCGCACGCCGAAGGAAGCCGTCGAACTGGCGAACAACACGGTATATGGACTGGCTTCGTGCGTGTGGAGTGAGAACATCAACGTCGCGTTGCACGTGGCAGCGCAGATCAAGGCTGGTGTGGTCTGGGTGAATTGTACGAATTTGTTCGATGCGGCATGCGGTTTTGGCGGCTATCGCGAGAGTGGCTACGGACGCGAAGGCGGCAGGGAAGGCCTGCGGGAATACTTGGAGCCGAAGTGGTTCAAGCACGCTCCCAAGCTGGTTGCAGTTGAGAAGCTAAGTTCCAACGAAGCGCAAAGCGATCGCGACAATGGCGCTCCCGCCATCGATCGCACGGTGAAACTCTACATTGGAGGAAAGCAGGCGCGACCAGATTCCGGCTACAGCATGGAGGTGCGAGCGGCAGACGGACGACTTCTGGGCGAAGCGCCGCTGGGCAATCGCAAGGACATCCGCAACGCCGTGGAGGCGGCGCGCAAGGCCGAAAGCTGGGCAAAGGCTACGGCCCACAATCGCGCTCAGGTCCTTTACTACTGCGCCGAGAATTTATCGCAACGCCGCGAGCAGATTTTGCGCAATCTTGCGAGCGTGGTCGGTGACAAGCAAGCTGCGGACGAACTGGATCGCGGCATTGAGCGCATCTTTGCATACGCGGCCTGGGCTGACAAGTTCGATGGCGCGGTACACGATCCACCGTTTCGCAACATTGCTATCGCGATGCATGAACCCATTGGAACGATCGGCATGATCTGCCCGACCGAAGCGCCACTGCTGGGATTTCTGTCGCTGGCTATGCCGGCGCTGGCGATGGGCAACACAATTATTGCGATTCCGTCGGAGGCCTATCCACTCATTGCCGGCGACCTTTACCAGTTGTTTGATACGAGCGACGTTCCTGCCGGCGCGGTGAATATCGTGACCGGTTACTCCGCTCAACTGCTGAAGGTTCTTGCCGAGCACGACGACGTGGACGCCATCTGGTGCTTTACGGATGAATCGGCTGCGGTGAATGCGAAAGCTATGTCAACCGGCAATCTCAAGCAGGTGTGGACCAATGAAGGACGGGCCATCGACTGGTTTGATCCCAAGGTCGCCGAAGGACGCTGGTTCCTCGAGCATGCCACGCAAGTGAAGAATATCTGGGTGCCGTACGGCGAGTAGCGTGTGGTCTCGCGCGGCCCACGGCTTCGATACAGTGGCCACAGCGGCCCCAATTCCATTTGCATTTGCCTTCGCCGCAGGACTAGCATACTCCGGTCTACTTCGTGCGTCCGGCAAGCTAGTTTTCTAACCGCAATTTCCCGCCGATCAAGGAGGACGTATGGGCATCGCAATATCCCCGCAAATCCATCCACAAGTTGCCGATTTCATCGAGAAACCACGAAAGATGCTGATTAATGGCAAGTGGGTGAATGCCGCTTCAGGCAAAACCTTTCCAACTTACAATCCCGCGACCGGCGAGGTCCTGGCGCAGATCGCGGAGGGCGATCGCGAAGACATCGACCAGGCGGTGAAGGCCGCGCGGCGCGCCTTCGAGCTTGGGCCTTGGCGCCGGATGACTGCTTCTGAACGCGGACGGCTGATCTGGAAACTGGCGGACCTTCTGGAACAGCACACGGAGGAATTCGGCTACATCGAATCGTTGGACAATGGCAAGCCGCTCGGGATTGCGAAAGCGGCTGACGTTCCGCTGGCTGTCGATCTGTTCCGCTATATGGCCGGGTGGGCGACCAAGATCGAAGGCAACACGATTCCGATTTCGGTTCCCTATACGCCGGGCGCGAAGTACTTCGCGTACACGTTGCGCGAACCGGTGGGCGTGGTCGGCCAGATTATTCCGTGGAACTTCCCCTTACTGATGGCTGCCTGGAAGTTAGGACCGGCCCTGGCGACCGGCTGCACGGTCGTGCTTAAACCGGCAGAGCAAACTCCGCTTTCGGCCTTGCGGCTGGGCGAATTGATTCAAGAAGCCGGCTTCCCGGAGGGCGTGGTCAACGTCGTTCCCGGATACGGCGAGACCGCGGGCGCGGCATTGGCCTCTCATCCCGATGTCGACAAGGTTGCGTTCACCGGGTCGACGGAGGTGGGGAAGCTGATCGTCCACGCGGCTGCGGGCAATCTGAAAAAAGTTTCGCTTGAACTGGGAGGAAAGTCGCCGAACGTCGTGTTCAAGGATGCGGATTTGGACACCGCCATCCCCGGATCGGCGAGCGCGATCTTCTTCAACCATGGCCAGTGCTGCTGCGCGGGCTCCCGCTTGTACGTTGAACGGCCTGTATACGACCGTGTAGTGGAAGGAGTCGCGCAGGAGGCATCAAAGATCAAAGTTGGCTCGGGCCTCGACCCCGACACTCAGATGGGTCCGCTCGTGTCTGAGGAGCAACTCCGTCGGGTTTGCGGATATCTTGAGACCGGGTTATCCGAGGGCGCGAAAGCCGTCGTCGGCGGCCACAAAGCCGGAGACCGCGGCTACTTTGTGGAGCCCACGGTGCTGGTAAACACGAACGAAGACATGAAGGTGGTGAAGGAAGAAATCTTTGGGCCGGTTGTGACGGCGATGCCGTTCGACGACCCCGAGGAGATCTTGCCGCGCGCGAACGACAGCAACTATGGTCTGGCTGCTGCCATTTGGACACGCGACATCAGCAAGGCGCATCGGGTCGCGGAGAACCTGCGCGCCGGCACAGTGTGGATCAACTGCTACAACATTTTTGACGCGGCGCTTCCATTCGGTGGCTACAAAGAATCGGGTTGGGGTCGCGAGATGGGACACGATGTCCTGAACCTGTACACGCAGACGAAAGCGGTGTGCGCGAAAGTCGCCTGAGTGACAAAGTGAAAAGGGACGGCGATCCTCGCCGTCCCTTATTTCTTCCAACTTAATTTGTTCCCACCTGCGAACTCATTTCTCCATCAGCAGAACTTTTTCCGCGTTGTCGATTTCCGTCAGTTTTACCTCGATGACTTCGTTCATCGTGGTCTGCACATGCCGGCCTACAAATGAGGCTTCGACGGGCAACTCGCGGTGCCCGCGATCAATCAGAACGCACAGCTGGACCCGACGCGGACGGCCATGCGAGAACAGCGCATCGAGCGCGGCGCGCGTCGTGCGTCCCGTGAAAAGGACGTCGTCGATGAGGACAATATTTTTGTCTTCGATGGGAAATCCAATCTCGCGTTCCTGCACGACCGGCTTCGGACCGAGAGTCGAGAGATCGTCACGGTAGAAGGTTATGTCCAGAGTTCCAACCGGGACTTTTACGTTCTCGATGCGGGTGATGATTTTTCCGAGGCGATCAGCGAGTGGCACACCGCGACGGCGAATGCCAACCAACCCCAATCCATCGATGCCGCCGTTTTTCTCGACGATTTCATACGCAAGACGAACCAAAGTTCGCTCAATTTCCGAGGCGGACATCAGCTGCGCCTTTTGATGGAGCGCACTCTCCGGGGAAGCATTGTTTGCAGTCATAGAGGTCATATCTCTCTCGAGTGGTTGCGCCCGTTCAATGTATTGGAGGTGGTCTCGAAGGTCAAGCTTGGCAAGGATCATGACCGCAGTCAGAAGCTGAATCGGATTCGGCGTGATCGGGAATGCAGTGGCTCACGCACCTTCCTTGATCTCACACGTGAGAGTGGGGCGCAGGCGCGCTACTTTGGCTGGCGAGCACAGCGTGGGTCCGGCACTCAGTGCGAACAACTTGCACAAAATGAGATTCCGCTTCCGTGAGGGCGGCCAGCGCAATTGCTGCAGGGTCGGCGAGAGCGGCATCGCTTGGAATGAATCCGATTCCCTGATTCCGGCCCATGTGCTTGGCGCGATATAGAGCGGCGTCGGCGACAATGATTACTTCTTCTGCGCAGATTGCATCGCAAGCATTCCGTATCCAGGGAAATGGCGCCCATCCTACAGAACAGGTTTTGCGAACCACGATGCCTTGGCCAAGATCGAAAGGCTCTCCCGCGACCACTTCTAATATCCGGCTGCAGAAAGCCGGAATTCCGGAAGGATCGGTGGAGCGGCTCATGATGAGAAATTCCTCGCCGCCCCAGCGAAACAGAACGTCGGACCTGCGTACGATCTTCGAAAGGCGCTCGGCGACCAGTTGCAACAAGCGGTCTCCTGCGGGATGGCCGTACTGATCGTTGACCGATTTGAAAAAGTCGACATCAACCATGAGGAACACCAAGTCGCGATGGTCCATCTTTTGCGTTCCGGCACGCTGATAATTTCTCAAAACCTGGTCGGCCTCGGGTCCGAGAATCTCTTCCAGGTAGCGACGATTCCACACGCCGGTAAGGGCGTCAGTAAATGAAATCTCCTGGAGTTCCAGGTTCTTGCGCTGAAGTTCGAGACTGTGCCAGCGGAGAGACTGCTCTTTATCTTGCAGTTCGTCCTTTAGCTTGCACGTTTCATCCAGGTGTTCCCGCGACGAGCGAAGAAGCGATAGCAATTCGTGGTCGAGCAGATGTTGTTTCAAAAATACCAATCCACCCATGACAATCATTACGGCAACAGTGAGTATCAGGCGATAAGAGCGGACTCGCTCCGGTACGCCGGGGGCGAACTGGGCCCACGCCACCATGAGCGGTGTCAGGAAGACGGCCAGCATTGCTAACCGTGCTTCCCAAATCGCATGTCCGTCCACAGAGGCTGTTGTGGGTGGATCTTTTTCCCCGCTGTTTGAGGCAATCAAGACAAACCAAATCATGGAGCAGACGAGAGGCACATCAAAGAGACTCCCGGTGTAATAGATGTGACGATCAATGGCTTCGCTAGCCAACATCGAGCCGGTGCTGTAAACGAGTGCCGCGCCGACAAGACGCGCGTAGGTACGCCGCCAACCACCACAGCTCCGCATCCAGACGAGGGCGAGCGCCAACAGAAAAACCAGTTGCTCGCAGCCGTAGAGGAGGTCGAAGCTGCGGCCGTAGATGGCTTCGTTGGGAGAGACAAACTGCCAGGGAATCACGGCGAACAGGTACAAGTAAAGCCACCACGTAAGCAGCAAAATGAAATCCAGTGTGCCGGCCTGGCGCGTGCGATTGTCCTGCTCGAGGTGAGGCTGAACAGCCACTGCGGCCATCATGGGCACTATGTGCAGGAAAAACACCACATCCCCCGCGAAAGGATTGGGTATTCCCCTTCGCAAGACAACTTCGAAATACGTCCACAAAGCCTGCGCGCAGAACCAGGTGCCAAATCCCAGTCCCATGAGACCCCAGAAGAGTCGGGTTTTGCTGGTGCCGATTCTCAGTCGAGGAAAAACTGCGATCACAGTGGCGAGCAACAAAGATGTCTGGAGAATATCTCCGAACGCGGCGAGGGCAAATCCTTTTCGAGCCAGAAGCGATAGGAGCAACTGCAGGCACGCAACCATCCACAGGATGGCGGGCCACCAGCGCAGTCGTATGGGCACAGCATTCCCCACGCAGCGATTCTAGTTTTCGAAGTACTTAATCGCAGGTTACTGAGGTAATTGCAAGGCGGGGGCTATGTAAGAGCTTTTATAAATCTCTGCACGAAACGATAAACGTCGGAATAGGAGTTATACAACGGTACCGGAGCTACGCGAAAAACATCCGGTTCACGCCAGTCGCCGATGACTCCCTCTGCCGCCAGGGCGGCGCAGAATTTCCGCCCGTTACGAGGCAATCGAATCGAGAGTTGTGCCCCACGAGATTCAGGAGCAGAGGGCGTGATCACTGAGAACCTCTCTGAAGCATGAGTGCGCAGCAGGAATTCCATGTACGCCGTCAGGTGAAGACTTTTCTCCCGCAACCGCTGCATACCTGCTTCGTGAAAAATGTCCATGGAAGCGCGCAGCGCAGCTAGTGCCAGGATTGGTGGATTGCTTACCTGCCAGCCTTCCGCGCCGGCGATGGGATCGAACTCAGGCTCCATTTTGAAGCGGACGGTCTCGTTGTGGCCCCACCAGCCGGCAAAGCGCGGCAGATCGGTGGAGCGCGCGTGTCTTTCGTGAACAAAACATCCTCCCACGCAGCCGGGACCTCCGTTCAAATATTTGTAGCTGCACCAGACGGCGAAGTCCGGGCCCCATTCATGAAGCCGAAGGGGAAGATTGCCGGCGGCGTGAGCAAGGTCGAGACCGACAGTGCATCCGTGCTGCCGCGCGACCGCAGTAATGCCGGGAAGATCGAATGCCTGGCCTGTGACGTAGCTCACTCCACTAAAAAGAACCAGCGCAATCGAGTCCCCTTCTCGAGTGATCAAGTCTTGAATATCTTCGTTGCGCAAGCAGAACTCGCCTGCGCGGGGGCCTGCTTCCAGGAGTGAAGTCGCGGGATCGAATCCGTGAAATTGGATCTGCGATTTCACTGCGTACTCGTCGGAAGGAAAAGCTCCGCGCTCGATCAGAATTTTGTGCCGTCTCTTGGTTGGCCGATAAAACGACACCATCATCAAGTGAAGGTTTACCGTCAGCGAATTCATGACCACGACTTCATCGGTTTTTGCGCCGACCAGCGTCGCAGTTTGCTCGGCAAGTAGATGATGGTATGGGATCCACGGGTTTCGCGCGTGAAAGTGGCCTTCCACGCCTAGTTTGGCCCAGTCTTCCAACTCTCCGCAGACGTACTGAGTGGCGCTCTTGGGCTGCAGTCCCAACGAGTGTCCGCAGAGATAAATACAATCCTCACCGGTAGGCGTTTTCGGAATCCAAAATCGCTCGCGATAGCCTGCAAGCGGATCTTGCCTGTCCATCTCGCGCGCAAACTCTTCGGATGCCTCGAACACGTGAAATGTCACGAGATCCTTTCCAATGGGGAAAGCTTGTTGCGCACCAATTGATCGGCCTTGTTCCAGTCCAAGTCTTCCAGACGACTGATAGGATCGCAGAGCTTTGTCAGAATTTCCTCCTGGATGGCTCCGCGGATCGAGGCGACTGAATATGGAATGCGATGGAAGGTCACCATCGCATATTTTGGAACGAACATGGATGGATATTTAGATTCGAGCGCCAGCTCTGTTTTCTTGCGGAAAAGAAAGCGTGGGTCCGCGACGCGGTCCCGCATCTCGACAAAATTCTCGATGGCCATGTCGGCGATAGCGTCCGTATTTACCTTTCTTGCCTGCTCGAATTCAGCAAAAATCTTAGTCCAGCCGTTGCGGCCTTTATCATCGAGCAACTGGATCAATGACGTGCAATCCTCAAATCCGCAGTTGATGCCCTGGCCGAAGAAAGGAACGATGGCGTGGGCGGCATCGCCCAGCAGTAAGGCTCTTCCATTCACGTGCCAAGGGGAGCATTTGATCGTGACCATCGAGCCTACGGGATTCGCAGCGTAGTTTTGGGCCAGCTGCGGCATCAAGGCAAGCGCGTCAGGGAAAAAGCGTTGGAAGAAGCCAGAAATGTCAGATGGTGTGTTTAGATCCGCAAAACTGTGTTCTCCTTCAAAGGGCAGAAACAGAATGCAGGCAAATGTGCCGTCAATGTTGGGGAGCGCGATCAGCATGAACTTGCCCCGCGGCCAGATATGCAAAGCATGCTTTTCCAGCACATGCTTGCCCTCGTTTCCAGCCGGAATCGTCAACTCCTTGTAGCCGTAATCGAGATGCTGTTGTGAAAAATCAAAGCGGCTGATTTTCAGCATGTCTGTGCGAATGGCCGAAGCGGACCCATCGCATCCGATCGTGATTTCCGATGGCACGCTCTCTTCTCTCTCACTCTGCTCATCCCACAGTCGAAGCTGGCTTGTTTTCAGATCAAACCCTATACACCGCTTTTGAAAATGGATCTTGACGCCTTCCTTCTCAGCGGCATTCATTAGGGCAATATTCAGCTCGGCTCGAGAGATGGAATTGATGACTTCAGTTTCATCCCTGCCATAGGGCTGAAAAGTGAGTTCGCCCTGGACCGAGTGCATCATCCTGCCACGCATAGGAATGATGATGTTGCGCATGGAGTCCCACAAGCCGGCTTGCGTCAGCGCGTAAATTCCACGCGTGGAGAGCGCGAGATTGATCGATCTGCCGGCGCTCACTCGCACGCGCCGCATATCGGGACGACGCTCGTAAATATCCACCCGAAAGCCGCGCCGCGCCAGCAGAATCGCCAAAAGCGGTCCATTCAATCCTGCGCCTACGAGGGAGATAGTTTGTGTTTTGCTGGTCATCGGAACGAGGGACGATCACTCGGTTAGCAGGGTTCGGGCTTCCCACAGTTCGGGGAAGAACTTCTTGTCCAGAGTCAGTTTCAGGTAAGACGATCCCGCGCTGCCGCCAGTTCCCATGCGAGTGCCAATGGTGCGCTCCACAAGTTGAATGTGGCGCAGCCGCCAGCCAACCACCAGCTCGTCAAATTCGGTGAGCCTTTCGCAGACGTCAATCCAGTCGCGATGATGCGCTTCGCTCTTATACAAAGCAAGCACAGCGCGCGCTCGAGCATCAAATTGTTCGCGCTCGGTGGCGCCGGGCCTTGCGTCGGCAAGAGTGCCCATCGCGCGCAGCGCCTGAAACAGCACGTCATGCAGCGACGGCTCGCGCAACCGGCGCTCTAGCTGGGCATAGGCTTCCAGCGTCGGACGGTGGTAGCGGAGCATCTTTTCGTCTTTCAGGCCGCAGAGAAACTCCAGTTCGCGGAACTGCTCCGACTGAAATCCGCTCGCCGGTTCCAGCTTGTGACGAAAGGCGAGAAAATGAGTCGGCAACATTGTTTCCAGGATCGTAAACTGCTCCACTAAGACGCGCGTGATTTCGGTGCAGCGCCGTAGCAAGCGCGCCGCCTCATAAACCTCATCATGAGAATCGGGCGCAAGTGCGGCCGCGCGTAGATTCCCGACCACGGCGTCGAGATCGTGCAGCAGTTCCTTGAACCAGAGTTCATAGGTCTGATGAACGATGATGAACAGCATTTCATCATGGTGCTGCGGCACCGATTGCGGATGCTGCAATGCCAGCAGCTCTGGAACCCTCAGATAGGAGCTGTAGGTCAGCTGCTCGGAGGGCTGGGTTGTAGGCGGAGTACTGGTTGCAGTCAAAGTTTCCTTCTGCGATTTGCGTGTCGCTGGCAGATTCAGGAATCTTTCCGCATTGTCACCCAAAATTTTCTCCCGCGCTCCATTCGGCAATTGGCTTTCGCGCACGAGTGAGCCGACGCGCTCCTCTCCCAACGGGAAGGGATAATCCGAACCCAGCATCACGCGATCAGGTCCCATGGTCGCGATCAGGAATTGCAACGCTCGCTGATCGAAGACAGCCGAATCAACGAAGAAGCGGTCGACATACTGGCTCGGTGAAAGTTGGCAGGATCCATGAGCAACCGGATGGTGTTGCCATGCGTTATTCAGCCTTCCGAGAAGGTAGGCGAAACTTCCCCCGCCATGGGCGAAGCAGATCCGCAGCGTGCGGGGCAATCTGTCGAACGCTCCGCTCAAAATCAGCGCGACGATGCCCAGCTGAGTTTCCGCCGGCATGCCGACGGTCCAGGGCATCATGTAGTTCGGCATGCGCGATTGGCCGAACATATCCCAGGGATGCACGAGGACGGCTGCACCAACCTGTGCGCAATGGTGCAGAAATGTGACGATGGCGGCATCGTCGAGATTCTTTTCTCCAACGTGATTGCCAATCTGAACGCCAAGATGACCCGCGGCCATACAACGTTCCAGCTCTTTGCAAGATGCGTCAGTGTCTTGCAGTGGCACCTGGCAGAGAGATTTCAGTCGATTTCTTCCTCGGCCGCAAAGTTCGAGGGCAGCATCATTAAACATGCGAGCGCATTCCAAGGAATTCACAGTTGGCCGGTCGTACGCGAAGAGCACCGGAGTCGCGGAGATTACCTGCAAGTCCACTCCATCGCGGTCCATGTTCGCCAGCCGCACCTCGGGATCCCAGCACGCGGCTGTGATTCGACGAAAGAAGCGATCTCCCAGCATGATGTCAGCTTCACCGGGTCCGGTGTGCTTGATCCAGGGCCAGTTCGCAGTGCCGAAGCGCTGCGCCAGATCAGGCCACTCCTGCGGGAAGAAATGATTGTGGATGTCGATGACCGCCATGGTTACTGTTTGCCCGGATGAACCGTGCCGCAACCTTTGCACTTGCGCAGGCTCTCGTTTCCATAGAACTGTTCAAAAAGCGGTGGAAGGTCGCGCACGATGCTCTTCAATTTCACTTCGGCGCGATGCACCAGATTATGGCATTTCAGACAGTACCACTCGAAGCCGTCCAAAGCGCCTTCTGGGCGTGGCATTTCGACTACCACCCCGAGGCTGCCCGCCCCGCGCTGTGGCGAGTGGCGCATGTGCTTGGGCAGTAGAAAAATGTCTCCTTCCTTGATCGGAATTTCGATCGGAGGCTTACCGGGAGTCTCCATGATGCGCAGAAAAATGTCTCCCTTGAGCTGATAAAAAAATTCTTCGGTAGGATCATCATGATAGTCACGACGCTGGTTGGGACCGCCAACCACGGTAACCATCATCTCGCCGTCCTCCCAAACCTGCGCATTGCCCACAGGAGGCTTGAACTTCTCTTTATTTTCTTCGATCCAAGATTGAAAGTTGAACGCCTTCAGATTTCGAATGGACGGCATCGCGCCTCCTAGGGCAACGGCTTGTATGCGACGGCCCGCATCTCGATCAGCAAGTGCGGGTGCGGCAACTGATGCACCGCGACTGTTGTTCTGGCAGGACCGTCGTAGTCGAAAAATTCTCCGTACACTTGGTTGTATCCGGCGAAGTCATTCATGTTGACCAGAAATGTCGTGATCTCAACTACGTTGGTGAGATCTGCCTTCGCGCTTTGCAGAATGTCGCGAATATTTTCGAGGACAGCGCGCGTCTGTTCCTCGATATTAAGCTTCGCTGTTCCTGATGCATCGATAGCGGCGCCAGCGATGGTGTTGTCGACTCGGCGCGCGCTTGTGCCCGATACAAACAGAAAATCGCCTGCACGCTTGATGTGCGGGTATCGCCCACGAGGCTTCGCCTTGCCCTCGACGACTTTACTTTCGACGGTCATGGTCTGCGCATCAATTTAGAGACGAACGCAAACATTGTTCAGCTCAGAATAAAAATTCAGGGAATGAACCCCGCCTTCGCGCCCGATGCCAGAAAGTCCGACTCCGCCGAAAGGCGTTCTCAGATCGCGAAGGAACCAGCAATTCACCCACGTGATACCCACATTCATCGCCTGCGCCACGCGATGGCCCCGCTTGAGGTTCGTGGTCCAGATCGATGCAGCCAAGCCATACTCGCTGTCATTCGCCAATGAAATCGCTTCTTCTTCGGAATCAAAAGGCGCCACGTGGCAGACCGGGCCAAAGATTTCTTCTTTAACGCAACGGGCCGTTTCCGCCAGCCCAGTATAGATCGTGGGCTGCGCATAGAAACCTCGGTCTAATTCGTTGCCGAATTGAGGAATGCCGCCGCCGATTACGGTCGTCGCTCCCTCTTCGCACGCCAGCTTGTAATAGGAAAGCACTTTGTCCCGGTGCTGGGCCGAAATCAACGGTCCGAGCTGGGTCTTGGGATCACGCGGTGGACCAAGTTGTAGAGTTTGCGCCTTGTCTTTGAGCGCTTGCACGAAGCGATCAAACAATGGGCGCTCAACATAGATGCGCTCTGCGCACAAACACACTTGCCCGGTATTGAGAAATACAGCATCGCTGACGCCATTGATGGTCTCTTCAAAATCGCAATCGGCGAATATGATGGCGGCGTTTTTCCCACCGAGTTCGAAGGAAACTGGTTTCACCGATGAAGCAGCCGCTCGCATAATCTCCGCGCCAGTACGCGACTCTCCGGTGAAGGTCACGGCATTGATGCCGGGATGCCGCGTCAGAAACTCTCCCGCTGAATTTGGCCCGAACCCGTGCACGACGTTGTAGACGCCGTCCGGCATGCCGGCATCGGCCATGACTTCGGCCTGCAAAGTTGCAGTGGCCGGCGTTTCTTCCGATGGCTTCACAACGACCGTGTTGCCACAGGCCAAGGCTGGCGCGACTTTCCACGTCAGCAACAACAGGGGGAGATTCCAAGGGGTGATGATGCCAATCACGCCCAGCGGCTTACGGACGGCATAATTCAGCGCGCGGCTGCCATCGGCAGTGTCAGTCTGAAATGACTCCAGACCGGCCATCTTGATGGCGTCGGCAAATACTCTGAAGTTTGCCGCCGCGCGGGGAACATCAAGCTTCGAGGCGAGAGCGATGGGTTTGCCTGTGTCGGCGACTTCCGCATCGACAAAACAGTCGAATCGTTTTTCGATGAGATCGGCGACTCGGTATAAGAGTGCAGCGCGTTCGCGTACCGAGAGGCGCCCCCAGCGTCCGTGACGTGCTTTGCTTGCCGCCTGGACGGCGTGATCCACAGTCGCTTCGTCAGCTTCGCTTACTTGCGCGATGACCGAACCGTCGGCAGGATTGATGTCTGGAAACTCTCTTTCGCCGCGTACGAACTGGCCGTCAATGTAGTTGAGGATGGACTTCACAGGGGTCCAGTTTGTGGCAATTCCGGTTATATGCCGTTGCGAGCGAAATCGTAGCAGGCAGGCAATGGCGAATCAATCAGGCGAGCGCGGCAGAGCGCTGTTTCAGATACCGTGACAGCGCATCTTGCCAGGTTGGCATGATTATTCCCAGCCTCGTCAGGCTCGCTGATGACAATACGGAATATGCCGGTCGCGGTGCGGGCCGCGCCATTTTCTCGCTCGTTGTCGGACGCACCTCAGTCGAAAGGCCCGCCCCACGCACGATCTCCCGAGCAAAATCGAACCAGGTACAGTCTCCGGCGTTCGTGACCTGAACAATGCCGGTCGCGTTCTTACGGCAGAGTTCCATGATTGCTCTCGCCAAGTCGACGACGTATGTCGGACACCCACGTTGGTCGTGCACAACATCCAGTACAGGACGGCTGGCGGCCAGCTTCAGGATTGTGTCAGGGAAGCATCTTCCGCCCACGCCAAACAGCCACGACGTCCGCGCAACACAGCAGTCGGGCAGGATGCCGATCAATTTCTCTTCCGCTTCGGCCTTGGTGTGGCCGTAAACGCTCTGCGGATTGCGTGTATCCCCCGTTTCATAAGGCTGTTTTTTTTCGCCGTCGAAGACGTAGTCAGAACTGAGAAAGAGCAGTTTGGCGCCTGCGTCCTTGGCAGCTTTTGCAACGTTGACCGCGCCATCGCGATTCACGGAAAACGCCAGATCGCGATTGCTCTCGCAACCGTCAACATCGGTATAAGCCGCCGACAGGACGATCCAGTCCGGCGTGGCCTGATGGACAATTTCATGCACGCGCCTGGTATCACGAATGTCGACATCGCGCGAACTCAGTCCTTGGATTTCGTCACCCTGCCACTCGCGTATCAGCGCCTTTCCCAGCAAGCCGGACGCGCCGAAAATCATCACCTTCATTGTCTTGATTCCCCGGAAAGATCCGATCAGTCGAACGTGTCGGCATCCTTCAACGTTGCGCCGCGCTGGTCTTTCGGCGATATGATGGGATTACCTTTTACTTCCCAATCGATCTTGACGTCCGGATCATTCCAAGCCAGCGTGCGCTCATGCTCGGGAGTGTAGAAGTCCGTCGCCTTATACAGGACGTGCGCTTTCTCTGATAGCACGGAAAATCCGTGCGCGAATCCAGCCGGAATCCAGAACATGCGTTTGTTCTCGCCCGAAAGGCGCACCGCCTCCCACTGGCCGAACGTTTTTGATAAGCGACGGAGATCGACCGCCACGTCCAGGACCTCGCCCTCGACCACGCGAACCAATTTTCCTTGCGGCTGCTTAATTTGATAGTGCAAGCCTCGCAAGACATTGCGCGCGGAGCAGGAATGGTTGTCTTGAACGAATCGCTCCTTGATGCCGATCTCGGACATAACGCGCTCGTTGTAGGTTTCCATGAAGAATCCGCGCTCGTCGCCGAAGACGCGCGGTTCTAAAATCAAAAGCTCAGGGATCGATGTCTGAGTGACCTTCACGCCCCCGACGACCATTTCAATGCCCATTTAGAACACTCTGTCGCGCAACAGTTGAAGCAGGTAAGCGCCATAGCTATTGTTCTTCATCGAGTTTCCAATTCGCTCCACTTGTTCCGCCGTGATGTAGCCGGAGCGGTAAGCGATTTCTTCCGGACACGCTACCATCAGCCCTTGCCGTTTTTCGATGGCTTGAATATAGAGTGAGGCTTCCATCAGCGACTCGTGCGTGCCGGTGTCGAGCCATGCCATCCCGCGCCCCATCACGAGGACCTCAAGCGTTCCTTGTGCAAGATAAGCCCGGTTCACATCCGTGATTTCGAGTTCTCCGCGGGCGCTGGGTTTGAGCGACTTGGCAATCGGGACGACTTGATCGTCGTAGAAGTACAATCCTGTGACAGCGTACCGGGATTTCGGGTGCTTCGGCTTTTCCTCGATGCTCAAAGCTCGTCCGCGATTGTCGAACTCAACCACTCCGTATCGCTCGGGATCGTGCACCGGATACGCGAACACGCGAGCGCCCTTGTCGGCGCTCGCCGCCTGGCGCAAGTCGCGCGCGAGATCGTGCCCATAAAAAATGTTGTCACCCAAGACAAGCGCGCATGGCCGGTCAGAAATAAAAGATTCTCCGACGAGGAAGGCTTGCGCAATGCCTTCCGGCTTGGCTTGGACTTTGTATTCAAGATGAATTCCGAATTGGCTGCCGTCGCCCAGGAGATCCTGGAATTTGGGAACATCCTGGGGAGTCGAAATGAGCAAAACGTCGCGGATGCCCGCCAGCATGAGCGTACACAGCGGGTAGTACACCATGGGCTTGTTGTACACGGGTAGCAGGCTCTTGCCCAGCGCCTGCGTCACTGGATAGAGGCGCGTGCCTGATCCTCCCGCCAGAATGATGCCTTTGTATCGTGTGCTTTCGCTCATCGGCTTGAAATTGTCATTCTTAGTACTTTGCACTAAAGGATTCAGTAGTCAGAATCTGTCTCACAAATGAAGCCGGAGAGTAAACCCCGCTTCCCTCAGGGGCTAAAGCCCGCAACTTTTGTGGACTCTTAGCGGCACGGCTGAAGCCGTGCCCTTCCCAAAACCATTTATGAGATAGCTTCTCAGCACTCGTCGTGTGCTCGCTTTCTCGGGCTTGCCGGAAGAGTCCGTGGCACCCGAGATCCCTCGGGCCGCTGGTAAGTGCGCGGCCCTTCGGGATGACAAGGACGATTTATTACTGACTCCTGAGCGCTGATCCCGAACCGCTGATTCCTGACTCCTGACTCCTGACTACTGATTCACCGAATAGTGCGTCGCAATCCACTGGCGATAACTTCCGCTGGTGACCTCGCGTACCCACGCATCGTTTTCCAAATACCAATGCACCGTCTTGCGAATGCCAGTTTCAAACGTTTCTGTCGGATGCCAGCCCAGTTCGCGCTCGATTTTTCGCGCGTCCATCGCGTAGCGGCGATCGTGCCCAGGGCGATCCGACACAAACGTGATCAACTTACGGCGCGGGCTTGCCAGCTTTGGCGCCGAGTCGTCGACGATGTCGCAGATCGTTTCCACAATTTCGAGATTGCGTTTCTCATTCCAACCGCCGACGTTGTAGGTCTCTCCTGGCCGTCCTTTTGCCAGTACGGTCGCGATCGCTTGACAATGGTCTTCCACGTAGAGCCAGTCACGGACGTTCTGGCCGTCGCCATAAACCGGAAGCGGCTTGCCGTCCCGCGCATTCAGAATCATTAGTGGAATCAGCTTCTCAGGAAACTGAAACGGACCGTAGTTGTTCGAGCAGTTGGTGGTCAGAGTGGGCAGTCCGTACGTGTGGTGGTATGCGCGCACAAGATGATCCGATGCGGCCTTGGAAGCAGAATAAGGACTGTTGGGCGCGTAAGGAGTCGTCTCACTGAACGGAGGATCGGTCGGTCCGAGTGACCCGTAGACTTCATCGGTCGAGACGTGCAGAAAACGAAAACCATCGCGGTCCGCCTGCGGCAGTGCTGACCAGTAGGCGCGTGTTTCTTCCAGCAGCGCGAAAGTGCCGTCAATGTTGGTGCGAATGAAATCGTCGGGCCCGCGAATGGAGCGATCCACGTGGCTTTCCGCGGCAAAATGGACGATCGCGCCGGGTTGGTGTTGTTCGAGCAGACGGCGCACGAGCATCCGATCTCCGATGTCGCCATGCACAAACTGATAGCGGCTCTGGTTCACGATGCTTTCCAGATTCCGCAGGTTTCCCGCGTAGGTGAGCTTGTCGAGGTTGATGATCGAGGTGGCTGGATCGTTTTTCATCCGCTGCAGGATGAAGTTCGAGCCGATAAATCCCGCACCACCTGTGACCAGGATCGTTTGCATTCGTGATGGAGGCCTGCGCCGGGCCGGTAACACCTGAAATTGAATTGTAAACAAAAATGTTTCAAAGGAAGCTCAGGGAAGATTAACAGTCAACTTCCTGGTGGGATCGTCGGTAACGGTGCCTTTGAGCACTGAGGGGTTTACCCCAGAACGTCGCTGCGATTAATTTCGGTCGGGTTCCAGGTCTGGAGCCGCATAGGATTGGGCGAGAAACCGATCATCCCACTTTCCATTCGGGAATTTGAGAAGCCGCTTCCGTGGTTGCTCGCGATTCATCTGCGGACTCTTCCGCGGATTCTTCCGCCAGATCCTCGCGTGTGAAATTCAGGAGATCAAGATAGGCGGCCTCGATATCGGCTGCGATCTTCTGCCATTGATAAAGTTCTGCGATCCTGTTCTTCGCAGCGTGACCGGCAGCTTCGCGCGCGACCGGATTGGCGATTAGATAGCGCAGTCGGTCCGCCAGGTCGGCAGCATTACCTGTGCTAAATGTGAATCCGGCGCCATCCACGACTTCGCGGTTCTCCGGAATGTCACTGGCCACGACGCACACTCCCGCACCCATCGCATCCAGCAGGGCCAGCGACAAGCCTTCCAACTCAGAAGGCAAAACAAAAATCATGGCATTGGTGAGCAGTTCATCCAGGACCCGGCCTGAAACTGAATCCAAAACCTTGATCCGCTTGCTAGCTCGCTCTCGCAGCCGCCGGCTATACGAATCGCAGTAGCTGGAAGCCCCGGCAAAGACGAGCTTGGCATCCGTGGCAATCTGCTCGTATGCATCGGCCAAGACATGACATCCTTTTTCAGGCGAGAAGCGGCCCAGAAACAAAATATAGTTTCCCGGCTCCAAGCCCCATTCCAGGATCTTCTGCGGTTCCTGCCGCTCTCGGAGCAAACCGGCATTCGGAATGTAAACGGTGCTCTTCCGGTGCAATTGCCAATATCGATCCTGCAAAGTGCGCGACACCACCATGGTGGTACTCGGGAAGTGCGCCGAAGCGCGTTCTCCCAATCTCAAAACGGCCGATGCGAGCCTTCCCCATTTTTTTCGTTGCCAGTCCAGACCCTGGACCGTTACCACCGACTTCTTCCCGAACATCCGCGGCATGAAGGAAAACAGTGCCGGACCGAGCGCCTGATAGTGCACGACATCGTAGGGCTTGGTTACCGCATGCATCGTGCTGAGGAAGGTATGGATGAGCGTTTCCAGGTGCTTCGAGCGGATGGTTGGCAGCCGCAGGATCTGCATGCCGCGGTATTCCGAGATTCTTGGAGTGAAATAGTTACGGCAATACACCGTGACTTCGTGGCCGCGCACGGTCAACTCTGCCCCAACCTCTTCGTAGAAACTTTCGATTCCACTGTATTTCGAAACGACGCCCCGACCTCCGATGAACGCGATGCGCAACGGCCTGGCTTTTGCTACCGGACGTTCTTGCACACAAGCGATATCGCTGTGCATCGCCTGTGGCGCTCTCTGCTTCCACGGTTCTGTGTGCGTACTGGCGAGGCGCACTTTCGTGACGGGACAGCTCTTCTTCAATCTGAGGCTCTCGTACAGATGCGCCATCTCTCGGTAGTGCGACTCAGGAGAGAATTGCTGCTGAATGAGTTGCCAGCCATTGCTGCCCATTCTTTGTGCTAGCTCGGGTTTAGTGGACAGCCATGCGATTGCTTTTGCCAACTCGTGCACGTCTGCCGTGGGATAAAGCAGTCCCGTTTCCCAATCTCGCACCAGTTCGCGCCGCGACCCCAGATCTGATGCGATCACCGCGCGGCCCCTGGCATAGGACTCGAGTATGCTTTTGCCGAAGGTTTCGTAGGCGTGCGAAGGGAAGACGGTAAATCGGGAATCCTCGATCAACTGTTGCAGCTTGCTGGTGTTCACTTGCCCAACAAATTCCACATTCGCCAGCGCGAGCGAATGCGCGAGGGCCTCGAGTTCACTCCGTTGCGGACCATCCCCAGCGACGATGAGGCGAAGGTTCGGCAGACGCCGCATAGCGTGGAGCAGGTCGGCCACACCTTTCTCGGCCGACAATCTTCCGAAGTACAGAATTGGTGCGTCACCCGAAAACGTGCATCCAACGCTGGGTGCGACTTCCTGGAAGTGTGGAAGCACGCGGAAGGATTGGTTATTCCATCCGTGCTCGACAAATTTTTCTCGTACAAAATTGCTAGGGGCGAGAAACAGGTCCACGCATTTGCGATAGCTTTTCAGCAACTTGTGGAAGTAAGCCTCCGCCGTCAAAGTCAGCCGCGCGCCTAACCCCGGATAACATGTCGGTCGCAATGCATGCCAGAATGCGCCCCCCTTGCAGTCTTCACACACGGCTCCCTGAGACACCAGGTTGTAAGAAGGACACAGGAGCTTGAAATCGTTGATGTGATAGATCACTGGAACATTCTGCGCCCGTAGTTCCCACAGGATCGATGGCGATAAGTGGTGGTAGATGTTGCGGACATGCGCCACATCCGGGCGAAACTCTTGAATCATCGTCCGTATGCGCGTCCGCGCTTCTCGCGAATAAATCGCATGCAATGCGCGACGAGTTGTCCGCCAACTTCCGGCTTCAGCTTTGAAATCAATTTTTGGAACAAAATGCTTATCGTAGGGTGTCGCTGCGCCACGCTCGTCGGCCATGGAGAATAACGCTACCTCGTGGCCGTGACTGCGCATCAATTCCATCAGCTCGAACAGATAAACTTCCGTCCCGCTAAACGGATAGTTGTATTTATTGCAGTAGAGAATTCGCATGAGGAATGGCTCCGCGCTGAATGAGGTTGATGAAAGAGTCCGCAAAGAAATGAAGATTCTTGGGCTGATTGAAATTGTGGCGAACCTGCACCGCGCCGGCATGCTGCATCCAGGCCAGCGATAACGAAGGGCAGATTTCTGGTCCCGGCTGCGTCAGTGGAGTTTGCGGATGAATCAGAGCGTAAATGTGAAGTAATTGCCGAAGAAAATCATCCATCGATCCCGGTTCATACAGGAATCCCGTTCTGCCGGCGATGACGAGTTCCGGAATACCGTTGATCCGGGGAGCAAGCACGATTTTGCCTCGCGCCATGGCCTCCATCAGAACCAGCGGAATTCCTTCGCTGCGGCTCGTCAACGCGACTAAATCGGCACTTTCGTAAAGCAAATCGAGTTGACTTGGCGAAGCATGTCCCAGAAGCGTTGCACAACTTTCCAGCGCCGTCCGATGAATCAAAGACTGCAGACTTCGCCGCTCGGGACCTTCTCCAGCAATACGGCACTCGAATCGCACACCCAGTTCGCACAACCGGGCGCAGGCGCGAATCAGAAAGGCATGATCCTTCACCGGATGCAGGCGTCCCACGGCGAGCAGCCGGAAGAAAGGGCGCGGTTCTGAAGGTGCTGGCGAGGAGCGCGGCCGTGACACTAAGACTTCCGGAACGATCACGCCGAGTCGCGCCACCAGAATTTTTTCTGGCTTTATTTGCGGGAAGTGCCGGACAATGTAATTCCGGTTGTATGCCGAGATCGTCAGGCAAAAGGCACAATTCTCGAGCTTGGTATCGATATATGCACGTTTGATCAGCAGATCGGAGCCGTGGAGGGTGAGGCTATAACTGATTCGTAGCAGCCGAGCCGCTACCATGCCCACCCACGCGCCGAAGTATCCGTGATGCACATGAATGTGCTGCACGCCGCGGCCTTGCAGGTCTGCCGCGTAGCATGCTCCGAGCCAGGTGTGCAGCAGAGTTTTCACTCTCTGCAAGGTCGTCTCATTCCCTTGCCATACCGCTCTGCGCACCAGGTCGGCGATTCTCTTCCGATGCCGAATGCAAATAAGTAGAGCCCGCAGCGAGAAAAGCCGGCGAATGCTGCGCAGTACGACGACATCGACGGGCGGCGCGGGATTGGGAGGCTTGGCTTTTCGGATGCTTCCCGCGATCACTCGCACATTCCTGCGCCGCAATTCCGCTATCTCCCGACCAACATAGGTTTCCACATTGGACGGATACGTGTTGGCGAGGTAGGCGACGCTCAGCATTTCAGCTCACTAGTACCGATTCGCCGCAAACGGGATGGCGCTTCTTCAGCTTGTTTGTTTTGGGCCGCCAACAACCCGGCAATGGTGAAAAGCAATCCGTTTACGAATTGGTAGTTCATTACGACCAGTGACGCGTTCACGAGGTAGACGGCAAGCATCAACGGCCACAGCGCGCGAAGGTTTTGATTCAGAAATCCATTCCGGTCGCTATGTGGTGCCGCACCGCGTCTTAAGGTCCAAAGCTTCCAAATCAACCACGCGTAGAGGAGGAAGCCGAGAATGCCGTGTTCGGTCAACAGTTCTAGATAGGTGTTGTGCGGATAGAGTTCCTTTTCCCCATAGCCGCGGACGTGCCGAGCCAATTCCGACGGCATCTGGTTCACGCCCCAACCTGCCAGCGGACGCTCCAGGAACATCTGCCAACTTCCGCGATAGACCGACTGCCGAAAAGCCACTGGGTCGGACTCTCGTAAGCGGTCGCGCAAGGCATTGCGGGGTGCGGGAAAACTTAGCAAAAGCAGCACGGAAAACAATCCACAGACGCACACTGCTCGGCTGGCGCACCTGATACGTCGATCGTGCGAACTCAATGCGAGCACGATAGACATGCCGACGAAACTCAGCCATACTGCGCGTGTCATGGTTGCAAGGATGGCGACGGGAATGGCTGCCAACAGCAACAGTGCCTTCAGTCCCTTCAAACGTCCGCGGGAGAAAGCATGCAACGCTAGCAAAGCCAAGAGGTTGATTGAAACTCCATTGGCGACGGCCTGCAGCATCGGCCCGCGCGCCCGGTCGGCGTGATAGCCGAGGCTGGGATCAAGAATGAATCGCGGGAAAATGAGCGATGTTGCGCCCGCCAGGAACGCAATCGCAGTGAAACACAGATAGGCCAGCGCAATGAGTGCGAACGTCTCGAATTGACGCAGAGATTTTTCGCTCGCGAACACAAACCCGGCCAAGTGAAAAAGCGTGAACGGCACAATGAATTTAGCGGCGATGAGTGACCAGGCTTGGGCGTCGAAATTTTGCCCGCTCACACTCGCCACGGACAACAGTGTCAGGCCCAACATCGGCCAGCTCGCTTTCGTCGTTCCGGACACCACCTGTCGATGCGCTACGGCTCGCGTTAGTACTCCCAGCACGAGCAAGCCGAACATCCACCGATCAATCTCGTAGAACGCTACATCCGGAGGACGCAGCAACATCGCTGCCAGCGCCAGAATGACGAGGGTTGGTGGCGAAGCCGCCAGGAGTTGAAGCGGTCGCAGGGCTAGCTGGATGCCGGTCGCCGACAACCTGTCGGGCATGGAGACCGAAGGCGCCAGGCGAACGCCAATTGCCTGCGTCATTGCCCGCTACCCCGGAGCACGACTGCGAACGTCTTCAGAACGATCCTCAGGTCCAGCCGCAGGCTCCAAGCCCGGATGTATTCCCGGTCGAGGTCGATGCTCCGTTCAAAGGATGGATCGCGCCGCGCCGTCACCTGCCATAACCCGGTGAGGCCGGGAGTCACGTCGAGGCGGGCCAGATGTTGCAGCTGATAGGCAGCAAAATCGTCCACCGGATGCGGCCGGGGACCGACCAAACTCATCTCTCCTTTCAGCACATTCCAAAGCTGGGGCAATTCATCGAGGCTGTAGCGCCTCAGCACCGCCCCAACCCGGGTCACCCGCGGATCGGCTGCCATTTTGAACAGGACCGTCGACCGCTCATTTCGGCTGCGCAAGGACTGCTTCAAGGCGTCCGCATTGCTCACCATGGTCCGAAACTTGTAGCAGCGGAAGAGCCGTCCTTTGCGCCCTGCCCTGGGCGCGACGTAAAGAACTGGGCCTTTGGAATCAAGCTTGATCAGCAACGAAATGAACGCCAGCACGGGGGAAAGCGCGAGCAGCACTGCCGTCGCCCCCGTTACGTCGGCGAATCGCTTGATCACCAGCGCCGCCCATGGCAGCCGTTCCCTGTGCACGCAAAGAATAGGAACATTGGCGACTCGGTTGATGCCTGACACAGCTTGTCCAAACAGCTCTGGAACGATCTCCACATCAAGCCGCAGGCGCCTTGCCTCCGCCAGAATTGTTTTCGTGAGTGCGTGATCGTGCCGCCCGACCAAAATCAAATCGTCTATGAAACCAGTTCGAGCTAGCCGAGCCAAATCCCGGCTCCGCCCAATCACTCCGTTGCCAAGCGGTGCCTCATCGTCAAGAAATCCATAGATCGAACGGCCTTCTTCGGGGTGGTTCTCGACATGTCGAGCGATTCGCCGCCCAATTTCGCCCGCGCCGACCACGAGAACGTTTCTCGGCTCGCGGGGAGTGACCAGACGCCGCTTCAGTTCAATCTTTCTCCAGCCGTAAAGAGTGCTGAAATGGAGCACGGCTGCCATGCCGGCGATGAAGTCCAGGCTGGCTGGAAATCCTTGCAGTTCGAACCCTACGCACAACACCAAGGTCGCCCAAAGCACAGACTTGGCGAGGATCGGAATCTGCTGCGATGCATTCGGTGTTTCGTAGAGGCCTTCGGTATAGCCAAGCAGCGTGATCAGTGCTCCGTGAAGAGTGGCAATCCCCAGTAGATAGGAACCCGGACTTGAACCGCTTACGGGTGACAGAAACAACATTCCGGGAAGGCCGCCAAAGAAGGCCAGTGCCACCGCTCCCAGCAGCAGCCAGTTCAAACAGATGATCGCCAAGTCTGGAGCGACGTAGCGGCTCCAAGTCTTCTGTGACCCGCTGAGTAGCGGTTTCGGAAGCACCAGGTCGAACGCGGATGCTGGAATCTGGGTGGGTGGTAATTCAGGGAATTGTTCAAGCTGGGATTCGGACGTGGCCCGCATTGCTCGGGGATTGCGGCTCGCCGAGGTTCGATTTCGCGGATCCGATCCGGGGATGAGCCGAGCAGCCCAGTCGATTTCCGCTGTCGGCTGCTGTTTCGGTTGCAATACCTGAGATGACACGCCGTGCTACCGATCCTTACTGGTTGTTCGTGGGTGCTAGTTCGTGAGCGCGCTCGCTTGTCTGGCTCTTTACAACAAAAAAACTGGCAATAGAAAACTGATAGACCCTGGAGCCGCCGCGCACTGCTCGTGTCTATTTCAACTTTCCATCACAGACGCCGGTAGATTCCGGCAGGGATCGGGAATGTGCGCTCACTTAACACGACTCCCAGTATCCGTGCGTGTGCGGCCTCCAAATCTTCCTTGATTTTTCTGGCCATGGCGCGTCGCGTATGCTGCGCCGCTAATACGAGAACGACCCCGTCTGCGGCCTGACCCAGCGCTGCGACGCCAGAAAATTCGCTCGCTACCGGTCCTTCGACAATCGAGTACTGAAAATCCCGCCGAAGTTCCCACAGCCTGGAGTCCAACGCTCTTCCTGCACTCGGCTCGTCTGCGTTGACCGGCCCAGTCTCGTTGACGAGCCATAAATTTTTGCGAACTTGATGCACTACGGGCCCCCGGGTCGGCGATTCAGCCGGCCTTTTATCAGCAGCCAAATCTCGCCCTTCCAGTTCCGACGGCAAGCGTTTGCAGATTACGACAACGCTGGCCGGGGTTTGGAAGGCCAGACTGACTCCAACCTGCTTGCAGATGCTGCTCACGTCGATCTCGGAATCGGTCGAGCTGAAAATAACTTGCCGCACCGGACGGGTATCGGATGAGAAGAACAATGTCCGTACCAGTCCGCGAATCTGTTCCCGGGCAAATTTCTCAGGGTCCCACGCTTGGGGTTCGCAGGTCGGTTGCTTGCGCACCGTGCTCTCGGCCGCAGATCTCAAAAGCCCGGCCCTCTGAAGGACAGCGGCGCTCATGACACACCCGCCCCGTGCGACAAGCGTTTTGCCGCGGAGGTTTTCCGGGGAAGAGACGCCAGAACCGGCACGCGTAAGTAGAGTTGCACGTCCTGCGGAGTGCGGAAGGCCGGGTCGAGATAGTCGGCCGCGAAAGCAGCAGCCGTGCCCGAAACGACTGCCCCGAGCAGTCCCACGGAGAGCAACGCCCAGGCCGACCACGCAGGTAAGGCCGGCGCCACCGGGTGTTCGGCAATAGCCACATTCACGATGCCACGCTCGTCCATAGCGTCATCAATGCGCGCTTCCTCCAGTTTTTTCACATAGAGCAAATAGTTTTGCTGCGCCGCTTTTTTGGTCTCGATCAAATCGTCCTGCGTCGAAGCCGCATTGCTTAACTGTTGCGCCATTTCGCGGTAGGCCACTACCTCGCGATTCAACGCGGACGCTCGCTCTTCCAGCCCCCGTAATCGGACCTGATCTTGTTGCAGTTCGGTTTTGGCCCACTCAAAGTTGGGGTTCTTGTCGGTAGTTTCGTCTCGCACCGGGCTGAGCGTCTCTCCGTCGATTGCGGCCTTGGCTTGTGAAATTTGTTGTTCGACTTCCTGGACAAGGCGGTGTGTTGGCTCAAACTTGTCGAGCAATTGCGTTCGTTTCAGCTGCAAGTCCAGCAAACTCGATTTGAGGGCTTTCAAAAGTTCCGGATTGTCGGCGGTGCGGACCTGGGTGGTAGTGCGTTCGGGCAATGTCGCGACCTGCCGCTCGAGTTCATGTACCCGCGTCTTCGTCTCCTCTAGATCGACGATCGTTTGCCGGTAACTCGCGTCCGATTCGCTGAGTCTTGCGAGCGTGAGGTCACGCTGCTGCGCCGCCATTACCACATGATGGGTCTGGTTAAAGAGCAGCAGACTGTTCCGCGCCACTTCCAGCTGGCTCTGGGAATCCCCGAGCTGTTGCGCGAAAAAATGCGACTCGCCTTCCGGCCGGTGGACCTCTGCATGCTTTTCGAGATAGACGTTCCCCAGCGTGCGCAGCACTTTGGCCGCTTGCGCCGGGTCGGTGGACGAGTAGCTCACGGAAATCAAGTTCGTCTTTTTGACCGGTTCCACCTGCAGGCGCGTTGCCAGACGTCTCGACGCGCGTTCTATGCGAGCCGGCGGATCCTGGTGCGCGCGCAGGAAGTGCAGCCAGTCCTGGTTCGCGAGCCCGGTGGATTCGACTACTTTGCGTAGCACGTCGTCATCTTGCAGGAGCTCGACTTCCGAATTCAGTTCCTCGTCCGTGAGCGCCATGCGGGCCAGATCGACAGGTGCATTTTCCTGCGCGGTGACGGGTGCATCCACGCGTCCGCGTCTCACCAGAATCTTCATTCTTGCCTGATATTGATTGCCCACCATCATGTAGAGAATGGTTCCCGCCACTACGAGGCTGAACACTCCAACAAGAACGCCGCGTTGCCGAAATAGCACCATCGCCAGCTCACGCAAGGTGGGCGGAGCGGAGGGGCGGATGAAGCCTTCGTCAGGCATAGGCAACTTCAAAACTGGTTCGAGCTCACGTACATGCTCATTGAAGGACGGGTGATGAATCGGGCAATCTTTGAGAGTGTGTTCTGCGGCACAAACACGAAATCGCCAGGCTGAAGATGAGCGTCCTCCCGCAGTCCGTTTTGCTTCAGCATTTTCTTGAGGTTGATAAGGCGCGTCTCTACCAATTGATCGTCCACGCGCCGGAACAGCACAACTTGAGAGTGCTTGGCTTGCGAGGTGAAGCCGCCGGCAATCTGCACGGCTTCGGCAATCGTAGTATCGCTGCGCAGGTCGTACTTGCCGGGATGGCCGACTTCTCCACCCACGGTAAAATGCGGACGCTCAAAATCCCTCAACATCACGGTGACTTCCGGATCGCGAAGATATCCGCGGTAGGCTTTCTGCACCATGCTGCGAAAATCGTCCAGAGTAGCTCCCTGGGCAAGGAGCATTCCTGCGTCTCTCAGTGCGACGTAGCCGTCGGGTTGAACGGTCACAGTTTGATTGAATTCGGGGGAGATGGTGAAGCTAATGTCGATCACATCGCTGACATGAAGCCGGTAGAGCGGACGGCGCTCCCCTCCGAGTAAAGGGTTTCCCAGGCCGTCCGCTCCCCCCGGTTTTTTGGCCGTTACTGCATTGCTTCCCCGTTCAACCCCGGTTAAGTTGACTGGGGATGGCACCTGGTTTCCGCTCAGGAATTCCTTGTCCTGCGCGTTTGCGGCCGAAAAACAGTGTGAAAGCAAAACTACGATTACTAGCCACGGGCCCAGTATGGAAGTGCATCGCATCTTCAACGCCTCGCCATACTTTTCTTGCGCAACGCCCAACCGCGGCGTTCATCAGCAACATAGCTTTGAATCGCAAGCTGGCCAAGACATAGGAAGTGCCTTACACGAAGGTAGAAGGCGTCCCGAAGCGGGAAACATCGATTGCAGTCACGCCGCGATCGCTTGTTCACAGCCGAATTCGCCACGATCTCTATCGAAGATCAACGTCCTTGTGATCGCGATCACCCTACGATTGGATGGCAACCAAAAGTAGACTTGCATGTTCGCCGGATCACAGGAAGAGACGTCCTCAAGATGTGAGTCGCGGCCGCTGCCAAGGCCAGAATTCCAACAAATCTCGCTCCATTTGCCGCTTGGGAGAACAACACCGATTCCGCGACTTGCTTCTTTATTCACACCTGCCGCATTTGCGGTTCTACCAACTCACGCCATCGTTTCAAATTCCCAATTTGAGAGAGTCAACCAGATTTTCTGCGCGGTTTGCTTGTGAACCGCAACTGCTGTTCCTAGAATCGAGTCACACCCTGGCCGCTCGGAGAGATCGGTGATATGAGTCTGTCGCCCACTTCGGATTCCGTGAGTGTCCTTGTTGCCGACTCGAATCGTATGCAGGCGCAGCTTCTGATCAGCGCTCTACGCCGTCGTCCGGAGTTCCGCACTTTCACCGCCCGCATGGAGACATCCGCTCTGCTTCACGCCGCAACTACCAAGCTGCCTGCAGTTGCGCTCGTTTCTCCCAACTCGCTGGTCACTTTCCCCGAGAACATGGCAATGCTCCGCCAGTTTCATGTGGCCCATCCTGGAATCGCCAAGATCCTGCTGGTCGAATCGTATGATCGCGAACTTACCATCACAGCATTCCGTTCCGGTGTCCGCGGAATTTTTTGCCTGACTGACGCCAATCTTCGGTTGCTCTGCAAGTGCATTCAGCGAGTGGCCCGCGGGCAAGTCTGGGCCAACACGGAGCAGTTGAACTATTTGCTCGATCTGATTGCCGACGTTCCTTCGCTACGCGTGGTCAATTCCAAGGGGAACCAGCTTCTGACCCCGCGCGAAGAGCAGGTAGTCGCTCTGGTGGCAGAAGGCCTCGCCAACCGGGACATCGCCCGCGAACTGAATCTCAGCGAGCACACCGTCAAGAAGTATCTCTTCCACATTTTCGAAAAGCTTGGAATTTCAACGCGGGTGGAACTCGTGCTTTATGCCGTCAATAATGGAGACTCGCGCAGCGCTGAATGGTTGGCGGGGATGAGCCGCCAGAACGCTACCGGATGAGGGTTCCATTTAGCCTCGTAGGAAGGACACAATTGCAAGCCGGGGCTAATCACGGTATAACTTCGTCGGACTCTCGTGGAAGATCCTGAACGCAAGACAATTCCCACCGCTCGTCGGTGGACTCTATTGGCGTCCGCGCTGCTGGTGCTGGCTCTGGGCTTGGTGGTGATCTATACCAGTCGCGGAGCCTTCTTCAGCCCGCTGGCGCTGGTGGTCGTTTCCGCCATCGGGCTGGCTGCGGTACTTTTGCAAATCCGGCTGCGTCGATCGCAGGCTTCTTCTCAAAGTACGTCGGTTCAGAGCACATCAGTTCGCGCTCCTCTGTGGTTGAATGTGCTGGGCATTGCTTGTGCCGGGTCGGCATTCGTTTCGGATTTTATGCGGCTCCGCCCGGCGCTGCTTCTGGTTTCATCGCTCGGAGCCGTGCTGTGTTTCGGTATCAGCTCTATGGTTGTGCTGCGCGCACTACGCCGATTGCCGCTGTGAAAGGCCAATGCTGGCCGGTTTCCAGACGTCCAGGTTACCAGTCAGAAAACCTGAAAAGAGGCCAAGTGGCGTGGCTATGGTTTGAATTCCATCGCCACAGTAGTTTCAACGACGACTGGGGTTCCATCAACGCGATAGGGACGGAACTTCCACCACTGCAGGGCATCGGATGCCGCCCGGGCCAGCACCTCCGGACCATTCAAGGGTGTCACTCGCAGCACGGATCCGTCCCGCCCCACCACTAGATCAAGCACAATGATGCCTTGCAGGTTGCCGGCGCGGGCCGCGTCTGGATAATCCGGTTCGACCTGGTGCACAACTAATTTCTGCATGACTTTAGCAGGAACCTGTAGGCGCGGGCGCTCCCCGGCCTCGGCGTGCAGGCTCAATCCATTCTCAAGATCGTGCCAGCCCCGGCTCCAATGCCACCAAAACCCTCCCAAAGCCACAAATGCCAACACCAGCAGCATCCATCTGCGAGGGCGAAGCGTTCCAGTTGGACGTCTTCGGCTTCCGCCGGAATCGTTTACAGGTTGAGGGGGTTTGGGCTCGGCAACTTCCACTCGGACGGCTACTTCATCCTTCTCATTCTCGACCACAGGTTTCGCGCGTTCCACCCAGCGTCGGATTACCGCGGCTTGCGATTCTGTGGCCCCAACGAATTCCATTCCGCAGCGCAGTTTATCGTGATAGCGCACCACAGCCCGCGCGCGGAGAGATTCGGGCCGTTCCGGAAACTGTAGCTCGATTCCGACCAGATCACCGACCGAGACTTCTCCGGCAATGATCGCCGCAATTCCGTGCTGGCACACATTCAGACATCGCCCGGGCAACGTTTCAGGAACTCCCGATCGCAGAACGGTCAGGTCCAGCGGCTCCTGCAGGGTGTAGCGAGCCAACTGCCGCCGCGCTGGCTTCTGCCAATATCCTGACTGTGTTACTGCCGACATGATGATTCAGATTCCTTGCTCAGGGTCATCGAAAATCAGGCTTGCTGACCGATGGATCACTGCCCTTGCTCTTCATACCACCCAAGGCCTGATAGTGCCATTGCAAAAAGCGGCTCTTTTGGGCCGGAGGGGGCCAGCTCCCGCCGGGGAGGGGAACGTCTATCGCCTTAACTCTATGATTTCACTGTCGCTAGCGAGCAATACGACACTGGCCATGCCGATGAACAAGCCGTGTTCGACCACGCCTGGCATCTCGCTCAGTTGCCTCGCTAGATTGTCAGGATCGGGAACCTGCCCGAACCTACAATCCAAGATGTAATTGTCTTCGTCGGTAAGGTAGGGCTTTCCATCCGATGCGATTCTTAGTTGCACCGTCGCTCCTAGCGCCTCGATTCGCTTCCGAACGAGCGGCTGAGCGAATCGAATCACCTCGACGGGAAGCGGAAACTTCCCCAGCATTGGCACGCGCTTCGACGCGTCGGCCACAACTACCATCTGCTTCGACGCCGACGCGACGATCTTCTCCCGCAGCAGCGCACCACCGCCGCCCTTGATCAGGCGCAGCTGCGGATCGACCTCGTCGGCGCCATCGACGGTCACGTCGATTGTTTGACATTCATCGAACGTAATGATCGGAATGCCCAGACTGCGCGCGAGTTCGTCCGAGCGTTGCGATGTCGGAATGCCGCGTATTCGCAGGCCGTTCTTCACTTCAGCGCCCAGCAGGCGGATAAAATGCGTTGCGGTTGATCCTGACCCCAGGCCGACCACCTGCCCATCCCGAACGAACTTCAGACTCGCTCTTGCCGCTGCTTCTTTTTCTTGATCGTTAGCCATATTGTTGAGAACAGTCCGAAGAAACCTACATTCCTTTGTCAGTAACGTGCAATGGTTCCAGTCGGAGTTTCATGCGTGCCTCCGGCACGCGGTTCCATTTCTTCCGATTCTGTCCCGGCGTTGAAACGCCGGGCTATTCTCAGACGGTCCCTCCGGGACCTGAGTCTGCGACGTTGTGCAGGATTCGAAGTTTGCCTCACGTCATTGCTCTTAGAGAAACGGCTTCCGCGGACTCACCGGTTCCGAAAAAATCTTCGACCGGTCCCGGAGGGACCAATGACACTAGCCCGCCAGTTTTTACTGGCGGGAACCGTACCCAAATATTCCAACCGCGTCCCGGAGGGACGCCTGATCCAGCGCAGCCGCACGTCGGGCGCAGCGTTCAGGACAGACTCCTTGCGGTGTAGATCAAGTACACCGCCAGCGCCACGCCAAACAGCACGGTCAGAATCGCGATCAGATCGACCACGAATCCCGCCGGCTCAAACGTGCCCGCATCGATCTGCACGCGCGTTCTGCGATATCGAACCAGGCCCGCCACCAGCATCACGACGCCAGCGAGGATGGAACTGGTCCCCATCCACACCGAAATGCCGGCGGTGCGCAAGGTGTGTCCCTGAAATTGCGCCAGCTGTCGCAGGGCGATGGCGAATCGCCCGATGGCGAACCCAAACACAACCACCGCGATGCCAGTCCTCACCCACGCCAGAAATGTGCGCTCGTTGGCGAGGTGGTCGCGCGTGCGGTTGGAATTCTCTGCCATTGCGTCTCCGCGTGCCCTTGCATTATTCCACGGTCCGATGTGGCTTGTGTAAGCGCAGGCACTCATCCGCCTACGAAACGGAAGCGGGAAGGCCGCCACCCGGTGAGTGAAACTGTGATTTCGCCGATCGTGTCGGGAGTCTGTGATGGGCGTCACTGAAATCTCTTCAAACGTCTCTTTAGGATGCTTGCGGTAAACAATCTCACCTCTCCTGAAGCGCAGTCCCCGTCCGTTGAGACGCACCACCTGCTGAGGCGAGATCGCTGAAAATCCGTTTCTTGTGGCAATCGGCATTTGGCCACTCTGTGTGCAATTTCCATTCTTGAGCCGGGTGGTTGAAAGCAGAACGCTTTCTGGCTGAATAGAACTTCGAGTGCGTAGCCTTCTGCTTCCGCCCCCAAGGAAGGTATTTATGGTGCGCGTGTTCACTTGCAATTTTCTTCCCAGGATTTCTGCTGCTTTCGTCGCTGTCCTGATCCTATCTGGTGCTTTCGCCGCTGCGGCGCAATCGATGGCAGTGTCGCAGCCTTCTCCAAAGCATGCGGTCGCATCCGCGCAGTCGGGGGCCGTTGCGCCTCCACGGGTCTCCCCGCCGGGCACTAGCACCGGGCGTGCTGCTGTAAGCGGTGCGCCAATGACGCTACAAGCTGCGGGCCCGCTGAACGACAACCTCCCTTACTTCCTGCCACCGGTGTATTACTCCGCGGCCGACTATACGGGCGATATTCCCCTAACAGCGGTCGCGATTGCAGACTTTAACGGCGATGGCTATCCCGACATCGCGGCCACGGCCCAGTGGAATTACCCTTACTGCTGGAACGGGAACGGAGGAACGGTAGAGATACTGTTGGGCAACGGCGACGGAACCTACCAGGCGCCCGTTACCTACTGCACGGGAGGAGTCGATGCTACATCAGTAGCGGTTGCCGATATGAACGGCGATGGCAAGCCGGATTTGGTGGTGATGAATCTCTTTACGCATCCCCCCAACGATAACGGCTTGGTTGGTGTGCTGCTGGGCAATGGTGACGGTACTTTCCGGCCTGCTGTGGGCTACGACTTAGGTGGACCTGGGGGCTGGTCTGTCGTGGTTGCGGATGTGAACCGCGACGGCAAGCCCGACGTGGTCGCGGCGAACTATGACGACGATTCAATAGGCGTTCTGCTAGGGAATGGCGATGGAAATCTTGAGCCCGTGGTTCGCTACAGCTCTGGCGGGAGCGGCGGTCCCATTGCACTGGCGGTGGCAGACGTGAACGGTGACCACAAGCCTGACCTCGTGGTGGCAATCAATAGCAATAGTACCGTGGGCGTGCTGCTGGGCAACGGCGACGGCAGCTTCCAGCCTGCAGTCGCCTATAACTCAGGCGGGTTAGGGCCGTGTTGGGTAGCAGTGGCGGACCTCAATGGCGACCATAAGCCAGATCTTGTGGTCGCAAACGGTGGCATTGACGCCACTTACCCCGAAAGTACAGATCGCACGGTTGGCGTGCTGCTCGGCAACGGCGACGGCACCTTCAAGGCTGCGGTCCCTTATGACTCAGGTGGCAACAATCTTATGTCTGCGGCGGTGGCGGATGTGAACGGCGATGGCAAGCCAGATCTGTTACTGATGAATTCAGGTATTGTGGCAGTGCTGCTGGGCAACGGCAATGGCACCTTTCAAACAGCGCTCGCTTACTACTCGGGTGGAAATGCCCCGGAAGCGGCCGCGGACCTAAACGGCGACGTGCTGCCAGACCTGGTGGACGTTTCCATTCTCGGCGCGGGGTCTGTCGTTGGTGTAATGCTCCACGTTGGAAATCTACCCACAAGCACGGAAGTGGTTTCTTCGCCTAATCCATCGGTCTTCGGAGAGGCAGTTACCCTGACTGCGACCGTGAACTCCGCGTCGGCAACCCCGACTGGAACGGTCGGGTACTTCGGAAACTCGAAAACTCTCGGAAGTGCATCGCTCGCCGACGGACAGGCACCCCTCCCTGTCACTGCGCTGGCCGTGGGTTCAAATTCGATCAAAGCCGTGTATCAGGGCTCGGTGACGTTCAAACCTAGCTCATCAACGTCACTCAATCAGGTCGTAACCATCGCAACCACGTCCACCTCGGTCACACCGTCCAAGAGTCCCGCACCCATCAACAGGGCAGTCACATACTCCGCGTACGTCGCCAGTCAATACGGGGGAGCAGCCACGGGAAAAGTCGTGTTCCAGGACGGCGGCGTAGCGGTTGCAACCGCAAACGTCGGGAACAATTGGGCGGGATTCACCACTATGTATACGACGAGAGGTGTTCACGCAATTACTGGCACTTACTCTGGTGACTCGAACAATCTCGGCAGCACGTCCGCCACGCTGATGGAGCAGGTTAGTGGGTTCGCAACGCAAACCACTCTGACCAGTTCTGGTTCACCGTCCTATGTTGGCCAGCCGGTGACGTTCTCGGCATCGGTTACATCGGCACGCGGTGCGATTCCCAATGGCGAGCTGGTGACGTTCTACGATGGCACAATCGCCATGGCATCGGTCCCTCTGGCCGGCGGCGTGGCGGCGTATACCACGTCATCCCTTACCGGCGGGAAGACGCACTACATCATGGCAAAGTATGTCGGGGACTCCACCTTAGAACCCAGCAAGCGCCAAGTCCAGCAGCTGGTGCAGCGCTACAGCACGACTACGACCTTGTCCGCGAGTCCAAATCCGTCTAGCTATGGGCAAGCGGTGACCTGGACCGCAACCGTGACCTCGACGGGTCCAATCAAGCCAACCGGTACAGTCGTGTTTGCCGGAGCGTCCGGTAGAGTTACCTTGAATGGAGGCACAGCGACCTACGTGCAACGTTGGCTGCAGGCCGGAACGCATGCAATTACCGCCAAATACATCGGAGACGCCGCGTCCGCCCCGAGCGCGTCAACGGGACTCAATCAGGTGGTCAATCCCGTGTCGACCACGACTACATTGACTTCATCAGCGAATCCCTCGTCGCGAGGGCAAGCCGTTACGTTTACGGCAAAGGTCAAATCCGCGACCGGTGCCAGTCCTGTTGGGACCGTTACTTTTACGGCAGGAAGCACGGTTCTCGGCACGGTTACGATAGGAAACAGCCCTACCAGCATTTCCGTCAATACGCTCCCTGCCGGTTCGAGTGTGGTGACGGCAACTTATAACGGCGTCTTGGACTTTGCCGGCAGCAGCGGCAAGATCACACAAACCGTTAACCCGTAGAATCCGATTGGTCCCCCGTCTCGCGCCTTTTGCGAGATGGGGGATTTTCTTCAGGCTGTCAGGCCAACAGTTGCGATCAGGCTGTGCGCAGGTGTGCCCATGAAACTGTTGGGTAAATGAGTGTCTTTTCAGCAGCTATTGAGAGTTTTTTTCAATAGACGCCATCAGCGAATAGAACTCCGAGTAATCATGCTGCGTGTGGGTTCCTGCGAAAAACATCACACCCAGCAGCCCAGCGGAGTTGCACTCTATCGAGGGCAGATGACTTGTTTGCGGGGATGGGTTGGCTGACGCGCCCGTGCGTAGGTTGACTGCGAAATCTCTTTCGAGGCAAACCAAAGGCTCTCCGGCAATGGTTAACTCCGTCCTTCCAACAATCGGATTTCGAGCGTCGTTCATTTGGTTCTGAACAAAGTCGCTCCAGGCGGTAAGTGAAAACATAGAAGGCTTGGGAAGAGACTGGAGCCAGATGGCCTCGCCTGTTCGCGTATTCAACAGACGCGCATCATCGGAGGCCAGCTGTTCAGCAGACCATTGACTCGGAACCGGAATACGATACCCTGCCACCGAGATTGAATCACCGTACAGAACGTGCCACGCCACAGACCCCGAATGGAATTGGTAGTGGTGCGACGCGTAATCCGTGATCACGATCGCTGCCAGCAAACAGATGAGTATTCTTGTGAAGCGTGCCACGTCCAAATGCTAAGCGAATGGGGGATCTGATAGGAACGTTTTGCCAAGAATGCCATAACTGACGTAATCAGGTGTCAGCCTTATTTGGAAGGTCAAGGAGTGAAACTGGGAGGACTTGTTAGAGTAAGAACGTATTCAGCAATCGATTCGCATCCGCAACGTTCGGGATACCTACTTCAACCTTCGCCGTTGATCGCGGAGAAAAGTTTTGCGAAGTGCTGTTCTGGTGACATCGCTTCCCAGTCATCGAAACTGCTCCAAGGCGAGAGCAGCTGGGTCCCATCACGGTAGGGTCCTGCAATTCCTGCCATCCAGCCTCCGCTGGGTTCCCACGGCTTTGGGAATTCGCGGAAGCGAAACAGATATAAGTCCCGCCGCTTTCCCTCCACGACCGCCGAGAATGTCTTGGCCAGTTCGATTTCCTCCGGCGGTACTCCAAGCTCCATCGGATGGCTCGCCCAGTTGACGAATTCTGACGCAGCGAGCTGTTCGGGTGTAGACCAGCGCTTGGGCATCAGAGACTCCATTTGTAGCTCCCTCAATTGCGTCCACAGCTTGTGCCTGGTCTGATGATTGGCGGCGATGGGATCCAAGTCGCGATCATTTATCGGTTCAAGGCGTCGAAGTATGGAAATCGCGGCGAAGAGTTGCAGCAAGGGATCCGCCAATTGAAGATTCTCCCGAAGAGCGGAGCCGACCGATTCACCAGGGAGAAATGCCATCATATCGAGCAGCCACTCCAGTGGGGCTCGGACGGGCTGATATGCATCGTCAACCGTCCACTCAACCTTAAAGGGATCGCCTTGGAACGGCTTCGCCTCGTTGTAAAGCCTCTGCCACATGCGCAGAATTGTGGGCACATGCGATTCGAGATCTTCGGAAACGAGTTTACCGCCCTGGCAAAGGTTGGTTAGTTCTTGGAAGATCCCGACCGCTTCGTCTGGTTGCCGTTCGGCGAGAGCTAGTAACTCGGACAAGGCTGTTTGTCGTTCGATTCCTCTGCGCTCTGTGACTCTGTCAATCAAACGCTGAATCTGCACGGCTCAGATCCTTATTCCAGATCTAACGGTTTACCGTACTTCTCTGCCAAGTCCTGCGGAAGAAAATTCGACAGTCGGGCCACTGTAAAACCAAATTTAAGGCCCAGAGGATTGAGATCCTGAAGGCCCCTAAGAGCAAAACTTCTTACTCCGAGCTCAAGCAGCAGGTGCGCCACTTGCTCGGTGATTAGGGTAAATTTCGGCAAAGGCCAAACGATGAAGAAATCCTCACCCGTCCACTGGCTCCAATCTATGAGCTGCTCCGCGTCTCGTAGGTCGCTGTAGTTTTTCCAGTGGCACACACGACAGCTTTTCACAATTCGGATACCGGATTCTGGACGAGCCACACCCGCCCAGCCAGTCACGACCAACTCTCGGTAGTCCTTCGAGATCGCGCCGTCGCGAAAACGGACGGTTGCCGGCCTCAGTCTATACCCGCTGAATTCGCGTTTCGCGAATTCTTCCAACAAGCGCTGGTGAATCACGCAGCCGTCAACCCAGGCCCAAATAATCGATTCGTCTGTGTGGTTATGCTTCACTTGCAAGGCAAGTTCGCTAACTCGTCTGCTGCCATCGAGGTGTTCATCGGTGATTGGGCACCGCAGAATCTCATGCTTCTCCTCGGGGGCGCCCTTCATCGTATCCGCCATCAATCGCTCACGATCGGGGTACATCAAATTGAAGTACGTGATCAAACTTCACCGTTGTTGGAGAATTGTACTGGAGGATGCGGTACCGGCATTAACCTTTGCGAAAGGTGTAAATCGGGCGGACTCCGCTTCTTTCTGGCACTCGTGGGGCGTAAGCCGTCAGATCTGCCGGTAACCAACCAACTCCAACTCCGCGTCCGCCATTTCCATTTGCCTGTTCCCCCATTTCCCACGACCATTTACAATGCAACAGGTTTGGCGCATCGGGCAACATAGCGAAAGGGTGCGATGCGGGGCTGGATTTAGCGCTTACCCGGCCTAGCGAGAGTTGCAACCGGGCTACGGCTCCGGCAATCTAACCAGAGGCAGCAGGAAATCGAGTAGCAGAGAAACCGGATGGCGACCACAAAAACCGATCCCAAGCTGGCCGTGGCGGCCAATAACAAGAGATCCAAAGGCTACGAAGGTCTGACCCGCGAGCAGCTGATTCTGGCCTATCGTTACATGTACACCTCCCGCCGCATCGATGATCGGGAGATCCTGCTCAAGCGCCAGCAAAAAATCTTCTTCCAGATGTCGGGCGCGGGACACGAAGCGATCGGCGTTGCCGCAGGCCTGGCCTTGAAGGCGGGCTACGACTGGTTTTATCCCTACTATCGCGATCGCGGACTCTGCCTCGCCCTGGGCGCCAAGCCGCTCGAAATGTTTCTGCAGGCAGTGGGCGCGGCTGATGATCCCAGTTCTGGTGGACGTCAGATGCCCTCACACTGGAGCTATCCTCGGCTGAATGTTGTGACGCAATCGTCGCCGACGGGATCGCAAATTTTGCAGGCCATCGGATGCGCGGAAGCGGGGCGATATTTTGGGCAGCGTCCAAGCGCCGCTGCCTTCCCACCCTTCGCACAAAACGCGAAGGATGGGGCACCCTCAGACGTTGCGACTTCAAAATCCCCACTTCCCGCAAATGCGGCCGGAAGCGGGGCACCCCAGCCATCGGTGGACTATCGGCAATTCAAGAACGTCAAATTCCAGGGCGACGAGGTCACCTACGTTTCTCTGGGCGACGGCACTTCGAGCGAGGGCGAGTTCTGGGAGGCGATGAACGCGGCCGCGCTGCGCAAGCTGCCGGTCATATTTTGCGTGGAAGACAACGGCTATGCGATCTCCGTCCCGGTAGAAGTGCAGACCGCGGGTGGCAGCATCTCGCGCCTGGTCTCGGGGTTTCCAAATTTTCATTTTGAAGAGGTGGATGGCACTGACCCGGTCGCCAGCTATGCGGCTTTCATGCGCGCCGCGCGATATTGCCGCGAGGGGCACGGGCCTGCGTTCGTCCATGCGCACGTGATTCGTCCGTATTCGCACTCGCTTTCTGACGATGAGCGGCTGTATCGTCCCGACACTGAGCGGGAACGCGACGCGGCCCGCGACCCGGTGACGCGCACGCAGATGTTCCTGCTGCGCGAGGGAATTCTCGACGACAAGGGAATCAATCAGCTGGAAAAGGAAGTTGAGGAAGAGATCACGGCTGCGGTAGATATGGCGCTCGAAGCTTTGCCGGCGCCTCCGGAAACCATCACCAAGTTTTTGTATTCGCCCGATCTCGATCCGACTTCGAGCGCTTTTGAAACCGCGCCGGCAGCGGTATCTGAGACTGCGGACGGCAAGAAGCCGGCTGCCAAGACCATGGCTGATCTCATCAATGCGACGCTGCGCGATGAGATGAAGCGCGACGAACGCATTGTAATTTTTGGCGAAGACGTGGCTGACTGCAGCCGCGAAGAATACTTGAAGCGCAAGCTGGTGAAAGGGAAGGGCGGGGTTTTCAAACTGACGTTCGGCTTGCAATGCGACTTCGGTCCGGACCGCGTTTTCAATTCTCCGCTCGCCGAAGCCGCGATCGTGGGCCGCGCCACAGGCATGGCCCAACGCGGGCTCAAGCCGGTGGTCGAGATTCAGTTCTTCGACTATATATGGCCGGCGATGATGCAGCTGCGCGACGAGCTGCCGACTATCCGCTGGCGCTCGAACAACGGATACTCTGCGCCGTGTGTGATTCGCGTCGCCATCGGCGGATATCTTACCGGCGGCGCGATTTACCACTCACAGTGCGGCGAGAGCATCTTCACGCACATCCCCGGACTGCGGGTTGTGTTTCCATCGAATGCACTCGATGCGGCCGGACTTCTGCGGACGGCGATCCGCTGCGACGACCCCGTTTTGTTCCTCGAACATAAGCGCCTTTATCGCGAAACCTACGGACGCGCGGCGTATCCCGGGCCCGATTACATGATTCCGTTTGGCAAGGCGAAGATTGTTCAGCCCGGAACCGATCTGACAGTGATCACGTACGGGGCCGTCGTGCCGCGTACGCTGCAGGCCGCGCAGAAGCTGGAACGAGAGAATGGCGTGAAGGTGGAGATCATCGATCTGCGGTCGCTGAATCCGTTTGACTGGGAGACGATTGCGGCTTCAGTCGGGAAAACCAATCGGGTGCTGGTCGCCTACGAGGACACTCTGAGCTGGGGATATGGAGCCGAGATTGCTGCCCGCATCGCCGACCAGCTTTTCGATCAACTGGACGCGCCGGTGCGCCGCGTTGCGGCCGTCGACACTTTCGTCGCATACCAACCGATTCTGGAAGACGCGATTCTGCCGCAAGCCAACGATCTGTTTCTCGCGATGAAGGAATTGGCGGCGTACTAGCTGCGGTCAGTCCGTTATCCAGCGATTCTGAACCGGCTGCATTCTCCCCATGACAAAAGACGACGTTCAACTCCTGTACGAATACGACCGTTGGGCAAACGCCAGGGTCATACAGGCAGCGGCGACGTTGAGCGCGGAGGCATTCACGCGCGATCTGGGCGGAAGCTTTTCTTCGGTGCGCGACACGCTGCTGCACATGCTCAGCGGCGAATGGATTTGGCTTACATATTGGAAAGAAGCTTCACCTAGCCCAGCATTTGCGGCTACGCTAACCGAGCGAAGGAAGGCTCAGTTCGAGCCGGATGCATTTCCCGACCTCGCTGCCGTGCAGCGGAAATGGATGGATGTCGAAAAAGAGCTAACGGAGTTTGTCGAAAGCCTAACCGAACACTCGTTACAGCAACAGTTCGCAGTTCGCGGCGCGCAGATGCCGCTTGTTCACCTGATGCAGCACCTCGCAAATCATTCCACTTATCATCGCGGCCAGGTTGCGCTGATGATGCGGCAGCTAGGAGCGGACCCCGTGGCTACCGATTTCCACCTTTACCTTGCGGAAGGCTGCCAGCTCAGCTCAAAGCTTAACCACTGAGGACACAGGGGGCACAGAGGAACCGACGGGTCACGCCTCCATGCTGTACGCGGGGCACCATCCAGACGCATCTTCGATACAACCTGCCTAGAACTTAGCAAGGACCGCAGACGCTTCTGATTTCCCCTCTCGATGCGCGGGGACAAGCGGTGGGACGTATACCGGTTTCCGGGTCTTGCGGGTCACAAATTCCCGTAGTTCCTGCCAGAAGAAAACGATTGCGGGCAGGGGATCATCCCAGTGGAATGGGATCGAAGTTATGTCACGCCACGAGAACAGCCATGACCAGAAGCTCTCTCCACCAAGTCGCCGCAAATGGCGCCACGCGCGGAGATCGTTGGGCAGGATTCCAGTCTGATCGCCGCTCGCATAACTGGTAACCGGATCGACCTGCAATCCAAGCGCGTCTCGGTAAGCCATCTCGCACACATTCATTCCGGCGTGGGCGGGAGCTTCGACGTACCACCACGCTCGGGCGTTGACCTCGAGCAATTTGAAAACGCCATCGCGCTCATCGCGCTTGAATTCAGCGCTGAAAATTCCGTGATATGCGGTGGCTTCGAGCAGTTGCTGCAGCGATTCCAGCGCGGGCGAAACCTCTCGCAAGGGCACGCTGACCGCGACTGTGCTGTTTCCCAGGTGCGAGGGATACATCCGCAGGCGCCGCCGCGCAAACAGGGCCGAAGTTCGACCCTGACGGTCAATAAGGCCTTCGATAAAGTATCCGGTGGTCGGAGGGCCAGGGATGAATTCCTGAAGCAAGATGGGGAATGTCGACTGCTCCATGGCGCGCAGTGCCTGAGAGCGGCTGTTTACCAGGAAGCCTTTTACGCCGTGGACTTCGGAGAATTGCGCCGAGCGGAGCGGTTTGAGAATCGTGTTTTCAAATGCAGCGTCAGGAAAAGAATCCATCTGCTCGATCGAATTGAGCAGATACGTTTGTGGATGCGGAACTCGCACTTTCCGCAACAATTTTGCGAAGCACCATTTATTGGTGAAACTCTCGACCTTTGGGAACGAAGGCACGCTGGAAGGGAATCGAAGCCGCAATTCTTCGGGAAGCATCGCTACAGCCTCCAGCCACGCGTCTGAGGTGGGAACAAGTACTGCACTCTCAAACGGCACCCGTTCGAGTAGGTCAGCCAGTGTGGCAGGTTTAATCCCAGGCCAGCTGTTCGTTAATGGCCGGAACCAGCGCGAATAGCTGCAAAAACTCCGATCAAGGCAAGCGGAATAGGCTTCGATTCCCGCTGCGTGCAGCAAACGGAGCACAGCCGCTAACGTTACGCTTCCTTCGCCTAGAACGATGGCGGGCGGCAGCTTTGTGTACGTTCCTACCGTGTTTCGCAGGTCAGGTGCAATTCCCAAACTCATAGTTTTCCGATCACGGGTTCGACTTCAGGAGGGGAGTTAACGCGCTCAAGATACAAGTGATGTCGAAAAAAATCTGTGCTTCGCATCACATCGAGGCCTCAGGTCAGCCAGGGATGAGGCCAGCCGTCCCGGTTCGCACCCGTACAGTCGTGCAAGTCCGTGTCCAAAAATCGTTCTTAAATGACACGCGAGATCCGATCAGCCGTGGGGGCGGGCCATCCTAGCCATAAAGTACTGGGTTACCAAGGCTTACACGAGAAGGGAATCCTGATTGCCGCGTCCTTCGGGAGGATGCTAGCCTGCCAAACAGATGTCCCATCCGCATACCAGCGCAACAATCGGCTTGAGTTCACGGCAGGGTCGTGTGTCCAGATGGCTACAGTCATCCAGCGCCGAAGTGTGGGCGAAATTTCTAATGGCGCTGGTCGGACTGGGGTTGGCCTTCGCGGCCGCATTGTTCTCGACTGTGTCGCGTGATGCAGGCAACGTTTGGGGGACTGTCATACTGGCGTCCCTTTCGCTTCTATTGGCTGCGTTTGTTGGACTGGTCACGGTCCCATACCTGGCGCGTCGCGTGGCGATTGAACGCCTGCGCGAGTCCATCGACTACCAAGTCAACCGCACGGGCATTGTCTATGTACTCGTCACTCTGGTTCTCTGCATTGCTGCGCTGAATACCGGCAACAATCTGCTTTACCTGATCGTGGCGGCCATGTTGTCGGCCATTCTCGTGGCCGGGGTCGTGTCGGCGATCGACCTGAGAAAACTCGAGCTGGATGTGCGCTTGCCGCAGCACGTCTTTGCGGGCCGGGTGGTTTTGGGAAGAATTCTGGTGCGCAATCCGCGGCGTTACCTTCCCTCATTTTCGATTCGTGTCGTGCCCACTCGCAAGGCCAAGAAGCAACCACAGATGAAATGGCGATGGGAAGAATCGACGTTCGCATTTCCATTTCGTCGGCCTGCCGAGCAGCAATGGTTGAGAGTGCCTGACCTTCGGCTCAGCCGGGTGGTGATCGCCCCGGAGGCGCCCGGCATCTTCGACGGGATGGCGTATTTTCCGTATGTTCCGCCCGGCGGCGAACTTTCGGCCGATCTGGAGCTGAAATTCGAGCATCGCGGACGTTATCGCGACAAGAGCTTTGGTCTGGCCACGCGCTTCCCATTCTCGTTCTTGACGAAGACGCGGCATGTTCCCCTGCAGAGGGAAGTGCTGGTATATCCGAGGGTTGAGCCAACCGATCAATTATTCGAGATTCTGCCTCTGGTGCGGGGGGAGTGGGAAAGCTTCATGCGCGGACGCGGTTCCGACCTTTACCGCATTCGCGAATACCTGCCGGACGATTCTGCCCGGCACGTCGATTGGAAGGCGACGGCGAAATCGGGTTCGTTGAAGGTTCGGGAATTCAGCCGCGAAGACGAGCGGAAGCTGTGCGTTGCCTTCGACAACCCGGCAGTAGGTACGATCTCGGATGCGGCCTACGAAAAGGCCGTGGAGCTGGCGGCGTCGCTGGCGTGGCACTTCTGCGAGCAGGATGCCGAGGTTTCTTTCACGGTCTCGGGCGCGGGCCGCACGAACGATCTTCACGAATTTCTAGCGCAGTTGGCGATGATTGCGCCAATTCCGGTGGAAAAGGTGGCGGGGCAGGCTGATCCACTGCTTACCTTAAATCTCGCGGGCACAGGCGAATACAATATCGTCCTCACTTCGCGCGCCCGAGGTAGCGTGCCCAATGCGCTGTGGAATTGTTCGTATTTTGTATTCCTGTCGCAAGACATCAAGGCAGATTGAAAATATCCCTGCGGTTAATGGCCTGTTCGGGGCCGGGGTCAGTTCTGGCAGTTCCAAATTGAAACTGACCCAACATTTCACACTGTTCAAGCATCTGTTTTGGGCATATACTCGCGCACGCTAGGCGTGAATTTGGAACTTTCGGCAGGCTATGGCAGGAGGATTCCGATGCGTATTTGCGACCTGATCAAGAATCAGGAAACCTATGAAGCCGAACTCGGGCACACGGTGATCGAGACGGTCCAGGCCATGGTGCAGCGGAATATTGGTGCCGTCCCCGTCCTGCACAACGGCAGGCTGGTTGGCATCTTCACCGAACGCGACTTGATGCGGCGTGTCGTCGCGGAAGGACGCGATGCGCGCAGTACTTGCATGGCCGAAGTGATGACGGACGATCCTTTGACCATCAGCATGAACGAGGAGTTGGAAAACTGCATGGCGCTGATGCGGCGGCACAACTTCCGCCATCTGCCGGTATGTCATGATGGACACCTGATCGGAATGGTCTCTCTCCGCGACATTCTTTTGCACGATCTCAACGAGAAGGATGACGAGGTGCGAATGATGCGCGCCTACATTCATTCGGTACCCGATGCGTAGTCCTCGAACAGCTAAACAACGAGCTTTAATTCCGGCGTAGGATTCCCTCTCGCGGATCTCGAGTCTTCCTCAATGGCTCTTTTGGGGGATCGAGTGGCACAGGGGTAACGTTACCTTAGATTACCTGTGTACATTGGACATCCGATTCAAAAGGCGCTAATTTTGCTGCACAAGAGTTATCACGCTTGCTGAGTGCGGGGCCACGACCGTTGTTGGTAGGGCAGCACTTAGGGGCAAGGCGAAGCGCAGACCCAGCCAATGACGGAGAAAACACGGATTCTCTATTACGCGCTGTGGATCGCACATCCTCTGCTGCAGACGGGGATTGCGGCGGTCATGTTTCGCCGAGGTCTGCACCGCAAATTTAAGTTTTTTTTCACCTACATCCTGGCCCAGATTCTAACTTTTGCCATCATTTTTCCGACCCACGCCTCCAGCTACTTCTACCTTTATTTTTTCTGGTTCAGCAATGCGGTGAGTGTGGGATTGGGATTTGCCATGATCCACGAGATATTCATGGATGTTTTCCGGCCTTTTCACACACTTCGAGATCTGGGAAGCGTGCTGTTCAAGTGGGCTGGACTGGTGATGCTCTTGGTGGCCGCGGTGGTGAGCGTGTCCACCAAGTCCGGGGAGATGGCGCCCTGGATGCAGGCCATCCTGACCTCACAGCGCTGTGTCCGCATCATCCAGGTAGGGATGGTATTGTTTCTGCTCTTTTTTGCCCGATATCTCGGGGTGAGTCGACGCGAACCGAGTTTCGGCATCGCACTGGGGTTTGGGATCTTTGCTGGTACTGAGCTGCTGTTGCTGGCATCGCTGATCGGCAATTACTTGAGTGTTCTGTCGGTGGACCTCGTGAATATGGCCGCCTATAACGTATCGCTTATGGTCTGGCTCGGCTATGCGTACGTGAAGAGCCCGGCTCGAGATATTGCTGCTGTGCTCTTACAGCCACAGCGTTGGGAAGAGAGCCTAACGGATATTCACCGGCATCCACTGCCGGCGGATTCATTGATTCCGATGTTCGAAGGCATGGTCGATCGCGCTCTATCGCGCACGCAGGATCTCACGCCAATCCCAGCCCTGCCCGCCTCGCAGGAAAAGACGCAGAGCGTGTCGGTTCGCGCTGCTGCGGCAGCCGCAAGCGATCGCTCCGAATTCACGATCCTAGGATCAAAAGCAGAATCGAAGGTGTAGCGATAGCGCTTCGAAGGAAGTTTGGTGCACCCGCCCTGGCGACTCATGCGCTGAGTCGGTCTGTTCACTCCGAAGAGAGAGTTTGTTCGGAATTCGTAATGTAGCCTCTCATTTGCGAACCGAAGGAAGAACCAAAATGGGAAGCTAAAGTGGTTCTATATCTGATCGATGGAAACTACAGTATTCGCGGTATTTACAAGATCACCTGAAGGGCTCCAATCCCGACTGCAGATAGCGTTATTTCTGCTAAATCCTGCGCACAGAAGAATTTGCGTGAAGAGGACTTGACGCGTGCCGTATAATCTGGGGCCGCGATGAAGTGTCTCTGAAGTGCCTGTATAAAGACAGCTTATTCGCGGCTCTAGGAGAGAAAACCCATGAAACGTGCAATCAGGTTAGCTGTCCTGATGTTCGGAATAGTGGGCACATACGCAGCGACTGCCGTACCGCAGGTTCCCGCCCCGGATGGCAATCCTTTGTGTGTGCCCGACAGACCCTGCCCTTACAACAAGGGCAATTTACCACCAGCAATGGTGCGATAGGCATTTAACTGCGGACTGGAAACAGCCGCAAGGTAACCGAAGTAACCTTGAGTAACTTGCCCAGATTCCAAGGGCTCTGTCTTCATTGAGGGCTGACGGAACATACACCGCCGGCCCTTTATTTTTGCCCACTCGCGGAAGAGCGCAGCAACGCGACCTGGATTGCGCTCTCCAACTCAGCCGGATCCGTCACCGGCGGTTGGCACGAAGTTCCCGAACAGAGCACGGCAAAAGATTTTCCTGCTCTTAAGTCGGGCAAGTGTGGAAGCGTTGCCGCGAGGTTTGGCGGCAGGTTCTTTGCTTCGGCGTCGCTGGCCGAGATGTGCAGCACGCTTTTGTGGATCGCGAACTGCCGGCTGGCGCTGGCAGCTAATCGGGCGGATTCGGCGTCGTCGGAGCTTGCCGCCATCACTACAATCTGAATCGGATCGCGCAGCAGGTGAAGCACGGCGGTTCCATAGGTCGCGGCGAAAATCCCGTACTGCCCGGCTACTTCCGCAAAAAACTCCAGCGTCTTCCGGGCTTTGTCTTGATATGTTTTTTCGCCGGTGAAGTGATAGATCCGCGACAGGGTGATGGCTGCCATCGGATTGCCGGCGGGAGTCGGTGAGTCTTGCAATGGTTTGCGCCGCGTGGCCAACACGCCTAGAACCTTGGCGTCGGATGGCGGTTCGCTGTCAAAGAAACCGCCGGCAGCCGCATCGAAGAATTTTTCGATCATCGCGTCCGCGATGCTATGGGCAAATCTGAAATAGCTAAGATCGGCAGTTGCTTCGTAAGCGTCCAGGCAGGCGAGAGCGGTGAATGCGTAGTCATCGAGCATTCCCGCAATTTCGCGATGCTCTGCCTCGGGATCTGAATAAGCGACGACGTGCATCAGACGAGCTTTTGCTGTGCTGGCGTCGGCTCGGCGAATCTGGTGTTGATCCGGCTTCCATGCCTGTGCCAATACGCGATCCAGCGACTTCAGGGCAAAGCGGCGGGTGGCATCTAAATTGAGGACTTTGGCCGCTTCCAGATAAGCCGAAACACACAAGCTGTTCCAGCCCACGTAGATTGTCTTGTCGACGTAGGGCGTGGGCCTCAGCAGTCGCGCCGCGTACATCTTCTTCTTCGCCGAATCGAGCAGCTGTTTCGCTAATGCGGTGGAAATCTTCAGCCGCTGAGAAATCTCTGCTATCGGTGCGCGCACGAACAAGACATTCTTTGCTGGATTGTGATGCATCTCACCGATCTCGTTGATGTCGTAGTACAGGGATGCAACCTGTGCTTCCTCTTCGGTTAAAACAGCGCGCGCTTCGGCAAGGGTCCAGGTGAAATAGTCGCCGTCATCATCCATGGAATAGTCGGCATCCTGCGAGGCATAGAATCCGCCACGTTCGCGATCGCTCAGCCATTCATCCATCCAGCGAATAATGTCGCGCGCCACGTCGGCGAAGAACTCAATGCTGGTCGCCTGATACGCGTGCACGTAGTTCTTCAGCAGTTCGGAATTGTCGTAGCACATCTTTTCGAAGTGGGGAACAATCCAACGCTCGTCAACCGAATAGCGATGAAATCCGCCGGCGAGTTGGTCGTAGACGCCCCCGTTGGCCATGTGCTCGAGCGTGGTGACGATCAGGTGGCGAAGATCGCTCGCAATTGGTGTGGAGCTTTGCTCCGTCGGCTGGGCGGCCGGCGCCCCATGGGTATTGCTGGCGACTGTCGTTTGCGCGTATTCGGCAATCAACAGATCCAGCGCCGAGGGATGCGGAAATTTTGGGGCCTGCCCAAAACCTCCATGCTGCGGATCAAACATGCGCAGTGCGGAGGTCTTGATGGCCTCGATGATGTCGAGCGAAATCTTTCCACCCGCGCCGCCGGGTTCGGCTCGCTCCAGCGCACTCTCAACCAGTTTGGCCTGCTCCATTACATCGCCATGCTTTTCTTTGTACGCGGCGGCAATGCTGAGCAGCACGCGGCGAAAGCTCGGCCGTCCGTAGTGGTCGGCGGGAGGGAAATACGTGCCGCCATAGAATGGTCTGCCATCTGATGTAAGAAAGGCAGTGAGGGGCCAGCCGCCCTGTCCGCTGACCGCCTGTACGGCGGTCTGGTAGCGGATGTCAATATCGGGGCGCTCATCGCGGTCCACTTTCACGGCGACAAAATATTGGTTCACGATAGCAGCGATCTCGGGATCGTCGTACGACTCGCGGTCCATCACGTGGCACCAATGGCACCAGACCGCGCCGATGTCGAGCAGGATGGGCTTATTTTCGCGCGCGGCTACTGCGAAGGCCTCCTCGCCCCACTCATGCCACTGAATGGGCTGATGCATCGCCGAGCGAAGGTAAGCTGACGAAGCCTGGGCCAGGGAATTGAGAGTCGTGGTAGTCATAGGCTCTAGTCTAGAACGAGTGCCATGCAAACTGCGCGCGGAGCTATTTGTCGAGAGTCGCTGATTAAGTCTGCGAAGCAAAACGGGAGGCAGTGGGAGAAATTCCTCGCGAAGCCGGTGTGGGGGGCCGACTTCCATGGGGTCCTTCGCTTTGCTCAGGATGACAAAACGAAAGAAGGGAACTTGGTCACAGCTCCCCTAGTGCTTCGGTTCGAGGCGGGACAATCCGTGTGGTTGCAGAAAGCAGCCGCTGGCGTACATCTTCTGGTTTGCCACTGGCATCTTTTTAGATCATTGGCGATATGATCAGATCCACAACCGAAATGGAATTCCTCATGCACGCTCTGAAGTCGACCCTGCGAGTGGAGGCTGTTCTTCTCTCATTGTTGTTCGTCACAAACATCTGTTTCGCGCAGAGTTCGGGCGATGACAGCCAACAGCCGGCGCCTGCAGGACAACAGGAGCAGCAAAAACCTCCGCAGAAAGACTTGCCGAATGCTCCTTCCAGCACGCCGCAGGAGCCTTCGCTGGGAGACCTGGGCTTCCCGAGTTCTGAGATACAAGCCAACCCTGAGCAGCAGGCCTTACTCGACAAGCGCACACGCATGTTGAAGACCCACCAGAAACTCGGGCTGATCACAACTGCCCCATTGATCGCCACCGTGATCACATCTCTCGGAGCGGGAGGCAAGCACACCAGCAACACGGACCGGAACGTGCACGCTGGACTAGGAACGGCGACTGCCGGTCTTTATTTTGCGACGGCTTATTTTGCCATTCGGGCACCAAGAATCCGAGGAGCGGAAACTCGTGGTCCAATCAGGGTGCACAAAATTCTGGCATGGATTCATGGCCCGGGAATGGTATTGACGCCGATCCTCGGGGAATTGGCGTTCAGCCAAAAAAATAAAGGCGAAAGAGTTCACGGGATTGCGTCTCTGCATGGGCCGGTCGCGATTGTCACGGCCGGAGCGTATGGAGCGGCTCTGCTGTCAGTGTCGGTGAAATTCTGAAGAGTCATTGATCGATGAATAGGAAATTGCTCGTCTGTATCTGCTTGATGGCGAGACCCGCGGCAGCGGCCGACAGTCAATGGGTGCTGGATCAAAGCACGTAGAGCTACCACGTTTCGCATCCCCTGCATCAGATCGATGGCATCAGCCACGCTGCCCGCGGGAAGGGAAACTGCCATGCGGGCGAGTGCGATTTTCTGATTGCGGTTCCGGTCAAGAGTTTTGACTCAGGAGACAGCAACCGCGACCTGCACATGATCCAGGTGACCCATGGAGCCGAATATCCCATGGTGATGGTGCGTACGCACGTGCCCGAATCGGACTCGAAAGAATCGAGCATCCACGCCGACTTAGAGATTCAATTCGCCGGTCAGACGGCGCAGTACAAGCAAGTCGAACTTCACCTCGATCATCAGGGAAGCGAGATTCGACTATCCGGGACGATTCCGGCGACGATTTCCGATTTCAAGATCGACCCGCCCACGCTGCTGACCATGCCGGTGAAAAACGAGATTCCAATTCGGGTGGAGATGACCTGGCATCAGCAGTGAATTGCCACGACGATGGGTTCAGTGGGGAACGATTGTATTCCAAACAATCGTGGAAATGACCGCCGGGCACGACGTCAATCGTGTGAAGCGATTGGAAGTCGCTGGAAAAAGCCCAGCTGCTTGAAACCATCAGCGGCTATCCCGGATAGCTGCGTGCCTGGGCAATCCAGGTATTAATGTCTTTCTCTGGGGCACCCGACTTTTGCAGGTAGCGTCGCATGGCGGGCTCCGGCATGGCTTCCGAAGTGCTGGTAATGGCGCTTTCGTTGAAGTCAATGCCGATCACGATGAATGTCTCCGGATTCGTGCCTTTGATTTTCACTACTCGGTACTTTGTCGCCATTGTGACTCCTAGGATTAGGTTCTGCAGGGCAGGAATCTATGGTACCGGTTTCAGGCAAAGGTTTCGAGGAACAAGTGAGGGTTGGCGTTCTTTGCGACAAGGAAACAGGCAACGTTCGTCAGTGCTTCTGTCTCTCTATTGGCGTTTAGCTAATAGACGAAATATAGTGGAATGAACCGTGGACCCCCGAGTTTCCGAAAGCCTAAATTGAGACTCCGTAAAATGTAGGCCGGCCATGGGGGGCCACAGACATTCGTAAAAAAAGTTATGATGGCTGTCGAAAGCAGTCTGAACAATTTAACAGCACGAGGAGAATATGAAACCAGCTCTTGCCATTGCCGTGTCGCTTCTGCTGGGGGCTTCAGTGTTTGCGCAGACCAGCCCAGCACAGTCTAAGGATCCCGTCAGCAGCGCTTTGCGAGATATCCTGCCGGGCAGGGAGAAGAACACGCTGGCGGCGGTGGAAGCGATGCCCGCCGACAAGTTCAGCTACAAACCCACCCCCGACCAGCATACATTTGGGCAACTCGTCACCCACATGGTCGAGGGAAACTACTATCTCTGCAGCAAAGCCGCTGGCGTTGCTACTCCCAAGAATGAGGAGATCAAAGACACGGAACCGAAGGACAAGCTGGTTGCGGGCCTGCGTGCTTCGTTTGATTTCTGCTCCACCACGCTCGCGAAGATGGACGATTCGAAATTGGCCGAGATGACCGAAGGATCAGGCGGGAAGCAGTTCAGCCATGCGTGGTTCAGCGTGGTGCTGGCCAGCAGTTGGACCGATCACTACGCCCAAGCGGCAATGTATCTGCGGTTGAACGGCATCGTGCCGCCGAGTGCCAAGAAGTAGGTTTTGAGAGTCTTCATCGTCTTGGGCACCAGTAGGCGAAGAATTTTGAGACGCCGACGCTGGTGATCCACGGGCAGTTCGACTATCGGTTCGATGTGGCGCAGGCATTCGAAATTGTTCATCACATTGCAAATGCTCGGCGCCTCGAAATGTTATATTTTCCTGACGAAGCGCGGTATCGGCGCAACCGCAGAATTTGCAGCTCTGGTACAAACCTGTGAACGACTGGGTGGACCAGTGGATCAAGAAATATCAGTTCCGCTCCGCTGATTTGTGAATATGATCTCGTCCGTCGCAATTCGTGCCCTCGCGAACGATCGTCGGCTGCAAATTCTCGAGTGGCTCAAGAACCCGAGAAAGCACTTTCCGCCGCAGGTCGATGGCGATCTGGTGAAGGATGGCGTGTGCGGGTGCCTGATTGCGCGCAAACTGCGTGTCAGCCAACCGACCACCAGCGAGCACATGAGAATCTTGTGCCAGGCTGGGCTGACGCGTCCCAAGCGAATCAAGAAGTGGACTTTCTATAAGCGCGACGAAGCGCGAATCAAACACATCAAGAAAGCCATTTTAGACAAGGTTTGAGCGACTGGAGCTTACGAGATGGTCAGCGTCCTCTCCCTCGGAGCTGAAGCCCACTTTTTGAAGCTCGAGTTCGAACACGGCCCTAAAGGGGCCGTTCTTCCACATTTGCCTCTGCACGGTTCCAGCCCCGCAGACGAGGCCACCAGCGGCGCACGTTCCGGCAATATTCTTCGTAGTCGGCTCCAAACCTTCGGCGCAATGTAGGCTCCTCATAAAAGAGCACAAATAGATGAACGCCGAGCGCGACGGCGGTCACAGCTGCGATCAGTATGGGATCAGGATGTCCGAAGACGACCCACAGTCCGATCCATCCGGCGGCAAAGCCGAGATACATAGGGTTCCGAACGTACCGGTAGAAACCGACGACGACGAGTCGCTGCGGGGGCGCGATGGGGGCAGGCGTGCCTCGGCCGGTCCAGCCGAAGTCCCAGACGCAGCGCAGCGCGACGGCGAATCCCAGAACTGACGGAATCGCGGCCAGCCAGCGCCAGCGAGCTGCGCCGGCCGCGCCCACCTGGAAGCCCAGCCATCCCGGCAACAGCCAGAACCATAGCGCGAAGAAAGCGGCGCCCACGGCAAGCGAGGCGACTGCCGTCAACCGGCGATCGGGGTGCACAACTGGAGAGTTTCCAACTTGTTCATGCGTCATAGGGCCTCCTACGGAATGCTCTCTATTAGATCCATACGAGGCAAGCCGGAACCGGGTTGCGGATCTTTGGGTCTTCGTATCCGCACCTTTTTGTTGATAACAGAAAAGGAATCGGACCGTCTATCTTCCTGTTGTCTTACCACAGGAGTTGTGGCATGCTGCTGTGGTCATCACACAGGAGGTGGATGAGGGTGTCCGATTCCAAACTGGATCTGCTGCAAGGAACACTCGATCTCATGGTGCTGCAGACACTGGCATCGATGGGAAGGCTGCACGGCTATGGCATCGCGCGGCGGATTGAGCAGGTCAGCGGGGAACAGATTCTGCTGAACCAGGGCACGATTTATGCGTCGCTGGTACGGCTGCAAGAGCGGGGATGGATTACGGCGGAGTGGGGCACCTCGGAAAACAATCGCAAGGCCAAGTTTTATTCCATTACGAAGAAGGGCCGCAAACAACTCGCTCAGGACGCAGCTTATTGGCAGCGACTTTCTGGCGTGATGACGCGGGTACTCGCACTGGAGGAAGGCGGCGGCGAATGATGGGGTGGGGCAAACAGCTGGCGCATCGCTTGCGTTCGTCTTTCGCAGACTCGCGCATGGATCGGGAGCTCGAGGCCGAGATGGCGGCCCATCTCGAATTGGCCATGGAAGAAAATCTACGGCGCGGATTGTCGCCTGAGGAAGCCCGCCGCCAGGCGCTCCTTCGCTTTGGCGGCGTGGAGCAGGCCAAGCAGCAGCAGCGTGAGGCGCGCGGCCTTTCGGGCTTTGGGCGAATTGCCGAAAGCGTAGTGCAGGACCTGACGTACGGTCTGCGCATGCTGCGCAAGAAGCCGGCCTTTACGGCTGTAGCCATCCTCACGTTAGCTCTTGGTGTTGGAGCGAATACGGCGATGTTCAGCATCGTCAATGCGGTCTTATTGCGCTCGCTGCCGTATCGCGATCCCGATCGGCTGGTACGAGTCATGTTTAACGAGCCGGGATTGGGTTTACGCGACCTCACGTATTCCAAGCCAGAGGTCGACGATCTCACGACTCGAACTGATGTGTTCGAGCAAGTAACTCCTCTTGCCGGTGGGAACGTGGCCATGAGCGGCGTGCGGCAAGCAGAACGTCTTGAACTGGCCGTGACAGGCTTCGATTACTTCTCCATTCTCGGCGCGGTGCCTGAAATCGGCAGAGTGTACGGTCGGCAAGACTATGACCCCGGCTTCTCACAAAATATCGTGATCAGCGACGAATTCTGGCGCCGCGAATTTGGTGGGGACCGCAATGTTCTTGGCCGCACCATCCGGCTCGATGGCGACCCCTCAACGATCGTGGGTGTTCTCCCGCCAGAGTTTCGCCATCCCGGTGTGACCGTTGCGGGCAATGTGGACGTGTGGGCGGCCGCCGGATTCAGCGCTGACCCGTTTCCAAAGCCTGTTCGTGGCCAACGAAGCCTGAACGCGGGGATGATCGGCCGCCTGAGGCCGGGAATCACGCTGGCGCAAGCGCAAGTGCGGCTAAGCGCAATGGCGAATCAATTACGTCGCGATTTTCCTGCCGATTATCCGGCGCAAGCGCAATGGACGATCGAGATTCGGCCTCTGCAGGAATTTCTTGTCGGCGATGTTCGGCCCATGCTGCTGGCGTTACAGGGTGCAGTTGTTCTGATCGTCTTGATTGTGTCCCTCAACATTGCCAATCTTCTGCTGGCTCGCGCCTCTGGACGTCAGCAGGAAATGGCGGTGCGGCTGGCTTTGGGGGCGACTCGCCGCCGAATGATCCGCCAAATGCTGACCGAGTCACTGCTGCTCTCGTTCGTGGGGGGCATTGCGGGAATTTTCACGGCGATCGCCGGATTGCATTTCCTCATGCGATTCGTGCCCTTGAATATTCCACGACTGAACGAAGTGAGGATCGATTCAATCGTGCTCGCTTTCGCTTTGCTGATCTCTATCCTCACCGGATTGATTTTTGGACTCGCTCCTGCGCTGCAGTCATCGAAAGTATGTATTTCGTCTGCGATTCGAGAAGGCGGGCGAGGTTCCGGCTACAGCACGAAAACAGGACGCGTTCGTGATGCGCTCATCGTGTCAGAGTTGGCGCTCGCCGTCATGCTGATGGTGGGAGCCGGCTTGCTGCTTCGTACATTGCGCGACCTGCTGCATGAGAATCCCGGTTTTAATCCGACGCAGGTGGTGGCTGCGAATGTATGGATTCCGGTTCCGGACAATCCTGATCAGGATCCTTATCGCGGCCCTACGGCCAAAATAGCCTTTGATCGGGAGTTGCTGCGGCGTTTGAAGACCATTCCGGGCGTAGATCTGGCGGCGATCACCACCGATTTGCCGACGACAAACCACAAGCTGAATGATCCCCTGGGCAATCAAGCGCTCATCATCGAGGGCCGTCCGGTTGAAACCACTCAGGACCTGCGAGCCGAACGAATTCGGATCAGCCCCGATTATTTTCGCCTCATGCAGGCTCCGCTTTTGAGCGGCCGTTCTTTCACAGATGACGATGGAGAAGGCAAGCAGCCCGTTGCCATCGTCGATGAAAGCACTGCGCGCCGCTACTGGCCTGATGGCGATCCGATCGGCCGCCGCGTCCGCTTTGGACAAGATCCCGCCGCCCCGTGGAGGACGATTGTAGGGATCGTGAAAGACATCAAGAGCGATGGACTCGACATCGATGGTGTGCCTCATATCTACGTTTCTGCTTTTCAGGACCCGTGGAGATCGCAAAGCGTGGTCTTAAGAACATCGTTACCAGCTGCAACGCTGGAATCGCAGATTCGGCACGAAGTGGCGAGCATCGATCCAAACCTGCCAGTGTTCGGCGTGACCGCCATGAACGACCTGATTGATCACTCGCTCGCGGCGCGCCGATTCTCGGCGCAGCTGGTAGGAGCATTCGCGGTGCTGGCATTGTTGCTTGCGTCCATCGGAATTTATGGGTTGCTGGCCTACATGGTGGGACAACGTTCGCGCGAGATCGGCGTGCGCATGGCGCTAGGAGCCGGGCAAGGCGACGTTTTGAAGCTTTTCCTGCACAAGGGCCTCGTGCTGGCCGGCGTGGGAATAACTGTGGGAGTAGTGTTTTCTGCATCGACGGCGTCGCTGATTGCAAGCCTGCTCTACGGTGTGCATCCCCATGATCTCGCGGTATTTCTAAGCGTCCCCGCCCTCCTGTTTGCGGTGGCCATGCTGGCCAGCTACTTTCCCGCCCGGCGGGCCACGAAAGTGGACCCAATGATCGCGCTGCGCGAAGTGTGAATTTTCGTTGCTAACCTTTGCCGACAAACGGAGTCTGTAGTAGAGTATACGCGGTCTGTAGGAGGTAGTATGAACAAGCCTCGCCTGTCGAAGGCCGAGACTCGGATCCTGGAGCAGTACTGGAAACTTGGGACGTGTTCTGTGCGAGAAATCCTCGACAGCTTGCCCGAGGACGAGCGCGTCGCCTACACGACCATACAGACGCTCGTTTACCGCCTCGAACAGAAGGGCGCGCTGCGGAAAGTAAAGAAAGTCGGCAATGCTCAGCTTTTCGAGGCGGCGATCGATCAGGGGCAATATCGCAGCCGGTTGGTCCGAGATCTGCTCGAGTTGTTTGGGGGATCGCCTCGGCTGCTGGTTTCGAACCTTTTGGAAACCGGGACGATCACGCTGAAAGATCTGAAAGCGCTGCAAAATGCAGCGTCAGGCACGAAAAACAGCCGCCAGGATGGAGGCAAGCATCATGCTTGAGCACATCAGAAGCGGGTTTCATTACTACCAGGTGCACCTTTTTAACGCTTCTTTGTATTACTACGAAGTACACCTCTTCTATGCCTCTGCGGTGGCTATCGCGGCCTGGATTCTGACCTCAATTCGCTGGGGCAGCGCGACGATCAAGTACTGGATTTGGGTGGCGACGACGCTGAATTTCATTTTGCCCATCGGAGCGGTCCTCGATAAATCGTTCACGGCGCATCTAGGCTGGGCCACGCCATTCGCAACAATCGGAGACCTTGCTTATCAGATGATGCACGGTGCGTTTGCCCCCGCAGTGTGTATCGGCTGGTCCATTGCAGTCATCGTGATGTTAGGACGGTTGAGCTGGCGCATTCACAGCGAGCATCACGAAGGCCAGTCAGTTCGGAAAACCTTTCCCGCGCCGAAGGGAGACTGGGATGCGAGTGGCGTGCCAGTCCGGCTCAGTGAGAGCGATCAGGCTCCCGCCGTAACTGGAGTGTTGCGTCCTCACATCTCCCTTCCGCGGGGAATCGAGCGCTTGTTGAGCGAACACGAACTGGATGCGGTTGTTCTGCACGAGTTGACGCACGCCCGACGCCGCGACAATTTAATACGCCTCATCTATGAGGTGACGCGTTGCCTGTTCTGGTTTCATCCCCTGGTCTGGATTGCGGGATCGCGTCTTGCGCTCTATCGCGAGCTGTCCTGCGATGAGTCTGTGATCGAAAAGGACCATGGCAAGGACCTGGTTTCCGCCTTGGCGAAACTTGCCAATCCCGAAGAGCCGCTGCTGCTGCAGGCATCAGCATCCTCATTTTTGGGACTTCGTCTGGCTCACTTGTCCGCCGCTCAGCCTAAACCGGCTAGCCGCACTGGCAGCGCTGCGGTGCTGGCGTTGTTTGGCGCAGTGCTCGCTGCGGGTGTGCTTGGGACAGTGGCGCATACGGCTTGTTGTTGGATGGCCAAGCACTAGCTTCACGAAACTGCACGATCTGGCAGACGGCTTAATGGGAGGGGGAATGAGTGTTGTCTGCAAGCGCTTCGCAGCGCCGACGACTTTCTTGTGCGCATTGTTAGCCATCGGACTGTTTTCAGCCGGCCAACTCATGGCCGAATCTTCCGCGCCGGCCACAGTCGTCAAGGCGGGTCGTTTGCTCGATCCACGGACGGGGAATGTGCTATCGCCCGCGGCCGTGCTGATTGAAGGCGGCAAAATCAAAGAGGTCGGTCCGCCATCGAAGGTGCTGACCAATGCTCCGGCTGGCGTCAAGACGATTGATCTAGGCAGAGCAACTTTGCTGCCGGGGTTGATCGACAGTCACACACATCTCCTGATCGACCCTGTTGTCCCGCCAGATGAGGAGAGCAAGCGACGGTGGAACGGGGATTTTGTTCCCGATCTCTTGCTCGCCATCGTCGAGTCGCCGAGCAAGCGGGCTTTCGTGGGCGCGAAGCTGGCTAGAGAAGATCTGGAGAGCGGGTTTACGACGGTGCGCAATCTGGGTCACTCGGGCATCGACGGCGATACTGCCTTGCGCGACGCAATCAACGCCGGCCAAGTTCCCGGCCCGCGAATTCTGGCTTCCGCACGAAAGATGATCGGAAAGGGTTCCTACGTCCAGAGTCTGAACCCTGCCCTTAGTGACGAGATACTCAGGCAGGAATTTCTGTTGATCACCGGAGTAGACCAGGCACGCCAAGCTGTGCTGGAGAATGTTTTTTACCACGCGGATGCGATCAAAGTGACGCTTGGGGACGACATCACCACCGAAGAACTGAAGGCCATTGTCGATGAAGCGCACCGCCAGCAGCTGAAGGTCGCTGTCCACGCGGTGGAGTCGTCGAACGTTCAGATCGCGATCGACGCCGGCGCGGACTCCATCGAGCACGGCAACGAGATTACCGACGATCAGCTGAAGCAGATGCGCGAGAAGGGCATCTTCTTTGATTTCACGCCCACCGCGTATGGCGGGTTCTTCACGAAGATCACGGATCCGACCATTGTGACGTCGCCTGCGGACCGCGCTCGCTACGCCGATCACGACGCAAAGCGCGATAAGAAGTACCAGGAGCTCGTGCAACGGGTGCTGAAATCGGGTGTGAAGTTTGCCGCCGGTTCCGATATGGGTTGGTTCTATCCAGGTAAGACGCGCGGACAAGCCACCGCGGCGACATTTGTCAATTTGCGGGACGCGGGAATGCCTCCGCTAGACGTGATTCGTTCCATCACCACTAACGCGGCCGAGATGCTGGGCTGGCAGGACCGCGTTGGGTTGATCGAGGCGGGCAAGTTTGCCGATCTCGTCGCGGTTGCCGGCGATCCCATCGCCGACATCACGGAGTTAGAGAAAGTTCGGTTTGTGATGAAGGACGGACAAGTCGTGAAGAACGAACTGGGAGTCCATGGAGATCGTTGACCACATACTGCGAGGCGAAATGTCTGAGCGAGGTGAGTTGCTATGGAAACATCTTCGAAGCATTCTCGCATGGTTTTGTTAGTAACTCTGCTGGCGTTCTTCCTATCAATATTATGCCCAACCGCAGCGCGGGCTCAGAATGCGCAGTCGGCGAGCGAGGAGACGGCAGCGGCGACCTTGCCCCAGCAGGCGTCACAGCCTGTACCTACATTGGCCACAAGCATCGATCACCAGGTCAGCCGAATCGAAAAGCTGATTCTCGATGTTGCCGACGCCATGCCGGAGGCCAAGTTCAATTTCACTTCGGAGGATCTGAAGGTTTCGGGGAGCGACTACAAAGGTGTGTTTACGTTTGCAGGAGAGATCAAGCACGTCGCGGCGGGGAACTATTTCATCTGGTCGAAGGTTGCGGGCGAAAAACTGGACGAGAAATTGTTCAACGATGGCCTCGGTCCGGACAATCTGAAAACAAAGGTTGAGATCATTCAGTTCCTGAAAGATTCTTTCGCACTGGGTCACAAGGGAGCGGCAACATTGACGCCGGAAAACATGCTGCAGAGCGCCGGGAACTCGACGCGCATCAGCATGGCGACGTTCGTTATCGCGGAGGCTTACAACCACTACGGACAGATGGTGGAGTATCTGCGGATGAATGGAATGGTGCCGCCGGCGAGTCGGGCGAAATCCGATTGAGACGCACTCGAGGTGCCAAACAGATGAAACGAACAACAGTCGTGCTGGTGGCCGTGCTCATTGCTACGGCTACCTTCGGTCAAGACGGGAAGAGCGCCGGAACTCCTGCCGACATCGTTTACGCGCGGCCCGGGCAGCTCGTTGACGCCGGTGGATTTCGGTTGAACCTCGTTTGCATGGGAAGCGGCTCGCCCACAGTGGTCTTCGATTCCGGATACGAAGACTGGGCTCCCGCGTGGTCGAAGGTGCAACCAGAGATCGCAAAATGGACGCGTGCCTGCAGCTATGACCGTGCGGGAGCGGGGTTCAGCGAGCCAGGGCCCATGCCGCGCACGAGCGCGCGCATAGCCCAGGAACTGCACACCGCGCTGCATCATGCCGGCATCACGGAGCCCTATATTTTGGTGGGCAATGCTTTTGGCAGCGACAACGTGCGCACCTTTGCGGTCCTGTACATGAATGAAGTTGCGGGCATGGTCATGGATGACTGCGACTTTACTGACCTTGAACCGAAGGAAATGCAGGAAAGCGATCGTGAGGGACGCAACGAATTTGCTTCTCGGTTGCGCGAATGTGGTAAAGCGGTCGCCGAACACAAGCCGTTGCCGCCCTTGAGTTCGGATCCGGGGGATCGGGGAAAGACCTGTGCGCAGCAGTTTTTTCGCGGCTTGCCGGAGAAGGAATGGTCGCCGGAACTGAACGCCAAGCTGTTGGAGATCGCGCAAGCCAAAGTTGCACTGTATGAAGCGTATGCCTCCGAGATGGAGCAGATGACGCAGGACGAAGTCTACTTGGAGCAGCATCGGCCCTCCTATGGCTCGCGGCCTATTCGCGTGCTCACCAGCGGCAACCATGGCGTCGGCCACCTGGAAGAGAAGCCACCGGACACGCCGAAGCACCTTAAGTACGAGAAGGAGATGACAGCGGCGCAGGCGCGTTTCCTTACGCAGTCTTCTAATTCAAAACAGATCTTCGCCCACCATAGTTCGGAGTACATCCAGTTCGACGACCCGGAGACGGTGATCAGCGCCATCCGCGAGGTGTATGACCAGTGCAAAAAACCGTAGCAGTGGCTCGCAATCATCACGATCCGCCGACGGGCGCGACGCGATTCAAGAACCTGAAAAGCGAACGAGGTGTTGCATGAGAAATCCATCTTGGAAGCGATCCAGTGTAGCGCTCGCCGTTACCATTTTCGTTCTTGCTGGAACGAGCATCACCAGTCCAGGGCAAGCACCGGATCAGCCTCCGGCTCCCGCACTTTCGCGCGGCGATGAGACGCTGAAAGCATGGAATGCAATTGGCAACAAGCTCGTTGCAATGGCGCAGGATTTTCCCGAAGACAAGTACGATTTCAAAGTGCAGAAGGATGAGCGCACCTTTGCCCTGAATCTTCTCCACGCCGCCGCACTGGATTTCGTCCTGATACGGATGATCTCCGGAACAAACGTCGGGCCCGACTTCGGCGAGGGCGACAATCCCACGCGCGATCAATTCAAGACAAAGGCCGACGTGGTCAAGTTTGTGCAGGAGGCCGTGGCCGACGGCGCAAAAGTGATTCAAGAGCAAGGTGACGCAGGGCTGGACAAGACAACGAAATTGTTCGGCAACCGGCTGGCCCACAATTCGTATATCTGGACGTTTGCCATCGAGCACAGCGCCGAACACTATGGTCAGCTTGTTGTCTATTACCGTGCGAACAATCTGATTCCGCCGGATTCGCGACGCTGAGAACGTCGAATGGCCGAGATGAGGAACTTGATTGGGAGAAGAGTGGATGGTGCGAACAAAATTTAGGCTGACTGTTGCAGTCCTTACAATTGTCGCGTTTGGCGTGATTGTGCTTCGAGCTGCGAAGATGGTCACTGCGGCCGCGAGTCCGCAAGAGTCGCCGCAGCCGCGTGTGATCGATCTGAAGGCGTCCGATGGGACCGCGCTCAAAGCCACCTACTTCGCAGCCATCAAGCCAGGGCCGGGTGTAGTTCTGCTGCACCAGGTGAACCGCGACCGCACATCCTGGGAGGACGTGGCTTCGAAATTGGCGGTGGCCGGAATCAATACACTAACTCTCGATATGCGCGGTTTCGGCGAGAGTGGCGGTGCGCGCTGGGGCAAGCTTAGCGATGCGGAACTGGGCAGGCACTGGCGCGGCTGGCCTGAGGATCTCGAAATGGGACTGCAGTACTTAGCCTCGCAGCCAGGAGTGGATCGCGACACGATCGGTTTGGGGGGGGCCGGGTTGCTCGGGGTTGATAACTCTGTCGAGACAGCTCGCCGGCATTCCGCCCAAATCAAGTCGCTCGTCCTGATCTCGGGCGAGACCTTCCGCGATGGTTTGAAGTTTCTGCATGAGGCGTCGGACTTGCCGGGGCTATTCGTAGTGTCTGACGATGATGAATATCCACCGACGGCCGAGGCGATGCTGAACCTTTATGTCACCTCATCAAATCCGGGCAAGAAGCTGGTGCACTACTCGGCGTTGCATGATGCGCCATGGCTTTGGTTCGAGCCGTTCGACATCGGTAAGGTTGCCTCCACCGGAAGTCACGGGACCGATCTATTCAAACCCCATCCTGACCTTCCCGGCATGATCGTGGATTGGTTTGTCACGACGCTGATTAGAACTCCCGGGCATCCGCCGGCCGATGCGATTGCCGCGGCGGACATCCTTAACCAATTGCAGGTGCCTGATGGCATCGCTCGCGTCCGGGAGCAACTGCTGCAAGCGCGGCGGAAAGATCCGCAGGTGCAGTTGTGGCCGGGACAAAACGTCGACATCCTGGGTGCAGATTATCAGCGTGTCGGCGACATCAAGTCAGCCATCGAGGTGTTCAAGCTCAATCTGCTGGCTTATCCCGACTCTGCCGACGCCAATGCCAGTCTGGCCGATGCTTACCTGGACGATGGTCAGAAAGACTTGGCACGCCAATACGCCGAGAAGGCCCTGGCTATCCTCGATGCGCACAGCAGTCCTGCGGCATTGTGGAACGATACTGAGCAACGGCGCGGCGTGGTCCGCCACGGTCTGGAAAGAACTCTCAAAAAGGCCAGTGAGGGCACAGCGAGTTAAAGCGATCTGGCTCGACTGAATGCCAAGTAAATCGGCCAGGGGGATTTGTATCTCGATTGATCTCAAGAAGCTCGATGCGAGATAACACGAGTCGTTGTCATGCCAGCAGAGCAAAACTGGGGAGATGAAATCATGAAATCGTTTCGAGTTGTGGGGTGGTTTGCCGCTAACGCGGCAGTTGTGATCGCTATAAGTTACGGGACAAGGAGCGCGGCGTCCGCAAAGCCAGCTCAGACGCAGGCAGCGCAAGAGACGGAAACGTTCGCTTCATCGGTCGATCGTGAGATCAGCCGAGTCGAAAAACAGGTTGTCGATGTTGCCGACGCTATGCCGGAAGATAAATTTAATTTTTCTCCGGAAAGCTTGAACATCCCCGGCAGCAACTACAAGGGCGTGCGCAGCTTCGCTGTGGAAGTGAAGCACATCGCTGCTTCCAATTACTTTATTTGGTCGCCACTGACCGGGGACAAATTGCCGGAAGGCTTGAAGGACGGGAATGGTCCCGAGAACTTGAAGAGCAAGGCAGAGATTATCAAGTTCCTGAAAGAGTCGTATGCGCTGGGACACAAGGCGGCCAGTACCTTAACGCCAGAGAACATTCTGCAGTCGGTGTCATTGGGAAACACCAAGTCGACGCGGTTGCACTGGGCGGAATACGGCATCGCGCATGACTACGATCACTACGGTCAGATGGTGGAATATTTGCGCATGAACGGAATTGTGCCGCCGGCCAGCCGGGCCAAGTCGGACTGAGCGTCCTTCGGATAGCCTCTTGTGAGTTCTACACGCTACTGGCACGGCGGTGAGGGGCGCGATACCCCAATTGCATCGAGACGTGGCGGGCAGCGTCTTTCAGGTGCTCGACAATGCGCGGCATGGTGTGCGGATTGACTTGATGAATGGTGCCGCTGAGGCCGAGCGCCGCTTCGACCGCGCCGGATTGGTTGAACACGGGTGCGCCCACGCAGCGCGCCCCCATATTGTTCTCTTCGTCATCGACGGCATATCCCTGCTCGCGCACCTTTTCGAGTTCCTTGAGCAGGCGGGGCAGGGAAGTGATGGTTTTGGGCGTGCGCTTTTCCATGCCGCGCTCGCCGACGATCTCCTCGACTTTCTCGCGCGGGATGTATGCCACCAGTGATTTGCCGACGCTGGTGGCGTGAACCGGCATACGGCGTCCCACCCAGGTATCCATCCGGATGAAACCTTCCGGCTCAACTTTCTCGATGTAGACCGCAACCGGGCCGTCGAGAATCGCCAGATGGCAGGTCAGGCTGGTCTGCTTCATCAGGTGGCGCATGATGGGCAGCGCCACTTCCCGCACATCGATTCCAGTTAAGGCCCCGCGGCCGAGGCTCAATACCTTCAATCCCACCCGATACTTGCCGCTTTCGGCGTTGCGAGTCAGGTAGCCCTGGGTTTCGAGAGTGCGCAGGATATAACTCGCAGAACTCTTTGGAATGTTGAGCTTACGGCTAATATCGGCGTTGCTGAGGCCGTCTGATTCATGGGCCACGGCTTCGAGCATGGCCAGGGCGCGCTCGACCGCGACGGAGGGTGAATCATGGTTGCTGGGAGGCATACCCGAAAGGCTATGGTAGCAAACGGTAGGCGTGCAATAAAGTGAATGTATGTTCGGCATATTGAACATCTGACTTGACCGGCCTCGGGGCCAAATCTTATCATCCGCCAGTATACGGAATATATGTTCAATATGTTGAACATATGAATTTTACGGAGTCCAGGGCCAAATGACGACAACGGCAATCAATCCTCCAGCAACGCACGGCTTGCTCAATCCCGTCAACACCGCGCCTGCGGATTTTGATGCCACGCGCGATCTGCCGCGCGGTTTCATGGAATTCTTTCGGCCGTTGCACGAGCGATTCACGCCACGCCAGCAGGAACTGGCGTTGCGCAGGGCCGAGGTCCTGCAGGCATCACTCGAAGGTGACAAGCCGGCCCATCGCTTTCCCTCGGCCACGGTGCGCAATGGCTGGCGGATCTCTCTGCCGGAATGGTGCCAGGACCAGCGCAATCAGATGACGGGGCCAGCTGACGATGGGGAATTGTGCGTAAAGATGCTGAACTCGGGCGCGCCGGGAGTGATGCTCGATCTGGAAGATTCATGCGTGAACGAGTGGTCGCACCATCAAACCGGGGTGGCGAATATCTTGGCCTGCCTGCGCGGCCAGCTGACTTACTTCGACAAGAAGCGCAACCGCACGGTGACGATCCAGCCGAGCAAGACCGTGATTTTCACGCGTCCTCGCGGACTGCACCTGAACCAGGCGGGTGTGGTTCCCGGCGAATTGGTTTCCGCATCGCTGTTTGACGCTTGCCGCGTGTTTTATGGAATCGATCCGGCAGAGTTGAAGCATCCGTTGTGCTTTTACATTCCGAAATCGGAGTCGGCGGAAGAAGCGCTGTGGTGGCGCGATGTGTTCCAGGCGCTGGCGAAGTGGCGTGGGCTGCCGCACAACTACATCAAGTGCATGGCACTGGTGGAGTCGCATCCGATGGCGTTTCAGATGGAAGAGTTCGTCTACAACTTGCGCGACCATCTGATTGGATTGAACCTGGGCCGCTGGGACTATATGGCGAGCCTGATCCATTTCAATCTTGACGATCCCAACTGGGTGCTGCCAGACCGCAACACGATTCCGCACAACGTTCCGTTCTTCCAGAATCTGCGCACGCTGATTCCGGAGATTTGCCATCACCGCGGCATTCTTGCGATCGGCGGCATGACGGCGCTGTATCCGAGTCGGGAGGATGCGGATCTGAACGCTCGCGCGTTGGCCGTGCTCGAAAAAGACAAGAAGAACGAAGCGGATTGCCTGATGGACGGCGCGTGGACCGGGCATCCCGATCAGAACGAAATTGCGGTCGCGCAGTTTCCGTATCCCAATCAGTTGGGTGCGCGTCCGAAAAATGCCAGCCGCTATCCGGACCTGCGGCCAGTGCCGCACGACGTTGGCGAGCGCACGCTGAAAGGGACGCGAGCTGCGGTGCGGACAGTGATCCGCTATCGCCATGGAGTGTTGAGCGGAAGAGGCGCCAGCCTGCTCGACGGGTACATGGAAGATCTGGCGACTGATCGCATCTACCGGCTGATGATCGCGCAGCGCATGACGCATTGCGATCTGGTCACGATCACCGACGACAACGGAAAGCCGGTGAAGCACACGCCTGAACTCATCACGCAATTGTTCGACGAAGAACTGGATCGCTTGCTGCGAGAGCTGCCAGCCGCGTCCGGGCCCGAAGAAGCAGAGCGCTTCCGGCAGGCGCGCGAAATCAGTGAAGCCATGATCGTCAACGGAGAATTCAATCCCGCATAAATGGGGCCTCGAGCCCATCAAATTTCCCCAGGAGAGAAGTGCATGTCAGGAAACGGCAACGGCAACGGAAAACAGTACGCACCGCGGCAACGCGAGCAAATGAGCGAGAAAGAACGCAATGCGCAATATGCGCTGGCCCAGGCGGCACTGGAGCATGACTGGGTGACGAACTCACGTTGGAATGGCGTGGAGCGCCCGTACACGGCGGAAGACGTGCTGCGGCTGCGCGGCTCGATCCACATCGAGCACACGCTGGCGCGTCTGGGCGCGGAACGTCTGTGGGATCTGCTGCAAAGCGACGAGTACATCAACGCTCTTGGCGCGATGACCGGCAATCAGGCCGTGCAGCAGGTGCAGGCGGGGCTGAAGGCGATCTATGTCAGCGGTTGGCAGGTTGCGGCCGATGCGAACAATTCGGGACAGATGTATCCCGATCAGAGTTTGTATCCGGCGGACAGCGTGCCCAATTTGTGCCGCCGCATTAATAGCGCGCTGCAGCGCGCCGACCAGATCCATCACTTGGAAGGCAAGGTCGCGCCATCGCAGACCTGGTTTGCGCCGCTGGTTGCGGATGCCGAAGCGGGATTCGGTGGAACCCTGAATGCCTTCGAGCTGATGAAGGGCATGATCGAGGCGGGAGCGGCCTGCGTGCACTATGAGGACCAGCTTTCGTCCGCGAAGAAATGCGGACACCTGGGCGGCAAAGTTCTGGTACCGACCAGCGAGGCGATTCAGAAGCTGGTCGCGGCGCGGCTGGCGGCTGACGTTTGCGGCGTGCCGTCGCTGATTATGGCCCGCACGGATGCGAACAGCGCGTTCCTGCTCACGAGCGATATCGATCCTCGCGATCGCGAATTCTGCACGGGCGAGCGAACGTCAGAAGGATTCTTCCGCATTCGCGGCGGACTCGATTCGGCCATCGCGCGCGGCTTGGCCTATGCGCCTTATGCCGATCTGATCTGGTGCGAGACTTCGGAGCCGAATGTGGAAGAGGCGCGGCGCTTTGCTGAAGCGATTAAGGCGCAGTATCCCGACAAGATGCTGGCCTACAACTGTTCGCCAAGCTTCAACTGGCGCAAGAAGCTGGATGAAAAGACGATTGCGAACTTCCAGCCCACGCTGGCGCGCATGGGATACAAGTTCCAGTTTGTGACGCTGGCCGGCTTCCACGCCCTGAACCTGAGCATGTTCGAGCTGGCGCGCGGCTACAAACTGGCAGGCATGACGGCTTATTCGCGTCTGCAGGAAAAAGAATTCAGCCGTGAAACGCAGTACGGTTACGAGGCGGTGAAACACCAGCGGTTCGTCGGAACCGGCTATTTCGATCAGGTGCAGCAGGTGATCAGCGGCGGCCTGGCTTCGACGGTGGCTTTGGCGACATCCACCGAGGCGGAGCAATTTGCCGAGAGGAAACCGCTGATCCACCCGGAGCATGGCCCCGACGCTGGCTGTCAGCCGATTCTGGGAGAGTGTCCGCATACGCCTGTGAAGATAGATCCTGGCACCGAGGAAATGCTGCTGCCGTCTGGGGATTAAGCTGGCGGTTTTTTCTCACGCGCAGGGCGCCGGAAGAGCGGCGCCCGATTTTTTTGAGCCCGAGTGAGGTGGAGAACCAGAATCCTTGTTCTCCTCCCGAGGTCGGCCAGGCTACCGACGATAGCACTTTTCTAAGGGAGATCTTTCGCTCCGGCTGAGGAACGGCTCGTCTCAAGATGACGCCTTCGAGAGAATCTGCCAAAGTTGATGAACCCAGCAAGGGCGCGTCCCTTTGCTATAATCGATTTGCCCCGCCAGGATTGCGGAAGTGGTGGAATTGGCAGACACACCATCTTGAGGGGGTGGCGCCGAAAGGCGTGGGGGTTCAAGTCCCCCCTTCCGCACCATGTTTCCTCGCCACTTTTTTGGGGTAGACAGTTCGGCAGGTGGCTGATGCGTTCTTTTTCTGCCACCGGCTCGGCTTGAAGTAATGATCTGGCTAAGGTTTAGGCAACATTTGAGCTCATGATTACGCTAATCACATTCATTCACATCGTGGTGTGCTTCTTCATCGTCGTCGTGGTGCTGCTCCAGAGCGGCAAGAGCGGGGACATTTCCGCGGCGTTTGGAGGGCAAGGAAGCCAGACCGCCTTTGGTCCTCGTGGCGCTGCTAGTGCGCTTTCAAAGGCGACGACCTGGTCGGCGGTGGCGTTCATGCTGACTTCTATCACGCTCTCGGTCTACGCTTCGCGGCATACCGGGTCGAAGTCGGTATTGCAGGGAATCAAGACGCAGCCGGCAAAGACCGCACCTGCCCCGTCCAACCAGCCGGCCCAGCCCAATCAGAAGTAAGAAATTGGCCGGCCCGAAGTCTCGCAGACACCGTTCCCAAAAGCGGCCGCTGCAGTAACTTACGCTTGCTACTACAGCCTTGCGTGTAATTGTATTTCCGGAATCCGGGTGCTACCATCCGAAAGGAAAGTGGAGGTGTTGGTATGTCGGATCGCGACGGCAATAGTTTCGTATGGTTTCTCGCGGGATTGGGCGTGGGCGCACTCGTCGGAGTTCTTTATGCGCCGCGCTCGGGGAGTGAGACGCGCGAGGTGCTGCGTGCCCGGGCCGAGGAAGGTCGTGACTACGTCCGGAATCGCGCCCGCGAAGTCAAGGACCAGGCGTCCCAGTGGGTGGATAAAGGCAAGGAGGTCGTTGGCCAGCAGAAGGAGCAGTTCCGCGCCGCCTACGAGGCGGGACGGCAGGCCTATCGCGAAACCACTGCCGAGGCTGGCGCGCCCAAGAGTTAGTAGTGTCGCAGTTTTTTGAACAAACGCTCCCGGGCTGATCGAGGGGTTACTGGGGGAACGAATATGGAAAACTGGCTCCCGCTCTTCGTCTTGCTGACGGCATTGGCCGTTCTGCTGCAAGCGGGTTTGTTATTTGCGATGTACATTGCCATGCGCAAGAGCAGCGAGCGCGTCGAGGCTGTAATTGCTGAGGTAAAGACCAAGGCCCTGCCCGCGATTGATTCCGCACAAGCGATGCTGACCGAGGTTCGTCCCAAGCTGCAGGTAATAGCCGAGAATCTGCAGGATGCGACCTCGACGATGCGGGAGCAGATTCACCGGGTCGACGCGACCGTCAGCGACGCGATTGACCGCGCTCGACTGCAGGTGATCCGCGCCGACGAACTGGTGAGCCGTACCATGGACAGAGTCGAGCAGACCTCAGAAGTGGTGCAAAAGACTGTGGTATCTCCGGTGCGGCAGGTGACGGGCTTAATGCGCGGCATTACAGCAGGAATCGAATTTCTCTTCAGCGCACACGGACAGCGCAACGGCCGCTCACGCCAATCGCGCACGGCGGTTCCTCAGGACGAGATGTTCATCTAAGGCGCACCTTCTAGAGTTTTTTGCGCATCAAATTTCCATGCGTTATCTCGTACGCGCACGGGTGAAGAACGGACGCACTCGCGAGCTGATTCACGCCATCGATAACCAAACGCTCGGCTGCGGTTCGGTTGCGGAAGGCGAATATCTGCGCAGCATGCAGGAGGCACGAGTTGCTCAGGACGGCACGGCGCGCTGGGTCGAGGTCTGCTACTGTCCAACGCCGTTGCAAGAAGAGCGTCCGTACTGGGAAGAATACTTCGAGCTCACGCGCGTGCAGGACGCGCATGACCGCCGCAAGTGCCGCGATCAGAATGGGACTGAGCCCTGGGCATGCGGGAATTGCGATTGCACGGCGCGGTTAGAAGCGAAACTGAGAGCATCGGGACCACGATTCCTGGATGTGATTGGGCGACGCCGGGACGACTCGCCCGAGCAGGATTAGACGATCCAGCCGCCGCCGACCACAACGTCGCCATCATAGAAGACTGCAGCCTGACCGGGTGTGATGGCGCGCTGCGGTTCGTCGAAAGTCACAAGAATCTCGCCGTCTCCCGATCGCTCAATCGTGGCCACGGCGGGCTCGTGGCGGTGACGGATCTTGACTGCGACTCGCATTGGATCGCGCAAGCTTTCGACGGAAATGAGATTGATCCGGCGGGCACGAAGCGTGCGCGAATACAAATTCTCCTCTCCACCAACGATCACTTGCTTGTTGGCCCCGCTGATCTGGATCACATAGAGTGGGGAACCCGTAGCAACGCCGAGTCCCTTGCGCTGGCCAACCGTGAAGTTATGAACACCGGAGTGCTCGCCAATCACCTGGCCGTTCGTGGTCACAAGTTCGCCTGCGGTGTCGGGCAGAGACTCGCCCTGATCGGCGAGATAGGCATCGATGAAGCGCTTGTAGTCGCCGCCGGGGACGAAGCAGATCTCCTGTGAGTCGGGCTTTTCGGCTAGCGCGAGGCCGTGCTGCCGCGCCAGTTCGCGGACCTCCGGCTTGGTCATCCCACCGAGAGGAAATAGAGTTCGGCTGAGCTGCTCTTGCGTCAGTCCGAAGAGAAAGTAAGTCTGGTCCTTGCTCAGGTCGCGAGGACGCTTGAGCAGCCAGCGTCCGCGAATGTCGTCGTATTCCGCCCGAGCATAGTGACCGGTCGCCACGCGCTCGGCGCCGATCTGTTGCGCGACCGTGAGCAACTGATCGAACTTCAGATGATTGTTGCAGAGGCTGCAGGGAATTGGCGTGCGTCCCGAGAGATATTCGGAAACGAATGGCCGCACCACATCGCGCTCGAAGCGCTCCTCGTGATTGACCACATAGTAAGGAATTCCGATGTGCTCGGCGACGCGGCGGGCATCGTAAACGTCGTCGAGCGAGCAGCAGCGTCCCTGCACGGACTCGGGCATGCCCTCGTGTCCGGCGAGGCGGCGCTGGTTCCAGAGCTGCATGGTCAGGCCGATGACATTGTGGCCTTCGGCGCGGAGCATGGCCGCGACGGTGGAAGAATCCACACCGCCCGACATGGCGACGGCAATCGTGTTTGCTTCACGCATCAGTTTTGTTCAGGGCAATTAGCAATTAGCGGTTAGCAATTAGCGACCGAAGGTTCCGAAACGGCTAAATGCTAGTTGCTAACTGCTTGCTTCTTGTACACCGGCGACAACTCGCGCAGCCGCGCCACCGTTTCCGGCACGAGAGAAAGCGCGAAGTCGACATCCTCAGCCGTGGTCTGCTTCCCCAGGCTGAAACGCAGGCTGGCGCGCGCCCTTTCCGGCCGCAGGCCCATCGCAAGCAACACATGCGAAGGTTCCAGCGCGCCTGAGGAGCAGGCGGCTCCGGTCGACAGCGCGAGTCCCTTCAGATCAAGCGCGATGACCATGGCCTCGCCTTCGACGTGATCGAAATAAATGTTGGCCGTGTTGGGTACGCGTGGTGCACCATCGCCGTTGACGCCGGCTTCCTCGACTGCAATCAGAATTTGCCGCTGTAGGCGTTCTCGCTCCGACGCAATCTTGCGATCATCGCCGCGATCCAGCCCTTGCTTTGCCAATTCAGCGGCTTTGCCCAGACCGACAATTCCCGGAACATTCTCCGTGCCGGCCCGGCGCGAGCGCTCATGCCGTCCCCCATAAAACAAAGGTTTCAGCGGAGTTCCTTTGCGCACGTAGAGCGCGCCCACCCCTTGTGGACCGTGAATCTTGTGTCCGGAGATCGAAAGCAGGTCGCATTGCAACTTCGCCACATCCACAGGAACCTTGCCGGCGGCCTGCACCGCGTCGGTGTGAAAGAAAACATCGGCCTCGGCGGCAACTTTGCCGATGTCTTCCACCGGCTGCAACACGCCGGTCTCGTTGTTGGCCATCATGATCGAGATCAACCTGGTCTCCGGCCGCAAAGCGCGCCGCAGGTCATCGGGATCGATGAGCCCACGCGAATCCACAGGAAGGAAGGTCACCTGACAACCGCTACGCTGCAAGTGCTCGCACGTATTCAAAACTGCATGGTGCTCAATCGTCGAAGTAATAATGTGGTCGCCGGCGCCGACGATTCCGGAGATTGCCAGATTGTCGGCCTCAGTTCCACCCGAGGTGAAGATGACTTCAGATGCTCGGCAGCCAAGGAGATCTGCAACCGATTCGCGTGCCCGCTCGACCGCTGCCCGGGTGTCCTGCCCATAGTGATGGATGGACGACGCGTTCCCGAAGCGCTCTCCGAAATACGGGTGCATTCCCTCTAACACCTCCGGCAAGACCGGGGTTGTGGCGTTATTGTCGAGGTATACGCGGCGCATAGGGATATTGTAGCGGGTATCCGGAACTGGAACACGTGATGCGTGCAGCGGTCTGAAACACTTAGATCCCGCGCGAGATCCTTCGCTCCGCGGAACAAAGCGCTTCGCTCAGGATGACCCCATTCCTGCTACCGCTCTTCGATTGGGATGTATCGGGCCGGATATTGCGGGCCAACATATTCTGCCCGCGGACGGATCAGGCGGTTGTCATCGAGCTGTTCGATGACGTGCGCGGCCCAGCCGCTAATGCGCGAGACGGCGAACACCGGGGTAAAGAGGTCCAGGTCGATTCCCATCATGTGATAGGTCGACGCTGAATAGAAATCGACGTTGGCATTCAGCTTCTTGCTGGTCTTCACGTATTCTTCAATCTTGCTCGACATCTCAAACCACTTGGGCTCTCCGCCAGATTGGCTGAGTTCGCGCGACATGACGCGCAAGTGTGTGGCCCGCGGATCTTCGGTGTGGTAAACGCGGTGGCCGAAGCCGGGAACCTTCTTCTTCTGAGCCAGCATGTTCTTGACGTGCTCGACTGGATCGGCGCCAGCCGCGTCGATGGCGCTGAGCAGACGGAAAGCAGCTTCGTTGGCGCCGCCGTGCAGGGGGCCTTTCAGCGCGCCAATTGCGGAAGTGATTGCGGAGTGCATGTCAGAGAGCGTGCCCGCGGTAATGCGTGCAGCAAACGTCGAGGCATTTAGTTCATGATCGGCGTGCAGAATTAATGCGATGTCGAGCGCACGCTCTTCTGTAGCTGTCGGCTGCTTGCCGTTGAGCATCAGAAAAAAATTCGCGGCGTGAGAGAGAGAAGGATCGGGGTCAATCACCGGCTTGCCTTTGCGCATCCGGTCATAGGCGGCAACGATGATCGCAATCTGCGAAGTCAGGCGAATTGCTTTCGCTAGATTAGCGTTGTGATCGTTGCTCTTCTCGTCGGGATCGTAGAAGGACAGCGCAGAAACCGCAGTTCGCAACACGTCCATCGGTTTGGCTTGCTTGGGAGCGCTGCGCAACAGCTCAATGATGGCAGAGTTGATCTTCCGTTCTCCCGCCAGGCGGTGCCGCAGGTCCTGCAGTTCGGCGCGCTTCGGCAGATGTCCATACCACAGCAGATAGCAAACTTCCTCGAAGTTGGAATGGTCGGCAAGATCGTGAATGTCGATGCCGCGGTAGGAAAGAATGCCCCGGTCCCCGTCGATGTAGCAGATGCTGGAATTGGTGGCAACGACGCCCTCTAATCCTCTCGGGGCTTGGGTTGTGGTTGACATGTTCTCCCGCTCAGTATGCTTAGTGATTTGTTGCCAAAACCGCGTGAGGAGGTACGCGGGGAGCGCAACCTTCTTTTATACGCTAAAGAACAGCTAGTTTCCAATCGGGGCGAGGCTCATTTTTGACTGAAAAGCCGCTAGTTTGGGTTGGTCTGGATAGCTAAAAGATAGTCGTGAAGAGGCGTGGAACGATCCCAGCAGTCGATACTAGGATTCGACCGGCCATAAGCTGAGCGCAGTTTTGCTGAGAATCTGCTGCTGCGTTTCTGCTTTGAGCGGAAGGGCCCGGAATTCGTCAAGATTCTTTTTGATGTCGGGCACGCCGGGCCCGGGCCAGTCGGTGCCGAAAAGCGTTTTGTGGGCGATCTCTTCCAGCCGCGGGAAATATTTCAGCAGCGTCTTCGGTGGAATGCCGCTGATATCGAGATACAAATTAGGATGGCGGCGGACCAGGAAGAAGGCAGTGTTCATCCACAGCGGGCGGCCGCCGTGCGCCAAGAGAATTTTCAGCTTGGGAAAATCGACCGCCACGTCATCGATGTAAATCGGGTCCCCGAACTTGTTGCGTGCGCCCGGAAAAATCGAGGTGCCGGTGTGAAACATTACCGGTACTCCATTCGCTTCTGCCGCGCGATAGATGATCTCAAGCTCCTTCACCCCACGCAAATAGTCGTTCGGAAACAAAAGCTGATGGGGAGGATGAATCTTGATCATCTTCAAACCAAGTAGAAGAATCTGCTCAACGTCGGCCAGTACGTTGGTGGTGTGGCGCGGATGCAGGCTGCCGCAGGAAAGCAGCCGCTTGGGATCCTCCTTCACATAATCGGCCACAAACTGATTCACGCCATTGGTGAATCCGATAACCTCCGGAGCGACATAGTTGATGAGCATGGCGCGGTCGATGCCACATGCGTCCATGTGTTTCAGAAAGGCTTTTGGCGATCGGCAGAACTCGACAATCTGATTGAAATTCGAGCGCTTGCGCTTCATTAACTCCAGCGCGTGCGGCTTGAACATCTCTACCGGTTGGATGTGAATGTGGCAGTCAGTGATCAAGGGATTGGCAATGAACGTTGCAGTCAAATTCTATCAGCCAACCGCTACGTCGCCGGACACGGCTCGAACGATGACCAATCAATCGAATGCTGAAAATCTTCGTCGGGCTGGAACACCTTCTTGAAGGTGAACGCGAACTCGGTTGGACCGTGCGCTTCGAGGTGCGCCAGTCGCTTCTTCGCCTCGTCAATGCTGGGAATGTGTCCGATCGGAACCCACCACATGGCCATATACGATCCCGCAAACTTCTCAAACCACTCTTTCCCCTGTCGAACTAATTCTTTGTGAGCCGTCCGGTAGACGTAGTCCTTAAGCGACTCAACGCTTTCCCACACTGACATGTTGAAGATGATTCGATCGTCATCATAGGGACGAAGATAGGTTGCGTTTCCCCCCGGTACTGCAAGCCGCCAGACGAAGCCGGGACTGCGATCGGCAAGGGCATTGATTTCGTCAAGGCGTTCGACGAATCCCTTCATAATCGGATCCTCCAAGGCGCCTCTCATTTTGCCAATGTTGACTTGAGCCAGGTGATAACGACCCATGTTTTCTCCCTTATCGTTTCAATTCTTCGCTGCTTCCAGCAAAGCTCTCTTAGTGAAAACTCGAATCATCTCGCGGCGATACTCTGGCGTTAGCGCCGAGGTCGTCAGCGGTTTCGCAATTCGCGCAGCAAGATCACCTGCAGACTCGGCGAGAGTTTCATCTATCGCTCGACCCACGAGCATTTCGCCTGCCCCTTTCACCAGCATCGGGGATGGATTCACCGCCGTCATCGCGATTTGCGCATCAGCGATGTGTCCGTTCGAGCGGCGGATCGCGATTGCCACGCCCGCCAGCGGGTAGTCAATCGACCCGCGGATTCTGAGCTTGCGATACACGCCGCGCATCCCAGCGCTTGACTTTGGCAAGAACACACGCGTTACCAATTCGTTCGCCTGCAACTTGCGATAGTTGTCGCCTAGCCCGGTGTAGAAGCCCGCGAGGCCAACTCGCCTCGTGCCCGCGGGCCCGGCAATTTCGATTTCGGCATTAAGGCACAGCAGGGCGGGCGGCGTATCAGCGGAGAACACAGCCCAGCATTTTGTTCCGCCCGGAGCAACGTGGCAAAGATCGCCATCTTTCTTGATGCAGAAACCGCATCCCTTGCGCCAGGCGAGCGATTGGTTGTACCACAGGCAGCGCGTGTCGAGACAGATGTTCCCGCCAATGGTTCCCATGTTGCGCAAAACGGGGGATGCAACAGTGCGCGCGGCCTCGGTGAGCACGGGATAATTTTGGCGAAGAAACTCGGATTTCTCGACTGCGCTCAGAGTAGTCGAAGCGCCGATCATGACACCACCGTCAGGCTGCGCATGAACGCCGCGCAATTCGGAAATTCCACGCACATCGAGCACATACTTCGGCTCGAAGAGTTTTTGCCGCATGGAGGGAATCAGGTCGGTTCCGCCGGCAATGACTCGCACGTCACCCGCGTACTTCGCGAGATACTCGATTGCTTCGTCAATCGAGTGCGGCCGCTGCAATTTGAATTCCGGCAGGCTCAATCTGCGCCTCCTGCCGGTGCTTCACTCCGCGCCGGATCGAGTTCGTGGCGCCGCGGACCTTTGCCTTTGAACCACAGCGCTCCGCCGTGCTCGCGAAAGCGATCAGGCTGTGTTGGGTCGACTCCTTCGGTCAAATTCAGCGGCTTGGAATTCTTCTTCGCGCGAAGAGCCGCGAGCACGCGCTCTGGCGTGAATGGGGATTCGTGCAGACGAATTCCGACCGCATCGTAAATGGCATTTGCGATGGCCGGAATCGTGGCGGCGAGAGATCCCTCGCTGCATTCCTTCGCTCCGAATGGACCCTCGGGATCGATGCTTTCGACGATAATCGGCTCGATCTCGGGCGATTCCACCGACGCCGGGCTGCGGTACTCGAGCAGGCCGGGATTCATCAGCATGCCGTCTTTCCAGATCATTTCTTCCGTGAGCGCCTGCCCCATGCCCATCCATACCGAGCCGATGATTTGGCCTTCGACTGCGACCGGATTCAGTGCGCGTCCGCAATCATGCGCTGCCCAGACTTTGTGCACCGTGACTTCGCCCGTCTCTTCGTCGACGCTGACCTCGGCGACTTGTGCGGAGTAGGAATAAGCAGGAGACGGCCCCACGCCGGCGCCTTTGTGTTTTCCGCCGCGTGCCTGCTGAGGGGGAGCGTACGACCCAGTGCCGGTCAGCGCTCCATGGAAGTCGATGGCGGCGACGACAGCTTCTTCGAAGGTCATCGCGTCTTTCGGGCCTTCTTCTTTGCGTTTCTGCTGTAGCGAACCGCGGAGAATCTGACCTTCGACGCGGCCGGACACGGACGTTGCTGAGTTCTCCGTACCATGTGGGGACGGACGCTCTCGGCCGTCCAGTCCGCGTGGATCTTGCGCGGGCGCTGCTTGCTCGGAAGCATGAGTGCCAGGCTTGCAAACCAAGTCGTCGCGGAAAATCACTTCTTCCGGAGCACAATTCATTTTTTTCGCAGCTGCAGCCGCGATCAACTTCTTGACCTCAGTGGCCGCACGCAGCGTCGCATTTCCCGCCATGAAGGTCACGCGGCTGGAGTATGAACCAATATCGATGGGAGTGAGGTCGGTGTCCGCGGCGACCACTCGCACACGGGACAGCGAGCAGCCAAGCGCCTCGGCGGCGACTTGCGCGGTCATCGTATCCGAACCCTGGCCTATTTCCGAAGCGCCGGTGTAAACCACGACACCGCCATCGCGATCGATCTTGATATTGACCGTAGAGTGCGGCATGTCGGAGCGAATGATCGAATTGGCTGCGCCGCTTACGTAGTGGCTGCATGCAATGCCGAGGCCGTGTCCTTGGGGAAGCTTGCCTTTGCGCTCGCGCCAGCCTGAACGTTCGACAATTTTCTCTATGCATTCAGGCAAGCCGTAACTTTGCACGCGCAAGCCATTCACGGTGATGCACGGCGGCTGCAGAAGATTGCGCTGCCGAATCTCGGCCGGATCCATGCCGATTTTCTGGGCCAGTTCGTCGAGTTGCGATTCGAACGCAAAACGAACGTTCACCGTGCCATGGCCGCGCATGGCGCCGCATGCGGGTTTATTGGTGAGAACGCGGTAGCCGTCGTATTGAATGTTTGGAATGTCGTAGAGTGCGCCGAGAAGCGCGCCAGAATAGAGGATCGTCACCACGCCGTAGGAGCAATACGCGCCGCCGTCTTGCACTACGCGGGCCTTCACTGCCGTGATGCGGCCATCGTTTTTCACGCCGGTCTTGAGATCGATAATTGTGCGCGGGCGTCCGCGATGCGCCCAGAAGACTTCTTCGCGCGTATACGTGATTTTGACTGGGGCCTTTGCCTTGCGCGCTGCGATCGCTGCGATGATCTCGAGAGGAATCACTTCGCTCTTGCCCCCGAATCCGCCGCCAACCAGTGGCTTGATCACGCGAATCTGTGACATCGGCATTTCGAGCACGAGCGACAACTTGTGCTGCAGGTAGTACGGCACCTGGGTCGACGACCAGACTGTTAAACGTCCGAGATTGCCGGTGTGCGGATCGAGCTCGAACGAGGCCAGCGTGGAATGCGGTTCCATCGCCGCGTGTGTCACTTCGTTCGCCAGAAATCGTGCTTCGCAGATCTGGTCGGCTTCGGCGAAACCTTTTTCGGGATCGCCAAAAACGTGGTGATAGTCCTTCTCGATATTGTGCGGCTTGTTTTCGTGGATGAGATCCGCTTCCGCCTTCATCGATTCTTCCGGATCGAAGTAGCTGGGCAAGACCTCGTAATCGACATCGATGAGTTCCAGCGCTTGCTCGGCAATCGACTCTGAAACCGCTGCCACACAGGCCACGTTGTCGCCGACGTAGCGGACCTTGTCGAGCGCCAGCGCGTGCTCGTCGTGCCCAACGGGAAGAATGCCGAAAGGATTTGGTGCGTCTTTTCCGACTGCAACCGCAACCACGCCATCGAGACGTTCGGCGCGTCTGGTATCGATACTTTTGATTCGCGCGTGGGGATACGGCGAGTGCAGAATCTTCCCAACCAGCATGCCTGGCAAGGCGAGATCGTCGGTGTACTTGCCTGTGCCGGTGGTCTTCTCCGCCGCATCAACCATGGCGGTAGCCTTGCCGATGATGGAGAAATCAGACATTTGCAATCTCACGTGGGGACAGCCGCCCTCGGCTGCCCGGTCGAGCAAAGCTCGACTTTTCATTACCTAACCGCAGCGATTCCTTTTCGCTCCGCATCCAATGCCGCCCGAATTGCTTCATACATCTGGCTGTAGCCGGTGCAGCGGCAAAGATTGCTGCTCAACGCAGCACGAATCTCGGTTTCAGTCGGATTCGGATTATCGGCCAGCAGCGACTTCACCGTCATGATGAAGCCGGGCGTGCAGTATCCGCATTGGGCGCCTCCCCAATCGCCGTACGCTTTTTGAATCGCAGCCAGGCTGCCGTGCTCGCTGACGCCTTCGATGGTTGTGATTTCCTGGTCCTGGCAACTCGCTGCCAACAACGTGCATGAGAGCATCGCGGTGCCATCGATCAGCACCGTGCAGGCGCCGCAAGACGAGTCGTCGCATCCGCGCTTGGAGCCGGTCAGGCCGAGAGTTTGCCGCAGCGCGTCGAGCAGCAACATGTTTGGCTCGATCGCAATCTCGTGCGTGCGTCGGTTGACGCGAAGTTCGATGAGCTCTTTTTTCATGAATCAGCACTTAGCAGTCAGCAATCAGCAGTCGGCATTCAGCATTCAGCCAATGCAGCATCTTCAGGGATATTCAACAGTAACTCGTGCGAGCGAAAAATCTCAGTACTGACCGAGTACCGAACAGTGAGTGCTGAATGCTGGCTGCTGAAGGCTGACCTCATTACTTCCCTGTCCACCTCGGTGCACGCTTCTCCAAAAATGCGCGTATGCCTTCGTGCGCATCCGCGGTCTTCATCAACTCTTCCAGATAAAGTTTTTCTGCCCGTGCCAAGCCCTTGTCGAAGTGCATTGCATCCCAGGCGTAGATCGCTTTCTTGGTGATGCACAGGGCGGCGGAACTCAGCCGACTCAACTGTGCGACCGCCTCGTCGACCGCAGAAGAAAGCTCGCTCTCCGGAAGCGCACGCGTGGCCAGACCGATCGCAGCGGCTTCCTTGCCATCGATTGCGCGTCCGGTGAGAAGCAGTTCGGCTGCCCGCTTTTGCCCGACCAGTGCCGCCAGCGCTGCGCACGCCACTGGGGGATAGCACCCGAGCTTGATCTCCGGGAATCCCCACTGCGCCGAATCGGTCGTGTAGACAATGTCGCAAGCCATGGCCAGCTCCGCCCCGCCGCCAAGGCAGTGGCCATGAACCGAAGCGACCGTTGCCTTCTTGCTGCCGACCAACGCGCGAATCACGCCATGGAACTTTGCCAGCATCTGCTCGATCTGGTCGGGCGTGTGCGCTGCCACGTCCACACCGGCGGAGAATGCCTTGCCTTCGCCGCTGAGGACGATCACCGAGACATCGCCCGAAGACTCGAGCTTTGTGATCGACTGTGCTAATTCCTCCATCATCGGAATGTCAATGACGTTCAGTGGAGGATTGTTGAGTGTAATGCGAGCGACGGGAGCGGTGACCTTGGTCGCCAAGCGTCGAAGATGTTGGACGGGAGTCGAAACCATCAACTTCGCAACCCTCAGCGGCTAAAGCCGCGACTCAAAATAACAAACCGGCGGCACGACTCAAGTCGTGCCCTTCCCGCTTCACATTGACTTTCCGGCCACTTAGCTAAGGGCCGCAAAGTCACTACAAATTGATGGCCGACTTCCGCACTTCCCCAATCGTTTCCAACGGATCCCGCGCGCCCGTCTTTTCTGCAATCCACTTCTTTTCGTTGGCGATGAGTTCCAGCAGCAGCTTCTTGTCCTCAGCGCTCGGCATGTAGTCTTTCAAATGCTGCTCGTAGGCGCGGTCGTCCAGCGGCTCGCCGGTTTGTGCGTGGAACTTTTGCGCCGCCCATTTTCCAATCGCACGATTGAACTTGATGTCGGGCGCGTACAGCTTCGGCTCACCCGGCTTGAGAGAATTGTTGAAGCGCTCGATCAGTCCGGCAACTTCCTGCCGATACAGATTGCGGTTGTAGTCGTTCAGATCGTCAAGATCAGGAGATTTGTCGTTCTTCGGCTCGTCATAGCGTCCTTTGATCCCCCACACGTAAGCCCAGTGCGCCGACGAAGAATGATCCGTTCCAAACAGATCGTAGGAACAGGAAATCCACTTGTTCAGATATTTCTGGATCAGCCATGCAGGAATCACTCCGGCTTCGACGATGCGCCGCAGCCCGTCGTTGCCCGTGCCCATGTGGAACGCCTCTTCGCGCAGCATGTACGACATCGAGCGTCCCAGCGGCGCGAATGCGGAGTACTTGAGCATTTGCAGCTGAAACTTACCGTCGCGGTCGACGAAATCGGTGTAGGTGAAGAAGTCCATCCAATTGTCAACATCGACGTTGAATGCGCCCAGCAGCCGCTTATTCTCGAAGGCGCGCCGTTCCAGCATTTTTTGCGCCTCAACTTTTCCCGAATATCCGAAGTGATCGACCAGCAAGGCGCACATCTGCCAGCCGTGGCGCATTTCTTCAATCATCACGCGAGTGATGGCGCGGCGGTCCCAATCGGTGGGAGCATTCTCCAGCAGATTGCGCTGTTGCTCCACACTGGCAAATTCGGTATCGCCCTGATAAACGATCATGTTCATTAAGGCGTCGCGCATCTGCTGCGTGGGAATCTGCCGCACGTTCTGCCACTTGCCGCGGCCTTTGTAGTGGCCAAATTCGATGTCGTCAGTCTCGATCGCGCCATAGAGCGTGTCGAACTTGAAGGCTTCAATGTCACTCGTATTGACCCCGATTTCCTTCCGCCATTCGTTAAACAAGCCAATCCAATCGCTAAAAGTTCCGATTTTTGCAACTTTTCCAGGCATGTGTTCCTAACTCCTTAACAATTGCACCAAGCGCTCAAAGCTATCAGCATTTAGCACTCAGCAGTCAGCCAGCACCGGCCTGTTATGCCTGAAGGCTGATGGCTGAATGCTGAGGCTCATTTTTCAGTGCCGCTATCGCGCCTTAAACTCCGCCGGCCGCTTTTCCACGTATGCGGCCAGACCTTCCTTCGCGTCTTCGCTCTGGAAGAGCAGTTGTTGATTCTCGCGTTCGACCGCCAGCGCCGACTCCATGGGAATCTCCCACCCCGTCTGCACCGCGCGCTTGATGCGGCCAACGGCCTTAGAAGCTTTGTTCGGCGGACAGAACTGCTTGGCATACTCCATGATGTTTTCCATGAAGCCGTCGCGCTCGTAGATGTCGTTGACGATTCCCAGTTCGAGTGCCTCTTCGAACGAGAACGTATTGCCTGTCACCATAAGCTCGATAGCCTTGCTCTTGCCTACGAGCCTTGACAGACGCTGCGTACCGCCGGTTCCCGGCAGTACACCCAGATTCACTTCCGGCAGCCCGATCTTGCCGGCGTCTTTGCGGGCGATGCGGATATCAGCGGCCATGGCGATCTCTAAACCTCCGCCGACGCAGTGCCCATTAATCGCGGCTACGACCAATTTTGGCGTGTGCTCCAGCCGCAGCAACGTCTCATTCGCGTGCAGGCAGAAGTAGTACTTAAACGTCGGATCGACGCTCGACAGCATCTTGATATTCGCGCCCGCCGAGAAGAATTTATCTCCGGAGCCAGTCAGCAGGATGACGTAAACATCGTTATCCATGCGCGCCTTGAGGATAGCGTCGTCGAGTTGCCGGTTCATCTCATAGGTGTATGTATTCGCCGGCGGATCGGACATTTCGATCACCGCCACGCCGCCATCCGTGCGATAGTTGATCAGTTGTTTCGTCGTCTCTCCAGCTACAGGCTGCATCGTTGTCGCCATCTTTGAAACTCCTTCTCGTAAGATCCGATCTTTAATTCCACTAGCCAATTTCACGAGCCTATTTTGTCATCCCGAGCGGAGCGAGGGACCTGGGCCTTGCTGATACCTGCACAACCCCGGATTCTTCGCTGCGCTCGGAATGACAGAGTTTCGCTCAACCTACCTCGCCTCGCGGCGCACTTCGCGCGTCAACACACCGTGCAAGAATAGGTCGCCCATCTCGTTCGCCAGTTCCTTTGCGTCAGCGTCGACGCGTGGATTGTGCCAGGTGTAAATCCAGTTCATCATGCCAAATAGGCTCAGCACGGCGATACGCGTGGAAAACTCGAGCCCGCGCACTTGTTTGAGTTCATCGAGCAGTCCTACGCAGATCCGATAATATTCGCGCTTGATCGACGCGAGTTCTGACGCAAATCCATTCTTCAGCGCATCCGCTTCGTGTGAGAGGACCTTCATCGCCTGCTGGTTGGCCAGAAAATACTCGAGATGGTTGAGGATGAAAACGCGAATCCGCTCTTCGGCATCGCTAATGCCTTCCAGTCGGCTCTTCAGCCGCTGCACGATGGTGCTGAAGGTGTGTTTTTGGATCAGAAACAGCAGCCGCTCTTTCGATTCGAAGTAATAGTAAAGTCCGGCGAGCGACATTCCAGAGGCGCGGGAAAGATCGCGCATCGAAGCGCCTTCATAGCCTTTGTCGCAGAAGACGTCGGTGGCGTGCGCGAGGATCTCAGCCAGTCGCCGATCGAAGCGCGTGGCCGGTTCCGGCGCGCGCTGACGCGGTCGGATGACGCGAGTTGCCGTGGAAGGACTCCCCATAGTCCTCAAAGGCGAGTGGCTCATTCGAACGTTCGTTCGAATTAAGTATATCGAATCTGGTTCGTGAGCTCAAGCAGAAGCTGGGCACGGAAACATCGGTAGTCAGGGATGGGCCTGAGATGGGGCAGATGGGGCGGGTTGGATCACTGGAGTCTCCGTGATCTCCCGCTGTACGAGTATTAATTTCTTCACTTGGTTGCGATCGAAGTTCTGGTCTTTACCATCCATCCTGATCACGATTTGGGTTAGCGACATCGACATCACATCACCTAACAGCACGGTACCATCCCGGAGCTCAACGGTGTCTCTGGAGAGTCCGCCCAACTCTATGGTGATGCTGCCGCCGGGAAGTTCGTCCGCACTGACATCGAGTGGGGTATTTCCGGGTGCGTAACCTTCCTTGGTCAGATTGATCTGGTGAGCTCCCACGGTGAAGCGATAGATCACAGGCGTAAGCCCAGCATCCTCGCCATCGACCTTCAGAATTGCGCCTGGGGGAACAGAGACAATCTTCAGTGGGATGGTCTTGGCCGCCAACATGTCCTTCTTCGCAGATATCGTTAGGCTCGCCGGCACACCCACGGAATAAAAGGAGAATTGCAACTTAGCGGTCTGCCCGCCCTCGAGGTCGGCCACTTGCAGTAGCGCCTGTCCGATTCTTACTTTTGATTTGTCCAAGAGGAAGACGGTAAACGTCGCTCGCGGAATTTGCTTGTCTGTCAGGTTTTGAACCGTTACTTCTGAAATATAAGAATTCTGACCGGCATAGCTTCCTTGTTGGTGGAATTTCTCAAACGTTAGCTTGATCGCTGGCTTTTCGACGGGCCACAGCAGTGTAATCCCAGGATCGTTCTTCGCGAGGCACACACCCAGCAGCAAGAAAACCACCGCGGTACCGAAAATTAGTTTCCGCATTGGGTCGCAGTTTTAGCATTAATCTGATGGTCCGTGCAAGCCTGAAGCCACGTGCGAGCGGTCCTCAGTTGCGTACGTTGGCCATCAACTGTTCGATCTCTGACTTCAGATCGGCAGTAAGAGGCAGGAAGGGAAGCCGCGCGGGACCTCCGAAGTAGCCGTTGAAATCCATGGCGTACTTTAGGCCCGGTACGCCAAGGTCGCCGACGACGCGCTGCGCTGCCTGCGCAATTCGATCCTGCTTCAGCTTGGCCAATTCCGCATCGCCTTCTTTCCACGCAGCATAAATCTCATAGCACGCTGTCGGAGAGGCGCAGGCGAAGGCAAGAATTGCGCCTACAGCGCCGGCATCGAGCGAAGGATGGAGTTTGTGGGCGGCTCCAACCAGCACCTGGAAACCAACCTCTTTCTGGCGAGTCTTCAGATTTCCGATCACACTCACGGAAGAAGATGAAGGCTTGGAAGTTGAGGTCTTTTTGTCGGTCGCACCCGCCAGCGCGCCAACCGGAATAAGCTCGCCGACCTCGGCGTTGGCCGCGGCGATCATCCGGGGCGTGACGGCCTCAAACGTTTCAGTCACCGTGGCCGAGCGCTTGATGTGTCGCGTCCCTTCGACCATCTTGCGAACTTTCTCTACATCGCCGCTCGATTCCTTGATGCCGATCAGATTGGGATGCTCAGCAAGTTCAACCACAAGCTCCGCTGGAATGTCGTAGCCGGTCGCTTGCGGAAAATTGTAGATGATCACCGGCAGGGGCGAGCGGTCTGCCACGGTACGATAAAACGCCAGGATATTTGCCGGCTGCATCTGCTTTTTGTAGTAATGCGGCGTGCGCACCATGGCCACGTCGTAGCCGAGTCCGGCGGCGTATTCGGTCAGGCGCAGAGTTTCGATCGCTGATTCGATTCCAGTGCCAGCGATGAGGACTTTATTCGGTGCAGCGGCCTCACGCGCGACTTTCAATACGTCCTGACGCTCCTGGTCCGAGAGCATGATCGCCTCGCCCGTCGATCCCAGCACGACGATGCCAGAAACGGGAGTGCGCGAGTAATGCTCGACATTGGCTTCGAGCTTCTTGAAGTAAACATTGCCTTCAGGATAGAACGGCGTGGTGATGGGAGGAAGAATGCCGTGAAGTAGCATGGACCGATTTTACTCCGATGCGACGTCTACGCCCCTAGTGGCGCTCAACGATGCGTTCCGCGTGCAACTGCTGTAGCGCTTTCACATTCACCTCTCCGCGCTGCAGGGCCGCGATTCCTTCGGCGGCGGCACGCGCCGCGGCTAAAGTCGTAATCGTCGGAATTTGCGCCACCACAGCTGCGCGGCGAATGGCTTTCTCGTCGAACCACGGCTCCTGGCCGGTAGGCGTGTTTACCACCAGCTGAATACGCTTGCCCTTGATGAAGTCGACCACGTTCGGACGTCCCTCTTTCACCTTGTAAACGCGCTCGACATTCATCCCTGCGGCTTCAATCACGTCGGCAGTGCCGGCCGTGGCCACAAGCTTGAATCCCATGTCGACGAATTTCTGCGCGACTGGAGCCACGTGCCGCTTGTCGGTATCGGTGACGCTGATGAACACCGCGCCTTTCGTCGGCAACCGCTGGCCTGCGGCGAGTTGCGCTTTTGCGAACGCCTCGCCGAAGTTGTCGGCAACTCCCATGACTTCGCCGGTTGATTTCATCTCCGGCCCAAGAACCGTGTCGACACCCGGAAATTTGCTCCACGGAAAAACCGGCGACTTCACGAAGTAGCAATTGCCGGTGTCGAGATCGGCCTGGCGCTCGATGTACTCCGGCAGAAATTCGTGCAGCTTGCGTCCCGTCATCAGGCGCGCGGCAATTTTTGCCATCGGAACACCCGTCGCTTTCGAAACATAGGGCACGGTGCGCGACGCGCGCGGGTTGACTTCGAGTACATAGACTTTTCCGCCCTCAGCCCCATTTCCGCTTGAACTGCCATTGCCGCGCGGAATCGCAAACTGAATATTCATCAGCCCAATTACTTTCAGCGCGCGCGCCAACTTGAACGTGTAATCGCGCATGCGGTCGAGCAGCGGCTGGGGAATATCGACCGCTGGCAGCACGCAAGAAGAATCGCCGGAGTGAATGCCGGCTTCCTCGATGTGCTGCATGATGCCGCCGATCACTACATCTTCGCCATCCGACAGGGCATCCACGTCGATCTCGATCGCGTCTTCCAAAAAGTGATCGATCAGCACCGGACGATCATGCGAATATTCGACTGCTTCCTTCATGTAACGGATGACCGACTCTTCGTCGTACGCAATCACCATGGCGCGCCCGCCCAGCACATAGGAAGGCCGAAGCAGCACGGGATATCCGATGCGTTTTGCCCCTTCGGTTGCTTCCTCAATCGAAGTCGCCATCACTCCGGGCGCCTGCGGGATATTCAGCTCTTCGAGCAACTTGTTGAAGTGCTTGCGATCTTCCGCCAGATCGATCGATTCGGGCGAGGTACCAATGATATTCACGCCTGCAGCTTTCAGTGGCAGCGCGAGATTCAGCGGTGTCTGTCCGCCGAACTGAACGATCACGCCGACCGGCGCGCCTTTGGACGTCTCGTGCTGATAGATGGCCCACACATCTTCAAACGTCAGCGGCTCGAAGTAGAGCCGATCGCTGGTGTCGTAATCGGTCGAGACGGTCTCGGGATTGCAGTTCACCATGATGGTCTCGTAGCCATCGTCGCGCAGCGCAAACGCGGCGTGGCAGCAGCAGTAGTCGAATTCGATTCCCTGGCCGATGCGGTTCGGACCGCTGCCTAGAATCATGACTTTCTTCTTGGTCGTCGGCTCGGCTTCGTCTTCTTCTTCGTAGGTCGAGTAGAGATAGGGCGTGTAGCTCTCGAACTCGGCGGCGCAAGTGTCGACGCGCTTGTAGACTGGCAACACGCGATGCTTCTTGCGCAGGTGGCGGATTTTCTCCTGGCCTTCCAGCCGCCACACGCCCGCCAAACGCCCATCCGAAAATCCCATGCGCTTGGAGTCGCGTACAACTTCGGTCGGAACCGACTCGATCGGATGCTTCTCCAGTTCCAGTTGTTGATCGTTGATTTCCTTGAGCTGATACAGAAACCACGGATCGATCGAGGTCATCTTGGCCAGCTGTTTGACCGTGTGTCCCTGGCGTAGCGCGTATTGCACGTACGCCAGCCGCTCGGGATGCGGCGTGACCAATCGTTGCGTAAGAATCTTCGGCTCAATCTTCGCGCCGCCGACGCGCTTGCCGGTGTCGAGCGCGCGCACGCCTTTCATTAGCGCTTCTTTGAACGTGCGGCCGATCGCCATGACTTCGCCTACCGATTTCATCTGCGGGCCGAGACTCTCGTCCGCGCCGGGAAATTTTTCGAATTGCCACTTCGGAATCTTCACGACAACGTAGTCGAGTGTCGGCTCGAAACACGCCGGGGTCTTGCGCGTGATGTCGTTGGGAATCTCGTCGAGCGTGTAGCCGACGGCAAGTTTGGCGGCAATTTTCGCGATGGGGAATCCGGTCGCTTTCGAAGCCAGCGCCGAAGACCGCGACACGCGCGGATTCATCTCGATCACGACCATGCGCCCGGTTTCAGGATTCACGCCGAATTGAATGTTGGATCCGCCGGTATCGACGCCGACCTCGCGGATGACGGCAATCGACGCGTCGCGCATGGCCTGATACTCGCGGTCGGTGAGCGTCTGCGCAGGGGCCACCGTGATCGAGTCGCCCGTGTGCACGCCCATCGGATCGAAATTCTCGATCGAGCAGATGATGATGACGTTGTCTTTCGTGTCGCGCATCACCTCGAGTTCGAACTCCTTCCATCCCAGCACCGATTCCTCGATCAGCGCTTCATGCACGGGCGAGAGATCGAGGCCGCGCGTAAGGACTTCAAGCAGTTCTTCGCGGTTATACGCCATGCCGCCGCCGGTTCCGCCCAGCGTGAATGACGGACGAACAATAACCGGAAATCCGATCTTGTCGGCGAATTCAAGGCCGTCTTTCGTGGTCTTCACGAGCGCAGATTTGGGTACGTCCAGGCCGATCCTCTGCATGGCGTCTTTGAAGAACAGACGGTCTTCGGCTTTCTTGATGGCTTCGACTTTTGCACCGATGAGGCTGGCATCGTATTTTTCGAGAATGCCGCCGTCGGAGAGTTCGATGGCAAGATTGAGCGCGGTCTGTCCGCCGACCGTCGGCAACACGGCAAATCCCGCGCCCGGCGACATCTTCCGCTCGATGCGAATGATCTCTTCCAGGTACTCGACCGTGAGTGGTTCGATGTACGTGCGGTCGGCCGACTCGGGATCGGTCATGATCGTCGCCGGATTCGAGTTGGCCAGCACGACTTCGTAGCCCTCGGACTTCAGTGCTTTGCAGGCCTGCGTGCCCGAGTAGTCGAACTCCGCCGATTGTCCAATGATGATCGGCCCCGAACCGAGGATCAGAATCTTCGAGATGTCAGTGCGTTTGGGCATTTATGCAGTCTTGTTCCTGGCCGCGACGGCCACGATCTCGCTCCGCTGAGACCCGATTATGCGCTGGGCGGTTTCACCCTCAGGCATGCCGCACACGGTGTCGCTTTGATAGGGCGCGCCTTCAAGGCGCGCCGGTTGGGTCTGATTGGAATCGGCGGGCTTTAGCCCCTGGGGCACAGAATCGAGGTCGAATTCCGGCCTCGCGGACGAAAACTGATACTCATCCGCACCTTCACACAAATGTTTTCGAACCGGATTCTGCTGCACGTAAATCTGATGAATTCGGTAATCGCTCACATCGCGAATGCGGTGATCTGAAAATCCTTTTTGCCAGACTTCCATATTCGAGCCGAGTTCTTTCTTCGCTCGATACGAAAATCCGCCTTTAATGAACTGGACCGCTTTCTCGAGACTCGTCTTCGGGGTCAGAATCACATGGATATGATCTGGCATGACAACGAACTCATGCAGCAAATAAGCGGTTCCGCGATAGTGGTAAAGCGTATCAATCAAGAGCTTCGCCCAACGCTCGTTACGGAAAAGAGCGCGACGACCCCACGTCGAGGAGGTAATCATGTATGTCTGCGCGTTGTTCGTCGCATGTTCTCGGGTGGGTTTCATCGCCCTACCTCAGCGGCTAAAGCCGCAAATCTTTTCGCCTTTCACGGCGCGCCTGAAGGCGCGCCCTTTCAAAGCCTTTACTGCCGACTGGCGAATGATGGTCGGCTCCAAGTCGAGCATCAGGATATTCAAGACCTCAGTAAGTTTCGGCATTTAGAAACAGCGCTTCGGATCAAACTCAGAAGATCTCGTTGCCATCCACCCCGCGGATGCCCATTCCACAATCAGACATGTATAGTCGGAGTAGGGGCAATTCCAAATCAGTCGCATCTCGACTGACCTCGACGAAGATGTCACCGTCAATCCTCTCGTCTCCAATCGGTCCTTTGGTCTCATCTTGTTTTATGTACACGATGTAGAGGCCGGCATCGAGACTTCCAAACTCGAACTTCCCGTTGGTTTGCACCACCGACGCTGTCCGGCGTGTTCCAGGAAGAGCGTCAGTTAGCGTGAGCTTGGCACCGGCGAGGGGCGGCTCAGCCGAACCGGTCCTAAAATCAAACGGAGTTCGAACCAGCTTTCCAGCAACCCGACGGATTTTGAATACCTTCCTGTTCGGCCAACCGAGTTTCACAGTGTTCTCGATCGACGCATCTCCTTCTCCCTCGCCTACCACCTTTAATTCGACTGCTTCTCCTCCAATTCCGGCGTGCTTCACGGCCAAGAAATAGTCGCCCGGATCAAGTCCCCTGATCGGGACTCTTCCGTTTTCGTCGGACTGTACTGATGACACGAGGATCAAGTATGGCTCTTGATGCGTTTCACGACTAATCTCAGTTTCGATCCCTTGCAGGGGCTGGCCATGGTAGGAAATCTCAACGACAAAAGTGCTTTTCACCTTGTGTTGAGCAAAACCCATTGCGCACCCAGAACTGCGACAGGGCGAAATCGCCCCCAAGAAGGAGAGAATCCCAATTGCCAGTCTCGGTCTGTGGTTCATAGCTAACCTGGTGAGCTCGGGTACCTCACCCTTTCCACTCCTCCATCATCTTGGTGAACTCCTTGAACAGATAGTGCGAGTCGTGCGGTCCAGGCGCGGCTTCCGGGTGATATTGCACGCTGAACAGGGGCAGATTGCGGTGCCGCAAGCCCTCCAGCGTCTGGTCATTCAAGTCCATGTGGGTAAACTCGACTTCGCTCTGCGCCAGCGAATCCGGATCGACCGCAAAGTTATGGTTGTGCGCGGTGATCTCGATTTTCCCCGTCTTCAACTGCTTCACCGGATGATTCCCGCCGTGATGTCCAAACTTCAGCTTGAATGTCTTGCCGCCCAAAGCTATGCCCGTAAGCTGATGTCCCAGACAAATTCCAAAGATCGGCTGCCGTCCCATCAACCTGCGAATCGAATCGACCGCGTACGTGCACGGCTCGGGATCTCCCGGGCCATTCGAGAGAAAAACTCCGTCCGGCTTCAATGCCAAAACATCCTCCGCCGGCGTCTGCGCGGGCACGACCGTGACCTTGCATCCCTCGCCGCGCAGCTTGCGCAAAATGTTCTGCTTGATTCCAAAATCGTAGGCGACGACGTGAAACCGCGGCGGCTCATCTTTCACGCCGACAACCGCAACCGGCTCATGCGAACGCTCGCCGACTTCCCACACATACGGACGGCTCGTGCTCACGACTTTTGCCAAGTCGGTCCCGTCCATCTTCGGAATCGACCGCGCTTTCGCAATCAGCTTGGCCGGATCGCTCTCAATCGTCGAAATCACGCCGCGCATCACGCCGTTATCGCGCAGATGGCGCACCAGGGCGCGCGTATCGATGTCCGATAGAACGGGCACTTTGAACTGCTCCAGATATTCTTCCGCAACCTGCTGCGATCGCCAGTTCGAGCTCACCTTCGAAAACTCCCGCACGATCAGGCCTTCGATCCACGGACGCGTGGCCTCGTTGTCTTCCTGATTTGTGCCGTAATTTCCGATTTCTGGATTGGTCAGAACAACAATCTGTCCGGAGTAGGAGGGGTCGGTGAAGATTTCCTGATAGCCGGTGATGGAAGTATTAAAAACGACTTCGCCGTAGCACTCGCCTTTGGCACCGTAGCCTTTGCCGCGGAAGACCCGGCCGTCTTCCAGCGCAAGGATTGCCTGCATTCTCGCTCCGGGTGGTGAATTTTCAGAATCTTATCAGGGAATACCCGAAGGGCCAAGGGAAGAACGCGCCGATCAGCTGTGGAAAAAAAGGAACCGGTACGGTTAGCGAACTCGCCCCAGCTTGTCCATCGGCCAATAGCCAAACACGGCTTTGCCGTAGATAAAGCTCTGAGGCACCGGCCCGAAATCGCGGCTGTCGTTCGACATCGAGCGGTGATCGCCGAGCACGAAGTAGCACTCGGGTGGCACTACTGTTTCGGGATAGGAACGCGAATCCGTATACGCAGGTGGAACGTAGTCTTCGTCAACGGATTGATCGTTGACATAAACCTGCCCGCCGTCGATGCGAATTCGGTCCCCGGCAACTCCGATGACGCGTTTGATGTAACTCTTCGAAGGATCGCGCGGATAGCGGAATACAACGATATCCCCGCGCTCGATCGGTTCCAGCCGATAAACGAACTTGTTGACGAAGATCCGTTCCTGGTCGGCCAGTGACGGCATCATGCTTGTGCCTTCGACCTTGACCGGCTGGTAAATGAAAATGATGATGAACGCGGAGATGGCCAGCGAAACGACCAGATCGCGCAGCCAGACTCCAACTGAGGATCGGACCCGGCCGCCTGCCACCGGAAGTGCTGAAATAACGCCACTGGTGTTGAGCTGGCGAGGCTCGGCCCCGTGGGCAGGACTTTGTCCTGGGTGGGACGGCTCTGGCATGCTCCCCTATTGTATACAGAAGCGATTGTCCGCGAAGCGCGTTGTTCCTCCACACCAACATTTTCTGGATTATCCGGGCTGATTTACAATGTCCCAACGAGGGGTTCATGGACTTCCATACCAAGATTCTCCGCCGCACGCTGACTTTGTCATTTTTGTTTCTCGTCATCATGGGCTTTTCCACGCAATGGATGGTCTCGCAGGAAGACAGCGGGATTCCTGCTTACAATGCCGCTCCGCCGCCAAAGGGAACGAAATTACCCGCGATCCTGACCAAGGATCAGCTCTGGGGGCCTGACGCGCAGTTTCCCTACCAGACGCATGCGTACGATCTGGCAGCGAAGATCCCTGCCGTGCTGCATCAGCAACCCTGCTATTGCTATTGCGACCGCATGGGGCACAACAGCCTGCATAGCTGCTTTGAGAGCACGCACGGCGCACAATGCGCAACCTGTCTGAAGGAGCTTTACTTTTCCTATCAGGAGCACAAAAAAGGCAAAACTTCAGGCCAGATTCGGGCCGGGATCATCAAGGGCGAGTGGAAGCAGATCGACTTGCAGTCTGCCGCCGCAATCAACTGATTTGGCGGCTGTTTCCGGTTGTCGATGATCGGCGTGCTTTTCCCGGGATCCGCCTCGCAATCTGGAATATCTGCGGCTCGGGACAATCCTGATTTCAGTTAATTCCTCGCTGCAGTCTTTTGCCCTCACATTGCCCTCTGGCCACGCTTTGGGTAATACTTAGGGTTCGCGTTTACGCGCCTCGCAAGGAGTTCCCTATTACCAAGAGCACAGGAAGAGTTTTGCACATGGCTCAGAAGGCAACTGCAAAGAAGTCTTTGGCGGAAGATCCCCGCTATACCCAGGCTCTGCAGAGCTACGAAGCTGGATTGCGTGCCATGCAGGAGCATAAATTCGACAAAGCCAAGCCGCACTTCCAGAAGGTTGTTGCTGGCTCCAGCAAAGAACTGGCGGACCGCGCCATCGTCCATCTCAATGCCTGCAATCAACATTCGGAGCGATCGGCTGGCACGCAATTCAAGACGCCAGAAGAACACTATGACTACGCCGTTTCTTTAATGAACGTCGGAGATTACGTGACGGCACGCGAGCATCTCGACAAACTGCTCAAACAGGTGCCTAAGTCCGACTACGTCATCTACGGTCTGGCCGCCCTCGACTGCCTGACCGGGCACGTCGAAGATTCACTGAAACGTTTAGATGAAGCGCTTCGTATCAATCCACAATTGCGCTATCAAGCGCGCAACGACTCAGATTTCCAGAACCTGGCAGAGGACCCTCGCTTCACCGAACTGCTCTATCCGGATCCAGGCGCTGACTTCGCCACGCACGAACCAGAGTTTCCGGAAAACGAGCCGCTCTGAGCTGCCCGCAAGGAGAATGACGACAAAAACCCAGGGCGAGTCCACGGAAGGCATATCCAGCCGGGGACTTCGCGTCGTTGCCATCGGCGGCGGTACGGGACTTTCCACACTGTTGCGAGGGCTGCGGCAGTTCGTACCATCTTCGTCCGATGCGGCGAAACCAACTGCCGATGTCCCCACGATCTCGGACCTTTCCGCCGTCGTGACGGTCAGCGATGACGGTGGTTCCAGCGGACGCCTCCGCAAAGAATTCAATATGCTTCCGCCGGGCGACATTCGTAACTGTATCGTCGCCCTCAGCGAGGATGAAGCCCTGCTGTCGCGCCTGTTTCGCCACCGCTTCGAAAAAGGCTCCGGCTTGGAGGGACACAGCTTCGGCAATCTCTTCCTCGCCGCCCTCACCTCCCTCACGTCGGATTTCTCTGAAGCGGTGCGTCTGTCATCTGAAATTCTGCTCACCCGCGGCCACATTTATCCTGCAACCACTTCGAACATCGAGCTCGAAGCCATCATGCAGGATGGGACTCGTGTTCGCGGCGAAACGAAAATCACTGCCAGCAAGGGACGGATCGTCGAGCTTGTACTGGTGCCGCCCGATGTTGAGCCTATGTCGCAGACGCTCGAGGCCATTGCCCAAGCCAACATCATCACCATCGGCCCTGGTTCGCTCTTTACCAGTCTCATTCCGAATCTGCTGGTGACCGGCATTCCCCAAGCTATCGAGCGCTCACCGGCCGTCAAGATCTACATTTGTAATTTGATGACCCAGGCCAATGAAAGTCTGGGTTTGTCAGCCGCCGATCATATTCGCGCCCTGAACAATCACGCCCATGCCCAGATCTTCGATTACGCTTTGCTCAACCGCACGCCCGTATCAGAAGAGATGAGGTCGAGCTACGCACGCGAAGGCGCCTGCCAGATTGTGAATGATCTCGATGCAATCGAGGCTCTGGGAGTGATTCCTGTGCTGGGAGACTATCTGGAAGAAGCTGGCGTGGCCCGCCACAACACAGCGCGGGTTGCGCACGACGTCGTGCAACTTGCGGTACATGCCCAGCGAACTGTTCGCGGCGACCAGCCTGCAGCGCTCCGATAAAACGACACGGGGGGGTGCCCCACTTCTCGCCGCCTTTGCGAGAAGTGGGAATTTCGAGAGAGCGAATCGCGAAGGACTCGCCACGGGTGAAGCTGACTCCACCAGCCTTCCCGGCTGTGTAGAATAGGTTCTCTCGTCGTCCTCGGGAGCACGATTCAATCCCGCAAAGTCGAGGTTTCGAGCTATGCCTGACAAAGCCAGTACGGCGACACAATCCACCAGCATCGATTCGATTTTGCAGGAGCAGCGGAAGTTTGAGTGTCCGCCGGAGTTTAGCCGGCACGCTCACATCAAGAGCCTCGACGAATACGAGCGCCTCTACAAGGAGTCGGTCGATGATCCTGACACATTCTGGTCACGCATCGCCGGAGACCTGCATTGGTTCAAGCGATGGGAAAAAGTTCTCGAATGGAATTGCCCCTGGGCGAAATGGTTTGTCGGTGGCCAGATCAACCTTTCTTACAACTGTCTCGACCGGCATGTAAATTCGTGGCGCAAGAACAAGGCAGCCATTATTTGGGAGAGCGAGCCGGGCGAAGTTCGTACGCTGACCTATCAACAGTTGCACCGCGAAGTGCAGAAGTTCGCCAATGTCTTGAAATCGCTCGGAGTAAAAAAAGGCGACCGCGTTGCGATATACATGGGCATGACGCCCGAGCTGGCCATTGCGATGCTCGCGTGCGCCCGCATCGGCGCTCCGCACACGGTCGTCTTCGGCGGATTTTCATCCAACGCTCTCGTCGATCGCATCCACGATTCGCAGGCCACGGCGGTGATCACGCAAGATGGAAGTTATCGCCGTGGCTCGGAAGTCAAGTTATTTCCCGCCGTTGACGAGGCGCTCAAATCCTGTCCCAGCGTGAAACACGTCGTTGTCTATAAACGCACCGGAACCGCGATCAACATGCAGCCCGGCCGCGACCATTGGTGGCACGAACTGATGGCCAAAGCTTCTGACGAATGTCCAGCCGAGCCGCTCGACGCCGAGCATCCGCTCTACATCCTCTACACGTCCGGGACCACCGGCAAACCCAAAGGCGTAGTCCACACCACCGGCGGATATTCGGTGGGCACCTATCTCACCACCAAGTGGGTCTTCGACCTGAAAGACGAAGACACTTACTGGTGCACGGCCGATATCGGCTGGGTCACCGGTCACAGCTACATTGTTTATGGACCACTGCAGAATGGCGCCACCAGCTTGATGTACGAAGGCGCTCCGAATTTTCCCGAGCCCGACCGCTTCTGGTCGATTATCGAGCGCCACCAGGTCAATGTCTTCTACACCGCGCCCACCGCCATCCGTACGTTCATCAAGTGGGGAGACGAGTGGCCGAAGAAGCACGACATGAAAAGCCTTCGCTTGCTGGGCACAGTCGGTGAACCGATCAATCCCGAAGCTTGGATGTGGTATCGCGAGACCATCGGCGGCGATCGGTGCCCCATCGTCGACACCTGGTGGCAAACCGAAACCGGGCACATCATGCTCACGCCCATTCCCGGCGCGATCGCAACCAAGCCCGGATCGGCCACCCGCCCATTCCCCGGCGTCGTTCCGGAAATCGTCACGATGGACGGTCAACCTGTCCCCGACGGCTCCGGCGGATTCCTCGTTCTCAAGCGTCCTTGGCCGGGGATGCTGCGCACCGTCTACGGCGATCCCGATCGTTACGTGCAAAATTACTGGTCACAAATTCCAGGTATGTATTTCACCGGTGACGGCGCCCGCAAAGACAAAGACGGATATTTCTGGATCATGGGCCGTGTCGACGACGTGCTCAACGTGAGCGGCCATCGCCTCAGCACCATGGAAGTTGAGTCAGCATTGGTTGCGCACGACGCCGTCGCTGAAGCCGCGGTGGTCGGCCGTCCCGACGATCTCAAAGGCCAAGCCATCTCCGCATTTGTGACACTCGAGCACGGAAGACAGCCCTCCAACGAGTTGAAAGACGAATTACGCAAATGGGTCGCGAAAGAAATCGGCGCGCTCGCCAGGCCTGACGACATTCGCTTCACCGACATGCTGCCGAAAACGCGCAGCGGCAAGATCATGCGCCGCCTCCTCCGCGAACTCGCTACCCACGGCGAAGTCAAAGGCGACACCACGACCCTCGAAGATTTCAGCGTCATCGCCAGACTGAAAGAACAAGAGGAAGCTTAGGGAAGCTCTGATTAAGTTTCCCTCTTTTGTTCTGTCATCGTGAGCAGAGCAAAGGACCCATGCAAGTCGGCTCCAGCAGCGGCTTCGCGAGGAATTGCTTCCACTGCCTCCGCTCGCCCCGTTTTGCTTAGCAGATTGATCGGAGTTTCCCTAGATTAAGCCGAAGATCAACTTGTCCGGCTGCGGACACACCTGTTCTGCCATCGGACAGTTCACGCCGGTCAACGAAAAACTACGGCTCGATTTTGCAACAGGATAGCTTCGGCCAGAGTGTGGCCTGAGACTTGCACTCTCGCACAGTGCTTTGCTGATAAAGCTTCGGGCGGGACGGAGACCCACGCCCGAATCAGTCCCCATGCGCCTCTCCCGAGGTGCGTGGGGATTATACACGCTTGTCTGGAAGGCGAATTCGAGCTCACTCGACTAACTAATAACCGGTCGGGACAGCCCGATGCGATACTTTGCTACTGACTCAGCTTGATCGCCAGCTGCCGCTCCGGCTGCGTCATCTGTCCCCAGAGTCGCTTTAGATTGTCCTGCAGTGCGGGATTGTCCGGTTGCTTTCGCAGCGCTACGGCAAACCAGCGGTACGCGGTCGGCAGATCCTTCGGAGCACACACTCCCGTCGAATAGAGCGCACCCAGCGAGATCATGGCTTGCAGATTTCCCTTATCGGCCGGCGGACGCAACATGCGCAACCCGCGATCGCAATCCTGCTTGGCCCCGCCGCGCCCATAAATGTATTTCTCGGCCTCGCGCACCTGATCGAACGGTTTCGCCGCGGATGGCTTGGTTTTCGTGTGAGCCGGCGCTGGTGCAGGCTCCGCTTCCGCTGCCTTGGTCGAATCCGCTGTCGAATCGGAATTCTCAGTCTCTGAATCTGATTTCGCCGGCGGGGCACTCGCGTCAGATTTCTCTGAATTTTCCGCCTTCCCTTCAGCGGCTGCACCCGCGTTCTCAGCTGGCGCTGAATTCGGTGGCGTCGCTGCGGCATTCGGATCTGTAGTGCTCGCTGAAGATGACGCCGATTTACCTGCCTCGGATGTTGAAGGTGCTGCGCTCGGCTGCGCAGATGGCTGCGGGGCCGGCGTCACCGCAGGTGGCGTCGTGCCCGGCGCAACGGCCGCAGGGCCATTGGCTGGTGTGCTCACCTCCGGTTGTGACGATTCAGCCGGCGCGCTAGATTCCGCCGGTTGCGCTGCCGTCGGCTTACGCGTAGTTGCGATCAACGACGAAAGCTCATTGTGCCAGCGCAAGTAGCCAAATCCGCCCGCCAAAGCCAGTGCCACAAGAATCAGCCAAAACTTCCATTTCCCGCTGCGAGGTTCGTCGTCCTCGAGCAGATAATCGAGATTGCGCGCCGCGTCAGAACGCGAATCGTGACGCAGATTGGGCCCCTGTTTCGACGATGGAGCTGCTCCCAGACCGAGAAACGAGGGTCCGGAAATGCTCGGCGCTTCCTGGGGCGTGCTCCGTTGGCCCGCAGCGGACTGCCCTGTAGGTCGCGGAACCGATGGGTTTGAGCTTCGATAGGCCGAGCTGGTTGCAGTTTCTGGTTGCGCTCCCGCCGGCACAGGATTCGGCAACGACGCGCCACAGCTGCCACAATAGCGGTGCGTCTCAGGATTTTCGGTGCCACAACGACTACAGCGCACTCCTCCTCCAGTTACCTATAGCTTACGATATCCTGAGTTGCGATGCGCAGTTACGGAGGTGGTGCGAACGGGATTTGTTGAGCTCGTCTGCGCGAGGGCCTACGGTCGCAGAGGTTTTCCTCCGTGTTCCTCTGTGCCCTCTGTGGTAGAAAAGTCTTCCATTCAATGACACAAATTCCAGCCGGAACTTTTCAGTTGCGTGCCGGAGGCCATTCCCTCGAAGTGCGGCGGATTCCGGCTTCCAAGGGACAACTTCCAGAACTCGTTTTTCTGCACGAGGGTCTAGGATCGGTCTCGCATTGGAAAGATTTTCCCGATCGCGTGGCCGATGCCACCGGATGCGGCTGCACTATCTATTCGCGGTACGGCAATGGCCAGTCCGATGTGCTGCAAGAGCCGCGTCCGGTCTCGTTCATGCACGATGAGGCGCTTACCACGTTACCCCAGGTCTTGAAAGAGCTAAAGATTCGCGATCCCATTCTGATCGGCCACAGCGATGGCGGCTCGATCGCCCTTATCTATGCCGGCGCGCCCAACACTGTTCGCGGACTTGTGCTGCTAGCGCCGCATGTCTTCGTCGAGGATCTCAGCGTCGCCAGCATCGCCGCCGCGAAGGTGAAGTTTCAAACCACCAACCTGGCCGAGAAGCTGGCCCGCCATCATCGCGATGCCGCGAAAACATTCTGGGGATGGAACGACATCTGGCTGCATCCCGACTTTCGCGCCTGGAACATCGAGGAGTATCTCCCCAAGATCACTTGTCCGATCCTCGTCATTCAGGGCTTTGAGGATCAGTACGGAACCATGGCTCAGGTTGAGGCAATCGAGCGTCAGGCGATGGGACGAGTCGAGGTTCTGCAACTCAACCACTGCGGCCATTCGGCTCATCGCGATCATCCCGAAGCCGTGCTCGCCGCAATCGCGCGCTTTGTGAACAATCTCAACGACCGTCACTAAATCTTATTCGGCAACGCCCTGCACGATAAACATGCGGCCTTTCACTGCAGCTAAACGGACTGGTCTGATGGCTGCATACGCGGGCGAGTCATACCAGGCGTGTGCCTGTTCGGAGCTGTCGAATGCGATGACCACAATTCCTTTTGGCGGCGCGTCCCCATCCAGGCTTTCTGTTTTGCCGCCCCGAACCACAAAATGATAATGGCCATTGAAAGGCGCCAGGGTTTCATTGACCTTCGCTCCGTATTCTTTTATGCCAGTCGGGTCGTTGATCGCATTCGCCTCGGAAATTAAATAGACAGGCGGGTTCTTTACCTGCTGGGCATGAATTGCATTGTTGCTTACAGCCCCGGCCAAAACACCGGCAACAACGCCGATGAAAAATTTGTAGTTCGATTTCACGTTTCGTTCCCTCCCATTTTTCAATGTGGCAGACCGATTCGCAGCTTCGCAGAAAGCCAGGGTGCCGTCTTGTAAAAATGGGAACTCGCGGTTGGTTAATCGATGGAAGCGTGACTCGCAGAGCGATGGCAGTCCGCCAGATAGGCACTTGGCGAGAGCCCCGAGAAATCCTGGAATTCGTGAGCCAGATGGGCCTGATCGTAGTAGCCCGCCGTCAGTGCTAACTGTGCCCAATCCACCGAAGCCCCAGACGCAATTTGCTTCAATGCGGTTTGAAAGCGTTGGACTCGGCAATAGAGCTTCGGCGTGAGCCCAATCTGCTCGCGGAACAACTGGGCAAACCGACGGCGGCTCAGGCCAGCCTCGCGGGCCAGCTCTCGTACCATAGGAATTCCGGGTCTGCGCGCAAACTCCAAAAGCGCGTAACGCACCGCAGCATTCAACTGGACGCGTTCGTTGATGCGGCTCAAAAGTGCGGCTTCGAGTATTTGAAATTTCTTGGCCGGTTCGTTGGCGCTGCGCAACCGCTCGCGCAAGCTTTGGACCATCGAGCCCCAAATCAAATCCAAGGATACGTTCTTGTTGTGAAACGCGTCGGCCGGCGTGTTCAAAAAAGCGTGCACGCCACCTGGCCGGAACACGACTCCCATGGCCGAACGAAGCTTGGCGGTATCAATGATGCTGACCCGCGAGCGTATTCCCATCAGTAGCGAGGGCGCGATCCCTCCACCATCGCCCATCGGATCGGTCAGCGCAGAGATGGGGCCCTCCACCAGACTGAAGGCCATCTGAAATCGGCCATCGGGTAGCGCTCGGTCCGTGCCTTTGTCCCCCCGATGTCCGTCGCAACACCAGAGCCTTTCGACATGGGAAGCGAGCGCGGCGCAGGGCTGGCGGATTACATACATCAGCTCATCACAACATGAGACGTTAGGGCAGATCAAGCGCGCACGGATGACGAATGAACATGTCAGGCAAAATTCCCACTCAAGTTGAAGCGATTGCGCGCTGGCCCATCCTTTCGCTATTTCCCCAACGGCGGTTGCCCCACCCTTCCCGCGGTTTGTGCGGGAGGGTGGGCCTTCGATACTGCCGACACCACGCCCAGCCGTTCCCGCTGGCGCGCGGTCCACTGCGATTCAATTTCCACCGCTCCCTCGACACCGGTGGCGTAGTGCGCGAAGCTGCTCCACTTCCAGTCCTCGGGACGCTCGGCCAGTCCACGGCTCACGGGATTGCGGTGAATGTATCGCAGCTTCTCAATCCGCTTCGCCTCGGTCCAGACGGGAAAGTCGTAATAGCGAACCTGCCAGAATCGCTCCGGATGCCTCACTCCTTCGACACGCTTTGCTTGTTCAGGACGGGTGCTTTCCACGTTCTCGGCGGGGTGGGCCGCAGGCTTGAGTTTTCGCGAAGTAACTTGCTTCAGCATCTGAATCACGAGCGAGAGTTTACCCCGCTCCGGCTCGCTGATGAGCAGGTGCACGTGCTCCGGCATGACCACATATCCGGTAACGAAGCAGCCATACCAGCGGCGGATACGTTCCAGCTCGCGCTCAAAGGTATTTCTGGCCACCAGAGAGTCAAGCAGCTTCATTCGCCGGGTAGCAGCTGAATGTTGAGGTGCTTGGCGGGCGTATGAGCCCGCCGCCGAAATCCCGAGCGAAGCCGAGGGATCAGAAGTGCAGGCAGCCTTGATTCTGATAACGGACTGGCTTAACGTGCATTCATTTTCGATTCTAGTTCGGGCGAAGGCCCACCCTCCCGCAAAAAACGCGGGAAGGATGGGGCAACCCCATTTTGGAATTGGCCAGGAAGCCATTGATAAAGCAAAGGCGCGGCTTGGGACCGCGCCCTGAGATTCATTCGCTGCGCAGGTTACACGACCACTGCTGGCTTCACGATTTCGAGCTGGGGCTCGAACTTTATCGTGGTGCCGATGGCACGCGAGACCAGGCACAGTTTTTCGGCACGCTTCAGAAGGTCGAGCGCCCGCTCCCGCTCTTCGGTCGACCCAATTTTCAGGTTCGGCCGGATCACGATTTCGCTGAAGTTATAGCCAGATTCGGCGCGACGGATAACTCCGCTGGCTTCCACCTGCAGGTCCGCGAAGTCGAACTGGGCGGAGCCAGCAATGGAGCGCAAAGTTGTCGTGTAACAACCCGCAATCGCGGCGAGCAAAAGCTCTTCCGGCGTCCAGCGGCCTTCCAGCCCTCCGAATTCCATCGGCGCAGTGAAATGAATTGCATTTGGGGCTGAATCCGATTTGGCCAGGCCCGTACGACCTGAGGTCCACCAGGCAGATACTCGATAGGCGTGTTCGTCACTCATATTCTTTTCCCTTTTGTTCGACAATTCTATGAAGCCGTGATGAATTAGGCAGTACCCCCAGGTTTGGCCAATCCGCGCTCCTGCTCGATTTTGCTGATTTGTTCGCGCAGCCAGCGCCCCAGTGCTTCCTCCATCTCAACTTGCGTTCCCGTGCGATAGAAATCTTCGACCGTGCGGCCTTCCCGGCAAATCTGAATGAAGCGGCAGGGAACCACATCTTCGCGCCGATCTTGTGGCACGAAGTCGATCAACAGGCAACTGTCGCAGGCATGCGGCCGCGCGGGGTCGGAGAAATTGGGGCAGATGGGGGAATCTTCGAAAATGGACGGCGGACGCCAAGGCGTCTGCGGTGAGCGGCCATAGCCTCCGTCCTCAAGAAAGCTCAGTTCGAACTTCAGGACTTCCAGAATGTCGCGTCCGTCTTTTGCAGCCATGGTACACCTCGATTTGACGGGTAGGATGCCAGACGGGAGCCGTAAACACCGTATGTTGGGTCACCGATTTTCGTGATTGTGGTCACAATTTAATCGCAAGTCGCGGCAGGATTTGTGCAATTTGCACCAGAAATCAGCAAGATGGATGAGCAGACTCTAAGGATGGAATCACAAGGGGCTGTGATCTTCCGCACAAAATTCGAACTGATATGAGCCATCTCGAGATCCGCGCGGCGCTTGGGTTATGCCGTGGCCGGCTGGTAGATGCAGGCCGGATCCTCGGCGAAAAGGTCGCCGGTCAGGGCATAGGCGCGGGCGCGGGAGCCTCCGCAGACGTTGCGCATCGAGCAGCGGCCACACTTGCCCTTAAGCTTCGAACTGTCGCGCAGCGAGGAGAACAACTCTGAGTCGCAGTAGATCTTTGCCAGCGGCTCTTCAATCACATTGCCGGCCGATAGCGGAAGAAAGCGGCTCGGATAAACTTCTCCCGCCCAATTGACGAACACAAATTCTCTGCCGTCGTCTACGCCCCGTGGTGCGCAGGTGATCACCTCATCTTCGGTCAGGCGGCCGCGCGACTCACGCGCTCTCTGCTCTAGTAGAAACCGCTGGTAATGCTGACCTTCGTTGGTTTTGATCTGAAAACGCACATGCCTCGAAGCAGCATAGAGCTGCGCGAAGACTTGCTCATGCTCGGCAGGAGTAAGCATATCTGTGGTCTGCTCCGGGCCGGAGGGAACGAAAAAGAAAACGCTCCACAGAAGCGCGTCCAGGCGCGTCAGGAGTTCGACCATGGGGTCGACGTCGTAAATGTTCCGGCGGGCCATGATCGTGTTGACCTGGATGGAGAGTCCGGCATCGTGGCACCAGCCAATAGCTTCCAGAGTGCGACGGTAAGAACCGGGGATGCGCCAGTAACTATCGTGCAATGCGGCGGTCGAGCCGTGTAGCCACAAGCCCATCCGCATCAGTCCGCAATCCTTTAGCTCAGAAATTATGTCGCGAGTCAGCAGAGGCGTTGGCAGCACGGTCAGCGATGTCCGCACACAACGGCGGGAGGCGTAATGAATGATCGGCAGTAGGTCGATACGCGAGAGTGGATCGCCGCCGGTAATGATTAGCAGGGGCACGTGCATGGCAGCGATCTCATCGACTAGATGAAAGGCCTCAGCGGTAGGGAGTTCTCTCGGATCGCGTGGACAACGCGCGAGCGAGCGGCTGGACGATGCTTTCCAGTCGATTGCGCGGGTGATCTCCCAGGTTACCTGGAGCGGGCGCAGCTTGAAATCACGCATCGCGGGACTGCCGTTCAGCGCTCGGACGTTGGGCCGGTCGCAGGAATCGGCTTTTTCGGCTTTGGAATCAGCAGACATGGGCTGGATGGTGCCATTTGGAGAGCGGCTAAGGCAGTGCCGGATGGCACTCCTCACAGTGATGCAGGTCACAATTCCGGAACTTTGGCTACGTGATGGATATCACTCCCGAAGGTGACTTCCGCCATAGGGCAGAAAGCTGAGACCGTGCGAATCTACCAGCGTCGAGGAAAAATGCAACAGTCGAAGAGAAATTCAACACTGTTCCGATTCTCGAACATGATTGCCAGCGCGGGCGACATGCTGTAAGGCCTGTGTTATGGTGCAAAAAACTCTCCAAGGAGGACGTATCGTGAAAGATCTTTTCTCTCAAACCATCATGGCAGGGTTGTTGGCCTTCGGCATAGTCGCAGTTTCCGGCTCGGCGCACGCGCAAGATGCCGCCGCAACGTACAAAGCAAAATGCGCGGTTTGCCACGGCGCGGACGGCAAAGGCGGCAAGATGGGGACCCGTGACTTTCATTCGCCGGAAGTGGCGAAGGAAACCGACGCGGAGTTGACCGAAATCATCACCAAGGGCAAAGGCAAGATGCCGCCCTACGAAGGGAAATTGAAAGACACGGAAATCAAAGACCTGGTCGCCTACATTCGGGCCCTGAAGTAACCAGAGCCGCGACCATGCGGCAAGGCAATGTTTGTGATTAGGAAACGGCGGGTGAGAGCATGCATGAGCAAAATAGCAGGAGACTTTTTGCGCCTGGAATTGCACTCACCCTTTTTCTTCTAAGCGGTAGCGTGGCCCTTGCCGCCAAACACCCTGCGAAACCGACTGCTGAAGATTGTCTGGCTTGCCACGGCGACTCCACTCTAAGTCACCGGATTAACGGGAAAACGGTCAGCCTCTACGTCGATCAGCAGAAATTCAAGGTGTCGATTCATGGCGGGATGTTTACCTGCGTCGACTGCCACACTGACATTAAGACGCCGGCGCATGAGACAACTCCGGCCAAGGTCATTTGTGCCACTTGCCATGCCGACGAACAGGCCGCGTACGATCGCAGCTTCCATGCGAAAGCAGTCCAGGATGGCAATCACAACGCCGCGACCTGCGTTGATTGCCATGGAAGTCCGCACGAATTGCTGCCGGCGGGCGACCCGAAATCACGCGTAAACCACGCCAACATCGCAGCCACCTGCGGTTCCTGCCACGCGCAGAAGTTTGTGATGGAAGATGGCGGGCAGGGCGCGCAAATGGTCGCGTCCTACGAGCAGAGCGTGCACGGACACGCCGTCGCTGCCGGTTCGGAGAAGGCCGCGGTCTGTACCGATTGCCACGGCGCGCATGAAATCCTGGACGCGAAAGATTCGAAGTCGCCGATCTTCAAGTTCAACGTGCCGCAAACTTGCGGCAAGTGCCATGACGGAATCGCGGCGCAATTCAAACAGAGCATTCATGGGCAGGCGATCGCCAATGGCAACTGGCAGGCGCCGGTTTGCACCGACTGCCACGGCATTCATTCCATCAAGTCGCACATCGACCCGAATTCTCCCGTGGCTGCGCAGAATCTGGCGCAAGTCACCTGCGCGCGTTGCCATGAAGGCGTGCGGCTCTCGCAGGAATTCGGGATAGAAGGCCGCCGAGCCACGACCTATCTTGCGAGCTATCACGGGCTAGCAGCTCGACTGGGATCGCAGGTCGTTGCCAACTGCGCCAGCTGCCACGGCGTGCACAACATTCTGCCGTCGAGCGATCCGCGGTCGACGATCAATCATGCCAATTTGGCGAAAACCTGCGGACAGTGCCACCCGGGAGTGACCGAGAAGTTTGTAGCCGCCAAGGTTCACGTTGATGCGCCCCTCTCGGCCGACGTAGGCAGCAAGGCCGTGCGCTGGGTGCGAAAGTTTTATCTCGCCATGATCTTCGCTGTGATTGGCGGCATGCTGCTGCACAATTTCATCGTATGGCGATTCAAGGCCGTGCAATTACGCAAGCGTCAGCAGGCCACGGTCACGCGCATGGAGTTTCGCTTCCGCTGGCAACATGCGACCTTGCTGATCAGCTTCTTCGTGCTGGTGCTGACGGGATTTGCTCTCAAGTTCCCGGACTCCTGGTTCGCCTCGATGCTGAGCCTGGGCGAGCACATGCGCCGGCTCCTGCACCGGATCGCGGCGGTGATACTAATCGCCGTCAGCTTCTATCACTTCCTTGATGTGCTGATCACCGGAAAAGGGCGCAGGCTGCTCGGTGATCTGCTGCCTACGCTCGATGATGTTCGCGGCGCCCGTGAAAACATTCTTTATCACCTCGGCCTGAGTTCGCGGAAACCGACGTTTGCCCGCTTCAACTATGCGGAAAAAGCCGAGTACTGGGCGCTGGTATGGGGCATGTTCGTGATGGCGGGTACGGGAATCATGTTGTGGGCAAAGGTTTCGGTGGGCAATCATCTGCCGCGCTGGTGGCTCGACGTCGCCACCGCAATCCACTACTACGAGGCCGTGCTGGCCACGCTTGCGATCGTTGTCTGGCACTTCTACCAGGTGTTTCTGGATCCGGATGTCTATCCCATGAACTGGGCGTGGTGGGACGGTAAAATGCCGCTGCATCACTACCGGGAAGAGCACGGTCTGGATTCAGACGCGCTGACGGAAGCCGGCAAGAGCATTTCAGCTGAAGAAGAGGATTCCAAGGCGAGTGGAATAGACACGAAGAAAGTCATGAAGCAAGATATCGCCCGAGGTGAAGCATGAGTGAGGAACATTCTCCGCCAGAACAAGTCGAAGCCCGGCACAGGCTGCGGATGTTGCTGCGCAATCCGATCAGCTTGGCCGGAATCGCTCTGGGCATTGTAAGCATCGCCAATATTTTTCTTTTTGTTCTCATCGATCTGATTGCGAATCGTCCCAGCCCTTATATCGGCATTCTCGCCTACATGGTTTCACCGGGATTTCTGGTCCTGGGATTTGTCCTCATCCTGGTTGGAGTCTTGTTGGAGCGGCGCAAGAAAGTCGCGCCCACTGCATTCTATCCGCGAATCGACCTAAACGATCCCAATCAACGCAGCGCCGTCATTTCTTTCCTGGTTTTCCTGTTTGCATTCGTCATGGTGAGCGCGGCTGGAAGTTACAAGGCGTACGAATATACCGATTCGGTGCAGTTCTGCGGGCAGCTCTGCCACACCGTGATGCATCCCGAGTACACGGCTTACCAACTGTCTCCGCACGCGCGTGTAGCTTGCGTGGAGTGCCACGTCGGCGCGGGAGCTACTTGGTATGTGAAGTCGAAGCTGTCCGGCGCGCGGCAAGTTTTTGCGGCGACGTTCAACACGTTTCCGCGGCCGATTCCCACTCCCGTCCACAATTTGCGTCCCGCGCAAGACACGTGTGAAGAATGCCACTGGCCGAAGAAGTTTTACGGCGGGCAGATGAAAGTATTTACGCATTACGCGAGTGATGAGAAGAACACCGTGCGCCAGATCCGCATGATGATCAAAACCGGCGGGGGTGATCCGGCGACGGGTGCGCCCGAAGGCATCCACTGGCACATGAACATCGCCAACAAGATTGACTATGTTGCGGCGGATGAAAAGCGGCAGACCATTCCCTACATCCATGTCGAAGACGAGCAGGGAAGAGTGACCGAGTACTACGCGAAGGATTCCACACTGACCAAAGATAGGATCGCGAAAGCGTCGCGTCACCGCATGGATTGCGTCGACTGCCACAATCGTCCCACGCACGTTTATATTTCTCCGGACTTGGCCGTGGACCAAGCCTTGCTGGCGCGCCGTCTGGACACTTCTTTGCCATTCCTGAAGCAGCAGGCAGTCACGGTGCTTACGGCAAACTACGCCAGCACGGACGCGGCGGTGCGGGGAATTGCCAGCGGACTGCAGAATTTCTACGAGAGCAAGTATCCCGATGTCGCGAAAGCGAAGCAGCTTGAAATTCGCACCGCGGTTACCGAACTTCAGCAGATCTTCCAGCGCACCACATTCCCGGAGATGAAGTTGAACTGGCAGACGCATCCCAACAACCTGGGGCATTTTTACTTCAACGGATGCTTCCGCTGCCACGACGGGCAGCACGTGAGCGCCGATGGCAAGGTGGTCGGCAAAGACTGCAACCTGTGCCACACGATGATGTCCGAGTCACAAGGAACGACGAGCCTGGCCTCGAGTGTGCCGGTCAACTTCCAGCATCCAGTTGACTTGGGTGATATGACGCAGGTGAATTGCAGCGACTGCCACACCGGCGGAACGGGGCCGTAGGGGCACTCAGCAATCAGAGTTCAGCAATCAGAATTGATCCATAATGAAAGAGAAGTAAATCGTTGGTTCTCTCAGGAGCTAAAGCCCGCATGAGTTTCTGGCATTAACGGCACGGCTAAAAGGGGTTGCGGAAAAGTCCTTTTGCCGAGAAAATCAGCCCTCAGGCGCTAAAGCGCGGTCGTATTTTCAATGACTTATCGGCACGAGTAAACTCATGCCCTTCCCGACTATTATTCATTTGATTCGTTTTTCCGCAGCCTGTAAAAGCCGTGGCCTTCCACAAAACCATCAATGAAATAGCTTCTCAGGACTTAGCACTTAGGAAGGTTCAAAACCTCAGACCTTCCCCTTGTCGGAATTTGAGATTCCCACGCTCTCTCCCAAGAAAAAGTGGGGCGGCCGCGATTCCTCCTAATGGAAGAACTCAGGCCTGCCCCACTGTGCAGTCACACGATCAGTAACAGCAATGATGAAGGGACCTACTGCATCGAATGCGCCACAACATCCGGGTTACCACGGGCACCCTGGTTTTGAAAGGCGCCAATGAATCCTGAATTCTGATTCAGGAAGTCACTGGTCAGCTGATCGTAGTCCCCCATGTAGGTGAGATTCACGAAGACATCGTTGCCGTGGGTCGGGGCCCAGGAGTTCATGCCGATATCGAAATCACTCCAGAGCGAGCCGCTGGTGGTGGATTCCCCGCAGTGCCGGCGGATAGCGAAGTTCTCAGAGTCGGCGCGACGGTCGTAGTAACAGATCGCGATCGTGCCAGTGTTGTCGACCGCGACGGCGGGCTGAAAGTGATCATGACCCAGGCCCAGTCGAGGCTGAGTATCACTGTTGATCTGGGTGGCGAAGAAGCTCCAACGCTGGCCACCATCGAAGGAGGCGCGCATGAGGATGTCATCGTAGGCGTAGAAGCCCTGAAGCGCGAATGGATCGGGCACGGCCTTGTTGCGCCCGTCGGCCCAGGCAATGTAGAGAGCGCCATCGTTGGCGGTTCCAGAGTGATCGATGGCCATCGACATACCAAGAAAGTCGCGGAATCCGCCCTGCAGGGTGGCTGCGCCGCCGCCGGGGTGAATGTTAGGCTCCACCGTCACCGGAGCCGAAACCGCTGCCCCCCTACCGGGGGTAAAGCTTGCGACCTGAATGGAGCGGGGGGATAGAGGGAAGTTCGTCCCCATGTTCAGCCAGGCAATGAACATCGTGCCCTTGGAGCTAACCGCGACTTGCGAGCCTGAGAGTTTGCCGGTGATGCCACAGACTTCGGCGGCAACGAAGGGAGTGGACCACTTGTTTCCGCCATCCGTGGACATGACGAACTCGATGGCCTCGCGGAAGTCGGTGCCGCATGTCACGCTATTGTGGGACACGTCGAAATCCGTGTAGGAGACGTAGATGGTCTGGGGATTCGAGGGGTCGATCGCGGACCACGGTTTGTCGAGAGCATGAAAGAAGTTGTCCTTGGAGATGGCTGGAGTGGGGTCGCTCCAGGTCTTGCCGCCATCGGTGGACTTGTTCACGCCCACTGCCGTAAAAGGGTGGCCGCTGCTATCGAGGAAGTTAAAGAGCTGGGAATAGTAGAACGTATTGGGATCAGAACAGGTAATCGTGGGATCACCACCCAGTACGTTGAAGGTGTTGAGACCGGGGTTCATGGGGCCGCCGTCTTTGAAGCTGGCGCCTCCGTTGGTGGAGAAGGCGAAACCACTTAAGGACCTGCCGCCCTGTCCGGTGTTGAAAAGCGGAGTCTGAAAGATGCTGCCGGAGTCGTTAAATCCGACGACGACGCTACTGCCACAGCGCGCCGTGGAGGTCTCGCTCTGGGTAAAGCCAGCGAAAGCGGAGAAAGCGACATCGGTGTTGGGATTTGAGACCCGAACGATGCCGGGAGGAATCGACGCAAGCAGAGAATCGGGCACTAGAGACGCACCGGAAACTGCGATGTTGCTGGCGCGGGCCATCTCCATGCGAGCGGCAAAAGAGGGATCTGCCAGGCGCATGCCGTACGCGTGCCAAGCGTCTGCCAGGGAGGCGAGATTGCCGTAGCCGGCGAGCTGTAGCCGCTGCCTGGCATCAAGTTTGGAAACGAAGGCTTTCGCAGACTGCAGAGTTTTGTCGGTGGCTGCAATGCTTTCGGGAGACAGCTGCGACCATCCCAGGGACGAAGTAAGCAGGGTTACGGCAACAACGCAAGCTAGGTGCGAGGACCTGAGTAACCTCATTATTTTTTTCTCCTGTAATACGGGTAACTACAGATGGACAGCAACGGCTGGACAACGACCGGTGAAGTTCACGGGCAGGGGAAAGTAGTAGGCCACTGCGCAATCCAGAATGTCAAGGTCAAACCTCGGACATTCAGGATGTGAAAGCTTCTATGCATTTAGTTGCAGATCTCTGCGACATCCCGCGCGGGGGGACCGTAGCGATTGCCCCAGTTTCATTGATCCCTTTACATCTCCGATTGTGGAACGAGTCTATTCCTGAAGAGACCGAGGTCTTGCGGAGGTGAGCTGCAGGGGAAGAACGATGCCTGTCTCCGGCAAGGAATATAGTGCGAATCAGAGGGTTCCGCAATGGGCAAAGGTTGCACGGGCAATCTGGGCTGGCTGTGGTGCCGGGTGCGCCCAGGTTGTAAGTCGCCTCGGTCCGATCGTTATTACACGAGATGGACAATCGTGTTTATATGGCTATCATCGGGTCCTATCTGATCTTTATTTGGTTGACGGGATGAAGTAATTTCATTCGCCTGCGGATCAGCCAGAAGCTTCCTCGAGGTGCTTCAACAGCAGCCGTTGCAGTTCCATGGCCACCTGCTCGCGAGTGCCGAGATATCGGGCGCGCAGGAAAACGATTCGGACAGAGATATTGAAGTTCGGATGGTCCACAAAAGTTACTCGCGCCCGTAGCGGATGCTTCCGCAAAGAGCTGGCGCGCAAGATTCCCACACCTACATTTCCAGCAATCAGTGAAAGCTGCAGCCCCGGATTGTGCAACTCGGCGGCGACGTTAAACGGAACGCCCAGATCTTCTACTCGTTTTCTTATTGCTTCTCGCACCAAACATCCCAGCGGATTGAGGACCCAATTCCGCCGATAAAATTCCGAGCCTTTCGCAGGCTTACGCCGGTTCCAGCTTCGCGCTTGAACGGGCCGCATCTCCTCCCGCGCCAGCGTCACTGCTTCCGAGTCCTCGGGCACGACCGTCCCATGGGGCAGCACCACAACGGCCGCATCCAACTCGCCGAGGCGCAGGCGTTCCATTAGTTTGCAACTGATATCGTTTGAAATGCTGGGCTGAAGAAGAGGGAACTGGCTGCTTAGTCCGACGATGACGTTCGATATTTCCGGCTGCGCTACAGCGTGCGAGAGCCCTAAACGAAAAGGCCCAGCCGGAGTCGCGTCGCCGGAGGTAAAAGTCTTTAGCTCGCTCAGCGACGAAAGAATGCCGCGGCTTTTTTCCACCACTTCGAATCCCGCTCGCGTCAGCTTTGGAGGCTTGAAGTGCCGATCCAGAAGAACGCCGCCGAGTTGGTACTCCAGGCGTTGAATCCTTCGAGTCAATGCCGAAGGCGTGAGCGAGAGTTCGTTAGCGGCCCGCTCCATCGAACCGGTTTCCGCAATCGCGACAAGAGCTCTGAGTTCGGCAAACACAGTTAAGAATCTCGCTGTTACTATGATCGCATGTTGCCGAGAATGCAAGTTTAATTTGCATATTTTGATATTGGCGCAACTAGCTCGGATGTGGTGTAATGCCGATGTGCGCGTCGCGTCTTTAATCTTCTCCCTGATCTTTTCGCTGCTTTTTTTGACGGCTTGCCATCGCACCCCGAGCGCCTTGGATCGTCTTCATCCCTGCAAAATTGACGAGGGACCGAGCGAGGCCTTCTGCGGAAAGTACAACGTCTTCGAAGATCGATCGTCTCAGGCGGGCCGCCAGATCGGGCTCAAGGTTGTGATTGCGCCCGCGTTGAAGCGCGATCCCAAGCCGGATCCTCTGTTCATTTTTGCCGGCGGGCCGGGACAGGGCGCAGCTAAGCTCGCTACCTTCTTACTGCCCATGTTTCGGCACATCCAACTGGATCGGGACATCGTTCTCATTGATCAGCGCGGTACCGGCGATTCCAATCCTTTGAACTGCGAACCCGATGGTCGCGACGAAGACGATTTCTCCAAAATAGACAGCTATCCCATCGATCGTTTTCGCGCGTGCCTGGCCGGATACAAAGCTGATCCTCGCCTTTACACGACTTCGATCGCGATGGACGACATTGACGAAGTTCGTCGGTATCTGGGTTACGGCTCGATTAATCTCTGGGGTGCATCGTACGGCACACGCGCAGCCTTGGTATATCTGAAACGCCATCCGGACTCGGTGCGCAGTGTGGTCCTCGATGCGGTTGCGCCGCCCGATATGCGGCTAGGGCTTTTTGCCGCTCGCGACGTTCAGCGGGCTTTTGATCTCATGATCGAGGACTGCGCCAAAGACCAGGCATGTAGCAAGCATTATCCGCGGCTGCGCGAGTCGGCCGCGGCGCTTTTCGCGCATGCTGAAGCCAAGCCGCGCGTCACGATCACGCATCCGCGCACTGGCAACAAGGTCGAGGTAACGATTTCGGAGCGCCTCGTGGCGTTGCTGATTTTCCATGCGCTCTACGATCCAACGTTGACTTCGCTACTGCCCCAACTCATTACAGATGCGGCGCAAGGAAACTATCAGGGTTTGCTGGCCTCGGCTTTTACGGGCGGACTGCCCAAGGGATCGTTCAGCGATGGTATGTTCCTGTCGGTGGCGTGCGCGGAGGATATGCCGCGTATTCAACCTGCCGAGATCGAGCGTGAAGCAAAGGGCCGTTTCCTGGGAACAGCATTCTTCGACGCGCGGATGAAGCCCTGCGAGTTCTGGCCCAAGGGCGCAGTCGGCGAAGATTTCTATCAGCCTGTGGTTTCCGACAAACCGGTATTGATTCTTTCTGGAATCGATGACCCTATTACTCCACCCACCTGGGGCGACCAGGTCGCCAAAAACTTGCCGAACGCGAAGCACATCCTTGTCCCCGGGGCCGGGCACGGGAGCACGGCCCACGGCTGTGCGCTGGAGCTCATCGGCAAATTTGTCGATCAGGCCGGTAGCAAAGATCTCGACTCGTCGTGCTTGCAAACGCAGCATCGGCCTCCATTCTTTGTCGACCACACGGGAGTCGACCAGCCATGATCGAAATTCGCGGCCTGCGTAAAAAATTTGGCAGCGTCGAAGCCGTGCGCGATGTGAGTTTCACAGCCAACGACGGGACCGTTGTCGGTCTGCTAGGCCCGAACGGGGCGGGCAAGACGACGACACTGCGAATGTTGTCGGGACTCATGATCCCCGATGCGGGCACGATTCGCGTCGACAATGTCGACGTACTGGCGGATCCGGTGGGGGTGCAGAAACACATGGGTTTCCTGCCCGACTCGCGCGGACTCTATCCGCGGCTTACGCCGATCGAGCACATCGAATACTTCGGACAGTTGCACGGCATCGATGGAGGCACTTTGAGGGCTCGCGCCACAAATCTGATGGCGCAACTGGATTTGAATGGGGTGGCAAACCGCCGTGTCGCCGGTTTCTCGCACGGCGAGCGGACCAAGGTGGCCCTGGCCCGTGCGCTCATCCATCAGCCGCGCAACGTGATTCTCGATGAACCGACGAATGGGCTGGACGTAATGAGCACTCGCTCCGTGCGGGAGATGATTCGCAGGCTTCGACAGGAAGGCTGCTGCGTGCTGTTTTCCAGCCACATCATGCAAGAGGTCTCCGCGCTTTGCGATCGCATTGTGGTGATCGCGCAGGGCGTGGTCACCGCCGATGGGACGCCCGCCGAGTTGCGCAAGCTCACCGGACAGGACAATCTCGAAGACGCGTTTGTGGCCCTTTCCGGGCTGGAAGTAGAGGTGACATCGTGAACGCTCTGCGCCAGACGTGGATCGTATTCGAAAAAGAACTGCGTGACGGACGCCGCGACCGGCGCTCGATCATGTCGGTCTTGCTGGTCGCGGCATTGATGCCGACTCTGTTCGGAGCCATGTTTACAGTGATGGCCAACCGCGCCAAGGATGCGGACCAGATCAAGCTTCCCGTGGTGGGAGCTGAAAACGCGCCTGCCTTTGTCGATTGGCTGCAGCAGCAATCTGGCGTCACGGTTGCCCCGGCCCCCGCCGATCCCGAAGAAGCGGTCCGGTCGCGAAAAGAGGATGTGGTCCTCATCATCGATAAGGATTTTTCGAAAGATTTGGCGCGAGCGGTTCCCGCGCCGGTGAAGTTAGTCAGCGACTCCACGCGCGACAGCGCTCGGCGAAAAGTCGAGCGCGTTCGAACCTTAGTGACGGCCTACTCCAGCCAACTGGCGGCTTTGCGCCTGATCGCGCGCGGAGTGGCTCCGGCACTGGCGCAGTCGGTCAAGATTGAGGACGTGGAAGTCTCAAGCGCTCAGGAACGATTGGCGGAACGCCTGAACATTCTGACCCTTCTGCTCGTGATTGCTGCGGCCACCGGAGGAATGCAGGTAGCGATTGACACGACGGCGGGGGAGCGTGAGCGCGGTTCGCTCGAGCCATTGCTGCTGAATCCGGTTCCGAGAATTGTGTTAGCGGCGGGCAAATGGCTGGCAGCCGCCGTGTTTGCCTGCAGTTCGGTCCTGTTTTCGTTGCTGCTCACGGTGAACGTGCTGCGGCGCGTGCCCTGGCAGGACCTGGGGATCCGATTTCGCGTATCGGATGCAGACTTGATGAGTCTGTTGGCGCTGGTTTTGCCGCTCGCATTTCTTCTAAGCGCCGTGGTGATTTTCGCTTCCACGTTCGCCCGTTCATTTAAAGAGGCCCAGGGATACATGGGGATGCTGATTCTCTTGCCGCTGGTGCCGGGCGTGGTTTCTACTCTTTACCCCATGGCGAACCGCCCCTGGCTGGCGCCGGTTCCGGTCTTTGGGCAATACGCGCTTGCGGCAGATGTCTTGGGTGGAAAAGCGCCCGGCGTTGCGCTTTATATACTCGCGGGCGCCTCAGCGCTCGGCTGCGGCATTGTATTAATGGCGCTCACGTCGCGGCTTTTGAGTCGCGAGGCGATCATTTTTGGACGATAGGGCAGAGCTCAAACTGAGCAGTCCCATGCCTGCGATCGTAACAACAAAACGTGGCGGTCAATGTCAGAACCCCCGCGGATGGCTGGGCCGGTTCGTCTTGTGGAACATGAATTCGCGCCATTCGAAGGTCACAGACTGGGGTCTGGCACATGTTGCAATCGAAAAACAGTACACGATTCTCGATGTTGGCTGCGGCGGTGGCAGGACGCTCAGCAAGCTGGCAGAAGCGGCTGCTCGGGGGAAAGTCTACGGCGTTGACTATTCGGCAGCTAGCGTTGCTGTAAGCAAGAAAACGAACGCACGTTGGATTGAGCAAGGGCGGGTCGAGGTCCGGCAAGCCACGGTATCCCAGCTTCCGTTCGATGACAGCGTCTTCGATCTCGTTACAGCAGTCGAGACCCACTTCTGGTGGCCCAACCTTCCGGAGGGGACGCGCGAGATCGTGAGAGTTCTCAAGCCTGGCGGCAAGCTTGTCATCATTGCCGAGGTCTATAAGGGCGCGAACAGCGTGGTGTCAAAACTGTCCGAGAAATACGCGGCGCTATCAGGCATGACGCTTCTGAATGTCGACGAACATCGTGAACTCCTCACCAACGCCGGTTGTTCGGAGGTTCAAGTTGCTGTCGAGGCTAGCAAGGGCTGGATTTGCGCCACAGGGGCAAAGGCCTGAAGTTCATCCTCAGCCGTCGCGCGATCCACTCTGGGCAGAGGGTTGCGTTTTTCGCATCTGCGGTTTGCACTTACGGCATCGGCAGCACTGAACGCCCATCGATAAACTCAAATCTTCCAGCGGCATTGTAGGTGTGAACTCCTGTCACTCCGGGGCATTGCTCGGGGAGGATCGTCTTCAGCGGGCTTTCGGAGTAACGAATGGTCGATAGCTCCGTGATCTCGTTAAAGGAGAAACTGTACCCGTACGCTGGAGCGCCGCTCTGGCTCGGCCGGATCAAACGGTTTTGGTGTTGAATGATCCGCCCGGCACCACGCTTGTAGCGAATGTCCCATGAAATGGGATTCGCCGGATGATAGTGCCATTTTCCGGTGAGTGCGCGCGAATAAAACAGCAGCAGAGAACCCGAGATGGGGCTAGGCTCGGCGCTGGTGGTCCAGAGCCACCAGAGTCCGTCGTGCTCCCATATAGTCGTGTCGACGAATTTGCCTTCGAACAGTGTCGCCTCCCGCACCCATTCATCGGGGAATCGACAGCAGCGGTAAAGATCGACGGTGTTCGAATCGAACGACTCGGGGATCATGTAGACCTCCGATCCCGCGCGAAAGACGTGCGGATACGAATGGTGGCGCTGCGGATTTTGAAGGCAGGTGACCGATTTTCCCAGGCTCCCATCCGCCAAAACTTCCGCGCACGCTAGGCTGCCCCGTTCCGATGCATAGGAATAGTCCTCGAAGAACGCCCAGCATTTTCCTTCGTGCTCGAAGGGAAAAGGATCGGCCCAGAAGTGGCCCGGTGGAGATTCGAGCCAGCGAAATCCCCCCAGGTCGGATTCCGACTTAGTATCAAAAAGCGGGGTTGCGCCTGCGCGAGTAGCAATTCGCCAATGCGCGGTTCGCCTGCGGCGGAACGGCTTGCGCAAGGCTTTCTTTAATAAAATCGGCCCCAGCCAGGACAGCATGTCGCGATTGCTCGGCGGGGTTTCACGCTTGCTCTGGCGAGCGGAAATTGCCGGCGCGGTTGCACGGGACTGTACATGCTCCCAGCCGAACTGGTGAAGTTCCAGCAGTTTTTGCAGGACCATTTCCGTTGAGGCCCAATAGGGGGCGTGCCGATTCTGCGAGACACTAGTGGTCTTTTCGGTGGCAAATAACGCGTTTGCGAGGGAGAGTCGAGTTGCTTCCTCACCGAGAACTTCTAATGCCAGGCCAGAGAATGGGGCACGCTCGCGCAACTCCCGGAGGTAGGGCGGCCAGCCGGAATATGTTTCTGGATCGCCGTAGTGAAAAGACCAGACCCCATAACGCGCAGCCGTGAAAATGTCACCGCTGGAAATTTCGCGATGAACAGGAGTGAATCCGAATCGCAGAAGCACATCGAGGTTTTTGGCGCGAATCTTTTCCAACGCCTCTGCCGGGAAGCGGTCTCCCTCGGGGTCAACCTCGACCGCTTCGATTTGCGACAGGCCGCTTCCGCAGTCGACGTATGCCAGTGGATCGTCCGGCAGTTTTTTGCGCGCGTCAAGCTTCAGGTAAAAATCGTAGAGCAAACGTTTTCTGAATCTCGCGTCGAAGATATGACCGAACAGCGTTCCAAATTTCAAAGCTGAGTGCGCTGCGGTTTCCACGGGTGCGATGTTCTTATTCAAAGCCAGCTTATTCACCACCAGCAATTCAATTCTTGCGAAATTGCAGGCGCGAATATCACCGATTACTTTAGCCGCGAAGGACGGGCACCGGCCCAGAGAATCCAGAAGCAGTCCTACTCGCAGCGGCGGGCGATCGGCGTTGGAAATCAGGTAGTACCGGCTCGAGGGCGTCACCATGTCGAAAGTGGTTCGACAACATTGAAACACAAAGACAGAAGATTCACCTTGTTGCCGTATTCACGCGTTTGATCCGTCCGATATGCGGTCGATTAAACGATAGCTCCTGTCGTATGCTCAAATGGCAGAGGAAAAAGGCTGGAACCGCAGAGTTTTTTGCGAACAATGGCAACCAGACGCTGGCGCGAAATTATAGGGAAGTTGTCGAAAATGGATCGGCACGAACTGCTGGATCGTGCGCGGCAGGAACTGTCCAAGCGTAGCGATGTGGCGCTCGCGCAACTCGGATATGACTTCGCTCGCGCAGCGCAGCACGCTTCCACTTCAGAACCCGAAGCAGTCTTCTTTTTTCGGCAGGACCAAGTAGAAAGTCTGCTGTCGATCCTGCGTCAGCGATTGCCGCATCAGGTCGAACAAATCATTGCCCAGGCGGAGAGAATCTGTGCGCATCGCTTCGACTTGCTGGGATACGAGGGCCTCGATTACGGAAAACAGATCGACTGGCATCTTGATCTGGTTCATGGAAAATCTGCTCCGCGCAAGCCTTTTCATCGCATAAAGTATCTGGAGTTTGCCGAAGTCGGCGATAGCAAGATCACCTGGGAACTGAACCGGCACCAGCATCTGGTCACGCTGGCGAAGGCCTATCGCCTGACTGGGAACGATCGATTTGCCGCAGAAATCCTGACGCAGTGGAAAAGCTGGCACGAACAGAATCCTTATCCCATCGGGATCAATTGGGCCAGCAGCCTGGAAGTCGGATTTCGCAGCCTCTCCTGGATTTGGCTGTATGCATTATTGGAAGGTACGAAGTTCTTTACCGCCGAATTCCGGAACCAATACTGGCGTGCCCAAGCGGTGAATGGACGCCATTTGGCGCGATACCTTTCGACCTATTTTTCTCCCAACACGCATTTGCTGGGCGAAGGCGTCGCCTTGTTTTTTCTTGGCACCATGTGCATGGGATTGGCAGGAGCAACGCGCTGGAAGTCGCTTGGCTGGCGCATCGTGCAGGAGGAATCCGAACGGCAAGTCAACCCTGACGGCCTGCACTTTGAACAGTCGACGTACTACCACGTTTATGCGCTTGATTTCTTCTTGCATGCCGCAATGTTGGCGTCGGTCAATGGCGTGACCCTTCCGCAAAAATTCGAACAGACTCTAGAACGTATGATGCAAGCTCTGTTCGTGCTCGGGCGAGCAGGCCCACCGCCCCGCTTTGGCGATGACGATGGCGGACGCCTGTTTGATCCAGCACGCAACCGCGATGAGCACTTGCTCGACCCGTTGGCCACCGGAGCCATTCTTTTTGGCCGTGGAGACTTTAAGACTCTCAGCCGCGATCTGCGCGAGGAGACAATCTGGCTGACCGGCGAAGCCGGTGTCGGCGAGTGGGACCGCATCGAGACGATTCCTGTCAAAGCAAGCTCCGCCAGCCTGCGAGACAGTGGAATCTACGTGCTTGGAGCAATCGAGGCGAAGGCTCAGCTTGTTGTCCGCGGCGGACCGGCGACTCCACAAAGCCGAGGTCACTCGCACGCCGACGCCCTCAGCGTGTGCCTCCAGAGTTCGGGCCAAGCATTGCTGATTGATCCCGGCTCATTCGAATACGTGGGCGACGGGCAGGAGAGGAATCTGTATCGCGATACGTCAGCACACAACACGATCGTACTGGACGGCCAGAGTCAGGCCGAACCCGATGGCCCGTTTTCGTGGAAGCAAGAAATCCCTGTCCGAACCGAGCAATGGATCAGCGGCCAGACTTTCGATCTGTTCGTGGGTTCACACAATGGCTATGCGAGGCTCCCACGGCCAGTTCAGCACCGACGCTGGATCCTGGCTTTGCGTTCGGGCATCTTCCTGGTGCGCGATGTGCTTGAGGGCGAAGGCGAGCATAGTTTGCAGGTATCGTGGCGGCTCGCCTCAGAGTTGCAATTCGTGCAGGAGCATCTGTTTCGCCGCAAAAAAAGCTCGCAGGGGCTGGCGCTTCTCCCGGCGAAAAATCACGGGTGGTCAGAGGCAGTGCATAAGGGACCGTGGTCTCCGGTGTACGGCGTGCACCGCCAGACAACGGTTTTAAGATACGGCCGGCGGTCTGCTTTGCCGGCGGAGTTCGCCACGTTGTTGGTCCCGCTCGCGGAGGCGGCTGAAATAAAGGGAACGTTCCTCCGGATGCGCGCGGATAGCGCGTCCGATCCCGTGAGCGCTTATTCTTACGAAACCAAAGCCACGAAATATGAATTCTATTTCGGACTGACTAAGCAACCATGGACCCGCGGCTCGGTGGCGAGCGATGGCCAATTTGTCTGTATCGAGCAGCAGATGGGCGCGCGACCACGAACCATAATTCTGTGCCATGGAAGTTACGTCGAATTGGCGGGCAAGCGTGTGATCACGATAAAGAGGCCGGTGGAAAGATGTGAGCTGACCGGTGAACCTGCGGAACTTTACTGCTCAGACTCCGATGCCGTGACCGAGCCAGTGTTGCCGAATCCTACGAAGTCTCCGAGTTCAGCGGATTGACTTACTTCTCTGCGGTGGTCGTGAGGCGAATGTGGGGTTCAACTAGCGCCAGCAACTCGTCTTTCATTAACGGGCCACACGCCAAAAGTCCAGACAGCAACGGATCTTGACGATTCGCCCTCAGGTCAGTTTTCTTCAGAGTGCTGACGAACCCTCCGGCGCTTTTGACCAAGGCCGCGCCGGCGACGACGTCCCATTCGTTTTTGGGAGTGAGAGTGAAGGTTACATCGGCGAGTCCGGCCGAGACTAACGCCAGCTTGTAAGCCACCGATCCCATCGCTTCAACTTTGAATGGGGCAGACGCGAATTCTTTCCATTCGCCACGCTTCACTTCGCTGCGGCTGGCGAGAACGCGCGCTCCCTCGAGTTTTGCGCGATGGCTTGCCTGCGCCGGCTTGCCGTTGTACAGCACTCCAGCATCGACTGCGCCGAGGAAGGTCTCTTTGGTGGCCGGATTGTAGATCCCTCCTGCGACCGGCTTCCCGTTCTCCACGAAGCCGATCGAAACGCAGAACTCAGGCAGTCCCATGACGAACTCGCGCGTGCCGTCCAGCGGATCAACCACCCAAACTTGTTGCTTGTCCAGCCGAGAGAGATCGTCCGCACTTTCTTCTGAAAGCCAGCCTTCGCCATCGCGCAGCAGATTCTTTCGCAACACGACGTCGACAGCGCGATCAGCTTCGGTCACCGGATCGTGTCCGGCCTTGAATTCTGCCTGCACTTCGCCTGGGGTAAATCGCTGAAAAACGCTGCCAGCCTCGTCGAGGGCAGCCTGAATGCGCCGGAGAATCGCAGCGTAGGAAGAGGACATAAGCTTGTCGTTCAGAAGGCTGGCCACAACATTCTCGCGCCTGTGATCAGCAGCAAGGTGCAGAGAATGCGCCGCAGCCAAAGCATGGGTACGCGCGTCGCCAGGTGAGAACCAATCAATCCGCCGGGGATCGATCCGATCAAAAGCGAGAGCACCAGGCGGGGATCGACATTGCCCAGGTGGAAATGCAAAGTTCCGGTGATTCCCGTCAGCACTACGGCGTGCACCACGTCGGTGCCCACGTTTACTTTGGGCGGATAGCTGTAAAACAGCAACAGCAGCATCATGATGATGCTGCCGGAACCGACCGAAGTCATGCCTACCAGAAATCCTGCGACGCCGCCAATCACCGTCATTCCGGCGAACGATTTCATTGTCGGCGGGCGATTGGCGATCCTTTCCTCAATGCGCCGTTGGAACAGCAACAGGGTCGGAATGACGATCAACAGCACGCCGATTGCGACCTTGATAAAGTCATTGACGCCGGCGCCGTAAAGCTGGCGGATATGTTGCAGTAACGCGACCCCGGCCACCGATCCTGGTGCGCTTCCCAGTGCCAGTGCAATCACAACCTTGCGTCGGACGGTCCCCTTTTTGAGGTGCAGCAGGCCGGCTGGAATCTTGGTGAAGAAGTTGAACATGGCGTCGGAGCCGACGGCCACGATGGGTGCATATCCGAGACCATAAATCAGAATGGGCAACAGCAGCACACCACCGCCCACGCCCGTCAATCCGATCAGGACGCCGACAATGAATCCAACCACGCCTTTCGTCACTAACAGTTCCATGGCGAAACCTGCTGCACACAATTTCGAACCGAAATCAGCCCCTAGGCCGAGGTGCCGTTGACGCCGATGAAGCCCTCCCTTTCGAGATGGAGAACGATCTCCTGAGCGGCCTCTTCGGGTGAAAGCTCGCCGGTGTTGATGGTCACTTCGGCGTCCGCCGGCACTTCGTACGGATCGGAGATGCCGGTGAATTCCTTCAGGATTCCGGCCCGGGCCTTGGCGTACAGACCCTTGCGATCACGCTGTTCGCAGACTTCAACCGAGGTCGCCACGTGCACCAGAATGAATCCCCCATAGGGTTCGATCAACTGCCGCACATGCTTACGCGTCGCATCATAGGGCGCGATCGGAGCACAGATCGCGATCCCGCCGTTCTTCGTGATCTCCGAGGCAACATAGCCGATGCGCCGGATATTGATGTCGCGGTGTTCCTTTGAGAATCCGAGTTCGGACGAAAGGTGCTTGCGCACCAAGTCGCCGTCGAGCAGCGTGACTGGACGGCCACCGACTTCCAGGAACTTAGTTAGCAAAACATTGGCAATGGTTGACTTGCCCGAACCCGACAAGCCTGTGAAAAAGATGGTCACACCCTGTTTGGCACGCGGCGGGAAGCTGCGGCGCAGCTCTCGGACGACTTCAGGGTAAGTGAACCACCCAGGAATCTCGCCTCCTTCGTTGAGCCGGCGGCGAAGTTCCGTACCGGAGATGTTTAAAACGCGGTCGCCGTTTTTGACCTCGTCGTCGGGAACATACCGGTCCTCGCCTTCGAGGTAAACCATCATGTTGAACGGCACCATCGTGACGCCGACGTCGGCCTCGTGTTTCTTGAAGAATTCCTGCGCTTCATAGGGGCCGTAGAACGGCTTGCCATCTGTGTCTTTTCCCGGGCCAGCATGATCCCGGCCTACGATGAAGTGCGTGCAGCCGTGGTTTTTGCGGATGAGCGCGTGCCAGATGGCCTCGCGCGGCCCGCCCATGCGCATCGCCAGCGGCAGCAGCGACAGCCTCTGCGTGCCTTGCGGATATTTCGAACTGAGCAACTGATAGCAGCGAACCCGAGTGTAGTAGTCGACATCTCCGGGTTTGGTCATGCCCACAACAGGGTGAATGAGCAAATTGGCTTCAACCTGTTTGGCTGCACGAAACGTGAGTTCCACGTGCGCGCGATGCATGGGATTGCGCGTTTGGAACGCGACAATTTTGCGCCAACCCAGGCGGCCAAATTCGGCCCGCAACTCGGCAGGAGTAAAGCGCAGGCTGCGGAAATCATAGTGCGACGGCAGCTGCAAACCTTCCACGCGCCCACCGATGTACCAGGGATTAGCCTTGTTCATGGCATAGTCGGCGCCGGGATGAGCTTTGCTGGTGCTGTTGAAAACCGCCTTGGCTTCGGCAGCACGGTCCGGCTGCCAGACTTCTTCGACGTGCAGCACGGCGAGCATCACGCCTTCCGGATCGCGCAGCGCGACTTTGCTGCTGCCAGGCGTCAGTTTCTTGGCGAACTCCTCGGTCACATCCAGCGTGATGGGCATAGGGCACAACACTCCGCTGGCGAGGCGCATATTGTGGCAAACGCCTTCGTAGTCGGCACGGGTCATAAATCCGCGCAGCGGGGAGAAGCCGCCGCTCAAAAGCAGCTCCAGGTCGCAGAGCTGGCGCGGGGTCAAATCCCACGACGGCCATTCTTTGGAATGACCTTTCAGTTCAGCAGCTCGTTCGGGTTGGGCCAACAGTTCGGTGAGTTCTCCACCATGGGGAGAGATGAGATGGCTGGCTGACGCGATCAATTTCCTTATGCCTCCTGTGAATATTTGTCTTCTACGTCTACTGCCTTTGTAGCCATTCGCCGCAATACCTTCGCTCCGGTCTTTCGGCAGGCTATTGCAGTGCGTAAAGCAGAAAATCTAATGGGAGGAAAGACTACTCAACAATGGTTCTAAGATTATCACTGAAAACAGCAAACGTAAAAGTCTCAAGTCCTGACGAGTTCGTTGCAAGCGAGCCGCCGATAAGCCCCCCGGGGCGAGTTTTAACTGAATGAGCATGCGACACTTACTTGGGGGTACCAGGTGCCGGTCGTCAGGCCCGGTTCTTAGTATGCAAATCTTTTGCGAAAAAGTGCGTTTCACTTCCTACGCGATGACATCAGGTGCATGAAACCGTCAGCGCGGCCGAATAGGCGGGATCCAGCACAAGTCGGTGCATGAACCAACTGGCAGCTTCCGCAGCATCCGGCCGCGTGGTCAATGACACGGAACTCGTTTGTGAAAATGAAACATCAAAATGATCGAGCGGATGGGAAAGTCCCTCTCCGATGGCTTTGATAAAAGACTCTTTCAACGTCCAGCATTGAAAAAATGCCGCAAAGCGATCTGGCCCGGGAATCTGCTGCAATTGTTCTTGTTCGCGAGCGGAGAAAAAACGTCGCGCGATCGCCTCGGTATCAAAATCCTGACGAATCCTTTCTATGTCCACGCCGATGCGACGGTGATCGGTGACGGCGAGAAGGGCCGCATTTCCGGAATGCGAAACGTTGAACGCGAGCGCAGCCTTCCCGGCACTCCGCAACTCTGGTTTTCCTTTATCGGAGTACGAAAATATGACGCTGCGAGGATCAACGTCAAGATACGCAGCCAACATCAGTCGTAGCAATGCGCGCGTGGCGGAGTAACGTAGCCTGTCGGCTTCGAAGTGAAAGCGCTCGGCGCGTTCTCGCTCGTCCGCCGCCAATAGTGGGCGCCACGTCGATTCTGCGGACGCAAGCGCCTCGAGATCGAGATGCCAGACATCTACGCGATTCGTCAGGGGGCCTAAGGAATTCCGAATTGGGAATGTGGCGTCTGCAATGCGGGTCACAACGATTGCTGGAATGGAGTGCTGCGGATTGTTGCCGGTGCGCAAAATTTTGTCGGCGACTCACGCTACTGGGAGCAGTTCAGCAGGGCCGCATTTGGCAGACGTTGTTAAAAGAATAACAGGCAACTACCTGTGCTCAACTGAAACGAATCGAAAGAAAGTAAAAATACTGCAAAAACTGTAGTCTCGCCTCAAGTAGCGATGATTGTGGCTATCGCAATGCACTAGGGTAGATCGTGTAATTTGTTCAATCCTGTGCTGGAGAAGCGAGAATTTTCGTCTAAGGTATTCGCCTGAACTTTCCCGGTTTGGAACGTGAGAAAGCGCCATCTCTTCTGCGAACGCGGCTTCTCGCTTCTAAATTTTTTAGTTCCTCCCAAGCGAGGGGCAGCGGTACTGCGTCTCATTCTAATTTTGATTCGGGTCGCTGATCGGAGTCGTAATCCTGCGTTTTTTCGCACTTTTGTTCAGGAACCATTGCGTTGAAACCCGCAGGTCATCGGAATCGCTTGAGGTGATCCCCTTATACAAAAGCTTTCCCCCCATGCCGCAAGTGCCTGTGGAAATTGAAGATTTTTGAATTTGGTCGGGTAACCCGCTCGAAGTGGCATAGTGGATGCAATGAACTTCAAAAACACTTGGCTGCGTCCTCGAGTTGTTGAGGGCGGAGTATTCCAAAAGAGGGGGATCGATGAAGGAGCAGTCCGTTCGGCTCGGCCCGCGCGAACAGCAGATTGTGGAGTTGCTTCTACAAGGCTGCGACAACGCAGAGATCGCGCGCCAGCTCAATATGGCACGGCGAACCGTGAAGGCCCATTTCAACCGGTTATTCCTCCGTTTCGGAATCACCGGTGGAATCAAGCGAGTCAAACTCGCGACCCTGTTGTATCGGAGGCAAACATGTCAGCAAGTGAACGCTATGGAAACCGTACCCCCAATGAACGTGAGCAGCGAGTCATCCAGCTTGTCGCTCAAGGCCTAAAGAACAGCGAAGTCGCCAGGGAAATCGGGACCACCGAGCACGTCGTGAAGAATTATCTGCGGGTCATTTACGACAAGCTCGGATTGTGGAATCGTGTGGAACTCGCGCTGTGGTATGAGTCGCGACGTATGCCTTTATTGGCGGCAAATTAATCCGCGCTGGTTCTCTCTACAGCGGGGGCTTGCTGTGGGAAACGCTGAAGCCCAGTATGCGTTCTCCGCAGGAAGCACCCGCAATATTTCAAAAAACCTTACCGCGGGAAAGTCTACTGGCAGCCGAATGCCTGCAAGTTCCGCAAGCGCTGTTCGGCTCCCGGGGCTCCCTTGCGTGCCGCCACATCCAGCAAGAGACGCGCCTGGTCGCAATTTTTGGGGACGCCATCGCCGTGTAGGTAAAGGTCCGAAAGCAGCAGCGTAGCCGTCGGATTTTGCTTTCGCACTGCTTGCCAGAGCCACTTCGCGGCTTCATTGCTGTCGCGAACTCTTCCCTGCGAACCGTTCAGGAACCCTTCTGCGACGGCCAGCTCTTCGCTCCCGTTGCCCTGTGCCTTCGCCTCTGGCGTCTTCGAAGCACTCGCATCGATCACGTTGGTTGGATTTGATTTATCACTCGACCCCGAGCCGACCGCTCCCGTCGATGTTGTGGCGGCTTTTGCTGACGCTGGATTAGGATTCGCTGAAGACCCGGCGTTGCTCGCCGATGTCGCACTTTGTGGGGGCTTTGTAGCACTTCTTGCGCTGCTAACATCTTCCGAGGGCTTCGCTTCCTGCGAAGCAGGTTGTGATTCTTGCGCCGGTGGCGCAGCCTCTGGTTCCGAAGCCGCAGTAGGAGCTGCCGGGAGCAGGTGGATTCTTCCCGCTTTGCTTTGTGTACCTCGCCATCCCATGTAGCCGAGAGCGCCGACGAGCACCAGCAGGACGAGTCCAATGTAGATTCGGTACCGATAAGGAGACGGCCTGTATTCCGAGAATAAAGTCGGCAACTCCTCGCCGATTTCCATCTCCTGCGGACGCAAGTTTCGATACCCTGACTCCCGGCTTTCCGTAATCCAATCCTGTGAGGTCTTAGTGCGGTCGGAATAATCCGACGATTCGGAGGAAGAGCCAAGGGAACTCGTTGCCCGGCCTCCCGAACCTGGCCAGGGGGGAAGATCGGCGTCATATACGCGAGAATGCGGCTGCGTGAGGGCAGTGTGCAACAATGCCCCGCACATCCCACAATAGTTCTGCCGGTCGGGATTGATTTCGCCACAGGACTGGCATATCAGGCCAGACTCGCCGGGAGCGGAATCTTCCCGCATTTTTTCTGTTTCCTGTTCAGCAGCATATGAGGAAACGTCTGGTACCCGCGCGGTAGTTGGAGGATCTTTTTTCCCCTGCTTTTCCTGTTCTAACTGCTCAATGAGTGCACTGACCGCTTCCTCCCGCTTTTCTGGGGCACTGGTGAAATACACCTCCGCCCATCGACCCATGTTGTCCCCCAGCAGAGGATTCAGCAAAGGGTTGAGCTCTGGTTGGGGCAACGACTTTTCGGGATCAGATTTCTCCCCCGGTTTGTCGGTGGAATGCGCCAATATGCGACGTCTCCTTCGAAGCGGGCGGTAGTTATGATTCCACTCCCAGACGGCAAGGTTGTCAAATCCTGCGGCTAGAACTAAGGGACTTGTGTAAGTTCCACGGGTTCAATCACATGCTTTTCGATAGGCAGGTTCGAACTGATCCAATTGCGCGTCCCTTTGCGTGGTGAACTTGCCACCCGGAGTTTTCCCGTAGAGGTCGGAGCCCGGGCAATAGTAAAGGGCGCTATGTTGATCGACCCAGACTCGAGCATCGGGATTGCCCTTGTCTTCCGGGGCATCGGGAGCATCGGCCAGACCCAGGCTGATGAGCATGCGGTCAAAGATCGACAAATCGGCGGTCGGATCGGGGGCCGTTCTATGGTTTGCAGTACTGGTGTGCTGTATCGCGCGTCCAGGATAGGGGTGGGATGTGACGCCCCAGCGAATGACGGCACCCAACACCACCACCGCCACTGCCAAGTAAATGTCGCCGCGGCGTAAATTCCAGAACGAGCGGAAGGCCTGGCGCGACCCGGCAAGTTGCTCGAAATATGTGCGGGCCGTCGCCGCGGAACTCCAGATGATGTCGTTCTCAGCTGTCCGGGTCAGAACGATGCTTTCGGATTTTTCTGTTTCGCCTTCGGGTCGAGCGGCAGTCGGAGCAATCGATTGCGCTTCGTCCGCCGGCGCTTCGTGAGCGCTAGATTGGGGAACCGCTGTGCTGGCCTGATCTTCGATCTCCTGAATTCGCAGCCCTGGGATTTCTTCTTCTTGGGCACTTTCATCTGTGACGGCAGCCCGGGCGAGCGTTTTATCGCCATCGTCCTCGATCTGAATTAACTTCGGCGCGGGTTCAGCTTCGATGTTTTCTTTGCTTTCCGCTTGTATAGCAACTGCGTGGTTATCCGGCGGCACTATCGCCTGCTGCGAGTTTCCCTGTTCGAGTTGCTGGACGAAATCCGTGACCTCTTTCGTCACCTCGGCGAGATCATCCGGGCTCTCTTCTTGGGCCTGTTTCGCGAGGGTCGCCGGGCCTGTATCCGATTCCGATGTTGGCATGAATTGATCAACGCGATCGTCAGAGATCGGAGCCTGGCTCAATCGGGCAATCTGCTGCTGGATCTCCACAGGCAGTTCGGCTTTCGCGAATGTGGGACTCTCCCCGCGGCCCGCCTGCTGCTTCTGCCAGGCTGCGGCCACTTTACTCTGCAAATCGCGCGGACCATAGTCGGAAGACCGCGGCGTGCCGCATTGGCCACAGAAATTCTCTACGGCCGCGAACTCGTGACCGCATTTCCGGCATGTCTGAGCCCTCGTGGCATCGGCCGATGATGCCGCGTCAGACTTCTTCGAGGCCGAAGGCTCAGGCTTCTGCGGCTGAGACAAGGCGACCCCGGCCAGCGCCGCCAAATTCGGCTTCAGTCTTTCCAGTGCCTCAAGCACCGAGGCCCGCTGTGTTTCGATCGATTTCTTCCAGTTCTGTTCGGCTTCACGAGTGAGCGCTTCGCCCACCAAGCCTGCCATCAATTGCGCGGCGTGGACATCCTGGTCCGTGAACGCATTTCGCTCGGAGAAGTAGATCTCCACAGAGCCGGCCACGCCGTTGTCATGAAAGATGGGAACCGCGATCAGCGAGTGGATGCCTCGATCTTCACATTCCTTGGCATCGAGAAGAATTTCTGACCGGACGTCGGGGCAGCGAAATGGTTGCGATGTGCGCACGCAGTCGAAGCAGATCGCTTTCGTTATTGGGACGGCCGTGCCTGCCCGCAGTGCCGACTTGCCCGCACTCGCGCGATATCGAACCAGGTTGCTTTCGACCATTCCGATTGACACGCCGCTGGCCTTTGTAATCTCGACAATGCGTTGGGCGATCAGATTTAAGGCTGGGTCGAGTTCCAAGTTCTGGACTTGAATGGAGCGCTGAGTTTCTATGATTTCGGGCAGTACCGCCGAGGTGCCAGCTGCGGTTGCGGGTTCAGTCTTGGCTGCCGGATCAGGGAAGCCGTCAGCGGAAGCCGCAGCGCCGTTTGCCGGAATTTGCTGAGCGGAAGGATTCTTCAGTTCGCCGCCAGGCTGCTGCGACAAATAGGCCGCTTCGAGCAGCTTCGCTAGCCTTTGCTCAACTGGATTGTCTTTAAGGTCGGGCACGGTACCTCTGATTACCAACAGGCCCTCATCTCCGCTCCGTGAGCGGCAGGTATTGCTATTTTAGTGCAAATTCCACGCTAATCAGGTTGTTTCAACGCCAGTCTCGGACGGGGAGGCATTCTGGACGAGGCAATGCCGAGATTCTGGGATAACCTGCATTTCTGGAGGGGAGGCCTAAGTGTTCAATAGCTTACAACGGTTTCAGTCGGAGTGGAAGTGGTAATTGTGACGAAGCAGGTTTTCGTTCCGGATGGAACAATAACTGGTCCAACCGCTGGGGAACCCAGACTTAACCCTGCTGCAGGTAAAAATGCACGGCCGGCGTGATGATCAGAGAGAGCACCATCGAGATCAGCACGCCGCCAATTACTGCAATTGCAAGGGGTTGCAGCATCTGCGATCCGGCTCCGATGGCGAAAGCCAGTGGTAGCATTCCCGCCACAGTGGCGAGCGCGGTCATCACAATCGGCCGAAGACGGCGCCGCGCCGCCTGGAGCATGGCTTCTTGGGTGGCAAGTCCCTGGTCGCGCATCTTGTGGTCGGCATCAAGCAGCAGGATACCGTTCTTGGCCACGATTCCGATCACCATGATCATGCCCATGAACGACGAAATATTAAACGTCGTCCGTGTGATCAGCAGGGCAATGAACACCCCGGAGGTCGAAAGCAGCGCAGAGGAAAGAATCGCGACCGGCGCGGCGAAAGTTCCGAACTCGAACAAGAGCACGATGAACAGCAGAAGAACTGCCAGTACGAGCACGACCACCAGGTCGTGAAACGATTTTTGCTGTTCCTCGTAAGTGCCTCCGTATTCGATACGGATCGTCGATGGAATATGCAAGCCGGCTACAACCTTCTTGACGTCCGCGATCCCACTGCCCAGGCTCCTACCCTCCAGTCGCGCCGTCACGGCGACATCGCGTTGCAGATTCTCGCGGCGGATCTCGGTTTGCCCTTCGCTTTCCGCAATGTTCGACAACGCACCCAGAGTTCCCGTGTGCCCGTTGCTGCTCACCAGCAGCGTGTCGCGCATGGCGTCGAGCGAGGCGCGGTTCTGCGCCGGGAACCGCACGCGCACCGTGTAAGCACGGTCATTGGCTACGACCGGAGTCGGAGAAGGTTCGCCCTCCAGAATCGCGGAGGCGTCGAGCGCCACTTCTTCCGCCGTAAATCCGGCGCGTGCCGCAACGCTCGGATTCACCTGGAAAGTGACGGCCGGCCCACTGATCGTGTTCTCGATGCCATTCCGCAGATCGACGACACCGTTAATCTTGCCGATCGCGGCGGCCACTTTGGGCGCCCATTCGTCGAGCACTTTCGAATCCTGGGAGAACAATTTGATCTGGATCGGTTCTGGCGCCGAAGTGAGATCGCCAATCATGTCCTGCAACGATTGCGTGAACTCGATGTCAAGGGCCGGTTCCTCTTTATGAATTCTGGCCCGCATGTCCGACATGATCTCTTCAATGTCGCGGTCGCGTTTCGCCTTGAGCTTCACGGTGAAGTCGCCGTAGTTGGCTTCAGTGACGGCAATCAGGCCGAGTTGCAAGCCGGTGCGCCGGGACGTGCTCTCGACTTCCGGCAATTCGTGCAGCATGTGGTCGACGTGATTGACCACGCGGTTGGTCTCCGCCAATGAGCTGCCCGCGGGCATCAGATAGTCGAGCACGAACCCTCCTTCATCCATCTCCGGCAACAAATCGGAACCGGCGAACTGATAGCAGACAACGGCTACCACGATCAGCGCGGCGCTGAAGATCGCCAGCATGACAGGCCGCTCCAGCGCTCGCCGCAACCAACGCTCGTGAAAGTTCACCACGCGCAGGAAAAAACCGCCGAGGTGGGCTTCCTCAGCCGCGAGCAGGCGGCTGGAATCCGGTTCCTGATTCGAACCGTCAGCGACCTCTTGCTCGCTTGCAGTTGCCGCCTGGTCACTGTTCTTGCGCCGGATGAAATACTGGCTGAGCGTCGGAGTCCAGGTCAACGCCAGCGCCAGCGAAGTCAGCAGCGACACTGTCATCGTGACGGCGAGCGCCCTGAAAAAGACACCGGTTACTCCGGTGATGACGATCAACGGAATGAATACGACGATGGGAGTGATGGTCGATCCCACCAGCGGAACCGTGATTTCCTGGATGGCGCTCTGGATGGCCTGAATTCGTCCCTGGCCGGCATCGCGGTGCAGCACGATATTTTCCACCACGACGATGGCATCGTCGATCACCAGCCCTACGGCTGCAGCGAGTCCGCCCAGCGTCATCAGGTTGAAGGTTTCCCCCATCAACTTGAGCGCGATGAACGTCATCAGCACCGTTACCGGGATCACCAGTCCCGCAACCAGTGACGTTCCCCAATCCCGCAAAAAGACGACCAGAATGATCGACGCCAGAATCAGGCCAAGCAGAATGGCGTCGCGCACGCTCTTGATGGAGTCGTTGACGATGATCGATTGGTCATAGAACGGCCGAATCTCAACTCCTGGTGGGAGCGTCCTCCTGATGCTCTCGATCTCGTCGTGAGCTTCCTGCGCGACCTGGACTGTGTTTCCATCCGGCTGGCGATTGATGTTGAGCAGGACCGCCGGCCTTTCGTCGGCGGTGACGATGGTATACACCGGTTTGACGCCGGGCATGACCGTCGCGATATCGCCGACGCGCACCGGAATTCCAGCGGGGGTGGTCTTGATGACGGCGTTGGCAATCTCGTCCGGTGTGTGAACCTGGCCGTTGACGAGGCCAAGAAAAAGTTCGTGATTGCGCTCGAGCAAGCCAGGAGAATCGATCAGGTTGGTACGGCGAATCGAATCGAGAATGTCGTTGACGGTGACGCTGGCGGTGAGCAGCTTCGCAGGATCGGGCACGATGTGAAATTCCGGCTCTTGCCCGCCCTGCACAATCACAGTTGAAACGCCTTCCAGCCGGTTCAGGCGCGGCTTCATCTCATAGGTCGCCATCTCCCAAAGTTTCGTCATCGGGACGCTGCTCGAAGTCACGCTGTAACCGATGACCGGGAAACTGGCGAACGTCATGCGGTGAGCTTCGATCTGGGCAGTGGGCGGAAGTTCCGGCTGCACGCGGGAAATGGCGGCATTCACGTATTGCAGGGTTTGGAAGATGTCGACGTCCCAGCGAAAGAAAAGATCGACCTCGGCGGAGCCGCGACTGGTGATCGAGCGGACCGAAAGCAAGCCGGGCACGCTGTTCACGCTTTCCTCGATAGGGCGCGTGACCGTCACCATCATCTGATCAATAGGCATCACGCCGTTGTCAACGGCAATCATGATTCGGGGAAAGTTGGTAGACGGAAAAACGGACACAGGGATGGTGAAGGCCAGATATCCGCCGAGCAGCGCCAGGGTGATGATGAGGAAGATGATGGGCCTGGAGTGCCGCGAGATCCAGTGCTCCGCGTTTCCGACGCTCACGCGCTCGCTCCCTGGAGTTTATTTGTCATCGGCGTCCTTGGCGGGAGTTTTGCCTGCGGCGGGCTTCGCCTCCTCGGGGGCTTCGTTGGCGGCGACGATTTTTATTTGTACATTGTCCGGCAGTCCGTAGGCGCCGGTTGTGACTACCTTGTCCGCAGCGGTCAGGCCGTCGAGAATCTGCACGTCATCGCCTTGGCGAATGCCGACCTTTACCGACTTCTGGTGAGCGTGTCCATCGCTGCCGGCTAGCATGACGGCGGAAGTGCCATCTGGGGCTGAGATCAAGGCGTTGGCAGGAATGACGAGCGCGTTCTTAACTGTTTGTGCCGTAAGCGACAGTTGTACGCTGGTGCCTGGCTTGAGTTGCTGCTTGGGATTTTTCGCCTCCAGCCACACTTCCACGGTCGTGCTGCCGGGATCGAGGGCCGGACTGACGACCGTCACCTTTCCGGGAATTGGCTCGGTTATTCCGGGAGCCGTAATCGTGCCGCTGTCGCCGATCTTCAGCAGCGCCGCGTCCACCTGCGGGATGTGGGCTTTGGCGATCACCGAAGACGTATCCATGACCGTGATCAGCGGCGTGCCCGCCGCGGCCATTTCTCCGGGATACAGCGGGCGATCGGTGACATATCCGTCGATGGGACTGTGAATTTCTGAATAGCCAAGCTGGGCCTGCGCCCCTAGAAATTTGCCTTTGGCCGATTCCAGTTGGCCTGCCGCTGATTTCAATTCCTGCTGCCGGCCCACCGCCATCAGCTTATCGAGGTGGTTTTTCGCGATCTCGTACTGGTTCCGCGCCTGGGTGACGTCGACGGTCGATTGATCCAGTTCTTTCCGCGGTAGAGCTCCTTCTTTGAAAAGCTGCTGGCGGCTCTCGTAGACCTTTTCCTGAGCATCGAGGGCTTTTTGCGATTGCTGCACGTCGGCTTGCGCTTTTTGAATTTCCTCCGGCAGGCTGGCGGCGGTGACGGTCTCGTAGCTGGCCTGCGCTTGATCGAAGGCTCCCTTTGTGTCTTGAGCAGCAGCCGTTAGGTCGCGATTCTCGAGCACTGCGAGCAACTGACCCTGGCGCACTTTACTTCCCCGCTTGACCAGAAATTTCTGTACAGGAGCGCTGATCTTGGGAACAATGGCCGCCTGCTGCCGCGCAAACAGAACCGCTTCGGTGTTCACCGTGTGCTCGATCGTGGTCTGCTCGACTGGCGCGACCTGCACGCTCACGACCTGCTCGTTATTTTCCTTTTTGCTGCACGCGCTCGCAGCCAGCACGGCGCACACCATGAGGAGGAACGCGGATTCTCGCGATCGAGTAGCAGACCACTTTCGACCGCGCAGGTCTCGATTTGCCGTCTGGTTCATTCCTGGTTAGAAGGTCCCCGTTAGAGTTTGCAAGTTCGCCACTGCGACGCGGAAGCGGACTTGGCCATCATCGTAGGCATTGCGCGCCTGAGTCAGTGTGTTTTGCGCATCGACAACTTCCAGGACGGTCGATTCGCCGGCCTGATAGCGCATGGTCGTCAGCCGCAGGCTGTCGGCTGCCATTTCGGCAGAGCTGGCCAGCGATTCCATCTCCGCGCGGGACGTCTCGGCTTCACGATAAAACTGCTGCAAGTGACCGAGCAATTGCCTCTGCGCGAAACTTAGTTCGACGCGCGACTGATCGCGGCGGAGTTCGGCCTGCTTCAGTTTGCTGCGGTCCGATCCCCAGCTAAAAACCGGAATTTGCAGGCTGGCGACTCCGGAGTACCCGAGGTTGCGAAACCCGTCGGTGCGCGTGGCGAAATGGCTGGCGTCGATGCCGTAAAAGTAGTCGACCGTAAGCGAAGGCAGCAGCGCACCCCAAGCGGCTTTTACTTCGTGATTGGCAGCTTGCAGGGTTGCCAGGGCGGCCCGGAGATCGGGATTGTTCCTCTTCCCCGCAACCTCGACTTCGGCTAGCGTAGGCAACGGCTCGGGCATTTGCAAATCGTCCACCACGCTGAAGTTCTGATTGAAATTGGGGAAGAGAAGCACGGCCAGGTCCAGTCGAGTGCGTTCCATGTCGAGCTGAGCTTCCTGAAGGTCGCGTTCCTGCTGCTTGGTTTGGATGCTGGCTTTGATCACGTCCGCGTGTGCTACCTCGCCGCCATTTTCAAGTTTCTGGCTGATGCTCAGGAAGTGTTCCGATTCCGCTGCAGCGCGCTGGGCATTGGCATACTTGCGTTGCGCGGCCACCAGTCCGTAATAGGCTTGCGTGACGGTGACGACAAGCCCGCGCGCGGCAATCTCCGCTTTCGCACGAGAGACTGCGAGCAAAGCGGCGGAGCGCCGATAGTCGGCCAAGGTGGTCAACGAGAGCGCCTCATGCACGTCGGCCTGGCTGACGTATTCGTGGACGGCATTATTAGCGATGAACCGCGGAACGCCGCCGTTGAGAGCCAGTTCATGGTTACCCACCCCCTCGGTGTAAATGAAGGAAGAGTCATAGTTCACGCTGGGCAGCAATCCCGCTCGCGCCTGAACCCGATCTTCGCGGGCCAGCCCCAGATCCGTCACGGCCGAGCGGTACTGCGGATCATTCTGCTGCGCGCGTTGCAACGCATCGTGCAGCGTAATCGTCAGCGGTGCGTCGTTGCTATTTGCGCTAGTTTGTGGCGCGAGGGGTGCCGTCGGCGCTTGGGCCTGTGCAAAACTTCCGGCTGCTCCGGCTAGTAAAACCAAAATGAGAATACCGCGAGCACGTGCTTTTTCAATTCGGGAAACGGCGGACTTCATGCGCGCTGCGTCTGCGCGGAAAATGTTCACATTACACCTCGCCTGGAAAACAGAAATCAATTTTTTCCGGAAACAGCTGATTCCGAGATGCTTGCTTTGGAAGAGAAGGTTGTCCTCCAGCCTCTGCACGCGTCATGGCGCCAATGCACGAAAGATCACCGCAACGGTTCACTTTGAACGTCCAGTGACCACAATCACTAGGTCAGTGGACCAATTTGGAATCCAAAGGCTAACACACGCTTTCTGAAACCCACCTGAAGTGGTTGACCGTTTGTGTTTAACCCGCACAGTTCTTTGGGCTTAGGTATGGGGTTACTTAGGGACGAAGAATTGGCGAAAGCCATGCTAAAGCAAAAGTGTCGGTTTCAAGAGTCGGACGACAGAAATGCAGGAGGGATAAGAAAGTGATCGATCTGGAAAATGTCAAAGTAACGGTCCGCGACCAGCAAGTGCTAAATCTGCTGGTGCAGGGTTGCAGCAACAAAGAAATTGCCGGACAGCTGAACATCAGTCCGCGCACGGTGAAGCAGCATCTGCGCACGCTGTTCTTGCGGGCGGGGATCCGGGATGGCCGAAAACGGGTCAAGCTGGCGATTGCCATGTTCGCCAGAGAGGAGGCCCAGTCATGATCCCCCGAGAGCAGCTTACTCCCAAGGAAATTGAAGTGGCCACCCTCGTATGGCAAGGGCTGACCAACCGCGAAATTGGCAAACTCCTGGGCACGAGTGAACAGGTGATCAAGAACCACTTACGAACGACCTTCGACAAACTGGGGGTCTGGAGCCGCCTCGAACTTGCCATGTACGTTGCCGCCCACGGCGGCAGGAATTGGCCTCCGGAATCGGAGAAGAGCCTGAAGCGGGTTGCCGCGCTGGCATCGGTCGGGTAAGGCCGAGGTGAGCAAACCACAAAAATAGTGGCGGATGAGCATGTTGCCGTTCAGGCTGAAATTCGAGCATGGTCGGCCATGATGTCACAGTAATCTGCAAAAGCTTTCACGCAAAATGAAGCGATGCTCGCTGGATAAGTTCCTAAGTGACTACATCCATGGAGTTTTCGCGGGTTACCGCGCGGCCTTGAAATTGCTCTTTCGGATGTGATTGATTTCAAGGGACGGGCTCTCGACCAGCCATCAGTCGGCTTCGCAGCCCAGTGCGAGGCATAATTGGCCTACAAGGAAGTTTTCTGGATGGCGTGCGACTCCACCGAGCAGTTGCGGGCGGAGTACGGGCCATTTCACACCCGGGTCGAAGCAGAGAGGGAAGCACACAATCTAGGTTTTCACTACCTCCTGCGCTATGAACACCTGCTCAGCGAAAATGAAGAAATTCAGGAAGTCCGCTGCATTTTCATCGAACTACCGGGGGCGGAACCGCAAACTGACTTAGATCCTGTTACGCTGCACACGCGCTGCGCCACCTGTGGGGAGTCGGCTGCGCACGACAAAGCGTGGCAGGCCGAGGTTTGGGCTGACATTCACGAATTCGAGCACTCGCGGCACCTGGTGCGGCTCTTTGAGCATGCCCGGGGAAAAGGACTCAAGGAAATCGCTGGCTGGAGAAGTTAGATCAGCCTAAGTTCGTGAGCTGACTGGCAGCGGCCCGATCGACAAACCAGATCAAGTTGCCATTGTTCGGATGCACGAGTTTCGTCGGATATTGTTCCCCTGGTGCATTTCCCTCCAGAACCTCATGCAGAGCGGGGGCTTTATCGGTTCCGCTGACGAGAAAGATCACTGAGCGCGCCGCATTGATCAGAGGCAGGGTGAAGGTGATGCGGCTGGCTTTCAGTTTCTCAACCCAGTTTGCGACTACCAATCGCGTCTTCTCGCGCAAAGCAGTGGTTTCCGGAAACAGGGATGCCGTGTGTCCGTCGGGTCCCATGCCGAGAAGAATCAGATCAAGAGTGGGCATGCCCTCGCTCCCGATACCGAAAGCCTTGCGCAGTGTAGTCTCGTAGATCTGAGCTACAGCCGCGGCATCAGGGTTTTCAGCTGGCACTCGAAAAATGTTGCCGGCTGGAACCGGGACCTTGGAGAGAAGGCTCTCCTCCGCCATCCTATAGTTGCTGTCGGCATGATCTGGAGGAACATGTCGCTCGTCGCTCCAGAAGAAGTAAGTCTTCTCCCAAGGGAAAGAGGTACGAGCGTTCGTAGCCAGAAGCGTGAACAGGCTTTTTGGAGTCGATCCGCCTGACAGGGCGATCCTGAATCGACCCCATGCAGAGACCGCTTGATTGGCCGCATTAACGACTTCTTCGGCGGCGGCGGAGAACAACTCCTGGGGAGTCGTAAGCGTGCGCAGTTGGAATGACGCGGCCATAGCGTTATGGATGAGATTGCCCGGAGCGGACGGCCGCACAACGCGCCGCTCCCAGCAAGCCGGTCTTGTCGTTGATCACGACTTTCACCGAGATGGCTTCGACGAGTGGACGCATCCTTCCTTTGTCGAGAAACGCATCCATGAAGATGGGCGTCTTGAGCTTAGGAAGAATCTTTGGGGAGATTCCGCCCGCCAGAAACAGGCCTCCCGTGGACATAATCTTGAGCGCCAGGTTCGAAGCCTCGGCGCCATAGATAGTTATCCAGAGGTCGAGAGCCTTCTCGGCGAGCTTGTCGCTTCCGGCCAAAGCGGAGCGTGAAATGGCCGCCGCGGGATCGCCTGTTTTTCGCTGTTGCGCCAGTTCGGCGCTCTCTTTCCCACAACCGCTTTCAATCAGGAATTCAAACACGTTGACCAGGCCGGGTCCAGACAGGATTCGTTCGTAGCTGACGTGGCCAAAGCGCTTCATGAGAAAGCGCAGTAACTGAACTTGAATTTCGTTTTGCGGCGCGAAGTCGGTGTGCCCACCCTCGCAAGCAAAGACGTGGTGATCGCGGCCATCCCAGAAAAGTCCGGCCTCGCCCAAACCGGTTCCCGGCGCTATCACCGCCTGATTCCCTTTCTGCGTGCCGGGGACGTGATTGAGAGCCACGAAGTCAGCTGGGCCGAGAGCGCCCACGCCCCAGGCATTGGCCTCCAAATCGTTAATCAGCAAGGTGTCGGGCAAATGGATCTGCTGGGCCAGACGCGACTGTTCGATAACCCAAGGAAGATTGGACGTTTCTACGCGCCCGTTACGCACCGGACCTGCGATTCCGAAACAGGCGATCTCAGGTCGCTCGCGAGTATCGTCCAGAAACTGATTGACGATCTCGCCCAACTCGCTGTGCTCGCGGCTGGAGAAGATTTTTTCTGTGACAAGCTGAAAGTTTCCGTTCTGGGGTTGAAAATAAGCCAGCCGCGCATTGGTCCCGCCGATGTCGCCGGCCAAGATCATTTTTCGAAGTTCCTCCAGCGGCGGCCATCTTTTTCCAGCAACTCATCCGCATCCTTGGGACCCCATGTGCCCGCCGGATAGTTGGGAAAGTTACGTGGCGGGAGGGCCTTCCATACATCCAAGATCGGATTGACTACAGCCCAGCCGGCTTCCACCATGTCGGCCCGCTGAAACAGGGTTTGATCGCCGATCATGCAGTCGTGCAGCAGGCGCTCGTATCCTGTGCTGGGCTGCTTTCCGAAGTACTGCTGATACTCGAAGTTCATGTCCACGCCGCCCAGGCGCATGACCGGGCCGGGGACCTTGGCCGCGAAGCGCAACGAGATTCCTTCTTCCGGCTGGATGTGCAGCACCAGCTGGTTCGGCATCAGATGTTCTACCGGCGTATCGCGGAACAGCACAAAAGGCGCCTGTCGGAACTGTATCACGATATGCGTGTTGCGCACCGGCATCCGCTTTCCCGTGCGCAGATAGAATGGCACATCGGCCCAGCGCCAGTTATCGATGAGCAGCTTGGTGGCGACAAAAGTTTCGGTCCGCGAGTCCTGCGGCACATCTTCTTCTGTGCGATAGGCTGGCGCGCGTGCGCCGTCGACGGTTCCTTCCCCGTATTGGCCGCGCACGGTGCGGCTCAGGACTTCCTCGTCGCTCAATGGCTGGATGGCATGCAGTATCTTGGCCTGCTCGTCGCGCACCGCGTTGGCGTCAAACGAAATTGGAGGCTCCATCGCGGTCAGGCTGATGAGTTGCATGATGTGGTTCGGAACCATGTCGCGCAGCGAACCCGCGTGATCGAAATAACTTCCGCGCTGTTCCACACCGACGGTTTCCGCCACTGAAATCTGCACGTGATCGATGTAGCGCCGGTTCCAGATCGGCTCGAAAATTCCGTTGGCGAAGCGGAACGCCATGATGTTCTGGACGGTCTCTTTACCCAGATAGTGGTCGATACGGTAAATCTGTTTTTCGTCGGCGACCTTCAGAAGTTGCTGGTTCAAGGCGCGCGCCGATTCCAGATCATGGCCGAAAGGCTTTTCGATGATGACTCGCCGCCAATGCGCATTGCTCTGGTCCATCAAACCATTGGCGGCCAGCTTCTCGACGATGGTGCCGAAGTAGCTGGGCGCGGTCGCCAGGTAATAGAAGAAATTCTCATGCGTCGTGTGGTCATGGTCGAGCTTGGCCAGTGCTTCTTTGAGCCGTGGATAAAGAGCGTCATCACCGAAATTGCCGGACATGTAATAGAAACGGCTCTGGAACCACCCCCATAGCTCGTCGTCGACGCAGTCTTTGCAGTACTCCTGGATGTGTTCGTAAACTTTCTTGCGAAAATCGTCGTCTGACATTTGCGACCGCGCTACTCCGAGGACGGCAAAGTCGCGCGATAGCAGGTTGGCGCGTGCAAGATTGTACAGGGCAGGAATCAGCATGCGCCCGGTCAGATCTCCGGCCGCGCCGAAGATGACCATCACACAAGGTTCGCCCTGTTTTCCGATTCGGGGTACGTTTGCTGCGGGCCTTTCGGCTAATTGAGCCATGAACGGATCCTCAAAATATGATGACGCGACCTTGTACTCGCGAACTTAACATCTTCGACGGCGGAGCTTGCTTGCAGGGTCAGGCGCTCTTCTTTTTCTTGTCTGATTTTGCCGGGCTCTGTGGCAAGGCGACGCCGTGTTCGCCCTCACCCGCCTCGATGTGCCCGCCGAATTTCTGGCGCATCGCCGAGAGCATCTTTTCTGCAAACGTATGCTGCTGGCGAGAACGAAAGCGCACATAGAGAGCCGCGGTCAAAACATCCGCGGGAACCGCTTCTTCAACCGCCGCCTGGATGGTCCAGCGCCCTTCGCCGGAATCCTGCACAAAGCCTTCGTACTCCGACAACGTTGGGTTTTCCGTGAGGGCCATCGCCGTCAAATCGAGGAGCCATGAACTCACGACGCTGCCGCGCCGCCACACTTCCGAGATGTCTGGCAGGTTCAGGTCGAAGCGATGTTCCTCGGGCAATTCCTTGCTGGTGGCATTCTTAAAGATGTCAAATCCCTCGGCATAGGCCTGCATGATGCCGTATTCGATGCCGTTGTGAACCATCTTAACGAAGTGGCCCGAGCCGGAAGGCCCGCAATGAATATAACCTTCCTCCGC
>DASTCY010000042.1:0-90407 GCA_035710725.1 Candidatus Sulfotelmatobacter sp. | reverse complement strand
TTTTCAATCGAGTGCGGCGAGTTCACAGGCCCATGACCGGAATTGGTGCAGTGGCCGGTTGCACTCTCGCATAGAAGCCGCGCCGAATGCGGGTTTCCGGCATCAAGTGGAATTACCGATCCGCACGCGATCCTGCCGCGTCTTGTGCCGTCGTTGTGAAAATCCTGCAAAAGCCGCGCGGGACAAGCGATCAGCCACGATTCAACCACAGAGGCACGGAGAAACACAGGGGGAGGCTACGATTTCCTCCTATACCGTGAAAAGTTTTTGCAGGAGTCTCGGGCTTAAAGAAATATCGATCTTGGTGCTCATCTTCGGCAGGCATTACAATGCGCTTTCCCACGCAGGAGGAGCGTTTGCGCAAGTCGGTCTTTCCCTATCGAATTCGTTTAGCTCTCCTCGTTTCGATCGTACTTAGTGCCCTGATCGGCGCGGCCCAATCGCAAACCGCCGAACAGCGGACCGCGCACTACATGGAATCTATTCGCAAGCAGCCCACGTTGCTGCTGGCGTTTCTGCGCGACATGCCCAAAGGCGGCGACCTGCACAACCATCTCGGCGGGGGGATTTATGCCGAGGACCTGATCGACTTCGCAGCGGACGACAACTTGTGCATCGAGCGCACTTCGTCGCAACTACTGGCGCCGCCATGCGATTCCTGCGAGAAGTACAGGTCGAAGCCGGCGGTCCGCTGCGCCTATGACGACCATGTCCTCTACAACCAGATCATCGACGCCTGGTCGATGCGCAACTGGAAGCCCGGAGAAGAATCCGGGCACGATCATTTCTTTGCGACCTTCGATAAGTTCGGTTTGGCTGTGCACAGTCATGTCGCAGACAGTGTGGCGGCAGTGATAAACCGCGCCGGCCGTGATCATCTGCAATATGTGGAACTGATGCATACGGCAGATGGCCGTGCGGCCGCCGCGCTCGGCGAGAAGAGCGGGTGGGACGACAACTTTGCGGCGATGCGAGAGAAACTCTTCAGCGACGGGCTGAAGGATGTTGTCGCCGCAACGAGCGAGACATTGGCCGCGGACGACACGCGCGCGCGACAGCAATTGAAGTGCGGCACGGCTGACGCCGAGCCCGGCTGCGGAGTCGCAGTTCGTTACCTCTATCAGGTTCTTCGTGGGCTTTCTCGCCAAGCTGTGTTCGCGCAAATTCTGCTGGCATTCGAACTGGCCGCGTCCGATCCGCGCGTCGTGGGATTGAATTTGGTGATGCCGGAAGATTGGTATGTGCCGATCCACGATTTTGATCTGCACATGAAGATGCTCGACTACCTGCACGGCATTTATCCCAAGGTGCACATTGCGCTGCACGCAGGAGAACTGGCGATGGGGCTGGTGCCGCCTGAAGATCTCACCCATCACATTCGCGAATCGGTCGAGCGCGGGCACGCCGAGCGCATCGGGCACGGGGCTTCGGTGATGAGCGAAAACGACCCCATTGGGCTGCTGAAAGAGATGGCCCGGCGCAATGTGCTGGTCGAGATCAACCTAACGTCGAATGATGTGATTCTCGGGATTTCTGGGGAGGAGCATCCGCTGCGCACCTACTTGAAATATGGTGTGCCCATGGCGCTTTCGACCGACGACGAAGGAGTTTCGCGTTCCGACATGACGCACGAGTACTTGCGCGGGGTCGAAGACCAGCATCTTTCCTATGCAGAATTGAAGCGCATGGCGCGGCAGAGTCTCGAACACAGCTTTTTGCCGGGAGCGAGTTTGTGGAGCGCGAGTCAGGACTCGTTTCGACCCGTGAGTGCCTGCTCTCGTGATGCCTTGGGAGCGAAGAAGCCGTCAGCGTCATGCGCCAAGTTTCTGGACGCGAGCGAGCGCGCCCGCCAGCAGTGGCAGTTGGAAGCAGAGGTCGGAGCATTCGAAAAGAAGTTTTGACGTTTACTTTTTTCGGCGAGGTATCGGGTCCGTGCCAGCTTGAGCAACACCAAGATCCCTCGCTTCGCTCGGGATGACAACTAGGTCGAGACAAAACGGGTTGGGATTGCGCAACGAACTATAAGGAATATGCGAAAATCGCGGACACTGGTCGCATCACCGTTGGCTTGGCAGGATAGCCCCACGCCCGCATCGCCTCCGGCGCTGCCAGTGTTGGCGGAGCGCGGCGGCACGCAATTGCGCACGCCGCTTCCGGTGGCGATTGTCGATACTCGCGAGCAGAGTCCGCTCTCGTTCCGCCGCTTCAAAGGATGGTTCGAGCGAATCGAGTACCGCGCTCTTCCATTGGGCGACTATTCTGTCGCAGGCATGGAGGATTCGGTCATCGTTGAACGCAAAGACCTGGGGGACCTGATCCATTCTTTTTGCGACTGCAGAAGTATTTTCGTGAAACGTTTGCAGCGCATGAGCGAGGTCCCTCACAGCCTTCTCGTGATTACGGCTCCGCTCAGTCAGATCAAGAGCGAATATCCGTACCGCCGCGTTTCTCCGAATAAGATTACGCAATCTCTGATAGCGGTTCTGGCCGGCTTGCGCGTGCCGTTCATTTGCACGGAAACGCATGAACTCGGCGAGGAGATGGTCGCCTCGTATCTGTATCAGACATTTCTGTACGACTGGCTCGAACGCAATGGCCACGGACGATATCTCGCGGAAGACGACTTGTAAACATGGGAACCGATGCATTCCAATTGGCTGACGCGGCCGCGCAGCTTGTGTTGAGCCGAACGCAATTGCGTCCGCGCATTGGACTCGTGCTCGGTTCGGGGCTTGGCGGCTTCGCCGATTCGCTGAGTGACATCTCGCGCGTGGCGTATTCCGAGATTCCCGCATTCCCGCGCTCGACGGCAATCGGTCACGCCGGATGCCTGGTAATCGGCAAGGCCGATGGCGTTCCCGTTGCCGCCATGCAGGGCCGCGTGCATTTGTACGAAGGATATCCAGCGCAGGAAGTCGCGTTCCCAATTCGCGTGCTCGGCCGGATGGGGATCAATCGCTTGGTTGTGACCAACGCCGCCGGCGGAATTAACTTGAAATTTTCCCAGGGAGCCCTGGTGTTGATCCGCGATCACATCAATCTGCAGGGAACGAATCCTCTGGTCGGGCCGAACGAGGAGCGCTTTGGTGTGCGCTTTCCCGACATGACGCAGGCGTACTCCCGCGAGTTTCGTGCAATAGCGCGCGAAGAAGCCGAGAAATTGAAATTAACTTTGCACGAGGGCGTCTACGCGGCGTTGCTGGGGCCAAGCTATGAGACTCCGGCCGAGATCGCCCATCTGCGGACGATCGGTGCGGACCTGGTTGGGATGTCGACCGTCGCCGAGGTGATCGCGGCCCGGCACATGGGAATGAAAGTGCTCGCGATTTCCTGCGTAACGAACATGGCCGCCGGAATTCTGGATCAGCCGCTTTCCCATGCCGAAGTTTTGGAGACGGGCGAACGCGTGCGTGCGATCTTTGAGGCGCTGCTCAAGGCCGTGCTGCCGCGCATTGCCGCGGATAGTTCCATCTAAACTTGGCTGGACCCGAGCTTGTCCCTGAAAATTGATTGCGGGATGAAAGACGCGGGCGAGGGCGCCCGCGCCACATTTCTAGAACAGCAGTTTCGCTCCCAACTGGATCACTCGTGGACCGCCGCCGCCTAAACCAGGGTTGGTCTGCGCCTGGTCGGGAGTCTGGGTGATCAAACCTTGCTGTGTGCCTCCCGGAACCACAAAAAAGTTGGGCAGCGCGAAATTCGGGTGATTGAAAATATTGAAGAACTCCGCCCGAAGCTGCAGATGCAGGTGTTCGCTCAAAGGGGTGTTCTTCGCGAGAGCGAAATCAAGATTGGCATAATGTGGGCCATAGATCGCATTTCGGCCCAGGGTCCCGAAAGTTCCAAACGGCGGGTCCACGAAGGCGTTGCCGTTCAGGTATCCGAGCGAGTCCGGGGCGGATCGCCAGTTTGAATTGATCGGATTCATGCCGGGAACAAGATTCGGGCGCTGATGGAAGTTGGAAGGAGTAGGAAATACGTTCGAATTGGCTCCGCTGGTGTCGTTTGAGTTCACGATCGGCACCGGCCTGCCGCTCTGCGCGGTAATGATGGCATTCAATTCCCATCCTTCAGAGAGGCGCTTGAAACCGCCGAATTGCGGTATTGCGTAAGAGAATGCGCCGGTAAAGCGATGCCGCGTATCGAAGTTCGAGGGGCCGTGTTCTGCAGCGAGATCAAACGAGTTCTGCGGAAAGGCCACAGTGGCGAAGTTGAAATCGATTCCATCGGAAGCGTCATCGAGTGATTTGGAGAAGGTGTAGCCGGTGAAACCGGAGAGCCCATGCCAGCTGCGGGTCCGGAGGGTTGCCTGCAAAGCGTGGTAAACAGACGCACTGATCGTAGCGAACTCATCGACAGGTCCATATTGCGGGAAAATGGTGCGATTGCCATTGACGTCGGGCTGATTCTCGTCACGCAAGCGAACCAGCTTCGTACCTTTACTGCCGATGTAGCCGAGTTGCAGGCCTACGGATGAACTCAGTTGTTGTTCGAGGTTCAAATTCCAATTCTGAACATATGGCGTAACCAGGTTTCGCGGAGTCACAAAAAGGCTTGACCCTGAATTTGGAAATGGCGGCGAGGGTGGGGTCAAAATCGGTCCCCCCGCGTTGCTGCCATTCCAGGCCGTCGGATCATAGTTCAAGGAGACGACCGCTTGTGGGCCGATCGGGTTCGTCGCCAATCCTGCAGAGTTGGTGAAGTTGGCGATCAGTAGATCCTGTGGGATGTAGTCGTAATAGATCCCGTAGGCTCCACGAACCACGGTCTTGGCCATAGCATTCCAAGCAAAGCCAAAGCGCGGGCCGAAGTTGTTGAGATCGCGATTGTACGCGCCGTGCAAACCATCGGTGCCAACCATCGCAAGATTGCCGTCGGCACCTAGGTTGGAGAGCAGATTGTGGCTTTCGCCAAGCGGACCGAAATATTCCCAGCGCAGCCCATAGTTCAGCGTAAGAGTTGGAGAGACCCGAAAGTCGTCCTGCGCAAAGAAACTTGCGCCGCTGTTAAATGTGTTGCGACGAGTATTGCCGGCATCAGCGGAAGGAAATGTATTCCCCAGATAAAAGTTGGCGAGAGTCAGCGCGCCTGAGTCGAAACACGCCGCGGGATCACCAGGATTGGGATTCGGACTTCCTGGGCACAAAGTAAAGCTGCTTGGGCTCGCCGCGCTGAACGAGAAGATACCACGCTCAAGGTTGTCGTTGAAGCTGTCAATCGCGGCTCGCCGGTACTCACCGCCGAACTTGACCGTGTGTTTTCCTTTCAGCCAAGTGAAGTTGTCGAGAATCTGAAAACTTTGGCTGGTGCGACCACGTGGAATGCTGAATCCGCTGGCACCTAGATTTTCGAATGTTCCACCGAAATCAATCTCTGGCAAGCCAAGTTTTCCTGATCCCAGATTAAACGGCACTGCTGCCGTCCCAAAACTGGCAGGATCGGACGCGGCATCGAGACCAGCAAACGAAGTACGGTAACGGCTATAGCCAAAGCGGACTTCGTTAATCCGGCTCGGACTCAACGTAGAAAGCAGGCTCAACGAGACGAGTTGCACACGGGTAGGCGATGTCTGGGCGAATTCGGGAAGCCGAGAACCCGCGCCAAACCCGAGTCCTCCTAATGGAAATGTCTGCTGGCTACGTGCCAGGGCGTAGCGCCCGGTCAGCGATTCGTTGGAGGTGAGTTGATTGTCGACTTTAACGATGAAACTATCGACACTGTTTTTATCGAGATCTGTTCCGGCGAGAGTTCCCGATGTGCCGTTATAGCCAGGCAGCGACTCGTAAAGGCCGAGGATGTTGGTGAGCGCCGGACTTGGCGGAACTGGCAGAATCGGCGGGTTCGGAATAAACGTCGGTGCCAGTTGCTGTGCCTCGCTAATCTGTGCCTTCGTCGGGACAAGAAAAGTAAAATCCGATCCGACACGTTCGCGCTGGCCTTCGTAGGCACCAAAGAAAAAGATTTTGTCCTTCACAATCGGACCGCCGAGAGACGCGCCGAAATTGTTATTGCGGAAGCCTGTCTTCTTGACCGGCAGGCCTGTATTCGGGTCGACGGTGCGGTTGAAATAGTTTCTCGCGTCAAAGGCGCTGTTGCGCACAAATTCAAACGCAGAGCCATGAAACTGGTTGGTTCCAGACTTGGTCAGAATGTTGATGACTGACCCACTATTGCGGCCATACTCAGGGGCGAAGTTGGCTTCAAGATTAAACTCCTGAATCGCGTCGATGGGCAGCAATGACGCCGGCGCGCCACCAATGCCAGTCTGATTGAAAGCCGAGTTGTTGAAAAACGGATCGTTGTTGTCGGTTCCGTCGACCGTGTAATTATTCGAGCGGTCGCGGTTGCCATTGATGGAAAACTGGCCGAATCCGCTCTGGATCGCCGCCACGCCGGAGGGTTCGACGGTCGCACCGGGAACGAGCGCGACCAATTTGCCGAAATCGCGTCCGTTGAGCGGGAGCTCGGTGACGAGCCTCTGATCGACGACTTCGCCGAGCACATCACGCGTAGACTCGACCAGCGGAGCCTCGCCGGTGACCGTAATGATTTCATTCTGCTTCTGCAGTTGAAAGGCAAAATCGGCCGTGGTGTCCAAGCCAATGTTGACGACGACTTGCTGACGCAGCGGCGCGAAACCCGCCGCCTCTGCCGTAACTGAGTACGTTCCGGCCGGTAGTTCAGCTAGAACGTATGTACCCTCAGGAGTCGCGGTGGTCTCGCGGTTCAGGCCCGTGTCTTTGTTTTGGGCACTGACCTTCGCGCCAGCTACTAGCCCGCCACTCGGGTCGGACACTTTGCCGCGAATCGATCCGCGAAAACTCTGGGCGCTGGCCAGAATCGGCAGGCAAATCGCGGCTGCAACGAGAATTCGGATTGTAAGCCTTGTCGAAAAGTACGTTTTGTTCATAACCGGGCTCCTGTTTTACCGCTACAATATGCTCTGATCGCGTGCTTGGCGATTCAGCGACGGACTACTTCCCTGCTCGCGGGATCACCAGCTCCATCGGCGGCCTCACTCCATAAGTGGCGGCGAAGCTATTCTGATTCACGGCCAGGCCGAGCCGTCCGCGCGAGTCGATGTAAAGCAACGGCTGGTTCAGCGGAACGTCGCTGAACGTTTTCACAAACTTGATCTTCATCTCTTTCTCGCCGATTTTGACTGGCACTTCCTCGCCGCGCTGGTATCCCAGTTTCAGAAATTCGTCCGCATCGACGTTTGTGACCAGGTTGCCAAATGGTCCGTCGGTCGCGATGACCTCCGCTGTTAATCCTTGATCGTTGACCTGCGCCGCCTTCAGTTGCAGCCAAACCAGATCTTTCACCGAAATTTCCGGACCGACCTTGGTCCAATCGTCGCCGCGCGCAAGATGTGCGCCCGCCGGCGAAAAAATGTCGCGCCCGTGAAAGGTTGAAGAGAGCTTGCTGCCGATCATCCAGTCGGGATTGGTGATCTCGCGTGCCGCCTCGATCGGATCGCGCTGATTGACGAGCGTGAGCAGGCCATTGTCGGGAAGGACAAAATACTGTCCCCGCTTCGACTTCGCCACGATCGCTTTGCGGCTGCTCCCCACGCCCGGGTCGACCACAACCACGAACACAGTTCCAGCGGGATAATAGGGTGTCGCTCCATACAAGAATCGTGCGCCATCCAGAATCGAAAATGGCGTGACCTGGTGCGTTAGATCGACGATACGGAGATCGGGAACAATGCCGTACATCACGCCCCGGCAGATCGCGACCGAGTCGTCAACGACGCCGAAATCGGTCATAAAAACGATCGTGGGCGGAGCTTTGCCGGTCGCATCGGCGGCAAAAGCAGGGGAAGCGACGGCGAAAAAAAGAAGAATCACCAGCGACAGTTGTGCGCGCCGGCGTAGGAATCCTGCACTGCGGCAACTCTGCATGACAGCTTGATCTCCAATGAACGTTCACCTGGAAGTGGCGCATTTGAACTGGGATGGGCGCGCCAAAAATGGCAGCGCCACGAACGCCGTCGATTCCGGGATGAGCCGCAATTTTAATGGAAAGCCGGCAGCACGGAAAGCGTCGGAGCAATCCTCCGCCTCGAATCGAACCTGCAGCAAGCGCGCGTTCTATAATTGCTGGGCAATTCCATTTCCGGAGGTCTTATGCCGCAAGCCATCCCCGAGAAGTACCGCGATCTTTTTCAGAAGCGGGCTTTCGCCAGCCTGGGGACGTTGATGCCCGATGGCCGGCCGCAAGTCACGCCCGTCTGGTGCGACTTCGACGGCGAGCATGTCATTGTGAATTCCGCCAAGGGCCGCCAGAAAGACAAGAACCTGCGCCGCGATCCGCGTGTGTCGATGGCCATCATCGATCCGGAAAATCCCTATCGCTATCTCGAAATTCGCGGACAGGTGGTGGAAATCACCGAAGACGGTGCCGCCGAGCATATCCACAAGATGGCGAAGAAATATCTGGGGGTCGACAAGTATCCTTACGCGCAGCCGGGCGAAGTGCGCGTTCTTTACAAGATCAAGCCCGAGCACACGACGGTCATGGGCTAACTGGGCCGGTCAATGTTTCCGCGAGAGAAGCGGATGGATAGTCAGGTGGTTTTGATCCAAGCGTGCCAGACGAACAGGGCTAGATAGCTGATTGCCAGGAACGAGAATAAAAGCGTCAACAGAACGTGCCCTATAACAAAAACAGTTCCCTTAGGCCAGTCGGCGTGAGAGAAGTAAAGTGCGTCCACAACAATCCGCGCGGTCCAGTAAATCCCGATAAAGCAGGCAAGAGACAGAGCTGCCCGATCCCCGCGAAGCAACTCCGAATGTAACGCTAGCGTCAGGATGCCAAAGGCTAGGATGGTTAATACTGTAAATCCACCTTGCACCCACAGCAGCTTCTTGTTGAAGGGCATTAGCTGTTCCAAATCTTCTTTCCACCTTAGCCGATATGGCACTTGAAAACTGGCAAATAGAATCAGAAAGTGGGCAGCGCCGACGAGCCATAGATCGAGATCAAAGATCCGCGCAAGCATCTGTTCCGTCATAGGGCATGAATCGCTTTCATGAAAGGGAGTATTACGCGCATCACGAACCACGGATGAAACAAGCCAAAAAGAGGAACCACCAGTGACAGCATCATGAAGCACCAGCCACGAACTCCTCTGCCTAGACCAATTCGCTTGCCGAATTGAGACCGCTCGATGCTCACTCCTCCACCTTGGATCAAAAAGTAAAGCGTGGGCAAGCCGTAACCTGCACGGGCAGGCAACGAGATCACGAGGTCATGGATGATTCCAGACACCGCAAACACCAACAGCCCTGCGGTTTCAGGACCTAACCTGCGATAGATCGGCCGAAACACCAGTTCGTGCGCAAGCTGCCGGAAGCCCAGATTCCAGCGCCTACCCCAAAACTCCGAGAGAGAAGTAGAGCGCAGCGGAGCAACCATGATGGGGTCGGCCTTCAGACCATGACTCTGCCAGAACAACGATATAACCTGAAAGCTGCCGAAATGAAGGAGGAGGATAAGACCTAGCATCCCAACCCATCCGCGCGCGAGGAGATTTGCCGGAGGTATGAGTCGCGCGATGCCCCACAGCAGGACCGTGCCCACAATTGTTTCTGTAATCGCGCACGCCCAAGTTGCGAGGCTCGGCGGAGGAGGAGTTTGTCTCACGTCCAGGAAAGTTTCAGCATCCATTCCCGGCCAGGCAAACAAGAACGCGAAAGAACGTGAATTGGAATCTGCGATTTTCTCCCGCGCCCTCATCAGCACGAGCCACTTCAAGCCGAAAAAAAGAGCGAATGAGAGGAGCCACATAAACACCCAGGGCGCTAGCCGGGCGCCGAAAGCGATCACAAGGAACGGAAGAATGGCAATGGGCAGCCACATTCGTACTCTGTGTCCAATTGAAAAAATCCTCGCTTGCCTCACATCGATGTTGTATCAAATCGCATCCGGCCTTGAAATGTTGCGCTTGGATTTCGACCGAAAGCATGCGTTCGACTGCGTTGACTTGCACGTAGATTTCGAAAATATCCGACTTTTTCCCGATACTGCTGCTCCCCACGCGCGGAACTCACAAGTGCATATTTACACTCACAGGTTTCCATCCCCCATTGACTCTGTGCCCCACCTGCCATAAGTTTCCGCTAGCCGATTAAGCCAGCAGTCTGCGAAAACCTGCAACCGGCCGTTGACGGGTACTCTCACCCCCCACCCGCTACCGGTAACGGCACCATGGCCTAGTTCGAGCCAGGGATCAATGTGCGCCACGCAACTCTCTGCGCGACGCCAACGCTCCTCGTGTGCCTGAACAAAAAGGAGGAAAACAGTGCATCGGTTCAACAAATTCGATTTTCTTTGCTTGATCGTGTTGGCATTGTCATCGTTCGGAGTTTCCCAGACCGAAAACTTCGTTGGCGAAAGCACCGGTACAGCTTCCTGCACCCCACCGGCCTATGGCTGCGCGCGTAGCGATCTCATCAAGACAGACAACTTAAATCCCGCCCCGAATATGAGTGCCGGCAAGAACACGGTCGTCACTCCTTCGGATTTCAATCTCCCGATTGTGCGCGTCACCGACGGCAAGAACTACCAGAACCGGACCATGACCGTCACCTTCAGCGGATCGAATGGTGACAACATTTTCAATACGAACGACACCTACCTCGTGGTCGACGATGAGGATGGCTGGCGCTACCCGGTCGCCCTCGACCCGGCGACTATGCAGGTTCAGAATGCCAGCCCATGGGTTCTGGGAGCGAACCAGGTTCGCTGGGCGGGAAGCGGCTCGTTCAGCCGGGTGAATCCCAACACTTTCTTCGGCGTGCTTGGAGCCGGCGGCTACGTCAAGAATGCCAACAACGGCAATAGCACCACGCTCTACAAAATCTCTCTTTCTGGGACGACCTCGGTTTCTGCCTCGGGAGTGAAGATTTTCGATTTCGCCAGCTGCCCGGGAATGCCTAATCCCTACAACATTGGAAGAGGAATGTGGCGTTCGGCCATGACAGTCAGCGCCGGCGACAAGCGTTTTGCACAAGCATTTTCCAACCAGGGCGGGCAAAATACGGGTGGCGACGTGACGGTTTACGATGCGACTTCAGGGCACTGCTATCGCTACGATACCGCCCACGCCAGGCTCTGCACGTCGGCCGGATGCGTTCCCATGAGCTTGCCAGATAAATTTACCGTGCACGAAGTCTACATGTCCCTTGATGGCAACTATCTGCGCATTACATTTGGCAAATGCATCAGCGGCAGCTGCAGCCAGACCAATGGTTCGCATCCCTATTTTTGGGAGATCGGCACACCCAACGTGGTCCTCTGTTCCAACACCTCGCACAGCGCCAATTGCGCTGGACACATGGTCGAAGGTTACACCCACGTCTACAACACTACGGTGTGGCCGATCACGGGCAGGCGCGCTTTCACCGATCCCTTTTCGTACACTCTGCTGAATGCAACCCCAGCGCTCGATCCGATCACCGATCAACACTATTCCAACAACGCCGCCGATCCGGACGATACGGCTCCGATCTGGGTGACGAATGTTCAAAACGTGCGCACGGCTTTCGGCGGGGAGGGCTGCAACCGGACGGGCAATCCCTACGAAGGCTGCGCCTTTCCCGGGCCGCTCTACGGAGAGATCTTCGGCATCACGCAGCGCGGAGGATACGTTCGGGCAGCACACACCTATAACAGCGGCTCTTCTCCCGACTTCAACTGCAAAGAAACGATCGGCGCGGTCTCACAAACGGGAAGATTTTTTGCCTGGAGCTCGGACTGGATGACTACGCTGGGCAAAGACAACTTTGGCCACAATCGCTGCGACGTGTTCATCGTGCATCTGGCAGCCGAGCAAGGGGCCGCACACTAGGGTCGGAGATGGATTCGCGCGTTTTTGATTGACGCTCCGAAGATGACAGACGGAATGATGCGAGCCAGGTTAGGATTTTTCCAGGCTGGTTGCGAATGCGTCGAGTGACAAAGAGCGCAGCAGATTGCGGCGCATCCCGCGCTCCACATCGGAGAGGCGGTCGACAGCGTAGGTGATCCACTCAAAGTCTGTGCTGTCGGCCAGCCGCTGGAGTTCCGATTGGATGTCGGTGTTGCGCACCAACTCCGGAGTATTCGACAACAGAAACATCAGATCGCGAAGCAGCGAATAGACCGTCGATAAGAGCTGTTCGATTTTTTCGCGGCCTTCGGCACCGGGACGGTAGGACTCGGTGGCCTTGAAAAGTTCACTGTGGTCGGCGCTCTGTAGCGCTGATCTCAGAATCTTCAGCGCGTCCGCGCGGGCCGCAACGTAGGCTTCGAGATCGAAGGTGCGCGCGCGTCCGACGGCGCCGCCACACAGCCGGGCAACGAGAGCGCGCTGCGGCGCTTTCCATTCGGGACGGTTTTTCGCCAAATAACGATCAATTTCTTCGGCCGAGAGTGCGCCCAAAACGAACACCATCGAGCGCGAGCGGATCGTGGGCAGCAGCTCTCCCGGGTTCTCCGTCAGCAGAAAAATCGTGGCGAACTCCGGAGGTTCTTCGAGAATTTTCAACAGCGAGTTCGCTGCCTCTTTCATAAACGCCGAATCGGTGAAAATGTAGACGCGCTCCTTGCCATCAGCGGGACGGTAGTAGATGCTTTCGATCACGCGCCGCACCTGGTCGACTTTGATCATCATCTGCGGAGGATCGGGCGGGATGACGAGCACATCCGGATGCGTCTGCACGAACAGACGGGTTTCGCGCTTGTCGGCATCGCGAAGATTTTCGCGGGCCTCGGCCGCCTCGGCACAGCGTGCGGCAAGGTCCGACGATTGTGCGATTCGCGTGCAGTTGGCACATTGGCCGCAAAAATCCGGCAGCCCGCTGGCCGGAGGCGTGAGGCAGTTCATGGCCTGCGTCAGCATCAGGGCCAGCGTGTATTTTCCGGAACCGGTCGCTCCGGACAATACGACGGCGTGGGGAAAGCGGTCGTGCGCCAGCATCTCGCGCAGACGCTGGACGGTTTCGGTGTTGCCGTGAAAATCAGAAAACATAGTCAGCAATCAGCAGTCAGCATTCAGCACATAGCCGTCAGCGTTCTGAGTGCTGATTGCTGATTGCTGATTGCTGAGGGCTAGCCCGCCAGCTTCAATCTCTCCCTCACCACTTCCATGATCTTGCGGTGAGTTTCGCCGGGAGTTCCGCTGGCGTTCACAACTACAACGCGCTCCGGTTCCCGCTTGGCAGTGCCGATGTAGCCTTCGCGTACGCGCGCGAAGAAAGCGCGGGTTTCCTGCTCGAAGCGGTTTTCGTCCTGGTTCGTGCGCTTCGTCTTCTTGTTACGGCGGCGGGCGCGGTTCACGCTCATCGCCGGATTGGAATCCAGCAAGATAGTCAAATCCGGCTGCACATGGCCACACAAAATGCGATGCAATTCCAGCACTGGCTCACTGCCCAGTTTTCGGCCACGGCCTTGGTAAGCTTCCGTTGAATCGGTAAAACGATCGCACACCACGATATTGCCATTCTGAAGGGCGGGCTCGATCACTTCGTGAATGTGCTGCGCGCGGGAAGCGAACATCAGCGCCATTTCCGCCCGAGGCGAAAGCCCCGCGGTTGCGGAGTCCAGCAGCACCTTGCGAATCTTCTCGCCAATTTCAGTTCCGCCCGGTTCGCGGGTTTCCACCACGTGGTAGCCGGATCGTCGCAGCGCCGCTGCCAGCTTGCGCTGCTGCGTGCTCTTGCCGGTTCCATCAAGGCCTTCGAAGGTGATGAATTTTCCGCGACGCGACATCTGCGGAATCATAGCAGCAGCGCATGATATCCGCCGCTTCCTGTACCGCCCCACATGTCGGCTGTTATATTCATTGGTTCTGTGGGAACCATATCCTCGTCCTGGGAGACGAAATGAAACTCTCGCACGCTGTGGGAGTGCTCTGCTGCGTTCTTTTGACTTCAACTTTCGCCCTATCCGCTGCGCCGACCATAACCATTTCCGTCGATGCCTCCAACGCTCCGCGAAAAATCTTTCACGCGAATCTAAAGATTCCAGCTACCGCCCCTGAACTCACGCTCTACTATCCGAAGTGGATCCCGGGTGAACACGCGCCGGATGGCCCGGTCATCGACTTGACCGGCCTGAAGTTCAGCGGAGCGGGCAAGACGCTGAAGTGGCGGCGCGACCTGCTCGATGGCTTCACCATTCATGTCGAGATTCCGAACGGCACAAAGGAAATCGATGCTGAGTTGGATTATGTTTCGCCGGCCACATTGGAAGGCGGCTTTTCCGCCGGGTCTTCCGCCACCGACAAAATGACGGTAATCAGCTGGAACCAGGTCCTGCTCTATCCCAAAGGATGGAAATCGGACGACATCAATTACACGGCCAGCTTGAAATTGCCGGCGGGATGGAAATTTGGCACGGCGCTCCCCGTATCGAACCAAACTGGCGAGGAAGTACATTTTGCGACCGTATCGCTGACAACTCTGGTGGATTCGCCCGTCATCAGCGGAGAATTCCTGAAGGTCGTTCCGCTAGCGGAAAATCCGCTCACGGAGATGGACATTGCTGCCGACAGCGCAGCCGCGCTCGATGCTCCGTCCGAGGTCTGGAGCCACTACAAGAAGTTGGTCGAGCAGGCGCAAGCTCTTTTTGGCGCTCACCACTATCGCGATTACCACTTTCTCTATTCATTAAGCGATCACGTAGCGCACTTCGGACTTGAGCACCACGAATCCGACGACAGCCGAGTTTCTGAACGAGCGCTGGTGGATGAGACCGCGCGCAAGCTGTCTGCTAGTTTGCTTCCCCATGAATACGTTCACTCATGGAACGGAAAATATCGTCGTCCTGCCGATCTGGCCACGCCCGATTACCAGCAGCCGATGCAAGACGATCTCCTGTGGGTATACGAAGGCCTGACCAACTATCTTGGGTTTGTGCTCAGCGCGCGCAGCGGATTGCTGACCGCCGAGCAGAGTCGCGATGACCTGGGCCTTACCGCAGCCCAGCTCGATAACCTTCCCGGCCGCACCTGGCGCAATCTGCAGGACACGGCCGACGCGGCTCCGCAACTTTATTTTGGCCCCGAAGCCTGGCACTCCTGGCGGCGCAACACTGATTTTTATGATGAAGACACTTTGAACTGGTTGTGGGCCGATGTGATCATTCGCCAGCAAAGCAAAGGCAAGAAGACGTTGGACGACTTCTGCAAACTTTTTCACGGAGCCCCCAGCGGCCCGCCGATGGTTAAGACCTACACCTTCGATGACGTGGTCAACTCGCTTAATCAGATCGCAGATTATGACTGGCGCGGATTTTGGACCGAGCGCCTGACCAACCACGGCCCTGCCGCGCCGCTCGGCGGAATCGAGGGCAGCGGCTGGAAGTTGGTCTATGACGACAATCCTTCTGAAATGCTTTCCGCCCAGGCGGGCATGAATCATTCTGTTCCCGCCGCTTTGGCGCTTGGTCTCCAATTGCGCGAAGATGGCGGGATTGCCGATACCATCGAGGGCTCGCCGGCGGCAAAAGCTGGGATCGGTCCCGGCATGAGGCTGGTCGCGGTGAACGGCCGCCAGTTTTCGCCAGACGGTCTGCGGGATGCGATCCGCGCCGCAAAGAATAACGCGGAAGCCATCGAACTTCTGGTGGAAAACACCGAATACTACAAGACGCACAAGATCGGCTATCACGACGGTGAAAAGTATCCGCACCTGGTGCGCGATAGCTCGAAGCCTGACTTGTTGAGCGAAATTCTGCAGCCGAAGTAAAGCACAGACTGGCAAGGGTTCAATTTGAATCTCCGATGGCTCTGGATGGCGTCATCCTGAGCGGAGCTGCTTTGCGGGCGAAGCGAAGGATCTCCCGTGGAGGCTGGCCCGCTGCACGCGCAAGATCCCTCGCCTCGCTGGTCAAAACGCGAGGCTTCGGGATGACGCAGCCATGAAGCAGCGAATTTCAAATTAACCCAGCAACGAAAAAGGCTGTGGGGCGTCTAACCTATAATTTCGCTATATGCGCTCTCTTCTTCAGGATCTGCGCTACGAATCGCGTTTTCTGATCAAGAATCCCGGATTTGCTGCGGCAGTCATCCTTACACTGGCCCTGAGCATCGGCGCCAACACAGCTGTCTTCAACTTCACCAACGCGCTTCTGATTCGCGCCCTGCCCTATTCCGACCCGCAAAAGCTCGTTCTGATCAATGTCCAACGGAACGCTGATACTGTCTCGGCCAGTGCTTCTCTGAATCGTTACGAAATGATTCGGGACCACAATCGTTCGTTCACTGGAGTCGCGGCGGCGGCCAACGATTCCATGAACCTGACTGGTTCCGGTGAGCCGCAGCAAGTTGCCATCGCGCGCGTCACCCCGAACTTTTTTTCGGTGCTGGGAGTAGTCCCCTACCTCGGCCGCGCTTTCTCCGACGATGAAGGACGTCCCGAGGGCCAGCGCGTTGTCATGATCAGCAACAACTTGTGGCGAAATCGATTTGGCAGCAATCAGGAAATCGTCGGGCGGACCATCAATCTCGACTCCATTCCCTACACCATCATCGGAGTGCTCAGCGCCAACGTGCAGTTTCCGTTCCTCGCGCCCGCCGACGTATGGACGCCTCGTTACTTCGAGCACACGCTTATGCCCACGGCGCGATTGCGGCTGGGAGTAGGTTATCTCTCATTGATTGCACGCGTGCGCGATGGCGTCTCGCTGGCTTCAGCACAGAGCGAAGCCAATGTGCTCAATGAGCAGTACGCGCAGGCGAATCCGAAAGCGCCCGATGCCGGACCTTCGCACACGTTAAAGATCGACAATTTGCGGGATGCGACCGTCGCCAATATTAAGAGGCTCCTGCTGCTGCTGACCGGAGCCGTAGCCGCAGTGCTCCTGATCGGATGCGCCAATGTCGCGAGTCTGCTGCTTTCCCGCGCGCTAAGCCGCCGCAAGGAAATCGCTATCCGCACGGCGATTGGCGCACAGCGCGCGATCATTGTCCGCCAGTTGCTCGCGCAATGCCTGCTGCTCGCCTCGATCTCAGGAATTCTGGGATTCGCACTCGCGTTCGGCGCGGTCCACACTTTGCCGAAACTCCAGATCGATCAGCTTCCCGCGGGCGCCCCGATTTCCATGGATTGGCGTGTGCTGCTCTTCACGATCGGCGTGTCTCTGTTCGCTGGAGTGATCTTCGGCCTTGCCCCGGCTCTGCAGCTGTCGCGTGTCAACGTCAGTACGATGCTGCGCGATGAAGACCGCGGAACAACTGGCGGCCGCGGCCATGCCCGCCTGAAAAGCGCTCTCGTCATCGGACAAGTGGCCCTCTCGCTGGTGTTGCTGATCGGCGCCGCCTTGCTGTTGCGCAGCTTCACCCGGTTATTGCAAACCGATCCGGGCTTCGACGAGCGCAATCTGCTGACCATGAACATCTCGCTGCCCACGGTGAAATACGCGAATCCCGAGCAGCAGATTGCTTTCTTTAACGAATTGTTGCGGAAGACCAGTGTGTTGCCGGGAGTTCGCTCGGCCGCGATTTCGACCGCTCTGCCGTTGAATCCGAAGCGCATCACGCCCGTATTGCCGGAAGGGCAACCTGAGGTCCCTCTCACTGAGCGGCCATTCATCATCATCGAGGCCATCAGCCCGGCCTGGTTCCAGACCATGCACTTGCCGCTGCAAGGCCGCGCCTTCACCGACGCCGACATCAAAAATTCGCCAAACGTCGTTATCGTCAATCAGGCTCTGGCGAAGCGCTATTGGCCGAACGAGAATCCGATTGGCAAGCACATCACAATCGGACGACTGACGCCTTCCGAGATCGTCGGCGTGGCGGGCGATGTCAAAAACGACGGCGTGGCCAGCGATCCAAAGGTTCAGCTTTATATGCCGTTCGCCCAAATTCCCTGGGCAGACGTCAACCTGCTCCTGCGCACCAGCGTCGAGCCGCACTCGATCGTCAGTGCCGTTCGCCAGCAAGTTTTCAGCGTGGACGCGGAGCAGCCCATCACAGCCATCCAAACTGGTGACGAACTGATGGAGCAAGCCCGGGCGCAATCCCGCTTCACCATGTTGCTCACGGCATCTTTTTCGGTGATCGCAATCGTGCTCGCACTGATTGGGATCTACAGCGTTCTGGCTTACACTGTGGCGCAGCGCCGGCAGGAACTCGGCATTCGCCTTGCCCTCGGGGCCGAGCGCTCGAGCATTGTGGCCACAGTCGTGCGCCAAGGGTTGATGTTGGTTGGATGTGGAGTCGGCGTGGGACTGATAGTTTCTGCGGTGGCGACGCGCGCCATGGCGAGCGTGCTCTATCACGTCAGCACCTTGGACCTGGCGACGTACTGTCTCGCTCCGCTTGGTTTTCTGTTGATGGGACTGCTGGCCAGCTATATCCCCGCCCGTCGCGCTGCCGAGGTCAATCCGCTGGAGATCATGCGCTGACGCAACACAATACTTCTGGTGCGCATGTGGAAGAGGGGCCCGTCAGAGCCTGCCCTGAGCGAAGTCGAAGGGGTCGCATCCATGGGCCCGGATAACTCGTGCTTCTAGAGACCGCGTGAAAACCAATTGATCTCTTCCCGCGACCATGCCGTACGAAGTCGCCCGTCTTTCGACGAGGTCATCCTCAGCGTAGCCGTTCTTCAGGCGGAGCGAAGAGTCTGCCCTGAGCCGAGCGGCGAAGGGATCTCCGTGCAAATGAACTCAATCTGATCCACCGCCAAACCTATTGGCACTTCGCCCTGCCGGGCGTACCATTGATCCACCCGGCGCCCCCTGTCCGAGCCCGACCCGTGAACTTTCTGGGAGGTGATGCGTGCCAAACAGCCTGCCCACGATCCAACGCCATTCGACAATCAGATTCCTCTTCGTCCTTACCTTCGCCTTTTGCTCCGCACTTGCGAACGCTCAACACGGCGGCGGTGGCGGCGGATCTCATGGCAGCAGCGGACCTCCGCCTTCCCCTCCGCCTCCCGCGCCCCAACCCTTGCCGGTGCCGCCTTCCGCCACGACCTACGATCAGCAAAAGCTCATCCTCGACAGCCAGACCAAGTCCGACGATCAGCAAAAGGCAGCGCCCGAATGTTTTCTCCCGCCCTTGACCGGAATGCGCCCCGCTACCGTGACCATCGCTGACCTGAAGATCCCCGACAAGGCGCGCAACGAATATCAGTCGGCTTGCGCGGCGCTGAAGAGCAATAATCTGTCGGAAGCCGAGAAGCACCTGCGCAAGGCAGTCAAGCAATATCAGAAATATCCGGCCGCTTGGGTGGTCCTGGGACAAGTGCTCGAAAATCAGCAAAAAATGGACGATGCCCGCGACGCCTGCTCGCAGCCTGTGAATGCCGGTTCCAATTACGTGCCAGCCTACCTCTGCATGGCCGACATCTCCGCCCGCCAGCAACACTGGGACGACGTGCTCAAAATGAGCTCACAGTCCCTCGACATCGAACCCAGTACGAACGTAATCGGCTACGACTACAATGCCGCGGCGAATTTCAACCTGCACAATCTGGCCAAGGCCGAACAAAGCGCGTTGCGGGCCATCGAGATTGATCGCGCCAATTCCGATCCACGCCTACATTTTCTGCTGGCGCAGATCTACGAGGCCAAGGGAGATTCTTCGAACGAAGCTGCCCAGCTGCGCGAATATCTGAAGTACGCGAAGGATCCCGACGACATTGCCATGGTGACCAGTTATCTCTCGACGCTGGAGAAGCATGCCCACAAGTGATGCCAAATGAAATTCGGCAACCCGCTTGCGCCGCTCACTTCCACTTGCCCTCGCCCTCGAGGATGGTGATATAGCGATTGATCGGCGGATTCGTAAACCGTTCTGTCGCTCCGCTCGGTTGCGGCCATTTCACCTCGATCCAGTCGATCTTCGTCCGCTTGCCAATTCCCAGCACAACCCGCGGATCGTGTGAAGAGAGAAAGCCCCCGCCGCCGACTTTAGTCGCCGTTCGCTTCAAGTCCCCGGCCTGATAACTCACACGCGCCCCGATCGCATCAATATTTGATTTCTTTCCGACCAGCCGAATCCCAAGCCAGTTGTTCTGCGTTCCAGCCTCATTGCGCAGCAGCAGCGGCGGCTCGTCATTGTTGGAAATCAACACATCGATAGCGCCATCGTTGTTGAAGTCGCCCAATGCCAGCCCACGGCTCGCCATCTGTCGCGTAAAAACCGGGCCGCTCTCGGCGCTTACGTTTTTCAGTTCCTTGCCCGTGTTGTGAAACAGCAGCAACGACTCGCGAAACGTCACCCCCGGCTTGATCTTGTCAATTAAATCGTTCGGATGCCCATTGGCAATCATCAGGTCCAGATTGCCGTCATTGTCATAATCAAAGAATTTCACTCCCCAGCCGCTCATTAATTCCGTCGCCTTCGCAAAGCCGAAGGCAGTGGCCTTGTCTTCGAACGCCTCATTGTGCGTATTCCGGTAAATTGAGTACATCTCGTGGTCGAGGTTGGTTACGATCAGATCCTGCCATCCATCCTGATCGAAATCCGCCGAGTCGACCCCCATCCCTGACCGGATTTTGCCGCCTTCGCCATACCCCACGCCCGACGTGAAACCGATCTCTTCGAAATGCTTTCCGCCGCGGTTCGCAAAAAGAAAATTGGCAACGGTGTCGTTCGATACGAACAAGTCCATCCAGCCATCGTTGTTGATGTCGGTCGCAACCACGCCCCACGCCTTGCCCGCAACTTCCGAGATGCCCATCTTCTGGCTTACATCCGTGAACGTCCCGTCGCCATTGTTATGAAAAAGCCAGCTCGGCAGCGGATCGTAAACTTTCGGATAGCAATACTCGTTCATTCCCGCCACGCCCGGGATCGTCGGATCGCCGCAAACATGGTTCCGCAGCTTGTCGTAGTCAGCAAACTGGCAGACAAAGAGATCCAGATGCCCATCGTTGTCGTAATCGAACCAGACCGCACTCGACGCCCATCCCGGCGCGGCCACGCCCGCCTTCTCCGTCACATCGGTAAACGTGCCGTCGCCATTGTTGCGATACAGAATGCTGCGGTCGTATTGCGTAACGTAAATATCGGGAAAGCCGTCGCCGTTGTAGTCGCCGACGGCCACGCCCATGCCATAGCCGCCACCGCCCACGCCAGCTTTCTCCGTGACGTCGGTGAAAGTACCGTCGCGATTATTGCGGTAAAGCGCGTTGCGCAGCGGTGTCGGCGGAGTGTAGAAGTCCGCCTTGCCGCTGTTCACCAGATAGATATCCATCCAGCCGTCGTTGTCGTAGTCGAGAAACGCGCAGCCCGCGCCGCTGATTTCTGGCAGATATTTTTCTTTGGATTTTCCCGCCGTGTGTACCCAACGAATTCCGCTGGAGGAAGGCACAACTTCTGAGAAGGGATAAGCTGGAGCATCCGCCGCCCGCGCAAATCGCGGCAAGCCCTTCGCCGCAGCCGCAGCAGCCATCATCCGCAGGAAGCGCCTGCGATTGAGCCTGTGCCAGAATTCACTCACAGCCATGTCATCCCGAAGGGCCGCGTTTTCACGAGCGGCCCGAGGGATCTCGGGTGCCACCGCAAGCTCCGGCAAGCCCTGCCTACTTCTGCTCCTGCGTCGGCTTCCTGTCTCATCACGCCGATGTCATCCCGATGCCCCGCGCTTGTTCCAGCGGGGCGAAGGGACCTCGGGTGCAAGTGCAACTTCCGGCAAGCAAGCGCGATGTCATCCCGAGCAGAGCCGTTCTTACCAGGCGTAGCGAGGGATCTCGGTCGGCATTGCAGCCGCCGGCGAGCCCTGGAGGAACCCTCTGAGAGCACATCCGTCGACGTCCACACACCGCCCCTACTTCGGCTCCTGCGGCTGCTCCTTGCCCGAGTCCATGCCCAGCGCGACCTTCCGCTTCGCCTGCTCGAGCGCCTCGGCGCTTTGCCGCTGCAGCGCGGCCTCGCGGTTCGCATCGTCCTTACGCCCCACGCCCGCGTACGCCTGCGCCAACTGGAAATGCCCCGTCGGGCTGTCGGGGGCAGATTTCTCGTACGTCTCCAGCGGGGGAATCGCCTCGGCAAACCGTTTCGCCGACACAAACGCCATCCCCAGCGCCAAAAACGCGTCGGAGAATCCCGCATCCAGCTTCGTGGCTCGCGTCAGATGCCGAATCGCCGTCGCCGAGTCGTTCCCCTCCAGCGCCAGCTCTCCCAGCACATATTCCGCGCTGGCGTTATTAGGATCGATTTCCAGTTCCGCCTCGAAGTTCTTCTTGACCTCTTCCACGACCTCGGGCGTCGGCTTTCCCTTCGCTAACAGCGCTCGCCCGATGCGCGCATGAATGCCCGGCACCAGCGGATTGATCTCCAGAATCTTGCGATACTCGCCGATGGCCTCGTCCCACTTGCCCTGCGATTCCAGCGCCTCGGCCCTGAGCTCATGCACCTGATACGAAAACGGAGCCTCGCGCATCAACTGATTGGAAGCATTCACCGACAAGTCGGAGTAGGCGTGGGTCGTCGCATACAGAACATCGGGATCGTTGGGGAAGTCCCGCCCCAGCATCTCAAGAAATGGCAGAGATGCATTCGGAGCATTGTGGGTCATGGCGCAATGCAGGCCGTCGAGGCCGATGCGCTTCTTGAGATCGCGATCGCTGACCTGATGGATCGCCTTGCTCAGCAGCGGCAGCGCCTCGGCACAATGTCCACTCTCTGCCAGTGTCGCAGCTCGCTGCGAAGAACTTGCCGTCGAGGATGCCCCCGGCTTCGAGGCTTGCGCCGCCGCAGACGCCGCAAGCATAGCCGTGACTAACGCAACCACCCCGGACCTGAAAACTGGACGCATGACCCCGATTCTAAACCGAAAGCAAAGCACCTGCTGATCCAAAAAAGGCAGGCGCCGCAGCGCCTGCCGTTGGGGAAGAGCGGTTTCCTTTAGGGGAGCTTTGATTAAGTTCCCCTCTTTCGTTCTGTCATCCTGAGCGTAGCGAAGGATCCCATGTAAGTCGGCCCCAGTGGCGGCTTCGCGAGGAATTTCTTCCACTGCCTCCGCTCGTCTCGTCTTGGCTGGCAGACTTAATCAGAGCTTCCTTAGCGAACTTTACATCGCGCCTAACACTAGAAGAAGAACTTAAAAGCAAACTGCAACTGCCTAGCCCCTTGCGACCCGGTAACGTGACCGAAATTCGGGCTCCCCGGATCAAACGAGCCATTGTTGGGGCCACCCAAGAATGTCCAGACCGGGTGGTTAAAGGCGTTGAGAGCTTCAAACCGGAATTGCAAGCTCTTGGTTTCCGTAAAGAAGAACGACTTGTGGAGACTCAAATCCACATCCGCATAACCTGGCCCGCGGATGTTGCCTACACCGCAAGTGCCGAACGTATTCGGGGCTGGCGCGACGACGTTGCTGGGATCGAACCACTGGATAAATCCTGGCGCGCCTCCCGTTGCATTCACGTGCTGTCCCAAGACCTTAACTGGGCCGATGCAGTCCGGCCGCTCGTTCAACAGGGTCGGACCAGATCCGTTCGTGCCCGATTGGTCAGTACCGCCGGGATAGTTGCCCCAGCCGCCGAATTCGTTGAGCGTGAGCTGGTTTCCGCTATGTACGTTGAGGAGTCCGCCAATCTCCCAGTTGCCTATGACGTCGTTCACCACCGGATTCATGTCATGGCCGAACTGCTTGCCTCGTCCCAGCGGTAGCTGGTAGGTAACATAACTGCTCAGAATTTGTCGCTGATCGAAGTAGCACGGTCCCCAATCAGAACGCGGATCGTAAATATTCTGCACTCCCGGCTGTCCGCCTGAGGAGGTAGCGTTTGAGCTGCCAAAGCCGGTTCCGAAGTAGCCAGCCGAGTTGCTCAGGCACTTAGACCATGTGTAGGCAACTTGTGCCTGCAATCCATTCCCCATACGCCTCTGCAATACCGCTTGCAAGGCGTTGTAAGACTGGTTGGCATTTGAAAGATTTGCGCCTGCCAATGCACCGCTGTCGATGTAGTTGCCATTCTTATCGGTTATGGCGCCCTGATCGAGCTGGTACAGTGAACCAGCGACTCCGCATGTTGGCTTACTGATCGTGTTTGTCGGCCCCGTTCCGCACGGCACTGACCCTCCGCCGAGGAACGGCCCTGCCATCTGGCTAACGATCAGCTCTCCGGGCTTCGCGATCTTCCCTTGCGCATTCAGGCCAACCCGCTGCTGCACTTCGACGAAAGTTGCCAGATGCGTGCCGTGCTGGCCGACATAACCGAGCTGGAGCGTTGTATGGTTGCCAAACTGTTGTTGAACAGTGAAATTCCACTGCTGATTTAGCGCGGGCCTCAGATTTTGGTCGGTGATTCTGACTCTCTGGCCTGCATAGCACAGTGGAATGCTAATGGAGGTACATTTGAATGCGGTCGGAAAGCCGCCATCCAGACCCAGGCTGCTTTGACCAAAGATCCCGAAAGGGGGATTGATAGAGAGCTGCTCGTTTGAACCCAGGCCTTCTGTGAAGGATGAGACAGCGTAGCCGCCACGAACAACCAGGCTGCTTCGATTCTTAGGCGACCAGGCAAAGCCGATGCGCGGTTCCCAATCGCCGATTCCGAGGTAGTTGTTGTAAAGAGCCCGGTTGCTGAAATTCAATGGAGCGGTCACTCCGTCCCCGGTACCGCCAGGGGAGTACATCAGTCCAGTGAAAAGCCCAAAGTTCACCACACGATTTTGATCTTCGTAAACCGGAGTGTGGTCTTCGAAGCGTATGCCGAGATTTAGCGTCAAACTGTCAGAAAAGCGCCAGTTGTCCTGAACGTAGACGGCGAAAATGTTGTTTCGATCCTTGAAGATTTGCGGATTCGGGCTCGTGTCGCGTTGCCCGCCGCTGCCTTGACCCAGATAAAAGTCCGCCAAACCGAGATTCGTAGCCGTGCTGACCCCTATCGAACCCAAGGCTCCGTTGTTTCCGTTGTATTTCCAATCGTCACGCACGCGCACGTATTGGAACCCGGTTTTAATCGAGTGCCGACCGCGAGTGTAGTTCAGATCGTCCGCAAATTGGCCCTGTGTCGAATGGAAGATTTGGGCGATTTCCTGCTGTCCTAGATTCGCGTTTCCTTGGCCGGCACCCGTAATGCTGATGTTCGCCAAACCAGATGTCCCCGGTGGATTGGCATTCGGAATCCCAACCGCATTGCCCACCTGGCCCAGTACAGAACTAGGCACCTGGGTTTGGTCGAAGCGAACCGCATTAAAGCCGATGCGGGCCTCATTCAGCAGATTGGCGTTGATGGTATGCGTCCAGCTGACGACAGAATTTCTTAACGGCTGGGTCGATCCTTCTGAAGCCGAACCCGGCCCGAGGGTCGTGCCACTACAAATCACGCATCCGCTGAAGGTGGGTACCCGTACTCTTGCCTGTGACCAGCGGCCCGAGATGCGGTCCATTTGGGAAAAGTTGTAATCGATTTTCGCGTCCCCCTGGTCATTGAGGAAACTGACACCATCGCGAAAGAAGAAATTGTTTCCCGCCAGGATGCTGCCCGTGGTTGTGGGATACGCCGACAACGCAAGTATGTTCTTCGCAACGGTGCTCTGAGGGAATCCCGATCCGGCAATTGTTGTCAGATCGTTGCTTGCCACAGCGGTCGGCTGCGATGCTGGACTGCCGTTAATCGTCGCGGGAATCTGCGCCGGATTGAGATAAACAAGACTGTTTGCCCCACCCGAATTTGGCACCACAAGCTGGCCCGCGACAACGGGCGCGTCGTTGATTGGATTTCCGTTGGCATCTCGGTTCAGACCGTCTGGCCCCAGTCCGCGATCGTTGCACACGCCGCCGGTAAATCCGCTTGCGCAGAACGACGCAAAATTTCCACCCTTCATCGCGGTAGTCAGAACCTGCGAGCCATCGGGGCCGGCTTGCACCTGTCGAATGCCTTGATAATCAACAAAGAAGAACAACTTGTTTTTTATGATCGGGCCACCAAAAGTGGCGCCAAACTGGTTGTATCGCAGCTCCGGCTTTTGACCAGTGCCATCCGCGGCATGGCCGAGTGCGCCCATGTCCCCAGGCACACCCTTTGTCCACCCATTTGAAGCCAGATTGGCATTGAAGGTGTCGTTGCGCAGGAATTCGTACACATCCCCATGGAAGCTGTTTGTGCCCGACTTGATCGTCGCACTGATGACTCCACCTTCGTAGTTCCCGAACTCAGCGGAAGCGTTTTGGGTGATGACGTTGAATTCCTGAATCGCATCAACGCTGGGCGTGTAACCCACCTCGTTATTCCTCTCCTCGCTATTCTGCTGTCCATCGAGAAAATACTGGTTGGCCTGCTCGCGGTTGCCATTAATGTAAGGTCGCCCGGAGTTCGTCATCTGCTGCGGCGAGCGCATCCCATCCGGATTTACGTTAGTCGCCCCAGGCGCTAGGAGCGTTAACTGCAGGTAGTTCCTCGATGCGAGAGGCATTGAGACAGCCGCGCTCGAATCGATAATGTCACCGACTTCGGTGGTCTGCGTTTGCAGCAGAGGCGCCGCTCCGCTCACTTCCACCGATTCGGCAACCTGCCCGACCTTCATCTGAAAGTTCAGGCTAGCGATCTGATTGAGCACCAGCGTGAACGCCGGATAATTCGCCGTCTGAAATCCAGGAGCGGTGACGCGCACCGTGTAGGTTCCCACTGGCAGGCGAGTGATAGTGAAGACTCCACTCTCGTTCGTCTCTGCCGTCCAGCTCGTGCCGCGCTCGGTGTCGGTCGCCGTCGCCGTCGCGCCCCTCAACGCGGCTCCGCTCGGGTCCGTAACTGTGCCCGTAATCCCGGCGGTGACTTCCTGACTGAACGCAGCCGCCGCAAAGGTGAGAACGGCGAGCAGAAGGACAAACCCTACCCTCATCGACTGACGCATACACATTCCTCCTGGGAGATTGCTAGAAACCAGAACCCCAGCCCACAAAAATTCTTTCGCTAAACTAATAGGTTTATGCTATATAGCAAGTTACGAATCGCCGTCAAGCTAAAAATGGCGGCAAAAGTAAAATTTCCGATTGCAGGAGACCGATATCACCCTATAGCAGCAAATACTCGCAGTGCGGAAAGGGCCCCGGCGGTCCTATGGAAAACAATAGGTCCGTGCCTGTGTATTTCCCGTTTTGGGAAGGGTTTGCGGTCGCGCTGCGGCGACTTTCGTCGATCATGGTTACGGTGTCAGAAGGAGTCAGTCACGAGCCATAAGCTCTATAGCGAGCATCCTTCGGGGGAACTCGCGAGGAATGAAGAGGCTAAATCAGATCAAAAAAGCACTATAGCACTTTGTCGTTGTATCTTTGAAACGAAAGGACTTAACTGCCATGCGCGAGAATCGCCGCAACGGAATTCCGGCCTATCAGAGGATCCAAGGCGCGATTGTGCGGCGTATTGAAATGGGCGAATTGAAACCTGGCGACGTGGTCGATTCCGAACGGGAGCTGGCGCGTATCCACCGCGTAAGCCTGATGACAGCGCGCCATGCTCTGGTCGTGCTGGAAAAAGAAGGCATGGTGGAGCGGCGGCGAGGAGCCGGAACCTTCGTCGCGCCTCCAAAAATCCATTTCAACAAGTTGATGAGCTACACCGAGCAGATGGCCGGACGCGGATTGTCTGCGGCATCGAAAGTATTGAGTTTCGGAATCATCGACACCGAACAGGAGATCGCAGCACGCCTTTCTCTACCTGCGGGCAGCCGCCTGATCAAGTTGGAACGACTTCGCTCTGCCGCGAACGAACCCTTCGCCATCGAGACCTGCTATCTCTCCGCCGAGGACTACACCGGCCTCACCCGCGAACCGGTGGAGCGTGGCTCACTGTTCTCTATCCTGGAGCATGACTACGGGCTGGAAATCGCGCACTCCGACGAGGAAATCGATGCTACCTGTGCCGATCAGCACACCGCGCGGCTGCTAGGCATTGCCAGCGGACACCCACTGCTGCGAATTCGCCAGCTCATCTATTCCACCAAAGGCAAAGCCAGCATCTACGTGCTCGGCATGTACCGTTCCGATCGCCACATCCTTCTGATTCGCAGGTTCCGCTAGCGTGGGCGGGCTTCATCTCTGCGGCTCGCGGCTGGGCAGCAGCGCAAGCTCGAGCCGGCTGGAAACTCCCAGCTTGGAATAGATGTTGCTCAGATGGCGTTTGACCGTCTCCTCGCTGATCGACAATTTCAGGCCGATTTCCCGGTTGCTGCTGCCAGCTCGAATCGCGGCGACGATTTCGATTTCCCGCGAAGTCAGCCCGGAGCCGCCGGATATCTTTTTATTCAAACGCGCCCAGTCGTTGATTGCTTCGCCATCTACCCAGTATTGGCCATCCGCCACAGTGCGAATGCTGTCGAGCAGCACCTCCGGAGAAGATGCCTTCAGCACCACTCCTCTCGCTCCCAGTTGAAAAGCGCAAGTGACTTCGAAGGGATGCACCGCCGCTGTCAGCAGGATTACACGCACCGAACTCTCTGCCCGGGCCAGTTCGCGCAACGCTTCCATCCCGGGCATCCGGGGCATGGCAAGATCCAGGAGCAATAGGTCCGGCTTAAGTTGCAACGCCAGCGAAATCGCTTCCTTGCCATCCGACGCCTCGGCCAGTACCACAAAATCTTTTTCGCTCATGAGCAGGCGCCGCAGGCCGTCGCGAAAAATCGCGTGATCGTCGGCAATGATGATGCGAATGGGAGTGCCGCCGGCTCTAGACAAGGTGCGACTCCGCTTGCCGTGGAAATTGAATTTCGAGGCGTGACCCCTGGCCCGGGGTTGATTCGATCGTCAGCTCCCCGCCAATGCCCCGGACTCTTTCCTTGATAACCAGAGGGCCCCTTCGCGAATTCCTCAACTCGGAATACGACATGCGCCCGCTGAACTCGAAGCCGCGTCCGTCGTCTTGAATGGTTAGCATGCCGGCCCCGTTTTGGATTCCCAGGCGCACCAGTACATTCTGCGCGCCGCTGTGCTTCAGCACATTGGCCAGCGCCTCTTGCACGATGCCGGCCAGTTCACGGCAGGTGCGGGGCGGAAGGGTCAATTCTGGCGGATCGCACACGAACTTCGCTCCGATTCCCGTATCGTAGCGGAACTGCTCGGTCATTCGACTGAGGAAATCGGCGAGGTGCCGCGGATCGAAGTCGAGCGGCTCCAGTTGCCGGATCAACGCCCGCAAGTTCGTGGTTTCGCTCTGCACCAGCTCCTGGATTTGGGTGAGTTCTTCGTTGCGCTCGATGGCCCCAATGTCTTTGGCGGTGCGCAGAGCATATAACCGAAAGGCGATCGCGTGCAATGACTGCACCACTCCGTCATGCAGCTCGCGCGCCACGCGTACCCGCTCCACCGCGGCCGCCCGCGAACGCAGCCGCCGCAATAAATAGACATTGTGGACGGCCGGTGCAGCGCTGTTCATAAGCTCTTGCAGAAGCTGTAACTGTCTTTGCAACGGCCCGCTGAGAGCCGGCTCGAACAGAAAAACCCGCACTGCCGTGGCCGGAGTCATCGGAACGGTGCCCAGTAGCAGCAAGTCGTGCGGGTGCTGCAGCGAAAAATCCTCTCCCACGCGGCACCTGTCTGTATGAACTCTCTTGCCAGTGATGTCAACCGCAACGGCGCTCAGCGGGCCTTTCCGCCACGCCGCCGCAGCGCACTCCTCGGGCAGCGCAAAGAAGTATCGGGCCTGTTCTTCTTTGGGTAACAGCCTTCCGGAAAAGACAGTTTTCTGGTCCTCACCGGCCCTTTCCAGGCGCCAGAGATATCCCTGACCGGCGCGGGCGTCATGGCTTGCCAACAACAGCCCGCGTCCTCCGAACAGATCCAGAATTTCCTGCAATGTGGCCTGTACAGACGCCTTCAGTCCGATATCCACGCGCGCCTTGCTGGGTATCTGCGCCACGTTTAGCGCCTCGGCCCGTCGCCACTTCTCCGATTCCGCCAGATAGCCGATCAGAACACCGAAGATCACCAGGAAAAGAGTTCGCAACGCGAAGCGGGGAACGTCGACGTGCTCCCCAAACCCTCGTGCGTAATCGGAGCTCAGCAGTATTGTCTCCGCTACAATGGCGGTCACTGCCGCCGTTGTCGTGATCAACACCTCGCGCATGTTCCAGCGGAAGGCCGCCGACACGATGGCGAGAAGAAAAAACATGAAAAATGCGCTGTTCGGACCATTTGTGAAAAAAGTGATCAGCATGGCCCAGATCAAGTCGACGGCGTGTGCCATCCACGGAATCCGGTAATCCATCTCGCTCCGCAGCCACAACGTCCCGAGCAGCGCCGTGGCATTTGCAAGGTAGAGCAGCAGCAGAACATTTACGAGATGTGGCCGGGGAAACGGTTCCGGGATCAAGCAGGTGGCAACGACCGACGAGATCGCCAGCACCACGCGCGCGGCGGCCAGAATGCGCTCGATTTCGATCCGCTCGCTGACGCGGCGTTCCAGCACGAGCGCGCGATTTCGCAGGCCTGAAATCAAACCGATAGCCTCTTCCGTGCCGGTCCGTGCCGCGGAAATTTACGCGACTCGAGCGCTTCCACACACTGACCCGCCGGCCGGCACGTCTCGACTCTTACTTTCGGGGGAGGAAAAACAAGACAATCAAATTCCAGAAGATAATTGCAGTATAAAAGAGATTCACAACCCAAATCAGTCTTTTTACTCCCATCGCCAGCGCTACGGCGATAAGCTTGCTGATCAACACTCCGCGAACGCGCCCGAACATCACGGTGAGGTGCGCCACCAGCGGGTTCACCTCGAATGCTCCCATGCGAAAGGCGACTAGGGTCGTCAGTAAATCAAGGACTTGCAGACCAACAAAGGTCCAATGGGAGAGTAAGATCTTCCTTAGTCCCGCGCCCCTGACGCTTGTCGTTCCTGGGATGGAAGGTGGGGAAGGAACCGAGGCCATGTGGTTTCTAGTCTACCGGGGAATTGTGGAACTGCGAAGAGCTTCTTGAGTTGTCATCCGAGGAAGGCAATTTTCCCGGCAACGCCCTACTCCTCCTTACCTTTCTGCGATAGGACATCTCGCACCGTCACGCTTGCCCGCAACATCATTTCGACCCTGGAACTCTGCCCCACCCGCAGGTGTCTGATTCACCAGACACGCGTGCTGGAGAGGAACAAGATTCCATGGCTTTCTCAATGGCAGGCGGAGGTCCGTCCAGTCCACAAATCAATGTCACACCCCTCATCGACGTTCTGCTGACCCTGATCATCGTGTTTATGGTCGTGGTGGCGATGGATCCGGAATACGTCGAAAAAACCCAGATTCCGCAACCCGATCCTAAGCACGGCGATGTGCCGCAGCCACGCACCATCGTCGTTCAGGTCGTTTGGCAGGCGAAAGATGTGCAGCCGACCCTAAAGATTAATCAGCAAGACGTGCGTTGGGAAGATCTCGAGATGCGCATGGCCCAGATTTATCTGAAGCGCGTGGAAAAAGTCGTCTTTGTGCGCGGTGACTCCGATGTAGATTTCCAATACGTCGCCGACGTCATCGATCTCGCGCACCACGCCGGAGTCCAGCGCGTGGGCCTGCTAACCGAAGGCAGAAAAGTAGAAGGGGAGTAAGAGCGAGGTCAAGCCGGAAGCCGAAATTCACCTGTTACCCACCAATCGGATCCGCGACGTGAACCCGCGTCCCTGGCACGCGCTGAAAGTCGGTGCGGGATGACTGGCGCTGATCGTTCCATTGACCGCAAACGGATTGCAGCGGCCCGTGATGTTGTCGAACCCGCCGCGGAGGGCCCAGTAATATCCGAACGCATGAAAGCGTTTCTCCAATTGCAGGTTCAGAGACAAGTAATTGGGGAAGCGAAAAGCGTCCGCGCGTCCCGTGATTGCCTGCTGATCATTAAATTCGCTGAATGCGAAGCCGTTACGTGCTTCCATCGAGTATGCGATTTCGGTTTGATGAATAATCGGCAATTTAAAGAACGGCAGGTATCCCCAAGAGAGAAACCGGTTGGGAGCGTCCCACGGATAAGGCCCCGGCTGCTGTGAACTGAGCACCGGGCTGTCCACATTGAAATCGAGCACCTGGTTCGACCGCGCGCTCGATCGCGTGTACGACCCCATGATCATGTAGTTCTCGCGGAAGTTGTGGCGCAGCGAAATCTGGAAGGCGTCGTAGTGGTCCTGGCGCGTGCTCTGCAAAGTAAAGTCTCCGGTCGGAGCACCAGTCAAAGTGTCGTAAACCAGGCCATTATCGCCGCGCTTCTGCATGTATTCGGCTTTCAGGTAAATCGCCCGGGGCAGCTTCTTTTCCAATCCCAAACTCCAATTCAGAAAACGCGGCGCATCAAGCGTAGCTGTATCGACTGTAAAATGGGTCTCCACCGGAGGCAGCGTTGTCACACAATTGGGAGGAGTGCAATTGTGATTCGTGCTCACCAGATAGAACGTATCCAGCCGCGTTCCCGCGAACGGGCGGGCGATTAGAAAAATCGGCGTCGCATCGTATACGATTCCGATTCCGGCCGACAGCTTCGTGCTGGCAGAGTTGTCGAGAACATACGTTCCCGCCAGACGCGGCGAGAAAAGCACCCGCCGGATGATCTGGTCCCAGTCGAGCCGCACGCCCGGCTCGATCAGCAGGCGATTCGTGATGCCCCAGCGATCTTCCGTGTACGCGCTCACTTCCGAATTAAAAGTCTGGTGAAACGGCGAGGAACCGAAGGTCGAGTATCGACTGCACGGATAGCTTGCGCTCTGTACCGCTGGTGGCGCGCAATTCGGGGGCGCCGACAATGACGTGATCGGGACGTTCAAGTACGAAATTGGCTTGCGCCCGAACTGCGAGTCGTAGGAAATGCGGTCCAGATCGACTCCCACCTTGATGTCGTGCCGTCCGTGCCAGGCGCGCGGCGGCAGGTACAGGTTGGATAACGCCTGCCAGCGCCGCGCCCGCGTGCTGTCAGAAAAATAGTAGCTCCCACTTGCGCTGACCGGGTCAAAATAGAATGGCCTTGTGCCGTAGGGCGATTCCTCCGATTCGTACTGATCGAAGCCAAATCCGCCCTCGAACAAGGTTCCTCCCGAAAAATAGTATTGCTCTTTCGCGCTTCCGATATAGCCGGTTTCGGTGTCGGCAGGGTTGCTTTGTTGCGGAAACTGCCGGGACAAGATGGGAAAGTTGTCGTGCAGATGATTCACCAAAAAGCTGCCTGTCAAAATATTCCTTGGCGTGATATTGGCTTGCAGCTTGACCAGATTGGCCAGACGCAAGACATGATCGTTATCTTGCCTGACCGGAAGGTCTGTAAAAACGGTGTTGCTGTATTCGGCATCGACGGCGTCATAGAACCAGATCTTGCGCTTTTCGATGGGCCCGGAAAAAGTGAAGCGCGGCAGAAACTGATCGAACCGCCAGCCGTGCTTGTTTTGAAAAGACGGCAAAAAGTTTGTCGCCCAGAAGCGGTAGTGGTCGTCACCAATGCCGGTATTGAGCGCCAGGACGCCTCCCGATGCTTTCCCGTACTCCGCCGGTTCGCGGGAAGGCTCGACTTCGATCGAACGAAAAGCGTCGGTGCTGATCCGCGCCAGCAACAGCCCGTTCGCGGGCTGGGTGATGTTGAATCCATCGAGCAAGGTCTCAGTCTGATACGTCTGCGCTCCGGCAACGTGGGGCTGGCCAGTATTGTCCTGCACCACGCCGGGAATAAAGTTGAGTATGTTGCGAAAATCGTGGGTCGCAGGATAGGGAATGTTGATCACGTCCAGCCCGCTGATCGACTGCTGCGACGCGATCTGCGTGGGATCGATCGCGGGCGCCGATTCGGTCACGTTCACCACCTGGCGAACTTCCTGTTGATGATTGAGAACGACTTCCAGGCTGGCGCCCGGGCTGGCCTGCACTGCATTTTGCTCAGCGGCGTAGAATCCTTCCTTTTCTACGTGCAGGCGATATGTCGAGGAGCGCGCCAGGGCCACAGAACATCGGCCGAAAAAATCGCTTTCACAGCGCAATTCGGGCAAATTCGGAGCTTGCAGAAGAACGCGAGCCGAAGCGACCGCCACCCCGTTCTCGTCCGTCACGCTGATCGTAAAGCCAGAAACCGCACCACGAGGGGAAGGCTGCGCCTGCGCCCCGGTACAGACGGCAAGCGCGACCGCAGCCCAAATCCAGGCCGCGTAGGTCTTCGCACTACCGCATGCCGCAGTTGCATGGGGGCATTGGCTCCGCCCGACATGAAAAGAGCGCGCCGGCTCTTTAGGTGGATTTGGTCGTAACGCGGACAATAGTCCCTGCGCATCCTGCCCGGATTCGAATCGACATCCTAACTAGCTTCCGACCTTTGCTCGCGATTGGCAACTGGGTCCCAGGGTGGTTGGATGCAGCCACTCGAATCCGGTATGGCTTTTCATCCTGGCACGAGCCGTTTTTGCGAAGCGACTGCGACCAATGGGTCGAATTGCGACTCATCCAAAAGCATTAGCACCAAAGGTACATGACCTTCGTTCACGTTGAGCGGAGAAACGACTTGCAGGACAATGGTCAAAAGACCGATACATATTCTTGGAGTAGACCGTGCCCGATTGGTGTCGCTGGCTGCGGGTATTTGTTCTGGTGCTGAGCTGCAGCGCTGTGGCGGCTGCGCGCGATCTGGCCGTGGTTTCTAACAAAACAAACAGCATCAATTCGATCGCTATGCCCGACTTCGTGAAGGTGTGCAAGGCGCAAATGTCGCGCTGGCCTGACGGCAAGCCCGTCACTTTCGTGATGCGCGCGCCCGCCTTGCCCGAGATGAAAATGTTGCTGGAAAAAGTTTACGCAATGTCGGAAACCGAGGTAAACGATCTGATCGCGACGGCCAATCACGGGCGGAACAATCATCCCGCCATCGTGATCGCCACCTCTGATGAGGACTTGATCAATAAAGTCGCGTCCATGCCCGGTGCGGTCGGTATTGTTGACGTTTACGCAATCAACAGCAGCGTGCAAGTCGTGAAGCTCGCGGGAAAGCTGCCCTTCGAGCCCGGCTATCCCCTGCATGGAAATTGAGGTTGGAGCTTCCGCTCTTACCTCATTCCCTAACCATTTTCCTTCAGCAATGGTCGTATTGAGTAATGGAAGTCAGAGCTGGCATGAAAGACCAATCTAGCCTGGGAACAAATGCAGCGGCGGCCAAGCCCGTTTACACGCGGCGCTACCCGCGCTTTGCTATTGATCTGCGAGTCCAGGTCAAGATGTTTCAGGGCGGGCAGTACCTTAGCTGCTGGGGCCATAGCACCGAAATCGGCTATGACGGTATGGGAGCGACCCTGACCGGCGAATTGGAATCCGGCGAGATCGTAAGCTTGGAAATTCCCCTGCCTCTGAGCCCATATCCCCTGAAGGTGCGCGCCATCGTGCGCTATCGCAAAGGCCTTCACTACGGCTTCGAATTCCTCACCATGACTCCCAGCCAGCGCGATACCGTCCGCCGCGTCTGCGAAATGCTGGCCACCAGAACGTAGCGCAGTGATTTGTCATCCTGAGCGAGATGCTTCTCGTCTCGCGAAGATCAGGGTGATCCGCGCGATGCGCGCGTCTTTGGCGACGCCTAAAACGGGCGCTTGGAGCGCTTCCCTATTCATCCTCAGCCAGTTCCGCACCCTTCTTGAACTTCTGGGGAAGGGTGGGATTTCACGTTTGGCGGCTTCGTATTGCTCCCTCGATCCGTGATAAAACTGTGTCTGCTATGCCGACGACCGAACGAGCCGTGAGTACGGCTCTTGACCTGAGGTGGGCGCGAGCGCAATTCCCTTCGCTGACCCAGATCGTCAATGGAAATCCAGCCGCTTTTCTTGATGGTCCCGGAGGAACCCAGGTTCCGCAGCGCGTGATCGACGCCATTGCCAACTATCTGCGTCATGACAATGCCAACACCTGCGGCGCTTATGCAACCAGCCGCCGCACCGATGCCATGATTTCCGCAGCCCGCGAGGCGATGGGCGATTTTCTTCATTGCCATGCCGAGGAAATTGTTTTCGGTCCGAACATGACTTCGTTGACCTTCGCCATTTCCCGTTCGCTCGGCCGCGAACTGGGCGCCGGGGACGAGATTCTGGTGACCCGGCTCGATCACGATGCCAATGTATCCCCCTGGCTGGCGATGGCTGAGGATCGCGGCGTCACTGTGCGCTGGGCCGATTTCAAGGAAAGCGACTGCACGCTTGACATGGCCGACCTCGCCGCCAAAATCAATGACAAGACCAAGCTCGTGGCCGTCGGCTATGCGTCGAACGCTGTGGGTACGATCAACCCCGTGCGTGAGATCATTCGCATGGCCCATGCCGTCGGCGCCATGGCCTACATCGACGCTGTGCATTACGGTCCGCACGGACCGATCGATGTGAAGGCCCTCGATTGTGACTTTCTGGTCTGCTCCAGCTACAAGTTTTTCGGCCCGCACATGGGAGTGCTCTTCGGCAAGCGTGAGCACCTGGCGCGCCTGCGGCCGTACAAAGTTCGCCCTCTCGCCGATACCGTTCCCGTCCGCTGGGAGTGGGGCACGCTCAATCACGAATGCATCGCCGGTATCACGGCTTGCGTCGATTACCTTGCGGACTTGGGGCGACGATCGCAGACGGAAGTCATCGGCCGCCGTGCCGCGATCGAAGCCGCCTACGAAGCCATTCACGGGCACGAGCGCGAGTTGGTTGAGCGGATCATGGCGGGTCTCAAACAGATCCCCGGACTGAAAATTTACGGCATCACCGATCCCAAACGATTCGACGAGCGCTGCGCGACCCTGGCAGTTCGCATCGAGGGCAAATCTCCGCTGGAGCTCGCGACCAAACTCGGGGACCGCGGTATCTTCACCTGGGACGGAAATTACTACGCGCTCAATGTGACCGAACGTTTGGACGTGGAAAAGTCCGGCGGCTTCCTGCGCATCGGCCTGGTGCACTACAACACCGTGGCAGAGGTGGATCGCCTCCTGGCCGCACTGCGAGAGATCGTGAGCTAGCCGCCGCCCACACCCACCGCATCGCGTTCCGGCCGATACCAATCCCAACGGCCGCGGCCGCCACGTTTTGCCCGGTAGAGTGCAAGATCGGCGGCTTTGTACACCTCGTGCCAGGTGTCGCCGTGATCCGGATAGAGCGCCACGCCGACGCTGGGACTCGTTCCGATGTCTCTCCCATTGAAGAAGATTCGATCGGTGAGGCCCTCGATGATGCGCGTGCAGATAGTTTCGATCTGAGGATGGTCGGGCATGTCGACCAGCAACACGGCGAACTCATCTCCTCCCAGCCGCGACACGAAATCGTACTCGCGCACCGCCGCCACCAGCTTTTGCCCGGTCTCGATCAGCAGTTCATCCCCGGCATCGTGTCCAAGGGTATCGTTGATGTCTTTGAAGTGATCGAGGTCGATCATCAGGAAAGCCACGTGATCGCCTTTGCGTACGGCCGAAGCGCGGGCCGCCGCGAAGCGCTCTTCCAAAAAACGGCGATTGGGCAGTCCGGTCAAGGGATCGTGATAAGCCACCTGCTCCAGTCGTTTCTTGCTCTCCTGCAACTCCCGGGTACGCAGATCCACTCGAGTTTCCAACTCCTGGTTGAGCTCACGCAGGGCCTGCTCGGCTGTGCGATGTTCCTCCGAAACCGCTCCCAGAAGCAGGACCGCTGCTCCAAAGCCAATGCCCATCTGGGCAAAAATATAGAAAGTGCCGCCGGTGGGAACGCCGGAGTATGGACCATGTCCGGCGATCGTCGCCATGATCACAACGGTCATCAATCCCACCAGAATCGGGTAGGCCAAACGAGACGAGAAACGGACCGCGATCCAGAGCAGCGGCAATAGAATCAGGAACGAGGAACCGGCATCGACCGCCAACAGGCCCGTACTTTGTGACAACAGATACATCACGCTGCTGACCGAAACCGCTAGCGTGATCAGTAGTTCGACCGGATGCTCGCGAATCCGGCGGAAGTCCAGCGGGTCGTATCGCAGGAGAAGGACCACCGGAACCAGCAGCAGGGACGCGCCCGCATCCGAAATCGTCCAGTTCAGCCATCGCGTGGGCCATGAACGCAGAGGGGCCGAAACCGTCATGGCAATGGCGCTACTGCCGATGAGAGCGGACAACATTCCATTCGAAATACAAACAATGCTGAACACAAACACATCGCTCACGCGGGCAAAAGGGTTCTCCAGTTTGATCCGGTGGCGCGCGAGCAGGGCCGCTATAATGGGGGCAAGAGTATTGCCGAGGGCTACCGCCACCGCCGAACCTGCCGTGCCTCCGAAGCTCACGATGTTGGTCAGGAACGATCCGAGAAAGATTCCCGGAGCGCAGCTAGCACCGAAGACAAAAACCGCCGACAAAGAGATACCCGCAGGAACCCACAGGGGGGCCGGCCACATCTGATAGCGGGAGAAATACCAGCGCACCAATACCGCGGTTGACCAGTAGGCAGCAGCGATTAGGAAATTGCTCACCACGAGCCGGATGACACGCTTGCCCGGCTGCTCGGCCCATGCCAATCCCTTTACCCCGATTTCGTGATCAGGCTTGCTTGAATCCATTCTGGATGACCGACCGCCTGCAAGAAGCCGCCAACCTCCTATGCCGCCTTGCTCCCTCTCTTTTTTGCAACTTATTGAAAGAGAGAGATTTGCACAGAAAGTCGCCGCAACAACTATCCGCCGAGCGCATCGGTCTTGCTTTGTTATCGGCGGCTTCGCCGAAACGCTTTAAGTTACTGTAGGAAGGGGATTTGGAGTTTAGAAAAACGGGTGCCGCACTCAAGCTCCTGCCTGAGTGGGTTCTAACTTGAAGAGAATTTACAACCGCGCCTGAATAGACCAGTCCGTGGAATTACGGCCAACGCTTCGCTGTGTCTTCCCAGCCGGTCGCACGCACTGGCTGAGGAGCTGGCGTGACTGGCGCAGCGGGGATGCGAACCGTCGCCTGCGGACCGCCCACGGCTGGTGCCAAGGCCGGCTTCCCCGTTTCCGACACATCTTTCTCATCGGACAGCAGGGGGGCAACTAGCCGCAAGGCCTCGACTTCCTTCTCCAGACGGGTGAGTTCCATCTCTTTCTGCCGCAACACTTCGTAAACGTTCTTCATAGATTGGGCACCTGGGATGTGCATTCGTTGCAATCTTAAAACGAACTTTAGCAGAGTTGCCCTTGTTGTCAAGCAATTATGAGCACGAAAAATCCACAGCCGGAACAGGGTTCGGCACGGCCCACGCCGCATGTCAAGTCGCCCAGGATCGGGAGTCGCGATGAAATGAATTCACCGCAGCAAGATCACGGCCACGATGCCGCCGACGATCAACAATGCCCCGAGAATGTACTTGAACGAAGCGAACCACGACGGCTGCGGCGACAAGCTCGCGGTGAACATCGTGGAACTCGGCTCGCGCGGCGAGAGGATAGAACTCTGCGGTTCGGTGGCGTCTTCGGGAGGATCGGCCGCGGGCGTTGGCGTGGATGCGTCCACTCCGGGCCAAGTTGAAGGCCTCCCAGATGTCGCTGCTTGCACCAGCGCAGCCGAGGCTGGCAAAGCGACCACCGCCGCAGCCGGCGGGTCGGGCTTCGTATTGTGAGTCGGAACCGCCGCCCCCGCTGGCGCAACCGCTGCTCCTGCCGCCAAAGCTGTGGCCCGCGGCGCCTGGAGACGGCCCTTCCACTTCTTCTCTTCGCATTCGACGCACAAATTTCGGCCATCGGAAACCGGAAATCCACAGGCCTGACATTTCCGCAAATTCCGCAGCGCGGCAGGAAGATTCTGCGGATCGGGCGCAGAAAGTATTGGTCCGCTGGGCTCTTGTGCGGCCGACCACAGCAGCGTCTTCTTCGGTACCGACTCCTTTGACGCCGCGCCTGATCCCGCGGCTTCTGGCGATGACGCCGGTAGTACGGCCGCATCCGAAGCGAGAATGCCATGCATTTGATCAATTCTGGCCGCTCCCCGCGCGGAAGGCCTGGAGGCTTCCAATCGGGATTCTTGTTCCATCTGAGGCTGGAGCAAGTCGGCAGACGCGTTCGGTGCCTCTGGCTCAACCTCGATTGGCATACTGTGCGGTGCGTTTAGCTCACCGCGAATCAAGTCAGCTTGGTGAACTTGAACCGCATCGCTCGCCGTCGCGTACTCTGGTGCGATCGCAATCTGCGCCTGAGCGGCATGGACAAGCTTGATCGCAGTTTCCACCATTTGGCCGAGCCGCTCTAGCGCGTAAAGATCGCGCTCGCTGAAGGCGTTTACCTTCCCAGAGAAAAGTTCAAAGACTCCTATCACCTGCTCGTCGCTGATGATCGGCATGACCGCAACGGAACAGATTCCGAGCAGCCGGCAACCTTCCCGGTTAACGCGCGAGTCCCGTGCCGCGTCATCGCAACGCAGCGCCAACCGCGTACGCACACTCTCGCCCGAAATTCCCGTCTCGGTCGAGAGCAGCGCTCCCAGCTCCGGGGCGTTCGATCCAATGCTGGCGCAGCAGAGCATGTCGGCACTGTGATCGCGGCGAAGGGCAATAGCCGCTCCCGAGGCGTCCGTAATGTACTGGGCGCGCTGGGCGAGAAGTTGCAGCGTGGCATCAAGGTCGCGCCGCGCAAAATCGGCGAGGGAGTGTCCCTCGTCTTCGGGAGGAAAGCGCAGAGCAGGTGCGCCCGCGCTTGCGGTCAGCAACGAATTCACAGCCCCGATAGCAGCCGAGATACTGGTGGATCGAGTTTCGCCCGCTTGCGCCATTTCCCTGTGGAGGCCCGTTCCCGTGTTCGGCTCGGGGCAGCGCCAAACGCTTAACTTCTAATTTCGCGCCAAAGCGCAGCCCTCGGCATTCCCTGCGACAGAAGTCTCGGATGACCTCTGCTCGCCATGCTGCATTCCATTTGTGCTGGACAGTAAGTCGAGTCTCGCTCTGGATTTAGCGGCTGTCAAGCACAGGAAGTAACCGAGGGTGGCTAAACCTTTTGCGTGGGACCGCTTTGGACTTCCACTGTCCCGTGCCTTCTCCGCCAATCCAACGAAACACCGCCAGATGCGTATTGATGTCGAACAATCTTCGCATGTCGCGAACATCATCGAGTTAGTCCGGCGGTCGCTCGGGATGACAAATGGGACTTAGACAGGATTTCCCTAGGGTACGAACTCGAACGTAGAGCCGCCCCCCGCAGTTGAGGACGAGTTCCCGCTTCCTCCGATCCAACCGGAACCGTAGAGATGGCCATCCGCGCCGAAAATCATGGGCACAAACGGATTGGTTCCTTCCGCTGGGCTGAAGCTGTGCAGCACTGTCTCCTCCCAGCCGCTGGAGGTGCGCGTCAGCTTGAAAATCGTACCATTGTTGCCGACGCCGCCGGTTTGCGATGTCCCGAAGAGATTTCCGGTGGCATCGAAAATCAGGCCATTGGGCGAGGAGCCATCGTTGGCGATGGGGCCTTTGAAGTCATACAGAATCGACTCGGCATAGTTATTTGCCGCGACCAGCTCGTAGGCGGTTCCCTGATTGTGGGTACCGCCAGAAATGGTGGTCCCAAAGACGTTGCCTTGTTTGTCAAGAATTACTTCCGGCATAGGCCGCCTTCCGTCAATTCCGTTGTCTTGGAACGTGTGCAGGATCTTCTCCGACCAGGCGGCACCAACGGTCCTGGGAGGAATGAGCTTAAAGACGATGCCGTTCCCCGCCGCCCCACCTCCCTCAGTCGTGCCGTAGATGTTGCCTGCGCTGTCGAAAACCAGAGGCATGCAGTGGATAAAAGGATTGGCTCCGTCGGGATTGCCGGTAAAGTTGTGCAATACGGTCACAACCCAGGTCCCAGTCGTCGTCTTGCTCATCTTGAAAATGACTCCCAGTCCTTTGCTCCCGCCACCGGCGGTCGCACCGTAAAAGTTGCCGGCTTTATCCGGCACCAGGCTAGTGAGGGAATTGCCGCCTTCAGGCCCGGTGAACTTGTGAAGTATGGTCTCGGTCCATTGCCCTTGCGCAGTCGGCGTCAATTTGAAGACGATTCCGCAACCGGGGAGCGGGGTCAGTTGGCCGCACTTGGACGAAGTCAATCCCCCTGCGAAAGTTGTGCCGTAGAGATTGCCGGCGGCATCCCGGAAAAGAGTTGCATGCGGTGTTGAGCCGTCGGCTAGCCCGCCTTTGAAGTTGTAGAGAATTGTTTCCTTCCACAGGCCGCTGGTGGTTGGAGTCAGTTTGAACACCATACCGAGCCCATGAGTACCACCCTCGGATGCAGTTCCGTAAATATTGCCAGCTGGATCGAAGATTGGAGCCGAATAGACTGTGCCCCCATCACTGGGAACGATTCCGAAAATCCAGAGCGGCGTCAGGGGCCCTTGCGCACGTACGCGGGGAACAAAAGCCAGGAACGTCATCAGCAAGCCGAGCGTAGCGACCAGCCGTCCGGAGAAGTGATTCTGCATGGCATTTCCTTTCTAGCTATGTGGGGATTCGATGGCAAGATTCTGTCCTGGACGCGGCGCAACCGTGTCAAGCACGCGTAAGCAGTTGTCAAAGATGTGCAATTTTGTAGTGGTGGGTGGCTGGCCCAGCGGTTGCTTTCGCGACGGAGGACCAGTCGCGGATTTCGACGGCGCTGACCGGGCGCTGTGATCCGCGTGTTAAAATCTGCACTCCCTTGCGCGGCACATAGGCGTTCATCTCGCAAGGACTTCCGCGTGAAAGACAAATCTGGGTTAACTCGTCGAGAAGCGCTGAAGCTGCTGGGCGCTGGTGCAACTGCGGTTGTTGGCGCGAACGAGTTTCACTCGGCTGCTTCTGCCGAAAGCTCTCCGCCTCAAACACAAGTCATCGTCGTGGGTGCGGGTTTCGCTGGGTTGTGCGCGGCCCGGGTTCTGAGCCGGCAAGGCCGGAAGGTCGTGGTCCTCGAGGCCAGAGATCGCGTTGGAGGCCGCGTCAAAGCCGCAAAGATCGCGGGACGTGCTATCGACGCGGGCGGGATGTGGGTGGGTCCCACTCAAACTCGCCTGCTTGACCTTATCAAAGAATACGGCCTGCATACCGTACCCCAGTTCGAGACCGGGACCAACATCGCAGAATTCGGCGGAAAGCGTTTTACGGCCAGGGGTGAAGCGATTGGATTCGATCCGCAGACGCAGGAAGAATATGACCGGATCATTCGCGACCTGACACGCCTCAGTGATCAGGTGCCGTTGGACGCTCCCTGGAACATGCCGCGCGCCGAGGAATACGATCAGATCACTGCCGACGATTGGTTCCTCGCTCAAACCAAGAACAGTGCCATTCTCGGCTTTCTCCGAGCCTTCGTGCGAGCGATTTTTACCGCCGATCCCTACCAGATTTCGTTCCTCTATTTTCTTTTTTATCTGCGGTCCGGCGACAACTACGACAGCCTGTACGGTTTTGAAAACGCTGCTCAGGCCTGGACTGTGCAAGAGACCATGCATCAGGTCGCGGTGCTGGTGGCGGAAGAACTGGGGAAAGTCATCGTGCTGAATGCGCCCGTGCGCAGCATCTCACAGGATTCCACCGGGGTGCTGGTTACCTCGGATGCGGGCAACTGGCGATGCGAGTATGCCATCGTGGCTGTGCCCCTTCCTCTTTCGGTTCGGATTGCCTACAAGCCCGAGTTGCCGCCACAACGCGATATCCTCGCGCAACACATGCCTATGGGCTCGGTGATCAAGTATTGGGTAGCTTACGAGACGCCATTCTGGAGTAAGCGTGGATTGAATGGCATGCTGCAGAGCGACCAACCGCCCAGCGAGTTCATCTCCGGAGATTTCACTCCGTCGGAAGGGCGCCCAGGATTGCTGGCAGGATTCATGGAAGCTCACAACTCTATGGCTTGGACAGGTCGGTCTACCGAGGAGCGAAAGAAGGTGGTCGTGGAGCGCTTGATAAGCTTTCTCGGTCCAGAGGCTGCAAACCCGATTGACTATGAGGACCAGGATTGGCCGGCCGATCCCTGGAGCCGCGGGTGTTACGGTCCTTCCATGGCTCCCGGCATCATGACCACAGTAGGCAAGGTGATCCGCCAGCCGCACGGGCGTATCCACTGGGCGGGGACAGAAACCTCGACGAAGTGGACAGGCTACATTGACGGTGCGATTCGTTCTGGGGAGCGAGCTGCAGACGAGGTCCTAGCCAGACTGAAGACTCAAGTGCAGAGGCAATAGTCTAGAAGGACGGAAATGGACGCGCCGAGACCTACTGCACTCTCCGCCGCGTGCGCACCGCATCGTTGGCCAGGCTGTTGGCCTCGGAGTTGTTTTCCCGCGGCACGTGCGAGATGGAAAATTTCAGAGAGCGCGCCAGTTTGCGGCAGGTCCAATAGAGAGAGTAGAGGCGCGGGCTGCGGCATCTGTATTCGCCTGTCATCTGGCGAACCACAACCTGCGAATCGGAGTAGACGTGAAGTTTGTGGGCCTTGAGAGAAATCGCGTACTGCAGAGCTTCCATAAGCGCAGCGTATTCAGCAACGTTGTTGTCCTGGTGCCCGATCCATTTGGCGATGCGAATCTCGCCGCCCGAGCCGCCGCTGATAATTACCCCAATGCCCGCCGGCCCCGGATTGCCGAGGGAACCGCCGTCCACGTAGGCCACAAGTTCCGACATCGGTTCGATTTTGCCGCTTTCTGCAAGATGCGCTGACTCGCCGCTTGCGTCAAGATGATTATTTGGTTCGCTTTCAAGCTGTTCGCGGCGATCAGGTGGGTTGTGCAATTTTCTGTGAAAATCTAGGTAAATTCTATGGCCGTAGTACCTAAGGGGCTAGTTTCCAAGGGGATACATCTTTGGTTATGCACAACCTGAAACCATTACGGTGCACCGAAAGTTTGCGTTGACTTTTTTGCGCCCGGTGTTAAGGTTGCTTGCGTCGACGGTTGAAAGGGTTGGCGAAAATAAAACGTTGCCGATCCGAAGTAGACTGGGTAATGCGTCAGGCGGGGCAACCCGTAGGACGACCGGACCCGAAAAAACCGACGGACTCTGCGAGGAGCCGTTGGGGTTCGGAACTGCGAAAGCAGTGATTACATCAAGGGGCTGTGACGGTACATGCGTCCACGCTGTTAACTCCCTCGCAAGAGTTGGCGGCTAGAGCATAACCAATGTCACGGCCCTTTCAATTTTTTCCCACCTTCTGCAAGCCCATTTTTCCCACCTTCCCAAATCTTGTTGCGTGGGCAAGTTCCCTGAATTGACGATGGGCCTCGCGCCGCTTCCTTGTGCAGCAGCAACATCCCTGCGGTTGACAAGTTCAGCACGTTCACATAAAAGCTTCTGAGGACCACGGGGCTAACGCGGCTGCCAACGCTCGCGTGCGAACAGACACGATTCAGGAAACAGGGGCCTAGCACGATCAAGCGATCGAATGAACCCCGGCAAACCAAAATCGGATGCCAACGCGACCTCTGCGGCTGAGGACCGCAAGCCGTGGATGACCAGCCTGGAAACTCGTTTCTTGGAGGCCGAACCTGAACTGAGCGCGAGTCGCAAGCATCTGTTGCGGGAGATTCTCGACCATCCTGAGGACAACTATTTTCTCTCTTCCCGCGCTCTAGCCAGGCGGTACCAACTCGATCCCACAACCATCGTGCGTACGATCCAGGCCCTTGGCTACAAGCGCTATGGAGAATTTGCCGCCGACTTGCGTTCCCATTTCGTCACTCGAATTACTCCATATGCTGTGCTGAAATCTGCGGTCCGTGAAAAGCGAAGCATTGCGGACCACGTTGAGCACACCATCGAAATGGATCTTCAAAACATGAACGCGTTGCGAACGAAGCTGGAGGTAAGACATGTTGTGGAGATCGCGAAACAGATTGATCGCGCTCGCCGCATCATGGTCGTGGGCATCGATTTTGCCGCTGCGCTTTCGAATCTCCTGGCCTATGGACTGGTCTCGATCGGCTACGACGCCGAGGCCCCGGTGGGTTCCGCCGGGAACCTGCATCAGAAAATCCGGCTGCTGGGCCCGAAAGACTATCTGATCGCTATAAGCTTCGGCCGCTGCCTGCAAGACACGGTAAACTCGGTGATCCGCGCGCACGATTCTGGCGTGCCTACGTTCGGGCTTACCGATAGCGACAAAACTCCAATCGCTCGCTTCTGCGATTCTGCCTGGATCACTTCGATTGCCAGCCCATCGTTTCAAGGATCCTATGTGGCCGTGGTTTCGGCGATCAACGCGTTATTGGTGGCCTGCGCACAGATTCATCCGCAACGTTCCCTCGCTTCATTGCGGCGCAAAGAAGAGGAAGTGCGGTCACGCTGGTACACGCCAACCCCAGGCAGAGGAAACGGCAAGAATTCAAGGAAACAGAGCGGGGGCTAGTGCGGCGAATCGTTTGCCGCTTTCCACCCGGGACCACGCAATACTTGACCTGATTGTGTTCCGGTTAACTTGCCCTCTTCAAATTCAAGCTGCCCATTCACCAGGACGTATTTCACTCCCACGGAAAGTTGCGTCGGGTTTTCGTAGGTTGCCTTGTCGATGATCGTTGCCGGATCGAAGATGGTGATATCGGCAAGGGACCCTTCTCTCAGCAGGCCTCGATCACGCAGCCGTTCGCGCTGAGCGGGTAACGACGTGATTTTTCGGATGGCCTGCTCCAGGGGAAGAAGGTGCTGGTCGCGGGCATAGTGGCCCAGGAACCTCGGCATGCTCCCGAACGCCCGCGGATGTTGGTGGGGATCAAAAAGAGGTCCGTCCAGCGACAATTCGCTGCCATCGAGACCGATGCTCGTCCACGGCTGTTTCAGGCCATACACGAGATCGTCTTCATTCGCGATGAAATAGATCGCACCGGGCTGGGCTTGGTCTGCGATTACCAGGTCCATCAGCGCGTCGAGCGGATCTTTTCCTTGGGCCGACGCAATCTGGGCCAACGTTTGCCCGTCGTATTTCTTGAGATCAGGGTTGACGATGCCCGCAACCAAAATGCCGGAAGCGCCGCCACTGCCAAGATAAAGATTCTCCCAATTAGGATGTTCAGTCGCCATTTCCTGTTTGATCTTGTCGCGGGTCGCCGGATCTTTCAGTCGGTCGAGCATTTTCGGCAAGCCTCCGTCGGCGACCCACGGTGGCAGGCTGGAGGCAAGCGCCGTTCCGCCCGCGACATAGGGATACATATCGGCAGAGACGTCCTGGCCGGAATCGCGTGCCGCCTGGATCATGCCGACAATTTTCGGCATCGATCCCCAGCGCGGCTTGCCGATAACTTTCAAATGAAAGATTTCGACCGGCAGGTTCGCTTCTTTGCCGATGCGCAGCGCCTCTTCCACTGCCGCGACTTCGCTCTGGCCTTCGCTGCGCATGTGGCTGGCGTAGAGGCCTCCGTATTGACCGGCAACTTTCGCCAATTCGATCAACTCTTCGCTTTTGGCGTAGTGCCCGGGCGGATAGATCAGCGCGGTTGAGATTCCGAATGCGCCCTGCTGCATCGCTTGCGCCACCAGGGCTTTCATCTTCTCAAGTTCGTCTGCATTGGGAGCGCGGTCGACATCCCCGAGCACGGCTTCCCTCACCTGTGCCGCGCCCACGTAGGTACCAATGTTCAACGGAGTGCGAGTTTTTTCCAGACGCGCGAAGTAGCCGTCAAGGGTCGTCCAATCCACCTTGAGCTTGTAATGGTCGAGTCCCGGTTGCAGTGTCGCCAGGGTCAGATCGTCCTGCGGAGCAATCGACCCGCCTTCCCCAGTGATCTCGGTTGTGATGCCTTGCGACAGCTTGCTCAAAGAGCGATTGTCAATGAGAAGCGAGAGTTCAGATTGGCCGAGCATGTCGATGAAGCCTGGAGAGACCACCAGCCCGCGAGCATCGATCACGCGCTTGGCGTGCGCCGCATCCACTTTTCCGATCTTGACAATGCGATCGCCACGGACGGCGACATCCCCGGAAACCCAGGGATTGCCAGAACCGTCGATGATTCGTCCATTTTGGATTACGAAGTCATAAGCTTTATTCGCCCCGGCGTCGTCTGCCGATGTATCCGCTCCAGAAGCCTTCGCTGTGCTTGCGTTCGCTCCGCGGCTGCGACTGGAAAAGCTGGCGCGCGTCATTGATGGCTGGGCAAACGCAGCCGTACTGAAAACGAACCAGAACAATCCAGCAATCATTTTGCGCGACGATTTGCTTGACATTTGAAGGTTGTTCCCATTCCTTTAGAGTTCGATCTCTACACGCCAGCCAGCGCTCCCGCCTTCCAATGGTTCGTGCGCACTGTGAGACGCTCCACGTAGTCACGTTTGACCGTAAAACCAAGTCCTGGCGCAGTAGGAACTCGAATCGTTCCCTTTGCGCTCACCTGAACTTCGGGTTCGATAATGTCCTCGTCCCAGTAGCGCCGGCTCGCAGAGACATCCCCCGGCAACGTGAAATTAGGCAGGGTCGACATCGCAATGTTGTGCGCGCGTCCCACGCCCGATTCCAGCATGCCTCCGCACCACACAGGCAGAGAGTGCTCCTGACACAGATCGTGAACCTCGCGAGCGGAAGTATGCCCGCCAACACGCCCCAGCTTGATGTTGATGATCCGGCATGCGCCGAGTTCAATAGCTGCCAGCGCATGTGACGCATTGTTGATACATTCGTCGAGGCAAAGCGCCGTCTTGAGCTGCGATTGCAGCTTGGCGTGAGAATGAATGTCGTCCCAGGTTAGAGGCTGTTCAATCATTAAGAGGGCAAATTGATCGAGCTTCTTCAAATGATCGACGTCCGCGAGCTGATATGCCGAATTTGCGTCAACCGAAAGTCGGATGTGCGGAAACTCTTTGCGAACCGCAGCGACATACTCCAGGTCTTTGCCCGGTTTGATCTTCAATTTGATCCGCTGATATCCGCTGCGTAATTCCTCTTCCACCTTTCGCACCAGCGCCGGTGGGTCTTCGCGAATGCCCAGTGAAACACCGCAGGCGATCTCCTCCAACGTTCCGCCCAACAGCTTCGCCAGAGGCATTCTCTTTATTTGTGCTTCCGCGTCCCAAACTGCGTTCTCGACGCCCGCCTTGGCCATTTGGTGTCCGCGAATGGCCGCAAGTAATGGCGGGACCTCCGAAGCTCGCGACAAATTTTTCCCAATCAGTTTGGGAGCGATAAATTCGGAAATAACGTGCCAGGCCGTCTCGGTAGTTTCAGAGTTGTACGAAGGACTCTCGACAGTGGTGACCTCTCCCCAGCCGCTGACTCCGTCGACAACAACCTCCACCAGGAGAATTCTGCGGTCCCGCAGCACGCCAAAGCTGGTCTCAAAGGGCGCCCGTAGGCGCATGCGCACTTCGCGCAGCACGATTTTTTCGATTGTCATACCACTCCACAAAGCGGCTTGCGAATCTTCTGTCCACTTCGCATTGGGTGAAAGCAGGACAGGTTGCCCAGCAGCAGAGAAACCATCTCGCCAACTACCATCGCGAGATTAGTTCCTAGGTTGTAGGGGCAGAGCATCTGTTTGTCAATGAAAAAAGCAACACATGATGTTTTCGATTGACACGTTGCATCACATGGTGTACAGGTAATCGTCTTCGTTTTCTGGATGTTAGGAATACGAAGTTCGTGGTCGTCACGCGTACACTACTCCCCATCAATCGCATGCACGATGCGAAAACAATTATGAATGCACGCAGAATGCTTCAGACGCTCAGTGTGGAACCGCGATCCGTCCGCCATTTCGCATGGCTCGGAGCCCTTTCCTTATTCACGCTTGTGCCGCTCGCTTTGCTCGCCCAGCAGACAAAAGCGCCGCTCGGCCCGACGTCAGCCGTACCCGCGCGTAAAGGGCAGGCGACGGAACCGGCTCAATCGTCAGGAACGCATGCGCTCACCGCAGATGATCTGAGCGCGTTTCTCGATGGCCTGATGCCGCTGCAACTGCAACGAGAGGACATCGCCGGCGCCGTCATCGTTGTGGTGAAAGATGGCAAAACGATTTTTGCCAAAGGCTACGGCTATTCGAACGTAGAGAAGAGAACTCCCGTCTCTCCCGAGAACACTCTGTTTCGTCCGGGTTCAATTTCAAAATTATTCAATTGGACCTCGATCATGCAGCAGGTCGAGCAGGGCAAGCTCGATCTGGATCGCGACGTCAACGACTATCTCGACTTCAAGATTCCAGCGACCTTTCCCAAGCCCATCACCCTGCGCAACGCGATGACCCACACGCCGGGGTTTGAAGAAACCGTTCAGATGCTCTTCGTCAAGGATGCGTCCCAACTCACGCCTTTGGGCCAGTACCTTCCCGAGCATCTGCCGGAGCGCATCTTCCCTCCCGGCACCACGCCCGCTTACTCGAACTACGCCACCGCGATGGCCGGGTACATCCTGCAGCGGGTTTCCGGCGAGTCGTTCGACGACTACATCGATAATCACATCTTTCATCCTCTGGGCATGATGCACTGCACCGTCCGGCAGCCCCTCCCCGCGGCCCTCAAAGACATGATGTCGAACGGTTACAGCGTAGCCTCGCAACCAGCCAAGCCATTCGAATTCGTGGAAGCATCGCCCGCCGGAAGTTCGTCGGTCACCGGCGCCGAAATGGCGCATTTCATGATCGCGCATCTGCAGGACGGCAAGTACGAGAACACGCAGATTCTTCGCCCCGAGACGGCGCGCCTGATGCACTCCCGCCAGTTTGAAAACATGCCCGAGATGAATGCCATGGCGCTTGGATTCTATGAGGAGACGCGCAACGGCCATCGCATCATCGGACACGGCGGCGACACCGAGGTCTTTCACAGCGACCTGCATCTGATCCTCGATCAGGGCGTCGGATTTTTCGTCTCCTACAACAGTGCCGGCAAAGGCGAAATCAGCCCGCGCGAAGCTCTGTGGCATGCGTTTCTGGATCGCTACTATCCCTACGAACCGCCGCCAGCCGCAGCGCCGGCAAACGCCGCGGCCGACGCGCAACTTGTTTCCGGCCGCTACCTCAGTAGCCGCCGTGCAGACACCACCATTATCAAAGTCTCGAACGTAGCGGGCCAGCCCAAGGTGTATTCGAACTCTGACGGCACCATCAGTGTGAACGCGCTCAAAGATCTGAACGGACAGCCGAAGAAGTTTCAGGAAATTGGTCCGCTTATATTCCGCGAGGTGCATGGCCAGGAGAAAGTTGGATTCAAACGCGACGACAAGGGCAATCTGGTCTTAGTAATCGACTTCCCCTTCTTCGTCTTCGAGCGCACGCCGGCGAACGAGAACACCGCGTTCCAAGCGCCTCTGATCATCGCTGCACTGGTGATTCTGGTATTGACGCTTTTGCTCTGGCCAATCGCAGCCCTCCTCCGCAAACACTACAGACATCCTCTAAGCCTGACGCCACAGCAGCGCAGGCTGCGGTTGCTCGTGCGGCTCACCTGCCTGCTGGACGTGCTTTTCGTCGCAGTCTTTATCGGCTTCTTTTCCATGGCCGAAAAAGATATCGGAATCCTGAGCCCCCGCTTCAACCCCATGTTGCGGATCATTCAACTAGTAGGATGGCTCGGCGTCCTCGGCACCATTCTCGCTCTCATCAACGCACTCCGCTCCTGGCGTGAGCAGGGCCGCTGGTGGATGAGCAAGCTCGGAGATCTGTTAATCGCCCTGGCGTGTGTGGGATTTGTGTGGTTTGTTTTTACCTGGAATATGTTGCACTGGAGCCTGCGCTATTGAGAAAGAGGGTCTCGAGGGTCTCACGGTTGTCATCCTGAGCGTAGCCGCATTGGTAGACCTCCAGCTTTAGCTGGAGGCGAGCGAAAGCGAGGCGAAGCGAAGGATCTCCGTCTCAACCGAAGCCGCGCGTAAGCGCGGAATGAATATGTAGGGCACCCGACGACGGTACGCAGATGCGTTGCAGCGAGTGTTGCGCTTTGTCAGTACAAAACACCGTTCGGTGAAATTCTTCTTGCAAGAGATCACCGCGTAGGTGTATGAAAACCTGCAATAAGCGCCGTTTCTAACTGTTGGGTCTCGAAATCTTCGCAATCAGGGGGCCGTATGCATTCAAGACGAAATCTCTTGAGATTCTCCCAGCGCATTTCAAAGCTGCCCGGGTGTGTTGCGGTCTTGCTGGTCGCCGCGAGCGTGATTGCGACCGCGCCCTCCCTGCACGCGCAAACCACTTCCACGATTGAAGGGACCGTGACCGATCATCAGGGGCTGGTGATGTCCGGGGCGGAAATCACCGTCGTAGCAGATATCCTGCACGTAACCAGGAAAACCACCACGGACGCGAGCGGAAATTATCAGATCACCGCTCTTCCCGCTGGCACTTACAATCTCACGGCCTCCCACGCCGGATTCAGTACCCAGGTCCTCAACAACTTGGAAATCACTCTGAACCGCACCGTCCGATTCAACATCTCCCTCGAAGTGGGAACTGTTCAGCAAAGTGTCGAAGTCACCGGCGAGATACCTCTGCTTGAGACCACAAGTTCTTCCGAAGGCGCAACAATCGTTCCCACCCAAATCGTGAACATGCCTATCAATGGCAGAGATTATCTCGACCTGATGCAACTCGTCCCCGGCGTCGCCATCAATCGCCAACAGGATCCCACCAGCGACAACGCGAAGCCTGTGCTTGGCGAGCGCGCGAACAATGCCGGCTTCCTTATCGACGGTCTATCGAACCAAAATGAACTTGCCGGCGGGCCAGCCTCTCAGTTCAATCAGGACACCATCGCTGAATTCCAAGTCATCACGACCGGTTACGAAGCGGAGTTCGGCCATGCTTCGGGCGGCGTCGTCAACGTGATTACCAAATCCGGCACCAATGCAACCCATGGCCTCGCTTCCGCCTACCATCGCAATAATGCTTTCGACAGTTCCGATATCCCCAATCAAAGTAGCGTCAACTATCTCTTGCGCTGGGACTACGATGTCGCCGCGGGCGGGCCTATGGTTCGTGACAAAGCGTTCTGGTTCGCCTCGGCGGAAGCCATTCACCAAAATAACCAGTTGAATTTCGCTCCTCCGCCGAATACTCCGCAATTCCTTATCAACAGTGAACAACGCTTCAACGAACCCACAACCGACCGCCAGGTTCGCGCCTTCACGAAATTGGATCAGATTCTCCGCAATCACCACATTACCGAGCAGATGAATTACACGAACGTGCATCTCGATAGTACTGCTCCTCTTTCTAGTACTGGACTGCCGTCCACTCGCACCAATCTTGGCGACCGCACATTGCTGCTTGGCTTCAGCGACACCGTTAACTTTGGCAATCCCACCAGCCCTTTCACCTTGAATCTTAAGGGCCAGTATCGTGACGAGCCGACCCTGACCAGTCCAGCGCATCCTCAGGCAGGCCCCAACACAATCTTCAATTTGTTCAGCAGCTTTACGACGGGCGGCATATTCGGTGATCTAGGCCAGTTCAGCTATGGTGCTGTCCTCACACCCTCTACTCTGGATCAGAAATATGACATTTTTGGAGCCAGCCTGGCCAAGAATATCCATCGTCACACCCTGAAGTTTGGATGGGATTTTGAGCGAACTCACGTGGACGGTAATGAAGCTAGTCTCCTCGGAAATCAGCTTTTTGCGACTCAGGCCGACTACCAGCAATTCGGCCCCATCAATGCTGGCTTCTTTCTGCTTCTGACCGAGGGCGCGCTCACGCCACAGGCCGCTCAGATCAGGCTGCGCAACAACTACACGGGGTTATGGATACAGGACGATTGGAGGGTTCTGCCCAGCCTGACGCTCAACGGCGGGGTGCGTTGGGACTACGATTCGGCCTTCAGCAAGGCGGACAACGTTTCGCCCCGCGTCGGCTTCGCCTGGTCAGTAAACCAGAAAACCGTTGTGCGCGGCAGCTTCGGCGTCTTCTACGACCATTTCCGCTTGGGCTTGGTTCGCGATGTCCCCGGATTCGGCGGCGCGGATATTCGCGAGATTCAGCCGCTCTCATTTCCGCGTCTCTTCTACGGCGTCCCAACCATCGCCCCAGCTCTCTTTGGATTGTGCCTCTCGCCCACGCAGACCGATGCACAAATTGCGGGTGGGGCGTGTCCTTACCCGTTCGACCCGCCCGGCACTCCCTACTTTGGGGTCGACCATCTGAACAATATCGGCCCCACGCCGATCCCTGAAAATAACGGCAGAGGAGTCCCTGTTAATCAAAGCAATGTCCAGCAGCTCTCCGGTTTGAGTCCTACTGCCTTTCTCGCCGCTGCGGACACAGCCAGCGGAATGCCACCCAATTTCTGGTTCTGGGGCCCATTCGGAGCGCTCTCGTTTAACGTGTTCCAACCCGGCCAGTTTCCAGTGACCATCGACCCAAAGTTTGCCACACCTCACACGCGTAGCTATACTCTCGGAGTTCAACGGCAGCTCAGCAATGAGTTGGTGGTCTCTCTTGACTTCTACCATCGGGACATCGTCAACATCCTCGGCCTTCGAGAGACGAATCTTCCCTTCGATGCGCGCATCGCCAACAGCGGTGGCGGAATCACCCCGGTAAATGGCTTTGGACCTTGGTACAGCGGCACCTATGATGGCGGCATTCTTTCTTTCCAAAAGCGCATGAGCCGCCGCTTTACATTGGGTGGCAGCTACACTTATGCGTTCGAAAAAGACGATGCGTTTCTGGGTTCCAATCTCAGCACTGGTGCCATTGGCGGTACAAATGGATACCCGACGGATAGTTTCGTTGGCGTGCCCGATGTCGTCACCGACCCCGGAAACATAGGCCAAGGTGGCAATTGCCCGGGTGGTACAAACCAAACCAGTTCGTTTTTTGCGTGCAATGGCAACTTCGTCCCCAAGGCGGGAGTTTTTTACAATGGGGCTAGACTCGACAATGGCCCCTCCGACTTTGCCCTGCGCCACACCCTCGAATTGCACGGTTTAATCCAACTGCCGTGGAAGTTCGAGTTCAGCAGTCTCCTGCGTACGCAGAGCGGTTTCCACTACACGCAGAACGCCATTAATCCAGTCGACGGGGACGGCAATGGCAATTTCGACGGCAGGGACCTGAAAACAGGCCGCAATGGTTTCACGAGCCCGTCTTTTTTCAACATGGATATGCACATCGCGAGAACCTTCCGCATTAACGAGCGCGTGAGCGTCCAAGCCCTGTTCGAATTTTTCAATCTGTTTAACAATGCGAATCCAGCGGCTGTAAACCTGAATCAGAATCCCACGCCACTGCGAGCTGGAGAAGTGCCCTTCGGCACAGTGATCGAACGTCTGGACGGCCGCCAAGGCCAAGCGGCGCTGCGCATCCAATTCTGAGTTGAGAGTAGGGGCACCGATAATCCCAAACGCTATCTAGAACTTCAGCCCCAGCGCGCCGCTGAGGAATGCAGCCAGCGGCGACATCTTGCGGCAGGCGACGACGAAGCTCGCCATGAATTTCGGACTGCAGATCTGGGCATCCGTGAATTCCACCGACGTCCCCAGATCGCGGAGCTTCAAATCCTCCACGAACTCGTGATCGCAGGGAAAACCTCGCGGGGCGCGGGAAAGCTTGCTGGCATCGTCCCAGTTAAGCAGCTTGCGGACAGCGCGCCACTCTTCGGGACGCGCCACGATCGCGCTGCGTACTTTCAGCAGCGTCGGCGGCTCGGGATGCCAGAGGCCAGACGCGGCGAAGCATCCGCCCGGCTCAAGGTGCAGATAAAAACCGGGAGAGTGCACGTCCTTGCCACGATGCGAGAAGCGCATGGCCACATGCGTCTTGTAAGGACGCTTATCGTAAGAAAAGCGCGTATCGCGGTAAATCCGAAATAACGATCCGCGCGTCGGACGAGCATCGGCGACCAGATACGGCGACAAGTCGCTGAGAGGCGCGGCGAACTCGGTGATGAAGCGGAGCGCGGGCTGGAGCACGTGCATTTCGTAGTCCTCCCGATGCGCCTGGAACCAGTCGCGCTTGTTGTTGCGTTTCAGGCGGCTCAAAAAGCGGAAGAGCTGGGGAGTGAAATAGGCAGGCATGAAGGATCGATTTTATTGCATTAGCGAAAAGTTGCGGAGGCCGCCGGATTTCTCTCAAAACGTGTTGCGGCCAGGCTGGCGTTTTCTGCGCTAATATAGCGCTCGGCCAATTTCCTGTGAAAATAGTCGAGATCAAGATCGCCCCATGGAACGCCTGAGCACAATGATTCGCATCGGCGATTGGTGCGTGAATCCGGCATCGGGCCAGATTTCGCGCGGTGCGGAGACCGCCCGCCTGGAAGTCCGTGCGACGCGGCTGCTGCTGTACCTCGCCGAGCAGGCCGGCGAAGTGGTCAGCATCGATGAGTTGCTCGATCAAGTCTGGGCCGGAGTCAACGTAAGTCCCGACTCGGTCTATCAAGCTGTCGCCTCGCTGCGGCGTCTATTGGGCGACGACCCCAAGCAGCCGAAATACATTGAAACAGTGCCGCGACTGGGCTATCGCATGGTCGCGAAGGTCAGCCGCTGGACTGAAGCTGCGCCTTCCGAGGGTGCGGCAAATCCGCCCGAGAACGATGGCGCGATCGCAACCGGTACAGTCCTCAATCAAATCGGGTCGGGCACTCGCATCAGGTGGGCTGCAGCAGGAATTCTGCTGGCCCTGGCGCTCGCAACTGGCTTCGTACTCCATGCCCGGTTCGCAGGGAACGCAGTGCGCGCGTCGGCCGGTACGGCCCTGGAGCCGCAGAGGAATTCGATTGCCGTCCTGCCATTTCTCGATTTGACCGAAGGCATGAAAGAAGAAGAGTTCGCCGACGGCATGACCGAGGAGCTGATTGACAAACTCAGCAAGGTCCCGGGACTCCAGGTTCCGGCGCCGACGTCGTCGTTCTATTTCAAGGGCAAACAGGTTACGGTCGCCGATATCGCCAAGACGCTGGGCGTCGCCTACGTTCTCGATGGGAGTGTGCGCAAGTCGGGCGAAAGGTTGCGGGTTGCGGCGCGTTTAATTCATCCCTGCAACGGCTACGTCGTGTGGTCAGAAACGTACGACCGGCCGTTCAAAGACGTTTTGATGGTGCAAGACGATATCGCCGGAGAAGTAACCAAAGCGCTGAAGGCATCGCTCGCCGCGGAGCCGACTCGTAATAAATCTGAATATAAATCTCAGTGATATTAAGGCTGCCGAGATATAGGATCCGCCGAACGTCCTTCCGCGCCTCGGCTCACGCCCCACTACAAACTCAGCCGATATTGGATCGCGTCTTCTTCCGGCGAAGAATAATAGGCCCGCCGGCAGCCGATCTCGCGAAACCCGACTTTCTCATAGAATCGCCGGGCGGCATGATTTGATTCTCGGACCTCGAGAAAAACAGTACGCCCATTTTCTTGCCGAAGTTTGTTAGTGAGCTCTTGCAGCAGGATAGTCGCAAGGCCCCGACGCCGGGCGGATGCCGAAATAACGACGTTTTCGATCTCGCACTCGTCGTGCAATTGCCTGGCGATCAAGAATCCCTGGAAGAATGAACCTTCCTCAATCACTAGAGCAAATCTGCGCGGCCTGTTGTTCTCATCGAAAATGGCTTGGTACTGCGTCTCTGACCAGTGAGCAGCGGTCGCACATGCGCGTTCCAGCTCGATGATCCGGGGAATGTCGGCGGATGTGGCAGCTCGAACGTTCGTCGGTCCGGAGCGCGGAAAAGTCATGTAGGCTAAAATCGAGTCCCCTGCCTCCAATGAGAGATACTGGCCCGGCTGGGAGGATCGCTTTGTCGAACTTTATCCAAATCACGCCCTTCATGCACGTCACCGACATCGAACGAGCGCTCGCGTTCTTCACCGAGACGCTCGACTTCAAGGTGCTGCTGCGCATGTCGAACTATGCATATCTGCACCGCGAAACCGTGGGATTTCGCCTGCTCGAAGAGAAAGGCCCGGACGGAGCGCCTCCCGGCAACCGGGGCTTCGCCTATTACATTGACGTGCACGATGTGGATCGCCTCTACGCCGAGCTCAAGCCCAAGCTCGACCTGCTGCCAAAGGCCGACGTCCATGGTCCGGCTGACAAGCCTTACGGCCAGCGAGAACTCCTGGTCCTGGCGCCCGACGGGAACCTGATTGCGTTTGGACACGCTATCAAGCCGGAAGAACGCAAGCGGGATTGACGATTACAAGCTCTTGGAAAAAATTTCCGCATCGGAACGACGGATGTAGTTTGCTTCCAAGTGCTCGGGTGAAACTGTTTCGCCGCGAGCAACTTTCTTTCGGCCGATTTCCGCAATCGCCCCTGCATCAATCGCAGGGATCATTTGCACTCTGGTTCCAGACGTTTCCAACATCTCTCCCACTCTTCTGTCGGGAGTAATCAGCGCAGCGCTTTTAGCAATCTCAAGCAATTCATCTTTCGTAGTAAGCCGTTCCGTTACCGCGCGCGCGATCCCACCCTCGACCTCGTACTCACCAACATAGAATTCACCTCGGCCCGCGTCCAACGCGGTCGTGACTCTGCCTTGTTTGCCGGACGCCAGCGCGACCGCCTCCAGCAGAGAGACCGTCGCGATGGGTTTTTGCAGGACCTCGGCCAGGGCTTTGATCGCTGCCAAGCCGACGCGCAGCCCGGTGAACGATCCTGGACCGGAAGCGACGATGAATCCACCAATATCGCTCTTCCTGAATCCATGCTTTTCCAGCAGCGCAGAAATCTGCGGAACAAGTTGCGCCGAGAATGTTCCGCCTACGAGCGGCACAACTTCGATTATCTCTACCTGCACGCCCGGGTTCTCGCCAGCCCGCGCCAACGCGATGCTGCCCTGTTTTCCGGAGGTGTCTGCGGCGAGTAGGAGCATGAAAAGTTTTTCTGGACAATCCGCGAAGATCAGTGCGAATCCGAGGCTAGTGTGGTTGTGCTTCCACGAGTTCCAGCAGCACGCCGCCCGCGCTCGACGGGTGCACGAAAACATAGCGATGCCCGCCGGCGCCGGCCTTGATCTCATCGGAGGCGAACCGCACGCCGCCTTGCTTCAACCGTTCGACAGCGGCCGTCAAGTTCGGCACGCGCAGGCTGACGTGATGCAGTCCCTCACCTCGCTTGGCAATGAACTTGGCAATGGCCGAATCGTCCGACGTAGGCTCGAGCAGTTCCAGCCGACTCTCACCCACGGGAACCATTACTAGACGCACATGCTCATGCTCGACCGTCTCTTCCGGCGATACGCTTAGCCCGAGCTTCTCGTAAATCGCCTTGGCTGCCGTCAGCGATTTCACCGCAATTCCGAGATGATCAATCTGAAACATTGGCCTCCGACCTTTGCTCGTACTGTCGAGCGGCGATCCCGGGCCGCTTCCGGTAGGCGACAACCCACAGCACGACTCCACCGATAAAGCCCGAGCCATACGATGCCATATGCGCCCACCAATCCGCCACGAAGCGCTGACGGCTATCCGGCGGAAGGAACTCGACCATAAATTGCGGCGCTCCGCCAATGATAAATCCCGCGACACCAGCGACCAGCGCGCAGCCACCCATCACGATCAATAGCCTTCCGATCATCGGGAACAAGTCGTGAACCGAAAGCTTCGGCCGAGATCCCGCGCGGGCCGCGATCGCCAGCGGAATTCCAAGCAATGCTCCCACCCACCACGTCGCAATCACGCCCCATCCAAACGCGAGCAGGGTGGGGGAGTGCGTGCCACGCAAAATCGGCGGATGAAACACGGTGAAGTACTCCACGCATATGCGCGCGGTGATTTGATCATGAACAATTCCGTAAGCGACAGCAGCCAGAACGCAGGTTGCGACGATTCGGAGAGATTCCATGGCGCGCGCTCAGACTTTGCTGATTCCGGCTGCGAGTTCTTCCACCAGCGTATACGGATCACGTTTGTGCTCGGCCACCTCTGCGGCCAGCCGCGCAACATTCCCATTGCCGAGCTGCGCGCGCGCCTTCTCCAGCATCGCATCGCGCAGCATCTCGACCAGACGTTCCTGCCAATTCTCCACCCGTTTCTTCTGGGCCAGATTTTCTCTGCGCAGATACTCCTCATATTCGGCGATGACCTTCACCAAATCGTCGATGCCGACGCCTTCGCTGGCGACGGTCTTCACAATCGGAGGCGTCCAGCCATCGTGCCGCACCGCCAAAGACTGCAGCGCGCGAATCTCGCGCTCCACCCGCTCTGCGCCTTCGCGATCGCTTTTGTTGATCACGAAGATGTCGGCGATCTCCATGATGCCGGCCTTGATGGTTTGCACATCGTCGCCCATCCCCGGCACCAGGATCACGACCGTGATGTCGGCCAGGCGCACGATATCGACTTCGTCCTGGCCGACGCCGACTGTCTCCACCAGAATCAGGTCGCGTCCGGCGGCATCGAGCACAGTGGCAACGTCGGCCGTGGTCCGCGCCAGCCCGCCCAGCGAACCCCGTGTGGCCATGCTGCGAATGTAGATGCCCGGATCCGAGTGGTGCTCCTGCATGCGGATGCGGTCGCCCAGAATCGCTCCGCCCGTATAGGGACTCGTGGGATCCACGGCGATAATTCCGATCGTGTGATTCTGTTTTCGATAAAGGCGAGCGAGATGGTCGACCAGAGTGCTCTTGCCCGCGCCCGGCGCACCGGTCAATCCGATGACCCGAGCCCGTCCCGTGTGCGGGAACAGAGACTTCAGCAGATCGGACCATCCGGGAGAGCGATTTTCAACGGCAGAAATGGCTCGCGAAAGCGTGCGCACGTCGCCGGAGCGAAGCTGCTGGATCGATTCCTGTGCCTTCACATGCAAGAAACCAGTGTAAAGCAGTACTCCCGGAAACAGGAACCCGGAGCCAATTTTGAGGGACTGACAAATCACGCTTGGCCTTCCGGAGATCTGGTGGGATGATTAGACGTGCCGAGGTGCTGGATTGCTATATGCCAGAGTATCCTGACTCCTTCTTCCCAACCTGCCCGATCTGCGGCGCGGAGGTGAAGTCCGAAGGCCGCGCTCGGCTGGAATGTCCAGGCTGCCGGAACACTCTCGTTGTACATCAGAGCCGCTTGTATCGGATCTTCCGCACGCTCGCCGTTTACGGCACGGCGGCAGTGTGGGCGTGGAAAAGAGGATGGGAACCCTCGTTTATCGTCTTCGTGGTGTCTTTCTATGCTATTCCGGTGTTGTTATTCTTGACATTTCTGGAGGCACACGTCCGGCGCCTGTTCCCGCCCAAACGCTTTGATCCGCAAAGGAAGTACCTGCAGACATTGGGAATTTAGGAATCAAAAGTTGCTCGCATAGCCGGTTTCGACCTCACGAACGCAGAGCTACCCCCTCAGTTGCGACGCACCCGCGAAGAGACCTATCATAGTTAGTTCCATTTTTATAAGTTGTGGCCCGGAGCGTATCCCCGGCTTCATCTTCTCGATTCATCTCGATGCCGCTTGGCAGTGACGGCGGCAACCCCGCGATTCGCTAGCAGCGTGTCACGCGCATACGTGAGACGAAGCTGGATGTGTCGCTCAGGCGTGGTTGTGTCAGTCCTTATGCACGAGATGACACCTGGTACGCGAAACGGGAAAAACGAAACACGATTGGAGACCAAAGATGGCAACTGAAGTCAAATGCCCATTCACGGCAACACCTCCCGCACACACCAACCGTGACTGGTGGCCGAATCAGCTAGACCTGCGCATGCTTCACCAGCACTCCAGCCTGTCCAATCCGATGGGCGAGAAGTTCGACTACGCAAAAGAATTCAAGAGTCTCGACCTGAAAGCCGTGATCAAGGATCTGAACGCCTTGATGACGGACTCGCAGGATTGGTGGCCGGCTGACTTTGGCCACTACGGCCCGCTGTTCATTCGCATGGCGTGGCATAGCGCCGGTACGTACCGCATCGGCGACGGACGCGGCGGCGCCGGGGCCGGCCAGCAGCGCTTCGCCCCCCTTAATAGCTGGCCCGACAACGTCAACCTCGACAAGGCGCGCCGCCTGCTTTGGCCCATCAAACAGAAGTACGGCCGGAAGATTTCCTGGGCCGACCTGATGGTCCTGGCGGGCAATGTCGCGCTCGAATCGATGGGCTTCAAGACGTTCGGTTTTGGCGGCGGCCGTGAGGATGTGTGGGAGCCAGAAGAGCTCAACTGGGGACCCGAAAGCAAGTGGCTGGCCGACGAGCGCTACTCCGGCGACCGTGATCTGCAGAATCCGTTCGGCGCCGTGCAGATGGGTTTGATTTATGTGAATCCGGAAGGGCCGAATGGCAAGCCGGATCCAGTGGCCGCCGCCAGGGACATTCGTGAAACCTTCCGCCGCATGGCCATGAACGACGAAGAAACAGTCGCGCTGATTGCCGGCGGTCACACCTTCGGCAAGACCCACGGCGCTGGCGACGTGTCATCGGTCGGCCCCGTGCCGGAGGCCTGCACGATCGAAGAACAAGGGCTTGGCTGGAGGAGCACTTTCAAAACCGGCAGAGGCGGCGACACGATTGGCAGCGGCCTGGAAGTGACGTGGACTACGACGCCAACCCACTGGAGCAACAACTATTTCGAGAACCTGTTCAAGTACGAGTGGGAACTGACGAAGAGCCCGGCGGGCGCGCATCAGTGGACTCCGAAAAATGGCGCGGGCGCCGGGACGGTGCCGGATGCGCACGATTCCTCCAAGCATCACGCTCCTGCCATGCTGACTACCGATCTCTCGTTGCGCTTCGATCCTGCTTACGAAAAGATTTCGCGGCGCTTCTACGAGCATCCGGATCAGTTTGCAGACGCGTTTGCCCGCGCATGGTTCAAGCTCACACACCGCGACATGGGTCCGATCCAGCGTTATCTCGGACCGCTCGTTCCCAAGGAGCGGCTGCCCTGGCAAGATCCGATCCCCGCGGTAGATCATCCGTTGATCGGAGACAAAGATATTGCAATCCTGAAAAAGAAAATTCTTTCCTCGGGCCTGTCGGTTCCCCAGTTGGTTTCGACAGCGTGGGCGGCGGCATCCACATTCCGCGGTTCGGATAAACGTGGTGGAGCGAACGGCGCGCGCATTCGCCTCGAACCGCAAAAGGACTGGGCTGTCAACCAGCCAGCTCAGCTGGCGAAAGTGCTGCGTAAGCTCGAAGCCATCCAAAAAGAGTTCAACGGCCCGACTTCGAACGGCAGCAAGCGAAAGAAGGTTTCCCTGGCCGACCTGATCGTTCTGGGCGGCTGTGTTGCCGTTGAGAAAGCGGCGAAAGACGCCGGGCACGACGTGAAAGTTCCATTCACACCTGGTCGCATGGACGCGTCGCAGGAACAAACCGACGTCGAATCGTTCGCTCCGCTCGAACCGACCGTGGACGGCTTCCGCAACTATCTCAGCAGCAATGGGCGCATGTCGGCTGAGGAGCACTTGTTGGATCGCGCGCAATTGCTCACGCTGACCGCGCCAGAGATGACGGTTCTCGTCGGCGGCCTGCGCGTGCTGGGCGCGAACGCTGGGAACTCCAAGCACGGAGTCTTCACCAATCGGCCGGAGACGCTCACCAACGACTTCTTCGTCAACCTGCTCGACATGGGCACCGAATGGAAGCCGTCGGGCAATGGTTCGGGAGGCGCGTACGAGGGGCGCGATCGCAAGACTGGCAAGGTCAAGTGGACCGGCACCCGTGTCGACCTGATCTTCGGTTCGCACTCCCAACTGCGCGCGCTCGCGGAAGTCTATGCCTGCGCCGATTCGAAGGAGAAGTTTGCAAAAGACTTCGTGGCGGCGTGGACGAAAGTGATGAACCTCGATCGCTTCGACCTCGCCTGATCTCCGGAAGTTTTCAGGGTGGCCCACCCAAGCCGGTTTTGCTTGGGTGGGGACCTCCAGGAAATCCGGGCAGGCCTTTTAAAGCAGTTGCGTCCTGTCCGCTTCATACCTTTCGCATACCAGAGTATGACTGTAGTATGATTAAGTAGGAGGGATTGCTCGTGCCGAAATCACGCGTTCTGCCGAAGGCCAAGCGAACGTTCTCCCTCTCGCGGGACGTGGTCTCGTACCTGGAAGCCGTACGCAGGGAAAAGAAGCGGCCGTCGCTCTCGTCGGTGGTAGAAGAAATGGTTCGCCAACAGCAGCAGGCCAAAGAGATGGAGCGCATTTCCGCCGCTTTCACGCACTATTATGATTCCCTCACTCCGGAGCAAATCGCCGAAGACCGCGCCTGGGGGGATTTTGCCGCGACCCAATTCCCCGACGAGAAATGAGAACGGATGCGGCCTCCATTGCGCGGCGAAATCTGGTATGTCAAGCTTCCCACCGATCCTCCGAACAAAGCCGCACGGCCGGTGATCATCGTCTCTCTGGATACCAGAAATCGTCATCCGGCAGCCAGCACCGTGCTGGTCGCGCCTCTGACGGGGTCGGTTGAAAAGCCCTTTGAGACGCATATCCCCCTTTCCCCGGGAGAGACGGGTCTGCATCCTTCCAGCATCCGCTGCGAAGACTTGACAGTGGTGAAGAAAGAATTCCTGATCGAGCCAAACACCCCACTTCGCCGACTCAGCCACACCCGCATCTGCCAGATTGCCGACGCGGTTCGCACCGCGATGGGCTGCCCGCCGAAGTAAGACACTCTCAGTACCGCACCACCCCGCACGCCGGGCACGCCCAGCGCCCTCCGCCATCGCCGGCCACCAACGGAGTCGCGCAAAATGGGCAGACGGAATCCGACGCTGGAGGTATCGCCGCCAGCAACTCGCGCAGCTTCGGATCTTTCGGCGTCATCAACAGGTGAATAAAGAGCGCGATCGCGCCGGCGGCTGGCAGAAGCCGCAGGGCCAAGGCGAGCGTTGCTACGCTGGGGTCGGGAACTGGCAAAGTCGAAAACATAACTGCCAGCAGGATCAGGCAGACCACGCCCATCCACTTGAATACGCGCCTCGTTCGCGCGGCCGCATGCGGATGACGCCGGCACTGCATGCACGACCAGTGCTTCCAAAATCCCACCGGCAGGACCGGAACAAAAAAGATGTGGCCTACGTCGAAGGTGCGCGTGGCAATCGCGCGCCGCGGCCCTTCGCACGACCGGCAGTAGTCATTGCGAAATCCGACTCGCTTCGGCCACCAGTGATATACGCCGTGAATGAGCATGGGAACGTCTGCCGATCAACGTTGGAATTCCGGCAGAAGCATACACCACGAGCTCTGAGCTAGTCCCTTAAGCAACTGCCGCTCAATTGCCATCCTCTGGGTCTCGCCCGTCCACTCCTAGGGAAACGCCTTCACCGCATCGAGAACCCTAGAGAAGAGAGTCTTGTTCATGCTTACGAATGTCAGACAGTCATTGTCCGCAATGTAAGACTCCGGGCGAATGCGCGACATTTGCGGCCAGAACAGATTGGCAAGGTTAAGGTCTGCCCTGTCAGGTGGGTGTAAGGCGAAGCCGTAGTTCACAAAAACGCTTACGTGTCCCTGCTCGTGCGGTACCTCAAAGATATTCTCGCTACGATGACTTGTGCCGAGGTCAGTGGGCTTGTCAAAGATATACCATTCATCCCAACCCTCTGACGGTATTTCCGTGATGTTCCGAACTTGGGGGCTATAGGCAATTCTTGCGCGACTCTGCCAACCAGCAGCTATCTCTTTCTCATTCGGCACAAACTCACCGCTGTCAATCGACGTGATCGCGACGTACTTCCCGAGAACAACCTCCGGACAGAGCTGTAGCAAATCGAATTCTGCATCTGAAACCAGCCACTCGTATATCCCCTGCGATCCGACGGCGAGCATCTTGTTCCCTACTCCTTCAGCACCTGCCGTGCAATAACCATCCTCTGGACTTCGCTTGTCCCCTCGCCGATCGTGCACAGTTTCACGTCGCGGTAAAACTTTTCTGCCGGATAATCTTTGATGAACCCGTACCCGCCGTGAATCTGCACGCCTTCGTTGGCGCACCGCACAGCGACTTCGCTGGCGTAGAGCTTTGCCATTGACGATTCAAGCGTCGTCTTCATGCCCGCGTCTTTCATCGACGCCGCGCGCATGGTGAGCAGGCGGGCCGCTTCTATTTCCGTGGCCATGTCGGCCAGCTTCCATTGGATGGCCTGAAAATCGCTGATCGCCCTGCCGAATTGCCTGCGTTCCTTCGAATATCTCAGCGCCGCCTCGTACGCTCCCTCCGCGATGCCCAGCGAGAGCGCAGCGATTGAGATGCGCCCGCCATCCAGCACGCGCATGGCGTCGACGAATCCCTGGCCTTCGGCGCCAATTAGGTTTTCGGCGGGAATCACACAATCTTCAAAGATCAGTTCGGCCGTGTCGCTCGCCCGCATTCCCAGTTTGTTTTCTTTCTTGCCCGGGCGAAATCCCTTCGTGTCCTTCTCGATGACGAATGCCGACAGCCCGTGCGTGTGGGCGGCCCGGTCGGTCACGGCGATAACCACGAGCACGTCGGCGTAGTGGCCGTTGGTGCAGAACGTCTTGTTGCCGTTCAACACCCAACTATTTCCTTTACGAACGGCCGTCATGCGCGCGCTGCCTGCGTCCGATCCGGAGGCGGGTTCGGTCAATCCCCAGGCGCCTATGAATTCTCCAGTCGCCAGCTTGCTGACATATTTCTTTCTTTGCGCTTCATTGCCGGCAAGAAAAATATGGTTGGAACAGAGCGAATTATGCGCCGCCACGATCAGGCCAACTGAGCCATCGACCCGCGCCAATTCTTCGATCGCGGTGACGTACTCAACGTAGCCCATGCCCGCGCCCCCGTATTCCTGCGGGAAAACGGTGCCCATAAGTCCCAGCTTGCCGAGTTCCTTGATGGTTGCGAGAGGAAACTCGCCCGCCTCGTCCCACTTCATGACGTTGGGCGCGATCTCTCGCTCGGCGAACTCGCGCACGCTCTTCTTCAATTGCAATTGTTCTTCGTTCAGTTGGAAGTCCAAGTTCCCTCCGGCACGCTGCCCCGACTTACCCCAGAAAACATGCTGGCTCAGCACGCCCGTTGACGAACTTTCAATTAGAACACAGGCGAAGAATGGCGATAAAGTTACCGGCAGAGAATCGTGAAGACGTGCGCGGATGTCGCATGAATACTGGCGATTATCGACTTCCACGTTTCGAGTCCGACCGACCGGATGGTCTGGGGTATGTAGCGTGGAGCGGGCGCCCTCGCCCGCTCGGTTTGATCGAAGACGTTAGGAAGCCACTACCTTGTCCGGGACAAGAAACTTCTGGAACACTTCGTTCGACAAGAGCCGCCCGCGCGATGTCAGCCGAATCGATTGCTCTTCGTGCTCTAGCAACCCACCTTCAACCAGCTCGTTCACAGTTTCGAGTAAAGGACGAATTGAAACCTCGCCGAACCGTGCGGCGATTCGATCAAGATTCACGCCGCAATTCAGCCGCAATCCAAGAAAGAAACTCTCCTCCAGCGCAGCTTCTGTCGTCACAGGAGTGCGTTGGCAAGAAAAGCCGCCTGTGAAATTTTCCAAAGAATCCGAGGTCGAGAACCGAACAGCTTCAAACTCAGGGCTTGCGGATTTCAGCATGGAGTGCGCATCCACTCCAAATCCCAGGTACGGCTGTCGCGTCCAATATTTCAGGTTGTGGCGCGATTCGAATTCGCAGCGGGCAAAGTTTGAGATCTCATATTGCCCTATGCCCGCCGCGCCTAACCGCTCGCCAGCCATCATATAAAAATCGGCGGTAGCATCTTCATTGGGGACAAAGTGCGCGTGATAACGCGTGCCACCGGCTATCAACTCGCTCCCCAGCCGCGAGTCTTCGTCGATTTCCAGCATGTACACGCTCACGTGGGGAACGGCAGCCGCGATAGTGCAGTCGAGCGACTCTTGCCAACTTTCGGTCGTCTGGTGCGGCAGGCCGGCGATCAGATCGACGTTGATGTTCGAAATTCCCGGGGCGCGCAAGTTCGCGATGTCTTCCAGGACTGTCTCGCGTTTGTGCAGACGTCCCACTGCTGTGGCCTCTTTGTCAATGAATGACTGCACGCCCAAGCTGACGCGATTCACGCCGCAGTGCGTGAGCGACTCGATCATCTCCAGCTTCAGCGTCCCGGGAGCGCACTCAACCGTGATTTCCGCATCGGGCTTTACGTCAAACTGCAATCGCACGCTCGCGAAAATGCGCTCCAGCTGGGCGGCTTCGAGCACCGTCGGCGTTCCCCCGCCCAGGTAGATCGAATCGACCTCGCGTTCCAGCATCCCGCCCACGTCTTGAGCCACTAGCGATGCATTCGCCATGTCTTCGCACACGCGATCGACGTAACGCGCAAACACAGCACGCGAAAACACGTCTGACGCAAAGTTGCAGTAGCTGCACTTGGTGCGGCAGAACGGAACAGAAATGTAGAGTCCCAGGGGCATCTAGTGTGATTATCCCATTCCCGACGTCCTCGTGGTCCCTCCTCACGCCGATGAACATTCCAACTTCAAGGCGGACGAGGGCGTCCGCCCTACACCAAACCTTTTCCATCCTACCCGCTGATTCCGCCATCTATTTGAGGTACCCTGTTCAGGGCGCTTCCCGCGCGGTAGCGCCGGTTTTTCCCACGCTTTATGGCTCAGGAAGAGGAGATACTCGGTAAAGCCTACGACAGCCGCCTGATGCGGCGTCTGCTGACCTACCTGCGGCCGTACCGCCTGCAGGTGACGATCGCCATCGCGTCGATCGTGCTCAAGGCATTTTGCGACGTGCTCGGGCCCTATCTCACCAAAGTCGCCATCGACCGCTATCTTGCCCCGAATCAGACCACGACGACAGGCCTGTGGAGCTGGCTCAATCCGCGCCCGCTCATCGGCATCGCGCAGATCGCGACGATTTATCTCGGGCTGCTGCTGCTGATTTTCGTCCTCGAATTCCTGCAGACTTACTTCATGCAGTGGACCGGCCAGAAAGTAATGTTTGATCTGCGCAGTCAGATCTTCCGCCATCTGCAGCACATGCACATCGCCTTCTACGACAAGAATCCCGTGGGACGCCTCGTCACCCGTGTCACTACCGACGTCGACGCGCTGAACGAAATGTTTACCTCAGGCGTGGTCTCGATCTTTGAAGACATCTTCGTGCTCGTCGGAATCATCGGCGTGATGCTGTGCATGAACTGGAAAATTGGGTCGATCACCCTCGCTGTACTGCCTCTGATCGTGTACTCCACAAAGATATTTCGCGACAGAGTTCGCGAGTCTTACCGCCGGATCCGCATTGCCATTGCGCGGATCAATGCTTACTTACAGGAACATGTCAGCGGCATGGTCGTGGTGCAGTTGTTCAACCGCGAGCGCAAGGCCTACGATCGCTTCTCCGAGATCAACCGCAGCCACATGGACGCATTCAAAGACGCAATCATGGCCTACGCGCTGTACTACCCTGCTGTCGAAATCTTTTCTGCCATTGCAATTGCCAGCTTACTCTGGTGGGGCGGAGGGGAGATTCTGACCCAGGTCAGCGTCAAAAGCATCACTCTTCACTTCAGCCGACAGACGCTAAATCCTTTTCAGGTAACCAATGCGGTGATGTCAATTGGCATACTGGTGGCTTTCATGCAGTATGCACAACGAATCTTCCGGCCCATCATGGACTTCAGCGAAAAGTACAACATCCTGCAGTCCGCGATGGCCGCCGCCGAGCGCATTTTCAAATTGCTCGATACGCCGGTGGAAGTTGTCTCGCCTGCAATCACGAAGAAGCCCGTCGGCCCCGGCCGCATCGAGTTCGATCACGTGTGGTTCGCCTATCGGGAAGGAGCGGAAAGCGAAGTGCACACCGGGGCGGACGGCAATCCCCATGTGGGGACGGCCGCCCTCGGCCGTCTAGGCCGATCCGAAGGATCGGCTCAACCCGACTGGGTCCTCCGCGACGTTTCCTTCGCCATCGAGCCCGGCGAAACTGCGGCCATCGTCGGCCACACTGGAGCCGGCAAAACCACACTGATTTCACTGCTCTTGCGCTTTTACGATGTGCAGAAAGGCGCGGTCCGCATCGACGGCGTCGACGTCAAAGACATGGACCTCGTCGACCTGCGCACGCGCTTTGGCGTGGTCCTGCAAGACCCATTTCTCTTCACCGGAACAATCGGAGGCAACATTCGCCTCGGCACCGAGCGCATTGAAGACCAACACATCGAAAAAGCTGCCGAAGATGTCAACCTCGCCGACTTTATTCGCGCGCTGCCCAACGGATTCAATGAAGAAGTGCGCGAGCGCGGATCGACGCTCTCCACTGGACAGAAGCAGCTCATCTCCTTCGCGCGCGCCCTGGCGCACGACCCCAAAATTCTCATTCTTGACGAAGCGACTTCCAGCGTCGATACCGAAACCGAGTTCCGCGTGCGTGAGGCCCTCGGCCGCATGGTCGAAGGACGCACCTCGCTCATCATTGCCCACCGCCTCTCCACCGTGCAGCGTGCCGACAAGATCATCGTGATGCACAAAGGCCAGGTCCGCGAAATGGGCACCCACCAGGAACTGCTCGCCCAGCGCGGCATCTACTACAAGCTGTATCAATTGCAATACAAAGATCAGGAGATCGAGCTGCCAGTCATGCCCTCACCGGCGAACGCCGGCGAATCCACCGTCAGTGCAGACGATTGAACTGCGCCTCAGCAGCGAGTTTTTGTTGCGTGGGGAGTATGAAGCCCTCCCCGCTCGAATCGATTCACTCTCAAGTCCCGCGCGCGCGATAACCGAGCCTTCAGCGAACTGCCTGGTCGGGTAGTGGGACGGACCGCGCCCGCAACTATCTTGGACACTCAGTATGCGAAGCAAACAACTTGAAAGTGCGGTTCTTTGGGATATGCTAACAGTCAATGGCCGATTTGCAGCTTCTCGCCGAACGCGTAAACCGTCGAGTTCAGCTAGTCTCGCTCCTTCTAGTGTTTGTCGGCATTGCTAGCGTTTTCCTGTCTGACCCCGTTCGTACAGCCGGATACCACAAGTGGGCAGCATTTTTCGCCGAGGGCGGTGCAGCGCTCTTCATCGCAGGTGTTCTCGCTGTCGTTTGGGAATTGGTTGGGAAAAGAGCATTTGCCGACGAGATCTTGGCGAAGGCCAATATGGCCCGCGATCTCGCTGAGGCAGGCGTGGAAGTCGTCACGAACTCGTTTAAAGACGAACGCGTCCGATGGGAGCTCCTGTTTAAGAACGCATGCCGGCTGGATATTTTTATTTCCTATGGACACACTTGGCGGAACACGCAACTAGAGCGAATTGATGACCTGCTTTCCGAACCGGGATCGAGGCTAAGAGTAGTACTACCCGATCCCGATGATGAGGAAACAATGAAGGCACTTGCATCGCGGTTTAATATGTCAACAGCGGATGTGCAGCATGAAATTGGTGATTCCAAGGTTTTTTTCGAGCACCGAAGAAAGAAGGCCGCTGGAGCGGTGGAAATCTACTTCTCTCGCATCGCACCATTATTCTCCTTCTATCGATTCAACAATAAGGCCGTATGCGCGCTATACAATCATAGGGAGGGCCGACTTCCAGTCCCGACCTTTGTATGCGATAGAGACGGGTTTCTTTTTGGATATCTCAGCGACGAATTTGAGGGGATCGTAGGTGACACGCAGCGCACAAGAAGGGTTGATTCCGGAAACCAGCAATAGTCCGGCAATGCAACTACAGGCGGATGTTATTGCGCCGCTTCCCTCGTTTGAAGCAGACGTTTCGCGCGCTTTTGTCAACGCAGCACGCCACCACGGCGCTGTTGCCTGGGATATCGAGACCTCTGGGCTTGATTGGAAGTCTGAGCGGATTGGGCTTTGCCAAGTACTAGTGAAAGAAGAGGGCCTTAGCCTCATCAAAATCAAGAAAAACAAGCGCCCAGCAAATCTGACTGCTCTCCTCGAAGATTCCGCAGTGCAAAAAATATTCCACCACGCAATGTTTGACCTCCGATTCCTCTCTTATCACTGGTCTGTTAAGGCGCAGAACATCGCATGCACAAAAATTGCGTCCAAACTTCTTGATCCCGAGAAAACTCAGGGGCACACACTTGCATTGCTTGTTGAGAAGTATTTGGGTGTGACGTTGGACAAAGGAAGCCGAAAATCTGACTGGCTAACCTGGGGCCTCTCTCCCGACCAACTGAGGTATGCTGGCAACGATGTTAAATACCTTCCCGATCTCCTACAGGCATTGCTTCGAGAATTGGAGCGGAGAAATCGGCTTGAGCTGGCAAGGCTGTGCTTTGCCCATATACCAACACAAGTCCAACTGGAGATACAGGGCTTTCGAGACATCTACGCCTACTGATGGCAAAGGATCATGAGATCGAGCTGCCACCCATGCCCTCCCCGGCGAACGCCGGCGAGTCCACCGTAAGTGCAGATGATTGAACTGCGCTTTTACGCAGCGCGCTGCACCTCACTCATCAACGCAAGCAGGTTATCTTCACTGTCCCGGAAGAAGTTCATCCACAAGTCATGGTCAGGCATGCGGGCGATCATGTGAGGCTCGTCTTCAAAGCGGACGCCATTTTCTTTCAGCTGCGCGTGAGCGGCTCGAATGTCGGGGACAGAGAAATACAGGATGGATCCCGGATGGTCGAATTCCAGCTTCTCCGGTTTGTCGATCATGAGGCGTACGCCGCCGATATCGAAAAAGGCGAGGTTGGGCGGAGCTTTGAACAGCAGCTTCAGCCCCAGAACCTCCTGGTAGAAACGAGCGGCACGTTCCACGTCGTGGGCCCTCATCTGGATTTGCCCGAGGCCGGTGATGCCGATGCCGGTCGCAGTTGCAGTCATTTGGGATTGACCTCCGTCTTTAAATTAGTTAGCATAGCTAACTATATTCGCGGATGAAAGTCAAGCAAGAAAAAACCGATCGCCCGGAATTCTTGGTAGCAGACAGGCTGCATTCGGCGGCGATCCATCTGCTACGCCGCTTGCGCAAGCTCGACATCGCCACCGGCGAAGGACCAGCACGCTTGTCGGCCATGTCGGTGCTCGTGTTCGGAGGACCTAAAACGCTGGGCGAGTTAGCCGCAGCCGAGCAGGTCAAGCCTCCGACGATGAGCCGGATCGTGGCCGGACTGGCGCGCGACCGCCTGGTGGAAGTCGCCTCCGATCCCGAGGACGCCCGCCGGATGCGCATTCGCGCCACGCCAAAAGGAGAAGCCATGCTATGGCAAGGACGCCAGCGGCGGGTCGAATATCTGGCCAGCCAGCTTCAGCTCCTCAAACCCGAAGAGCTGACGGCGCTGCAGGATAGCGTAGAGATTCTGAATCGCATGCTGGCGAATTGGAAATGAGCAATCCGAGATAGAGGTGCCGGTCTTGAGAAGTCGGGCGGTGCTTTTTCCTGCATGTCCAAGAGTTCGACTCGCACTATTTACTTACAGGTTAATAACCCATGCCCCCGATGCGAATTTCGGACCACGGTTGCATGACCGCCAGCTCCCAAACTCTGGTTACCTAGGTCACATGAAAACTCTAACCGGATGGCCGATACTGATCGCGATGCAGTGCTGAAAGCCTGAGCGAATACAAGGCTTTGCAGTGGCAATTGGCGCTTCCTTGGGCAGCCGAAGATTCCCCTGACGCGGGTAAACGTAAGGTAATACTGGAGCCGTAGCTTGTTACGTGGCCGTACTATCGTGCTGGCAGCCGCCATGCTGTTCGTGGCGCATTTTGCCGTGGTCGTGTCGATTGGACCCGCTGGCAAGGGGCCCACGTATTCCGACTGCATCCAGTTTGCGTTGGGCCTTCTAGTAATGGTTTCGGCGGTGACGGCGGCGCGTCGTTCGGAACAGTTTTCCCGCTCCTTTTGGTATCTGTGCGCCGGCGCCTATGTCCTGTGGTTGGTGGCGCAAGGCCTGGGCGTCTACATGGACCTGTGGCCATCGGCACGCCCCATGGGATGGATCACGAATCTCCTGTTCTGCTTCTGGTTCGTGCCCCTGGCCATGGCGATGTTCCTGGACCCAGACCAGGGCGCCGGAGCCCTGGATTCGCTGATCGCTCTCGATTTTGTCCAGGCCGTCCTGGTGTGCGTAGCGGCGTATTTGTACTTTTTTTATCTGCCCAAAGCTGAAAACCCCTCCGAGCTTGCGCACTCGGTATGGGCGCCCTACTTCGCCGGCTACGGCTTTGTCGTCATTGCCTTTCTGCTGCGCGCGCTGTTCACGCGCCAGTCCGCGCCGCGCATGTTGTTCGGTCGCTTCGGCACCCTCCTCGGACTCTCCGGCTTCATCGACGCCATGTTTTATTACGGCCCGGGCCGTTCGCTGAAAACCGGGGCTTGGTTTGACCTGCTCTGGAGCGCGATGCTGATAGTTCCACTCACAATGGCGGTCACCTGGAAGCAGCCGGAGGCTCCCGAAACTACGCTGGAAACCTCCAAGCGCGAGCGCCGAATTCGCACAGAGATTTTCTATCTGTTTTATCCGCTGATGGTGTTGTTCATGTCGTTGCGCATCGCGCGCGAGCGCCTGGGACTGGCCGCCATCGTAGTGTTCTTGTCATTCATGTGTTCGAGCGCCCGCTTGCTCGTGACGCAGAGCCGCCTGGTGCGCACACAAGATGCCCTGCGCCGCGAAGCTTCGCGCGATTCCCTGACCGGATTGTGGAACCGCAAAGCCATTCTTGAGATTCTTACGCGAGAGCTGCTCCGTTCCCAGCGCCACTCCAACCCGGTCGGCGTAATTATGGCCGACGTCGACCACTTCAAGATGGTGAATGACAGCCGTGGACACGCCGCCGGCGATTTAGTGCTCCGCATCATTGCCAGCGAAATCGCCGCCGTCCTGCGCCCTTATGATTCGGTCGGCCGCTATGGCGGAGAGGAGTTTTTAATCGTGACCCCTGCCTGTGGTCCGTCGGAAACCTGGGACCTTGCTGAGCGTGTGCGCGAATGTGTGGCGAACTGCAGCGTGGTTGCGAACGGGGCCAGTGTGAGCGTGAGCCTGAGTCTGGGAGTTGCCGTCGCGTCTACAGCGACCGAGTTGGAAACCTTGCTGCACGAGGCCGATACCGCCCTATACCAGGCCAAGAATGCGGGGCGTAACCGCGTCGAACCTCGCCTGGGACGAGCCGCAGCCGCCGGCACTGCCGCCGCGGCAATACAAAGCAAATTCTGGTTGTGATTTCTGGCCTAAGCAGCCCGACATCCGTACATGTCCGCCTGCTGTGTCGCAGGTAATCTTGCCGCTTCGTCCTCATCCCTTAAACTCTGCTTATCATGGCCGTAAACCGGACCCAGATCGGCATCGCAGTGGGCGCGGGTGCGCTGCTCGTATTGATTTTCTTAGGGTACGTGTGGTGGCTGAGCAATCAAGGCCCCGTGCTCGACCGCTCAGAAGAACGCGATCCGCTGACTAACCTGCCCATAGAAGTGAAGTTCAATCCTTTACGCGATCGCACCACCGAACGAGCTGCGGGAAAATTCCTGCGCCAGATTCGCGACGGCAGCTGCAACGATGTCCTCTCGCAATGGGAGCGCGACTACCGTAAACAATACGCGCACTACATTTGCAACTCGGAAGCGCAGCATCCACTTCTCTCCTGGGAACTGGTCGATTGGGAAGACGCCCCGCCGCTGGTGATCCTGCACTATCGTGGCAAGCGCGAGAACGGTCCTGGCCAGCCGGGGACATATAAAGAGCTGTTCACCGTTACCGCCGAGAACAAATCGGGCCAGTGGGTGGTCACCAAGTACGACGCCATGTACTGAACTTCAGTTCTCAGAACCTATCTCATAAATGGTTTTGTGGAAGGGCATGGCTTTAGCCGTGCCGTCAATGTCAAAAACCACGCGGCTTCAGCCCCTGAGGGAACCGCGATTTACTTCCTTGGTCCATTATGAGACCGCTTCTCAGTTCTCAGAATTGATCCCATAAATAGTCTTGGGAAGGGCACGGCTTCAGCCGTGCCGTCAAAAGCCCATAGATATTGCGGGCTTCAGCCCCTGAGGGAAATCGAGTTCAATCCGTCGCTTCATTCTGTGAGATAGCTTCTCCGCGTGACGTGGTAAAACTCTGGGATGCCCGGCGCGGAGTCCTCAGGAAAGCCTTCCTCCTCACGCAATCTTTACGCCTTCGGTCTCACGTCATTCCTGAATGACACGGCGACGGAGATGGCCTATTGGGTGTTGCCCGCGTTTCTAGTTTCTCTGGGCGCAGGCCCGGCTCAACTGGGGTTGATCGAAGGCATCGCCGAAAGCGTCGCCTCGTTCGCCAAGCTTTTTTCCGGATATCTCACCGACCACATTCATCGCCGCAAACCGCTCGTGGTTAGCGGATATTTCGTCGCCAATGCGGTCAAACCGATTCTCGCGGTCGTGACTTCATGGTGGCATATCCTGCTGATTCGGTTCAGCGATCGGCTGGCCAAAGGCGTACGCGGAGCGCCACGCGATGTGATGGTCGCCGAATCGGTAGCGCGGGAGGAGTTGGGCTCCGCCTACGGACTGATTCAGTCCATGGATTCTGCTGGCGCCATCGTCGGCCCGCTTGCCGCTCTGGTTCTGCTGGCGCACGTAGGCATGCGGGGAGTGTTTTGGGCCGCGGCAGTTCCAGGAGCGCTGTGCATTCTGGTGGCTCTGATCGGGATCCAGGAGACGCGTCGCGATCCCGACAATCAAGGCCGCCCAGCCGCGTTCTCATTGTTCAAAGGCCCACAGCTTTCAGGCGCGTTCTATGTCGTGCTATTTGCCGTGACCCTGTTTTCCGTCGGCAACTCCAGCGACATGTTTCTGGTCATGCGCGCGCAAAATATCGGGATTCCAGTGGGTCGCGCGCCCTTGCTGGGCTTGGTTTTCAACCTCACTTACACGGCGGGTTCCTGGCCGGCAGGATGGCTGAGCGATCGCGTATCGCGCAACGGCTCTTCACGAAAATGGATCGCCGCAGTCGGATACCTGATCTTTGCAGCCGTCTATTTCGTATTCGGCCTTGGCCCCTCGACGCTTGCCATATGGGTCGCGATGGCCGTCTACGGCATTTACTATGCGCTGACGCAACCCGTCTTGAAGGCGCTGGTTGTAGATGCCGTGCCTGCGGAAGTCCGCGGACGCGCTTTGGGAATTTATTTCTTCGCCACCAGCGTGGCCACGCTCGCCGCCAGCCTAATCACCGGAGAATTGTGGAAGCACTACGGCCCTGCGATTCCCTTTTATCTTTCAGCGGCGCTGGCCGCCGTTTCAGCCGGGCTGTTGCTCCTGAGCCATAGACCGCGCAGCCAATCTTGAACTCACGCTTTTCAACCAGACGAAGAATAAAATCTGTGCGGCAATTCCGGCGCACGTGTCGAGCACGACATCCTGCCAAACTCCGGTGCGCGACGGCAGGAAACTCTGGTGCCATTCGTCCAGGCTGGCCACCATCGCCGTTCCCAGCACCGCCAGGCTGGCCCAGCGCCACGTCCATCGGGCATTCGCGACAGACGGCAAAGTCGCGCGCCACGCGCGAAACAACAACACGCAGAGGGTGCCATAGATGAGAACGTGTCCGCCTTTGCGAATGAAGAAATGCCAGTGCTCGAAACGCTCCCAATCCAGGCTAAGCAGGTATCGCAGTAGCGGGTAAAGAATGCGGCTGGTATTGGCCGCAGACATCAGCGAAGTCGATTCGATGGAGATCAGAATCATCCACAGAACCGCCGCGATCCACGCTTTGAGGACTTCGTGCCGAGGTTCAGTAGTCAGTGGTCAGTTCTCGGTGGTCAGCTAGTTGGTTAACTCTCAGGTCTTGGATGTCGCTGACAGCCGGTAGCCTTTGACGCCAACGACGATCGACCAAGGACGAACGACAAGTGTTTATTCGATCGCGTAATTCGGCGCTTCGCGCGTGATCATGACGTCGTGTACGTGGCTCTCTCGCAATCCCGCGCTGCTGATGCGCACAAAACGCGTCTTCTGCAGCAGTTCAGGAATGCTGGCGCAACCGCAGTAGCCCATACCCGACTTCAGTCCGCCCACCATCTGGTGCACGATCATCGCTACCGATCCGCGATAGGGCACGCGCCCTTCGATTCCTTCAGGAACCAGTTTGCCCAGGCGATTGCTCTCGCCTTCGCTCGCCGAGATCGACGCAGACGAGTCGCTGTCTGCATTCTGGAAATATCGCTCGCTCGATCCCGCGGCCATCGCCCCCAGCGATCCCATGCCGCGATACGACTTGAACGAGCGTCCTTGATACAGAATCAGTTCGCCGGGACTTTCGTCTGTTCCTGCAAACATCGACCCAATCATGACCGCGCTTGCGCCTGCGGCCAGGGCCTTGGTGATGTCGCCGGAATACTTGATGCCGCCGTCGGCGATGATGGGAACGCCCGCATCCTTCGTAGCCCGATAGGCCTCGGCGATGGCCGTGATCTGCGGTACTCCGGCGCCCGTGACCACGCGCGTCGTGCAGATCGAGCCAGGACCGATGCCGACCTTGATGCCATCGGCTCCGGCGCGCGCCATCTCGCAGGCGCCGTCGAAAGTGGCCACATTTCCCGCCAGCAGCTCGACATTCGGCAGCTTCGATTTCACCAGCTTCACAGCGTCCAGCACTTTCGTTTGATGACCATGCGCGCTGTCGATGGCGAGCACGTCCACTTTCGCTTCGGCAAGTTCCTGGGCGCGCTCCAGAAAATCTCCCGTCGCGCCGATGGCCGCCCCCACGCGCAGCCGTCCCTGAGAATCTTTGGCGGCATTGGGATACTTCAGCTTCTTCTGAATATCTTTGACCGTGATCAATCCCTTCAGGTTGTACTTGTCATCGACGACCAGCAGCTTTTCAACGCGATGCTTGTGCAGGATTTCTTCCGCGTCGGTCAAGGTTGTGCCGACGGGCACGGTGATCAGATTCTCTTTCGTCATCACCTGGCTGATCGGAATGTCGAAGCGCGTCTCGAAGCGGAGATCGCGGTTGGTCAGAATTCCGACGAGCCGGCCGTCGCGCTCAGTAATGGGCACGCCGGAAATCTTGTAGCGGCGCATGATCTCGAGCGCGTCCGAAACCTTGTCACTCGGGTGCATGGTCACGGGATCGACGATCATCCCGCTTTCCGAGCGCTTGACCTTGTCAACTTCTTCCGCCTGCTGCTGGATCGAAAGATTGCGGTGAATGACGCCGAGGCCGCCCTGCTGCGCCAGCGCTATGGCCATGTGCGATTCGGTCACCGTATCCATAGCAGCGCTGGCGATCGGAATGTTCAGCTTGATCTTGCGAGTGAGCTGGGTCTGCGTGCTGGCGTCGGCGGGAATCACGTCGGAGCGCGCAGGCAACAGAAGAACATCGTCGAAGGTGAGCGCTTCGGGAACAGGAAAATGAATCATAGGTGTCTCAGGAATCTCCCCGCCGAGTAGGGTGAATTTTCATTGTAGAGACGGTGCGGAGATCAGGCAAATGGAGGAAGCGATCAAATCGATCCGGATCCGGGCGCGGTTGCGATCATTGAATCCAGTTCTGTTGAAGACGCCCGCCGATTCGCCTCGAGCTTCCCGCTTGCTCAAGCCGGGCCACTGGACGTCAAGATTATTGCTTTAGCACCGTACGCCGGCTTGGGAGGGTAGTGCAATCAAACGGTCAGAGCGCCGGATCGGCCACAATTCAATGGGATTGCCCGGACAGATTATCGTCTTACAGCAAGTGCAACCTTATTCGCCCAGTATGGTTCCTCGCTTACTTTCCAGTCGATTTCTGACTTTCTCGGCATTCTCTGGTTTGACTCCCACTTCTTCCAGGGCGGTGCGAAAGTGATTGAGGAACAGCTCGAAGTGCGCGTCGTTCAGACCCCCGTCTCTAGCCTGGGCATGAGCGTCATGAATATCTCTCCCTGTGTACACTCGTCCGCCAAGGAGCATGGAAACAAACATAGCTTGCCCCGACCGGAGGTGTGCCATGTCAACCCCTGCAAAGAAGTGGCGCAGATTATCGTCCTGCAAGACTTTGTCGTAGAAGCGATCGGTAGCAGCCTCGATCACGCTCCGCCCCCCGATCAGGTCAAATAAGTCTTCAATCATGGTGTCCTCACCGCCGATGAGTGAAACCGCGATCTTTCAACAGTCTGGGGCACTGGGAGCGTAAGTATACCCCTACCCAAGAAGCCGCGCCATAATGGCAGCTCTTGCTAACACAATGATGGCGATTATTTTGTGCGCTTGAAAACAGAGATGGCTGATTTTCCGTCAGCGGATACATGTAGATGAAGCCGCTGGCCGACAACGCGTAGAAATAAATCTCTGGCTCTGATCCAAGCACAAGAATCCGGTCTGTAGCGCATCTCCTTGTCGCCCTCGCTTTTCGCTGACGGCGTTTGTCAATTTCCCCTCGTCCAGCGTATAGTAGGTATTCGAGAACTGTTGTGTAGTAGCAGCATGTGGCGGAGCACACCAGTGGGCGCAAGCCCACTTTTTAGTTTGGCTCGGGCTGTAGCAGGCGCTCCGTCTTAAGTCATTGCATTCATGGCGCTTGAGATTGATCGCGTTCGGGAGATAGCGGAGAGGGTAGCCTCCTCCAGCGGCCTCGAAGTGGTCGAGCTTGAGTTTCGCGGCGGCGGCAAGGCCCGAATGCTGCGCGTGTTTCTGGATAAGGTTGGTGCGCAGAGCGCCGACCCGCAGGCAGGCGTAGCGCAGGCCGGAGTTACGCACGAGGATTGCGCGAATTTCAGCCGCGAGTTTGGCACTATTCTAGACGTTGAGGATGCTGTGCCCGGCGGATCGTATACGCTGGAAGTTTCTTCACCGGGCCTGGATCGCAGGCTGAACAAGGCCGCGGATTTCGAGCGCTTCGTCGGCAGCCGCGTGAAGTTGATGACCCGCGAACCGGTTCACGATAACCGTTTCTTTGAAGGACGGTTGGAAAGCTTTCGCGATGGACGTCTGACGCTCGATTTGAGCGTGGCCAGCAAGAAGTCGCGCAAGAAAATGGGCGCGGCCGGCGCCGAGCAACACAAGATGGAAATCGAATTCGCCAATGTGGAGAAGGCGAATTTGGTTCCCGAGATCTAGGAGTATGGAAGGTTTTGAAATTGAGTAATTTTGTAATCGGGTAATTTGGTAATTGAAAATCTCCAGTCAGCCGCACGGGTTTTCAATTACTCAATTACCAAATTTCCCAATTTCTAAATTGTTTTCTTATGGCAAGCGAGCTCTACAACATCATCGAAGGCGTGAGCCGGGAAAAGGGCATTGATCCGCAGATTGTAGTCAGCGCGGTTGAGGATGCCATCGTGATGGCGACGCGCAAGTACTACAAGTCGCAAGAGAACCTGCGCGCCAAGCTCGACAAAGATACGGGCAAGATCAACGCCTTCGCGGTAAAGACCGTCGTCGAAACGTCCGAGCAGGTCGAAGATCCCAACCTGCAGGTCACACTGGAGGACGCACGCAAGGTCGACCCTTCTCTGGAAGTTGGTGGCGAGTTGCAGATTCCGAAAGTGACCGAAGGCATTCTCGGACGCATCGCGGCGCAGCTGGCGAAACAGGTGATCTTTCAGAAGGTACGCGAGGCCGAGCGCGACACCGTCTACAACGAATACATCGGACGCGTGGGCGAGATCGTCAATGCCAGCGTGAAGCGCATCGAAGGGCCGGACCTGATTTTCGACATCGGCAAAGCCGAAGCCCGCATGCCGCGCAAAGAACAGTCCCGCCTGGAATCGTTCGCCATTGGCGAGCGCATTCGGGTAGTCATCGCACGCGTCGAGCGGGCGTCAAAAGGGCCTGGCGTCGTGGTTTCGCGGGCCGCGCCGGAGTTGGTCCAACATCTGTTCCAGACCGAAGTTCCCGAAATCTATGACGGAACGGTTGTGATTCGTGCCATCGCACGCGAAGCCGGCGAGCGCACCAAGATCGCTGTCATGTCGAAAGACAAAGACGTCGACGCCGTCGGCGCCTGTGTAGGCATGAAGGGCATGCGCGTGCAATCGATCATCCGCGAACTGCGCGGCGAGAAGATCGACATCATCGAATACCACGAAGACGCCGTCACGTTCGCCGAAAAAGCGCTGCAGCCGGCCAAAGTCAGTCGCGTCACGGTGGTGGATGCGGGTGAAAAACACCTCGAAGTCGTGGTCGACGACAGCCAGCTCTCGCTCGCCATCGGAAAAAAGGGCCAGAACGTGCGCCTGGCCGCCAAACTTCTCGGCTGGAAGATCGACATTAAGAGCGAAGAGGAGAAGCGGCAGGAAGTCGAGCAGCAGATGGCCGCCATGGCTCCGCAAACCACCACGCCGCTGGAGAACGTCCCCGGTCTGGGCGAAGGGCTGGTCGAGAAGCTTAGCGCTGCCGGCGTGACGACCGTCGAAGCCCTCGCCGATATGACGCCCGAGCAGCTTGAGGCCATCGAGGGAATCGGGCCCAAGACGGTGGAAAAAATCAGCATTGCGGTCAATAATTATTTCGCCAGCTTGGAAGGCGGGGAAGTCGCGCCTGCAGCCGAAAGCGAGGCTGCAACCGAGGGCGAAGTCGCCGCTGAACCTGCAACGGAAGGGGCAGCAGAAAATACCGCTGCCGATACGGCAAGCGCCGCGGAAGAAGTTCCCGCCGAAACTGTCGCTTCTGAGGAGACAGCAGAGCGAGGCGAAACGCCGACAACAGAAGCGGAGCCGGTGCCGCAAGCCGACGCCGCTCCGGAAACAAAAGAATAGCTATGCGCGCGCACGAAAATCTGAATCGCGTGCAATATTTATTTCGATCCCGTGAGGCTGCGATGAAGACATAAGCACAACGCGGGGCGGAAGAAAGGCCGGATGAGCAAGGTTCGAATCAACGATTTAGCCAGGGAGCTTGAAGTCAAGAGCAAAGCCATTCTCGACGTGCTGCCGCTCGTCGGAGTGACAGAGAAGAAGACTCACTCCAGCTCTCTGGAAGAGCACGAAGCCGAAAAAGTGCGGGCCCACTTCCGCGCCGGTTCTGAAACCCAGGCGCCGGGGGCCAAGTCCGCGCGTCCTCTGCGCGGCGAAGAAGAAATCAAGACCAAAATTGATCTGTCTCACATCTCCCGTCCAGGAGACGTGCTCAAAGCCATCACCCAGCGCAAGGAAGCGGTCGCCCCTCCGCCGGCGCGCCCAGCAGCACCACCCACGCCGACAGCCGCAGCCCACCCTGTCGTCGCACCACCCGCCGCGCCCAAGCCCCCCGCTCCGGCGGCAGCTCCGCCTGCCGTTAAGCCGCCGGCTCCGCCAGTTACAGTAATTCCGGCGCGGTCGGCAGCGCCCGTGAGTGCTGAGAAACCAGTGGCTCCGCCGATTGCCGCGCCAGCAGCGCCCCCAGCCGCCCGGCCAGCGGTTCCACCCGCGCCTCCGGTGGAGCCTGCCGCACCCGCAGCCACGACAGCAGCGCCTCCCTCCCCGCCACCCGCGCGGCCCGCAGCTCCGCCAATTCCCGCTCCGCGGATGATCGTGCCGCAAACCGGCCCCCGTCCCGTTTACAAAGCTCCGCCGAAACCGGTACAACCGGCGGCCCAAGCGGGAACTCCGATTGCCGCGCGACCCGCGCCTGGACGCCCTATTCCCGGGCAGCCGATTTTTCAACGTCAGCGCCCACAAGTTCCTGCACCCGGAGCGCCGCGTCCGCCGCTTCGTCCAGGCGAGCGCCGTCCCATGCATCCCACGCGGCAATCGCCCATGGGATCGCGTCCTATCGGGGTTGGCCCCGGACTTCCGCCGCCCGGTCCGACGCGTCCCGGAAGTCGTCCCGGAGGACCCTCGCGCCGGCCCGGCCAGCGCTACATTCCGCGCGGCGTAAAAGAAGGGCCGATGAAGGGCTACGTTCCGCCGCCGCGCATGGTGGTGTCGAACGAGCCGCTGCCGATCACGCGCAATATCACGATCACCGAAGGCATCAGCGTCAAAGATCTTGCCGAGAAGCTCGACATTCGCGCGAAAGACCTGATTTCTCGCCTGCTCGCGCGCGGCGTCTTCGCCACGATCAATCAGACACTCGACGCCGAGTTGGCCAGCGAGATGGCCCGCTTTTTCGGAGCGGAAACCGAAGTCATCACCTTCGAAGAACAGGCCGCGAAGGATGTCGACGCCGCCATCGCCAGCGGAGAAGAATCCGCGGCCGAAGCCGTGCCGCGCCCGCCCGTGGTCACCATCATGGGCCACGTCGATCACGGAAAAACTACGCTGCTCGATGCCATTCGCGCCACCAACGTCGCCGAAGGCGAAGCCGGCGGAATCACCCAGCATATCGGCGCCTATAAAGTTCGCATCACTGATCAAGATTCTCCTGCCTTCGGACGCGAGATCGTCTTCCTCGACACTCCCGGCCACGAAGCGTTCACGCGCATGCGCGCCCGCGGAGCGAAAGCCACCGACATCGTTGTGCTTGTCGTCGCCGCCGATGACGGCGTGATGCCGCAAACTCTCGAGGCCATCGATCACGCGCATGCCGCCGAGGTCCCGATCATTGTGGCCGTAAACAAGATCGACAAAGCCGACGCGCTGCCCGATCGCGTGAAGAAGCAGCTCGCCGATCGCGGGCTGGTCCCCGAAGACTGGGGCGGCAAAACAGTCTTCGTCGATGTTTCGGCCAAGCAGAAAACGAATCTGAACCTGCTCCTCGAAATGATTTGCCTGGTCGCCGATCTGGCAGAGTTGAAAGCCACTCCTGAGCGTTCCGCATCCGGCGTTGTTCTCGAGGCTAAGCTGGATCGTGGCCGCGGCCCTGTGGCCACCGTCCTCGTACAAAACGGAACGTTGAACGCCAGCGACAATTTCGTTGTCGGCAACGTTTACGGCAAAGTGCGCGCCATGTTCGACGATCGCGGTGCGCCGCTCGAATCGGCCCCGCCCTCCACTCCAGTCGAGATCCTCGGCATGGAAGGCTTGCCGCAAGCTGGAGATCAATTCGTCGTCGTTGCCGACCGCGACAAGGCGCGCGGCATTTCGGAATATCGCGAGCAGAAGGCGCGCGAAGCCACGCTGGCCAAGAGCTCCCGCGTATCACTCGAAGGCCTCGCCGAACAGGTCAAGATCGCCGGCACGAAAGAACTGAACATCATTCTGAAAGGCGACGTACAGGGCTCGGTCGAGGTTCTCAGCGATCTGCTCTCGAAACTTTCCAGCGAGAAAGTTCGGCTCAAGCTGCTTCGCTCTGGCGTGGGCGCGATCACCGAGACCGACGTGCTGCTGGCCTCGGCATCGAACGCGATCATCATCGGCTTCAATGTGCGTCCGGAGCGCAAGGCGCAGGAGCTGGCCGAGCAGGAAAAAGTCGACATCCGGCTGCACTCGATCATCTACGAGCTGCAGGACGAGATCAAGCGCGCCATGAGCGGACTGCTCGAGCCCACGATCAAAGAAACCTATCAGGGACGCGCCGAAGTTCTCGAAACCTTCCGCATCCCGAAAGTGGGCACGGTGGCTGGCTGCCGCATGAGCGATGGCCTGATCAAGCGCGACTCTGAAGTGCGCCTGCTGCGCGACAACGTGGTCGTCTTCAAAGGCAAGATCGGATCGCTGCGCCGCTTCAAAGACGATGCCCGCGAAGTCCACAACGGACAGGAGTGCGGCATCTCGATCGCGAACTACGGCGACATCAAGATCGGAGACGTGATCGAAGCGTTCGTCACCGAACGGATTGCAGCAGAAGTAATCGCCTGAAGCGAGTTCTCCAAGCTGGTTTTGGGAAGGGCACGGCTTCACAGGCTGCGGAAAAACGAATCAAATGAGCAGTAATCGGGAAGGGCATGAGTTTACTCGTGCCGATAAGTCATTGAAAATACGACCGCGCTTTAGCGCTGAAGGGCTGCTTTTCTCGGCAAAAGGACTTTTTTCGCAACCCTTTCAGCCCATGCCGTTAAGCCCAGCAAAAGTTGCGGGCTTTAGCCCCTGAGGAAAACCGGCTTTACCGTCTTGTCTCAGTACTGAGACATCTCTCCGGTTGTCAGTTCTCACGCCAAACATTTTCTCTCTGAGAACTGAGAACCGAAAACTGCATGATCGCTTTCCTCACCCTCGAACTCCGCATCGAAGCCGCACATTCACTCAAGGACAAGCGTCAGGTCGTCCGCAGCCTGAAAGACCGGCTGCGCGCGGCATTCAACGTGTCCGTGGCAGAGCTTGATTCCACCGGTATCTGGAACCGCGCAACTATCGGGGTGGTCAGCATCTCCGATTCGCGGGATTATCTTGATGGACTGATGAAAAACGTCGAACGCCAGGCGACGCGCATCGCAAACAATCACGGCGCGGACGTAGCCGATTCCTTCGTCGAATATTTTTGACCTGAGTTGGCTTCAAAAAGCTTTTCGCGAATCCAGCAGAATCGTGACCGGCCCCTCATTCACCAGTTCCACCTGCATCATCTCCTGGAATCGCCCAGTTTCACACTGCACGCCCGCGGCGCGGATGCGCTCGACGAAAAGCTCGTAGAGCTGCCGAGCCTTTTCTGGCGGGGCAGCAGCGTCGAACGATGGCCGTTTCCCGTGTCGCACGTCGCCATACAGCGTGAACTGCGACACGGCCAGCACGCTCCCGCCGACGTCGAGCACGCTGCGGTTCATCTTGCCCTGATCGTCTTCGAAGATGCGCAGGCCGGCAATCTTTTCCGCCAGGTACGCCGCGTCCTGTTCCGTATCATCATGGCCGACGCCCAGCAGAACCAGCAGCCCAAGGCCGATTTCGCCGCTGATATGTCCGTTCACAGTGACTTTCGCGCGACTGACGCGCTGCACGACCGCTCGCATGGGTTTGACCGGCGCAACTGGGCGCATTTAGGATGCTAAGGTATACCACGAAATCCCGCGCACAAAGGACAGTGCGCTTTCTTTACAGCAGTTTACCGAGACCGTTACACTGAACACTCGCCGACTGGATTTCCGGGAAAAGGAGTTTGCCATGGCAGATGAGAAAGAGAAGCAGATTGCCGAAAAAGTAAAGCAGATCATCGTTGAACAATTAGGCGTTGACGAAGCGGAGGTGACTCCGAGTGCTTCTTTTGTCGACGACCTTGGCGCCGACTCCCTGGACACCGTCGAACTGGTGATGGCCTTTGAAGAGGGCTTCGACATCGAAATTCCCGACGAAGACGCGGAGAAGATCCGCACCGTTCAGGATGCGATCGACTACATCTCGAAGCACTCCAAAGTGGCCAAATAGAATTCTCGAGCTCCGCAGCACAACTCAATCGAGGCAAAGGAAAAAACATGGCAGCCGTGGATGAAAAGGTCAAGCAGATCATTGTGGAGCAGTTGGGAGTCGATGAGGGCGAGGTGACATCCAGTGCTTCATTCGTCGACGACTTGGGCGCGGATTCGCTCGACACCGTCGAACTGGTCATGGCCTTTGAAGAGGCCTTCGACATTGAGATTCCCGACGAGGATGCAGAAAAAATCCGCACCGTTCAGGATGCGGTCGATTACATCTCGAAGCACTCAAAAGGCAAGTAAGTTGAAACATCCGCAAGCTTAAGGAAGGGGAAAACTAGATTTGCCGCGTAGGGTGGTGGTCACCGGTCTGGGCATGATCTGTGCGGTTGGAAACTCCACGCCCGAAGCGTGGCCTGCGTTGTTGGCCGGGAAAAGCGGCGCATCCCGCATCACCGGCTTTGACGCCGGCAATTTCGCCTGCCAAATCGCCGCCGAAGTAAGGAATTTCGATCCCTTCCAATTCATCGAGAAAAAAGAAGTCAAGAAGATGGCGCGCTTCATTCACTTCGCCATAGCGGCATCGGATGAAGCGCTGAAGATGTCGGAACTGAAGATCACGCCAGAGAATGACGAGCGCGTCGGCGTACACATCGGCTCCGGCATCGGAGGATTCGACATCATCGAGCGCGAGCACTCGAACCTGCTCGAAGGCGGCCCGCGCAAGATTTCTCCGTTCTTCATTCCATCTGCCATCATCAATCTTGCCGCCGGCCAGGTCTCGATGCGCTTCGGCGCGAAGGGTCCAAACGAAGCCACGGCGACGGCATGTACCACCAGTGCCCACTCGGTCGGGGATTCATTCCGCATCATTCAACACAACGATGCCGATGTCATGATCGCCGGCGGCGCCGAGGCCGCGATCACTCCCATGGGCGTCGGCGGATTCGCCGCCATGCGTGCGTTGTCTACGCGCAACAATGAGCCGGAGAAAGCCAGCCGTCCCTGGGACAAAGACCGCGACGGATTCGTGATCGGCGAAGGCGCTGGCATCCTGATCCTCGAAGAGCTCGAGCACGCCCGTAAACGCAACGCCCCCATCATCTCCGAGATCGTCGGCTACGGCATGTCCGGCGATGCCTATCACATGACCCAGCCCGCTCCCGAGCACGAGGGTGGATTCCGCGTCATGCGAAATGCCGTGCGCGACGCAGGAATCAGCCCCGACCAGGTCGGATACGTGAATGCGCACGGGACCTCGACTCCCATCGGCGATACCCTCGAAGCCCATGCCATCCGAAATTTCTTCGGCAATCGGAAGATCGCCGTCAGCTCGACGAAATCCATGACCGGCCACCTGCTGGGCGGCGCTGGCGGCCTGGAAGCCGCGATCACCGTCTTGGCGCTGCGCGATCAGCTGCTGCCTCCGACCATCAACCTCGAGAACCAGGACCCCGAAACCGGCGACATGGATTTTGTCCCGAACCACTCGCGCAAAGCCGAATTCGAATACGCCATCTCGAATTCATTCGGTTTTGGCGGCACCAACGGCGCCCTCCTTTTCCGCCGCTGGAGCGAATAATCAGCAGTTGTGCCGGGGTGCCCCACGTCTCGCCGATTTTGCGAGACGTGGGAACTTCGATTTGTTGTTTTCGAACATTTTCGCCGCAGCCGACAGGGGCCGCCCCGAGCGAGATCGAAGAGGCAGGAATCCGCTTTCCTGCCTTGGCACTGTCTAATTACTAACGATGCAGGTGGGCCATGGCATTTTAGTACTCCGCCCGTTGACCCTTTGGGTCTTTGCGCCTTCTTTGCCGGCCCGCCACAATAGCTCCATTAATATGAATTTCTCTTCTGGTATGCAGAAGGTGCTTTCTTCCCCCGTCATTCCTGGCATTCCGACCCGGAAGGCGGCTGCACGCGCTGCGCTGGTGGATCTGAGGGAATCTGACCGTGTCTTGCTCAGCGAATGCTTCCGCCAGTTTGGAATCGAATCGGTTGTAATGTCGGTGAACGCTGCCGAGCGCTTGCGCAAAGAAAAATTTGAGGCCTGCGTCCTCAACCTGCGCGAAGGCGCGGAACCGGTTCTAGAGTCGGCGCGCACTTCGCCCTCAAACAGCAGATGCGTGATCTATGGCATAGGCGGCAACGCGCAGCAGGCCATGCATTACTCCAAATACGGCATCAACGCTATGTTCCAGGAGCCTCTGGAGCGGCCCGCGACACTAAAACTCGTCCGGGCGACCCGCATGCTGGTGCTGCACGAATTTCGGCGCTATGTGCGCGTTCCTGTGATGACCGAGGTCGCCTTGACCACCGCCGACGGCCGCTACTTCACCACCAGCAGCATTGAGATGAGCAGCGGAGGCATGTCGCTGAACACTGCCCAGAATCTGGCCCGCGGCGCCGACGTTGAAGTTTCCTTCGGACTCCTGACTCTTCCGCGCGTCACGGTGAAAGGGGTCATCTCCTGGCAGAAGACCAAATCGCTGGGAGTCCGTTTCGCGGCCGATGATGATCGCCGGCTGAAAGTGAAGAAGTGGATCGACTCCTATCTGGAAAACTGAGGCGCTTTGCGGGCGTGAGCGCAGCGGGAGCCCGCAGCCGAAAAGCCGAGCGGAGCGAGGGATCGATTCACATGTGGCAGTTCCCCTGAGTAAGTCTGCTCACTACTAATCGCCACCCTCCCCTTTTCCTTCGCGATTAAAATAGCTGTGTGAGCGAAGTCGGTACTCGCGAAGCGTCTGCCCCCATGGAAGTCACGTCCGGACCGCGCCGATTCACCCTGCGCCAACGCATCGTACTGCGCCTGATCATTTTCTTCGGATCGCTTGTGATCCGGCTGATTGGCCCCACCTTGCGTGTCTGCGTTTCCCGTGAAGAAGGTGCGCAGGAAACCATCGACGCTCGCCCATTGGTCGCCTCGTTCTGGCATGCCTGCATCATTCCCGCCACATACGTTTTCCGCCATCTCGGCATCCGCGTGATGAGCAGCTTCAGCTACGACGGCGAGTACATGGGCCGCATCATCCGCAAGTTCGGATTTGTCCCTGTCAAAGGATCGAGCAGCCGCAGCCCGATTCGCGCCCTGCTCGGCCTTCGCCGCGCGCTGGAAGAAGGCTGGACGGTCGCTTTTAGCATCGATGGCCCGCGCGGCCCGCGCTACAAGGTGAAACCGGGGCCGGTCGCTCTGAGCCGGTCCGCCGGCGTGCCCCTCACCATGTTTCACATGGCGGTCGACAAAGCCTGGGTGCTGAACACCTGGGACCGCCTCATCATTCCGATGCCCTTTTCCCGGGTGCTGCTGCGCATCGGGAAGCTGATTCCTGTCCCGGCCGACGCCTCTGATGAAGACTTAGATCGATACACAGCGCAACTTCAGGAGTCCCTCGATCGCATCCGCGAATTCGCCGAGGCGCACGTGAAAGAAGTGGGTACAGCGGAGTTTCCGGTGGGAAACTAGGAGCCGACTCTTTCGCAAAAAATCATTTGGATTCCTCTGTGTTTCTCCGTGCCCTCTGTGGTTGAATCGTGGCTGATCGCTTGTCCCGCGCGGCTTTTGCAGGATTTTCACAACGACGGCACAATACGCGGCAGGATCGCGTGCGGATCGGTAATTCCACTTGATGCCGGAAACCCGCATTCGGCGCGGCTTCTATGCGAGAGTGCAACCGGCCACTGCACCAATTCCGGTCATGGGCCTGTGAACTCGCCGCACTCGATTGAAAA
>DASTCY010000041.1:0-22798 GCA_035710725.1 Candidatus Sulfotelmatobacter sp. | reverse complement strand
GAGCCCGGAGCCCGAGCGAAGATCGCGCGCACAACCTCCGCAAGGAGCCAAGCGAGAGCAGGTCGAGCAAGGGTCTAACACGCGAGCTACTGGCCGAGACGAATCGACGCAACATCACCTCGGAACTCTTATATTTTTGGGCTCAGTTATCAGAAGCTATCCCATAAATGGTTTTGGGAAGGGCACGGCTTCAGCCGTGCCGCCAAGAGTCCGTCCTCAGTGGTTCAATTTTCCTAGAATTGCTGGTCGCCCCAACCTGCTTCAATCGACTGACCACTAACCCTGACCACTGTGCCGCTGACTCCTGACTCCTGACTCCCGCCTCAATCCACATGCTCGCCCTCAGCCATGAAGCTTTGCTCGGCGGGAGGCAGGCGATCTCCTGGCCTGGCCCAGAACACATAGAGCGTCGGCCATAGAATCACGCTGACCAGCAATTCCACCAGCAGGCCGCCCACGATCACAATCGCAAATGGACGCTGCGAATCCGAGCCAATATCGTGTGACATGGCCGCGGGCAACAGGCCCAGCGTGGCAACCAGCATGGTCATCATGATCGGACGAAGCCGAAGCTGCGCGCCCTCTTTCGCCGCTTCGCGCACGGGCATGCCGCGCGTGCGCAGCTGATTGATGTACTCGACCATAATCACGCCAATCTCGACAGACACGCCGATCAGCGCGAGGAAGCCCAGACCCGACGACACGCTGAAGTGCGTGCCCGTAAGCAATAGGCTGAGAAAGCCGCCCAGCGGGGAGAGCGCCACCACCGCGAGAATCAGTCCCACCCATTTCCATGATCCAAATGCCGAATACAAGATGAACGCCATCAGCAGAAGCGTGACTGGGATAATGATCGCCAGTCGTTTGTTGGCACGCTGTTGGCTCTCGTATTCGCCGGTCCAGTCGAGGTGATAGCCTTCGGGCAAATTCACTTTTTGCCCGACCTCTTCGATCGCTTGCCGGACGGTGCTGCCGAGATCGCGCCCGCGTACGCTGTACTTGATTGCGATGTAGCGCGAATTGCCTTCCCGATAAATTGTCGAGGCACCGTCATCGAGTGAAATCGTGCACAGCTGAGAAAGTGCCACCCGCTCGCCACTCGGCGCCAGGATGCGAATGTTGCCAATGTCTTCGACCGTGCGCCGGAATTGCGGCTGATATCGAACCGTCAAATCGTAACGCTGTTCTTTGATTAGGATTTGCGTGAGCGCTTTGCCACCCACGGCGCTCTCGACCGCATCCTGTATGTCGCTGACGTTGATTCCGAAGCGGTCCGCGGCCGCCCGATCGACATTGAGGTTGACGTTCGGCTGCCCGCGAACCTGGAACGTCCCCAGATCAGCGATCCCTGGAATTTGGCTCATTACTGCCTGCATCTCATCGGCTTTTTGCTCGAGAACTTTCAGGTCCGATCCAAACAATTTCACGGCAAGTTCGCCTTTGACGCCGCTCACCGCTTCTTCCACGTTATCGGAGATGGGTTGGGAGAAGTTCCAATCCACGCCGGGAAATTTGTTGAGCTCGATGTCCATCGCCGCGATCAGTTCATCTTTGGAATGGAATTCTTTCCGCCACTTTTCGCGCGGGAGCAGGTCCACGAAAAATTCGGTGTTGTAAAAGCCGCTCGCATCGCTGCCGTCATCGGGACGTCCAACCTGGCTAATGACCTGTCTCACCTCGGGAAATCCGGCAAGCACCAGCCGCGCCTTGTCGGCGAGAGAAATCCCCGCGGAAGGGCCTGTGCTCGGCGCCAGAGTTCCGCGAACCCAGATGGCGCCTTCATCCAGGTGCGGCAGGAACTCCGATCCGATGACACCGCTCAGTGCGAAAAAAAGAATGGCGGCGAACCCGAGCAGCCCCACGCCGAGCGTCAGTCCCATGTGCTCGAAACACCAGTCAAGAGAACGCGCGTAGCCGCGGTTCAGCGATTCCAGCACAGGATTGCGCCACTCTTTGATCCCGCTGGTGAACAAAATGCTGCACAGAACAGGAGCGATGAACAACGCAAACACCAGTGCTCCCAGAAGCGCGAAGGCCACGGTCCAAGCCATGGGGCTGAACAGGCGTCCTTCTACCCGCTGCAGCGTGAAGATCGGCAGATAAGAAACGATGATGATGACGCGCGCAAAGAAAACCGGTCTCTGCACCTCATGCGCGGCAATCGCAATCGTTTCCATAAACGATTTTTTTCGGTCTGCGAAGGACGTGTGGCGAAGAATGTTCTCCACCATGACGACCGATCCATCCACCACCATGCCGAAGTCGAGCGCGCCCAGCGAGAGCAGGTTGGCGGGTATGTGGCGAAGGTCGAGAAGGATCGCAGCGAAAAGCAATGAAAACGGAATTGTAACCGCGACAATCAGCGCGCTGCGCACGTTTCCCAGAAACAGAAACAGCACCAGCGTGACCAGTAGAACGCCATCCGTCAGGTTGCGCAACACCGTATGGGTCGTGTGATGCATCAGTTGGCTGCGGTCGAGATGCGGAACCAGCTTCACGCCCACTGGCAGCAGGCCGTGGTGTCCATTGGTTCCGTTGAGCTCGTCAATTTTTTTGTGCAGATCAGCCAGAGCAGTCTCGGCAACGGCGCCCTTGCGCAAAAGCACGATGCCTTCAACGACATCAGGATTGTCGATAATCGTGCCATCTTCCTTGCGAATTGTTTTGCCCAGTTGTCCCAGCCGCACCTTCGGCGCTTGCACAACATTGCCTAGGTCGCGGACGCGCACCGGCGTGCCGTTCTGCACCTTGACCACAGTGGAGGCGATGTCGTCCGTGCTCTGCATCAGGCCGACCGCGCGGACATTCAACGCTTGTTCCCCGCGCTCGATGAATCCTCCGCCTGCGTTGATATTGTTCGCGACCAGCGCCTGCTCTACTTGCGAGAGCGATAGCCCATAGGAAACCAGTTTCCCCGGATCAAGCTGCACCTGATACTCGCGCGTCGGGCCGCCGAAAGGGTTCACGTCCACGATGTTGGGCACCGACTTGAGCTGATTGACCACAAACCAATCGTTCAGCGTCTTCAGCTCCATCACGTCGTACTTAGGGTTCGTGCTGGTGAGCGAGTAAAACATGATTTGCCCGGTGGGACTGTAGTCCGGGCCAATTCCCGGATTCACCCCAGCCGGCAGCGTGACCATCTGTAACCGGTCCAGCACTTCCTGGCGGGCATTGAAAGTAGTGATCTCGTCGTCGTAGATGATCGTGATTACCGACAATCCCGCCAGCGACACCGATCGTAGGTGGGTCAGGTGCGCCACCCCGTTCAACTCCACTTCCAATGGGACGGTAATCTGCTGTTCCAGTTCTTCGGCCGCGTGTCCGGGCCATTGCGTGATGATCTGCGCATAGGTGTCGGCGACATCGGGATAAGCTTCGATTGGTAGCTGATGAAAGGAAAGGATTCCCCACACAAACAGCACCAGCGCTCCACCCAGCACCATCAGGGGATTGTTCAGCGCGAAATCGATGGACTTACGAATCATCGCCTATTTCGGCCCCGCGCTTTTCTCGGCGACGTCGGTGGAAAATTCCAATGCGTTGGTCACCACTTCATCTCCGCTCTTCACGCCGCCTCGAATTTCCTGCATGCCGCCAGGTGCCAGGCCGTCGGCATTTACTTGAATGCGGCGGAACTGATTCGCGCTTTCTTTGCGGAAAACCCAGTCCTTGTCGTGCAGGCGCATGATCGCGCCGGCGGGGACTACGATGCGATCCGTAAGTTTGCGCGAATGGAACGTCGCCACCGCGAACATCCCGGCTTTGATCGCTCCATCGCGATTTGAGAGCACGATACGCACTTTTGCGGAACGGGTGTTCGGATCCAGCACTCGCGAAACATCTGAAACTTTGCCGTGAAATATGCGGTCCGGGAATGCGTTCAGCCGAATGTCGACCGGATCGCCCAGATGAACTTCTCCCAGATCGTTCTCAAACACGTCGCAGACGACCCAGACTTCGGAAAGATCGGCAATGGTGAAAAGATTGGGCGTGTTGTCGAGACTCTTCACGCCTTCGAATCCCGCAACGTTCTGCTCGACAATCGTGCCCGAGACCGGCGCTTTCAATTCGATAAACGAGCTGGGATGCGCGGGATCGGATCCCAGGACGCGAACGTGCTGCTCCGCGGTCTGCACGTCGACCTTGGCCTTGTCTTCGGCATCCTGCGCAACTTCGAGGTCCTTGGCCGCGATGGCGCCGCGATCATAAAGCATCTGGGCCCGGTCCATGGCCTTGTGGGCCAGCACCTCATCCGCCTTAGCCTTTTGGTAGTCCGCTGCAGCGGAAGCCAGATCGGGGCTCGAGATTACCAGGAGCGTTTGCCCTTTTTTCACGAAATCCCCGAGCCGGACCTTCAAATCCACCACGCGTCCGGAGCCGAGAGAGGTCACGTGGATGGTCTTGGTTACGTCTGGAGTGGCGACTCCATTGGCCGTGAGTTGCGTTGGCAACGCGCGCATCTCGGCTTTGGCCGTCTTGAACAGCTCCGGATGGTCCGCTTGAAACAAGTCAGGATCGACCACAACTGGAGGTTTGCTGGCGGCAACAGGCGAATCGTTCGAACAACCGGAGGTCATCAGGACCGCAGACAACGCTGCAATCGGCAGAAGCGCGCAGAACAGCATTGCCGTGGCGCGCCTCTCTTTGGGTCGTTCTCTCATTGAATCACCTCGCGCCCCACAGCCATATTCAACTGCGCTGCAGCCGTCAGATAAGAACCAATCAGGTTCACGTAGTTCAACTGCACCGCGCGATACTCACTTTCCGCGTTGATGAAGTCGAGCAGCGCCGCTCCGCCGTGCTGATAGGAAAAAAACATCGTTTCCCGCACGCGCGTTGCCTGCTGTAGATACTTCTGCTTGTAGGGACGCAACAGAATCAAGTCGCTTTCCACGGTTGCGTAGCCAGAATCCACGTCGCTGAGCACGGTGGCTTCCGTCGCATCGCGCAACTTTTCATTCCTTGTAATGTCGATCTCGGTGCGCTTCTTTTCGCCTTGATTGCGATCGAAGATGCGCAGCGGAATGCTCACGCTGGCGCCTACTGTGTCGTTGGCAAATGGATTGTTCGTTGAGGGGTTGTGTGTCCACCACAGCCCAAATGTCGGATCGGTCGAGCCATTCGCAATCGCCAGCTTGTGATCGGTTTGCGCTTTGTCGACGGCTTCGACTTGGGCCTTCAGGTCTGGACGCGTGTCCATTGCCATCTTGCGAACGTCGTCGCGCGTGTCCAGAAAATCGCTGAAGTCGTAAACGCCCGCCACATCGAATTGCTCAATCGGCGTGCGGTCGTTAAGCAGCGTGAGCAGCTGAATTTTCGCCGTGCGCAAGTTCACAGTCGCGGTCTGCACGTCCGATTCGTATTGCACCCGCTGCAACTCCAGCCGGTCCAGATCGATCTGCGCAATGTCGCCCGCGTTAAACCGGTCGCGGCTGATCTGCAGGACCCTGTCCCAGTATGCGAGATCGGTCGTGGCCAGCTCCAGCACCGCCTTGGCCTGCAGCGTGGAAACGAACGCGCTGCGCAGGTTGAACAGCATCGTTCGCTCCATGTCGGAGTGGTTGAACTCTGTAATGCGCGTTTCCTTCTTCTGACTTTCAAGCCGGAGTTGCCGCTTATGCCTGCGCTCGTAGAGATAGCTGATGCTCGGCGTAATGAAGGTCCCCGAGAATGGCCGCCACACGCCTTTATTCGGAGCGATCTGCGTCCCATCGGCTGACAACGTGAAATCCGGATTAGGCCGCAGAAATGCCGTGATCTCTTCCGCTTTCGATTCGTCGATGTTTAGCTTGTCCGCCAGCAGGGTTGGATTGTTCAGCTCAAAACGGTCTTTGATCTGCTGCCACGTCCACACGGTGGCAGTTGAGGAGGACATCGCAGGCGCAGCGGGACCGGCCGGTGCTTGCGCAAGGGCCCTAGCCCCGCAAGCCAGGCAGAGCAGAAATCTCACAGCACGCCACGTTTTTTGCTGCATCACATTCTTCCTCAAACTTGCGTTCACAACGAAAGCCATGCGCGATCTGCGCTTGCAGATCCGTCTGGTTAATATCCGGTCTCACTTATAACAATCAGGTAAGAACTCAATTCGTGCCCCGGTGATTCAGGAAAAATGAGCCTGAGTTGCATTCCGAGCAGCGATCTCCAGAACTAAGCGAGGGAGAATCCCGGAGGAGCGCGCCCATTCGTCCGATAGGGCACGACTGACGGAATAGTAAGTGTGGATCGAGGCACTTCCAACCGGCTGAAGAACTTCAGCGCTAAGGATAACCAAGCGACCAGTGCCGCTTCGGCTTGATGATGGCTGCTCGGCGATTTGTCCGCGGCGGCGCGAACGCCATGTTTGTTCGGCCCCGGTTCTTCCATCTCGGCGCGCAGGGCGTGGAGATCGTCCGTTGCCGAGATCACGGGGAAAAGTAGCACCAGCACACAGCTGAGAACCAGAAAGCAATTCAACTTGCTTGCATGCCTGACGCGTGGAGTTTGCCGCCAGAGCCAAAACGCCGGCAGCGCCAGCAGCACCCATGCGAGATTGAGCAACAGTTCCATCCAGTTCACAAATAACACGGACACGCTTCGGCAGACCCGGGAAGCGATAGTCTTTCAAAAAGCCGAAAGATTCGTCAATGTGACCAGAGTTTTGGTTTTGAAAGGGCGAGGCTTCCAGCGCCGCGCCCTCGAATTTCGTGGAGGCGGTATGACTTCACCCGCTGGGGGCCGATTTACGGCCCCACTGTCACCTGCAGCGGCTTCGGAGTCTGCATGCGCTGCCGGAAAATGGTGTTCCGCTTCGCCACTTCCCCGATTGCGTCCACATTGACAACATACGACCCATGCGGCAGGTTTTCGCCGAACGGAAGCTCTTTATCTACGGTGCGTCGCGGCAGAACGAAATGCTGATAGCCGATGGCGGTAGCCCTTCCGTTCTCGGCGACGGCCTCCACGATAAATGTGAGATCGATGTCATCGGGGGTCGTGTTCGAAACGGCCACGCTACCTTCGATGCGGCCTCCCGCCACGTGCGCCGCATTCTTCCAAACCAGCGTCAGCGCCTCGACGACCTTGATCACGAAGTCCCGCTGTACCGCGTGCCGTGGGCTCCCGCTGTCAGTAGCTGAAACGGTAAAGCGGTATTCGCCCGGGCGTTCCGGCTCGCCATGCAAGACTCCGTTTGTTTCCAGCTTGAGTCCGGGAGGCAGCGCGCCTTTTTCCAGCCGCCACTCGATGGGCGGAGTGTTGTTTCCTCGCGCAAGGAATTGAAAGTAGTAGCGCTCGTGGGGATATGTGTCAGGCGGGAGCACATGATCGCTGATGCGCAAGCCGTCTTCGTGAGCCGTGGCATCGCTTTGCGCTCTCGCCGACGCGACAAACAGCGCAGCCAGAAGGAAAACGCCAGCAACCACAGCACATACCCTGCCCGCGCTCATCGATTCGCAGCCCTCACGAAGTTTTCCCCGTCCGTGACTAACCACTGACCACGAGAAACTAAAGAAGCCTGATTAAGTTCCATTTTTTCGTTTGTCATCCTGAGCAAAGCGAAGGACCCCATGCCAGTCGGCGACAGCAGCGGCTTCGCAAGGAATTTCTTCCACTGCCTCCCTCCGCGTTTTGCTTCGCGGACTTAATCGGAGCCCGCCGACTCCCGATAACCGACTCCTGACTACTTGCTCGCGAACGCGCTGACCGCATCGACAAAGATCTTCGTCTGGTCCACAAATGTATTGTGCCCAGCCTTCGGGACCACCACCATCTTCGATCCCGCAATCCTGGCGTGCATAGCCTCCGCCAGCGACGGATCGCACTCGTCGTGATCGCCCACCAGAATCAGCGTCGGCACTTTGATCTCCGCCAGCCGCTCCGTGTATTCCACCGATCTCAGGTTGCCATCCACCACAAACTCGCCGTGCGATCCCCACATCTCGCGATACAAATCCCAACTCACATTTCCTGCGGCGATGGGATCGTAGTTCGGGTCCGGCCGGTTCTGGTAAAGATACGGAAAGTAGCCTTCGCCCCAGGCCGCAATCATGTAGTCGTTGGTATAGCGGCGCTTCTGGTAGTCGAGGCCATGGCCGAACAGCCCCTCGCTCTCCATTTTGTTGATGCGATCGCGAAGCTCGGCGGGCATTTTTTCTTTCATCTGCACAAAAATCTCATTCAGCGCCTTGGTGCTCGACCACGTGCTGGCCAGAATCAGATGGCTCAGGTTTTTCTGATATTTCAACGCATAGGCCTGCGCCAGCGCGCCTCCGTAAGAATGCCCGAGCAGCGAAATCTTGCCCAAATGAAGTTGCTGGCGGACGGCCTCCACGTCCTCAACCATGTTCTCGACGGTGTAGCCGGAGGGATCGTCCAGCTTCTCCGAGCGGCCCGACCCGCGCTCGTCGATGAAGATCAGCCGGTTGTGGCGGGCCAGCGGCAGCAGGTAGGGCAGGAAATAGTCATGCGACGCTCCTGGCCCGCCGTGCACGATCAGCAGTGGGTTTCCTCGTCCGAACTCCGTGAAGTAAATCATCACGCCGTTGGCGTCGACGTATCCTTCGCGTACTCCGTAGACATTCTTCGGCTCTGGGCCGACTTCGGCCGGAGTCGCTGTCTGAGCAGCGCTAACTACGCATCCAAATAAAAGCAGCACGACTGTCGTCAGCGCCAGATGGGAAACCATAGAAGGTTGCGGGCGCAAAAACTGCTTGGGCAAGCGAAAATGGATTCTGCTTGTATTCATGCCCGTCATCCTATCCCAGCCCAAGAGGCTGCAACAACCCTTCCGGCGCGGGCATCTTCGCCACCGTTTCGTAGAATTTTGTAATCGCGGATTGCCTCAGACGCCCATTCCCTCGCTGATTCTGCAAGACATGCAAGTTGCGAGTTTCTACCGCTACTTATCGCGCTGGTTCGGGTTCAATGGTACGAGCAACCTTGCGTGCTAACCTGAACCCACTGGACGGAGTCGTGCGTCCTGCTTCAGGAAGTTTCTGCATTGGGGGACAAGTGTATGTTTCTGCGCAATAAATTCGTTCTCGCCGTAGTGTCAGTAACGGTTGCAGCCCTGTCCGGTTGTGGTGGCGGAGGAGGCCACTTCAACCGTCCAATTCCGCCTCCCACCGGCGCCTTCAGCGCCGCCAATCTTAAAGGCACGTACACGTTTTCCGTGACAGGTTCGGATAATGCTGGCTTCCCCTCGGCCATCGTCGGCATGGTGCAGTTCAATGGAGCTGGAGGATCCAACAGCGTCACTGGCGGCACCGTCGACATCAGCGATTCATTTAACGGAATCTTTGCTACCGGAGTTGTGGTTACGGGAGGTTCTTACACGCTCACGCCCGACGGGCGCGGCCAGGCCACACTGAACACCAGGGCAGGTACCATCGGTTTGGATTTTGTGTTGCTCGACAGTTCGCACGCGTTTGTGACCGAATTCGACAATAGTGGCACCGGCAGCGGCACCATGGACCTGCAAACCGCTCCAACTCAGACCCAACTGGCCGGCTCGTACGCATTCTCTCTCTTCGGATTTGACACAAGCGGCAATGTTTTGCTGACAGTAGGAACCTTCGCGCTCGACTCAACCGGCACCATCACTGCCGGAACCGGGGTGCAGGACTTCAATGACAACCAAACGTTCTCGACGCACCCCCTTTCCGGAAGCATCCAAGTCGGAAATGCGGGAGCACCAGGAACCGCGACGCTAACAACCACAAGCGCGTTCGGTGCCCTCACCTTCGACGTGTTTCCGGTTGATTCTACCCATCTGAAGATCATCGAAAACGTTAACGGCGCTGTCATGCTCTCAGGAGATGTTTTAACGCAACAAGGCGCAGCCATTCCGAATATTGCAACGACATATGCGTTCACGATGGCAGGCGGTATCAATGCGCCGATCGCTGTGGGCGGCGTATTCTCGATCGATGGCTCGGGAGGCGTGAATAGTGGATTCCTGGACATCAATAGCAACGGAAATGTTTCAACTCCCCCTGCTTTCAGCGGAAGCTACGTTGCGTCGGGAATCGGCGGACGAACTCTGTTCAATCTGAATAGTTTCCAGGTGGCCACACAATTTGTTGCGTATCCGACCACCAATGCCGGTCTGCTGATGATGGAATCGGACGACAGCGGCGTCATGTCAGGCTCCGCTCTGGTCCAGAGCAACACATCTTTTGCGGCGTCTCAAGGATATGGAATGGACTTGGGCGCGGCCAATCTCAGCAATGGCGGCGCAGTCGAGGAGGACGATATCGCCGAGTTCATCTCCACCAGCAGCAGCTTCAGCGGCTTAATCGACTTCAACGACGGAGGAAACCTGAGCTTTGATCGGCGGCTGAGTGGGACTTTCCAGTCTTCCTCACCCGCAGGCCGATTCACAACGACGACAAGTACTAATTCCTTTAACGGAAATTTCTATACCGTCGATGGATCAACCGTTCTCTACCTCGACACAGACAGCAATCTCGTCGGAACCGGCATTCTTGGCGTGCAGAACGCAGCGGCGGGCGCTGCGGCCATGCGTCCGGCGCTGGTTCAGCACATGCCGCTAGTCCACATCAAAAAATAATTGAGGTTGCCCCACGCCCCACCCTTCCCGCGTTCTTTGCGGGAGGGTGGGATTTAGAAAGCGGGTCCCCCACCATTTGGTTCGAAAAGGTGAGGATTGGGGGATCTGAAGCGGCTCGGCTTGAACTCACTCCTCTTCGCTGTCATCCCGAACTCCCGCGCTTTCTTAGTAGACCCCCGGCTTCCAGCCGGGGGCGAGCGAAGCGAGCGGGATGAGGGATCTCCTGCATAACAGCACTCGCCGGTGAGCCCGCAAAATTGCTGTCTGCAAAAAATAAGGCGCGACCATAGCGTCGCGCCTTTCCTAATTCACTTACAACTCACGAGTCTTATCTGTGTGCGAATTCCAGTTCGTGCGCCGCCTTGCCCGACTTGAACGCTTCGAACCGGTGGTTGATCTCGTCCCAATTCACAACGTTCCACCAGGCCGCCAGATACTCCGGACGCCGGCTGTTGTACTTCAAATAATAGGCGTGCTCCCAGACATCGTTGCCCAAAATCGGGAACAGCCCCTGCGAGATAGGATTGTCCTGATTGGGCGTGCTGATGATCTGCACTTCCCCGCCCTTCTTGCCGGCGAGCCAGACCCAGCCTGAGCCGAACTGCTTCACGCCCGCATCGTTGAACTTGGTTTTGAAGTCGTTGAAGTTGCCGAAAGTTTTCTTGATCGCGTCCGCGATCGGGCCGGTGGGATCGCCTCCCCCTTTCGGCTTCATGATCTTCCAGAACATGGTGTGATTGACGTGGCCGCCGGCATTGTTGCGCACCGCGCCGCGGATGTCCTCAGGAATGGCATTCAGATCCAGTAGCAATTCTTCGGCAGATTTCTTGAACAGATCGGAATGTTTTTCCAGCGCCGCGTTCAGGTTTTTCACGTAGGCGCCATGGTGCATGTCGTGGTGCAGAGTCATAGTCTGCTTGTCGATAGTCGGTTCCAGCGCCGCGTAGTCATACGGCAGCGGGGGTAATTCATGTGCCATGATTTTTCCTCCAGGCTTTAGAGATGACAGGAAGTGGACTTTCGATGCAATGGTCGAGAACTCGATTATACGGCTTTCGGCGTCAGCCCGTCAGGCTTCGGGCTCCAGGTTTCCGGAAGATTCATGTGGGAACAACAGATGTTAAGCCCACCCTGAGGGACGGCAAGCCATTCCCAGGTGTCATCCCGAAATCCCGCGCTTTTACCAGCGGGATGAGGGATCTCCCGCAGCACGGCAGCCGACGGCGAGCCCGGCCGGGTTGCCGGGTTGCCCCACCCTTCTCGCGTTTTTTGCGAGAGGGTGGGCACCGTACAGCGCATGTCCGCTCAGTTCCAGACCACAAGTGCCAACCCGATCCCTACTCAATTCGCAGCGACACCAGCGGATCGACACGCGCCGCCCGCCGGGCTGGAAACAGGCTGGCAGCGATCGAGATCAGCATGAGAAGCACTGCGGAACAAATCAGAGTGACCGGATCCCATGGTTCCAACTCCGAAAAGCATGCCCCAGGGAATCAAGTTGTATGTCAAAGGATATCTGCAGGGGTACCGGCACATTCTGTTTTCCTTGACGAAAACTCCATTCTGGGGTTCACTAGCGGCGGCGTCCCCTGCCAAAAATCCCAAGGCTAAGGAGTGCTCCTATGGCAATCTCGGGCCTGCCGCCGGTAGGTGTCGCCAATCCCACAATTAACCCGATGGTCCGGGCGCAAGCCACCGCCACGGCGCGTGTGCGCATCTCGGCCAAATGGTTCTACTGGATCGCGGGGCTTTCCCTCATCAACTCCATCGTCGTGATCTTCGGCGGCAGCTTTCATTTCGTCGTAGGGCTCGGCATCACCGCCGTCGTCGACGCGCTGGCGCGGCAGGTGGGAAGCGCGGGTATCGTGCTCGACCTCGTCATCAACGGCGTCGTAGCGGGAATCTTGGTGCTTTTCGGCTACTTTGCCTATAAGGCGCAGAAGTGGGCATTTCTGGTGGGCATGTTCTTATACCTGCTCGATGGATTGCTGCTGCTGCTGGCAAAAGATCTTTTCAGCGTGGCGTTCCACGGCTACGCGCTGTATTGCCTCTATCGCGGCTTCGCGGAAGTGGATGCCGCTGCGGCACCGGTGCCGGCGGTGTAACGCCTGGCTTTAAGACTTCTGGCATCCGGTTCACGAAACATGCGCGCTACTCCTCAGGATGACATGCATAAAAGAAAAGGGCAGCTGCTTGGCCGCCCTTTATTTTCCTGAAGCCTCAAGCCTGGAGCCTAAAGCCGGTTCTCAAGCTCTCGCCGGACTCTCTCCACCCTTCGCGATTCCCGGACGTCCCGGCTCTGGCTTGAGCACTTGCTGCACGCCATCGTCGGCTTTGGTGCCACCGACTGGAGGCTTGGCCGGAAGTTCTTTGCCTTCCAACAACAAGCGAATCTCCGCAGCGTCGAGCACTTCGCGCTCCAGCAGCGCATTGGCGATCTTGGTCAGCGCATCGCGATTGTCTTCCAGGATGCGCTTTGCCGTTTCGTACCCCTGGCTGACCAGCTTGCGCACTTCGCTGTCGATCTTGATCGCCGTGTCTTCGCTGTAGTCGCGGTGTTGCGCAATCTCGCGGCCCAGGAAGATCTGCTCCTCTTTCTTGCCGAAGGTCAGCGGACCCAGGTCGCTCATGCCCCACTCGCAGACCATCTTGCGCGCCATTTCGGTGGCCCGCTCAATGTCGTTGCCGGCCCCGGTGCTCATCTGCGTGAGGAAAAGTTCCTCCGCCAGTCGTCCGCCCATCAGGATCGCGATGTCGGTCTGCAGATATTCCTTCGTGTAGTTGTGACGATCGTCGATCGGCAATTGTTGCGTCACGCCCAGCGCCATGCCGCGCGGAATGATCGTGACTTTGTGTACCGGATCAGAGTTCGGCAACTTGGCCGCAACCAGCGCGTGCCCGGCCTCGTGGTACGCGGTGACTTTCTTTTCCTCGTCGGAAAGGATCATCGACTTACGCTCCACGCCCATCAGGACTTTGTCTTTGGCGACTTCGAAGTCGTACATCAGCACGGCCTTGCGGTTCTGCCGCGCCGCCGCCAGCGCCGCTTCGTTCACCATGTTGGCCAGATCGGCGCCGGAAAATCCCGGCGTGCCGCGCGCCAAAACCGAAAGATCGACGTCTTCGGCAAGAGGAATCTTGCGCGTGTGCACACGCAAAATTTCTTCCCGCCCGCGTACATCCGGACGGCTTACCACCACGCGTCGGTCAAAACGCCCGGGCCGCAGCAACGCCGGATCGAGCACGTCGGGCCGGTTCGTTGCCGCCATCAGGATGACGCCTTCATTCGACTCGAAACCGTCCATCTCGACCAGCAACTGGTTCAGCGTCTGCTCGCGTTCGTCGTGTCCGCCGCCGAGGCCAGCGCCGCGATGACGCCCCACCGCATCAATTTCATCGATAAAGATGATGCAGGGAGCGTTCTTTTTCCCCTGCTCGAACAGATCACGCACGCGGCTCGCACCCACGCCGACGAACATCTCTACGAAGTCAGAACCAGAAATCGAGAAGAAAGGAACGTTCGCCTCGCCCGCAACCGCCCGGGCCAGCAAGGTCTTGCCCGTCCCCGGAGGGCCGACCAACAACACACCTTTCGGAATGCGTCCGCCCAGTTTCTGGAACTTTTGCGCCTCGCGCAGGAACTCGATGATCTCGCGCAGTTCTTCTTTGGCCTCGTCCACGCCCGCCACATCTTTAAATGTGACTTTCTTCTGCTGCATCGAGAGCAGCCGGGCGCGGCTCTTGCCGAACGAAAGTGCTTTGTTTCCGCCCGTCTGCATCTGCCGGATCATGAAAAACCACAGCGCGCCCAGCAGGATCAGCGGCGCCCATGTCCCCAGCAACTGCAACGGCCAGCTTCCGCTGTTGACATCGCGGAAGTTCATGACCACGCCTTTGTCCCGCAGCATCTTGATCATGTCGGGATAGTTGGAAGGGGCGGTGGTGTGGAAAGCCGAGCCGTCGGTCAGCTTGCCTTTCACCTGCATGCCGTCGACGGTTACTTCATGCACGTGGCCCGCGTCCACGTCGGTCATGAACTCAGAAAAGTTGATCTCTTTGTCTTTCTGGCTGCTGCGTCCCGCCTGGATCACTTGATAGAGCAGCAAGGCTGACACGATAATGACCAGCCAGAACACGACTGTCTTGACGGTTGAATTCACCAAAAACTCCTAACGTCCCTCGAAGGGGTGAAATACACCCAAACCTCTGTACCGCCTACAGCTATTAGATGCCGTTCGACGGTTTTGGATAGGTGAATTTCCCTGGATATCCCACATTCTAACCTGTCCCCGAGAAAAGGGAACGGCACGAATGTGTAACGGAAGTGCTGGGTTGCCGAACGGTTTGACTTGGGGGACGTTCTTTAAACCCGCGCTCCTAAGTATGGCAAGTTGCGGCCAACTTGGTCAACCGCTCCCAAACCGTAGCCCATCAGAAACTTGTCGTCGACCAGAAAACCAAAATAGTCGGGCTGCAGCGAAATCCGCCGGGCCGATTGGCGATCCAGCAGCGTCACCAGCTTCACCGATCCTGCCCCACGCGCGCGTAAGTCGTTCATGAGAAAGTCGGTTGTCACGCCCGAGTGGACCAATCCCTCGACCAGCAGAATGTGCTGGCCACCGATGTCCGGCTCATGGCTGAACATGATTTCGGTGATGTCGGCCGCACTCTCCGATTGCGGACGGCTGTAGCGCGGCTTGATGAACTGGCAGACCACCGGGACCTCCAGCGCGCGTACCAGGTCCGCCATGAACATGAAACTGTTTTCCAGAACCGCCAGCGCCTGGATGGTTCGCCCCTTGTAGTCGTCGGAAATCTGGCGGCCTAACTCTTTCACGCGCTTCTGGATCTGCTCGGCCGAGATGATCTGGCGGAGGCTTGCGGATTGCGAGTTCGACATGAATCCGCACGTCTCCCGGGCGGGCGTTCATTATAGAACGTTGCACTACCGATGACTTGAGAGTGATGGCTTGACGAGGATGCGCCTGCCGCCACCCACAGCGTCTACGCGGAAATTGGGGAAGGACACGACTTCAGTCGTGCCGTAAGCGCTGGCGAAAGAACAGCGGCTTCAGCCGCTCAGGCCCTCCTGTTTTACAACAATTACAACCGCCGCACGCCCCAGCTTCGCACGCCATTTTTCTGGCACCGCAAATCCTCGCAGCCAGACGATCTCGTCCTCGCTCACCACGACGGGCCACAGTTTGCGCTCAGGCAAAGGCAGGTGTCGCTCCTGCAGCAGCTCTTTGATCTTCTTCGGGGCCTTGGTGTGCGCAGGCCAGAAGCGGTCTCCGGGACGCCAGTTGCGCACGCGCAGCGGAACCTGCAGCGCATCGGCATCGAGCAATTCATCGGGATTGTATGCCGACGCGTCGGCCCCGGCCCCCAGGCGGCGCGTTTCGATCAGCATGTTCGCTTCGGGAACTTGCGTCTTTCCCGGCAGCGCGAGTGCATATTCAAAATCAGCGGCATCCCCTTGCGGCCCGCGCAGGTCGGGCGTGACAAAGAGCAGCGACTCCGGTTCGCAAACCAGCTTCCATCCGGCGGGCAACGAGAGTTCCTTGCCGTTCGCGCCCTCTTCCGCCACGAAGCGCAGAATTTCTTCCACGTGCTTGAATTCGAGCGCAATTCCGGCTTGGTCGCCTACGGACTTGATCACCCTGCGCTGCACGGCCAGCGGTTCGGAACGCAGCCACGCGCGGCTGATCGACGCGTTCATTACACGCCGCGGTGCGCTGGCCATGCGCGAATGCAGCTCCCTGGAATCATTAAGAAGCTCATCAGATTGCGCATTGGTTCCCATCTGCGCGGGCGCGGCTCGTTCGCGCGCTTCCCGCGCCCAATCAGGCTCCGTCCATTGCACCGCGCTGCCTTGCCATCCCGCCGCCTCGTTTTCCCAATAGTCTTCCTCGCCGCGCGCAATTTCGGCGAGCTCCGACAAATTTTCTGCAATCGAGGGATTGAACTGCTCCAGCAGCGGCAAGATCTGCCGACGAACTCGGTTGCGCGTGAACTTGTGCTCAGCATTGGACGAATCCTCGCGCCAGCTCTGCTTGAGATCGCTGAGATACGTCTCGAGTTCCGAGCGCCGCGTCGCGAGCAGCGGACGAATGATCTCGCCGCAGAACTCGCCGTCATGGTCTCCAACCGCGATCCGCGGATGGATTCCCGCCAGCCCGCGCAGGCCCGTGCCCCGAATCAGCCGCATGAGCACGGTTTCGGCCTGATCGTCGAGTGTGTGCCCAGTCGCGATTTTGGTCGGATGCGTGCGAACCATGGTTGGAACCTGCCCGGGCAACTCCCGTGTGGGGACAGCCGCCCCCGGCTGTCCGGCGGAGCGAAGCTTCGCGGTCGGGAAATCTTGTCCCTGAACTGGATTTAAGGACAACGACGGCAAAGGCACGGCTTTAGCCGCGCCGTGGCCAGCTCCGTGGAAGAGCGGCCCTTCAGGGCCGCGTAAAGGCGCCTCTTTTGAATGGGGCTTTAGCCCCGGGGCTGCACCGAGCAGGCGTCGAAAATACGCATACCGCAATTCGCGCGCCGCAGTCTCGATGCTCAAATGCTCTCGCGCGGCGTATCCCGCCACGTCGCCGGAGTCCAAAAACAATTCCACATCGTGCTCGCGAGCAAGCGCGGCGACGAACTCCTGGTCCGCGTCAGATTCGGTTCCACGCAGCTTGTGGTTGAAGTGAACGACCGAGAGCACAATACCGAGCGTGTGACGCAATTCGAGCAACAGCCGAAGCAGCGCGACCGAGTCGACGCCTCCGGAGACGGCGACACCGACACGATCTCCGGCCTTCAGAAACTCCTGCCGCCGGAGATGGGTCAACAGCCGCTCGGCCACGGGATGCACGGCACCATGGTACCGCAAGGCAAAAGATACCCGGATTGTCCACAATGCAGTTCTGTCGTTTCAATTACTTAGCCATAAGTTATTGAAAGAAGGCGACGGCACGCACTGGCCATGAGTAGAACACCAAGATCAGAACGTCGCGTAGAATGCCTCTAGAGCGGCCAGGAATGCGATATAGGCGACTTTCTAAGGCCAGAGCTACGCAGAAGCCATCCGAACAGATCGAAGCGCTAGAATCGCATCCTGATGAGATATTAGCTTTGGGATATTGCTAAACATCTGCACCCAAGATTCCCGAAATGGGAACAGTGCCCTGTTGCAACTAAGGATTCTGTACAATTCCGGCCGACGTTATCTCGACAGCGCCGCACTGGCTAAGGAAAGCCGCTGTTCGCTCCAGCTCGCCATGAAGCCGACTTCGCTCAGATAAGGAGGGTCGCGGCACGTAGATGATCATCCCCTGGCGTGCGCGCGTTAGCAGAACCCGGTAAGCGTTCACGCGGAATTGGTGTTTCTGTGCGTCCGCAGCGGTCTTCATTTTTCTGGGAACCCATCGTTTGTTGTTAAAGCGATTGCTTGCCCACTCGACTCCGTTCCAGACAAAATCTTCGCCCCAACATACACCTACCCAGTCGAGTTCGAGGCCCTGCACTTCGAACTGCGTAGCAAAGACTTCCAAGCGAGAGGAACAACGCACGTCATCGTCGTCGTCCAGGAACCAATTTTCCCAATCGAAGCGGCGGTGGAAGTCAAAGGATGGCTCGATTCCATCGGCGCGCAACCGGCTCGCGGAAGCCGAACCAACTAGTCCAGAACGGGTAAAACCTCGCCGTTTCTGGCGGAGCCACAGCTTCGTCATTTCCAAACTACGGCTCAATTGGGGAGGTTCCGCAATCCTCTCAGCAATCACTAGTGCTGCCCGATGGTCGCCATTAAGAACCGCATCTACCCACTCTGAAGTCCGCTTTGCCCGGATTGATCGAACTGCAACTCTCAAATGCAGCGAGTCGTCCATGCGGATGCGAGCTATGTTCGGGTCACCTTCGGTGAACAGTGCGGAGAGGGGTGCGACGTCTGTCGTGTGTTGCAGGGCTTCCGGCGAAGCCACGATGCTCCATGTTGGAAATTTTGGAAGCGCCCGACCCCACTCTGCAAGCCCTGCTTCGCCTCGATTGATTTCTTGCCCCCCTCCCACAAGGGCGACGATGACCGCCCAATCTCTGTGACGATCCATAATGTGCAAGATCATCTCCGGCTCCGATAAATCTCGGCCCGACCGTTGGGACTCAGCAAGATCCCAGGCGCGCTGTGCTTCGTCGAACACGATCACGTGCTCATTTGGAATATTTTCGTTCTTGTGGAATACATCCGCGAAACGGTGGACATTTTGGATGAACGTTTGCACGGTGATCTTGGCCTCTATTCGGGTGATACCCCTGTGCGCGATCACGTCACGAATTAACGCTTCGCGAATTATTCTTACCAACGGGCCGTTGCCGGACAGGAAGGAACCGAATTCGCGAATCTCAGGTTCGTGAACGGTATTCAATCCAACCAGCGTCTTACCGGCTCCGGGGATTCCGGTTACGAAGCAAATGGTCTTTATCCCATTTTTTCGAGCCGTTGATGTTATTTCTACTAGCCGATTCGTAGTCCGTAGGAGGTCTTCGCGAGCCGCACATGAATGACCGATTTCAAAAACGTTCATGTTCGAGTACAGCGCGACGGCAGCGTCGATAATTGTTGGAATGGGCTTGAATCGAGCTTCGTCCCAGGCAACAGCATCGAACTGAGCATGATCCCTGCCGTGGTCGATCACTACCTGCTTAAGCACTGGCGCCAGTTCGGAGAACGTGGTGACCAGGCAGGATTCGATCAGTCGATCAAAGCTGGTTTGTTCTCCGCGGGACGCGACGTGGCCCTCTGCGACCACCAGCGGGACGATCGGTCGCGAGGCGCTTCCTTCGTGAAAACAAGCCAGATTCAACGCATAGTCGTCGGCCTGCCTGACCGCTGATGTGGGTGCCATACCTGTTTTCGCCTCAATGACAACGATCACCCCGCGTGCAAGCACAACAGCGTCGATACGTCGGCCAACGCGCGGAATTGGGTACTCGAGAAGAATGCACCAGGATTGAGAGTCGGAAACCTCTTGCAATAGCCAACGAATGGTGTTTTGAAAAAGAGGCAGCTGCGTTTTCCAGGCAAACAAACCCTCGGGTTGTAACGGAAATGCCGCTCTTGCGTTTTGCTCAGCAAGTGTGGCCTCGACTTCGCCTATCGAGGCACGTGCGAAGTCACAAAACAAAGCACGGTAGTAGGCTGGCATAAATTGCGCCAGGATACCTGTTCAATGCGCCCAGGTCCAGCTACACTGGGCATCGCGTAGGAGGTTGCTCTGTGTACGTGCTACAGCTTGATGAGGCAGAACGCCGCTACTTGTTATCTTTCCTGAGAGGGCGCCGTGGCACCGCCGCGCGACTGAAAGAGCAGCTGTCGAGCTCTGAGGATTGTTTTGGCACTGTCACGTGGAGCGATGCTGATATCGCAACCGAACTTCAGAATCAGGGCATGCCAGAAACCGCCGGAAATATCCGAGCCATCCGCACTTCGTATCTTGGGCAACATATTGATGATGAAATGATAGATAGCGGTTGGGCCGTGCTTGAACAGGCCGTCACCGATCTAAAGAACCACCAGTAGCTCGGTCTGCGCCCCGACTCAGCTGAGCGTCGGGCTTTTCTCTGCGATCAGCTTCTTGATCTTCTCCACGAACTCGGCGGCGGGCATGTCTTCGGTCTTCTCCTTCCCTCGAGTGCGGACGTTGACCTTCCCTGCCTCGGCTTCTTTGTCTCCGACGACAAGTAAGAATGGAACTTTCTGCAAAGCGTGCTCGCGAATTTTGGCGTTCATCTTTTCGTTGCGGGCATCGACTTCGACACGCACTCCTGCCATCTGAAGCTGTGCGGCAACCTGGTTCGCGTAGTCGACGTGGCGCTCGGCGATCGGAATCATCACCGCCTGCACCGGCGACAGCCACACGGGAAACGCTCCGGCATAGTGCTCGATCAGCACGCCGAAGAAGCGCTCGATCGATCCATAGAGCGCGCGATGCACCATCACGGGCTGCTTGCGCGTGCCGTCTTCGGCGACATACTCCAATCCAAAGCGCTGCGGCAGGTTGAAATCGAACTGCACCGTCGAAAGCTGCCACAGGCGGCCGATGGCGTCGACCAGCTTGACGTCAATCTTCGGCCCGTAGAATGCCGCTTCGCCGGGGATCGTCTTGTAATCGACCTTCTTCTCTCGCAGAACTTTCTCGAGCGACTGCGTGGCGTGGTTCCACTGCTCTTCGCTGCCAACAAAATTCTTCCGGTCGTTGGGATTCCACGTCGAGAGCTCGGTCTGGAACTGCTCGAAGCCGAAATGCCTCATAACGTCGAATGCGAAATCGAGGCAGCCGGCGATCTCGCCTTCGATCTGTTCCGGAGTGCAGAAGATGTGCGAGTCGTCCTGGGTGAAGCCGCGGACGCGCAGCAGTCCGTGCATTACGCCCGAGCGCTCGTAGCGATAGACGGTGCCCAGTTCACCGAGGCGCACGGGCAGATCGCGATAGGACTTCAGCGAGTCGCGATAGATCAGGATGTGGCCGGGGCAGTTCATCGGCTTCAGGCGATACTCGGCGTCATCAAGCTCCATAGCGTCGAACATGTTTTGCGCGTAGTAGCCCTCGTGTCCCGAGGTCTGCCACAACTGCTTGCGCAGCACATGCGGCGTGTAGACCATGGAATACCCGCGCTTGAGGTATTGCTCGCGCATCCAGTCTTCCATCTCTTTGCGGATGATGCCGCCCTTGGGATGCCAGAAGATCAGTCCGGGACCCGCGAGCTCCTGAATCGAAAACAGGTCGAGCTGCTAGCCGAGCACGCGATGGTCGCGCTTCTTGGCCTCGTCAACCTGCTTCAGATAGTGTTCGAGGTCCTTCTTCGAGAAAAAAGACGTGCCGTAGATGCGCTGCAGCTGCGGATTCTTCTCGTCTCCGAGCCAGTAGGCGCCGGCGATGTTGAGCAGCTTGAACGCCTTGATCCTGCCGGTCGACGGAATGTGCGGGCCGCGGCAGAAGTCGGTGAACTTGCCGGTGCGATAGATCGAAATCTTTTCATCGGGCCGGGTGAATTGCTCGATGAAGTGGCACTTCATGAAGTCGCCGTCTTTTTTGAATTCGGCAAGGCCCTGGTCGCGGGGCAGAAATTCGCGGGCGTAGGGAATGTCCTGCTCGACGAGCTCCTGCATCTTCTTCTCGATCTTTTGCAGATCTTCCGGGGTGAACGGCGTCGCACGGTAAAAGTCGTAGAAGAATCCGCTTTCAGTGGCCGGGCCGTGGCCGAGCTTGGTTTCGGGAAAAAGTTCGAGCACGGCGGCGGCCAGTAGGTGCGCCGACGAGTGCCGATAGACTTCAAGCGCCTCAGGATTTTTTTCGGTAAGAATGCGCAAGTCGGTGTCAGTTTCGAGCGGGCGGGTGAGATCGATGAGAGCGGGGCGGGCGCCTTCGCCGGAATGATCGCCGTTGGAAGAGACCTGGGCGACCAGCGCATCCGAAGCGAGCCGCGGACTAATCGACCTGGCCACGTCGAGCGCAGTCGATCCCTTAGGGAATTCTCTCTCGCTCCCGTCAGGGAGCTTGATGTGAATATTGTCAGACATAAAAGCGGAACCTGCAGATCAATTGAAACTTCAGTCTAAGTGAGGGCGTAGGGACGGTCAAACCAGCAGCGGGGTACTATGACCTGAGGAGAAAATGCTCCCGCCAGAGTCTCCTGTGCAAAATTGACCATTTTCCTTCCGCCGATTGCCCCATCATTTCTACCAGCCGGGGAAGTCTTCGAGTTCCGCTACAAGCTCAGTAAGCACCGCGCATCGGCGTACGGCTTGACTGTCTGTCAGTCCCGCGCTGCGCTCTCGGCCCCAGCATGGCACGGCGCAGCGAAGGTGTAGTCGCGGCGAGGGCGCGCGGACTGATAAAAGTGTGCAATGAATTCAAACCGAGATTGTCTTTAGGTCTACTCGGGATGCATTTACGTCTGGCTCACAGGACAGAACGATAACCTTCGGCGGTTCCGCGTTGGAAATTTAAACCTAAGGAGAGGCGTATGAAACGCATCTTGATCGCGATGTTGATAGTCTTTGCCGCTGGGTGCAGCTCTGCCAAGAAATCAGGGACGTCGATGCAGGCGACATGGACTGTAACTGGGAATCTTTCCCCGAGTGGATCCGGTACTTACCAGGTGGAGTTGGTTTCAAGTCCCTGTAGCGTAACAACCCCCGTGGGTACATTTTCAGTGCAAGGCCCCGCGTGCTTTATCGCTAACAACAACACGGGGCAGGGGTCT
>DASTCY010000040.1:0-208100 GCA_035710725.1 Candidatus Sulfotelmatobacter sp. | reverse complement strand
CGGACAATCCGTAGTCGCTATGCAACTCGACACTATCACCGTAGGCGGCAAAACCTACAATATCCAGACCGACCAGTACCGGAAGCAAGGCAGCTCACGCGGCAAGAACACAGCAGAAAAAGTCGGCGGCGGCGCGGCCCTGGGCGCGATCATTGGCGCAATTGCCGGAGGCGGAAAAGGAGCGGCCATTGGGGCGGGCGCAGGCGGCGCGGTTGGCGGCGGGGTACAAGCTGCGACCAAGAGCCAGCAGATCAAGCTGCCCTCCGAGACGGTGCTGAATTTCACTTTGCAAGCGCCGGTCACGGTGGTGCAAGCGCCGCGTGCGGATGAAAACCGGCAGAAACTGGAGTCCCCACAATAGCCAGGTAGGGACTAGCAAGACACCTATGGGGACAGCCGCTTTCGGTTGTCCGGCTTATCGAAGCTCCGCTCGCCGCGAATAGTACCTGGGACGGCGGTGGTTCACTCAAGCGTCTCGCGGCGAGGTGGATAGGCAGGCCTCCTCAATTCGTTCATCCGGACCGGAACAGATGATCGCGAACGCGATGATCTTTCGAGGGGAGCGATCTGCTGTTGCGGTGTCCCGATACTGAAGCACTCGTAGACATCGAATCGGTATGTGCGCGTGAAACCTCGCTCGCGTCTTGCCACAGCCGGCATCCACCAACGTACGCGTTAGAATTTTGCCCCAGCCGGACATTGGGAGGAAGCTCCTTCATGCGTCGCGCATTGCCCCCACCCAGCACCACGTAATCCGCCTGCATTGCGGCTCCTAACTGTTTGACCGCCCTGAGCACATGCCGGCGCCATTTCTTCTTTCCCAGTCGCTCGAGCCCGCGCGCACCGACGTAGTCCTCGTACGTGCGTCCCTTCTTGTACGGCAAATGAGCAAGTTCCATGGGCTCGATCATCCCGTCCACGATGAGAGCCGAGCCCAAGCCTGTACCGAGCCCAAGAAATAACATCCTGCCACCCTCATAGCTGCCCACGGCTTGCAAAGCGGCATCATTGATGAGCTTAACCGGACGCCCGAATGCCTTTTCAAAATCGAAGCCGACCCAGCCTTGTCCCAAGTTGTGGGGTTCGCTGACCACCCTGCCGGCGATCACCGGGCCTGGATAGCCAATGGAAATATGCGAGTATTTCGTTTGCCCCAGGGCGTGCCGAACCTCTTTGACCATCTTGCTCGGCGTCATCGTCTGGCCAGAAGGAATCTTAATAACCTGGTCTCGTCGTGGACCCAGTACCTTCACATTGGTCCCGCCAATGTCGATTACTAAAATGGAGCTAGTAGTTTTGGTGTTCATGGTTCTTGGCGCTCAATGTGTTTTGCAGCACCCGGCAAGTGCAGCCACACCGGGGGAACAGATGCGCTCCTCGTATCCGCAGCGGGAAACCATTGATCGGAGAATTTTATTCCGTACGTACTTGAAAAACTTTTAGTCGCACGTGAATAGAAGTCCCCGAATGATCAATCTGCGATGAGTGGATTGGCTTCTCTGAGCGCCTTAGCAGGTTGCGGAAAAAACACATCGACTTGACTCCGTTTCTATTCTTGGTGCGTCATGAACAGGATTCTGCCATCACTCTTGCGGACTTTAACCACTGCGGTTCCACCATCTGCGCCTTCGGGATGGAGGGTCCCAATCACGAGCCACGTGTCGCCATATAGCCGAGCGCGAAAGGGCCTCTCTTGAGAGATCCTTCCCTCTCCGTACTGCGCACTTGCGGCCACCTCGCCGATTTTGACGGCAGTAGATTCGTCTGGCACGAATCCGCCTTTTGGGTGCATCGATTTCGCACCCTTCAGAGATATTTCCATTGCCTTCCATATATCCATTGACTCCTGCTGTCGCCGGGGCTCCTGCGCTCTCCCAGAGACCACCAGAAACGCTAGGAGGAACGACGCGGTAATAATTGAGCGAACACGAACTCTCATTGGTGTCCTCCAGGCTGGGTACAGCATTCGCTGTCAGGAATTATTGCAGGCCCAGGGTACCAAAACTCAAACGGCTCGGACCCCTCACACGGCACAGCGCCTCTTAGGCTACAAAGAAACGCCGAAACTGAATAGAGAGTAATTCGTTAACCATCAATTTTTCAGCAGCCTGCTACGGCTTTCCGTGCAACGCCCGCTCCTGCGGATTATCGACTGAGGTTGCGCCGGTCAGTGGCCGCGCGTCGCGGCCATGGAAGAACAGCATGTGAATCAAGAACATGAGGATGAGCACCACTCCAAAAGTGCACACAATTGTTGCGCCCGTAGGCATGTCGAGCAAAACTGAAAAATAAACGCCGAGCGCGGAAACCAACGTACCCATCGTCCATCCAATCGCCAGGCGCCGGCCGATCTTATCGGCGAACAGCATCGCTCCGACCGACGGCACGACCAGATAGCAAAACACGAGCAACACGCCCGCGATGGCGACCGAAGAGGTCACTACAAATCCGAAGGATGCATAAAACAGAAAATCCCAGAAACGAATGCTCAGTCCCTTTGCGACGGCCTGCTCCGGGTCGGTCGAGATGAGCAGGAACTGTTTGCGAAAGACGTAGTGAAAAATTCCAATCGCGCCGTACAAAATTGCGGTCTTGCCCACGTCGTGCATTGAGACGGCGAGGATGTTTCCCACCAGCATGTCTTTCAGGTGCTCGGTTTCGCCCGTGGCCTTGCTCATGGCGAGAATTGCAGTGGCCGATGCCACGGCATATGCAATGCCAATAAAGGCTTCTTGCGGGATATGTCCGCGCCGGGTGCGGGCAAAAGCGAAGATGGCCGCGCCGACGAAAGTGAATGCCAGGCTCAGCCAGTAGGCCCCACCGCCATGCGGATCCATGCCGATGAGGATAGCGATGGTGGCGCCCAGCGCGGCAATCTGCGCCAGCGCAAGGTCAACGAAGATCACGCCGCGTTCGACAACATGAACTCCAAGATAGGCGTGGATTCCGGTAAGAATCAGGCTGGCCAAAAACGGAGCCAGCAAAAAAGGAAGGATTTCCATGCGTTCCTCTATTGCGTTGCGTTGAAGGCTTTCATCAGCAGCCCGATATCGTAATCGAAGAGCTCAAAATAAGTTGTCACCTGCTTTTCGCCGCCGACCGACGGCAGATATACCACCACCTGCGCGTTCGCCCCGCGCCCAATCGACTGGGGCGTCTTTAGATCGAAGTAAGGCTCGACGAGAACGACATGGCAGTTCTCGCGCTTCATCTGCTGAATCAGTTCGAGCGTATGCGTCGGAGTCGGCGGAATGCCAGGACGCGGTTCTACATATCCGATCACATCGAGTCCAAAGTGTTTGGCGAAATTCGGAAACGAACGGTGATAGGTGACCACTTTGCGCCCGCGGTAGGGCTTCATTTCGGCATCCCATTTTTGCTCGGCCGCGGAGAGACGCTTGTCGAAATCCTGAAAACGTTCCTGAAAAAAAGCTCCGTCGGAAGGATCCATTTCCGCCAGCTTGTTCGCAAGGCCGCGCGCGATGCGCCGGCCGTTGTCGGGATCGAGCCAGTAATGCGGATTGCCCAGCGGATGCACATCTCCCATGGCGCGGGTCACCTGCCCCTGGGGGACCTCAAGGATTTCGGCGAACTGCGAAGCGTCGAGGTATCCATTCGCCCCCACCTGAATGCGGGGATTACCGCTCTGGGTGATGAGCGGCGGCAGCCAGCCAATCTCCAACTGTAAGCCAACTACGATCAGCAGATCGGCTTGGCGCAGCTTGAGCAAAAAACTAGGTTTGGCTTCGACGAAGTGCGGGTCCTGGTATCCTTTCGCAATCGACTCGACGTTGACTTTATCTCCTCCGACTTCCTGCGTCAGCGCGGCCATGTCGGTGGTCGCGGTCACAATATTCAGCTTCTTTGCCGCCGCTAGCTCGGACAGCAACAACGTAACTAAGACAGCAAAGCTTGCGATCATCCTGCGAGTTCTCATGAATCTCCTAGAACGGATGCGCCCCATGCGCGCCCAAGGAAAACTGGACCTGCATTAAAAGCTCGTGTGTATCGATATTACCTGCATAATGGATGAAACGGTATTGTCCGCGAACCTGGCTGAATTCGCTCGGCCAATAGGTGAGCACAACCGAACCGCCCTGGTCGGTAAGATTGGCGAACTCGCTACGCGAGGACCGGTCGAAACGTCCGCCCAGAAACCAGCGCCGTCCCAGTTGGTAATCGCCAGAAGTGTAGAAGCCAAAAGCTCGCTGCTCGAAGGGAAGCTGCTGGCGCTGGCTCCAGATCAACTCTCCGCGTCCCACGAACGAGTGATAGATCGACCGACGCAGCGGCTTCCAGCGCAGGGTGGCGTCGATTCCATAGAGTTGGGTCAGAAAATTTGTTCCCTGGTCGTTGTGCCCGCGCGCGTAGGAAACGCCGAGGTCAAGATTGGTCGACTCGGTCAGATCCTTGTAGGACCGCAGGTGGGCAATCGCGCTCACGTCGCTCTTTGTGGAAGACACAAAAAGGGGAGATTGCGTCGTGCCTGAGTCGCCGCGCAATAACTGTCCGGTGGCTTCGATAAAAATGCCTTTAGGAGCAGGCAGGATACGCTCAATCGAAACTCCGGCGTCGTCGATACCGTCCTCGCCCCCTACCAGATTGTTGGTTACAAGCGGCCGATCTACCCACGGCAGCACGTGATTATGCAGCGTATTTACTTTGCCGAAAGCGGCCCGCATCTTCCCTACTTTGGCCACGAAGCCACCGGGCAGGGCGGTGAAGGTGATGTATCCCTCCTCCAGATTCACGCCTTGTTCTCCGAACGATAAAAAGAAATCGCCGCGCGCATAGGGGTCGATGATGGCCTGAAAACCCAGCTCGGACTCGTGCATCTGGAGCGAAGGCGAGGGCTGAACCGGATTGTGCCCGGCCACGCCGATGAAGTCGCCGATGGCGCTGATATCGGGGTTGAGCGCCTTCGCCGCACTGCCGCCCGCGCCTCCCAGGATTCCGGCCTGGGTTCCCGCTTCGCTGGTGGCGATGGCCGAAGTTGGCGACGGCGTGGGCTGCACCGGAACTTGGTTCTGCATCGTCGCCGCCGTCGGCTGAGCTCCGGCTTCGGAGGGAGCGGCGGGAAGCGCTTGCTCAGCAGGTGTTGGCTGAGCGGGCGCCTGCTGGCTCTTCATGGTCCGCAACTGACCTTCAAGTGCGATGACACGGTCCTCCAGATCACGGATCTTTTGCATCAGCTCGGCATTATCGGGTTGATCGGATGACGGAGGGTTTTGCTGCGCGAGGCAGCACATGCAACCCAACAGAATGCAGATTCCCCAGCCCAAGAGACGCTTCATACGAGAACTCCTCTAGCCATGGCCCATTCGCGCGTTTGCAAGGGGTCAGTCCAACAATGGGCGATATTTTGGATTTTAGAACGGCTGTTTAGCTCAGATGTCGCGGGAGCACGAAAAGATGTGCAAAGTTCGGCAATAGCCGCCCGAGGCCGCCGCTACGTGGGATCCGCAAAATTACAGGAGGCGCGCGGCCGGCATCCTGCGCGTTCGCCCTGGCCTGGTTTTTTGCGGTAGGATACTTGCCTTCCATGCCGACGATCGCGGGAGTTCTGCACACGCTGAACGATGAGCTGCGCTTAGGCCGTGCTCTTGAGACACTATGGGCCTGCAGCGAAATCCTCATCATCGATCATGGCTCAACCGATTCCACGCTACGTATCGCCCACGAGTATGGGGCGCGGGTCGTCGTTCGAGACGATGGCGATCTTTGTGGCGATTTGAATTCCCTTAAAGCGGATTGGCTCCTATGCCTCACGCCACGCGAATCGGTGACGGAAGCGCTCGATGGCAGCCTGTACGAGCTGTGTGCTGGTGTCACCGTTCCAACTGTGCCGACATTCGGCGTTCTAGTGCGGGAAGAAACGGGTGAGGGCTGGGTGGACCTGCGTGATCCAGAATTGCGTCTCGTGCCGAAAGACTGGCGGCATTGGAATGGATACTTGCCAACGAGCGCTCCGGATCGTCGTACTAAAACCATCACTCTTGAGGGACCCCTTCTGCGCTTTTCCTTTCCGTAGAAGGTTGGAATGCTTCAGGGCGCACAAGGGGTTGTGATTGGCGTCACTTTCGCTTAGGATTCCTGCGCCTAGACTACACTGTTGTGAAATTTCGCAGTCGCAGGCCCCTTAGGAGGAAGCTATGCGTGTTTCAAACTTCATCAGCCTGGGTGCAATTCTGTTGACCATGGCGGGATTTGCCGCGGCGCAAGACAAAGCGTCAGCGCAGAGCGGCACAACCGTCAAGCACGTGCCGATTACACAGTCCTCGCCAACCTCGGGCAAGGAAATGTTCCATAACTATTGTGCCGTTTGTCACGGCAATGACGGCAAGGGCAGTGGTCCGGCCGCGTCCGCGCTGAAGGCTGCCCCACCCGATCTTACGGAACTCGCGAAAAAGAGCGATGGGAAGTATCCGTCCGCCCACGTCGCTGCAGTCATTCGCGGCCAGGCAGATCTAGCCGCGCACGGCAGCAAGGACATGCCAGTCTGGGGTCCGCTGTTCTCCAGTATCAGCCAAGGTCATGAGTCGCAAGTCCAGCAACGCGTTGCGAACCTGGTTGATTACATCGGGACCCTGCAGGCAAAGTAAGAGAGCTGGGAAGATATTCTGGGTCGGACAAGAGCGTCCGACCCACACATTGTCCTGTGGGACAGTGACTTCAGTACCTTAGCCCAGCGAAAACCGTCGACTTATAATTCTCTCAAGCTCCAGAAATGGCATCGTTCTCTAAGAGCTATGGTCGCTCTGGATGAGGGCGGAAGTTTGCGCAACTGAGGCGGGGAGACACTTGGACCCAGTTTTCGCGGCGGCGATTTTTCTCTTTGGGCTGACCTTCGGCAGCTTTCTGAACGTGTGTATCTATCGCCTGCCGTTGGGCTTGTCGGTGGTTGCGCCGCGATCGGGATGCCCGAGTTGCAAGCAGCCGATCGCCTTCTACGACAACATTCCGGTGCTCAGTTGGCTCGTCCTGGGCGGACGCTGCCGACATTGCCGCGAGAAGATCTCGCCGCGCTACCTGCTTGTGGAAGTTCTTACCGGTGCGCTTTTCGTGGCCTGCTATTGGCATTTCGGATTGAGCCTGGCCACGCTGAAATACTGTGTCTTTGCGTTCCTGCTGTTGGGACTCATCTTCACCGATGCCGAAACAAAGTTACTTCCCAATAAATTGACCTTGCCCGGCCTGGCGCTGGGGCTCGCATTTAGCCTCATCGTCCCGGTTCACGATGTGGCTTCGTTGTTTGCGCCGGGGCTGATCAGTTTTCCTTTCAGCGGCGACATTACCGGTCGCCTGCTCTCCCTATCTGATTCCCTGCTAGGCGCGGCTATCGGCGCATCGTTCATCTACGGCGCGGGCGCAATTTACTTGCGCTGGCGAGGCACCGAGGGCATGGGTCTTGGTGATGTCAAGCTGATGGCTATGGTGGGCTCATTCCTGGGCATGCGCCTGACTATTCTTACGATTTTTGCCGCATCGCTGGCAGGATCAATTTTCGGCGTCGCCACCATTGCCGTGGTTTGGATCAAGCGGACGCGGCGTTTCGCACGGCGTTCGCCCAACGCGCAGGCTGCCCGCCAACGCGCCTGGCATTCGGCACAAATGGTCTACCGCTTTTATCAGATGCCGTTTGGAGTTTTTCTCGGCGGCATGGCGATGCTGGCCTTCTTTTTCGGTCATCGCTTCCTGCACTGGTATGGAGGGTTATGGTAAAGCTTCTGGCCAACCCGATCCTGCTGCGTGCGGCCATCGTATTTTTATGCTCCGCATTCGCGTTTCTCATTGGGCTGATCGCCATCCGCATGTTCAAGCGAAACGTCACCGAGGGACTTGACATCGGCGCCGGGCCTGCGCCGTCACTGGAGACGCTGCCGCTGCACGTTTACAACATGGTGATTCAGCAGCTCAAGCAGCAGAAGCATGAACTGCAGGTGCAATCGCAAACCGAGCAGCGCCGCGCACGCACTACAGAAAATCTCAGCCAAGCGGTGCTTTCAAACTTGTCGTGCGGAGTTGTCGTGTTCGGAATGAATGGGCTGGTGAAGCAGACCAATCCCGCGGCGCGGGAAATCCTGGGCTTCGCTTCACCCACCGGAATGAGCGCCGACGCGATCTTCCGCGGATCGAAGCGCAGTGGGGAGAAATCCGCTCTTGGGTGTGGAACCGGCAATAGGTCAAAGGATGGCCATCTTGTCTTCTCAAACACTGCAGCAACGGAGTCATCTTCTGCCGATGAAGTTTACGCCGTGCTGCACGAGGGCTCCGGGAAGCGCCAGGCCGAGGTGGAGTACGTAACTCCGGCAGGCGAGAAACGCCACATAGCCTTGACGACTTCTCCGGTTCCGGCGGCCGACGGAAGCCTGCTGGGCGCGACCTGCCTGATCAACGATGTGAGCGAGTTTCAGCGCATCCGGCAGGAACAGCAGCTGCAGCGGGAGATCTCGGCCGAGATGGCGCTAGAGCTGCGCAATTCGCTGAATACGATCTCCGACTGCGCGCAGCGGCTGGCGAACAGTCGCGATCCCGAGCTGGCCCGGCAGTTGTCTTCCGATATCGCCAATGAAACCGCGCATCTGAATCGCAGTCTGGGCGGCTTCCTGACGGAGCGTCTGGCGGATGCGGCGCGAGACGGTTGTCCGATATGAGTCAAGGCATCATCGTTAACAGGATTGGAAACAAATTAGGTTTACGAAATGAAGAACGAAAAGGATAAGGTCATGACACGCATGGTCAGAGTTGGGCTCAGTTTCACGCTGTCACTGGGGTTACTATCGCTCACCGCCGCCGCGCAAAATCAGGCGCCGACAAACGCGCAGAGCCAGACTTCCTCTGGATCGTCGCTTGGAGATTACGCGCGGCAGGTCCGTAAAGATGGCGGTCAGCCCAAGGCCAAGGCACGCGTTTTTGAGAACGAGAATCTGCCGCACGACGACAAGCTCTCCATCGTAGGCCAGCCGACGCCGGAGCCAGCGCCGGAGAAAGCAGCCAGCCAGGGCGCGGACAAGGAAAAAGCCGCCCAGACGTCTAAGGACAAGGATAAGGCGCCAGAAGCCCAGAATAGCGATAAGACGAAAACGGACGTGGCTGAGAAGAAGGCCGCTGAGGGCGCAAACGCCGAGCAAAAAGGAGCGACCAAAACTCCGGAAGAAGAAGCCAAGGAAAAACAGGCGGCGTGGAAGCAATGGCAGGACAAAATTAACGCTCAACGCGATCAGGTTGAACTTATGCAGCGCGACGTGGAGGTGACCCAGCGCGAGTATCAGGTGCGTGCGGCCGCCTTCTATGCCGACGCGGGCAATCGCCTGCGCAACTCGGCAGCCTGGGACCAGCAGGACCAGCAGTACAAGCAGCAGATCGCCGATAAGCAGAAGGCGCTCGACGACGCCAAACAGAAACTTAACGACATGCTCGATCAGGCACACAAAGCCGGCGTCCCCGACAGCATGACCGGGCAGTAGCGTTCTTCACGACGAACGAGGATTCGTCTCCACACGCAGGCGTTCGATCTGCTTCAGATGATGGCGACCGTGGACCAGATGAAACTTGCTCCACTGGTTGGCGCTGAGCGGCCCGAGAATCGGGTGATCGAGAATCTTGATGTCCGGACCGAATTTCTGCGCGCAACGGGAGATGATTTCATCCATCTCGTCAACGTTCGACGCGATCTCGGCCATTACCTTCTTGGGTGACAGACCGCGCGGCAGTGCCGTCGGTGGTGATTTCCGGCCCTTCGGAAAGTACCCGAGACCAACCACAACAAACGTCTGGAGGCGATTTTTTAGCGTGGGGCGGCCGGCGGATGGCTTGCCCGCCTCTTCTACACGGGAAAATCCTCTGGTCGTCCCGGTATAGCTCAGGTAGAGATGCTCGAAGACTTCGGCAACGCTCCACTTCCCGAGCACACTCCGATTCAGCTCATCATTCGACAAACCCTCGAGGAGGGTGGTCAGCGAATCCTTGAGTTCCTGCAAATGCTTTTGCATCAGAGACTTCATCCGATTTCGGCAGCAATCGATTCGCACGCCCATGCCGCGGCGTGTCGCGTTTCGTTGCGCCTCTCACGGACCCGTCTTTTGACGCGCTGAATGTAACGGGGATTCAGAAGGAAGCATATTAATTCCATACTCACTCGGCGGCTGCACTTCGGCAGCGCTATTTCGCTTACTGGGTGTTAAGACTTCACATGGGTATGTCCTTTAGTTTCTGGCGGTAATCTTGCAGCCTTCAAGCAACGCTGTTACAGATGGCAGCAAGGTATGCCCATGAAGATCCTTTTGGTGGAAGACTCGGTGATGGAGCGCTACAAAGTGGGCGCTTTTTTGAAAGATTGGGGGCTCGAGCACGAAGCGGTGGGCAGCGGCACGGAGGCAATCAAAGCGCTGGAGGGAACGAATCCGCCGAATCTGGTGCTGCTCGATTGGCTGCTCCCCGGCGCGGATGGAATCGATGTGTGCCGGCGCGTCCGCAAGCTGGGGGCGAATGGCGAATATATCTACGTCATCATGCTCACTGCGAAGAAGGAAAAGCAGGACCTGCTGACGGCGATGGAGGCAGGCGCCGACGACTACCTGTCGAAGCCGGTCGATCCGTCGGAGTTGCGGTCGCGCATCATGGTGGGAAAGCGAATCCTGGAGTTGCAGCAGTCATTACGCTTTGCGGCCACGCACGACTTCCTGACCAATCTGCTGAACCGCTCGGAGATTCTGGCCGCGCTGGAACGTGAGTTCTCGCGTAGCGGACGCGAGGAAAAGCCGGCGGCGATTATTTTGGCCGACCTCGATCATTTCAAGCGCGTCAACGATACGCTCGGACACGCCGCGGGCGATGAAGTATTGAAAGAAGTTGCCAAGCGCCTGAAAGTCGATTTGCGCGCCTATGACGTTGTGGGCCGATATGGCGGCGAGGAGTTCCTCGTCATTCTTCCGGGATGCGATCTCGCCAACGGAGTGCGCCGCGCCGACACGATTCGCGCGCGGGTGGGAAAAGATCCGATTCAGACGCCGTACGGTTCGGTTTCGATTACGGTCAGCATGGGCGTGACCGTCACTTCGCCGCTGCTGACGCAGTCGGTGGCCGAGACCCTGCGTGAAGCCGACATGAGCCTGTACGCCGCCAAGAACAGCGGGCGCAACCGCGTGGAAGCGTTCCAAAAAGCGGCGGCGAACGGGGCGTAGACGCGCGCTCGAATCCTTTTTTGCAAACAGTTCCCGGGACAGACTCATTTCCCTGAGGGAACGTTTCGCCGAAGCTCGTCGAAGAAGTTGAATACGAACGTGAACTTGCTTGGCGCGGAGTCTTCCTGGGAAGCCGGCGATTTCAGCACGACAAATCGTTTGCCATCAGGGTGGATGTCAAAGTTTACGCTGCCCAGCCGTTCTGTAAATTGGCCCGGGGACCACAGTTGCGGCTTACCAGGAACGAATGAGCCGCCCGATACGCTGTAAGGGGCGACCATGATCTTGCTGTCCAGCGTGCGGTAAAAGAGTTCCTTGCTCGCTCGCGACCACTTCGGATATCGTCCGCCGCCGGTGGATACCTGCCACTTTCCGCCCGGTCCGGGAAACGGACGAACATAGACCTGGAATTCTCCGCTCTCGGACGAATCGTAGGCCAGCCACCGACCGTCAGGCGAGAATGAGGACTCCCATTCTGGATAAGAACTAGTCATGAAGGGAGCGATCTTCCCCGGCTTCCAGCCCTGTTTATCGTCGCCGTCGATAACCACAGTGGAGGTGCTGTAATTGCCTCCGGGCATGTACTGATCGAAGGCCAGTATCTTCCCGCTGGGATGCCACGAAGATGGCAGTTTCCGGTTGCGCGTTTCGGTTAAGCGAAATGGGCTCCCGGTTCCGTCGGCCCGAGTCCAGTAGATGTCGGACTCGCCGTGTGCTGGGTCTTCAAAATGCACGTAAGTAATACGCTGGCCGTCGGGGGTCCAGACCGGGCCAAGGTTGTTTCCATCGAAGGTCAAGCGTGTCAGATTATCGCGGGCCAGGTCATCCACCCAGATGTCCGATTTTTTCCCGTCATTGATTGACAAAGCGAGCCGTTTGCCATCGGGCGACAGAGCAGGCATGTAATAGTCGCCGGGAGCCTCGCGGACCGGAGTGAACTTTCCTTCGTGATCCATCCAGTAGATCGATGCCAGATGGAAGCCACTGTGCCCCGGAACATACATGAGCGTACGGTCCGCGAACGAGACTTGCATACTTGCATCGCCGGGGTTTGCCGTTACGCCTTCGAGGACCGGCGTAGGAGAACCGGTGAGCCCCAGCCGTTTCCGATCAAACGGGACTGCGAACATCGTGCCTTCGTGCATATAAACGATGTGACCGGTGGGAACGTAACGTCCGTAATAACCGCCCTGAATGAGCTTCTTTCGTTGTCCGGAAGAAATCGAATAGACCACGATGTCGGCATCCTCGTAATTGCCACCGTGGGTGTCAGAGGTAAACAGCACCGAGTTGCCGCCGGGCAAGAACTGCGGCCAGCGTTGCGTAGCCTCGCCCGCCTGCGTGTCGAAATTGACCAGTGGCTGCGGCGTTCCTCCGGCAGCTGATACCTTCGACAGCGCAGTTCGCAAACCGGGGGAGAAAATGATAGTCCCGTCTTCGCTCCAAGCTCCGCCGCGCCCGCTGGGAGCGTCGCACAATGTGACGGCGGCACCGCCTAGAACTGCGATTTTCTTCAGCTTGCCGCCGGCGAAGAACCCGACCCACTCGCTATTGGGCGAAAAGAATGGGTCCGCCGCGCCCTCCGTTCCGGCAAGCAGACTGGCCTGCAGCTGGTCGAGTGAGCGGACATAGAGATACCGTTTTCCCTCCGACCCTACGCCGACAAATACCACCCGTGCGCCGTTTGGCGCGAGTGCTGCTGAGATGCCCAGGTCCTTGTACAGCTTTACATCAGCGCCGATATCGGCAGTGAGACGGATGAGTTGCTGGGGCTTGGGGGAGTTGGGGAAAAAGGCGATTCCGAGCGCAACGATAGCAAGACCTATCGCGCCCGCGATTAGCCATGGCAGTCCTTTACGCCAATCACCCAGTGCCTCGGCAGGAAGAGTCCCCGATGCGTGCGTTCCTTCGCCTTCAATCCATTTCAGGTCAAGCGCGAGGTCGCGAGCCGTTTGCCAGCGTTGCTCGGGATCTTTGGCGAGAGCTCGACGGATTGCGCGGTTGAGCATGGGCGGCGTCATGGGCTTCACCGAGGTAATCGGCTCGGGTTCTTTCCCGATGATTGCGGAGACGACGCTCAACGCGCTCTTGCCTTCGAAGGCGCGTTTGCCAGTGAGCATTTCATAGAGCACGGCGCCGAGAGCAAAGATGTCGGAGCGTACGTCAGCATCTTGTCCTTCCAGCTGTTCGGGCGACATGTATTGAAATGTGCCGACGACTGTGCCCTTTGCGGTCAGTGGCTGGCTTGCGGCCGGGGTGCTGACGGTCAGAGTAAGGCCCGAGGAATGCACGGCCGGAATTGGGGGCGCTTTTGCCAGCCCGAAGTCCATTAGCTTCGCGCCACTGGCCGTGAGCATGATGTTGCCGGGCTTGAGATCGCGATGAACAACACCGCTGCGATGGGCCTTATCCAGACCTTCGCAAATCTCTATCGCGATCTTGAAAAAAATCTCGAGGGGCAACGGCCCTTTACGCAAACGATCCGCCAGCGTCTCACCTTCAAGGTACTCCATGACGAGATAGCTGGTACCGTCCTGCGAGCCGACGTCATACAGATGGCAAATATTGGGATGGCTCAGGGCAGAGATTGCTCGTGCTTCGCGGTCGAAACGATCAGGCGCTTCGGACTGATCGGAAACATGGCTGGGGAGGACTTTGATGGCTACTGTACGGTCCAGGCGCGTATCGCGGGCGCGATACACTTCGCCCATGCCGCCAGCGCCCAGCAGCGATTGGATCTCGTATGGACCGAACCTGGTACCAGAGCTGACCACCATCGGTGCGACATTATAGACCCGACAAAAGGAGACGGCGTGCTACCGTGGCACTCGTTTCACACTAGGAGGAGCTTTCGCACCGCTGGACAGTCGGAGGCGGCTGTCCCCCCATGGTCTAGACTGGCTCACCGCCAGAAGACGAATTGCTGGGAGATCCTTCGCTCCGGCTGAAGAATGCGTGCGCTCAGAATGACCCCAACGAAGATGTATTGTTGAGTTGAACTCGTTGAGCTGGGGCGGACAGGAGTGTCCGCCCCACAGTTTTCTTTCTACTTCGCTCCCAACCCGTCGTGCTCGTGATAATTGGGGTAGGGCGGATGCTTGATCACCGGCAGAGGATGTTCTTTCAGCTGCTGCATCACGATTTCGATTGCCTTGTCGAGTTGCGCATCGTGTCCCTGGCGCCAGGCAGCGGGATCGAGCTCGACCTCGTAGTCAGGCGGAATACCGTGGTTTTCGACCTCCCACTCGCCGTTTAGTCCGTACAAACCGGCGCGTGGCGCGGTGACGAAGCCGCCGTCGATCAGCTGCGGATAGCCGCCGATACCGATCAGGCCTCCCCACGTGCGCTTGCCGATGAGCGGACCGATGCCGGCTTTGCGGAAGTACCACGGCAGAGCGTCGCCGCCGGAGCCGGACATTTGGTTGATGAGCATCACTTTCGGCCCGTAGATGGCTTCGGAGGGACTTTTCCAGTCGCGACCTTCGCGGGTCACAACCGCACTCATTTGCGGCTGTTTGAGAAGATCGATGATGTAGTCGGAAAGCTGTCCGCCTTCGTTAAACCGCTCATCGATGATGGCGGCGTCTTTGCCGACCTGCGCGAAGTAGTAGCGGTTGAAGCTGGTGTATCCATCGCCGGCTGTGTTGGGAACGTAAACGTAGGCGACGCGTCCGCCAGTGGCTTCGTCGACCTTGCGGCGATTTTCTTCGATCCAGGCGAGGTGACGCAGGTTCTCCTCGCTCTCTATCGGAACGACCGTGATTTCCCGGCTGTCTTTTCCGTCGGGATTGGGGCCGATCTTCAATACAACTTGTTTGCCTGCAGTCTCTTCGAAGAAGCTGAAGATGTTTTCCGAGGCATGCAGGTCGCGGCCATTGACCGCGAGAATGTAGTCTCCGACTTTCACGTTCAGGCCGGGCTGCGTGAGCGGCGCCTGCAGGCCGGGGTTCCAGTTTTCGCCGTTGTAGATTTTGGCCAGGCGGTAGCGATCGTTTTCGACGGAGTAGTCGGCGCCGAGCAGGCCGCCTTTGACCTTTTTGGGATCGGGTCCTTCGCCACCACCGACGAACATATGGCCGACGGTCATCTCGCCGAGGGATTCCTGGAACAGATAAGTAAGCTCACCCCGCGAGGCGATGCCGGCGAGGTAGGGCTCGTATTTCTTTTTGATCTTGTCGAGATCGAGACCGTGATAGTGCGGATCGTAGAAGAAATCGCGCTCGATGCGCCAAGTCTCGTTGTAGATTTGCCGCCACATTAGTTTGGGATCGACGTAGACTTGCCATCCATCGAGTTTGAGCGGGCCGACACCAGGCTTGGGCGCACCGGAAGGCGGTTCGTCGGTTCCGGCCGTCATCCATTGGTCGCCTTTGCGGTAAAGAATCTTTTCACCGTCGAAAGAGATGGTGAAGTCGTTCACGTCTTCGAGGAACTTGTCGACTTTGCGCTTGCTGAGATCAAACTTCTGAATCGTTTGGCTTGGGCTGGGACCGTCGTCTTCGGTCAAAACCATCGGGCCTTCGGCAAGAAACAGAACTCCCGACTTGCCGGGCAGCATATTCAGATAATTTTTTGCCGGAATGGGAAGTGAGAGAATGCGCTGGCTGATGCCGTCGAAATCGATTTTGACGACGACTGGCTTTTCTTTGTCCTTGTCTTTGTCTTTATCTTTGTCATCGGCGGCTTTGTCTTTGTTCTTATCCACCGCCGCATCGGCGGCTTCTTTCTTCTTGTTCTTACTCTTGTCTTTTTCTGCAGACTGATCTTTTGATTTGTCCTTGTCGTCGGGCTTCTTTTCTTCCTTGGGCTTTTCCTCATCGCTTTCAGGAGCAAGCGGGGATTTCTCGTCCTTGCTGAGAACGGCCACGTAGACGCTGCGACTGACGCGGTGTTCGTCGCTCGACATATCGAGACCGGAAGAGCTGAGGCCGGTGTTGGTAGAGGCGGTGAAGTAGAGATATTTGCCGTTCTTGTCGAAGCTGGGATAGAGCGCGTCGCTCATACCGTCGCTGAGTTGAGTGCTCTTACTCTGCTCGAGCGAGTAAACGAAGATGGCGTGGAGGGCGCTGGGCAATTGTCTGTTGTAGGCGATCCATTTGCTGTCGGGCGACCAGGTTTGACCCAGCTGGGTTGGACCGAATCCGCCGAAGTAGTCAGAATCGACGAGTTTTGGAGTCGGATGCTCGAGGTCGACATACCAAAGCTGGAGACGCTTGTCGGTATAGGCAATTTTCTTGCTGTCCGGGGACCAGGTCGGCGCGTAGAAAAAGGACGGTGGATTGCCGAGATTGATGTGGCGGACGGCGCCGAGTCCGTTTTGCTCGCGAATGCAAAGTTCGTATTCGCCGGTTTCGTCGGAGAAATAGGCAATCGATTTTCCATCGGGTGACCATGCCGGATCGCGGTCCGCCACGGCGGAGCTGGCAGTCAGGTTGCGAACGTCCCCTTTGTCGGTGGGGACGGTCCAAATCTCTCCCCAGGCTTCGAAGAGGGCCCGCGCTCCGGTCGGGGAAAGCCCGAAATTCACAATGCGCTTGGGCTCGACCTTGGCGAAGTGCGGCCGGACGGATTCGAAATCGCCGCTGACGTGAATGCTCACGTTCTTCGCCTGGTGGGTGTTGAGGTCATAGAGCTTAATAGCGCCAAATTGTTCGATCACGATGGCGCCAGGGCCGGCGGAGATAGTTTTGAAATCAAAGCCGTCGCTGTGCAGGGCTTCACTGACCTGCTTCGTTTTGGTGTCGTAGGCGAACAAACTTACGGGGCCATTGCGATCGGAGAGGAAATAAATCGTGTCGCCGACCCAGACTGGAAAGTGATCATTGGAATTCTCGCGCGGCACTTTGGCGACGCTGGAGTCTTTCAGGTCGGCGATCCAGATGGGCGTGGTTTGCCCGCCGTGGTAGCGCTTCCACGCGGCTTGCCACTGCGGGTGCGGGACATAAACGAGATGTGTAGCGTCAGGCGAGTAGCTGGCTTCTTCGCCGATGGGCAAGGGCAGCTGGGTGGGAAAGCCGCCATCGACGGAAACCGTGTAGAGCTGATCCTCGAAATGACGGAAGTTGTTGGCCCAGCTCGCATAAAGAACGTTCTTGCCGTCGGGCGTCCAGCCCAAAGCATTGTCATCGCCGGGATGAAACGTGAGGCGCTTGGGCACTCCGCCAGTAGCGGGCACAACGAAGACATCGCGATTGCCGTCATACTCGCCAGTAAATGCGATCATCGTGCCGTCAGGCGAAAAATGGGGAAGAACTTCTTCGCCGGGGCCTGATGTGAGACGCTGTGCTTCACCGCCATCGCGGCTGACGATCCAAAGGTGGTTGGCATAGTTGAAGACGATTTGCGTCTTGCTCACGCTGGGAAATCGAAGCAGGAGAGGAGAATCGTTTTCAGGGGAGGCGGTGGCATTGAGACAGACGAGGACGAGGCCGAGAAGGAACAACCCGGCAAGCAGCTTGCGCATGTTTACGCTCCGTGAGATTAAAGGGGCGTCGGAATGTTAGTGCGAAGGTGCAAGCGGGGTCAACACGGAAAAGCTTAGGACACAGTCGTTTCAGCAGCGATCAAAAATCATGCTCCGGGTAGCGGTCGGCCTTGAGAACTGGCGCGGGTTGTGGTATTTAGTTATGCGCGGCCGCGTCGTTCCCCCCTGACCACTAGCCAAAAAGGAGACTTCTCCGTGACAACAGTTCGGTTCCAATCAGTGTCTCGCGCAAAAGCCACCGTACTGCTCTTAGTCATTCTTGCTCTGCCCAGCATTGCGCAGCAACAGAAGAAAATGAGCAAGATACTTAACACTTTGCCGCCCTCTTACGAGGATGGCGCTGCGCGGCTGTTGACCTCCAGTGCCACCGTGACCAATTTCACGCACGCCTACACCTTTCCGTCGGCCATAGCCGGAACGACGAATTTCAGCTTCACCATGGTGGGTACGGACCCCTCGAAAGGTTCGGCCACCACGACGGTGCCGGTTTTCATCGTTCCGGTGAAGCTGGTCTTCAACGGCGGCACGATCGTACGCGATCCTCACCAGACCATCCCCGGCACTACCCAGACGTCGCTGGGTGACGTTCCCAAGTCTCCGATCTTCCAGTCGCTGGCATGGAAAGCTGCCAACGGAGCCTCCGTGGGTACCACACAATACACGGATGCACTGCAGCGCGCCTCGTTCTGGAATTCGGTGTCCACCGTGGCTCCTAACTACCATGTGCTTTTGGGCACGCCAACCATACTGCCGACGCTAGTGATCACGGTGCCAACGACTGTTGGAAGTGGTTCAAACAATTTCAACGAGAGCAGTGGGAGCACGACCAATATTGTGAACGTCGGGCTGGTAGACCAGGGATTCTTGGACGCGCAGTTCAAGAGCTATATTACGGCGCACACCCAGATTACTCCGAACACTCTGCCGATCTTCATGACCTACCAGACCTACCTGACGGCAAACAATGGTACGGTTTGCTGCATTGGGGGCTATCACACGGCCACTGGCAGTGCCAGCGCGCCCCAAACCTATATGCACTTCAGCTGGATCCACGGCGTACCGTTGATCACCTTCGGCGAGACTGTGGCAACGTTGTCGCACGAAGCGGCGGAGTGGGCAGCGGATCCCTTCATTGACAACTTCACACCCTGTTTTATCGATGGGGGTGGGGTTCTTGAAGTGGGCGACGTTCTCGCGGGGCTTGACATCGATGCAGTTTCCTCGGGCATCACGTTTCAGGTGCAGGTTATGAATCTGGTCTCCTACTTCACGGGGGACTTTCCCTCGAAAGCGGTCAACAAGCAGTTCACATTCCCGCCAAGTCTTCTCAAGTTTCCGTGCAGCTTAATGTGAGATTGCTTGTGAGGTAGTCCCGCCCTGAGTTACAGGGCGGGATTTTCTGTTTGGCCTCGATCCCGTAGTATCCCGGTGAGATCGCATCGGCAAAGACGCGGGAGCAGGTCACGTTCGGGCCGTTCTCCTGCCCTGACCCATAGGTGCTAAACGAGATCTTCCGTGTTCCGTGGGCTCAATAATCCTTCGGTAATGTCCTACTAGTCATGGTTACGGTCCATACTGGACAAAACCATGGTGACTTCCCCTCGAACGCCGGCGCCGCGCCCTCCTCGCATGCGCTTTGCGGAAGCCACACCGGTTGTCCTTCGCCCAAAAATTGGGAAGTGCGTGGCCGCCAGGCTTGATGTCATCTCCATCACCGGCGGATTGCTTACGGTACCGCGGCCGTTTGAACGCGGGTGCAATGTCAACCTGATGTTTCTGAGTACGAAGGGGGCCGTATCAGGCGCTGTCCAAATGCTGGCGCCACTCTGCTGGAATCAGCAGCCGTTTCGGTTTGTTGCCCTGGCCGAAGACGATCAACGCAAACTGAAGACCGCGATTCAAGCTTCGTTGAGTTGGACGGAAAACATGGGCCGCGTGGAAAGTCATCGGGCGTGGTGAGTTCCAGCTTTCGAAACTCGAGACGGACTTGCAGTGATCACTTCAATTAGGAAACGATTCAGGCGCGCGATTCTTGCGTCGCACAAAACGCATTGCATTGATTGGCCCACCTTGTGCGTTTGCGGCCGCGCGCTTTCTCGGGGCCATGCTTTTTGGAGTCGGATCCGCAGATCCGCTCACATTTGTTCTCTCGGGACTAGTGTTGATCGCGGTCGCCACCGCCGCTGGGTATTGGCCCGCCCACCGCGCCATGACTACCAATCCCGCCATTGCGCTCCGATGCGAATAGTTGACTTAGGTGGAAGATTTTTTCTTTCCCGGCAGTCCCGCAGGATTCTCGTGGGTCCTTTCGCGGAATGTGCCTTTCATCCCCGCGGCAAGTTTCACGCTCGACTCTCCGAATTTGTCGCGCAGCCGGTCGGCGGCTGCGAGAGCGTCTTTCCAGCGCTGCTGGCGATTGCCATCGAGCAGATTAAATTGATCGGAGTCGCTTGCAAAAGAAGACGCTTGAACGCCCAGCAAACGCACAGCACTTCCCTGCTTCCAATTCTTGCGGAACAAATCTCGAATCTGCTCGAAAATTTCCGTGTCGAGCTGCGTCGGCGCTGGAAGAGTATGGGCACGGGTGATCGTGGTGAAATCTTTGTAGCGCAATTTGAGTTGCAGGGTGCGCGCGTGAAAGTTGGCCTCACGCAGGCGGCGTCCGACCATTTCGGAGAGTCGCATTAGTGTGGCCTCAATCTGTGCGATATCGGCCGTATCGTCGTTATAGGTGTGCTCGTGGCTGATGGACTTGGCCTCGAGGTCCGCAGCGACCTCATTGTCAAACCATCCACCGGCGTCCTCACCGCGAGCTTTGCCGGCCAGGGCCAGGCCCCACTTGCCGAAGCGGGTTTCGAGCTCGGATTCCTGCAGGCGGGCCAGATCACGAACTTTTCGAATCCCCAACTCGTGCAAATGCGACTCCATCACCTTGCCGACGCCGGGTATTTCGCGCACATCGAGGGGAGCAAGAAATTTGGCCTCCTGGCCGTCGATGATCCACAGAATTCCGTTGGGCTTAGCCTGCGCCGAGCTGACTTTGGCGATCAGGCGCGAACTGCCGATCCCGATTGAACAGTTCAGCTGCGTTACCGACTTCATTTGTTGATGGAGCGCATGTGCGGCCTTCAGCGGCGGACCGTGCAGGCGAGCCGTACCCGTCATGTCGAGATAGGCCTCATCGATGGACGCCATCTCGACCTGCGGGGAAAACGAGTTCAGGACGCGAAAGGCTTTCTCGGAATACTCGCGGTAGCGCTCGGGATGTCCATCGACGAAGATTGCCTGTGGGCAAAATTTGGCCGCCGTGCGCAAGGGCATAGCCGAGTGCACGCCGAATTTGCGCGCCGCATAAGACGCGGCCGAAACCACGCCGCGCTCGTGGCGCTGACCTCCGACGACGACCGGCTTGCCCTTCAGACTGGGATCGAAAAGCTCTTCCACGGAGACGAAGAACGCGTCCATGTCGACGTGGAAGATCACCCGCGGCAGGTTGGGCATCTGCGAAGGCGCGGCCATGTTGAACGGATTGTAGCAGCCGGGGAAGTCCCGGCGACTCGCATCGGGCCACGATTATTCCCACAGGTGGCTCGACCGTTCAGGCCCTTGCCTCGTAGACCAGATTAAACGGCGTCTGCGCAGCCCGGCGGAAGCGCGTGAAGCCCGCGGCCATTACTGTCTTGCGAATGCGCTCTTCTCCCGCTTGGGCGCCCAGTGCCGCGCCGACCTCCTGCGCCAACGATGCCGGCGTGCAGATCATCGTCGACGCGGAGTAGAAGATCCGGCCTATCGGATTGTGGTTTTGCTCGGGATGATCGCCGGCGAAAGGCTCGACAATCATCCACGTTCCGTCGGGTTTCAGGGTCGAGAGCACGTGTTTTGCAGCTCCGGCCGGGTCACCCATGTCGTGGAGGCAATCGAAAAATGCTACCAGGTCATAGCCGCCATTGGCGGGATAGCTTTTCGAACTGGCCACTTCGAAATTGACATAGTCCAGCAAGCCGTCGCGGCCGGCGACGTGCCGCGCATATTCGATCGAGCCGCTGTGGTAGTCGAATCCGTTAAAGCGGGACTTTGGAAAGGCCTTGGCCATGAGCAGCGTAGATGCCCCGTGGCCGCAGCCCACATCGGCCACACTCGCTCCCGCAGCTAACTTCTCTTGAACGCCGTCGAGCGCGGGAATCCAGGAACCCAGCAAATTGTTTTCATAGTTGGGCCGGAAGAAGCGCTCGGTACCGAAGAACAGGTTGGCATCGTGCTCGTGCCATCCCACTCCTTCGCCGGTGCGGAAGGCTTGCGTGATCTTGGGTTCGTCCTTGAAGCAAGCCGAGATGATGTGGAACGCGCCTGGCAGGTCTTGCGCCAGCAGCGCGAAGGCCTGTTCCGGAGGCAATTGATATCGTTGGGTGGCGGCGTCGTACAAAACATATCCGCTGGCAGCATTGGCATTCAGCCACTCGCGAACGTAACGCTCAGTAGTCTTGGTTTTCTCGGCAAGTTCGGTGGACGTGAGCCATCCGGCGTTCGCCATGGCTTTGTACAATCCCAGTTTGTCGCCGATAACGACCAGAGTGGCATGCATCGCGGCGCCCATGTCCATCACAGCTTTTTCCATGAACGCGTTCAGCTTGGCCTGGTCGATAGAGGCGGTTTGCTCCTGTGAAGGCATGAGAGATCTCCTTGTAGACGGTTGCCGATTGTATGAAAGGCCTGGGCGGCACTGCAACAGCTATTGGCGCTGGCGAAAGCGCCAAATTCAGCCATCGATCTTGGCTTCGCGCAATTGCCTCACCGCAGTTTCCGAAGTTACGGGCGAATAGTACACCTCTTCGAAAGTGTAGGAACGCGCTTTCGACCCCAGGACGGGCAGGATTTCGATGTGCCAGTGATAATCGTCGTCGATGGTCCGCCAATAGCCGGGCGCCGCGGGATGCCCACAGCAGCAGTAACCCCCGTAACTTGTGGACGGGCATAGTCGCTGTGAATACTCCGATATAAGAGGCCGGAAGTCGCGAATCGAGAGCGGGGATAAGATTGCCAATTGTAATTCGTCCAAAGCGCATCCTGCTGCTGATCAAGGCCATCGCTGCGCTGTCTGTCGGTGTTATAGCGGGGCGGATCATGCAATCAACGAGTCTTTTCGAATCGAGTTCTTTAGGGAAACTGAGTGCAAGGACTGGCCTACCCATAATTGCGCTAGCAGTGTGGGTTATTGCCGTGACCCTGATCGGAACGATGGTGTGGGATCATTGGAGATTCCGAATCGAGATTCATCAGCAGCACCTACTTCTTTGCGATCACCTCGGAACAACCACAGTGCGGTACGACAATATCGCTGAGTTTAAGGAGCTGCCGTCATTCGGAGTAGGAATTGCGCTCAAGGACAGGGCGAGGTGGCTCGAGAGCTTCGAGGGAAAGCAATCGGAGTTCGACAAGTTGTGCAGAATTACAGGATTCCTAAAGGGCATTTACGGATGTGATGTCTGCATCACGAAAAGTCGATTAGACATCGGCATCCAGCATTTTCTGGCGCTGCTGAACGAGCGAACTACCAAGTCAGCGAGCGCCAGCGCGGGAGCGTAGGTTTCCCGCGGTCCATTGCAAGTGTTTGATACCCGTTGACGCGAGCGTGTTAGCGCTCGAAATGCCGCAAATTCCTCCTGAGCTTCAGCCATCAATCTTGGCTTCGCGCAATTGCCTCACCGCAGTTTCCGAAGTTACGGGCGAATAGTACACCTCTTTGAAAGTGTAGGAACGCGCTTTCGATCCGAGGACGGGCAGAATTTCGATGTGCCAATGATAGTCGTCGTCGATGGTCCGCCAATAGCCCAAAGCCTTAGATGGATGAATGCTACTGGGCGAGGTATGCAGTACCAGATGAAACTCCTCGGTGATGGTACGGACCCGCTGCAAAGTGCGGCGCAGCAGGGCGGCAAGATTGGTGCGCAGTCCGGGACGGTTCAAGCTGGTGCGCTCAAATGCTGCCTCATGATTGCGGGATAAAATCCAGGTTTCGTAGGGCACGCGCGGCGCATACGGACCGATGGCGAGATAATCGCCGCGAGCTTCAATCACGCGCAGTCCTTGCTGCTCCTCCTGCTGAATGATGTCGCAAAATACGCAACGTTCTTTGCTGAGAAAGTATTCGCGGCCGGCGCGCAGCTCATAGAGCACACGGCGCGGAACGAACATGGTCGCAGTCAGCTGCGACGTGGGATGGCTGAACTCCTGTCCGGCGTGGGGTCCGAAATCCTTGTAGAGGCTCACGTATTTGATCCGCGAATCATGCTTCAGATCGAGGATGCGCTCGGCCGCCAATCGCAGGAAATGCGCGATCTCCTCGTCGCTGGCCTTCCAGAGCTGGCGTTCGTGCGAGCGATTTTCGACCAAAACTTCATGCGCGCCGACGGCGTGCATTCGGTCGTAAATGCCATTGCCGCGCCGTTCCGGCTCGCCTTCAATCCGGTAGAGAGGCGCAGGATGAACCACGGCACGCGCCGACCAGTTTGTGCCGCCAGGTTCGGGAGTCGCGCCAATCACCTGCAGGGGAGATGCCGCATCGGGGCAGAAGCGGCATGCGGTCTCAGGTCGAGCCTTGCCCTCCGCCGGTTCGTCGCCGGTGATCACCCAGGAGCGCGTAATGGGATCTTTACGTAATTCCACGACATAAGAGAACACCGCGGAAGAATCGGAGTCAACCGATTTCCACCGCTGCTACGTGATGACTGACACGGAATCGGTGCAAGACGCTTTGTTATAATCCGCGCTCAGACCCGCCCTCAATTTGCGCATGACTGAGCCCTCCACGCCGTTGATGCGGCAATACGCCGCCGTCAAGAAAGACCATCCCAACACGCTGGTGTTCTTCCGGCTGGGCGACTTCTACGAACTTTTCTTTGATGACGCCGTGGTCGCGTCCAAAGAGCTGCAGATCACGCTCACTTCCCGCAACAAAGAGAAAGGCATCGCCATTCCGATGTGCGGCGTGCCTTACCACGCTGCCGAAGGATACATTGGAAAGCTCATTCGCAAGGGCTACCGAGTCGCGCTCTGCGATCAGATGGAAGAGGCGAAGCTGGCAAAAAAGCTGGTGCGACGCGAGGTAACTCGTGTCATCACTCCAGGAACGGCGGCGGATTCCTCGCTTGGCTCAGAGGACAACAATTTCCTTGCGGCCATCGCGCAGGTTGGGGAGCGGGTCGGATTCTCCGCGCTCGATCTCTCCACGGGGGAGTTCCGCGCGACGGAGTTTTCTGGCGAAGGCGCGTTGCGACGGGTGCAGGAGGAGTTGGAGCAGTTGCGTCCGCGAGAATTGCTGTATGGGTCGGCAGCACCGCTGTTGGAAAGGGCCGCAGGGTCGAGAGGTACATTACCCACCCTAGCCGCCGAGAACGCGGCTAGGATGGGGCACCCGGCCGCAAAGATGGGGCACCCGCTGTCTCCACACGGTCAGAACAGATGCACGGAAACACCGCTGGACGACTGGATTTTCGCTCCCGACCACTCTCTCCCGCTGCTTGAAAATCATTTTGGCGTCTTATCACTCGAAGGATTCGGGCTGGCGGGGCGCGTGGCAGCCGCCTCCGCCGCTGGGGCAATTCTTTACTACGTACGCTCGACGCAGCGGGGATCGCTCGATCATGTGGACCGCATCGGCTGGTACGAACGGCAGAATTGCCTGGTGCTCGATGTGGTCACCGTCCGCAATCTTGAGTTGATCGAGCCGTTATTCGCCGGCACGGATGCCGGAGTCACGCTGTTTCGATCCATCGATTCTGCCGTGACACCGATGGGCAAGCGGCTGCTTCGGTCTTGGATGCTGCGTCCGTCGCTAGATCTCGCTGAGATCAACCGGCGCCTGGACGCAGTCGAGGCCGGTACCAAGGATCTGGTTGCGCGCGAAGAGTTGCGAAGGGCGCTGGACGGAGTGCTGGACCTCGAGCGCCTGCTCAGCCGCGTCACGCTGGAGACCGCCAATGCAAGGGATATGCTGGCGCTGGCCATTTCTATCGCCCGAATTCCGGCCATAAGGGCTGCTGTAGCTCGGCTGACGGCTGAGCGCCTGCAAACGCTGCATGCCGCCATGGACGAACTCGGCGATCTTCGCCAGCGCATCGAATCCACGATCGTGCCCGAGCCTCCGCTGAGTTTTGCCGATGGCGGCGTGATCGCTGCCGGCATAGATCGCGAACTCGACGAACTGCGGGAGCTTTCACGCAACAGCAAGCAGGTGCTGGCACAAATCGAACAGAGAGAACGCGCTCGAACCGGCGTCAATTCGCTGAAGGTGAAATTCAATTCCGTGTTCGGCTACTACCTCGAAGTGTCCAAGCCGAATCTGCATCTGGTTCCTCCAGACTACGAACGCAAGCAGACACTGGTTGGCGCCGAGCGTTTCACCACTCCCGAATTGAAGGAATACGAGGCGAAAATTCTCGATGCGCAGGAAAAGATTGTCGAGATCGAGCGGCGGCTGTTCATGGAATTGCGCACAGCGATCGCCGCCGAAGCCAAGCGAATCCGGCAAACCGCTCTGGCGCTAGCCGAAGTCGACGTGCTGGCGTCGATGGCGCACATCGCGGCGTTGCGCAACTATTGCCGTCCCGAGTTCTCTGAGGGGGATGACGGGACTCTGGAGATCATCGAAGGCCGCCATCCCGTGATCGAGCAACAGGAACTGGCGGGCGGCAGCGAGCGCTTTGTACCGAATGATCTTTATCTGAACGCCACGACGCACAACATTCTGCTGCTGACCGGGCCGAACATGGGCGGCAAATCGACCTATCTGCGACAAACGGCACTGATCGTGATTCTGGCGCAGATGGGATCGTTTGTCCCGGCGCGGTCGGCGCGGCTCAGCGTGATAGATCGCGTGTTCACGCGCATCGGCGCCAGCGACAACCTGGCGCGCGGACGCTCGACATTCATGGTCGAGATGACGGAGACGGCCGCGATCCTGCACACGGCCACGCCGCGATCTTTGATTCTGCTGGATGAAGTCGGCCGCGGAACTGCGACTTACGATGGGCTGGCGATTGCCTGGGCGGCGGTTGAATATCTGCATGCGCGAGTGCGGGCGAAAACATTGTTTGCGACGCATTATTTCGAGTTGACGGAGTTAGCGGAGCAGCTTTCGGGCGTGAAGAACTATCACGTGTCGGTGAAGGAGACCGGGGGCGGCATCGTGTTTCTGCGCAAGGTTGAGCCGGGAGCGGCGGATCGCAGCTATGGCATCGAAGTCGCCAAGCTCGCAGGCTTGCCGAACGAAGTCGTGGAACGGGCGCGAGAAGTGCTGGCCGAGCATGAATCGGCAGAGCGGCTGGCCACCGGACACTTGTCTCCGGGGGCGTTGCCTCCTCCGGCGCAACTGACCATCTTTACTCCGCTCTCGCAGCCGGTGCTGGAAAAACTGCGTGAGGTGGACTTGAACCGGCTGACGCCGCTGGAGGCGCTGAATCTGCTGGCGGAGCTGAAGAAGGAAATCTAACCACAGAGGACACAGAGGAACACGGAGGGTGACAAGCAAGCACAAGTCTTCTGGCAAGGTCGAAATCGGACAATTGCTGATCATCGGCTTTGACGGCGTCGAGATAAAGCCACGCCTCCGTTCCCTGCTAGCGCGCATGCAACCGGCAGGAGTGATTCTCTTCGCCCGGAACATCAAGAGTTCAGAGCAGACCTGGCGACTGCTGCGCGAATGTCAGCGGTGCGTTGAGACGCCGCTTTTCACCTGCGTTGATATGGAAGGCGGCACGGTCGACCGCTTTCGTGACGTGCTCGGGCCCACGCCATCCGCTGCGGAGGTGTTTGCCACTGGTGACCGCAAGCTGTTTCGCAAACATGGCGCGATTATCGGCAGCACTTGCCGTGCGCTCGGATTCAATGTCGATTTTGCACCGGTGCTCGACCTGGCATTTCCGGCATCGAGCAAAGTGATGGGATCACGTGCAGTTTCGCCCGATCCCCGTCAGGCTGCGAAATATGTGCGGGAGTTCTTGCTAGGCCTGCGCAGGGCGGGAGTGCTTGGCTGCGGCAAGCATTTCCCCGGCTTAGGAGAAGGCAATCTCGACAGCCATCACGAATTGCCGTTGATCGACAAACCGCTAAAGAAGCTTTGGGCTGAGGATCTGGCGCCATACCGCGCACTTCGCCAGCAGTTGCCGTTCGTCATGGTATCGCATGCGGCGTTTCCGCAGGTCACTCGCGATCGCACGCCCGCATCGCAATCGAAAATCTGGATCACCGATATTCTGCGCAAGCGAATCGGTTACCGCGGGCTCGTCGCATCGGACGACATGGAGATGGGCGCCGCGCTATCGACGACTTCAATGGGAGAGGCGGCTGTGAATTTCGCACGTGCGGGCGGAGATCTGTGCCTGGTTTGCCACCGGGAAGACCGCATCATGGAAGCTTACGAAGCGTTGGTACGAACGGCGGAACAAGATCCGATCTTCGCGAACCGCGTTTTGGAATCGGCGCATCGAGTGTTGGCGTTCAAGAAGAAATCAGCGAAGCTTTTGCGTGCGAGAGGGGCTCCAAGCCGGGGGGCGGTGGAGAAACTCTCGCGGGACTTATGGGAGTTCGGCGAGCAGGTGCGAGTGGAGGGCGTGTCGCGGATCTTAGACGAATCGATGCACAAGGCACGCTCGTTATTCAGGATGACAAATCGATGATCGTTGCGGGCGTGATGAGCGGGACATCCGCGGACGGCATCAATGTGGCGCTGGTGCGGATCGACAGCGAGCCTGGATCCGCAGCTTCGAGATCCACCAGGAGTCCCGCATCTCGCGTGCGAGGGCGCCCGCGCCACACTTCCAAGCACATCGAACTTCTGGGGCATGCCGAGTTCGCGTACCCGAAGCCGGTGCGGACGGCGGTTCTAGCGGCGATGAATGCACGGAGCGCCAGCGTGGCCGACTTGTCGCGAATGAATTTTTTGTTAGGCGAGCTTTACGCCAACGCGGTCCTCAAGACGCAACGCCGCTTTAAACGCGCGGCGGATCTCGTCGGATGTCATGGCCAGACGCTCTATCACCAGGGCGAGCGTGCGCCTTTTCTTGGACGCAAGATCAACGCGACATGGCAGACGGGAGAAGGTGCGGTCATAGCCGCGCGGGTTGGAGTTCCTGTGGTTTCTGATTTTCGTCCAGCGGACACGGCCGCCGGCGGCAAAGGCGCGCCGCTTATTCCCTTCCTTGATTTCGTGCTTTTCCGCGACCAGCGAGTGGGACGCGTCGTCCAGAACATCGGCGGCATTGCCAACCTGACGGCGATTCCTGCGGGCGCCTCTGCCGAGCAAGTGGTTGCGTTCGACACCGGGCCTGGAAACATGGTGATCGATGCAGTCGCCGAGTGCCTGTTTGGCAGGGCATTCGATCGGGACGGAGCGATTGCTGCTTCCGGAAGAGTTTTGAACGACGTTCTCACTCGCGAGCTGCGGTTGCCATTCTTCTGCAGAAAGCCTCCGAAGACCGCCGGGCGCGAGGAATTCGGACGAGAATTCGTGCGGGACTTTCTTCGGCGCTGTGGCCGAGCGCGGAAGGAAGACGTGATCGCAACAGCTACTGCTCTCACGGCACACTCGATTGCAAGTGCGGTCGATAACTTCCTAATCGTTCCTGCGTGGAGCAAACAAAAACGTGGCGCGTTGAAAGCTGGGCAGATTGCGCCATTTCAAGAAATGATTCTTTCCGGGGGCGGAGCCAAGAATGCCACGCTGGTCAGAATGCTGGTCGAGCAGTTGGGAACGGTGGGTATCAGTGTGCGTCTCTCCAACGAGTACGGCCTGCCTTCCGAGGCGAAGGAGGCCGTTGGTTTCGCGCTTCTGGCGTATGAGACCTGGCATCGCAGGCCGTCGAACCTGCCGTCGGCGACCGGCGCCAAACGTCCAGCAGTGTTGGGAAAAATTTCGTATCCTTGAATTTTGGCAAGCTTGAGTGGAGCACACGAAATGCCAATTTTTGTGGCGCTGCTGCGCGGGATCAATGTCGGTGGGAAGCGCGTCAAGATGGATGACCTGCGAAAGTCATTCGAGGCAGTGGGGCACGAGCAGGTTCAAACTTACATCCAGAGCGGTAACGTAGTGTTCAAGGCGCACTCCGGATCAGCCGCGGCTCTGGAAAAGAAAATCGAAGAACGCCTTGCGCGCGATTTTGGCTTTTCCGTTTCAGTCATTGTGCGAAGCAGAGAAGAGTTAGCCGATGCGATTGGGGCGAATCCGCTTGTGAGCCAGCGTGGGATCGACTCCGCCAAGCTTCACGTTACTTTTCTTTCCGAATCTCCCAGTGCCGCCGCACTCAAAAAATTGCGTGAATTCACTCTCGCTCCAGACCAATCTTGTTGCGTTGAAAAGCATATTTACTTGCACCTGCCCAATGGATTTTCTCAGAGCAGCCTGTGGAAGGTTCCATGGGAGAAGGCACTGGGCGTGGTCACCACGACGCGAAATTGGAACACCGTGAACAAGCTCCACGAAATGTGTCAGGCATGCGGATGAAGCCTGGCAAGCTACCCCGGTGGTTTTTTCGGATGGTGTGCTGTGCCGCACCAGTCCTTCGCGCTTTCGGCGCGAATCGACAGCCGAGGGCGGCTGTCGCCACATGCTTCTTGCCGCGCCGATTGTCTCTGCCCACGGTCGTGGCCCTGCTGCTATCGCTGACCTCCTGTTCGGCCAAGCCCGATCGCAACACGCTGGTGATGGTCATTGAGTCCAGCCCGACGAATCTCGATCCGCGGGTAGGCATCGATGCGCAGTCGGAGCGCATTGACAACCTCATCTTCGACGATCTGCTCTCCCGCGGAGACAACCTGAACGTCGCGCCAGGATTGGCGGAGCGCTGGGAGATTCCGGATCCGTTAACCTACGTTTTTCATCTGCATCATGGAGTGAAGTTTCACGATGGTCGTCCGCTGACCTCGCGGGATGTGAAGTGGACCTTCGATTCGTTGCTGCAGGGTAAGATTCACAGCGTCAAGGCCGCAGTGTATCGATTTGTCGAGCGTGTCGACGCGCCAAATGAGGATACGGTCGTCTTCCATTTGAAGGAACCGTTCGCTACGCTGCTTTGGAATCTTTCTGACGGCGCGATGGGGATCGTCCCTTACAGCAGCGGGGATGAGATCACGCAGCGCCCGATTGGTTCGGGACCATTCAAGTTCGTCAGCGCAGAGACCGACAAAGAAGTCATTCTCGAGCGCAATGACGCGTACTGGGGCGAGAAAGCCAAGCTGGAGCGCGTACGATTCGCCGTCGTGCCCGACGCGACGACGGAAGCACTGGAACTGCGCAAGGGCAGCGCCGATTTGATCATCAATGCATCGTTTCCTCCTGACACAGTGCTGACCCTCGAAAAAGAGCCACATCTTGCGGTGATGGATGCGCCCGGAACTGAGGTGCAGTATCTGGGATTCAATCTGCGCGATCCGATCCTGAGCAATGTACGAGTGCGCCAGGCGATCGCCTATGCCATCGATGTGCAACCTATGATTGCCTATCTTTGGCGCGGTGAAGCACGGCCGGCCCGCAGCGTGCTTCCCCCACAGAGTTGGGCCTACAACGCCAATGTTCACGCGTATGGGCATGATCCCGAGAAGGCACGCAAGCTGCTGGACGAGGCGGGATATCCGACGGTGAACGGCGTTCGCTTTCACATCACCATGAAAACGTCGACAGTCGAGAACACGCGGCTCATGGTCGCGGTTCTGCAGCAGCAATTGCGGGACGTGGGCATTGCGCTCGACATCCGCAGCTTCGAGACGGCAACGTTTCTGTCCGACGTTACGCATGGATTGTTTCAGATGTACGGCCTGCGCTGGGTCGGAGGGAATGAAGATCCCGATATTTTTGAGTACGCATTCCACTCGGCTAAATTTCCGCCAAACGGGGCCAATCGCGGGCACTATTCCAATCCGAAGATCGACGCGTTGATCGATCGCGGGCGGCGCGAGGTTGATCCAGCCGTCCGGACGGAAATCTATACCCAGGTCCAACAGATTCTTGCCGAAGACCTGCCCTACATCGATATGTGGTATCTGGACAATGTGCTCGTGCACAACAAGCGCGTGACGAACCTGCAACTGAATCCCGCGGGCAACTACGATTTTCTGCGAACAGCCGAGCTAGCGCAGTAACGTCTCAAGAAATCAGAATCGCAGAGAGCGCAGAGAACTGCCGCAGAGACAACGAGCGGCCACGCATGTCCCGCGTGTTACCATCGAACTTTCAATTTCAGCAGGCATTCCTCCAGCTCATGCGGATTCTCTTCATCGGCGATATTTTCGGACGGCCGGGACGCACCATCGTCAAAGACCGGCTGCGCGAAATTGTCCGCGATCAGAAAATCGATCTCATCATTGCCAACGGTGAGAATGCGGCCGCCGGATTCGGCATCACGCCTGCCCTCGCCGAGGAACTGTTCGAACTCAACATTGACGTCATCACGACCGGCAACCACGTCTGGGACAAGCGGGAGATCATCGACTACTTTAAATTAGTCGAAAACAACGGGCATGGTCCGGCCAGACGTGTGCTGCGGCCCGCAAACTATCCTCCCGGCATGCCCGGCTGGGGCGTCTACGAGGGCCAGAAGAAAGGGGTTCCGTATGCGGTCATCAATCTTCAGGGACGCGTGTTCATGGCTTCGATCGACGATCCCTTTCGCACGGCCGACGAACTGCTGCAAAACATGACGGCCAAAGTCATCCTCGTGGATATGCACGCTGAGGCGACTTCGGAAAAAATGTCTCTTGGCTGGTACCTGGATGGGCGGGTTACGGCGGTGGTCGGCACCCACACGCACGTGCCTACCGCCGACGAGCGCGTTCTGGCTAATGGAACTGCCTACATCACTGATGTAGGGATGACCGGTCCGTACGACGGCGTCATCGGCGTGAAAAAAGAACTCATCATCGAACGATTCTTATCGAATATGCCAATGCGCTTCGAGCCAGCCGCGGGAGATGTGCGACTCTGCGCGGTCGTAATCGATTGCGAGGAGAGCAGCGGGAAGGCGCGCAGCATCGAGCGGCTAATGCTGAAGTAACGTCCCTTTCAATCGTCTATTCCTGTGGGGTAAAGCAAGATCTTATCGCAGAGAACGCGGAGAACGGCCGCAGAGATCGCGAGAAAAACAACTTACTTCCGCAAGAATCTCTGCCCGCCACGTTCTCCAAAATACGGAGCTTCCCATCAGGCTAGGGACTGCAGGCCCCGGGGTGAACCCGGAGGTACTACGACCAGTGAGTGTCTGCAAAAAACCGGCGCTTGCACGGTACAATCAAGTCGATGCGGGGCGCAATCTACATTCTCCTGGGGATAGTTCTATTGTGCGCAAACCAGCCTGCGACCGCTGCCGATGACACCATGGCCCCCCCTGTCACCTGTACCAACGGTGTTCCGGGAGGCGTAACTTGTATTACCTCGAAGAAAGACTTAAAGGCGGCCCGTGATGCTTTCGCTCGCGGTGTGCAGCTTCGCGAGCACAAGCGTCTGCAAGAAGCGTTTGCTCAATTCGATGAGGCCGTTCGGCTTTCGCCACAGGACCGGCAATTCTTCACTTCCCGCGAAATAGTAAAAGCTCAACTCGTGTTCGATCATGTGGAGCGCGGCAATTCCCTTCTAATCGAAAACGAGCGCGATCTCGCCAGAAAGGAATTCGGCGCTGCCCTCGACTTGGATCCCGGGAATCAATATGCTCACGAACGGCTGCAAGAAGCGGCGCGCGATCCGCTGTCCCTCGGATCGGGTATGGCGCCGGCGACGATTTACGATTCCGGCGAGATTCGCTTGCATCCCAAAGATGATCGGGCAACCTTCCATTATCGCGGGGATGTGCGCGGGCTTTTCTCAGAGCTGGCCACCGCGTACGGCGTCACGATGCAGTTTGATGATTCCGTGCAAGCGAAAGAAGTGCGCTTCAACGTCGAGGATGTAGATTTTTGGACTGCTCTACAACTCGCTTGCATGGTTGGCAAAACTATGTGGGCAGCATTGGGCCCTCAGCAGGCACTGATCGCTGCCGACACGCTCGAGAACCATAAGCAATTTGACCGGATGTCGTTGCGCACATTCGTCCTTCCTCCGCACTCGAGCCCCCAGGAAGCGAATGAATTGGTCACGACGCTGCGCAATGTTCTTGAACTGCGCTTTATTAATCAGGGACAGACCACCGATTCAATCGAAGTGCGAGGCCCGCAGTCCATTCTTGAGGCTTGCAGCAAGTTGATGGACCAGCTGAACCTAGCTCAAAAACCTCAAGTCATGTTTGACATTCGCGTCTATCAAATTGACTATCAATTGACCCGCGACATCGGTCTGCACATACCTTATACGTTCAACCTGTTCAACATCCCTGTGGCCGCATTGGCAGCCCTAGGCGGACAAAACATTCAGAGTTTGATCAATCAACTGATTGCGTCGGGCGGCATTAATCAGGCAGGCAGTTCGTCGATCGCAGGACTTCTGGCACAACTGCAAGGCCAACAAAACTCGATTTTCAGCCAGCCGCTGGCCACCTTCGGCGGCGGGCTCACATTCTCAGGCTTGAGCCTCGATCGGGGTGTCGCCAAACTATCGCTGAATGAATCTTGGTCGCGCAGCCTGGAGCACATGACCCTGCGCGCGGGACAAGGCACCGACGCAACCTTCCACCTGGGATCGCGATATCCCATCCTGAATGCTTCGTATGCCCCCATCTTCAACGCCCCGCAGATTTCGCAGGTACTCGGCAATCAGAGTTACATCCCGCCGTTCCCGTCGGTAAGCTATGAGGACATTGGCTTGAATGTGAAGGCAAAGCCCACCGTGCATGGCGACGGCAGCGTCAGCCTGCAACTCGAGTTGCAGGTTCGGTCCCTGACCGGCCAAAGCGCCAACGGCGTCCCCGTCATTTCCAATCGCGAATACAAGGGTGCGATCACCCTAGCCGATGGCGAACCTGCCGTGGTCGCAGGACAGGTCTCGCGCACCGATCAGCTCTCGATGGCCGGCGTTCCCGGCCTTGCCTCGCTTCCAGGCTTGAACCGGGGGCTGACCGACACCTCGAAGCAAGAATCCGACGACGAATTGATGATCATCATTACCCCGCATGTGCTGTCGAATTTCGCCCGCTCCACGCAAGAGATCTGGGTGAAGAGATAAAAGCGCATCCCATCTTTCCGTTCAATAGTGATGTCATCCCGACGAAAGCGAAGCTTTGGGAGGGACGGTACGATCGACAGAACAATCACTGCAGAAAACAGGGTGTCCATGCTGCATGCGCTTCCGGCTTTCTTTTCAACCGCGCGAGTCGCGCCAGCAGGCGTCCGGTCCCCCTCCATCTACTGTGTGAGCGGCTGCAGGTTCTTGTCGAGAAGGTCTTCTTCCGACGCCACGTGCTCCAGGTGAGGATTCTTCTCCCCGTCATGGTACACAACTGAACACGTCTTGAAGAATTGTGCGTTCTCGATGAGCAGATCGATGGGCGCGTCGCTTCCCTGCGCCGACTTGATCGCATCGTGCAGAATATCCGGTGACCATTTCCTGCCGTTCACCGCGACCAGCTTCATTCCCGGTCCGATTCCGGCACGATAGGCAGGAGAATCGACGATCACATCTTGCAGTTCTCCGTCTTTCTCAACGGTGAATCCCAGTGAATAGGAAAAGTTCCCAAACTTCACGACTTTCTCCAGCGCCTCGATGAATGCGTTCGGCTTGTCGGTGTAAACCAACTTCCAGCCTTCGCGTTCAATGCCTCCGAGCGGCGCATGGGTGCTGGTCGCACCGACGCGTTCGTGCAGCAGCTTGGCCCAGTCGTACGGGGCGATTTCGTTCAACGTGCGCACCACATCGTCAAACGTGTAGGGGACAACCTTGGGCGGGCCGCTTTCTCCTCCGTGGAAGCGCCGGCAAAAATCATCGAGAGAGCGCTGGCCGTGGGTTTGCTGGCGAATGATCGAATCGACCTCGAGCCAGATAAGTTCGCCCTCGGGATAGTAGTCGAGCCCGCGACGCCAGCTCTCCCATTGCGGCCCCATCAGACGCAAAAGCTGGACCGATCTCGCCGTATCTTCGAGCGAGCGCCAATTTCTTCCAGTGCGATGGTCAAGCGCCGCGGCGGTGCTGGCCAGCGCCTCACGATATTGGTCCGCTGTCCACAGTCCGCTGCGCTCGGCCAACAGATCGCCGAGGTATTCGGTCAGCCCCTCGTAAACCCACAGCAAATCGCCGATCATCGGCTCCTGGTAGTTAGGTGTCGCCAGGCCTGCCGGGCGGCGATACTTGCCATTCCAGGAGTGCGCGAACTCGTGCGGCACAAGCCCGCCGTACAGCAAGTGCAGTTTGGGATCAACTAACGTGCGCTCTCCCGCTACGCTGTCGTTCGATTCATGGTGCTCCAGGCCGTGACCGCCAACCTGGTCGCTGAGCGTCAGCAGGAAATGGTAGTTGCGATAGTGACGTGCGCCGAACAGGGCGCCGGTTTCGGCGACCAGCTTTTTGTAGGCCGCGAGATCCGCGGGACTCATCGCCAGATCAGCTTCGTTATCGGCGACTAGGTCCATCTCATGCAAAGGCGGCTCTGAACTTAGTGCGATGCGGCGACAGTGCTCCCCGGCAATCAGTGGTGAATCGATCAAGGTCGTCAAAGAAACAGGAGCAAACCTCACAAGATTTCTGCCTTGCCATACGACATCCAGAGCTGTAGCAAATTTCCATCCCGGAGGAAGTTGCACCGCCGCCTGGAACTGTACGTCGTCAGAATTTGTGCCTTGGGGATAGAGCAGCACGGCATTCCAATTCAGGTCGAGAATGTTGCTGGAAGCCGCCGGGCCTCCGCCGCCTGCGCTGTCTTGCGAAGTCAATGCATCAAGCATTACTTCAATCGCGCTCACGCCCGCGGGCACGGTGACGTGAAACGCGTAAATGTCCACGGGATCGCGCCGCCACCCAAGCGCGTGGCCCGCGGCTTCCATGCGGATGCCGGTCAGGGCCGCAATCGGTCCGCTGGGTCGATGATTGCCGGGAATCCATTTGGGAAAGACCAGTGTGAGTTCGCCAGGTTTGGCAGGGATTTCCAGCTGTGCGTGATAAGTGTTGCGCGGAGCATCGGTGAGATCGACCCAGAGCCGGATCGCCTGCGCGCTCGACATCCGCGCCGCCGCACACAATGAGATGAGAAATAGAACTCGAGCAAGAAATGGACGGCTTACGCGTGGGATAAGAGCCAATCGCGCCTCCGAGATCGAAGCGAGAAGGCTATCGGAAGGGGTGAGTGGGAGGCAAGTGCAAGTGTCAAGAGCCTGGTTTAAGAGCTCTACCAGACATTCTTACTCACTACCACCTGTGAAATCGATCGTAACCACGACGCTGGACTCAACCACCGGGCAGCCTGGTCGATTGTTGTACTTGAGGCTCCTAACCCAATCTAGTGCGCGTTTGTCGATCTCTGCGCTTCCGGAACTGCGCGTGATATGTGCGTTCACGATTGCACCTGAATCCAATATCTCGGCCTCAACGACCGGCGATCCCTTGTACGTCTCACCTTTGTGGAGGCGGATTGAGTTTCCCCTACCCTTGTTTTGCATGCTTTTGCGCAAGGCTTTAGGAGCACACCGCTTCGCGTCGAACGTCTGGTCGGTCCTTGGTTCTTGTTGCGCGACAGATAAGGGAACCAGGCACAGAACGAGAGAGCAGCTAGAGATCCGCGCTAGGTTCCTGAGCCCGCTGGTCAGAGCGCAAGCGTCTGGAATGGCCTCTCTCAATGTAAGGTTCAAATTGAGCACGCGAAGAATTCAGATGCGTACCAGTTTGCGGCGGGTAAACCAGGCAATGAAGACGATTCCAGAGCCCACCAGCAACAACGTACCGGGTTCGGGAACAACCGTCGGCCCGCCCGGGCCGCAGGCACCAACTTTCTTTCCCTTCTTGCCACTGTTCTCGCCATTGCCGCTCCCGTTGCTCCCGTTCTTGCCCTTCTTTCCGGTAGGCGCGCAAACTGCACTTGGCAGCGGAGGCAGCGAAAATGGCACCCAACGCGTGCCCTCCATCGGGTCAAAAAGGTTTAGCGGTAGATTGGGCTCAGGGCCCGGAACTCCGCGACGATTCAGCAGAGCCGACTGGAACGGCACCGGCGGCGCTTGCACCGCGGTGCCTTGCGCCGGTTGTTCAAATTTCTCTGCCGGAGGCTCCGACGACGAAGTCGCCTGTTGCGGAACTTCTTCCACCCGATTGCCGCAACGCGCGCGCATCGTCTTTTTGCCGTCAGTAATCAGTTTCTCGCCTTTGTGCAGCGAGATGCGACGGCGCGTCCAATAGATGTGATTGCCGATGCGATACGAGACATACGCGGTGCGTTCCAGCACCAGTCGCACCACGCGCGCATGATCGTAGTCGAATCCAGCATAGTGGGCGGCAACAATGGGGTCGTGCTCCGCTACCCACTTCAACTCGCGAATGTCCGCGACTCCGCCAGGCACAACCGAGTAGGGATAGACCGGGCGGCCTTCATTTTTTGGCCGGAAGTCCTCTTCATTCGTCATCAGCAGGTTCATGCGGCTTTTTTCCGCCTGCTGGAATGTTGGAGCGTGGTTTCGCGCGTGGAACAAAGACGGGCTGAGAAATTGCAGCGCGACTGCGGAAAATCCAATGATGAAAAATGTTAGGGCGCCGATTAATAATGCGCGCCGAAGCAGCCGATTTCGGCGATGACGACGTGTACGACGACGGCGACTTCCCGTGCCGACGCTTCCCTCTTCCCCTTGGTTCACGAACTACTCCTACCCTTTGCGGCCAGCCCAGCTGGGAGATGTCGAGTTGGCCGTCGACGCCGCACGTATAAGTGCAGTTGTTGTACCAGTGCTGGGGCGCTCCCCATCACAAAACACTGGAGATGAATGTTGAGAATGCCGACATGCTACCAGAGAGTGCACCGCTTTGCACTAAAAGTGTTGTAGATTTCTTTGGTACGTCCCACTCATTTGGTCTGTACTCAGTTTTAGTCGAACACAAGCGGGTGACGAACGTAACGCCACGAATGTGCCATCCGGCACGGGCGAAGCATTGCTGCGGCTCGCTCGTGCCGTGGGATCATCGTGGGATTATGTTGTCAACGAATTCGCTGGCTACTCCAGTGCGTAATCGACCTTGATGCCGCGACGTTTCATCTCTTCCAGAAAAGCTTCTGCCGGAACGTCTCGCTCTTGCAGGACAGCGCCACGTTTGCTGATCATGCCGGAGGCCAGCATCTGCAGCACGATCGACGCGGGGAAAGCCGTGGTGCGCATCATGGCGCTCATGTCGCTCTTGGCATCGTAATGATCGACCAAGGTGAATGATGCAACATGCCCGCGCAATCTGCCGCCGAGTAATCCGCGAACGCCGTGACCGTTTACCGACTCGTGCGCTTCGATGCGCATGATGCACACGTCAGGTCCCTTGCCGGCGAACTTACCTTCAAAAATCTTTGACATCATGGCGCGCGGCGCGATCTCCGCTTTGCCGACCTTGATCTTCTCGCTCGAGAACAGCCCGAGCTCTTTCAATTCGCAGAGCAGGTCGTAGTGTCCTGGGTAGCGCAGGGTTTTTTCGAAGCACTCGCCGACGCGGCCTTCGAAAGTTTCCGGCAACGTTGACGTTCCGCCGGAGGTGTGGAACGCGACCAAGGGGGGAAATCCCGGGATATGGAAGTCCTCCGGCTCGGTGAGCGGATCGATGGTTGTGAGCTTGCCCTTACTCAGAATGCGCGCCGGCTCAACGTACTCATTGATCAATCCTTCGACCGAGAACACAAGTTGATAATGAAATGGGGGCGTAGGTTGCTCGGGCAGTCCCCCGACATAGATTCGCAAAGCATCGGCGTGGCCTCCGAGGCGGCGAACCAGTTCCCCGGCGAGAATCGAGGCCATCCCGGGAGAAACTCCGCAATCGGGCGCCAAGGCGACACCATGTTTTTCAGCCTGTTTGGACAGCGCGAGTTCTTGCCGCACAACGGTGTTGTTGCCGCCAAGATCGGCAAAGTGGCAACGCGCTTCGATCGCGGCTTTGGCTAGACCGAGATTCAAAAAATAAGGTACCGCGGAAAGCGCGCCGTCGTGCCCGCGCATGACTTTGACGGCGGCCTTTTGGTCCGCTGCATCGAGTGCGACTGCCCGGACTTTTTTGCTGCCGGTCATGCGGTTCACGCGCGCCGCCACTTCCCGTGCGAGCTTCACATTGCTGTCGGCCAGCGTCACCGAGTCGACCCGCGGATTACGCGCCATGTCGTATGCCGCAGCCGATCCCATCATTCCCGAACCAATCACAAGCAATTTCATAGATTCCTCTCCTGGACGGATAGCGACGATTCTGGTCAGCTTCTGCGTGCCCGGATGGGCGCACCTGAACCTCGCAGAAATGAATCGTCAGTTCTTGGGAACTGAATGAGAGAAATTGGATGGAATATCAAAGCCCGGAGGGAGCGAGCCGCTCACAGACGAACCGGCGCGTATCGAGGCGGAAGAAGTTCACGTATCAGGATAGCAGAAGTGGCAACCCAGTAAGTGATGCTGCGCACATGGTCAATGGCGGGTCCTCTATCGCACTCTGCTTTCGTTCTAAGATCCCTCGCCGGGTTCGAGATTTCGGCTGCGGGGACTCACTTAACGGCAGACTCCCGTAAGACGCCTTAACTTATAATCGCCACGCTCAGGAGGACGCATGCCGACTGCTTCGTTCCGCTGTATGCTGCCGACGCTGGCCGCGGCCATGATTCTATTCGTTGCAGCGCGAGTTATGGCAGGCCCTAAGGACGAACCCATGACTCATTCCCAAGACGAATCTACACGCCAAACTATCAATCGGTTCAACGATGCCTTTAACCGCCATGATGCTGACGCGCTCTCAGCCCTGCTCACCGACGACACCGTTTTTGAAGACACCTCGCCAGCGCCGGATGGTCGCCGGGTTGAAGGCAAAGCCGCGGTCCTCGAGTTCTGGCGAAACTGGTTCGCGCGCAACGCGGATGCCCATTTCGATGCCGAAGAGGTCATCGTAAGCGGCGATCGCGCAGTGGTGCTCTGGGTGTATCGCAAGATGCGCAACGGACAACCCTGGCACCTGCGCGGCGTGGACGTATTCACCGTCCACGATGGAAAAGTGGCGGCCAAGTTGGCGTATGTGAAGGGCTGATCTGCCGTGATCCGGAAATGCAGGCACCGGGCACGATTAACCAAGAGCACAGCCGTGCTATGCTCGGCTCAAGCACTGGTTCCATGCGGATCCTGACCCGCTACGTTCTGCACGAAGTAGTCGCGCACGCCGTCATCGGCGCGGCGGTCTTCACTTTCGTCCTGTTCACGCGCGATCTCGAGCGCATTCTCGAACTGGTGGTACGTGCCAGCGCTCCCCTGCCCAGCGTCGCTGAAATTTTCTTCTACACGCTCCCCGTTGCTTTCACCTACACCATACCCATGAGCGTGCTGATCGGCATTCTCATCGGTCTGAGCCGCCTGGCTGCCGATAGCGAAATCACCGCCATGCGCGCCTGCGGCCTGGGCGTGTGGACGTTCTTGCGCATGCTTTCGATCTTCGTGCTGGCCGCCTGGGCCTTCGCACTGTTCAACGGAGTCTATCTCTCCCCGCGCTCCCAAGCCTCGCTGGCCCGCCTCGAAGATCGGCTTAAGGGCTCACAGGTTTCCTTTGAAGTGCAGCCGCGCGTGTTCTATGAAGGATTTCCGAAAATCGTGTTGTACGTGCAAGATGTACACGGAGCGCAGGGAGCGGCGCTCTGGAAAGGCGTGTTTCTCGCCGACATCAGCGACGCCGCCAATCCGCGGGTAACGCTGGCGCACGAGGGCATTCTGGTCAGCGAAGGACGCGACCGCCTTCACCTTCACCTGGTCGACGGCTCGGTGCATGAAACCGATCCCACCAATGTGGATCACTATCAGATCTCGACGTTTCAGCAGACCGATATCCCGATTGAGCTACCTTCGACTGAAAACAAAGCCGAGGAGCCTGTTCCCGTCGGCCTGATGAGCACCTGGAACCTCCGCTCGCAAGCGGCGCGCGTGGATCCAGTTTCGGCGCGTTGGTACTACATCGAATTCCATCGTCGCTTCGCACTTCCCACCGCATGTCTTGTGCTGGCTCTGGTCGGCATCCCGCTCGGCTTGTCGTCAAAGAAAAGCGGGAAATCGGGTGGATTCGTGCTCACCATCTTGCTGGTGTTCACCTATTACGTCATTTCCCTAATCGGAGTTTCGCTGGCGCGCCAAGGAGAGGTCGCCCCCTGGTTCGGCGCCTGGCTGGCGAATTTTGTGTTTTTCGCCGGCGGAGTATTCCTGCTTTGGCAGGCCGAGCGCCGACCCTTCGAACTCAGCCGCTTCCGTTTGTCATGGAAGCCGCTACAGCCCTTGCAGGAGGGGGCCTTCCTGCGACATCGCGAAAACGCCTTTGAGCGCGCCTCCACGCGGCGACGCGTCTTTCGCGCCAGCTTTCCGACGCTGCTCGATGACTACGTACTGCGCGACTTCTTCTCCTATCTGCTGATGATCCTGGCGACCTTCACGGTGCTCGTTCTGATCTTCACTCTGTTCGAGTTGCTGGGAGACATTCTGCGCAATCAGACGCCGGCTATCGTCGTCGCCGAGTACCTGCTCAACGTGACGCCGTATCTGCTCTACAATGTCGCGCCGCTCGTCATGTTGCTAGCCGTGCTTGTGACCTTCGGCCTGATGCAGCGCTCGAACGAGGTCACGGCCATCAAAGCGACTGGCGTAAGCATCTATCGCATCGTCAGCCCAGTAGTAGTGGTCGCGGCCCTGTGCGCGGGCGGACTTTTTCTAGCCGATCAGTTCTACCTTCCGCACACCAACAAGCGGCAGGAGGCGCTGCACAACCAGATCAAAGGCAAGCCTGCGCAGACCTATCTGCGACCTGATCGTAAATGGATCTTCGGTCAGAACAATGACATTTACTACTATCAGTTTTTCGATCCCGATAAGAACCAGTTCGGCAACGTCTCCGTGTTCCAGATTGATCGCCCCAGCTTTACAGTCGTTCGCCGCATCCACGCCGATCGCGCCCACTGGGCTGAAAATCTTGATCGTTGGGTCTACGAGCGGGGATGGGAGCGCTCGCTGCGGGTCTCGGCCATCGCAGACTATCGTCCCTTCGATGTTTCGACCTTTCCCCAGCTCACGGAAACGCCGGGATATTTCAAGAAGGAAGTGAAGCAGTATTCGGAAATGAATTACGAGGAGCTGCGCCGCTACATTCGCGACCTGCAACAGAGCGGATTCGATGTAGTGCGGCTGCGCGTGGAATTGAACAAGAAGCTGTCCTACCCGCTGATCACATTGGTCATGGCCGTGCTGGCCATTCCCTTCGCGCTCTCCACCGGCAACAAAGGCGCGGTCACGGGAGTGGCAGTCGCGGTGGGCATCGCTCTTTTCTATACCGTCGTCTCGCGCCTGTTCGAAGCCATGGGAAACTTTAGCCAACTGCCGCCCGCATTGGCCGCCTGGTCGCCGGATCTGATTTTTGTGCTGGTGGGTGGGTATCTGATTCTGAAAGTGCCTACGTAAGTTGCGGCTTCAGCTATTCGGCTTCGGGCTTCAGCTATTCGCTGACCCGAGTCGAACCACGAAATCGCACGCAGGGCTGAAGCCGAGGGCCTGGAGCCTGAAGCCGCTCACTTCACTGCCACTCCATATGGAAAATTATCGGTGGTAATGGCTTCGCCAGCTGGTGTCAAAACGCCGCTCGCAGGAGTCAAGCCAAATTGCGAAACGGTACCCGACAAAGTATTGGTCACGAACAGCCAGGCTCCGTCGCCCCGAATCGCAATGGAGACGGGCTGCTGGCCGGTGGCTTTCGTGTCGAACTGGGTAAGTGATCCAGTCGCCTGAGCAATTTTGTGGGACGAAAGCTGCTGTGCGGTGGTCTGACCGACCACGAACAGGAAATGTCCAAAGGGATCAACGGCTAGTGCGACAGGGTCGGACCCCGGGATCGAGAAGGGCGAATTCGGCGCTGGCAGCAGGCTGAAATCGTCGGCCACGCAACCAAATTGTCCGATCTTGCTGCAGATGGCAAAGCCGCTCACGTTGTTCGATCCATTGTTGGTGACGTAGAGGAAGCGGTTGCACGGATCGACCGCCACGGCGGACGGCCTGGTACCCGTGGGGAAGCTCAGGATGCCGGTCGCTCCTGGGAGCAGGCCTAACGCGCCCCCAGATGAAACCGAAAACGCCACTACTTGGTTCCCCGCGTTATCTACTGCATAAAGATATTCATTCGACGGAGGAGCCTGCGTAAAACACGCTGCCGGTGGCCCAGGGAAAGCTGTGCGCGTAACGGCAACTCCAACAAAGCTAGGAGGCGGGACCGTTGACCCTGGAAGAGTAAACGGTGATCCAGCGACTTCAGTCAAAGCGGCGTTCGCGCCGATGGAAAAAACGCTGATCGCACCGGGAACGACATTGGGCGTGGGTACGTTGTTTACGATGCTTAGGGTACAGGTGGCTGAATCGGCCACAAACAGGTACTTCCCGGCGGAATCGATCGCCAGTGCCACGGGAACCACTGGTATGGTCGTGTTGATTTTATTTGGCGTTTGCTGACCAACGCTGCTCACGCTGCCATCTGAATTTATCTTGAAAGTCGCGATCGTACTGCTCGAGGTGCACTGGTCCGTGCTCGGATTGAGCAAATGGCTGCTCGTGACGAACGCAAACTGCCCCGACGGATCGAGCACGATCGCCGATGGGCCACCTTGATCCGGTGGTCCTGGAATCGCTGGATTGCTATTGATTCGCGAGGCGTGCCCGCTGCTTAAATTGAAGCTGAAGCTCTGCACCACATCCGAGCCCAAGCTGGGCACGATCACCAGGCCATCGGAAGACGGCGAGTAGCTTCCGCAGGCCACCAAAAATGCAATCGCGACCAAAACTCCCAAACCCAGCAGCCACCCGAATCGCTTCGACATTCCTCTGTTTCTCTCCCTGACCGTGTTGACGTGCTTAGGCGTGCACCCGAAAACTGAATGCTCGGGCTATGCGAACTTTTATAGGCGTGAAAATACCACTCATTTGTGTATCAGGAATACGCCGGAAGAGCAAACTGCCACAAAGACTTATTGGAACCAGAAAGGACTGGCCCGAGTTGCCTGGGGCGCTCTGGACGACGCTACCCGACCACGACTTGTCGGCTCGTCTCTTCCGCGCGCTCTGGCACTCCAGGAACAAGCGGTAAGCGGAGTTCAACCGCTAATCCACCTTCAGCCCGGTTACGCGCAGAGACGCTGCCACCGTGAAAGCGTACTGCCCGTTCCGTGATGGCCAAGCCGAGACCCACGCCGCCGGTATTGCGTCCGCGTGCGTCGTCCAGGCGATAGAAAGGCTGAAAAAGCTTGCCCAATTCATCGTTCGGTACGCCGGGACCGCAATCGCTGACCGTCAGCAAAGCGAGCGGCCTGCCATTCTCCATTGCTTTCTGTAATTCGATGTCAACCGTGGTGCCCTCGCCCGTGTAACGAATGGCATTGCGTACGACGTTTTCAACCGCGCTATGCAACAACGAAGCATCGCCTTGCACTTCCCACTGGCCCTCAGGAATCGCACTGCGTACGTGACAACGGCGGGCCTGCGCCTCGAACTCGGCATCTTCGGCGATGTTCTGGACCAGCTCATTCAGCGGTACTGGAGTTTGCGGTACCCGCTGCTCGCCGTCTTCCAGCCGCGCCAACGTCAGGATTCGACCGATGAGTTCGTTCAGCCGGCTGGCCTCAAGTTCGATGCGGTCCAGCATGGCCACACTCTCTGGATTCGACCGTTGCCGCGTTAGTCCGAGTGCAACATTTAAACGAGCCAGGGGCGAGCGAAGCTCGTGAGAGATGTCATTTAGCAATCGCCCTTGGGCTTTGACCAACGATTCCAGCCGCTCCGCCATGGCATCGAAGTCGCGCATCAGTCCGGTAATCTCATCGCGTCGATGTCCCGCCGGCGCCCCAGCACGGGCGCTCAGGTCGCCCTCCGCCAACTGGCGGGTGGCGGCACGCAGGCGGACGATCGGCTTGGTCATATGCCAGGAAAGCAAGTAGCACACGAATCCGGAAGAAATGATGGCAATGATCAGTCCAGGCACGGGCAGGCCGCGCGGGCCAAAAAACACTCGTGGCCCGACGGGCAGTCCCATCACCAGCGTGTAGCGATGCAGCCCATCGGACGACGCACGCGACTCGCGCTCGGCCTTGGGAGCAGGAAAGACAAATCCTTCATGCGGCACTCGCGGTCCACCGGCGGCGACACGAACGGCCCAATCCGGGGCCCCTCGGCGAGAAACTTCTTCTCCGTGCTCGTCAAAAAGATAGGCGCGAACATGTTGCGTCTGGTCGAGGTTCTCCAGGTACTGGCGTAGCTGTCGCTGTCCGCCCCCTTCGTAGGCACTCACCGAGTCATTGAGAGCAGTTGTGCGCAGCGCCTCCCAACTGGCGGCGCGTGGCCGGAAGGCGAGCGTGACTAGGATGGCGAGGACCACGAACAACGCCTGCGCCAGCCAGAACGATAGAAAAATCCTGAGAAACAAACTCTTCATGAGGAAGCTTTCGATTTCTCGCGTGGCCGGGCGAAAATATAACCTACGCCACGTACCGTCTTGATGTGCTCGTCGGTATCGGTGTCGCCCAACTTCTTGCGAACCTTGCTGACATGCATATCGATGCTGCGGTCAAAAGGGGAAAACTTACGGCTCAGGACGGCATTCACCAGCCGCTCCCGCGGTACCACGCGTCCCGCCTCTCGCAGCAATACTTCCAACAGATTGAATTCTACTGAAGTCAGGTCGACAATCTCTCCGCCATTGCGTACCGTGCGGGTTGCGGGATCGAGTTCAATCTCGCCCACGCGAACAATGTCCGGCGCAGCCAGCTGTTTGCCGTCGCCAAGCGAGCGACGAAGAATGGCGCGAATCCGAGCCACCAGTTCGCGAGGATTGAAGGGTTTAGGAAGATAATCGTCCGCGCCGATTTCCAGCCCAACGATGCGGTCGACATCTTCGCCTCGCGCAGTCAGCAGCAGCACGGGCAATCGCGAAGTGGCGCGAATGCGTCGCAATACTTCAAAACCGTTGATACCGGGCAGCATCACATCCAGCACAGCCAGCAGATACCCACCCGCGGTCGCCTTCTGCAGTCCGCTCTCGCCTTCGTGCACACACTCGACTGAGAAGCCCTCCGCCTGCAGGTATTCTTTGACCAGGCTGCAAAGCTCCACGTCGTCGTCAATGACCAGGATGCGTTCCATGTCGTCGTTGTTATTGTCACTCAGAGAAACATGGTCAAGCTGTAAAGAATTGTCAAATCAGGGGTCAGGAGGCAGGAGTCAGCAATTGGTAGTCAGCAATCAGTAGTCGGCAGTCAGGGTTCAGCAATTTAAGGAGCAATGTCATCCCGACAGCCCGCGCTTTTTACCGCGGGCGGAGGGATCTCGAGTGCAAACGCAGCTGCCGGTAAGCCCGACATCACGCCATGGCGGGACACCGGCTCCTGAATCGACCACTGCCCTCGACTACTGCCTCATGATTACTTCGTTTCCCTTTGACAAAACTTTACGCCGATTGACCGACTTTTTACTGCCATCGCGCACTCCGCCGTGTTCTCATAAGTGCAGGCAATTCGGTTCCATAGCGGACCATCGTTGGAGGGATCATGAAGTCCATTCGTTTTCGGTTTTTGGCGGCAGCGCTGGCGGTTTTATTAGGCACGGCCATCGCCAAGTCGCAAACTTTTGACGGGCCGCCCATGCACGGGCACGAGTTTGGCATGGGACACACGCTCGAGTTCTATATCGACATGCTCGGGCTGACCGACGCGCAGCAGGCGCAGGCCAAGAGCATCCTGGAAAAAGAAAAGCCGACATTGCGGCCGTTGATTCACCAGCTTCATCAGACGCAGCAGCAGATCCATCAGTTCGAACAGGGAAATTTCGACGAAGCGAAAGTACGCCCCATCGCGGCCCAGGCCACTCAAGCCCTGACGGAATTGATGGTGCAGAAAGCGCGCATCCAATCCGAGCTGTATCAGATCCTTACGCCGGACCAACAGGCGAAGCTGGCGCAATTTGAGGCCAACCGGAAGGCTCGCATGCAGAGGCACATGAGCCAGCATTCGGAGCCTTCCCAGCAATAAACGGCCCTCGGCCGTTGACTGCTGAGCGAGACCTCACAACAGAAGCGGCGCGAGCGACAATCCTTCTCGCGCCGCACGCGGTCAAGCAGGAGTCCACGAGGATGGAAGCTCATCTCTTCACAGCGAGTTGGATTTTCTTCGCGGGATGGACGGCGGTGCTGGTCGGGCTGTGCCTGGTAGCCTTTGGCCGCGATTTGCTAGATTGCAGAACTTCAGCCGCCCAGGTCCCGCAAGACACTTCCCGCTTTTCCTCTACGCTGCGTTCCTAGTAACAGAACGACACGAGATTTCCAATCTGCCGCCAGTGAACTGTTCACTTCCGAACACATCATTTCACGAGCGAACACATTTCAATTTCAGTCCGTCTTGGGCGGGCCTCGGCACTGAATTAAATCAAGCACTTACCCATGATTGCGATGAGGCGAAGGAATTGCAGTAGTCCCACTGCGTAGGGTGACGCCAATGATTGTGCAATTGTCTAGCGATGTAAACGCACTGGTGCCGAGCAGCAAATCGAGCGGTTCTCGCCGTCCGCGCGTCCTGGTGGCGGAAGACAACGACGATGTTTTGGCAGCCCTCGGCATGCTGCTCAAGAGCAACGGCTACGACGCGGAACTCGTCCAGACACCGGCAGACGCGCTGAAGGCCCTCGACGGCGAAATCTTTGATGCCCTCCTGCTCGACCTGAACTATAGCCGGGACACAACATCAGGGGCTGATGGTCTGGAATTGCTCTCCAAAGTGCAAGCCATCGACAGCACTTTGGCGGTGGTGGCGATGACTGCCTGGGGAACGGTTGAGCTGGTAGTCGACGCCATGCACCGGGGAGCCTGCGAATTTGTGCAGAAGCCGTGGGACAACGAGCACTTGCTGCAGGTCCTGCAAAAACAGATGCACCGCTCCCGTGCGCTGCGCGAAAAGAGTTTTCGCGAAAAGTTCGAAGCGCAAGATGCGGCGCAAATCCAGCGCGCACTTCTGCCCGCTCGGATTGCGGCGCCCGAGGGCGTAACCGTTGTGGCTTCGACGCAGTCGGCCCGAACCGTCGGCGGAGATTACTACGATGTGATTCCCATTGACGAGCAGCGCTTCGCTATCTGCATCGCCGATGCCATGGGCAAGGGACTCGGCGCTGCCCTGCTGATGTCAAATTTGCAGGCCATCGTGCGGATGCTTGCACCCGAAGTCGCCAGTCCGCGAGAGCTCTGCAATCGCGTGAACCGTGCCGTCCATGTTCCCGGAAAGTTCATTACTTTCTTTTTCTGCGTATTGGATGTTTCCCAGAAAAAGATCACCTATACCAATGCCGGACACAACTGGCCCATCCTGGCGCGGCGCGATGGGCGCTGCGAGCGGCTCAGCACAGACGATGCCGTGCTCGGGACACTCGCGTACTGGGACTACCATCAACAGGAAAAAGAATTGCGCAGCGGCGACCGTCTGGTGCTTTTCACGGACGGCATCACGGAGGGCGGCAACAACGGCTCCGATGATTTTGGCGAAGAGAATCTTCTGGAGTTCGTATCGCTGAACGTCGCCCGTCCGGTTGACGAGTTGAAGGATCTGATTCTGAAATCCGCTAACGCATCGAATGACGGATCGCTGGTCGACGACGCGACTTTGATCGTTGCCGCTATCAGCTAGCGAGGAAATCTCCACTGGCGAGCTTCCCGCGGATGATCCGCCCTGAGCTGGCGGCAAATTACGCATGTCGAGCTTCGCCTCGACCGGACAGCCGAGGGCGGCTGTCCCCACCACATTCCATTCCGGATGGCATCTCCCGCTTTGACAGAACCGAACAAGACGTTCATACTCAGCGTTGTACGCGGGGTTAGTTCAGCGGTAGAACGCGAGCTTCCCAAGCTCGATGTCACGGGTTCGATCCCCGTACCCCGCTCCATCTTTCGAGTCTGAATCCATTTCTCGCCTACGCGATTGAGTAATCGCAACGATCAATTGTTTGCGTTTCCCTTTCCATTCCAGATGGGATATCAATTTGGTCAACTCAGAAAGGCACTCCGATGTCCCCGCCAAGAAAACAGCTGTGGCGAAAATTGCGTTCCTACGACGCTCAATCCAGCGGCGTTGACAGGCTCCTCAGCGCTCTCCGCGCACTGGACCTCACCGTGGTCGAACTATCCATGGACATTTACAACGTTCCTCAGCATGATCGGGCAGCCCTGCTCGAGCAGCACCGGCGCCTGCACGACACGGTGCGCGAACGCCTGCCACGATTCCTGTGCTCACCCCGGAGGGGTGCTTAGTATTATTCATTGCGGTACAAAGACCAGAAAGTAGTCCATACCGTCGGCTTTAACGAAGTCGTAAGTTTCCAGCAGGCGGTAGCCGGCTTTCGTCGCTTCCTCGATCACGATTTGTCGACCCACGCCATGGTTGGTGCCGTTTCCTTCGCGATCGATGATCCCCACTCGCGCTCCGGGCTTCAGCGCCGGGCGCAGATGCTCCATCAGCGCAACGGGATCGGCAACTTCGTGGTAGGTCTTCAACAGCAGCACCGCGTCGACTGCATCTTTGGGCATAAGCGGGTCATCGTTTCTGCTCAGAATCGTTTTTACATTGCCCAGCGACTCCTTCTGAACCCTGTGATCGATGTACTGAATGGCTTCGGGATTGATGTCAACCGCGTAGACTTTGCCTGTAGGGCCCACCTTGCGTGCCGCCCGCACGCTGAACCACCCCGACCCCGCGCCGATATCGGCAACCGTCTTACCCGACGTGATTCCGAGAATCTCCATCACGCGGTCGATCTGCAGCCTTTGCTCGCGCCCAGGGGACTCGAAGATCGAGAGGTCGCCAGTGTAAGGCGTACTCGTTGCCCGCTTGGAGGGCTGGGCCTCACTGTTCTGGCCGGCCCACACCCGCGCAGACGATGCCACAATCAGCAGCAAGCACACCGACAGCAGGCGGTTTCGGCGAAGGGGTCTCATTGTCTTTTTGACTGCGCGCGAATAGCTAAGGTTAGCAGGATTCAGACAACACGCCGAACCCAGCTGGAGTAGCTGACCAGTCTTTGAATTGATAGGAGAAGCGATAGCCCGATTTAGCTTTTCGGTTTCAGGAAAACCGAATCATCAACGGGATCATTGAATTTCACTTCCGTGAGTTTTCGGCTCCAATTCGTACCTCCACCGGTTTGTGCAGCGCCAAAGGCAAATAGCACTTTACCTACGGGGCGATAGTCGCTGATCAGGACGCTGGATTGGCCATCCGGCGTGTGTTGGTCAGTGTCAAAACGTACGAGCAGACCGCTCTTCACGCTAAAGAAGAGATCGTAAGTCCAGGTCTCGACCGTTGCTTCCAGCTTCCAAGCATCCTCGTCGCCCACGGTCTCGCGGCCCTTTAACTGAAGATTCGGGTAAAACTCATGGAGTTTAAGATTCCAGTGGATGTGGGCGCGGCGCTGCATGTCTGCCAGGGCCGGCCCCGAAAGCTGCGACGCGGCGGCATTGGGAGCTGATTGCCAGGCTTCGTGCCCGTCGTACACGACTTTCGTCGTGCCGTAACCGACGATGTCAGAAACGGCGGCGAAGTGATCCGGAGACTTAAAGTATTCCATGGTAGTGCCATTCAGCTTGAGGGATGGAATTTCCAGCGTTCCCCGAAAAAACATCGTGTTGATCTTTTCGAGTTCTTCCCTTCCCCCAAGCGCGGTTACGAAGTGCTGCAGGACATCGTCTACGGTTGGAGTTTCTGCGCGCAGCAGATTGCTTGTGAGTACAAGGAAGATGAGAAGGATTCGGAATCTGACGGCCATGTTGTGCCCTCCTAACATTGACGTGCGGCCGGCAGAATCGTGAGCCAAAATTGTTGGATCACGAGCGGGGGTCCTTCCACACGATCACCCCCATGCGGAACAGGTAGTGCAAGGTGATTTCCACGTGGGGAGTTTGGCCGGGCCGAAACGCCGAACTGATGATCTCGCGAATTTCTTGAGGAATATACGCTCGGCGCACTGAGGCCACTCCATCCACTCGCGAAACATGGCTGCGCATAAACGCAAATCCGGCATACACCAGCGCCAGGTGCACGGGATGTCGAAGGAGATCGTTGATCACCACTGCGCACCGGCTCACCCGTAGTCCCTCGTGAATGAAACGGCCGAGCGCGTCGGGGCCAAGATGATGGGCAAACAAATTGCACCCCACGAGATCGAACGAGTTGTCGCGAAATGGCAGGTGTAACGCGTCGGCGGCGACGGCGCGAGTTCCCGGAAGAAGGTGCGAAGGCTTCACATCGAGCGAAGTGACGTCCAGAGAAATGCCCCGACGCGAAAGCTTTTGGGCAACGATCGTCTGCACCTCGCCGAATCCGGCCGCCACGTCGAGCATGGAAAGGCGCGTTAGCCCCTGAGCGCGCGCTACGCGACTGATCAGGGCCTGGGTAGTCCTCACGCCTCCGAACCAGCGATTGATCCGGCGCAGATCCTGTAAGGAGATCGGAATCTCGCTCGGCGGACACAAGTCGGAATCGAGAATTTCTGCAGTGTCAACGCGTTGCATAAGAGCGCTCAGGCCGTGGCGCGCAGTAATTCTAACCTTCGCGGCCCTGAAGATATCCATGGCAAGTAAATATTGAAGAAGAACAGTCGCGCAAGTTTCACACTTTTACTGAGAACCAGGAACCGAGAAGTGAGAACTGTCTCTTCACACTTCGGCAAGTTCTTCTTCGAGCAGCTGCTTATTGTAGAGATCGGTATAGTACCCGTTTCGTGCCAGCAGTTCGTCATGCGTTCCGAGTTCGACGATGCGGCCGCCGTGCAAAACGGCAATCCGATCGGCATTTCGCACAGTCGAGACACGGTGGGAAATGAAGATGGTTGTCCTTCCCCGCATTACAGAATGAAGATGATTCAGGATTTTGTCTTCGGTTTGCGTGTCGACACTCGAGAGCGCGTCATCCAGAATCAGAATTCGCGGGTTACGGATCAGCGCACGCGCGATTGCCGTACGCTGTTTTTGTCCGCCGGAAAGCGTGATGCCGCGCTCGCCTACAAGCGTCTGATATCCCTCGGGAAAACTTTCGATGTCCGCTGCAATATTCGCCGCTGCCGAAGCGTCGTGAATCTGCTGGTCGGTGGCCGACTCCACGCCCAATGCGATGTTCCCGCGGATGCGCTCGCTGAACAGAAAAGTCTCTTGCGGCACGAAACCGATACTCTTCCGCAAAGTGGCCAGCGAATATTCGCGAACCGGCCGGCCGTCAATCAAAACGCTTCCCGCTTCCGCGTCGTAGACGCGCGGAATCAGATTGACCAGTGTGGTCTTGCCCGCTCCGGTCGGCCCCACAATGGCGAGGCTGGTCCCGGCTGGAATGCGCAGGTTCACATCCTGCAGCACACGGTTGCCGTCGTAGGCAAAATTCAGCTTGCGGAATTCGATTTCGCCGTTGATGGGCAACTCGCGGGCCCCCGTGCCATCTTTGATTTCGGGCTGCTCTTGCAGGATTTCATCCAGCCGACCGAGCGACGCCGTGCCGCGCTGAAAGATGTTGACCACCCAGCCGAGCGCGATGATCGGCCAGGTCAACTGCATCATATAGGTGAGAAACGCTGAGAAACCGCCCACCGTAAGCGATCCCGAAAGCGAAATTGTCGTGGTCGTCTTCAGATACGAGACCAGATGGACCTGGGTTTGCCCGTTGATGACCTCGCGGCCGCCGAGCCACAGCACCAGGGCGGTAGCGATCCCGAGCATAAGCTCCAGCGTTGGCCACAACATGCCCATCAGCCGTACAAGTTTCAGACTGCGCGCAATGTATTCCTGATTCGCGGTTTCGAATTGCGCGATCTCGGCTTTCTCCTGCGCGTAAGCGCGAATGACACGCACGCCAGAAAAGTTTTCCTGCGCCCGCGCCGAGATATCCGAGAACATCGCCTGAATGCGCTCGAAGCGCTCGTGGATGCGATGCCCGAAATACTGAATCAACACGCTCGCCACCGGCAGCGGCAGGAATGTATAAAACGTGAGCTTGGGGCTCAATTGCACCATGAACGCCAGCGCCGCCACGGTAAACACTATCGTGTTCGCCGAATACATGATGGCCGGGCCCAGCAACATGCGTACGGCGTTCAGGTCGTTCGTCGCGCGCGCCATCACATCGCCGGTGCGCATGCGCTGGTAGTAGGAATACGAAAGAGTTTCCAGGCGGGCAAAGAGGTCGTTGCGCAGGTCAAACTCGATATCACGCGAGATGCCGATCAGGATCCAACGCGTCAGAAACATAAAGATGGCGCGCACGGCGAAGACGGCCAGCAACTCCATCGCAAAGACGGCTAGAGCGTGACGAGCGGGACCCATATCGAGGCGCGTGAAGGTTGCGCTTAGGCTATCGACCGCTCCGTGAATGATTTGCGGGAACAGGACCCAGGCGCCGTTGTTGGCGAAAACGCAGAGCGTCCCCGCCAGATATCCCCAGCGGTAGCGCTTCATGTAAGGCAGCAGTGGCCGCAATCTCTTCGGAAACATGCCTTATCAGTAGATGAGATTTTAGCAGGATCGGTGCAGGATTTGGCCGGACTGATCCTGCCAAGCAAACCAACGTGACCCGAATTGGTGCATTGGCTGCAGCGTCCCACCGAGTCGGTTACTATGTTGCCTGCTTGGAGTTGACCTTTTGCGATCGAGGACTCACCTTTCATGCCCGGAAAGACGCCTTCCAAAATCCTGACTTCGAGCCGCCGTTCGTTTCTTGGCGGCACTCTTCGCACCGCCGCCGTTGGCGGGGCCGCTGCGTCCTTGTCTACGCTTTATCCGGCGCTCGGCGCCGCGCGTGAGCTCTCTTCGCCCCAGCCGCCAGAAACAGCCGATGTGAGTCCATTCGAACTCGACGAAATCACGATTTCCGAATTGCAGGACGGGATGAAATCCGGCAAGTTCACCGCACAATCCTTGGTCGAGAAATATACGAACCGCATTCATGAGACCGACAAAAGCGGTCCGGCGGTCAACAGTGTGATCGAATTGAATCCCGATGCGATGTCGATTGCGGCGTCGCTCGATCAGGAGCGCCAAGCCAAAGGCGCGCGCGGCCCGTTGCACGGTATCCCGATATTGATCAAAGACAACATCGATACCGCCGATAAGATGATGACCACTGCCGGATCTCTAGCTTTAGTCGGCTCCAAGCCGCCGAAAGATTCGTTTGTCGCACAAAGATTACGCGCCGCGGGAGCGGTAATTTTAGGCAAGACGAACCTGAGCGAGTGGGCCAACATCCGCTCGCTGCACTCGACGAGTGGTTGGAGCGGCCGCGGAGGGTTGACGAAAAATCCCTACGCGCTTGACCGCAATCCCTGTGGCTCCAGCTCCGGATCCGGCGCGGCCGTATCGGCCAATTTCTGCGCAGCAGCGATCGGGACCGAGACCGACGGTTCCGTCGTGTGTCCGTCGTCGGCCAATGGCATTGCAGGGATCAAACCTACCGTCGGGCTGATCAGCCGGGCAGGAATCGTTCCCATCTCCCACAGCCAGGACACTGCCGGCCCCATGTGCCGCACGCTGCGCGATGCCGCGATCATGCTCGGAGCACTGACCGGCGTCGATTCGGAAGACTCGGCCACAGCTGCCAGTCAGGGCAAATCTCACACTGACTACACACAGTTCCTCGACCCGAATGGCTTGAAAGGCGCGCGCATCGGTGTCGCCAGAAAATATTTCGGCTTCAATGACACAGTCGACGCTTTGATGGAGCAATCCCTCGACGTGATGCGCAAGCAGGGGGCAACACTGGTTGATCCCGCCGATCTTGAAACCTTCGGCAAATTCGACGACAGCGAATTTCTGATTTTTCTCTATGAGCTCAAAGCCGATCTCGCGGCCTATTTCGCCCGCCTTGGGCCCAGCGCTCCCGTGCACACACTGAAAGATGTGATCGATTTCAACGACCGCAACCGGCAGAAGGAAATGCCGTACTTTGGGCAGGATGTTTTTCTGAAATCCGAGGCAAAAGGCCCGCTGACGGAAAAAGAGTACATTGATGCGCTCGAGAAAAATCATCGCCTTGCACGCACCGAGGGCATCGACGCGCTCATGGACAAGCACCGTCTCGATGCCATCGTCGCCCCCACCGGCGGCCCGGCCTGGCTCACGGATTTAATCAATGGCGATCACGCCGCCGGGGGGAGTTCGAACGCCGCTGCCGTGGCGGGTTATCCGAACATTAACGTCACGGCAGGTTTCATTGATGGACTTCCCGTCGGCATTTCGTTCTTCGGACGAGCGTGGAGCGAACCGCAGCTATTGAAGATCGCCTACAGTTTCGAGCAGTCAGCTAGGGCGAGACAGGCTCCGCGATTTCTGCCCACGATTCGTTTGCACGGCTAGATAGACCTGCACTGATGAAGGGCGGTTTTGAGTGAAATGGGGATGTTACGCCAGTTGGCCACGAACGACTCACTTCGAAGAGTATTCGGGGGCTGGGGCCGGGGAGGAAGAATCTGTTCGCGGTGATGCTGAAAGCCCGTGGCGGAAAAGAAACATAAGGAGAGTGATGGGTAGAATGAAAGCGGCCAACACAGAAAGAGGCCATAAAAACAGGCCAAACTGTACCCCGCCAAGGAATACAATCGCTAAAACGCACAACCCCGAATAGCTCCAGCGCGCCCATTCTCGCATGCGAAGCAATCCATAACCCAGCCCTACAGCTATACCTTCCACAGCAAGATCGAACCAGATAGCCACATGATGCAAGTCCATCCCTAACTGACGCCGCACCCAGGGGAGCTGGCGTAAGCCCTCCAAAAGATGCGGCGAGGGAATAAGGCTTAGTAAGAGACGAGAGTTATACCAAATCGCCATGGCCCACATTCCTGCATTCATTCCTGCGTTGGGCGTCCGGATCGGGACCAGCGGCTGGTTGAGTGGTCGATGCTGAAATTCCCAAAGCACGTAGAGTTGGTTCATTGTCCACAGGAGCATGGACACAGCATCCGCAAACATCCAGGCTGCGAGCAATGTCGTTACCCAATGGCGCTTGGCCGTGATTTTCATCTTGTTCCACCCCAGCTTGCTCGACTGGCCAGTATAGGTCAAAGGGCAAAACCTTGATGGCTACTACAGTGCTGGGCCTGATGGAGATTACGAGGGAGGCCGTTCATCGTTGTAAAAACGCAAACCGCCGGACGAGGGAGGATCGGGGATTGTTGATAACAAGAATTTTTCACCAATCAAGGGCGGTTGCAGTGCTACTCTCCATTTCGTGAAGACATACGCTTTGCAGAACATATCGTCTTGTGCGAAGGCGAGCACCGAGCTTGGAAGACTCTTGCCGGGCCAGCAGGCACCTTGGCTTATTAAGGCGGACGATGGCGATGTGATCGCTTACTTAAGGGTCATTCCGAAAGAAAACGGCTCAGAGTGGGCGGGGTCCTGCGTGACAGCAGATGTCAGTGGCCGCCATTACTTTGAGGACTCATCCGTCATTTCTGTTCTTCGGCAACTTCAGTCGGCCATCGGCGGCGAAGTTACGAATGACAATGGAGAAGTGATCTAACCATGTCGCTCTGACCATCCCATTCGCACTTAAGCGTTATCGGGATTTTTCTCCAATAATGAGCTAATGACTTCAGTTGTTACCACGACCCTATAGAACTTCTGCCAATTGAGCTAGAGCAAGATCGCCATAGTCAGGGTCTTTGATTGAAAATTGCCCTTTCCTACTGACCTCGTTGATATTGAGAAACAACTCCGCTTCTTGCTCGCCTTCTCCGATGAAGATTTTGATCGCCGTCCAGTTGCCGGGCGGCTCTGCGTTGAACCCGCCGTTAGCAGCCTGCGAGAGATTCTCTCCAATGTTCGCAAAGGTAAAGGGGAGACTTTCCAATCGCCGAACTTTGGATGGGAGGGCCTTCGCCTCAAGTGCCTTTCTTAGGTCGAGTAAGAGAACACTTGCATCCGATCCGGTTACGGATACAAATCGGCCTTCACCGACTTTCATAGGGAAACTTTTGGATTCTTTGCCGCCTACTGTTTTCGCGGTCCCGAACTCAACCCGGAATTTCGCAATTCTGCCCTGCGATGTGTAGACGGCCGTCACCCGAAGTGATCCATTCACACTCTCGAAGGACGTTATATCAAAACCGACCGACCCGGAATCAGGAACATATGCCTCTGCGATTCGACCCTGCGGGGCAGTTTTGGACCGTTCGCACGCGGGAGTAGCTAAGAGCAAAATTGCTAGAAGAGAAACTGTGTAGCGTTTCATGGCGGCTGATAAGAATACCCCAGAGTGAATGGCGCGGGCCACGGCAAGGCAGAGGGGGACTAGCGTAGCCGCCCGGAATGACGAAAATAGGCCATTTCTCTCAAAATGTCGGGAGCGGCGTCCATTTGTACTCAATCTCGTTGGCCTCGATCTCGAAACTCCCGTTTGTGAGCGTGACGCAGTGCCTCAAGCTGTCGTGCCTTCTAACGTCCACTTTGTCTTCCAGCCAATCGCCATGCCCTGCTACATCGCGCCTTGCTCGGATCGAATAGCTCTGTACTCCCATGTACGTGAACTCGATTGTACCGTTGTGATATGCGCCAACCAGTCGAACGTGGATTTCTAAGCCTCGTTTTTCGTGACGCTCACCGGATGATGGCTCAGAAATCGTAATCGACTCGACCCACGCGTCGTGCGGACTGCGATGATCTTCAGGGAACGTATACCAGTCAAATGAACTGCACTGACACAGTGAGCAGGTGAAGACTTCGTTCGTCATGTGTCAGGTATTATGCGACCGCACGCCCTGGCCCGTCGATGACTGACGAAACAGGCCGTTTCACTCATCCACAGCAGAGGCAGCAATCAGGCAGGCAGCGGCGCCAGAAATTCCAATCCGAAACAAAATCCGTTCTTGTAGCGGACGATGGCCGTCATTTTGGTGTGGACCGGGGCATCGAATTCCAACTCCAGAAGGTCGCCGGGATTCAGCAGGATACCGGCATAAAGAAGCATGCCGCCTTCGCTCAGCTCAGTGCCGCGACCTTGCACAACCGTGCTAGAGAACCCTTTAGCCGTGACGACTTTTACAGGAAAGTCGACTTCGACCCGGGGCCAGCGGCGCGCCTTGGCGTAGGATTCCATTTTGGACGATCATCGCTCTCCCCACCGGATCCCGCAAATTACCAAGGTGTTACCTGCCACTTTCGCCCAACTAAGCCCCTGGGTACTCAGAATCAGGGTCGCGTTTTATCTTGTAAGCTCGGCGAGGGATGAGATTCTCGATCGCTTTGATCGCGCCGAGACTCGGCGCAGCGGCCACTTCTTCAGGTGGGTATGCCCAGTTTTGGCAACAGCCACTGTGTCAGTCCGAGATAGACCAACACAAATCCCAAAATCCAGATCCAATCGGCCATGCCTTATTATCGCCCTTTTTTGAGCATTTCCGCGAATTTTCGTGAACATGCCAATTCTTCTGATGCGTCGGCACAAACACCGAAGTCCTGACACTTTTTGTCACTTGTAGCACTCCCGCTTCGCTATTAGCCTCGAATTGGAACTGAAATCAGTCGCTTACAGGTAGCTGGTTATTGGTCACCAAACTGCACTTTGAAAACGTCGGCCGACGGAAATTGTCCCTTCGGCGAGGAGAGCGTTATGGCGTATGCACAACAGAGGCAACATCCGAGGTTCAAAGCCGCCCTGCCCGTTGAGCTGCGCCAGGCGGGAACGAGTTCGCCACTCCGTGCGCAGACGGCCGATATCTGCCTGGGCGGATGTTATGTCGAGATGACTTCGACGCAAAAAGTTTCCAACGAAGTGGAAATCGTGCTGTGGATTGGACAAGAGAAAGTGCTGGCGAAAGGCGTCGTGGTCAGCAATCACCCGGCATTTGGAAACGGCATCAAGTTCACGCAGGTGTCTGAGGATGCCCGGATCAAGCTGCAGAAATTCGTCGAGTCCCTGGACCCGTTCCGCCGGTCCGCAAGAATCGGCCGCTGACCTTTCGCTCGCAGTGACCTCCTTACGCCGCAACTCTATCTTCCTTCTTGCATCCTGCTCCCCCGCATCGACCAGCTCCAAAGCGCGGCTGGCAGAAGCATGATTGCGCCGGTTCCGCTGGCCACAGCGCGGGGAGAGAATCCTGCATCGAGTAGACGTCCGCAAAGAAAAGCGCCGACGGCGATGGTGAGCATAGAGAGCCCGAGGTCTGCGGCGAAGACGCGGCCGCGGAAGCGGTCTTCGGTGTGCAGTTGCAACAAAGTGGTGGAGAAGACCCAGACTGTCGAGCCCCCTGCGTGCGCCAGCGCGGCGCAGGCGCTAGCCATCCAGGCTGTGCGGCAACCACCAAGCAGCCCATATCCCAGCGCAATTGTGAGATATCCGAACAGGATGCCGAGTTGAAGTCGCCGGTCGCTGCGATCGGCCCAGCGCGCAGAGATCAGGGGGCCAGCGAGCGCGCCCAGTCCGCGTCCTGCCAATAGAATGCTCATGCCGAGCATGGCACTGCGCGACGGATCCATACCGCGCCAATGCACGGCAAAGTCGGTCTCTCCGAGAACGGTGAAGATGACCCAGCTCGGTCCAATCATCAGTTCGCCAGCCTTAGCGAACACGGCCGGCAGAATCGTCCGATGGCTGCGGACGTAGCGAATCCCTTCCAGCATCGGAGAGTAATCGGCCAGATCGCGCACCCGCAGTGGCGCGGCGGCATCGGCGTGCGGCTCGGAAAAACGCATGCCGGCAATGAAGGCCGCCGACGCCAGGAACGAAAGCGCATTCAGGGCGAAGACCGCATCACGTCCGAAGAATGCGGCTACGACTCCGCCCACCGCGGACCCAATCAGCAGGTTCACCGACCACGTCGCCGATGACAGCGTGTTTGCGATCAAGACTTCATTCGGCGCCGCAATGTTCGGAATGACCGAATTGCGCGCCGGCTCGAAGAAGGCGGCTAGCACTGTCTCCGCCAACAGCAGCGGATAAACCAGCCAAACCATGGATCGCGACCGCACCAGCAGCATGGCCAGAACCACGACAAAACGGCCAAGGTCCGCGGCGATCATCACGTATTTGCGGCGGAGGCGATCGTTGACCACTCCGGCTGTCGGCCCGACAAAGGTCTGCGGGAGTACCTGCAGCACCAGCGCCAGGGCAACGGAGCTGGCGCGTCCGGTCAACTGTAGGAGGAGCGTGTAGATGGAAAGGGTGTAGAACCAGTCGCCGATCTCGCTGACAATCTGCGCCATCCAGAGCCGCCGGAAGTTGCGATTCGCCCGGACCAGCCGCCAATACGACTGGAGAGAGATGGCGGGAGCGGCATGCTCTGGTTCCGGTTCCATGGTGAGCCGCTAGGGTAATAGGCGCAGGTGGGTTCGGCCAAGTCCGATGGGAGGGACCAGGGAACTTACCCGGGGGCAAACTGGGTGCGCGGAGCCGGTTTTGGGCCGTTCGGCGGAGACAAGCTCGCGCAATGTTCTTGACAAAACGCTGAAAATGTTTTCACAATGACCAAGGTAACGGTTTGTGGGACTTATCCTATCTATCGATGGCTCTTGGAGATACGGTGGCTTAAAGATCCACAGAGTGCAAAATGTCACGGCACTCAACGTGCTCATAAACCTAGCGTAAAGTTGTCTGGGGTATTCACCTTAGGGAGAAATCAAGTCTATGCGTCTTCGCTTAACTGCTGCTCTGTTGTGTTCTGTGGCTTTCCTGTTCTCCGGGTCTGCCTTTGCGGATAGCTGCCAAGCTTTTGCTGGCTTTAAGTGCTCTAAGCACGTTAACGACACGGCTTTCCTGAGCGTCACGGGTTCAACAATCAAAGTTGCCTTGCACGGAGGCGCCTCGCTTAACGGCGACACAGTCATTATTGCGGCCGCCTTTAAGAGCTCCGTTTCAGGAACCTTGACGGGGACAAATGGCGTGACCTCTGGATTTACTTCGCTCCCAGCTTTTCCAGAGCACGGCGCTGATGTCAAGGGCATGGTTTTCGCCTACGCCGATCTGGGAGTCGTGCACACTTCGACTCTGGGGATCACCGCCAATGGCGTCCCGAAGGGCACGATCTTCTATGCGATCGTCCTAAATAGCAAGGGGCAGATCGTTGACATTACTTCCAACTCAAACAGGCTCGTATTCGGCGGCAGTTCGGCTGTTCCCGAGCCGACGACGCTGACCTTGCTCGGCACAGGCCTGGTTGGTCTGGCCGGTTTCGCTCGTCGCAAGATGGCTGGCCGCTAACGATTTTCTTAAAGCCTTAAAGCGAAGACAAACCCCGGACAACGTTCCGGGGTTTCTCTTTTCTGCCGAATCCTCTCTGAGTCACTTCTGAGCAAACCACGGCGGGCGAGGGCCGTTCTTGCGCCGAAACGGGTCCAGGCGGCGGGAGGCCGGGACGCGGGAGAGCGGAAGTGCGCATTACCCTCGCAGCTTCAGTTTCAAATCTTCGGCGATTTGCTTGCCGTGGAAGCGGCCATTTTCGATGAAGATCTCATTGGTGCGGGATCCGGCAACGATCACGCCTGCCACATAAATTCCCTGCACGTTGCTTTCGAGCGACACCGGATCGCATACCGGGCGGCACTGCTCGTTCGAGAGCTCGATACCCATGCTGCGCAGAAAGTCGTAGTCGGGATGGTATCCGATGAGGGCCAATACAAAATCATTTTTCAGGCGGACCGGGCCGCGCGGCGTGATGATCACCACATGGTCAATGCCGATCTCCTGCACTGTGCTGTTGAAGTAGGCCTCGATGTCTCCGTTCTTAATGCGGTTCTCGAGATCGGGCTTGATCCAGTACTTGACGTGGTGATGGACCTGCGACTCGCGATGCACCAGCGTGACCCGCGCGCCGTGTCGCCATAAATCAAGCGATGCGATGGCGGCCGAATTTTTTCCCCCGATCACCAGCACGTCGGTGTCGTAATAGGGATGCGGCTCCCCGTAATAGTGTGAGACTTTGGGCAAGTCTTCGCCGGGAATTTCGAGATGATTAGCGAGATCGTAGTATCCGGTGGCGACAATCACCTTCTGCGTGCGGTAGTCATGTGGACGTCCTGCCCGGTCGGTGGCGGTGATGACGAAGTTTCCATCCTGGCCCAGTACCGTCTTCACCCACTCGTATTGCCGGACGTCAACCTTGTAGTGCTCAGCGACTTTGCGGTAGTACTCGAGTGCCTCTTCGCGCGTGGGCTTGGTCTGGGCGGTGGTAAACGGAATGTCGCCGATCTCGAGCAGCTCAGGCGTGGTGAAAAAAATCATTCCCGCGGGATAGTGAAACAGCGAGTTCACCAGGCAGCCCTTGTCGAGGATGATGACTTTCAATCCGATCTTTTGCGCTTCAATGGCGCAAGCCAGGCCGGTGGGGCCGGCGCCGATCACCAGAACGTCGGTGCGCATTTCTGAGCGCGACAGCGGCTTGGGCTGCGGCAATGTCTCTTTCTCTTCGGCGGTGAGGAACTCAAACATGCAATTTGGCGACGACAGGAGCGCGCTGGATGGAAAACCGCGCAGACCAGAAACCGATGATTCTAGCATGGGGAATTCTGTTTATTCGGCCCTAAAGCGCTGATTCAGTTGCCGACTGCGAGGCAGGGCGGACTTCTCGTTCGATCGTGCGGGAAAGCTCGTCCTGCGCGGTCTCCAGGTCATAGGCAGATTGAAGGTTCAGCCAAAAACGAGCGCTGGTCCCGAAGTAACGGGCCAAACGCAAAGCCGTGTCAGGCGTTATGCCCCGGCGCTCGTGGACAATCTCGGCGATACGAGTCACTGGAACTCGGAGCTCGAGCGCGAGGCGATTCATGCTGAGCCTGAGCGGCTCCATGAACTCGGTGCGCAGAATCTCACCGGGATGAATCGAGGGAAGAAGTTTCTGAGACCGTGCCATTCATTTCTCCTGTGTCGGGCGGACGCCCGTGATGTACGGCAGCCAAGCCGACGTCAGTGGTAGTCGACGATCTCTACGTCATAGGCATTTCCGTCACGCCAGAGAAAGCACAGACGCCATTGGTCGTTGACTCTTATGCTGTGATGTCCCTTGCGATCTCCGTACAAGGCTTCGAGACGATTGCCAGGAGGCGCTGCTAAGTCCCGTAGATCCGTCGCTGCGTCCAGTTGCCTCAACTTTCGCCTAGCATTGCGCTCAATAGCCCGAAAACGTCGGCTTTGTTGCCGACGATGAAGTCGTTCGGTCTCTGAACATCGGAACGACTTGATCACTTCAATATTCTATTATGATCAGCGTTTAACGTCAAACGGTAAAGAGCGAAAGGGGGTAAGTCTCGCTATAATGCAGGGTTGCCTTTGTTCACTCGCTCTATTGGAGTTCTTGTATGCCCACGCTTGTCGAACCCGCCACTCGCACCCGCATCGAATCCGACAGCATGGGACAAATCGAAGTTCCGTCCAACGTGTACTGGGGGGCCCAGACGCAGCGCTCGCTGCTGCACTTCAATATCGGCCGCGACACCATGCCGCCGGAGCTGATTCGCGCGTTCGGCATGCTGAAAAAGGCCTGCGCGCTGGTGAATCAGGACCTGGGCAAGCTTCCCGCGGACAAGGCCAAGCTGATCGTGCAGGCCGCCGACGAGGTTATCTCCGGCAAGTTGAACGACCAGTTTCCATTGCGCATCTGGCAGACGGGCAGCGGCACGCAGACCAACATGAACGTGAACGAGGTGATCTCGAACCGCGCCATCGAGCTTGCGGGCGGCGAGATGGGATCGAAGAAGCCGATCCATCCCAACGATCACGTCAACATGTCGCAAAGCTCGAACGACACGTTTCCGGCAGCGATGCATATTGCGGCGGCCGAGCGCGTGCGCAACACGCTGATTCCAGCGATCAAGACGGTGCGCGATGCGATCTCCGCGAAGGCGAAAGAATTCAACGACATCGTCAAGATCGGGCGCACGCACTTGCAGGACGCCGTCCCGCTGACAATTGGGCAGGAATTCGGCGGCTGGGCTTCGCTGCTCGACCGGGACATCCATCGCCTGGAACAAGCTTTGGAAGGGCTCTACGAGCTAGCCATCGGAGGAACTGCCGTCGGCACAGGGCTGAACGCGCATCCAGAATTTGCCGAGCGAGCAGCAAAGAAGATTGCCGAGCTCACGGGACTTCCCTTCCGCTCGCATCCCAATAAGTTCGCTTCGCTTTCGGCGCACGATGAAATTGTGTTTGCGCAGGGTGCGCTCGAAACCCTCGCGGCGTCGTTCATGAAAATTTCCAACGACATTCGTTGGCTCGCTTCGGGACCGCGCTGCGGACTGGGCGAGCTGTCGATCCCCGAGAACGAGCCGGGATCGTCGATCATGCCCGGCAAGGTGAATCCCACGCAATGCGAGGCGATGACCATGGTGTGCGTGCAGGTGCACGGTGCCACTGCGGCCGTGGGGATGGCCGGGTCGCAGGGTAATTTCGAGCTCAATGTGTTCAAGCCGGTGATGATTTACAACTTCCTGCATTCGGTAACGCTGATCTCCGACGCTTGCCATGGCTATGTCGAGTACATGATCAAGGGCATCGAAGTCGATCGCGCCAAGGTCGACTGGTACGTGAAGAACTCATTGATGCTTGTAACCGCGCTGCAGCCAAAAGTCGGATACGACAAAGCTGCAAAGATCGCCCATACCGCGCACGTGGAGCATACCAGCCTGCGCGAAGCCGCGCTCAAGCTGGGATACCTGACCGGCGAGGAGTTCGATCAGCTGATGAAGCCGGAAAAGATGACGCGGCCGTAAAGGGTAGTACGAAGCGAGTTCTAACTCGCGAACAGTGTGAACCCCACATTCTTCAAATCAGCAGCCGATTTCGGCGCGTGGCTCGAAAAACATCATGCCAGCGAATCCGCGCTCCTAGTCGGCTTTCACAAGAAAAATCTTGGCCGCGGTATCACCTATCTGGAGGCGCTTGACCAGGCGCTGTGCTTCGGCTGGATCGACGGCGTCCGTCGGAGAATCGACGCGGAATCGTATTCCATACGCTTTACGCCGCGCCAGCCGGGGAGCATCTGGAGCGCTGTCAATCTGAAGCGCGCCAAGCAGCTTGAATCTCAAGGCAAGATGAGCGCGGCGGGTCTGCGCGCGTTTCGGGGGCGGGATGAGCAGAAGACTAGGAAGTATTCCTACGAGCGCGCGGAAGCGAAACTCAGTCCGTCGCTCAATCGCATCCTCCGCACAAGCAAGGCGGCGGCCGCGTTCTTTGACACGCAGCCACCCGGCTATCGAAAGATAGCGACGTTCTGGATCATGAGCGGGAAGAAAGAGGAAACGCGCGAGCGCCGGCTCGCCCATTTGATCGAGCGCTCGGCAAAGGGAAAGCGTATCGATCTTCTCAGTCCCAACCGAAAATAGAACTCAGGACTACGCCGGCTGGGCACCTTTCTCGCGCACTGGTTGTGAACTTGTGCTGGGACCAGTTGTGAGCATCACCACGCTCACCAGCACGCAAACCGTCCCTACAATCGTGCGTGCACCCATTGCTTCGCCGCCGAAGAAATATCCGAGGAGCACGGCCACGACCGGATTCACGTACGCATACGTTCCCACCTTGGTTGGCGATTCGTGATGAAGCAGCCAGATATATGCGGTGTAGGCAACGATCGATCCGGCGACAATCAAATACACGAGCGCGAACCATGCGCTGCGAGAGACGCTTTGGATGTGAAACCCGCGAAACTCGCCGAGGGCCGCTGAGGTAAGCATCAGCAGGATGCCACCGCTCAGCATCTGCGCGGCTGAGCTGGTCACTTTGGACGACGGCAGCGGCAGAATCCGCGTCAAAATCGACGCCAATGACCAGCCCACGGCGGCAACGCCGAGAGCGATCGCGCCTCCTTTATCGATGGCGGCTTCGCCAAACCCGATGCCGCGGCTTACCAGCACACCCACGCCCCCGAGTCCGACGAGCAACGATGAAACCAGCCGAACTGTCAACCGCCGTGTGCGCAGAATCAGGATCTCAAACAGCGCCAGGAATGCCGGAATCGTTGCCAGCATGACGGCGGCCAGTCCGGACGGAACCCGCTGCTCGGCCCAGAAGAGCAGGCCGTAATCGCAGACAAAAATCAGAATGGAAATCAGCACGGATGATCCCCACTCGCGCAGCTTCGGCGAGCGTTCTTCGCGCACCATGATCCAGGCATAAAGAGCGACTCCAGCGATGAGAAATCGGATGCCTGCCAGCAGGAACGGCGGAACTTCGCGCACGCCCACGCGGATCGCGAGATAGGTGGACCCCCAAACGAAGTAAATGATTGAGTAGGCCAGCAACAGCTTCCACAACGGCGGGGACGAAGTCGATTGCATCGCGATCTCCGGCTCGGCGTAGAACTGGGCCGCATGGCGTTAGATCACGCAAATCGCACGATGATGCGGACTGACGCCATAAATTGTTTCTATGGAAGCAAATCAGAAAAACGATTTGTGTTCGGTTGCTACTTCTTGACCAGGCTGCTGTGGCTCGAAACGCACTGCCACTTACTGCCGTGGGCGATCCAGGTATCGGTAAAACGGCCGATGTGATCGTACGGCTTCCCCTGGTATGTGCCTTTGGTGTGATAAGTCCCAGTGACGATGGCCGTGTCTCCGTAGAAGACGACGCTCACGTCCTGACTCGTCATGCTGGAAGGTCTAAAGAGCGGATCGCGAATATCCGAGAGGAATTTGGGTTTGTCGCTGATCTGACCATCCCACTCGGTGTCAATGAAGTGATCGCCCACCATGGCGTCCAGTGCGGCGGAGTCGCGATTGACCTGCGCCTCATTCCACATGCGCTCCAGCGCGAGTATCGTGGTCTCGCGCGGATCGACTTGCGGCGCGTTCGCCTGCCCAAAGGCGCAGGTGACCAGAAGAAAACAGAATGCGGTTCGAAGCATAATCGAACGACCTGCGGCATCCCACCTTACACAGGCGCTGCGGAAAGATTACAGGCGGCAAGCTCACGCCGCCACGAAAATGCCTCAACGAGAGTTACGAACGTCATGAAAAGCGGCATCCGGATACCCGAAGCCGGGCTAGTAGGCCCAGCGCAGCAATGTTGCGCCGACGGTAAATCCGGCACCCACTGCCGCCAGCATCACGAGGCTTCCTTTTTTGAGCTTCCCTTGTTCCAGAGCAGTGTTCATGGCGAGAGGAATTGTGCCTGCGGTCGTATTGCCGTAGCTATCGATGTTGACGATCACGCTCTCCGGACGCAGTCCCAACCGTTCCGCGGTCGCACTGATGATGCGCAAGTTGGCCTGGTGCGGAATAAAGGCATCGAGATCCGACCCTTTCAGTCCGTTGCGTTCGAGCAGCTTCTCGCAGGCCTCGGTCTGCTTACGAACGGCAAACTTGAAAACCTGCTGGCCGTCCTGGTGAACGCAGTGCATTTTTTGGTCGACAGTCTCGTGGCTGGAAGGATTCAGGCTACCGCCGCCCGGCATGTAAAGATACGCCCCGCCCGATCCATCGACTTCGTGGATGAAGTCAATCAGGCCGACCGAATCGTCCTCAGCCGGTTCCAGAATGACAGCGCCGGCCCCGTCGCCAAAAATAACGCAGGTGGCGCGGTCGGTGTAGTCGATGATCGACGACATTACGTCGGACCCGATGATCAGTACGCGTTTGTGCGCGCCGGTCGCGATGAACTGAGCGCCCGTCTGTAGAGCATAAACAAAAGCCGAGCAAGCCGCCGAGATATCGAATCCCCAGACGCCTTTCGCCCCCAGTTTGTTCTGCACGACGCAGGCCGTCGACGGAAAGAACATGTCGGGAGTCACGGTGCCGACAATGATCACTTCCACATCGCTCGGACTGAGTCCACGTTGCGCCAGTGCCTTCTTGGCCGCTTCCACCGCGAGATCGCTCGTGGCCACGCCCTTGTCGACGATGTGCCGCTCGCGAATGCCGACTCGGGCCATGATCCAGTCATTCGAAGTGTCGACCATCTTCTCGAGGTCGGCGTTGGTCAAGAGTCGAGGCGGGACGTAGGTACCAAGGGCGCTGATTTTGGCGCGGATGGGTTTGGTCAATGAGAGCTCCTGAATATGAGGAAGAAGTATTTTGAAGGATTGCGGGAAGAATGTCTATTTGCGTGCAGTAGTCAGGAGTCGGTAGTCAGCAATCAGCAGCCGGGTCAACTTTCGTCTGCTGAGGCGCGAAGATCGGCAGCAATTTCAAAATGATGACGTTTGCCAGACGAGCTGGGGCTTGAGACTGAAGGTGCGCGCCCATTACTGACTTCTGACTACTAACTGCCTACGACTGAGTTTGTCAGAACGTGTAGTCCGGCGGCTTGATTCCCTTCACCCTCATATAGACCTCGCACTGGGCGCGGTGATGCGCAGTATGGACGAACATGTTCAGGATCATGGCCCGTCCGTCGGGATCGTTGCGTCCTTTCCACGAAGGGATGTGCCAGGTGCGCTTCAACTGCTCAGGCGTAATCTTCGGGAAGACCTCGATCACGTAGTCGAACGACTGCGCGAGCAGTTTGAGAACGTTGTCTTTGTCGGACGCCGGAGGATTGGCCGGATTGAATTCGAAAGGAGGCTGAATTCCGGTGATTTGCTTGAAGCGAAAAACATTGGCTCCAGCGATATGGATCATCTGCTCGCCGAAAGTCATCTCTTCCGGGTTCGGCTTGAAGGCGTAGAACTCGGCTGGCATGGCATTAGCAACATCGAGCGTGAATTGTTTGGAAATCTGCCAGTCGTGCACGAACTCGTTCATATCGAGCACTGAGTCGAGTTTCGTGTGCTGCGCGAGCGTTAACGTGGAAACGAAACAAAGTAATGCCGAAAGCCATAGTCGGAAATGTCTCACAGCTCCTCCTGGACACCGCTCGCGAGTTGGACGGGTGCGGTGACGATTTGTGAGCGATTGGAAGAAGCTTTAACGCAAAGTTCGCGAAGAACGGCCGCAGAGGACGCGAAGAAAACATCAAAGAGAGAGCAAGCAACTTTCTCACCGCGCTCAGCACTTCGCGGCGAGAAAATTGCGCAAAAGCCAGGCACCGGGAACTCACTGCACACGTCAGAGCCCGTTACCGTTGCTTCCTTCCGGACCTGGCGGGGTTGGCGGGAGTACGTCGCGCGAGACCGATGCCTGACCGATCATTTTAGCATCTGGCGGATAAGCGCTGAGGCGAGTGGCTAACGGCGATTAGGAAAGGTTCAGAACTTTCTTCACCGTGCCGCGCTCTTTCTGGATTTTTTCCTGCAGCAGCGTGATCGCGTAGATGAGCTGCTCCGGACGCGGGGGACATCCCGGAACGTAAACATCCACGGGAATGACCTGGTTGACGCTCTGCACCAGCGCGTAATTCTGGAAGACGCCGCCCGAGGTGGCGCATGCTCCCATGGAGATGACCCACTTCGGCTCGGGCATCTGCTCCCAGAGTTGGCGGATCACGGGCGCCATCTTGTTCGAGACGCGGCCCGCAATAATCATCAGATCGCTTTGCCGCGGCGACGGACGAAACACTTCCGCTCCGAAGCGCGCAATATCGAAGCGCGACGCGCCCATCGACATCATCTCGATAGCGCAGCAAGCCAGGCCGAAGGTCATCGGCCAGATCGAGCTTTTGCGCATCCAGTTGATCGCCCAATCGAGGGTGGTCAAGTGGACGCCCTCCGGCGCGGGATTGCCGTAGGTCAGATCTTTAACCACCTTCTTGCCATCGTGCACATCGACGTAGGGTCCGAAATTCAGTTCACGGGCCATAGCTTTATTTTACTGCCTGATGGGTCTGCGCCGAAACTCCGCCTTCTTAGACCTCGAAGCCAAGCGGATCGCAGGCTGGCCGGTATTGACAAACCGATAGTGCGCCAAAACTCCACAGGCTCGCTACGTCCACGTTCCTCGATTAGCGATTCCGTGGGCATGTGCAATCTGGTGCAACTTGGCCGGGGCCCTAGATCCTGTGGAAACCTATTCGGACCCAGCAAGACGGAAACATCGTGACCGCCGAAAAGGCGCACGCAATCAGGAGTCTGACGGAACTTCGAACGCGCACGAAGCGCCCCCCGAAGAAAACGAGTATTATGGCAACAGGCGTGCACTGATCACAGTGCACGTCATCTCGATACCCTCTCCGCTGAGGCAAGTTCAGCGAACTACCGGCCTGCCCCCCTGCGCAGACCCATTCACCGCTAATAGTGTCAAACAGGAGATCCCTGATGAAACCCCTTCCGGTTCTTGCTTTGAGCCTTGCGCTATCTTCTCTGCTCGCGCCCGCATCCAATCCGAGATTCAGCCTGAAAGCTTCAGCCAGGCCCAATCTTTCTGAGAGCTACGGCAAGCTCCCCCTGGCGTTTGAAGCCAATCAGGGACAGACCGACCGGCAGGTAAAGTTCCTCTCCCGGGGCGCCGGCTACAGCTTGTTTCTTACCTCAAACGAAGCCGTGCTGAGTTTGCGAGAGGCGTCGGGACAGAGCGCGGCCACCGGCAAGAAGCGAGCCTTGCCCGTGCCTACGGCCGCTAAAGAAAAGTCGGCGGTACTGCGCATGAAGCTGATCGGCGTGAACGCCGCTGCGGAGGTGGTGGGGCAAGAGGAGTTGCCGGGCAAGAGCAACTACTTCGTCGGCAAGGATCCGAGCCGCTGGCGGACGAATGTTCCGCAGTATGCCAAAGTTCGCTATGAGAACGTCTATCCAGGCGTAGACCTCGTTTACTACGGGAACCAGCAGCAACTGGAATATGACTTTGTGGTGCAGCCGGGGATTGATCCGGACGCGATCCGCCTCAAGCTCGACGGCGCCAAAAGTGTTCGCCTGGAGCAGGGCGAGATCGTGGTGGCGAGCGAGGCGGGGGACGTTTATCTGCGCCGTCCGACACTGTATCAGGACGTCAACGGAGCGCAGAAGGAAGTTCGCGGCGATTACGTAATGCGAGGCGAGAACGAGATCGGATTCACAGTCGGCGCCTATGACCGCGGGAGAAGGCTCGTGATTGATCCGGTACTGGGGTACGCCACCGCCCTTTCGGGCACCAACGGAAACAGCTCTGTGGGGGGGGATTGCCATTGATTCGGCCGCGAATGCCTATGTATGCGGGAGCACATTTGCAACAGACTTCCCGATACTTGGCGGCGTGCAGAAAACCAATGATACCCAAGATTTCGATGCCATTCTCACCAAGTTTAATCCCGACGGCAGCGCTCTTATTTATTCGACCTATCTGGGTGGAAGCAATTTTGGTCCCGCCGGAGGCAATTTAAATTTCGCTTTCGCCATCGCTGTTGATTCAAACGGAAATGCGATTATTACCGGAAGTACTCAATCCGCGGATTTTCCGACTGTCCATGCGATTCAATCGACGCTGCGCGGCTCGGAGAATGCCTTTGTCGCCAAAATTAACGCCGCAGGGAACGCGTTGATCTACTCGACGTATCTGGGAGGGAACTCTTTTGACAGGGGCATGGGAGTCGCGGTGGATTCGTTGGGAAATGTTTATGTGACTGGGGAAACTGATTCCACGGACTTTCCGCTGCAGAACGCCCTGCAGCCCAAGTTTAGCGGCGGGGCAAACGATGCATTCGTCACCAAGATCAATCCTTCGGGATCTTCGCTAATCTATTCGACCTATCTCGGCGGCAGTAATGGCGACAATTTCGGCAACGGTATTGCCGCAGATAGCTCGGGAAACGCCTATGTTGCGGGATTTACTAACACCGCCGACTTCCCCCTCAAGAATCCACTGCAGTCAAGCCCAGTGAACGGGTTCGTGACCAAGATCAATGCTTCTGGCAGCGCCCTGGTTTACTCCACATACCTCGGCGGCAACGGCAGTGATTCAGCATCCGCTATCGCCGTCGATAGTGCGGGAAACGCCTATGTTGCGGGAACCACCGATTCCAGCGATTTTCCTTTGAAAAATGCCTTACAACCCAGCTCGACAGGGTTCCCTGACGCATTTGTCACGAAGTTGAATCCCACCGGTGACGGGCTGGTTTATTCGACCTACCTCGGTGGCAGCGGCGGCGATGGAGCCGATGCTATTGCGGTGGATGCAGCGGGAAATGCTTACTTAACGGGTAGGACTTCGTCGACAGATTTTCCAACGGTTAACGCCTTTCAAGCCACCAAACGAGGGGAGTTCGACGCATTTGTGACCGAACTGAACGCCGCCGGAAGCGCTCTGATCTATTCTACTCACCTCGGCGGCAGCTCCAATTCTCACGCTCAGGCCAGCGGCATCGGCATTGCCGTGAACCGAGCGGGGACGGCATATATTGCAGGAGATGGGAACGGGCTCGGCATTCCAGCAACGCCCGCTGCCTTTCAGCAACCGCCACTAAGGGGTATGGCCATCTTTGTGGCGAAAATTGCGCAGCAGACCTTTGTCGGGTTCTCCCCCACCAATCTCAGCTTTAGCACCAAGGTTCTCGGGCAAACGAGCAGGCAAAAACAGGTTACAGTAACGAACAAAGGTGCCAACAGTCTGACCATACATAAAGTTTCCATTGTCGGACCGAATGCCAGTGACTTCGCGCTAACGAGCACCTGCGGCACAATTCTCGCTCCGAGTGGGACGTGCACGGCCACGTTCACATTCACGCCGACGGGCATTAATGTACGCAGAGGTTGGCTGGTGATCAGCGACAGCGATCAGGCCAGTCCTCAGACGCTCGCGCTAGCGGGTACTGGGACCGAGGTCTCGTTATCCAGTGGAGGATTGCTCTTTGGCGACGTGGCTGTCGGAACGGCAAGTTCGGCTAAAACCGTCACTTTGACGAATGGCGGCGGCACAGCGCTTAGCCTTACCGGGATTACGATTGCCGGAACGAGCCCTGGAGATTTCTCTCAAACCAATACGTGCGGTACGAGCGTAGCTGCCAAAGGACAGTGCACGATTAGCGTAACGTTCAAGCCGAGCGCAATTGGAAAACGAACCGCGGGTGTGAGGATCAATGACAATGGCGGCGCGAGTCCGCAGAGCATTTCCTTGAGTGGAACCGGGACGTAGGAGTTCCCGATTCCACGTCTCGGCACAACTGGAGCCGCCAATCCGTCTGCATTGCAACTCAACGACCCTGTCTCGAAGCAGGAATCAGGATCACGCTGAGTTACGCCACGCTATTGACAAACTCCCGCTTCGAGCGAAGAATTCCCTAACTGATTTCCTGGTTCTTCCCCTCTGGATATCACAAAGGCCCATCTATGCCTGTTCACCGGGCCTGTTCACCGCATGAGGTCTAACCAAAGCACCCGCTGCTGCGCGGGAGAAAGAGTGTGCGGAAGCATCTCTGTTTCCGCCAGAGGACGAACTTATGCCGCAGAAACCCCGAGTCGATCTAGCTGGAATCGCCGGCCCCGAGGGGCATCTCTATGCCGATCCGCAACCCAGCCAGGATGAATCCGCATTTCAAGTGGACAACGTGAGCGATCAGTACTACCAGTCTGCCTTTTACAAGGCTAATCAGTATAAGGTGCAACCGATTCCCCAGCCCCGAACCGGCGCTCCGCTGCACTTGGATCTCGCCGATTTCCTTCCGCAGAATCTTCTGGACTCGATCGATCAGGAGGGAAAGATTGTGTTTCATGCGGTCGGTGATACCGGGGCGGCCAAATCTCCGCCCAAGCAATCGGTCGCAGTCTCGATCGCGGATGAGGCCGCCGTCGCCGATGCTATGACTGCCGATGTGCAATCCGGCGGCGATACCGGACCGGCGTTTTTCTTTCACCTCGGCGACATCATCTACAACTTCGGCGAAGCGCAGTACTACTACGACCAGTTTTATGAGCCATATCGCGATTATGACCGGCCAATCTTCGCGATCCCGGGCAATCATGACGGCATGGTGTTCGGGCCAACATCGACTGCGCCACAAGTTCCGACGCTCGCCGCCTTCCTGACGAATTTCTGCGCGGCAGGGCCCGGCCCTTCGCCTGATGCGCCAACCGTCACCCGCAGTGTGATGACACAGCCGGGAGCTTACTTCACGCTGGATGCACCCTTCGTCTCCATCATTGGCTTATATAGCAACGTATTGGACAAAGGCGGAGGCATCATCTCCTCGCGGGGAGGACACTTTCCGCTCGTCGACGAGCAACTGACATTTCTAACTTCGGAGTTGGCTCGTTTGAAACCCGATCGCCAGGCGGGAAAGCGCGCCATCATCGTCGCCGTACATCATCCGCCACTTTCAGTTGACGCCAAGAGCGGTGGAAGCACGGCGCTCATGCAGGACATTGACGCCTGCAGCACGAAAGCAACGCAATGGCCTGACGTTGTGCTTTCGGCGCACGCCCATCTCTACCAGCGCTTCACGCGCACCGTGAATGGAAGGCAGGTGCCTTACATTGTCTCGGGATCAGGCGGTTTCGCTGCAACTCCTCCGATGGGCGGATCGCCTCCTCGCGGCACCGTCATCGGAGACCACAAACTTGAGATCGACCCCATTGTGAAGTTCGGCTACTTGACATTGACCACCGACGCCAAAACGATCACCGTTACGTTCAAGACTGCGCTGCGCAATGGAGGTGTCACGCAACGTGATTCCGTCACGCTTGATCTCGAGTCGGGGAGAATTACGGCAAGCGGGGGCGGCGCGGCGCCTGGACCGGGCCCAAAGCCGCGCAAGCGTCCGAACCCGGCACCGAAGCCGCAGAAAAAGAAGAAGGGCAAAGGCTAATCAAATTCGATGCCAAACCAAAAAAGCCCCTGTCTGATCTTCATGGCAGGGGCAGTTTTCTTGATTTCAAACATCCGCGGGGTTTACGGATTCAGGACAACCTTCCCGAACATCTGGCTCTTCTCCAGATACTCGTGCGCGTCGCGGATTTCTTTCAGAGGAAATACGCGATCGACCACGGCCTTCAATCGTCCCGCAAAAACGTGACCAAGCGCCTCCTGCAGCTCTCCCATCGTGCCCATATAGGAGCCGAGCAAACGCAATTGCCGCGCAAACAGGAACCGCAGATCGATGCCTACGGTCGGGCCGGTGGTCGCACCGCAGGTCACCAGAATTCCCCCGGGCTTCACAGACTTCAGACTCTCCTCCCAGGTGGCCGCGCCGACGTGCTCAACGACGATGTCAACACCTTCCTTATTCGTAATCCTTCTGACTTCTTCGGAAATTCGCTGCTTGTAGTGATCGATTCCGTAGTCGGCTCCCAGATCGCGCGCTTTTTGAAGCTTGGCGTCGTTGCCGGCGGTCGTGATCACGCGACAATGAAACATGCGGGCAATCTGGATGGCAGCCGTGCCGACGCCGGAACCCGCGCCTAGCACGAGCACGGTCTGACCCGGTCGCAATTGCGCGAGGCCGACCAGCATGTGCCAGGCCGTCACAAAAACCAGAGGGACAGCAGCCGCCTGATTGAAATCGAGCGAATCGGGAATGGCGATGATATTTGCCGCCGGTACCGCGATCAGTTCGCAGTTTCCGCCGTCGACGGCGTTGCCCAGCACGGTGAACTCGCGACACTGATTCTGGCGGCCGGCAAGGCATTGCGGGCAGCGTCCGCAGAAGTGCATGGGCGCGACGATCACGCGCACCCCGGGTTTGATGTCGGTCACATACTCGCCGACCTCAACCACTTCGCCCACGATGTCGCTGCCCAGAATGTGCGGCAGCTTCACGCCGGGCAATCCTTTGCGCACCCAGAGATCGAGATGGTTGAGCGCGCAAGCGCGCACTCGCACCAGCACCTGATCCTTGCGTGGCCGGGGATCTGGGACATCCTCATACTGCAGAACCTCGGGACCACCAAACTGATGAATGCGGACGGCTTTCATGCGCGCTCTCCGGGTGTGCTTTGTGCAGACAGACTAAATCTCGAGATCCGAATGTGAATTTGGGTGCAACTTTTCCGGAAAAACAGTGAAGTTCCGCCGCAGACTACGGCGTCACCTGAAAGACCACGCCGTCATTGGAAGATCCCCCAGAGGTCGTAGTGCCATAAAGATGGCCAGTGGAGTCGATTGTGAGCGTTCCAAATCCTGGGAATGTACCATCACCACCAGTCGCAGAAAAGCGATGCAGAATTTTTTCAGTCCAAGTTCCGGCAGTCGTAGGCGTCAGTTCAAAAACTATCCCTCGATGAGCACCTCCGGTGCCTGTAGTTCCGTATAGATTCCCAGCCTTGTCGAATATCAATCCAGCAGCCGCACTGGCGCCGTCGCTTCCACCAACGAAACTGTGCAGGGTTTTCTCTGTCCAAAAGCCGCTCGAAGTGGGACTGAGTTCGAAAACAGTGTAAGACGCCGAACCGTAGAGATTTCCCGCATGGTCAAATACGAGGCTTCCTTCCGGAAAACTTCCGCCGGAGCCGCCGGGGAAGGCGTACAAAACTTTCTCTGCCCAGCCCGATGCCCGCACTAACTCGAATACGACCCCATAGTCGTGGAGGCCCCCTTGGCTGGCCACCCCATAAAGGTTTCCAGCACCATCAGGGATCAACGTGTTACCAAAGGTGGGCGTGGCGCCATCATTCCCTCCGGCGAAACTATGCAGAACCTGCTCAGTCCAGGTGCCCCCTGCTCCGGGGGTCAACCTGAAAACTGTGCCAAACCCGTGCAGCCCACCGACACTGGTCACTCCGTACAGGTTGCCAACGCTATCGAAGACCAGACCTCCCACAGGCTGTCCACCGTCAGTCCCCCCGGTGAAGTTGATCAGGATCTTTTCGGTCCAGGTACCGCCGAGACTTGGACTGAGTTCAAAAACAGTTCCTTCCTGTTGGCCTCCGCCGGTGATAGTCGTGCCATAGAGATTGCCTTTACCATCAAAGGTCAGAGAACTCAAAGAATCTATGCCGTCGCCAAACGACGCACCAAAACCATAAAGGATGGTTTCTGTCCACGCTCCACTCGCGGTCGGACTGAGCTTAAAGACCGTGCCACAGCCCGAGCAGCCCCCATTGGCACCACCGCCCGCGGTCGTGCCGTAAAGGTTGCCCTTGCCATCGAAAATCATTCCAGATTCGGGAAACAGGCCGTCGGAACCACCGGTGAAGGAGTGGAGAATCCTCTCGGTTTGAGCCGCAGCCGTAGATCCAATCATTAGAACTAGAACAGCCGATAGCATCGCACGGCAAACTAGGACACACGTGTCGTACTTCACGGAAGGCACTCCTTTTGTAAGTGGCTAAATGCAGGGGGAACAGCGCTTCAGGCGCAGAACGGTATCACGAAAATCGGCTTCCGGCAACCGGCCTTTTGCGATCTCCGATGGCTCATTGATTTCATCCCGAAATTCGTACAAAGATAAGAATAGTTTGGCAAACCGTGTTTCTCACTGCAAGCGCCAGTAGCCCCGGAGTGATGCTCCAGGGCTTTTGCTTTCCCGGTTTGACTCCCCGCATTTCACCCGACATAATCAAGTTTGTAGTCTCCTCATTCCGTGGACATCTACGAACAAATCGTTCAGCTTCGCCGCGAGGGACGCCGCGGGGCCGTCGCGACCATCGTGAACGTGCGCGGATCGATCCCGTCATTTCGCACGGCTAAAATGCTGGTTCGCGACGACGGATCGATTGTCGGCACCATCGGTGGCGGCTGCGTTGAGGCTGACGTGTGGCAAGCGGCGCGCGAAGTCATGGAATCCGAGAAGCCGCGGACCTTAAAGTTTGACTTGAACCAGGATCCAAAATACGACACCGGGCTGGTTTGCGGCGGAACGCTGGAAGTTTTTGTCGAGCCGATTTTACCTCCAGCATTACTTTATGTTTTCGGGGCAGGGCACGTTGCATTCAGCGTTTGTGATGTGGCGGCCAAGGCTGGATTCGATGTCATCGTCACTGACGATCGTAGCTCTTACGCCACCAAAGAGCGATTTCCAGCCGCGCACGAAGTTCACGCGCTCGACTTCGAGCAGGCCATGAAGAAACTCGACCCGAACGAGGCGTCGTTCATCGTAATCGTCACCCGCGGACACCGCGACGATATGCGCATCCTGCGCTGGGCCGTGCAGACGCGCGCACGTTATGTCGGCATGATCGGATCGAAGCGCAAGGTGATCGAGATCTTCAAAGCTTTGCAAGCCGAGGGCATACCCGCACATCTTTTCGAACGAGTTCACGCCCCCATCGGACTTGATATCGCCGCCGTTACTCCCGAAGAAATCGCCGTGGCGATTACCGCCGAGCTGATCGCAATCCGCCGGCATGCCGAAAGCCCTCTGCCGCACATGAGCTGGTTCAAGCCGGTCCGAGAATCATCGGGTTCCTCGGTCGAAACCGAATCATCGGACGTTGATTCCGGTCGCACCCACTGAATCCTGACTACTGGCTCCCGACTCCTGACTTTTTCCAGTTGCCATTTGTCTCTGCGTGGTTTCCAATCGGCAGTAGAAGGCATCCATGCCGCATGCCGCCAGCTTCGCCGGACTGATTCTCGCCGCAGGTGAGTCCTCACGCATGGGCAGCGATAAAGCTCTTCTTCCCTGGCCGCCGCCGCAAAACGGAGCGCCGCCGGGTCAGGACACGTTCTTATCGAGCTGCATTCGCTCGCTATCGCTTTCCACCGATTTCATGCTGGTGGTCGCAGGCAGGAATGAATCCGTGCTCGCACCCGTGGTTTACGCAAACGGCGCATCGCTGATCGTCAATCCCAATCCGGAGCGAGGACAGTTCAGCTCACTGCAGATCGGAGTCCGCGAAGTCTTGAATCGCGGACGCGACGCCGCAGTGATCACGCTGGTTGATCGCCCGCCGGCAAGCCAGGATACGGTGGAAACTTTGCGGCGGGCTTATGAAGCAGCCTCGCAAGACATCTGGGCAATCGTGCCGGAGTTCTCAGGCCAGCATGGGCATCCCTTCATTGCGGGGCGAGAGTTGATTGAAGCATTCCTGCGAGCGCCGGCAAGCGCGGCTGCGCGCGACATCGAGCACCACCATCAAGCCCACATTCAATATGTTTCGGTCAGCGATCCCAATGTCGCGCTGAATATCAATACTCCTGACGAGTACCAACAGTTGAGTTCGCCTTCACGCTGACGAATTCCTCCCGTTTGAGCACTTCGAGGTTCCCTCTTGGCCGGAATCCGACAAACCTTTATCTTGGATTGGCTGTCTTGGATTGTCGCGCGATGGCTGCTCTATACACCTAGTCATGTCAACCTCGTCTGCCCAATTTATCGACTCCGTGTTACGACTGCGCCCTCAGATCGCCGCATTTGATTGCGATGGCACGCTCTGGTCCGACGATGTTGGCGAGAGATTCTTTGACTGGGAGATTCGCGAAGGAATTGTGTCACCGGAACTCGGACAGGCCATGCGGGCCCGCTACTCCGAATACCGGGCCGGCAACGTGGCCGAAGAACAGATGTGCGCCGAGATGGTGACGATGAATCGCGGCCTGCCCGAATCCAAATTGCTCGAGGCTACCGCTTATTATTTCGAGCACGTTTTTCCCGGCAAGATTTTTCTCGAGATGCGCGAGATCATAGCGCGCCTGCAAGATGCGGGATGTGATGTCTGGGCGGTTTCGGCCTCGAATGAATGGATCATTCGCGCAGCCATGAGGCACTTCAATATCCCCGAAAATCGGATTCTCGCTTCCGCGGTGGAAATCGACAACGGGATTATCACTGATCGCTTGATCTGCGTACCTTCCGGCGCAGGAAAGCCGCAAGCGCTGCGCGAAGTCGTGAAAAAACAAATCGACGCCGCCTTCGGCAACTCGCGCTTTGACACCGAAATGCTGGCCATGGCGAAATCCGCCTTCGCCATAAATCCGAATCCTGACCTCGAATCGGTGGCCTGCGAGCGCGGCTGGCAGATCTACTTTCCCAATGGCACGGGACCACGTCCGCAATGATTTGGTCTGTGCGACAATTTGCTTCGTCTCCTCTGTGTTCCTCAGTGCCCTCTGTGGTTTAGCTTTCGTGGACTTACTCACGCGATCCCCAGCACCTGATTAAAAAACCCCACCAGATATTTCCAGACAAGGTAATAGGCGATCAGCGCCACCGAGAACCCGGCAGTAAGCAGTCCATAAGGGATGGCAACCTCTTCAAACCAAACCACACCATGAGCGTTGGTGGTGAGAAATCCCGAGAGTATTGCGATGCCCAAGCCACTGGGCGCCAGAATAAACGGCAAGATGGCCCCGTGGAATCCGATGGGAAGATGCCGGCGCGGCCGGAGCCATAGAAAAAACATGTTCCACAGGCCAAAGATGTTGGGCACCAGCGCCATCGGAAACACGATGGCGCGCTCGATTGGAATCGGAATATGGAAGCTGTAGCGGGCGACCAGGAATCCTGTCAGCACGACCAGCAGCAGCATCGTGGGCACGGCTATGCCTGCCATATAGGCCCGCAAATACGGATGAGTGTTCATAATTCCCTCCTCACATGTTGTAGAGCCAGACCGGAATCCAGCTGGGAAAAACGCACACGCAGACAACCATGACTGCCAGCGCGGCCCAATCAAACCACGGCACTGAGGTGAGATTTCTCTTTGAGAAGACAGCGGACCACCAATTGCGCGTGGCGGCATCGTCTTCCAGTCTTTGCCGCATACGCGGCCAGAGATCATAGCGCAGCTCGGTTTCGACTGGCGACATGGACTGTTTCACCAGCTTCTGAAGTTCTTCGTGTTCTTTGTCACTCATGGTTCCCACCCAAATTCTGAAGTTTCCTTCGCAACAGTTGAACTGCCCGGAAGACTCGCGATTTCACCGCTCCAGTCGAGACATTCAGTGCATCAGCAATCTCCGCGTGAGACTTCTCTTCGATCAATGCCAGGGTCGCCACCATCCGCAATCGGGGTGGCAACTGCTCAAAGGCACGCTGCACGTGCATTCGTATCTCCTGTCGTTCACCTGGATTCGAGTGCGATCTATCTGGAATCTGCGCGATCGCTTCCTCATCGGCTGGTCTTTCCCATCGGGTCCGAGGACTTTTCAAATAGTCCAGCGCAACGTTCGTGGCGATTCGTCGGGCCCATGCGCCAAAACTTCGGCTCGGATCAAACCGGGCACGGGCACGATGAATGCGCCAGAACGTTTCCACAGTCAAATCCTCAGCGGTTGCAGGATCGCGCACGATGCGCACAATCCACGCATACACTTCCCCCTGAAACTCGCGAAAGAGACTCTCGAAGGCATCTACGTCGCCGTTCGCAAACCGCCGCAACAGGTCTGCGGGTTGTTCCAGTACTTCCATTCGCCCTCTATATACGCTTACTGGCGCCGCAGGGCGAGAGTTTTATGTTTTTACGCGATTGGAGAGGGCGTGGCAAACTGAATCCATTCCCCACCGGATCAACGGGCTATTCGACTATCGGAGGCGTTTACAATCGCACGGTATGTATTCGGCCCAGCTTCTCGATCATTTTCAGAATCCGCGCAATGCTGGCGAGATCGATGCTGCAGATGCGACCGCGCAGGTCGAGAATCCGGTCTGTGGAGACGTTCTTCGCCTCACACTGAAGATGGCGGGAGGTCGTGTGGCTGAGGCGCGTTTCAAGGCAAAAGGATGTGTACCCAGCATGGCCTGCGGATCGGCCCTGACCGAGTTACTCGTAGGAAGAACACTTGCAGAGGCTCGTACGCTGCAGAGCGAACATATCATTTCAGCTTTGGGAGGACTTCCGGAAGCCTCAAATCACGCCGCGCAATTGGCGATCGACGCCCTTTCTGCAGCGATAAAACAAGTCACCGATTCGGAAAAGCGCGCTCGCTGAAACGGCGACAAATTCACCAGCAAACGTGCAGCCCGCGTTACCTTAGTCCACCGTAATCTTGAGCGCTTGCAAGAATTTCAGATCTGCGGGGGAGAGCTGAACCTTAGTCGATCCTGCAACCAGAACCTTTTCGCTCCTAACCGGTTTCTTGGGCGCCGGATTGCGAGGCGCAGAATCCTGCGCAAAAACTGCCAAGTCGAGCCCGATCACCAGCTGCTGACCTGCACTCTCGATCTCGGATGCGATTTCGTCAAAATGATCGCTACCAGTTACGGCTTCCTGGACTAGATCCTCCAGGCGCTCGCAGTGGCGGCTATTCTGAACCACCAGGCCGGCCGCCTCGGTAAGTTTTACGATTAAGCCTGCGATCGGATCTTGCGAGAAGGCGGGGTCCACGGCATTTCCGGACAGCTCTTGAACCTCATTCCTGCCTTTGATTCCAATCCGTACCCGAGGCGCGAAGCAGTTCGATACTCGCCGGCCGGCAGCCACCAATTGCCTGGTCGCGGCCCGCACGCCGGCATCCTGGTCGATCTCTTTCTTCAAGGCCTCTAGTGCTTCGGCGAAAGACGGGTTCTCGCGCAAGATGGCCTCGGCGTTTTGTTCCACACTGTCCAGTTGCGAACGCATTATTTTTTTGTCGATCATGCCGACCTCCGGCACCCTGACCTATGAACCATCCATCTGGGACGTAAATTGCGACCTTTGCCACTCCTGAGGCAGCTCAGATATGCGCCCAGACGCACCTGCAGCTTCAGGCTGAACGAAATTTCGGTCATATGCCGAAAATGACGCCTATGCCTTCTGACTGCCTGCCACCGCGCCCAGTCCGGCAGCGAATCGCACGTCACAACGACACCCGATCCGCCCCCGTCAAGATCGAGGCACACAGTTTAAGGTTCGGCACAAAAGTGACGGCTGTACAGGTTACGTTCGTCACGGCGGGTTCGTTTGCGATGGCTGAGATTCCTCCTCTGGGAACAGTCCCCTGCCAAGTTAAGATTTCGGTTGCAGATCGACGGTTGGAGCACTCGGTAAACAAGCCGGTCTGTTTACTGTGGCCGGGCACACCCGCGTAGGAGGTTTACCGTACAATTTCACCCATGAATCCCGCGCATGCGCCACGGCGGATCGCATGTTTGCAGCCCAGCGCTACCGTGATCCTCGCCGGCATTGGCGAACTTGACCGGGTCGTCGCCTGCACGAAGTATTGCATCGACGTGGTGCCAGAAATTGACGAAACCAAGCCAGCCATACTTTCGGACTCATGGACCGCAAGCTCAGAAGAGCTCCTCGCAGTCAATCCCGACCTGGTGATTGCTTCAGTCCCCTATCAGGCAAAAGCAGTTGTCGAGATACTGAAATCGGGAGCGCGCTTCCTCGGCCTGGCGCCGAAAAGCCTGGCGGAAATTTACATGGACATTGCCGCCATCGGCGGTAGCGTCGGCAATTCTGCCTCAGCAGAGCAATTAATCGCGTCAATGCAAAAGCGGATTGAGCAGATCCGCAGGCGCGCGAACACAGCCAGCAGCCGTCCGGCAGTCTTCTGCGAGGAATGGGGCAAGCCCGTGATTGCCTCACAAAAGTGGGTTGCCGAGTTAGTGGAAGCAGCCGGCGGAACCTTCCTGGGAAAACCCGGGCAGCAACTTTCCGCTGCGGAAGTATTGCACCTGAATCCGGAAGTCGTCGTCGCTGCCTGGTGCGGCGCCGGAGATCGCGTCCCGCTGGAGAAAATCGTGACGGAACGAAAATGGCATGAAACCCGAGCAGCTCAGGATGGCCGAGTGTTCTGCCTACGCGACGAATATTTGAATACGCCTGCGCCCACGCTGCTGGCAGGACTGGACGCACTTGCGTTCGCTCTCCATCCCGAGCTCTTTCCGAAAACCAAGGGAATCCGTCAGATTACCGCGGTTCCCGATCTCAAAAGTCGAAAATCCCACCAGCTGAGTTAAGATTTGATTATGCCCGTAGCGGCCAGGATTGAATCCCTTCGGAACGAGGTCACAGAGCTCCAGCAGGCAGCTCCGACGGCTGATGACCTGATGCAGAGCATCTGCCGCCTGTTGCATGAGCGTATGCTCAAGTACAACTGGGTTGGTTTCTACCTGCTGGAGCCCGGCACCAAGCCGCCCGTCTTGGTTCTGGGGGCATTTGTGGGCGCGATGACCCCGCACACGCGCATTCCACTCAATCAAGGCATATGTGGGGCTGCGGCCTCGACCGGGCAAATGGTAGTCATCGATGACGTGAGCAAGGACCCGCGGTACCTGGCTTGTTCGGTCGAGACGAAGTCGGAAATCGTCGCCCCTATTTTTGTAAAGCTGAAGGTGGTCGGAGAACTCGACATCGACAGTCATTTTCCTGCGGCCTTCACGGCCGAAGACCAGGAACTGGTGCAACACTGCGCTGTGGTGGTGGGCAAAAAACTGGAAGCTGCCGGGCGATGAGCCTGAATTCAGGCCCTGGTTCGAGTATTTGAATCCGTCATTCTGACCGATCCCCTGGCGGTCGGCCTTTCCCGAAACTTCTGAGCACAAGCATTTCTTAGCGCCATGAAACGTGTCGTCGCCGCTCTCATCGTGAACGAAGGAAAGTTGCTGGTGTGTCAGCGCACACGCCACCAGACCATGCCGCTGAAATGGGAGTTCCCCGGAGGCAAGATCGAAGAAGGCGAGCAGCCGCGCGACGCCCTGCGCCGTGAACTGGAAGAAGAGCTAGGAATCCATGCCAATATCGGCGATGAAATTGCGCGAATCCGCCACGAATATCCGGGCGGAGGAATGGTCGAGCTGCGCTTTTACGTAGTGCGAGAATATGAAGGCGAAATCCAGAACCGAATCTTCCGCGAGATCCAGTGGTCCTTGCCGAAGGATCTTGGCACGTTCGATTTTCTGGAGGCGGATCTGACGTTGGTACACGATCTCAGCCAGGGAAAGTTGCTCTAGGTCTATCCAGCCCGAAGAAACCTTAAGGCAGTTATCGCCGATACGCAATCGGCGCTCTATCCTGTCCCGGCTCGCAGCGTCCAGAAATACGCGATCGTCAACCCGATCATCACCACCGTGGTCACCCAGGCAATCACATTAAACAGGCGGGTGTTTACGTACTCGCCCATTAAATCTTTCTTGTTGATCAACAGAAGCATGAAGATCAACACGAACGGCAGGACGACTCCGTTGACCACTTGCGACGCCACCGCGATCTTCACCAACGGCAAACCGGGAATCAATATGACAGCCCCGCCCGCCGCAATGAGAAACGTATAGAGCCAATAAAAAAACGGAGCCTCACTGAACTTCATTCCCACGCCCGACTCAAAACCCAGACCTTCGCACACTGTATAGGCTGTTGACAGTGGCAAGATAGAAGCCGCGAATAACGAAGCATTGAACAGTCCGACGGCAAACAGAATGTAGGCGTAATCTCCCGCCAATGGACGCAATGCCTGCGCTGCATCCGCTGCATACTTAATGTCACGATAGCCATGGATGTACAGAGTCGCCGCGCAAGCCACAATGATGAACCAGGCCACCACGTCGGTGAAGATGCAGCCAGTAACGACATCGAGCTTGGAAGCCTTGTACTGGCGCCGACTGACGCCCTTCTCAACAATGGAGGCCTGCAGGTAGAACTGCATCCAAGGCGCGATCGTAGTCCCCACCACGCCGATCGCCATGTATAGATACGCCTGGTCGTGGAAGACCTGTAGCGCGGGTGGCCGGATCGTGGCAATGGAAGCGTTGATCCATTCCGGCTTTGCCAGAATTCCGGCAAAAATGTAGGTCACGTAAAAGAATGACGCAGCCAGAAAAATCTTCTCGACGCTCTTGTATTGCCCTTTCACCACGATCAGCCAAACGATCACGGCGCAAATTGGCACGGTGTAGATACGCCGCAGACCGAACAGCTCCAGGCTGGTTGCGATTCCGATGAACTCGGTGACCACGTTTCCGAAGTTCACGATCAGAATGCCCAACATCATCAAGAATGTGATCCGCAATCCGAATTCTTCCCGGATGAGGTCGCTCAGTCCCTTGCCCGTGACTGCGCCCATGCGGGCGCACATCTCCTGCACCACGATCAGCGCGATGGTGATCGGGATCAGTGTCCACAGCAGAAAATGTCCGAATTGCGCTCCGGCTTGCGAATAGGTGAGGATGCCGCCGGCATCATTGTCGACGTTTGCGGTAATAAACCCCGGACCGACTACTGCAAAGAACAGCAGGATCCGGCTCTTCCAACGTCTCAGGAACTTCATGCGCATATTTCGCAGACATAAGAAACGGAATGAGAGTGCCCGACCATACGCACACTAAATACGCAGGATCAGTGCACGCGAACGAACAGAATAAACGCATCCTCTCGTACGGACAAACGAAAAGTAACGGGGAGAACTCCCCAAGTTTACTGGGGAGCACAATTGGGACTATATAGAAACTACAGCTTGTCGCGCACCGCACTCAGGATCTTCACCGTATCGTCCAGCACCTGTTTTAAGCTCGACGTACCGGATGCTGGTTTAGCATCCGCTTCGGACTGCGCGGCAGCCTCAACGGTGGAATTCCGCAATTTATCGGTGTGTGGCATTGCGCTGAACCAGAAGAGCAGCAGTAGAAGGCCCCCGGCCCAGGCCGAAAACCAGCCTAATTGAGGGGTGTTGGGCAACCACCAAAAGAAAATTGCACCGAGCAGAAGCGCTGCGCCTGCGGAGCCACGCAACATTGTCATGGTGCTTTGACGATCGAATTCGATCAAAAACTCGGGTCGTTCCGCGCGGATCCGAATCAGCTCCGAGTAGTCATTGTCGATGTTTTTACCCGCGCTATTCTGTGGTCCTGCTTTCGTCTGCATCTCGACTAACTGTTCCAGCAGCTTCTTCATTTCCTGCAGCAGACGAATGATCTCCGCCTGGTCCTCCTTGTTTGAATCCTCCGCCCCGTTCCTGCTGCCATGGCGCTCCATCTCCTCTAGCTTCGTGTTGATTTTGCGCACCAGGTCCTTCAATTTTTGCAGCAGAGAAACCAAATTCGCGCGTTTCCAGTTATATGGCAGGTAGGCAAGTACGGCCATCACGTGCCCAATCACGTAGCACGCGCCTAGCGCGACGATAGCAGAAAGCCAGCCCGGTGGATGATAACCGTTCAGAACGTAATACCGAATGTCCGCCAAAGAGAATCGGCGACAGATAAGTCCCATGCCCAAAAATACAGCTCCCGGGAGGGCATACCCAAAGACATCCCGCAGGATTAAGAAACCTTTTGTCAGCTCTGACAGCAAGCCAGGCCAACTGCTTCCGCTATCGCTAGACTCCGCCATAGGTGCGCCAGTCTATATCGACTGCTCGAGGCACACCAATCCAAAAGTGAAATCGTCCGATTTTCGTAACAAATGGCAATCTCAGAACCAACACACCGTCGGTTCCAGCAGGCAAGCTACGTTACTACAGCTTCGCCCGCAACATGCTGATCACGTCATCAGAGGTGATGACGCCGGTCAGCTTATTGTGTTCATCGACGACAGGCAGAGTGAGCAGGTTGTATTTGTCGAACAATTCCGCAACTTCAATTTCATCTTGGCCCTCGTGGCTCAGGACCAGCGGCTCCTGAACTAACGAGAGCATGGGCGTGGCCGGCTCAGCCAAAACGATCTTGGACAAGGGAACGGCTCCGGCCAGAGTTCCCTGCGAATCGACCAAGTAGACGGTGCTAACCGATTCGACGCCTCCCTCAAAATGGCGCATGGAGTCAACTGTGTCCTGCACGGTGGCCCGAACTGGCAGCGCGAGAAAATCGGTGGTCATCAGCCCGGCTGCAGTCTCTTCTTTGTGTTCGAGAAGCTCGACGACGTCCTTCCGTTCCTCTGGCTCCATCTGTACTAGGATTTGCTCGGTGCGTTCCTCGGGAAGGTCGGCCAGCAGGTCCGCGGCCGCATCCGGGTCCATTTCTTCGACGATGTCCGCCGCCTTTTCCGAGTCTAACGATTCCACGATCAACTTCTGGACCTTAGGTTCGACCTCCTCCAGCGCCTCGGCCGCAGTCTCGTCATCGAGCGTTTCGAAGACGGCCTCGCGTTCATCCGGCGCCAGCTCTTCGACAATATCGGCGATGTCGGCAGGATGCAGCTTAGCCAGCCGATCATGGGAAATCTTCAGCTTGACGCGCCGAGCGGGGTCGGTCTCGATGACATCGACGAAGTTCCAGGGAATCGCACGCGGCGGAATGCGCTCCAGCAGCACCTGCAACGCGGCTCTTGGCGCCAGTCCACGCAGCAAGCGCCGCACCGCCCCACGGGCGCCCACATCGACCGAATAAACGCGCAGAACCGGAGCAGCTTTACCAGCTTCCCGCTGTGCTTCGATCTGCAGATCCACATCATTTACCCGGACGACTTTCCGGCCGTTGGTGTCGATCACCTGCTGATCCAGCAGATCGCGTTCCAACAGAAACAAGCCTTCGGTGCCATTGGCTGGCTGCCATTCCGTCATAACGGTGGCGGCGCGAATGCCTCCGTTGATCGTCGACACGGAAGCAAGCGGCAATACACGCTTACCCGTGCTCGTCTTGACGATCAGCGACGCCACGCGAGCGCGGTCCTCCTGCGGTGCCAATGCCACCTCACGCACCCGGCCGCTCGCCGCGCCCGACAGGTCGTACACCGTCGCGCCCAACAATTCGCTTAGTGCCAGCGTCGTCATCCGCGTAGAGAATACCGCCCTTGTGCAAAATACCAAAAGGATTTTTGATTAGATTTCGATCTGATTTGTTGGCTCCCCTCCCCCGGTCGATTTTGCCCGAACAACGCTACGAAAGCGTAGCCAGGGCGGAAGCCACACCAAAGTGGCCTCTATAATGACTAAGTGCGTCTCATCTTCGACATCTTCGGACAAACTCTTCGCACGCTGTGGGCGCACAAGCTCCGGTCATTCTTGACCATGTTTGGCATCGCCTGGGGAGTCGGTTCCCTGCTCCTGCTGGTCGGGCTGGGCGAAGGATTCCGGTCGGGCAATCGCAAGCAATTCGCCACGCTCGGCGAGAACGTGATGTTCATCTGGTCCGGACGAGCCCCGGTCGTGCAGGGCAGCTTCACCGCGCTGCGCCAGTATTACCTGACCTATGGCGACTATCTGGATATCCTGCGCGACTGCCACAGTGTGGAGGCGGTTGCTCCCGCGATTCAGCGGCAAGACATCCGCGCCGTCAGCGACTTCTACCAGGCTAGCGGACAGATTATTGGCGTGCCTGCCATGATGAATCACATCCGCTATCTTCCCATCAATGAAGGGCGCTGGATTAACGAAATGGACGACGCGCAAAGGCGCACCGTAATCGTGCTCGGCGACGAGGTTCGTCGCACCCTGTTTTCTGGCCGCCCCGCCGTTGGAGCGACAATCCTGCTCAACGGAATCCGCTTTGAAGTGATCGGCACATTGCAAAAGATCGGGCACGGCGACAACATGAACCTGAACTTGCGCAGCTTTGTTCCTTACCACACGATGCACGAGTTCTTCCCGCCGGTGAATGTTGGTTCTGACCCCGATGTGATCTCGTTCATCAACTATCAGCCCAAATCGCGCGCGCTTCACGAGACGGCCCGGCAGGAGGTTCACGAGGTCATCGCTCGCAACCACGGCTTCAATCCCGACAATCCTGATTCCTTCGACGAGTGGGACACGGTCAAAACGGTGGATCAGGTGGGCAAAATTTTCGATGCCATGAATCTGTTCCTCGGGAGCGTAGGACTAGTCACGCTTACGCTGGGCGCTATCGGCATCATCAACATAATGTTGGTGGCCGTCGCCGACCGCACCCGCGAGATCGGCCTGCGTAAGGCAGTGGGAGCCACCAACTCGAGCATCATGTTTCAGTTCTTCGTGGAAGGCGCGTTCCTGACTTTGCTCAGCGGCGCCATTGGCATCGCCGGAGCGGCCGGGCTCATGGCCATTTTCGGGCACGTGAAACTGGGCGACGGATTCGATCCGCCAAAGCTGGTCCCAACCACGGCCGCCCTGGCAGTCTTCTCCCTGGCTCTGGCAGGAGTGGCCGCAGGTCTTTATCCGGCGCGCCGTGCCGCGATGCTAGAGCCAGTCGACGCGCTGCGCAAGGAGTGAGAGAAATCCGGCTTTGGCTCGCTGAGTGACACCATGCATCGCGATCTACTCCAACAAGCCGTTGCTGCCATGCGCCATGACCTGCGGCGCACTCTGCTCACGATGGCCGGCATGGCCTGGGGTATCGCTACGGTCGTCCTCCTGCTCGCTTACGGCAATGGCTTCGGACGCGCTGTCCAGAACATTTTTGAAAGCTTCGGAGCCACCGCGGTCGGGGTCTTTCCCGGACGCACTTCGCAACAGGCCGGAGGCAACAAGGCCGGAATGCCGATCCGTTTCACCAACGCGGATGTCGAGCTACTGGGTAACAATCTGCCGCTATGCAAGCATGTCGCGCGCATGCTGCAGAAAGATTCGACCGTACAAAACGACAATCGCTCGTTCACCTTCCCCGTCATGGGAGTTGATTCCTCGATCGGCGACATCTGGAACCTCGACGTCGACGAAGGCCGTTTTCTGGACGAAGCCGACGGCTCGCACCACGAACTGATCGCCGTCATTGGCTCCGAGGCGCGCGACAAACTTTTCTCCGGCATGTCGGCGGTCAACGAGACAATTCGTATCGATGGAGTAGCGTTTCACGTGATTGGCGTGCTCAAGGCCCGCATGCAGGAGGGCGACAGCGACGACAACCGCGTCGTTTATGTTCCCTACAATTCGGTCAACGTGATCAAAGATAACCACTATATTGACGGAATTTGGCTGGACTCGGTCGGCCTAGACCACGAGAAGATGGCCAAAGTCATCACCGAGACTCTCGCCACCGCGCACAGCTTCAATCCTAAAGACGACCGCGCCCTGCATCTATTCGACGCCCAGAAACAGCTTTCGCAATTCCACATCATCAGCATGGCATTAAAGGTCCTGCTCGGATTCATCGGCACCGTCACTCTTGGCATCGGCGGGGTCGGGCTGATGAACATTATGCTGGTTTCCGTAACGCAAAGAACGCGCGAGATCGGCGTCGAGAAAGCGCTCGGGGCCCTTCGTCACCACATCCTCTTCCAGTTCTTGGCCGAAGCGATGGTGATCACTGCCGTAGGGGGCGTCCTGGGTATCATGCTTTCCTACATCATTTCGCTTTCTGTCGGACGCCTCACGCTCTACAGTGCGATGGCCAAACACGCCGAGGCCGGCGACATCCGCTTGATCGTTTCGCCCATGATCTTGCTGGCCGCGACTGTAATTCTGGCCCTGGTAGGAGTGGTCAGCGGCATGATCCCAGCCATGCGCGCGGCCAATCTCGATCCGATCGAAGCCCTTCGCTACGAGTAACGGCGTTCGTCGCATATTTTCGCTCCGGGCGGAGAGATCTCGGTTGCCAATGCAGCATCCGACAAGGGAAAAGCCGGAGCATTTCTGCTCCGGCTGTAAGCGATTCGACGCGCAGCTATGCCGCTTGGACCAAGCTGTCTAGCAGGTGCTTGCAAAGGGTGGTCTCGACCCTGAACACCCGCACAGTGATTGGCGTGCTGAGGAACGGCTTCACGATCGGCTCTACCTTTGGAAACACTTCCCGCTCATACTTCTCGATGTCGCGTCTGTCATTCCATAGCGACATGACGATATAGGCCTGGTTCTTGACCTCTGGGTCGAACGGCATCAGTTCGAGGAATCCAGGTTGTTTTCTCAGGATGGGTAGAACTTCCTGCCGAAGCATGTTGATGAACTCATCTTTCTTTTCGGTCTTCGGAACAAATTCGAGAATGCGGGCAAACATAGGAGACTCTCCTTCCTTTTGCTAAGGGAAGGACTCGGAAGATGCCTCCATTCGAGATGACCTCTTTCGAGCCCGATCCCGAATTGGATGACGCGGATGAGTATCCGCACAAAAACTGGAATGAACCCTAGGCCGCAAGCCATGTCGATTTCAGTGATGGCAATTACGCCGGCATGTGATTGCAGGACCTCGTTGCGACAGTTCTCCGCACACCATTGAGGAAAACTTCGCAGCTGAATCGTCGAATGTTGGGATTCTCAGCTAATTCGAGATGGGTGTCGTGACATGCCCAGACGTCATGACAGAAGACATTGTGAGTTAGTCAACAATCGTGATTCTGACTCACTTTACAATCTCTAAAACATGTCCGACGACATCCTTACGCGAGTATCGCCTCCTGCTGACGCTCGTCTCGTCTACGGCGGCGATCCGAATCAGTTCCTCGATTTGCGCCGGCCTCGCACCGACCCTCCGCATCCCCTGGCCATCAACATCCATGGAGGCTTTTGGCGCGCGAAATATGATCTGGCGCACGCCGGACACCTCTGCGCCGCTCTCACCGCCAAAGGCATCGCCACCGCAAACCTCGAATACCGGCGCGTCGGCAATGAAAGCGGAGCGTGGCCCAATAGTTTCGCCGACATTCGCGCCGCTTACCAATTTTTGCGGCAGAATGCCCAGCGACACGGATTCGATACACAAAAAATCATGGTTATCGGCCACTCCGCCGGAGGACAGCTCGCGCTCTGCCTCGCCGCTCACGAGCCGAGCATTACGCGCGCGATTTCGCTTGCCGGAGTCGTGGACTTGCAGCGCGCATATCGGTTGCACCTAGGGAACGACGCAGTTGTCGAGTTCATGCGCGGCACGCCCGCCGAAGTTCCCGATCACTATCGCGATGCCGATCCGATGCAGCTTTCCATAGCGGCCCGCCAGTGGATCATTCACGGCGCCGACGACGACATCGTTCCGCCTGTCCTTAGCCGTGACTATGTTGTGACTAAGCAAAAGCGCTCTGGATCACACAAAGAAGATGTTCACCTGCTGGAGCTCGCTGGCGCCGATCACTTCGATTTGATTGATCCGCGCAGCCAGGCGTGGAAGCAAGTGGAACAGACTATTCAGCAACTGCTCTTGATCTCTTGAACTTTCCAAGGATGTCATCCCGAACCACCTTTCAGCCCGAGAGGGACCTTACGTCAGACAGGGACTACCACCGCCGCAAAAAGGTTTGGCAAATCTCCGCTCCCTATTCAGCCGCGTTCTTCCCGTATAATTTCCCGTCACCCGAGAGGAACTCTTGCCCTTCGACGACCTCCGCCAATGGATTGCCGCACTCGAGCGCGCCGGTGAACTCCGCCGCATTCAGACCGAGGTCGATCCCATCCTCGAAGTCGCCGAAATTACCGACCGGGTCTCCAAGATGCATATGTGGGGACAGCCGCCCTCGGCTGTCCGGCCCGGCGCTGCCGGGCAGCGCGGCGGCCCCGCGCTCCTTTTCCAGAACCTCAAGCGCCATCCCGGCTCGCAGCTTCTGATCAACCAATTCGGTTCCGAATCGCGCATGAAGCTGGCATTCGGCGTTGATTCGCTCGACCAAATCGCCGACCGCATCCGCATGTTCCTGGACGTGAAATCCCCGCAAGGGTTTCTCGACAAGATCAAGATGTTGCCCATGCTAGCGGAGGCCGGAAAATTTTTCCCGCGTACTGTATCCTCCGGTCCCTGCAAAGAAGTGATCAAGCGCGACATTTTCTCGCTGCTGGACTTCCCCATCCTGCAATGCTGGCCGAAAGATGCCGGACGCTTCATCACACTTCCCTGCGTGGTCACGCGCGATCCGAAATCGGGCAAGCGCAATCTCGGCATGTACCGCATGCAGGTCTACGACGAGCGCACCACCGGGATGCACTGGCAGCGCCAGAAGGTGGCAGCCGAGCACTATCGCCAGGCGCTGCGAAACGCCGCTAATACCGCCCCGAAAGAAGCTGCCCCACCCTTCGGCGATTTTGCGAAAGCTGGGAATGCTGCCGCAGGTGAGAGCCATGTGGGGACGGCCGCCCTCGGCCGTCCGCCCGCGGAGTTTGCGCGCGCATCGGTGGATGTCATGGCCCGCACTTCCGGCGGATCGCATCTGACCGAAGGCGATATGCCCTCCGGCAAAATGGAAGTCGCGGTCGCTATCGGCACCGATCCCGCCGTAACATTCTCGGCCATTGTTCCCGCGCCGCCCGACATTGAGGAGTACCTGATCGCCGGTTTTCTACGCGGAGCCCCCGTCGGGCTGGTGAAATGTGAGACGGTCGATCTGGAGGTCCCCGCTGCGAGCGAAATCGTGCTCGAAGGCTACGTCAATCTTGACGAGCTTCGCACCGAAGGCCCGTTCGGCGACCACACCGGCTTTTATTCTCTCGAGGATCTCTATCCCGTCTTCCACGTCACCTGTGTGACCCACCGCAAAGATCCCATCTACGCGACCACAATCGTCGGTAAACCGCCGCAGGAAGACGCATACATGGGCAAGGCGGTTGAACGAATTTTCCTGCCGCTGATGCGGCTCACGATTCCCGAGCTGGTTGATATCAATCTCCCGATCGAAGGCGTCTTTCACAACCTGATGATCGTCTCCATCCGCAAGTCTTATCCGGGGCAAGCGCGCAAAGTGATGAACGCGATTTGGTCGCTCGGCCAGGCCATGTTCACCAAGTGCATTGTGGTCGTCGATGAGGATGTCGACGTGCAGGATCTCGCCGACGTGACGCTCAAAGTCCTGAACAATATCGATCCGGAGCGCGACATTCAATTCACGCTCGGCCCCATCGATTCGCTGGACCACGCCAGCCGCCTAGCCAATTACGGATCCAAGATGGGCATCGACGCCACGCGCAAATGGTCGACCGAAGGGTTCACGCGTCCGTGGCCGGACGAGATTCTGATGGATGCCAAGACCAAGTCGCTGGTGGAAAGCAAGTGGAAGGCGCTGGCTAAGGAACTAGGACTCGAGTGATGCGCACTACCAAAGCCTGACCTGATATACCGCGGCGGGGTTTGGGTGGCGTTGGTCACCCTGAGGGACTTTGAGCGCCATCGCTGGTTTCGTCAATTATCCAAGGGAAACTACGGTCTGTCCGGCTGCGGGGTGTCGAAACCACTCATTTGCGCGACGCCTGAATAGAAGCTCGCTGCTTGCGTCTCGCAATCTCGACGGATGGGAGCTCTGTATAAAGAGACTTTTTGTTCCGGAAGCTTCAGGATAGCACTAGCCGAAACCTATCGTCGTGGCGTGGCGGCCCCGGCAGTCTGCGCCGCTAGTCGCGGGCCGGTGCCTTCTAATCCCGACGCAGAAACGTCAGTCTCGAGGTCACCTCGTCGCTGCAGGAAAATCGCTGATCCCAGATACAATATGGCCGCAAAAATTGTTAGCGATCGCAGCCCGAACCAAAGAGAAAAAGATTCCAGCAGTCCGCCGACCAGCGAACCGAACAGGTTTGAGCCCAGCGCGCTGGCGCGAAAGTTCGCTCGGGCAAAACTGGAAATGAAAACGATTCCCGCGAAGAAAACGGGCAGGCACAAAACGACCGTGGCCGCCACCGCGCGCGCGAGCCACGGCTCGAAAAATAGTTTGTGGGTGGGAACGGCAAACATCAGTGCAAGCGAAACGAACAGTCCAGTATAGGCTGCGACCACTGGAGCCCGGCGGAATGAGGCATACACGATATTGGCCGCCACAATGAGGCACAGCAGTCCAGAGACGACGATAGAGTTTACGACCCATGTGGTTCCGAACAACAACGCCATCTTGCTGACGATCTGCGCTTCGAGCAGCATGAACCCCGCTCCCAGCAGCATGAAGTGGGGCGACACGCGCCCTCCTTCTTCCTTCGTCTGCCGCAGGAACCAACCAAACATAATGAGCACGGCAATTGAAACCAGAATCACACTGATGGGGAGCCCGGGCGCGTGCTGGTAAAAATACGGCCAATCATCAGTGGTAAGTCTCGCCGCCCGCATAGGTATGTTGGAGTGCGATGCGAGATAAGCGGCCAGTGCTGGTTCCGAAGTCGCCCGCATCAGGCGCTCACGCGAGCCCGCGACGAAGAAGCGTCCGGAGCTCTCGTAGCGGCCAAGATCAGTTTGAAATTGTACGGGAGTTTGACCGAACGCGTCCTGCATTAAGTTGAACAGGCGGCTGGCAATCCAAGGCGTGTCGACCTGGAACTTCACGATGAATAGACCATCGGGACGAAGCAGTTGCCGGGTTCGCCGCAGCGCTTCGCGGGTGTAGACATAGTTGTCGATGCGGATATTGGTGAAATGTGATGTGGTAGTGTGCGAATCAAGCAGCGAAAAGACGATGAGATCGAATTGGTCTCGGCTGTTCTCGACATAACTGCGCGCGTCGTTGACGATCACCTGCGTGCGCGGTGACTCGTAAGGGTGCTCGGAATGCAGTTCGCGGCCTAGTTGCAGAATCAAAGGATCGATTTCGACGGCCACGACTCGTCCGGCCCCGTTGCGAAGCGCTGCGGCAACGTCGTTACCCATTCCTGAGCCCAGCACCAGGACGGACGGGGGCGAAGGATAGAAGCGGTAAGGCAGATTGTACGAGTTCCACTCTACAGGATGATCAAGGAACTCGGTTGGGTGCGATCGCACGAATGCCGGCGACAGATCCAGAATCTTTTGATACCAGGTTCCGTTTGTCTTCAGCACGTAACCTTCTGTCTGGCCCTTATCGATCAAAGGCTCGACTACAAGTTTTTGATAGGGTGACCAGTAAGTCTTGGCATTGGGCTGATCTGGGATGGCAAGCACGATCACGCATGCGAGGAATGTTGCACCGATAAGCGCGCGCGCCCACGGATTTCGCCAGAACACCAGCACACAGACGGCCCCGGCCACAAAGAACCAGACCGAGGGGGGCTGGGAGCGGAAACAGAGCAACGTGTAGGCGCCGATGCCCGCCAAACTGGCAAGCACATTGACGCTGTAGGCAAAGACGCCGCGAGGAGCATTCTCCAGGTACCAGCCGACCAGTTGCCCCAGCGGGATGAATGTAGTGGCGACCAGGGCGAACAGCGGGACTACGACTGCTATTGCCAACAGCATTTCGCTCCAACTCGCGGGCAAGGCAGGAACGCCCCAAACATGAACCTCAACGCCCGCGCCAAGCATTTGGGGCAAGTTGTCCATGGTGCGCCGCAGCAAGGGAATCGGCGCCTTCAGAATCAGCGTCACCAGCAGCAACGGTGCTATCACCGCGATCAGTTGAACCCGGCGACGACAGAGATAGCAGCCGACTCCAAAACCCAGGAAACACGCAACCAGTACGAAGTTCTTGAAATAGGCAAAGATCCTGATTTCTGAAGACACCCAGCGAATCATCAGCATTTCCAGAAATAAGCTCAGAAAACTGATGAGCACCAACTGCGGGTAACCGAAGCCGCCGAGTTCTTCTACCCGGATCTCCAGCCGCGAAGGGATTGGTGCACCTCCGTGTCGCCCGAAGGTCCGTCGCGCGACCAAGGTTGCCGGAATCGCGATCAGAAAGAGATACGCTAGCGAGAACAATGAATGAGGGATGGTGTCCATGGCAGATGGGTCCGGGCTGCAACCAAAAAACTGCATAGAGCCGAGACTCGTGGGCTACGATATCAGAAGATTGGTGCGGAAATCGCGCCCCAGACAGGATAGCAGCCCGCGTCCGACAAATTGACTCTTATTGAGGCTATCTGCGCACTCGGGTACTTAAATGGCGCGATGGCCTTTCCGTGATTTCGCCTTCATCGTCTAGCCTTCGAGGGTCAATGACCGGACTTGGAGCTCAGTGCCCGAAGTGAAATATTGTTTTCGCTCCCCAAAACGCGGCAGCACCAAACAAAATAAGAAATCCGCTCGAAATTATGCGTCCCGAGAAATCGCTTTTGCTCCAGCCCTGGAGCACGGCAACTAGTCAAACAAAGAACAGAACGATCGCGACTCCGCCAACGATTTTCAGCAGCATGACTGGCTCCCTCACTACCGTCTATGAGTACGCCATTCATGCTGCCTCAGGCTCGTCGTGTTGGCAGTGACTCCAGTCACTCAGTCTGCCGCCCGCGTGCCCTTGCCCGGACCTTGTTCCGCGCTGGCCTCATCCAACTCGCGGACCGACTCCGCATCGAGCCGCAGCTGCGCCGATGCAATCAAGTCCTTCAGTTGTTCCAGATTCGTGGCGCTGGCGATCGGGGCGGTCACGCTCCGGCGCGTCAGAAGCCACGCGAGTGCAACCTGCGTTGGCGTTGAGTTGTATCGCCGCGCAACATCGTCCAGCGCCTTGAGAATTCTCAATCCGCGTTCATTGAGGAACTGCTTCACTCCCTGCCCGCGCGGACTCTTGGCCAGATCTGCCTCCGAGCGATACTTGCCGGTAAGAAATCCGCGGGCCAGCGAAAAATACGTGACCACTCCCAGACCGTATTTTTTGCATACCGGTTCGAGGTTCGTTTCATAGTCAGCGCGCTGCACCAGGTTATATTCGGGCTGAAGCGTCCGATAGCTGGCCAGCCCTTTGCCACGGCTGGTGTCAAGCGCTTCGGCCAGACGCGGTCCCGAATAGTTCGATGCGCCGATCGCCCGCACCTTACCTTGCTTGATTAATTCCGTGAACGTCTCCAGCGTTTCTTCCAGCGTCGTCTTCGGATCATCTTCGTGAGATTGGTAGAGGTCAATGCAGTCGGTCTGCAGCCGGCGCAGCGAATCCTCAACCGCACTTCGAATATAGGAACTCGATAGCCCGGACTTCCCTTCTCCCATCGACTTGCCGACCTTGGTCGCGAGTACGACTCGGTCGCGCTTGCCGCTACGCTTCAGCCATTTCCCGATGATGGCTTCCGACTCCCCGCCACGATGTCCCGGCACCCACGTCGAATACATGTCGGCGGTGTCGATCAGGTTGAAGCTGGCATCGACAAAGGCGTCGAGAATCTTGAATGAGGTCGGTTCGTCGGCCGTCCAGCCAAAAACATTGCCACCTAGAGCCAGTGGGGCGACTTCAATTCCGGTATTTCCCAACTTGCGTTTTTGCATGAATGCGGACCTCGGGGGAGCAATTTCAGAGAAATAGCGTTGGAACCGCTACTGAAAGTATAAAAGCAAGTCCAAAAGACGAGCGTAGAACGCATAGCCTCGGGAGAAGCGGGTTACCTCCGTTCATTTATTCCCAGGGTGCCGTATGCAATGATTCCAATGCCGTTCTTGCCAATCCGGAGGACTTGCAAAGTCATGGGGAAACTTAATCTTCAGAAATGCGCCTTGTGTCTGACCACCGCAATGTTTTTTGCGCACACTTTGCCAGCGCAGAATACGGCAATCGATCACTTTGCGCGTGGCAAGCAGCTCATCGAGGCGAATTGCATCGACTGTGAAGGTGGCACGCAGCAGGGCGAGGAAGAAGGAATTCGCGAACTCGAACTGGTAACGCAATCTAACGATTCCAATACCGTCGCTGCCTACAAGCTGCTGGCTGAGGCATATGCCAACATGACAACCTACGTCGACAAGAATCCCTCGGAATCCGACGCTTACCGAGCTAAGGAATACGAGGTATACCGAAAGCTGTACCGGCTCGCACCCAACGATCCCGAGGTCCTCCAGAGCTATGAGCCAACTCTTACCGATGTGAACGAGAAAATTGCAGTTTGCCGAAAAATTGTAAGCCTGAAGCCGGAGGCAACGAACGCTCGCTTCGAACTCGGCACTCTGCTGCTCCAGCAAGGCCAGCTCAAGGAAGCTGTGCAGCAAATGCAGCGCGCGATCACCGAAGAAACAAATGCAGAAGCAGTACGCAACGATACTGAACGAGTGATCGAAGCATTCCAGCAGCGTCAGTGCCCATTGAAAGACGCTGAACAGCTCCACGAACAGGTCTACAAAGCCGAGGAAGCGGCCACGAGCGGCGAAGGCGATCCCAAGCCGATGGCAGCTTTCAAGAATAAATTTGCGGCGGCGCTGGAACAGCAGAGTTGCAACACTCCCGCGCCGAAGTAGCGCCTCACGCAGAAATTGCGGCGGAAGCACTAACTCACAGAATTCGCGTATACTCGCGTCCCGATGGGATCGGCAGTCAAGACGGTCACGGGCAAACCCGAACTCGCGCGCGATCTGGGCGTCAGCCATGCAACCGCTGTCGTTGTCGGCACCATCATCGGCAGCGGAATCTTTCTCGTTCCCGCCGAGATGATGCAGGCCGTGGGGTCGGCCAGGCTGGTTTATCTGGCGTGGATCGTGGGTGGGCTCCTGACATTCTTTGGCGCGCTCACATACGCGGAACTTGGCGCGATGAAGCCGCAGGCCGGCGGCGAGTATGTCTATGTGCGCGACGCCTACGGTCCCCTGGCCGGTTTCCTTTATGGCTGGACCTGGTTCGTGATCGCCAAGCCAGCGTCGATTGCCACCGTCGTAATCGGCCTGGTGCGAATCCTCGGAACATTTTCCATCTTCTCCTTCTTATCGCATAACCTTATTGCTTCCCCGTTCGCGGTCAGTTGGGGACAAGTTGTCGCCATCGCGGCCGCCGTTTTGATTTCGTTCCTGAATTACATCGGAATCAAGAAGGCGGGCGAGTTTCAACTCGTATTCACGATCCTGAAAATCCTCATCATCTTGGGTATCGTTGCCGTGTGCTTCGTCGGCGGCACAACTCAGGGCGGCTGGAATAATTTTGCCGGCACATTTTCTGGCGCCCATGGTGGCTTCGCCGGATTTATGGCCGCGCTGGTCGCAGCGCTGTGGGCATATGACGGATGGAATGACCTGAACATGGTTGCGGGCGAGGTAAAAAATCCCGCAAAAAGCATTCCGGTTGCGCTGATTGCCGGAGTCGCGATCGTCGCGGCACTTTATATGCTCATGAACGCGGGCGTGCAATACGTGCTCCCCGCCGATGCAATCGCTCACTCACCACGCGCCGCGTCCGATGCGGTCGCGGCCGTAATGGGGCACAAGGGCGCAAACCTGGTTTCGCTTGGCATGGCGCTATCGATGCTGGTCACGCTCAACGGCACTACGATGAGCGGTGCGCGGGTTCCCTACGCCATGGCTCGCGACCGATATTTCTTTCGGGCGCTGGCCGAAGTTCATTCCCGCTTTCACACACCTTCAGTCGCGATCATTGTGCAGGCAATACTCTCGATCACACTGCTTTTGTTAGGCGGGAATTTTCGGCAGCTCTTTTCCCTGGCCATCTTCGCGGAGTGGCTTTTCTACATGATTGCCGGCAGCACGGTGTTCGTGTTTCGCCGCCGCGAGCCGAATGCGGAACGCCCGTATCGCATGTGGGGTTATCCTCTCGTACCTCTGCTCTTCGTGCTGACCTCGGCTGTGCTGTTGTATTACACCTTCACCGACAATCTGGTGAACTCGGCGGCGGGCCTGCTCGTGATCCTGGCCGGCATCCCCGTGTTTCTTTACTTCTCACGCCGTCGGCTTCGACAAGACTAGTCTGTGCGCAGAGCACGCATGGGCTCGATCGCGGCCGCGCGACGAGCAGGAATCAATCCTGCCGCCGTGGCGCAAATCGCAAGCACCATGGTCGCTCCAGCCAAAGCTGCGGGGTCGTAGCCTCCGACTTGGAATAGCTGGCTCGACATTAAGCGCCCAGCCAAAAGCGCCGCCGGGATACCCAATCCCAAACCGAAAAGAATCTGGCCCAGCGCGCCACGCAAAACCATCGTCAGCACATTCGATTGTGTCGCACCCAACGCCATGCGGACGCCGATCTCGGCTGTGCGGCGAGCAACGAAATACGACATCACGCCATAGAGGCCAACCGAAGCGAGAACCAACGCCAGGATGCCGAACAAACTCGTGAGCCGAGCTATGAGCCGATCGTTCGTGAAATTCCCCACGATCTGCGCATCGAAGGACCGCAGATCGATCACGGTCAGGTTCGGGTCGATCCCAGCCAGCGTGCCCCGCACCAGCGAGTCTACGTTCTGCTGTGGCGCGCTGACATTGAGAATGACCGAGTCGATAAACAGCGAACGGGTTTCCCCGGAAACCATTTCTGGAACCTGGTATTCCATGAAGCGCTGCGACAACGGCCGCAGGAAGACCGGCCGAACCGGCTCGCGCGGGTTATTGATCTTGAAATCTGCAAACACACCTACGATCTCGAAGGCGCTGGAGTACTGAGGGGAGTCGAGGCCGAAATGTTTGCCTAACGGATCTTCACTCGGAAAAAAGCGCTTGACGAATGTCTGGTTCACAACCGCGACGGGCGGCGAAGTGGCCGTGTCCTGGTCGGTCAATCCGCGTCCGCGTAGGATGGGCACGCCGATGCTATCGAGAAAGCGTGGGTTCACGCGGTCCCACGTTGCGGAGCATTTTTCATTCGCCTGCGGCGCCGGATGCCCTTGCTGAATGACGCACTCGCTCCAATTGTCGCCCTCCAGAGGACTGTAGAGCTCCATGCCGAGGCTGCCAACTCCAGGCAGTGCGGAGAAACGATTTTCAATTTCGCGATAGAGCGCCGGTAACCTCTCGGGACTATAACCCGCGCCTTTAACGTCCAGATGCAGAACGTAGCGATTACTCGTGGACACGCCGAAGCGCTGAGTCTCCAGCTTGGTTAGCGACCTGGTCATCAGGATCGCTCCGGCCACCAAGACCACCGACAACGCCGCCTGAAGCACAACCAGCGATTTTTGTGGCAGCGAGGAGCGGTCCCGCGTAGAGCGGTTCAAGCCACGTAGCGCATCTGCAGGTTGTGTATGCGATGACAACCACGCAGGAGCCGACCCGGTCAGCACGCCGGTAACAAGTGAGATCAAGAACGCAAAACCGAGCACCGGCAACGATGGACGCGCATCGATGGGCATATTCGTCGCATTCGGAAAAGCCAGCGCCAGAATCAAATGCGTTCCGGCGTAGGCGACAGCCAGTCCGGCCAGGCCGCCGATGAAGCTGAGCAAGACGCTCTCCGTCACTGCCTGCCGTGTGAGCCGCAAGCGTCCCGCTCCTAAAGCGGTGTGGACTGCTATGTCCGCGCGCCGTGCGGTCGCTCTGGCAAGAAGCAAGTTTGCGATATTGGCACAAGCAATGAGCAAAACGATGCTGGAAAGAATCATCAACATCTTCAAGCCGGTACCCACTTCCTGTTGCAGGTTCTGAATGCCACCCCCTGCGGGGACAATCACGACGTGCTGCTTCGCGATTTCTTGCGCCCCGCCATTATCGACATAGGCCTTGCGTGTGGCCAACCACTGGCGCAATGCTACGGAGAGTTTGGCCTGCAGGGCTCCCATCACCGTCCCAGGGCGCACTCTGCCCATGGCATAAAGCCAATTCGCGTCCGCACGATGCAGAATCGAATTCGTGCCTTGCAGGTACGGCTCGGATTGCAACGGCACCCAGAAATCGGGCGGGCGATCGGAGATTCGATCGCCATAGAAGCCGGGAGGGGCAACGCCGACGACAGTGAATGGCTGTGCCTGAATCGAAATCGTAGATCCTACGATAGAGGAGTTGCCGCCGAATTCGTTCTGCCACGCGCGATAGCTGATCACCGCGACGGGCGAGGAAGACGGCGTGTCATCATTCTCGGCCAAAGGGCGACCCACAAACGCACCCACACCCAGCATGGAGAAGTAGTTCCCGGAAACGGGTTCGCCGCGTAGCGACTTGGCCACGCCGTTCTCACGGCGCACACTGTATCTCCATTGTCCCGCCTGCACCGCGGCCAGGTGCTCGAACTCAGGAGCGGAGTTCTTAAGATGCAAATAGAGATCATAAGAAAAAATGTCGAAGTCGCCGTTGTCGCTGACAAATCCGCCGTTGACGCAGCAATTGTCGGTATCGCCAACTCGGTACAGGCGGCTGGTATCGGCTACCGGTAATGAGCGCAACAGGATGCCCTGCACCAAGGTGAAGATGGCCGTATTGGCTCCGATGCCCAGAGCGAGTGTGATGACGACGGTGATGGCGAATCCCGGTGTTTTGCGTAGCTGACGAAAGGCGTAGCGCAGATCCTGGAAGAGTGTCTCCATGCGATCCCCTTGCTGCTCGTACGTGCATTCAATCGAGGAAGTTCCAACTTTCCTGGCACGAGTATTTTGCGACGAACATAGTTAGGACGCTTCGCGGGTCAATTCGTCAACCGATCTAGGGAAGGGGGTAGCGGTGCTTTTGCGGGACCCATCTGAGAGCCCTCCGTGACAACTACTGTGAACCGGCACGGAATGGTCTATTTGGCTGTTCTCCTTCTTCTCGTCATCCGGTAAGGCGCAAGCAGCGATTCAAGCGAGCGGCGAATCCACGCCGAGAGTGTGCCTTGGGGACGCGTGGCCCAACCGAGCATCGCTCCGCTGTTAACTTCGAGGATGAGGCGAGCCAAAGCCTCTGCGTCGCCGGGCCTTAGTTCGCGCGCGGCAATCGCTTGCTCGAGCACGGCCGTCGTCTCGCGCAGCATGTTTTTCGACTGCTCCAGCAGCACAGCGCGAAATTCAGGATCGGTCAGGTCGATCTGCAGATAGGCGAGGAAGTTGGCCATCGAGCGGGGAGTGCCGGCGAAGCTGCTAGTTTCGGCGAAGAACTCGATCAATGCTTTGAGCGGCGATCTGTGCCGGGCGCGTGCCGCCGCGAATTGTTGTGGAACACTGCCCGTCCAGGCTTTGCAGTTGGCGAGCAGCAACTCGCGCTTCGTGCCGAACCGCTGGATCAGTGTGGCGGGCACGACGCCGGCTTCTTTGGCGACGTCGGCCAGAGTAAGGTCGATCGGACTGACCCGCTGCATTACCCGACTGAGCGCTGCCAACAGGTCGCCGTTGGAAGTTTCGCGTGGACGGGGTGACATATTGCGGCTCGAACTCCTTTCGTGAAGCACGCGTTCTGTTACATCCCAGATTATAAATGAATGACCGTTTACTTTATACTTGACATTACTGAATGGCCGTTTATTATATGACTCATTGAAGCGGTGGACCCCTACGAGAAGAGGCTTTGATGAGATTCTTGGTTTTTATCGGCACCAGCCTGGACGGATTCATCGCCCGTCCGAACGGCCAGCTGGACTTTCTGCCGCCGGGCGGGGGCGAACCGCACGGCTACAACGAATTCATCGCGCAGATCGACACTCTGCTGATCGGCCGCAAGACATACGAAACAGTGCTGGCGTTTGAGGAGTGGCCCTATGGCGAACGGCGCGTGGTCGTGCTGAGCAGCCGCTCACTGGACTTCTCGAAGGTGCGTGGCGGACGAGTCGAACAGATGAGCGGAACTCCGGAAGAGATCGCAGCAAAACTGGAGGCTACGGGCGCAAAGAATGTTTACGTCGATGGTGGAATTACGATCCAGCGCTTCCTGCGTGCCGGATTGATCGAACGCCTGACGATCACGCGCGTGCCGGTGCTGATCGGTGAAGGGATTCCGCTGTTCGGCACGCTGCCGAAAGACATTCGCTTGAAGCATAATGCGACCCGGAGCTACAAGAGCGGGCTGGTCCAGAGTGAATACGAGGTGGTGCGGTGATTCTCGCAGCTCCCACTGAAAGGGCGTATAGGAGAGAACGACGCGAGTCCTTACCTGGCCCCATTGGCCGGACTGCGTGCCTGTAGCGCCAGATTATTCCGCACAATCCGGCCCAGATGTTGCTGGAAGCTGATAGTCGGGTCTTGCTGAAAGCTTTGAGGATACGAGTCGAGCGCAATCAGAAAACTCTGAATCTCGATCTGCGCTCGTTCGCTGCAGACGTACATCGCGTCTCGTGGCTGGCCGTGAATCATTCTGCGCTTCATTTCCCTACACCAAATGGTCCGCGGTGCACAACCCATCACCGCAAGACTCCAGTAAAAGGCAGCTTTGGTCCGGAGGGGATTAAAACTATAGCGCCAGTAACTCCGAAGGTAAATAGCACATTCGAGCCAGAGCTCAGATAGGTATCACATCTGTCATTATCATTCGAGTGATGGGTCCCGCGCCGTTTCGGCTGATGGATGTCGACAACAGTTCGGCCGACAGGCCACTCTCGGCGAGCCTGTGTTCCACAGCGGTTCGGGCCTTCGCCAGGGAGGCTGCAGGATCGACGAAGACTAAAACGGAGGGTCCCGCCCCACTAAGCACCGACCCTAACACTCCGTCGCAGCGCTTGAGTAGCTGCAGGCACGGCAGCAACGGACACAGCGGCGCCCGATAAGGCTCATGAATGCGGTCTTCCAGCGCTGCAGCCAGCAAGTCGGGGCGTCCTTCGGTAAATGCTGCTAACAGGAGCATGGAATTCTGAATATTCAGCACGGCATCAGCGCGAGAATACTTCTCGGGCAAAGCTCGCCGCGCCTCAGCTGTCGCCAGGCTCTGCTGGGGGACCGCCAACAATAACGGCCAGTTCCCTTTGGGTTGAAGGCTGGCCACCTGCACTTCAGAAGCGGGCGACATTCGGGCCACGGTCAGCCCGCCCATCCAGCACGCGGCTGCATTGTCAGGATGCTGCTCGCGCCGAGAGGCTTCCTCGATGATCTGCGTGTCACTCCAGCCCAAATTGCCGAAGTGTACCGCGAGCACGACTCCCGCCACGCGCGCTGCCGCCGATGAGCCGCATCCTTTCCCGATCGGGATTTCGTTCTCGATCTTAATGGCAAGTGGCAATACATCCCGGCGCTCAGCTTTCACCACTTCGCAATACGTGGTCAGAATGAGGTTGTTTTCGAGGCTTTCGCAGATCTCGCGGTCGCGACCCGTGGCTGCGAGCGAGAACGTTGACGCCACGCGCGCCTGCAGATGGAGATAGAAGTCCATCGCCAGCGCGGCCGCATCGAATGCCGGACCAAGGTTCGCTGAGGTTGCCGGCAGGGAGAGCCGGATCGGGCCCGGAGCATGAGATTTATCTTTCGTGGTCATAGCTCAGCTTCCGGCAAACGGGCGATTCAACTTCTCTGTCTTTTCTAAAATTGCGATGATCGCGTCCAACGAGGCATCGATCACGACTGGCGGATGGCGCAGATGGTGCAAGCCGGCAGGTTCCTCCGATTGATCTTTGAACAGGTCTCCGCGGTGAAATTCCATGATGTAGTCTGGATCTTTCAGCACATTTCCCGTCAGAACGAGCACCACTGATTCGTCCGGCTTGACGAAGCCCTGTCGCAGCAGTTTCTTCAGTCCTGCCAATGTGACCGCGGAGGCAGGCTCGCAACCGATGCCTTCTGCACCGATCTCTGCCTTGGCCTGTGCAATTTCCGATTCGCTGACTTGCTCACACGCACCGCCGGTCGCTTCAAGAACATGCGCGGCTTTTTTCCACGATGCCGGATTGCCAATGCGAATCGCCGTCGCCCGCGTCTCGGCCTGAACGCTGATCAGGCGCTTGCCTGCGGCCTCCCGCAATGTTCTGACCAACGCATTCGCGCCTTCGGCCTGAATCACAGAAAGTTTCGGCACTTTCGAAATCAAGCCGAGGTCGCGCATTTCCAGAAGCGCTTTGCCAATCGCCGAGCTGTTGCCGAGATTGCCTCCGGGCACGATGATGTGGTCGGGCGGCTGCCAATCCAGTTGCTCCATCAGCTCGATGGCCATGGTCTTCTGGCCCTCGAGGCGAAACGGATTGATCGAATTCAACTGGTAAACGTGAGCTTTTCGCACCAACTGCTGCAGCAACTGCAAGCATCCGTCGAAGTCCGTCCGCAGCTGACAGGTCAGCGCGCCATAATCGAGGGCCTGAGACAGCTTGCTCCACGAAATTTTTCCTTCCGGAACCAGCACCAGGCTGCGCAGGTTTCCTCGCGCCGCATAAGCGGCCATCGAGGCTGAAGTATTTCCGGTTGAGGCGCATGCCACCCAGCGGAATCCGGCCTGCCGCGCAAAGGTTGCGGCCACGGTCATGCCCGTGTCTTTGAAGGATCCCGTGGGATTCACGCCCTGATGTTTGGCCAGTAGTCGCGGAACGCCGGTGATTTTTGCGCAACGCGCCAGTTCGTACAGCGGCGTGTTGCCCTCGCACAGCGTAATCACCTGGTCATCGTTCGTGAGCGAAGGCAGCAGTTCGCGAAATCGCCAGACTCCGCTCCGGTCAACCGGCGACGAGGACATGCGCCGCTGCTGCCATTGCGCCTTTAGGCTCTGAGCGCGCCGGCGGGTCGCCTGCATCCACCCGGGATACGCAATCTCCAGCAGATCCCCGCAGCTAGAGCATCGGAAATCCTGACCCGCCGAGGAAGCTTGCTCGCCGCATTCAATGCAGCGAAATACAAATGCGGCACTGCTCACCGCAGCCTCAGAGGTAGAAGGAATGGCCATGATTGGCAGCTACTTTTGGCCTCGCAGGTATTGATCCGTCTTTCCGATCCAGTCCGCGCGCGGCGGACAGAACACGTCCAGATCGACAGTGTCGGTGAGAGCCTCGGCTTTGTGAGGCATGTGCGGCGGGATGCACAGAACCTCCCCGGCGTTGACCACGATCTCGCGCCCGTCGATCCAGAATTTCAGCGCGCCTTCCAGGATGTATGTGAGCTGCTCGTTGACATGGCTATGCTCCGGAACCACGCAGCCCTTTTTCAGCAGCACGCGGGCCAGCATCATCTGCTGACCCACCACAAACTGCCGCTTAAATAGTGGATTCAAGTCCTCAAGCGGAACCGTGTTCCACGGAACATACTTCAATTCGGCCTCGCCGGCGGCATGCTTCGTGACTGCGCGCTTCGCGCGGGAATGTCCCTTCGCCGCTTTCTTAGACGGACGACCTTTTGCCTTCAACCTAGTATTCGCCATTGGAATCTCGACCTTGGATTTAACTCGAATGCAATCCCGAGCAACGTTCTGTTGCTCCGACCCTCAGCGGGCTTCTGTAATTTAGGCGGCCGGCGCTCCTGTGCATGACGCGGGCGAACCGGGCCAGTCATCTCCTCGGTACTTACCCAAAACGCGACCCAAGAACAGAACTATCGGGAAAACGATCTTCTGAACGGCTCGCGGAGGCACCATCACTGCTTGTGTGTGTCGATGCCGCCACAGCACGTGAGCGAGGTAGAAGATGGATGGCCGACCCGAAGTACTGGCGTTGAGGACCGCAAATAGCGCCTGCAGGAAACGGTCCAAATCACCCGCCGGAACTACCCTGCCACTCAACTCCAAAACGTCGTCTCCGGCGTTCCACCATTTATGAGCGACCCCGGCGGGAAAGACTCCTGCTCCCCCGGCGGGCACAACAACAGTCTCTTTCCCGATTTGCGCTCCGAGCGAGCCCGCTTTCACGATGCCTTCTTCCCGTTGATGGAAATGCACATGAAGGGGTGGCCCGTTTTTCCCTGGAGGCAGCGATCCATCAATGTTTAAGATGGTTTGACCTTCGGTGTCACGCACGCGGCCGATCCGCAGGATCTCTCCGGTGTTTCGGTTCTCCAACTGTAGGAAATTATTCATCGACTTCCCAGGGTCCGGACATGCGACTTATAAACTTAGCGCACCCTGCCCTCGTAAAGCTTGACCGCGGTATCGTGCAAATAGCCATGCGCCAGTTCGAGCGCCCGCACCTCAGTAATTTCGCCCTCAGAAATCATCTCGGCCAGCGCTGCCGCCAGCGCCATGCGCGATGACTGCGCGCCCAGCCAGTAACTCTCTTCCGCGCCCAGCACCTGATTGTACGGGAAGCAGTCGGTGCCAAACGTGATCTTGTCGGGAAAAGTTTCCAGCCACATCTTCAGCGTGTCTTTGAACGCCGAGGGATACTGCGCCAGCTCGCCAAACGACGAATCGAGATAGACGTTCTTCATCGCCGCCAGCCAGATCGCCTCACGCTCCAGCGGATAGCCACCGTGAATCATCACGAAAGTCGTCGAGGCGTAGCGTGGATCGCGCAACACGCTCTCCAGGCTCATAATGTTGCTCTGGCTCAGATTGAAGTAGTCGCCGATACCGATCGCCGTATGGATGTGCACCGGCAGATGCAGCCGCCCACCTTCCTGAACTAAATAACGGAAAATGAAATCCTGAAACGTGCGGTATTCCCTTTCCGTGGGAATTCCTCCACTCACGAATCGCGCGTAGATGTCTTCCGCCTGGCCGCGGCTCGGGTCCGAAAATGTCATCGGGCGGAAGTAGGCCACCTCAAACTTCATCGCGATTCCGCCCCTGCTCTTGTTGGTCTCGAGCACCTGCGAAATGAATTTCAAATAATCTTCAAACGTGGCCGGAAGTTTGCTGACGTTCTCCTGCTGCATCCAGCGATGCAGCATTTTTTCCTGCAGCGGAATGAAGACGCCCTCGTCCGGATTGCGCCCCGTCTCGCGCCGATTGTCAAACGGCCACATGAACGAATCGGCGAAGAATACCCAGGGAAAGCGCTTCGGGTCGAGATAGTCGGCCATCATCGCGCGGTTTGCAACTGAGCTTTCGGTGTTGAGCTTGTCCAGAATCAGGTTGAAGTAGCCGACTCCGGGATTCTGCTTCTTCAAGTCTTCTTTCTTGTTCACCAGCCATTTCGCGTGATCGGCAGAAAAATCAGCATACGGATAACCGAACAATGCCTTCGCCGCCGCGATCAGCTCCGGGTTGTCATCTCGCGTGCGCAGAGCCTCGCTCGCATTCGGCGGTGCCGCCATCGCGTCGACATCAGGATCGTCGGCAAATCCCGGATGTGCATGATGATCGAATGCCGGGATCTTTTCGATCTGCGGCAGCAGGCGCTGATAAATCTGCTGCACATCGTTCCCAGGGAAAGGACGCGCCTGACCCATGGTGAAGATCGAGGAGCCGACGGCTCCGCTCAGAAGCAATCCTCGAATTAGAAGTCGCATCGCTATCCTCTTAGGTTTTGATCGCAGTGTGATCGCCCACATCGCCAGCGGCGTATATGTCGGAACAGTTTCAGGCTGGCGATTTCAGCTTACTCGCTGCAGCACCGCGCCCTGCCATGCCACAGAAACCTTCATGATTCGCTCGACCGCTTCCTTGAGCGTCGCCATCGATGAGGCGAACGAGAAACGCACGAAATCTTTACCCATCGGCCCGAAGGCAGCACCAGGAATCGCCGCGACACCCGCATCTTCCAGCAAGATGTCGCAAACTTCCTCCGCCGTCATGCCCGTTCCCGTGATGTCAACCCACGCGTAAAACGCGCCTTGGGGCGGACTGCAGCGGAAGCCAGGGACGCGATTCAGATCGTGCGCGAATTGCTTTCGCCGCTGGGCAAATTCTTCGACCATCCGGGGCGTCATGCCATCGCGATCGCGCAGGGCCTCGATTGCCGCGTACTGTGTAAACTCACAAACGCAGGTATAGCTATTGACGGCGAACATGGCCAGCGCATCCGCGACTTCGGACGGCGCAACCGCGTATCCCAGGCGCCAACCGGTCATGGCAAAGCTCTTCGAGAATCCGTCGATGACCACCGTCCGCTCTTCCATGCCGGGATAGCGCAGCATCGACAAGTACTCCCCGCCATAAACAATGCGCGCATAAATCTCATCGGAAAGCACCCACAGATCGTGTTTCACGGCAAGCTCGGCAATCACGCGCTGCACTTCGTCGGTGTAAACCGTGCCTGTGGGATTTCCCGGCGAATTGGTCAGGATCATGCGCGTGCGCGGCGTAACTTTTGCCGCGATCTCATCGGGATCGGGCTGCAGGTTGTTGCGCGCAGAAAGCTCAAATGCGATCGGCACAGCACCCAGGCCATTTGCGATCGAGGCGTAGCCCGGAAAACCTGGGTCGGGATACAAGACTTCATCGCCCGGCTCCAGCAGCGCGAACATGGCCATGAACAAGGCGATCTTGCATCCCGGCGCGACCACCACGTTGGCCGGATCAACCTTGATCTGCCGCGTCCGGTGCAGGTATGAGGCAATCTCCTGGCGCAGCGCAGGAAGGCCGGCGACCGCGCAGTATCTGTCCTTGCCTGCTTCCAACGCCCGGTTCGCCGAATCGATCACCGACGGACCAGGATGGAAATCCGGCTCGCCCAATTCGAGATGGATGATCGAGTGCCCCTGGGCTTCCAGTTCCCTGGCTCGCGCAAAAACCGACAGCGCGCCCTCGCCGGTCATCACTGCCATTCGGTTCGATATGGATCGCATGAAATCTCCAGTCTAATGATTTCGTTCCGCAAGAAATCAGGAGCCATCCCGAGCGCAGCGTTCTTCAAGCGGAGCGAAGAGCCTGCCCTGAGCGAAGTCGAACGGATCACGCGGGTACAACTACAATCCTTTGTACACCCCGCCGTCCACAAGCACCGTCTGCCCCGTTACATAAGATGCCCTCTCTGACGCCAGCCAAACAATTGTGTCGGCCACTTCCCGCGGCTCACCCAACCGCTTCACCGGAGCATCCGCCGCCCACATCTCAAAAAAATCCTGTTCGGACTTCCCCGAGGCGGCCGCTCGCGTTTTAGCCAGTTCTTTCAGCCGATCGGTCGCCGTGAATCCCGGGCCGACATTGTTGACCAGAATTCCGTCTTTGCCGAACTCGTTGGCCAGGCTCCTCACCAGGCCAACTACGGCCGCCCGCACGGCGTTCGACAACACTAAGTCGGCAACGGGCTGCTTTGTCGTGATCGACGTGATGGTGACAATCCGCCCCCAACGCTTGCGCTGCATGTACGGGATCACCTCGCGCGCGAAATAAACCGTGCTGAGAAAATTCAGCTCAATCGCACGCTGCCAATCTTCGAGGCTGGCTGCAAGAAATCCCTTGGCCGGCGGACCACCTGCATTCGTCACGCAAATATCGACGCCGCCAAATTTCTCGGCAACATCGCGTACGAAGCGGCTGACAGCAGCCGCATCGGTCACGTCGAAGGCCTCGGCAAAAACTTCTGCGTTGTGCTGCTTGCGAATCCGCTCGGCCGCTGCGTGCAGCGTCTTCTCATTGCGGGCGCACATCGCCACCCGGCATCCTTCGGCGGCAAAGCACTCCGCCGTGGCGCGCGCAATTCCCTGACTCGAAGCGGCTACGAGGGCAACACGGTCTTTCAGGCCCAGGTCCATGAAGGGGGAATTATAACGTGGGAATGCAGCAGACTAGCCCATTCTGAGCGTTGTTTGCACAGGACACCGGCACAGAAGACATACGGGAACAGCCGCCCGTGGCTATCTGTGCATAACTTTCCCGATTGCCACTGATACGACCGCTACATCCGAAATATGGGCGGTCGGCACAGTGCGCGCAATGGCCCGCTAACAATACTTGAGTGGGACGACTCTATTCAAGCTGGTAGGTACCCCACGTGAAAGCGAGAACGGGATTGCAATTCTTCCCCTTTACCGACCACGTTGTAGTGCCGGAAGTTTTACCCTTAACATTTGGGAGCGCCACGGCAAAGTACGAACCGTCTGGCTCCGCCTTGGAGGTTCCAGAGTTCTTTTCGCCATAGCTTTCGGCATTCAAGGTCAATTCTTCATTCGGCTCGAATCCACTACCGTGGATATAGGTCAGTTCTCCCTTTGGAGTTCCGATGACGGACTCCAATCGGCACCCCTTGTCCGCTGCCACATTCGGGAATGGGGTCACTGATACAACAGCCTTTAGGTGAGCCTCATCATTTGAAACTAACGATATTCGTTTAGGTTCTCCCTTACCCGCAAAGAAAACCAAGTCGATGGGATCATTTGGCCCGTTGCCCTTGCACGTACCCGGACTCCCCGCACATATAGCCCTTCCACCTGCATCCAGCGTCACACCTTCGAGTGATTGCACGACTTGGCCGCTGATCTTAATTTCAAGAAGTGTGTACGTCAGATTCTTGGGGAACCCAGTCGCATACAGTTCGTACGTAACGAGCGTCCGATCTCCGTTCCGCGAACGCGCCACTTCCTTCAGAGACAGCTCAACTCCGGGGCTGTTCAGGCTGCCCTTCGAAATAGCTTTTTCAAGATTAGACAGCCGTACAACTGCCGCCTGTGCATTGGATGTGAGGTTTTCGTCGCTCGGAGCGGACTTTTGAACCGTCACCGACTGCGCCATCACCATTGCCGAGAACGACAAAACACACATGCATGAGACGAAGCGCGTCACTGGTTAAAGACTCCCTCGGATCGTCTGGCAGGCTACACTACCGGATCATTTGATGCAAAATCGCCATTACAATCGGTAGTGCTACAGTGGCGGCAGCGTGATCATCCAAACCGTAGCACTACCTTACAATCGTTGAACTGGTTTTATGTTTTGTCACCTATTCGGAGCTTGATGGCGAGGGCGACCAAGTCGGCTTCTGAAAATTTCATGAGGTAGGCGAAGCCTGCTCAAAGAAGGCCGTCTGCACAGGCCCGCTTGCTCCCTCGCCCCCGCCGCATTACCTTAAAAGCTTGCGAGGACCCATGCCGCACAAGTTCAAGCACCCCGAAACCCAGGCCACGCGCGGAGGCTCCAATCTGGACAAGAAGCACGGTCCGCTCAGCACGCCCGTCTACCAGACATCCACGTTCGAAGTCGTCGATAATCAGGAACAGCTTCGCGTCACGGGCAGCGACAGCTACTATACGCGCTACGGCAACCCGACCAACACCGTGGCGGAAAGAACCGTCGCGGAGCTGGAAGGAGTCGATGGCGCGCTCACGTTCTCCACCGGCATGGGGGCGATCACGACCGCCATCATGGCTCTGCTCAAGGCAGGCGATCATATCGTGGCCCAGCGGGATGTTTACGGTGGGACACACAAGTTTCTCTCACAGTGGCTGCCTCAGCTCGGCGTTGAGACTACTTTCGTCGACTCGACCGACTACGACCAGCATGCCCGCGCCATCCGTCCTAACACGAAGCTGTTGTATCTGGAAACGCCGACGAACCCGACCCTACGCGTGATCGATCTGCGACGAACGGCTGCCTTGGCGAGACAATACGGCATCCTCAGCATGGTTGACAGCACCTTCGGCACGCCGATCAATCAGCGGCCGGCCGAGTTCGGTATCGACCTGATCGCGCACTCGGGGACGAAATATTTCGGCGGCCATTCCGACCTGATGTGCGGTGTGGTTGCCGGACGCTCGGACTTGATCGAAAAGATTCTTGCCACCCGCACCGTGCTCGGCAACTGCCTCGACCCGCATGCGGCATGGATCTTGCTCCGTGGCCTGAAGACGCTGGCCGTGCGAGTGCAGCGACAGAACGAAAACGCATTGCGCGTCGCCGAGTTTCTCGCTGGGCACGATAAGGTGCGGAGCGTGCACTATCCGTTTCTGAAGAGCCATCCGCAGTATGCACTGGCTCGCTCGCAGATGAGCGGTGGCAGCGGCATGGTCACTTTCGAGGTCGAAGGCACGGGCGAGAACGCCTGCCGGGTCACCGAGGCGCTCCGCTTGTTCACACTCGCCCCCAGCCTGGGCGGGGTCGAATCGCTGGTATCGATTCCGGTGCTCACCTCTCACCTGACGGTGGCTCCCGACGAGCGAAAGCGCATGGGCGTAACCGAGCAGATGATTCGCTTGTCGGTAGGAATCGAGAACGCCGAAGACCTGATCGCTGACCTGGATCATGCGCTGCAAGCGGTGCGTGCGACAAAAGCGGTTCCGGTGCATTCTGCTTCTTGACGTGCGGCCCTTTGCACAAAAGCTCCTACAGGATTTCCTGTATCGTGCAGGTGCAATAGCTCCCATATCGTGGCAATGTCGATGGCCAGCCTTTCTTATTTTCCACCACCTCGGGATTTTCAGGTTCTCCAGCAAGAGCTTGAGGAAACGGTGCTCTTGCTCAAGAGCACTTTTAAGCCCGAGGAGCGGACCGCATTGTTGCGTCGACTCCGTCTACTGCTTGCAGAAGCCGACTTGATCATGGAGTCCGACGATTTTCTCTCGTGATTTTTCAGCCACGCGCCATTTAACCCACCACCGAAGGCCCCGGGCCCCGAGACATTCACAGCCGCTTTTCGATAAAATACCAACGAACCCGAGTCGGCTTGATTCTTCCCAGCGGATTCTGATTTTCCTTGGCATCCCGTCCATTTTTCCGAGCTTGATTGGGCGCAAAACGCCCGTGGGTAGAAATCAATTACGCGCCAGCTTGACTGGAACCTAGGAGACCATCATGGCAGTAGGAGCAAAAATCGCAAAAACCGCGGACCGCAAGAAGGTCATGGATACAACCAAGAGCACGGATTGCCCCAAATGCGGCAAACCCACGCGCATCGTGAAGCGCGTAAAGGACCGCGAGCGCAATGTCCCCGGCGGGATCTATATCTCGTGCTCCGCGTGCGAATTCTTCGAGAAGTTGTAGGTCCTGCGCAATTCAGTTGCTGTATTGCCGGGAGAAGCCCTGTACGAGGAGAGAACTCAGTTCAGTGCTACAGCGATCCGCAGCGCCTCATCCGACAAGGCCCGCTCCGATCAGGAGAGCGCTCTCACAAACTGGGTGAGACTGACGATTTCAGGTCTTTTTCTATCGGCAGAACTTCTGCAAATCGGGTGGCGGCGAGCTGGGGACGTCGGCAAACTCGCCCGCCCATCCCGTGCAGCCACGAGCACTCACACTTCTCGTAACGGAGCTTTCCAGTTCATTCGCCTTGCTCTTCGCGCGCTCAATTTCGTTGCCGCCCAAGTCTGTCTCAAGCGCTTGCAGGTCGTTATCGAGGCCGGGAAAGCCTGCCTGCTGGCTGAGCACAAGCCAGACGTATGCTTCAAATTTGTCTTCTTTGACGCCTTGCCCATTGCGCAACAAAATAGCGAGCTGCCGCTGGGCTTGCGGTAAACCCTGCCCGGCTGCTTTGCGCAGCCAATCGGCAGATTGCGAGTATTGCTGTCGTTCCAGTTTGATCTTCCCCAGTAAGTATTGTGCGAACGGATTGCCTTCCTCGGCCGGAGACTGCAACAGCGACACCGCCTCGTTCAGATCCCTGGAGGACGCCGAACCCAAATACACGATCCGCCCTGCCAGCCACTGCCCGAGAGAATCTCCCTGCCGCGCAGCCTTCTTGTACCATGTAAGCGCCTCACCGGGATCCTGTGCGACGAATGTTCCGGTCTCGTAGAGGTAACCCAACACAGTTTCAGCCGGAGCGTATCCAAGCTCAGCCGAGCGGCGAAAGAACATTACCGCGTCGGATCCAGACCGGGTCGTCGGACTTCCCGCGAGAAGGTTCATTCCTTTCTCAAACGGCTTGACCGGATCAAGAAGATTCTGAGCGAAGCAGACTTGGCAGGCAAAGCTGAGGCTGATCGCGAGTAGGCGAAAATGAAGACGGCGCATGCTGGTGCTCATTGCATGATCATGCGTCGGGCCGAAGCTTACATTCAACATCCTGAAGGATTTGGTCCGAAGTAACCTTTCAGCGGCGAGGTGGAATTCGCGAGAACTGGCTTGAGCGCGTCAGCAGGGTTGAGATTTATCCGCCAATTTCCTTCAGGATGGCCTTCGCCGCTGCGACCGGATCTGCCGCGCCTGTGATCGGCCGTCCCACCACGATATACGTTGCTCCCGAAGCAATCGCTGCGGCCGGGGTCGTCACTCGCGCTTGATCGCCCGCAACAGTTCCCGCCGGGCGTACTCCTGGAGTCACGATCGCAAAAGTGTCCCCAAGTTCGGTACGCAGGGTTGAAGCTTCGTGTGCCGATGCCACCAGCCCGTGGCATCCGTCAGCAATCGCGATCGCACCCAGGCGCAGCACGCTATCGACAACTTTTCCGCGCACACCGATTTTGGTGAGGTCATCTTCGTCCATGCTGGTGAGCACGGTGACCGCGAGCACCATCAGGTCAGGATTTGCGCTGGCCGCGTCCACCGCTGCGCGCAGCATTTTGCCACCGCCAGCCGCGTGCACCGTCAATATGCTGACGCCGAGTTGGCTGGCCTCGCGCACGGCTGCCGCGACGGTGTTGGGAATGTCGTGATACTTGAGATCAAGAAATACCTGCTTGCCTGCAGCAACCAGATCCCGCACGACTCGCGGCCCCTCGGCCGTGTAAAGCTGCATCCCAACTTTATAGGTGAGCACTGATTCGTCCAGCGCTCGCACGATGTCACGCGCCTGCGCAGCGCTAGAGACATCAAGCGCGACAATCAACCGTTGCCGCGCGCCCAGCGCGACGTGCGCACTGAACGGGATGCGGTTGGGCAATGCGGCAGACATCCCGTTCAGTGTATGGCTTTTGAGGGGGTAAAGCTACTTGGCAAGTTCAATGATCGGGCGATTGTAGGCCTCGACCGGGTAAGTAGCTTTGCGCTGCGGCGTTTTGACCAGGTCGATGCGGACCCGCTCCAGCCCCTTCTTCTCAAAGTGAAGGGCTTCAGCCGCTCCATAGGAGAGGTCGATGATGCGTCCGGGGACTACCGGGCCGCGATCGTTGACCTTCACCACAATGGCCTTGCCGTTGTGCAGGTTCGTCACCCTCACATAGGTTCCCAGCGGAATTGTGAGTGACGCCGCCGTCATGTCGTACATGTCATAGGGCTCGCCACTGGCAGTGGGCTTCCCGTCGAAGTATTCCCCATACCAAGAGGCCGTCCCAATTTGATACGGTTGCGGCTTACCAGCCTGTTTTACGACTTCGGGCTTTTTCTTGGGGGGATTACTTGGAGCCGGTTGTGCCTCCGAGTTGTTCGGGCCCTGAGCCGCTCCCAGGCTGGCGAATAAGAAAGCAAGCGCCAGTCCATGAGCTATACGTCTTTGCATTCAGTTCTCCTCGCATCTCAAAGTTCCTGGCCTAGGCAGTATTGGCGTAGTGGGGTCATGCTATCGGCCTGCCAAACCCGTGTCAATGGCCGCGGCATGGCACGTCCGTGCCCTCGTAGTTATCCATTTCGAACGTAACTCATTGATCTTAAAAGGTAACTTCACGCATGGTACTCAAAACACGCAGCTTATATATTTACCGTTGAGTAAATAGCCGTAACGTGACCACCGTGAAGAAATTACAAGTACTTTCGATTCAACCAGTTCCTTTTTGCCGCTCGACAACGTACATGGAATCATGTATTTACCTCATGTGGCCTCTTCTTCTCGGGATAATCTTGAGTACCCAAACGCCGAATCTGCGGATGATGGGAACGTCCCGAGACTAAAGCTGCGTCTGGTGTAAAAGGTATGGAGAAGCCTCCTGTAGTGCTCACCATCGCCGGCTTTGACCCTTCCTCGGGGGCCGGAGTGACCGCCGACGTCAAGACGATCGCGGCCCACGGTTGCTATGGCGTCTGCTGTATCACGGCGATGACCGTGCAGTCGACCATGGGTGTCCGCCGAGTTGAGCCGGTTGCGTCCGAATTGGTGCGGGAAACCCTGGAAGAGCTGGCGGCTGATGTTCCGATTGCTGCGGTCCACATAGGCATGCTGGGATCAGGCAAGGTGGCCAGGGCGCTGGCCGAGTTCCTGGGCGGACGCGCAGGCAAAGAACGCCTCCCGAATGTAGTTTTGGATCCCATCTTGAAATCTTCCTCGGGTGCCGACTTGCTGGACAGCGCCGGAACCAAAGTGCTGATCGAAAAGCTGATTCCGCTGGCTGACGTGGTCACTCCAAACGTGCACGAAGCGGCTGTCCTGACCGGCTTGCCGGTTACGAATGCCGATGAGATGAAGGCCGCCGCGGCTCGCTTGCACGAAATGGGGGCCCCTGCGGTGGTCGTTACCGGAGGGCATCTCGACAAGGCCCTTGATCTACTCAGCTTCACTACCAGCAAGGGAATCGAGCATGAGGTCTTCAAGGCGGAGCGGCAACGATCAACCTCAACTCACGGCACAGGTTGTGCCTTCGCCACGGCGATGGCCTGCCATCTTGCATTGAACCGCGGCATCTCTGAAGCCACGCTATTGGCCAAAACATATGTAAGCGCCGCAATTTCCTACGGACAGCCGCTGGGAAGAGGCACTGGCCCGGTTCATCACCTCTACCGCATGGGTCAGCAACGCCGAGCTGCTGGCTCCGGCAGCGAATCGTGATTTCGATCACATTCCTATCCTGAGACTTTCGTTAGCACTCCTCACCTGCATTAGTGTCCCCAATCACATTTTGAACATTAGAGCAGCAGTACTCTGGCCAGTTCTCGGGAGGGCGTTATGCCTCGACGTTTCCTCGTTCCCGGTTCCCTGCTGCTTGCTTTACTTCTATTCACCACATCCGGGCTAAGCGGCAGGGCCAATACCAAGTCCAAATCCACGTCGAAACAGCCGAAAGACTTTAGCCATTACGTGGAAATCGCGGGCGCGTCGAAAGTCGGCACCGAGCAATGCGCGCAGTGTCACGCTCAGACCAGCAAGCTCTATCGCCGGAGCCCACACTTTGTCCGCGAAGTCGAATGTGAGCAGTGTCACGGACCGGGAAGCCTGCACGTTGAAGCTGGCGGCTACTCGAAAGAGTCGCGGGACAAGATCGTCAGTTTTCGCGATCGCAAGCCGGAAGAGGCGAATGGCGCCTGCCTGAGCTGCCACTCCAAATCCGAGCATGTGAAGAATTGGTTCTCCGGCGCTCACGCAGCGCAGGATTTGAAGTGCATCGACTGCCACACCATTCACGGCGAGAAGTCAGCCGATCTGGAATCGCTGGCGCAGCAGAACACGCGCTGCCTGCAGTGCCATAAAAAGCAGGAAGCCGAATCGACGCTGCCCTATCACCATCCGATCCGCGAAGCCAAGATGAGCTGCAACGACTGCCACGATCCGCATGGCGGCAGTGCCGGCAACAATCTGACCGCAACCAACGCGAACCAACTCTGCTTCCGCTGCCACGCCGAGTTCAAGGGGCCGTTTTCGTATCAGCATCCCCCGGTGAACGAGGACTGCCAGAAGTGCCACGCCGTCCACGGTTCACCCAACCAGAACATGCTGGCGATCAGCCAGCCGGCGCTATGCCTGCAATGTCATTCGGCCCACCACAACGGCGCCAGTACGCCGCTAGTGGACCGCTGCACCAATTGCCATAACCAGATTCATGGAAGCGACACGCCATCGGCCACCGGCGGCAGCGTGCTGATGGACAAGTGATGCCGTAAGAACAAGTTCTTTCAAAGTGCCCGGTTAAGAAATTTGGAGGGCCCGCAATGATATCGATGAAGCTGCGTTTCATACCATTTTTGCTGATTTTGATGCTGGTGACGCTGGGACACTCCCAAACTACTCAGACCAGTGCTGGTGGCTCACAGAGCGGCGAAACGAATGAGTTCGGCTATCACATGGTTGTGCTGCTGCCGCAGTACCGCTTCGTCAGCACCAGCGGATTTCCTGGGCGTGTCGGCGAGTACGACAGCCTGCAGCAGTCGCTGGCCGGAGACCTGTCGTTCAATTCCGTGTCGTATCCGCAACATCTGTCGGTCAAAACCGATGCCAATTTCTTGAGCCAGGACGACTACCGTCTCAAATCGCAGCTGAACTTCGCCAATTGGCTGGATATTGGCCTGGAGTCGCGCAGCTTCATCCGGCATCTCGATTTGAACAGCAATTTCTACGCGGCCACCATCTCGCCGGACATCGTTCGCACCGACACGATCTCTCCGGATTCGCTGCTGGGCGTGCGGCGCAGAATGAACTCTGCGCACGCGAAAATGCAGTTGCCGAATATCCCGGTAAAACTGTTTGTGAAGGGTGGTTGGCAGGCGCGCGATGGCGACATGCAGATGCAGTTCTACGACATGGGGGGCGATGCACAGTGCGGAACCTGCCACTCTTCGTCGCAATTCCGCACCGTGAACTACACTACCCGCAACATCGCGGGAGGAGCCGAGGTCACGCTGGGGCCGGCGAAGCTGGTTTATCAACACGAATTCCGCAGCTTTAGCGATCGCCTGCGGAATCCTTCGGACTTCTTCGGCTCGACTATCGGCGTGCCCGATGATCCTTTGCCGGCCGGACCGCCACAAGTGCCGAATACTTTGGCTGGGCTTTATACGCACAGCGTACTGCCGCGGAACAGCACACAAGACGACTCGGTCGAAGTGACCTTGGCGGTCGCGCATCATCTCAACTTCAACGGCGATGTCAGTTATGCCCGCACGACCGATCTGTTCACGGCCCACCAGCAGAATGCGTTCAATGGCGATGCGACTTTGAACTGGAACCCCATTCCTCGACTGCGAGCCACTGCCGATTTTCACGAACAGAATTTGCTGAACGACTTTGTACCCACATTCTTCCTGTTCGGCAATCCGTCGCTGCATCGGCAATACGGCGGAGTGAAGCTGCAATACCGGGTCACGCATCAACTCGATGCCGAAACCTATTACAAGCGGGTGAACGTTACACGCTCGAACGCGGCCCTCTGGCCGTCGGTCTATTCCCCGAACAACTTCGATCCGCTCATGGTGATTCCCACCAGCTTCAGCAACATCGGGGGCCTGGCATTGCGTTTTCATAGCCAGCAGCTTTGGAACGTTCGCACCGGCTACGAATGGACGGGCACGCACGATCCCGGATACATCAGCGATCCGGGCACGAACCAGCGCGTCTTCGGAGATGTGACCGTCAGCCCGAACCAGTGGGTCAGTTTCACGAACGACGCCAGCGTGATTCTGCAGCAGTCATTTCCAGCCGTGCAGCGCAGCAACCGGCTCTATCTCGACAGTACGTTTGTGACGCTGCATCCGGTGCCGCGCTGGAGCATGACCGGCGGCTACACCTACATGCAGGACAACCTGCGCACTGACATGCGGCTGATGAACGATTCGGCCGTCGGCCTGTTTACCCAGCCGCTGGTCCCCTATAAGCAGATGAGTCAGAGCTTTTCGGTCAGTACGAATTATGAGCTGAAGAGCCGCATGTCGCTGGGAGTGGATTTCGCGCGAACGCTGGCGCACAGCGGCTTCCGTCCCGATCTCAATCCCAACAACTACCCGATCTTCCCCGGGGCCGTGTCAGTGGCCGGTTACGCCTCGCAGCAAGCTTATGCCACGGCATTCAGCCAGTCGCTGGCCATTGGAGCCGGGCCAGTTTCTCTGGTGGATGTTCCGCAGTCGATTGTGGGATCTACGTTTAACTACCATTTCAAATCCGGCCTTGATGGAGGCTTGCACTACAACTACGGCAGCTACGCCGACCGCATGCATCCCGAGCTGAGCGGGCTGCTGCGAAGCTACTCCATCTTCATGGGAAGAGTCTGGTAGGCCTCATCACGAGGGAATCACTGCGTAACCCTTAGACTCGCGAACCCAAGCCACGCCTTTCTTTGACAATCAAGGGGAGGGATCCGCGGCTGTACTCCCCGGCACTTATGCGATTTATGCCACTTTTGTGGGTTGACAGTGGCAGAACAACTCGCCAATACTGGCGGACGCTATTGCCCGAAGTTCTCTCAGGAGGTTGTTAGCATGACGAAGTTCCGGCTTATGGCGATCGCGTTTCTATGTATTAGCGCAATCGCTATCGCGCAAGACTCTCAGTTCGAGCCCGGCAGCGAACGGCCGATGTTTGCCCGCTTACCCGCCACGCTGCACAGCCCGAGAAACCGCATTGAAGCGGCCAGTACGCCACTGCAGACGTGGAATGGGTCCTTTACTTCGAACGGAACCACTTTCAACTACAACATGGTCGGCGTTCCGCCATTTCCCAGCAGTTCGGCAACGATTCCGACCGTAGTGATCCCGATCAAGATCGTGCTTTCCAACGGAGCCACATTTGACCCGGCCACGAAGCTGACCAATGGAAACACGGTCACACAGAACACGCTGGCGTCGCCGATTTTCACTTCGACCGTGGATTTCAAATCGGGCGGCGTAGACATGGGCACAACCCAATATATCGATTCTTTTCAGCGGGCGAATTTCTGGGATACAACCGGCAATCCTTCACACCTGCTGCTGGGCACGCCGACAGTCAAGCCGGAACAGACACTCAAGGTTCCCAGGCGATCGGGAAGCACAGGCGTTGTTTTTGGATTTACCGCAGGCTTGGTCGACATCAATTACTTTGACTCACAGTTGCACACGCTGCTGACCAACCTCGGTATTACGCCCAATACCTTTCCTATTTTCCTTACATTCGACGTGTACCTTACGCAGAACCGTTCCTGCTGCATCGGCGGATATCACAGCTCAACGGGCACCACAACCGCGCCCCAGTCGTACGCGCACGCCACGTACATCAATCACGTGGGGGCCTTTGCACAGGATGTCTCGGCACTATCGCATGAAGTTGGGGAGTGGGCTGACGATCCGCTCGTAGTCAATGTAAGCGGTAACAATACTCCGTGCGGACACCTGGAAGTCGGTGATCCGCTGGAATACAACGCCAATTTCGGCGCGTTTCCTTATACGGCGGACGGGTTCACTTACAATCTGCAGGACTTGGTGACCTTGCCTTATTTTGGGGCACCGCCGAGCACATCGGTGAACAAGGAGTTCAGCTTCCAAGGGGAGTCGCTCACGGTTTGCCAGAACGGATCGTAGGGCTCGGCGAGATTCGAATTCCAGCTCAAGGGTCCTCTGATCGATGGGGGAGAGGTAGAAGTAATTATCGATCAGAGGATCGCTTGAGCAGAATACCTGCCACAAAGGATGCTGTGGCGGCCAGCAACCACTCGATCCGCCACATCTGGATGGCCTGGAACTCATCCATGTTGGAAGCTTTGTAGAACAGTCCGACACTGACGGCTCCGATCACGCAGCCGATGCCGACAATGAAGGCAATCAAGGATGGCGTCGGCAAGCCGATCCAGCGCTTGATTTCGTGAAAATGCAGATAACGAAGCCAGGCAGGGAGGGGGTAGTCCCTGCTGGAAATATCATCCGCAACTGATTGCAGCCATGCGAGCTTGTTCGCGAAATACTGCTGCGCCTTCAGGCGTGAGCCTTCTTGCGCGGCGACGATATTCTCGGGTCGTTGAGCCCCGCAAGCATGACAGAACCGGGCTCCGATCAGAAACTCAGAATGGCAGTCGGGGCAAGTTTCCGCTAATGCCGGCATGACCGGCCCCGGATCTTCCGCTACCGGTTCGAGCAAAGTGGGAGGGCGCCAGAACTCTTCCTGCGAATTGTGAACAGCTTCCGACATGACTTTTTGGGGGAGGGCGCTGCCAGACTCTGAGGCACGCAGACCACCAAAACGAGATTTTCTCCAAAGTCCGCTGAACCAAATACTTAAGGCGTTCGCCGGGGACGTGCGGTGGTTGACGTCGCGAAATTATTACTCGCCACAGCGAGTAAAGATGGGGAGTTGCGAATTGCAGCATTCCATTCCGGCACAGACAATTTGCCTTTTCGAGCGGCAACCGCATCCAACAAAATCACCCGTCAAGTTTTCGGCTACACTTGGCGGAAGCAAAGCGCCGCGATTCTCGGCATACACAAGAGGCCATGTACTTCCGACTACAGCGCTCACGGAAGGTCGGCGCGATTCCGACTGGCTGAACAAACTTTTTCTGTGTAGCTTGTTTAAATCGGATCTGGGTTAAAGGAAAGAAGCTGTTGGAAGATGTCGCGACTTGGCATCACCGCTCCCCTACTGCTGGTTGCTTCGTGCATCGCCGGATTTGCGCAAAGCAAACCGGCTAATTCGAACATCCCGTCTATTTCGGCTTATCACGATCCCGCGGTCCAGGCGGCCTACGAGCACTTCTACAATCTGGATTACGACCGGGCCACACAAGACTTCGAGAAACTGCTCGAAAAACATCCGGACGATCCTGTGGCCGTGAACCACCTGCTCACTGCGCTGTTAATGCACGAACTCTATCGCATGGGCGCGATGAACACCGGCGAGTATGCGAACGATACTTTCATCGGGCAGGCGCATCGCCAAGCCGATCCAAAGGTGAAGGAGCGGATCAAGCAGTTGGTCAGCCGGGCCGAGACACTGGAAGATTCCACCCTCAAGGCCCAGCCCAAGAACGTGGAAGCGTTGTACTGCCGCGGTGTCACGCGGGCGCAGTATTCCTTGTACACGGCTCTGATCGAGCGCGCCTGGTTTTCGGCCCTGCATAATGCTGTGGGGGCTCGCCACGATAATGAGCGCGTGCTGGAACTGAATCCGAACTTCATTGAAGCCAAGCTGATTGTGGGCGCGCACAACTACGTGATGGGAAGCCTGCCCTGGAGCGTAAAAGTGGCAGTCGCTTTGGTTGGCCTGAGCGGATCGAAGGAGAAAGGTCTGCAATATCTGCGTGAAGTGGCCAACGGGGGCGCGGAAAACAGTGTGGACGCGAAAGTCGTGCTTTGCCTGTTTCTGCGTCGCGAACACGCTTACGACGAGGCCCTGGGTGAAATGAAGCCGCTGGTCGCGCGCTATCCAAGGAACTACCTTTTTGCCCTGGAGCAAGCCAACCTGCTGCGGGCGGCCGGGCGCACGCAGGAGGCGGCGGCGGAGTACCGCCAGATTTGGCAGAACGGACACGAAGGCAAATACGACAATCTTCACTACGAAATGGCCGCCTGGGGACTCGGCGAACTCCTGCGCAATCAGAAAGACTACGCTGGAGCGGCGGCGGCATTTGAATTGGTGAACGAAGCTCCTAATCCCGATCCGGAGACGCTGCAGAAAGCGAATCTGGCAGCCGGCGAAATGTATGACCTGCTGCAGAAACGCGACCTTGCGAAGAGGAAGTATCAGACGGTGCTAGCGGAAAACGGCGGCACGCCCCCGGCGGAGGAAGCGCGCAAGCATTTGCGCGACGCGTATCGGGAGTAACCAGGCTTCCGGCTTCCGCTTTCTGGCTTCAGGCTTTCCGAGTGAGCTCTGATTTGTTCAGCGAAGCGAAGCGAGCGGAGACGGTGGAAGAAATTCTTCGCGAAGCCGCTGCTGGAGCCGTCTGGCATGGGGTCCTTCGCAACGCTCAGGATGACAGAACGAACAAGGGGAGTTTAATCGGAGCTTACAAGCTGGCTCTGTAAGTTGAATCTCAAATCCTCAAATCCAAAACAGGACAGGAACTTTTCCGGCTACAATTGCGTATTGTTTAGTGTAGGGAGGCGCACTATGTACTGCAACTACTGCGGAAAAATGATCCAGGATGACGCTGCGGTTTGCGCCTATTGCGGAGTGCGGGTAGGCGCCTCGACCGCGCGAAAGAAGCTGGTGCGTCCTCGCACCGGACGCAAGATCGCCGGCGTCTGCCTTGGCTTTGCCGAATACTTCGATATCGACGTAACGCTGGTTCGAGTGGTTTGGCTGGTGATGCTTATTATGTCGGGAGTCGGGCTCATTCCCTACATCATTGGATGGATCGTGATGCCGGAGGAACCGCTCTTACTAACCGCGCCGGCAAATTCGCAGCAGGCCACGAACCCGCAATAGCTCCTGCGTCAGCCACAAAGCTGCGGCTCGCGGTGGCCAATACAGACTCGAAGCGCATAGCCGTGATTCAATGGAGCGATGCACCCCGTCACTTCGCAACATTTCCAGCCGTACCAAATTAAAAGTGGCGATGCCGAAATCTGCTACTGGGTGACTGGCAACGGTCCACCGGTGCTGCTGCTGCACCCATTTCCTGTCCATCATGAATTCTGGATTCCAGTCGCGCAGAATCTCTCAACGCGCTATCGCCTGATTCTTCCCGACCTGCGCGGGCACGGAGACTCAGGAATTGGAGAAGGCCCAGCGACCATGGACCAACATGCCGCCGACCTGGCCCGCGTGATGGACGACGCCGGGGTCGGCCGCGCTCCGATTGTAGGCGTCTCTATCGGTGGATATCTGCTGTTCGAATTCTGGCGAAGGTATCGTGCCCACGTTGCGGCTCTGGGACTGTGCAATACGAAAGCTCCGGCAGATTCGGCAGAAGCTCGGGCGGGGCGGTTACAAGCGGCAAATGACGTTCTCGGGCGGGGGACCGAGCCGTTCTTCGAGAGCATGGTGCAAAAAGTCCTGAGCGGTACAACGCGTGAAACGCGCCCCGACTTGGTGGATGGTGCTCTGCGCATGATGCGCAAAATGTCGCCGGAAGATGTCGCACAGGTACAGCGCGGGATGGCCGAACGACCGGATTCGATGGAGACCTTGAAAACAATCAACGTGCCCACCTTGCTGATCACCGGGGACGAGGACACAATGACTGGAGTCGAAGAGGCGCAGCGCATGCAAAAGCACATTGCGGCAAGCCAACTGCGAGTGATCCCGAAAGGCGGTCACTACTCGCCGTGGGAACGGCCCGAGGATGCGACCAAGCTGCTGAGGGAGTTTCTCGGCAGATTATGAAGCGTCGTCGTTGCTTCAGAGCTTGATGAAGATCCGCTTGCGCCATAGCAGCCACAAGAGCATCCAGCAAAATGTGACCGCTGCCAGCGAGTAGATCAATGACGCGACTGGCGCGCTGGGGCCGAACGAGACCAGCCAGGCCTGCGCCGCTTCGTGCCAGTTCAACTTCGCGCCGTCCGGCCCATGCGCGGTGAACGTATAGCCCGGACCATACACGACCGAATCGGCGAGGAATGCCACAATCGCGTTCATGCCAAAGACCAATAGCGGTGTCATCCAGGCGCCACGGCGTCGTTTGATTTCGAGCAGCCAGAACAAGCCCGAGAGGAGTATGAGCGCAAAGCCGCCGGTGAACAGTGCGAAGGAACTGGTCCACAGATTTTTGTTGATGGGGAACCAACGGTTCCAGATCAATCCCAAAGCCAAGGCGGCGAGGCCGACCAGCAGCATGCGAAGCGCCTTCGTTACTTGGGACTTTTCAGATCGAAGCCAATTCCCAGTCAGAACTCCCATGAGAATCGTCCCGATCGCACCCAGAGTACTGATGAGGCCCTCGGGGTCGCGAGTTCCGTTATAAAGTCTGCCCGCAAGCAGCTTGCGGTCGAGCCACGCAACCAGATTGCGATCCGGATCCATGAAGGGCACATCGCGGCCCGGCACACCATAGCCGGGCACACGGACGTAATGAAGGATCGTCCAATAGCCAACCAGGCAGCAAACGAGCGCAATCAACTGTCCGCGATAATCGGACCAGAGTACGAGAATTGCCGCCGCGACGTAGCATAAAGCGATCCGTTGTGTAACGCCGTAGATGCGCCAGGTGTGGAGATCCAGTCCGATGATCGGCGAAACGTTCACTACCAGACCGATCGCAATCAAAAGCATGCTGCGGATCAGAACGTGGCGCAGGATTCTTGATCGCGATTCTCCGCGCTTCATCCGGGAAGTAAAAGAGAAGACCATCGAGACGCCGACCAGAAAGAGGAACGAGGGGAAGATTAGGTCTGCGGCAGTCCAGCCATTCCACTGCGCGTGCTTGATCGGCCCGTAGGCGAGGTCATCGCTGCCAGGGTTATCCACCAGAATCATGCCGGCGACCGCGAGCCCGCGATAGACATCGAGCGATAACAGGCGTTCGGATGGCGGCTTGGTTTCTTTAGCGACTTGTACTGCGACGGGCGCTGTGGAGCTGGCAGCCATATTGGCGAACAATATAGACCTACGGACAACAGATGTCACGGCCGCGCTGTCACTGAGCATGACTAGCCATTCGTGCGTCGGCCGATGCTTCGAGCGCGAGGCGGAGGGACAGGCTTTTGTTACAATCCTTGCCGTCATGGTTGAAGCTTCCCTAGTTCCAGCGAAGACGGTAGTCACGGCGAAGGGCGACGGCCCAGCCGTTGACGTCAGCGCGGCCTCGAACCGCGTCTTTCTGCTCACATTGCAGATCACCAGCATCATCGAGCAGGAATCGATCGATGTCAGCATCTATGGCTCGGCAGACGGGGCAGCGTGGTCGCCGAAGCCGATCGTATCGTTTCCGCAGAAATTTTATTGTGAGGAGTCTCCGCTGCTGCTGGATTTGACGGCGCATCCGGAGGTCAAGTTCGTGCGCGCACATTGGGAAGTGGCGCGCTGGGGACGCGGAACTGAAACACCTCGCTTCGAGTTCGGCGTCACGCTGAAAGAGATCCCGCCAGAGATTTTGAAAGAAGCGGCAGCCGAAGCAAAAGCTTTCGCGTAACTTCCCCCCTGTCGGTCCAAACAATGCAGGGACCAAGGAGGGGGCAACCCCCGAATAGCCGGACTCATCCAGTCCGGCAAATTGGTATCCTCAACACTCCTAGTGAAACGCGTCTGACTGCTTTTATATTGGATCCAGGATGAAAACTTCTTCCGCCGTGGTTGTGCGGCCGGCGCGTGGGCTGCGCGGCAGCGTGCAATTGCCCGGGGACAAATCGATTTCGCATCGCTATGCCATGCTGGCGGGCATCGCGGAAGGTTCATCGCGGATCGAAAATTATTCGACCGGCGTCGACTGCGCCAGCACGCTGGGGTGCATGCGGTCCCTGGGAGTCAAGTGGGAGCGCACGGAAGAGGGCACGATTGAAGTGCGAGGCCGCGGACCGGCACTGAACGCTCCCAGCACGGAACTCGACTGCGGCAACTCCGGCTCAACCATGCGCATGCTGAGCGGCATGGTTGCCGGACAGAACTTCACGAGCGAGCTGGTGGGCGATGAATCGCTCTCGCGCCGTCCCATGGAGCGGATCATTCAACCGTTGACCGCCATGGGTGCGCACATCGAGTCGCAGGCGGGACGGCCTCCGCTGAGAGTCCGAGGCCGAGCACTCAAAGCGATCGAATACAAGATGCCGGTAGCGAGTGCGCAGGTCAAAACCTGCCTGCTTTTCGCGGGTCTATTCGCGGATGGCGAAACACGCATCGAGGAACCGCTGCGCACGCGCGACCATGGGGAAGTTGCCCTGCGCGCTTTCGGCGCACACATCGAGCGCAGCGGAAATCAAATCAAGATTCGCGGCGGAACACATCTGCGCGGCATCGAAGCCGCTGTTCCCGGAGACCTGTCGAGCGCAGCTTTCTTCCTTTGCGCGGCCGCACTGTTCCCGGGATCGCAGCTTCTTCTTCCCAACTTGCTGATGAACCCGACGCGCGCACGCCTGCTCGATGTTCTCATGCAGATGGGGCTTGGCATTGTCGTAAGCAAGCTCGAGCAGTCGCACGGCGAGATTACGGGAACACTGCAGGTCGAAGGCGCTGGATGGAAAGGTGGAACGATTGGCGGTGCGGATTCGGCGGCGCTCATTGATGAAATTCCGGTGTTAGCCGCAACCGCTCCATATTCTGACCACGGACTCGAAGTCCGCGATGCCCGCGAGCTACGGGTGAAAGAATCAGACCGGCTGGCGATGATCGCAAGAAATCTTCGCGCTATGGGGGCAAAGGTCGAAGAGTACGAAGACGGACTCCGGATTGCGGGGAAGCAAGAATTGCGTGGGGCGGAAATTGATTCGGCCGGAGATCACCGCATCGCGATGGCGTTCGCGATCGCCGCACTGCGCGCCAAGGGAGAAACTTTGATTCACGGAGCCGAGGCGGCAGCGATTTCTTATCCCGCGTTTTTTGACACGCTGCAGGAACTTGTCGAGCGCTAGCCTCTCAGCGCTGCACGTCGCACCAGCTTTGATGCCGGACTGATCCGGAGCCACATTTCCGCCGATATCAGAAGCATGAGACTAAGAGTGCTCGGCCTCGCTGCATGCTTGCTGCTGTTTGGATTCGGCGCCCTCGCCAGGGCCAGCGATTCCCCCTATCAAAGAGGTGAACTCACCGAGATGAACTCGGTCGCCTGCGGTATGGAGGAAAAAAGCGGGCAAGGATTCGTGGCGGAAATGTCCGGCTCCGACATCAGCGAACATACAACCCACGCGCTGCTCTGCCCCGAGTACGTCGTAGAGGGCGAGAAAGTCACTTTTCACATCCGCCCACGCGGGGAGAAGCACCCGACGCTGCTTCCCGTCGGAGAGATTGTGCGTTTTCGGCTGGACCGCGACCGGATGCTGCTGCGCCTCGCCGATGCCGACGAGAAAGAACGGGAGTATGACGTCATCTCCATGAAAGTCAGAAAGCTCGCGGTCAGCGAGGCGTCGCCATCCTCCCCGTCGACGCAGTGAGTTTATTCCTGACGCGTTTCTTGAGTATTCCGCGCTTCGATTTCGCTCGGTCGAAGCTCCCCTGTCTCGCTCGCACGATCGCCGAGACCCTGCACAGCCGCGGCTGCGAGCGAGGATAGCCTGATTCCCCGCGTCACCCCTGGTCTCCAGTGTTCCATGTATTACTTCGGGACAATTACCAGCGTGACCTATCTCGCCGTTGCGCTGAATAGAAAAATGGAGTGTCGGCAGGCGGGACGCAGTAAATGCGGACCGCTCGGCTGTGTGGGTTCTATTCCATTTTTCGATTGGGAGATTCAAGATGCGTACCAAGCTGTTTCTATGTGTTCTGCTTGTCAGCTCGATGGCGTTTGCGAAAACGCCGAAAGCCTTTCAGACCGGGAAGATCCTGCAGATGGACTCGGTCCAGTGCGGCGTCGATGAGAAAGACGGGAAGAGTTTCGCCGGCGAGATGCTGGGAACCGACTCAGGGCACAAAAAATCACACGAACTTCTGTGCCAGGAATACGTTTTGCAAACTGACAGAGTGATCTATCGCATTCGCCCCAGGGACGAGAAGCATCCAGCCTTGCTGCCGGTGGGAGAGCAAGCGCAGTTCCGGATTCAGAAGGACAAGTTATTGCTGCGCGTCGAAGACCTGGATGACAAGGAACGCGAGTACATCGTGGTATCGGTCACTCCTCGCAGCGACAGCAGCTCCGCTGACGCTACTCCGGAACGAGTGAACCACTTGCAGTAGTTGCTAGCACGGCACTCACATCCGCTCAACGCGAGTGGCGCGAAGAGGCATAAATCGCGCCACTTGGCTTTTTGTACAGCAATCACCTGAACCTGATCCCGAGTGACCCTTACCCACCATTTTTCTAATCCCATGAGTGTGGGAAGAACCCAACCCTTCATGGTGCACGCCACATCAGAGGATAACAGGCGGTGGAAGCCAGCTCCGCTCAGTGTGCCCACGATTCGTGGGTAAAGGAGACTCAATCAGTCATGAAGCGTTTTGTCGGAGTATTTACGATCTTCTTTTCTTTCCTGATCTTTTTCGCGGCCACGCCGCAGATGTTTGCCCAGGATTCATACTCGCATGCAGAAGTTGGAGCGTTTGCGGAATACTTCCGGTTTGATCAGACCAGTCCGGTATCGAATTTTGTTGGACTCGGCGGCCGCGTTGCATTCAACCTGCACCCTAGCGTTCAGCTCGAGGCCGAGATGGGTTATGACTTCGCACGAAATTTCACCAATACCTTCAACAATGGGGCGTCGACCACCTTTGTCCAATCGCGTTTACGTACCTTACACGGGCTCTTCGGACCCAAATTTCAGACGGGATCAGGCCCCCTTCGTGTATTTTTGACGGGTAAGGTCGGGTTCGAGAACTTCACACTGACTAACCAGAACGCCCCCTCCGGATTCACAAGTGCAGTTGGATTGGACAACGGGCAAACCAACTTTGCCGTTTATCCAGGCGGCGGCATTGAGCTTTTTGGAGGACCAATCGGGGTCCGTGCGGAAATCGGTGACGACATTTATTTCAATCATGGCACGCACAACGACATGCGGGTCAGTTTCGGCCCGCAGTTCCGCTTCTAAACCTCTAAAGCGGTGGGAAACCAGCAACGGCGGCCTGAGGCCGCCGTTTTTGTTTTCCCGCGTAAAATCGATCCGCACCGTTCTCACCCCGTGCTAAAGTAGTGCCTCTGATCGCCGAGTCGGTGGGGGACCGGCCAGCCCCTATTGCTCAGGTTTCCGGAAGGAGTCAATCATGACTACGGTTCGCGACCTCGTGAAGGAACGCAGGCTGTACTCAATCGGAGCAGACAACAGCGTACTCGAAGCGGCGCGCTTCATGATGGAACATAATATCGGCGCTCTGCCCGTTTTGCGAGATGGAGAACTGGCGGGAATCTTTTCCGAGCGCGATATCATGAACCGGGTGGTCGCAGTAGGCCGAACTCCCGGCACGACTACGGTCTCGGAGGTGATGACCGCTAATCCTCGCTCCGTCCCAGCCAACGAAAGTGTTGAGGAGTGCCTATTCATCATGCACGAGTTCGGATTCCGTCATCTGCCGATCGTGGAAGGAAAGCAGGTTCTCGGCTTGATTTCATTGCGCGACATCGTGATGCACCAGGCCGCCGAACTCGAGCGCCAGGCCCGTAGAACCGCTTCGTAAGCCGATCTTAGGTTTGTGCACCCAGGCGAGAGCGGCCAAATTTTCTGTTCTCACCTGACATACTCAGAGAACATTATCCTCCAAGCCCATTAATCGTTTCTCCAAGAACGATTCGACCGAAGCGCAGCCGATTACCTTGAGGGAGGCATGAGCTGGATCTTTCTGTTCTTCTTCGTGTCGGGATTCTGCAGCATTCTGTATGAAATTATCTGGCTTCGCCTGTCCATGGCCGCATTTGGCGTGACCACTCGATTGTGCTTTCGGTCTTCATGGCGGGATTGGGGTTAGGGGCCTGGGGTAGTGGTCTGCTCACGCGACGATTCAGTGAGCGCTTTCGACGCTCGGCATTGAAGTTTTACGCATTGACCGAATTGATCATCGGGATATCGGCTGTCCTTGTGCCTTACGAACTGGAAGCGGGTCGTCGGTTGCTGGACCATTCCGGGTTATCGTCTTCGTGGGAGTACTACCTAATCTCGGCCATATGGGTTGCGCTCACCTTGGTTCCGTGGTGCGCTTTTATGGGAGCAACGATTCCGGTGGCCATGGAGGCCATTCGCAACGGGTATTCCGGCAGTTCTAATCGGTCGTTCAGCTATCTTTACGCAGCCAACGTTCTTGGGGCTACGTTAGGGGCGTTCGTACCTCTTTTGCTGATCGAGCTCTACGGATTTCGTGGCACCTTGCGAGTTGGAGCGGTCCTCAATGGTCTGCTAGCTATCAGTGCGCTCATGGTTGCGCGCAAGTGGCCGGCTGCCGACCCGGTGCCCCGTGCTGAGGAGCCCTCCGTTCGGGCGTATCAACCGGAGAACGCCAAACGCAGAAGGCTCATGGTGCTGCTGTTTTTGGGCGGATTGACGAGCATGGGCGCCGAAGTAGTGTGGATCCGGCAATTCACTCCCTATCTGGGAACCATGGTGTACGCGTTCGCGTTCATCCTTGGCACTTATCTGATCTCCACCTTTGCCGGTTCTTGGATCTATCGTCGGTGGAGCCGAAGCCATCAACGAGAGAATGCCACGCTTTGGATTGTCCTTGGCCTGGTAGTTTTGTTGCCGGTGATCACAGCAGATCCGAGTCTGAGGATGTGGCAGGACGTTCCTGGCCTTGGGGTGATCATGGGAGTGCTTCGGGTTGGCATTGGTATCGTGCCATTCTGCATGCTTCTGGGATTTGTGACGCCAATCTTGGTGGATCGCTGGTCCGGTGGTGACCCGGACAAAGCCGGACGCGCGTATGCGGTCAATGTGATTGGTTGCATTCTGGGCCCATTGCTCTCGGGATTCCTGTTGCTCCCTTTTATCAATGAACGCTGGGTATTGTTTGCGTTTGCTTTGCCATGGCTGGTCGTGGGCTTTAATGCTGGCTGGTGGACCGGTTGGAGTGCGGCAGAGGGCTCGGGCACATGGAGACTCAGAGCCGCGTACGCAGTTGCAGGCTCGGCGATTCTGCTGGTTCTGCTCACGAAAAGTTACGAAAGCCGGTTTCCGCAACGTGCCATTCTCCGGGACAATACTGCCACGTCGTTAGCTATCGGTGAGGGCCGGAAAAAGCAGCTGCTCGTGAATGGACGTGGTATGACGGGTCTGACCCCAATCACCAAGATGATGGCGCATGTGCCATTGGCCTTTCTCAGCCATCCTCCGCAAAGCGCTTTGGTAGTGTGCTTCGGAATGGGAACCACGTTCCGCTCGATGCTGTCGTGGAACATTCAGACCACCGTGGTCGAGTTGGTGCCGAGTGTGCCCCGCCTGTTCTGGTACTTTGAGAGCGACGCCGACCAATTGCTGCGTTCGCCTCTTGCCCACGTGGAAATCGATGATGGCCGCCGTTACCTGGAGAGAACCTCACAGCAATATGACGTGATCACGATTGATCCGCCACCTCCGGTGTGGTCGGCAGGATCGAGTTTGCTCTACTCGAAGGAGTTTTATTCCACCATTAAACAGAGACTGAAACCTGGAGGAATTTTGCAGCAATGGCTGCCACGGGGCGACGCGCAGGTCCAGACGGCAGTAGCGCGGGCCCTGGTGGAATCGTTCGCTAATGTGCGGGCGTTCCACAGCATTAAGGGGTGGGGTCTGCATTTCCTGGCGAGTGATGCGCCGTTTCCCGCAAGAAGTGCCGACGATCTCGTGCGTCAGATGCCGCCCACGGCGGTCAGCGACATGATGGAGTGGGGGCCATATGCAGAGCCGCAGCAGCAGTTTTCCACTATGCTCGCGACGGAGGTCTCGCTGGACCAGCTGTTGGCAGCCTCTCCGCAAACCACGGCCATGCAAGATGACAGACCGGTGAATGAGTATTTTTTGTTGCGGATGATGAAAAACGGCGCCTTCGCGACCCTGGGGGGATATCCGTAATGGCAGCCGGTTCGCTAGACCTTGCTAGTTTCTCTTGCGCAAAAGAATTTCCCCTTGTTGGGGCGGGAGTTTGAAGGGAAACTCGAAAACCTCATCCGCGAAGGGAACGCGCAAGATAAATTCCTCCTGCTTCTTCCATCCACTGATCCACTTGCTGGCGGTACTGAAGAAGACCCATCCTCTGGCTTCGGCATTGGCAGGCTCGAGCTCCACTGAGCGCAGGCTGTTTTTGCTGACGAACTCAATCAGTTCTGCCGCATCCTTCTGAAAAGCGCGCACGTACTGCTCTTTGGCTGCGCGGCGCTCGGGATGTTTTTGTATTTCGCGGGTTGCCTGATGATCGACCGAATCGGCATCGCCCTGCACCTTTTCGGCAAACTGGTCGGGATCAAGCGCCGATTGAATCACATGAAAGTGACTCACGAATTCGAGCGTTACCTCGGAACTGCGCAATGCCAGCGAGTCATTTCCGCGATAACGCACAGTAAGAAACACACTAAAGAAAGGCTCGTTGCGGCGGTGCACCTTTACGAGTTCCTGGGAATCGATGGCCATAAGAACGGCACTGTCGCCATGCCATAGGTCATAGTGATATTTGCCGTCGTCGCTACGAGAGAAAACGCACCCCGGTTGTCCTTCTACCCAGCGGACCGCAGGCTTCGATTCTTTGGACCAGTTGACACCAGTGCTCGCCAGAAAAAGGATGGAGGCCAATCCCGCCGCTAACACGTCACGGAACATTCTCATCAGGTGAGCCGCGCGACTAGTTTACCGTGATGGAGACGTTGAGCGTCCCGTTGCTGGCCGCTACCCCATTCGCATCGGAGGCAGCGATTGTCAGCGTATAAGTATTTTTTGGAGTGGTGCCGGTGGTTACTGGATTGTTCGAGTTGCTTTTGCTCGAGCCGCACGCTGGGAAAAACAGCGCTGCCGCGAGCACGCAAGTCAGGGCCAGAAAACTCATCCATCGTCGGCGTGGCGCAGAACCGACCCCGAGTGCGACGAACCCGAGTCCAGGCGCTGCCAGGCATAATACAAACACCCATCGCGGGCGGAGGATCGGGCGAAGTTGCCCCGCGGATGCCGTGGTGGTGGGACCGGTTGTACTCGTGGTACTGATGGTCATAGTCGAAGACTGAGGTGTGGCGCTGATAATTTGAAGCGGTTGGGGACTGAACGAACACGTCGGCGGGGGCTCCGCCGCCGGCGAGATGTTGCTACAGGAAAGAGTGATTTTGCCCGTGTAGCCATTAATCGGAGTTACGGTGAGCTCGGCAGTGGTTCCATTGCCCGCCGCCACGGTGGTTGGATTCACAGCTTTTGTCACGGCGATCGTGTATTCGGGACTCACATCGAGCACATTGACGTTGAGGTTCACAGTGAGCGAGCCGGAGGCATCGGTTCCCGTAACGTTGTAAGTGAACAGACCCGCTGGAGTCCCCAGGGGCGCAGCAATGGTCGCGGTAGCGTTGCCGGGAGCAGTTATTGGGCTTGGGCTTACCTCGCAGGTTGGGGATGGCGTCGGGCCTGAACTCTGCAAACAGCTCAGTGTGACGCTGGCCCCACTGCTGGTCGCTGTGTTTCCCACCGTAACAGTAGCGATAGCAGAAATTGCCCCCCCTGGCTCGACAGCACGCGGATTTGGAGTCGTGGCTTGCAGCGTGAAATCCTGCGTCAACCCAAAGGGAGAGAAAGCGAGAAAGAGGACGAGCAGAATCGCGGGCACCAAGCGCCCTACCGAGAGCCTCAAGTTCAGCATGATGGAGTTTGGGTTCAATTTGCTTCGATTCGTAACCGAGGACAAAGGCTGCCCCGGAAGCCTGAACTGGCAATCACGCTTTCTAGGGCGGAGCTGCGTCCTTCGATTTAGAAGCAGGAGTATTTTACCGCAAGCATCGCGGTGGAGGCGGCCGGAGCCGAATGGCTTGAATTGTTCACTCCGTGAGCAGACCGTCCCCCCATGCCTCGATTGGAAACAGTTTTCTCGCAGTCCAAATTCTTATTTCGGTTTTTTGAAAAGCCCACTCAGGCCGCTGAGCGGATTCTTCTGCTGCTGCTGGCCATTCTGCCCATTGGTCAGGTTCTTCAGGAATCCTTTAGCCAGTCCCTGCACGTCGGGGCGAAATTTTGGGTCGGATGTGGTGCCTTCCACCAGAAACGGAATACTGCCGCCCTTCGAACCGAGGCCTACCATCTGGGCAGCGCCGGTGACTGCCGATCCGGTGAGACTGGCCAGCATCTTGAAATCAATGGCATTCTGCGGATTCACGTTGCCGGCCCCAGTCAGTTCACCAATGGAAGGAATGGTCAAATTAATGTTCTGCGCTTGCGTTCCTTCCGGAGCCATATGGACATCCGCACTGAAATTCTGAATGGCGGTGTCGTTGCCGCTGTTCTTGCCTGAGAGTGCCGGAATGGCCGAGAGCTTTTGCCCCAGATTGAAGCCGGCGAGCGCGGAATTCTGCAGCTTTACAGTCCCAGCAGTGACCAGCTTGTCGACTGGACCGACGATCGTGAAGTTCGTATTGAGCGTTCCGCCTTTGAGCCGAGAACCGGACGGCAGCACGACACCCACGGCCGGCAACATGGCTTCAAGATCGTCGACGGGCATGCCGTCGCCGTTCAGTTTCATATTGACGGTAGTTACTTTTCCGTGAGCGTTGTAATTGCCCGTGAGATGCGCGAGCGCTTTCCCCAGAGAAACATCGCCTTCGCTCAGGTCGCCACTCTGTTTGGTTATGTCGTAATTGACCGCGTACTTCAGCGTCACAGGCTTTCCGGCGGGCGATCCCTTTTTCACGACTTGTAATTTGTTCGCGATCAGTGTCCCACTCGTCTTTGCCATGTGGCCGTCGGAACCGACCGTTCCGCTGAAATCGGCGATGCCGGCAATTCCAGAAGCGGGATCGATGAAGCCGGAATCTGCCAGGTTCATCTGGTGAATCTGAACCTTGGCATTCAGCGGAGTCTGCGCAGCGTCATTGGGATTGACAGGCCCGGCGCTACCGTCAATGTTTAATGTGCCTCCGCCAGGAAGGTCGGCAGACAGCTTGAACGGGAACGAATTGTTGAAAGAGAAGTTGTCTACGCTGATGTTGACTTTGTCATACCCACGTGCCTTTTCACCGCTGCCTTGTGTGTTGATGGTGAGCTGGCCATTGTTCACCCGCAACTTCGATACCGAGATGTTTGGATTGCCACTTGAAGTTTGTTCCTCTTTTGATGCAGGGGGCTTGTTTGCTGCGGTCGAACTCGGCTGAGTGGGTTTCGATTCGGACGGCTTCGACTGCCCGTGGGCTGTCTCACCCGGCTTGGTTGTGCCTTGATTCTCGCCCGCACTCGCCGGCTGCGCTCGCGATGTGTTTCCCAGGCTCGAGAAGTTCCATTTGTCGCCGTTCTCAGTGCGAATCAGGTTGATCTGAGGAGAGTCGAGTGTGAGATCGGTCACATTGAGCGTTTTCGAAAAAATCAGTGGAATCAGCTCGACCCCAACTTTCAGGGACTGCGCCTTCACAAATGGAGCATTGCTAAAGGCATGGTCGTCAGAAATCGAGATATTGTCAGCTTTGACCGAACCGGACCATAGCGCGAGTGAGAGGTTGCCGACCTTCACCTGCCGCCCGAGAGTGCTAGTCAATTCCGATTCGAGCGTCGGGCGGAAGATATTCGCATCGATGAAGAACGGTACAGCAATGACGATCACAATCAGGATAACTACCACGATGCCCAAAATCTTGAAAAAGCGTTTCATAAAAAACTCCTTCGCATTCGAAATGGCCTTATATGGTCCATGTGCACGGACTCTCTGCGCCAGCTTTGCTGCCTTGCCGGAAAATTGTCTCGCGCATGATCGTAGTCCCGGTTGTTCGGCTTCGCCAGTCCCGCGGTGAAATTACCCCGCTTGTGCTTGCAACTCGTATGTGGGCATTTACGCCTTTGTTAATGGCGTGTCATACCGATCAAATTGAGATGCTGCTTTCCCAGCAAGAGATGGAGTTCGGGCGCATGATTGCTGCTTCCCGATGCACCGTGGGTTGCACTCGACTGTGACCTGATGCCGAGAAAAAGCATTTTCAATGTGATTCCTGCCCTTGACACTGATAACACTCTCTGCTGTAGTGTCGGCCAGTATTCGGTGGAATTCAAGCAGTACTGTCTGGCTGCGCGAGCCTTCGATGGTCACGATTCGAGATGTGGCGAAAGAAAGCGGATTCTCTTCCACCACCGTCTCCATCGTCCTGAATAACGCGCCGCTCGCGCGTTACATCCCTGCGGTTACGAAGAAGCGCATTGAAAGGGCTGCCCAAAAGCTCGGATACCGGCCCAACCAGTTTGCCCGCTCGCTTCGCAGCAAGCGCAGCCACACAGTGGGCGTCATGGTCTTTGACATGACCGATCCCTACTGCACGCTCGTGCTGCGCGGTATTGAGAATACTCTTTATCAAGCGTCATATCTGCCAATTCTCACCGACGTACACAACGAGCGCAGCCGCTTCGAGCGTTATCTGGAAATGTTGCTGGACCGCCGGGTCGAAGGTTTGATCGTGCTGGCCAACTGGCTTTTCGTCGATATCAACCTGCTGGGCGATTTGGAGAAAAGCAGCGTCCCGATTGCGATGATCGGCTGTGAACTGAAGACCGACTCGATGAGTTCGGTCATCGTGGACAACGAAGTTGGCGGCTACATTGCACTCGAACACTTACATTCCCTCGGACACCGCAAGATCGCGATCCTGCGGGGTCCGAAAACTTTAGCGGATAGTGCGCCGCGTTGGAGGGGGATCCGCAACTGCGCAAAGAATTGTGGGCTGGAACTTGATCCACGGCTGATTCTTGACCTGCCCGAATCCAGTGATCCGCTCTCGAGCTTCGAGGCCGGTCAAAAACTGACCGAGGAACTGATCAAGCAAAAGCGTTCGTTCACGGCGCTGATGGCTTTCGATGATATGACCGCGTTCGGCGCGATTCGCTCATTGAGCAAGGCCGGCTTGCGGGTTCCCGAACATTGCTCGGTGATCGGATTCGATGACGTTGCGGCGTCGGCCCTTTACATGCCATCGCTGACCACAGTCCGGCAGCCGATGGAAGGGATGGGCGCAGCAGCGGTCGGCATCGTGCTCGATGGCATCAACGCAGTTCTCGAGAAACGCGACTCGGCTGGATGCCACCGCAAAGTCGCTCCCGAGTTGGTCGTGCGGGAATCGACACGCAGCCCGCTGTAGGGGGTAGACGATAAGTTGGATTGCAAGCAGTGCTCCGAAAACTATGTGCATTTCAAAGACCAGAATTCGCCTCGGGAACCGAGATTGGAATCAGTTTATCGGTGCTTTTTTCTTGACAGTGGATGTTACAGGTAAGCACTATTAATACGTTTTAATAGGACTGTTGTGCCCGGTCTCATACCAAGCAAAACTAAGTGTCCGTCAACAGCCTCATTTGCGCCGTTGCTTCGGCGGATGCGGCAGAACCGTAGCTGGCAACCATGCTAAACGGGAGAGCAGAACCATGAAATCTTCGCTACTTCGCATTACACTTGCAATCGCGGGCCTCACTGCCATGGCATTCGCTCAGGCAGGAAGAGGCACCGTCAGCGGCATCGTGACTGATCCGGGCGGGGCCGTTGTCTCCGGAGCCCAGGTTGCCCTCGTCAATAACGCTACAGGAGTAACGCAGCACACAACGACCACGTCGGCCGGCCTGTACACATTTATTTCCCTCAATCCCGGTGTGTATAAAGTGACCGCCAGCCAGCAAGGCTTTGCGAGCACCGCGCGAGACAAAATCTCGGTCACCGTGGACCAGACCACCGAGGTCGACATCACTTTGCAGGTGGGCGCCGTCACTGAAACCGTAACGGTCACTCAGGGAGTCGACCTGGTTGAGCCCACCAGCTCTACGGTCGGAACGCTGATCCCCTCCGAGGCGATCGACCGGGTGCCGTTGCTGTACAGGAATGTTTTCGATCTGGTGCAGTTGAGTGCGGGCGTTGTTTCAGTCAACGGTTCGCCCAACTCGAGCGATTCGTTTCAGTCAGTGCAGAACATTTCGGTCGGGCGCCCGGGGGTTGACGTTTCCGCTGACACGTTTAACGGTTCCCTCGTCGGATCCGTCTACTACATGCTCGATGGCAGCCCCCTCGGAATTGCGGAAAATAACTCTGCTGCAATTATTCCGGCGATGAATATTCCTGAGGATGGCGTCCAGGAGGTGCGCGTCGAAACCCAGAATACTCCGGCGAGCTACCAGAGCGGGGGCGCAGGCGTGATCAGCCTGGTGAGCAAGTCCGGCGGCAATCAGTTACACGGCGACGTTTTCGGCGTATTCCGGCCTAACGCTCTCTCGTCAAACGAATTCTTTAATAAGCAAATCGAGCTGTCGCAAGGTCAGAAGAATTCGCCACCCGACTTTCACCGTTATCAGGAGGGGGGTGCCATAGGTGGACCGATCAAGAAGGACAAACTCTTCTTTTTTGCCGATTACGAGGACACGCAGCAGACACAGTTCGAAGGTGTCGACTTCTTCTTCGTACCCACCAAAGCGGAGAGGACGGGAGATTTTTCGAACCTTCTGAAAGACCCTTCTTGCGTGGCCTCACCTGCTTCTTGTCAAATCTTCGACCCGACCCTGCCCGATGTTGGGGGCGTCCGTCAGGCATTTCCAGGAAACATCATCCCCAATCCGAACCCGATCGCCCTGAAGTTTCTGGCAAACATGCCCCTTTGCAACATCCCCGACCCAGTCTCCTGTGAAGCGGCGACCACCGACGCCCCGGTTGACGCTGCCGGAAATCCCCTTCCCGGAAATTTCGGCCTCCCCGGGCTGGATCCGTTTAAGGCGCACAGGTTCGATATCCGAGTGGATTGGGCAAAGAGCGAAAAACAGCGCATCTTCACCCGCTTCTCTTATGACCATATCTTTTTCACCCAAGCCGATGTCTTCCCGGCTCCCGGATGGGACCCCAACTATGCCCAGAACACGACCAACGGGCGCAACATTCTGGTGGCCGACGACCTGACCCTCAATTCCTCAACAGTCCTAAATTTGCGCTATTCGTTTACCCGCCATCACGAGGTGCAGCAGGGGCAGCCATCGTACAACAACGTCGACATTACCAACTTGGGCACGATCAATGGCCAAACCGCTGGCTTCCCCGCCTCATTGGCCGCGCAGCAGGTGATCAAACAACTCCCCATCATCGCCTTCAATGACTTATCGTCATCAAGCGGCACAGAGGGAGTTGGTGGCACAGCCAACTTCAATCAGTTTTTCTATGCCAGCATGAATAGCGACGCGAGCGCGGCTGTCACCAAGATTCATGGCAAGCATCAACTTTCGTTTGGTTTCGAGTGGATGAAGCGATATCTCAATGTCGGCCAGCCTCCTTCGCCCGCCGGCTTTTATCTCTTCGATATCACGGCTACAGATCTGTCGCTCGCGAGCGGCAAAGGGGGCAGCGATTACGCCTCCGCGCTCGTCGGCCTGAGCTCCAACCCCCAGAACGAAGAGAACATTAATCCCAATTTCACAAAAGACCTTTTCGCTGCCGAGTCCAACCCCTACTACGCTGCCTTCGTGGAAGATACGTTTCATGCTTCCAAGTCGCTGACGGTCACTGCCGGCTTGCGCTGGGACATCTTCGCCGGGCGCAACGAGCGTTTCAATCGACTGGAGTATTTCAATCCAACCATAAGCAGTTCGCTTAACAATGTGCCTTTCACCGGTGCGGAACTCTATGTTAACGGGAGTAATCGCTCTCCGTTCACTACTAATATGAAGGATTTTAGTCCTCGCCTGGGCTTCGCCTGGCAACCGATCCAGCACTTCGTAGTTCGCGGTGGGGCGGGCTTCTACTACGGTCCGAGCCTGCACAATGTCGCCAGCGCCGGAAATGACACCGATGGATTCTCATCCAGTACGCTCTGGGATGGCACCTGCTCTAATTTAGATGGGAACACGGTTTTCAACGGAACCTCGTGCGGCGTGAACACGGGGAGTCCTGTGGACAACTTCACGGTGCCCTTTTCCTTGAGCAACCCCTTTCCCAACCCGCCTGGCACACCGGGAGGAATAGTCCCGACTTTCACCAAAGCGCCCACAGGAGTAGCCAACAATTTCGGGGTCGGCTTGAGCACTGTCCTGCGCTCGCAGCGGACTCCCCTCACCTACAACTTCAATTTCGGCGTGGAATATGAGTTGCCGCATCAGGTAGTCGTCAGTGTCGGCTATGTCGGCAGCCGGGGACTTTTCCTGCCGTTGGGCAATGTTGACTTGAACCAACTCAGTCTGGAGCAGATCCAAAGATTCGGCCTTTCGCTGTGCGTCGACCCATCGCTGCCTCAGTGCCAAATGGTCCCTAACACCGGGCCGGTGAGCCTGAACCCCAACTTCAGCGGAGGACCGGTTCCCCTTTGGGCAACACTGCAGCAGTTCCCGCAATATGGCAATGGCGGCTATGGAAGCGGCAATGGCGTGGTCGTGAATGGCTTCCCAGGAGGCGATTCTGAGTACAGTTCCTTGCAAACCAAGGTGCAGAAAAGACTGACGGGACACTTCACCACCCTCGCCACTTTCACTTGGGGAAAAATCATCACTGACGATGGGAATCCTCCTTTGAGTTTCGTCGGCACTCACCAGGGCTCTGCCCAGGACTGGAGGAATCTGCGATTCGAACACTCGATCAGCCCGCAGGATGTCAAGTATTCGTTCACTGGACAGGCATCCTACGATTTGCCCATTGGCAAGGGCCAGGCGGTGAACCTACATGGTGTGTCAGACGCTATTCTAGGTGGATGGACCACGAACCTCATCCTATATGCGGGCACCGGCGTACCTATCGCATCCCCCGTAGTAGGAGCGGGTACTTCTTACTTCACTCAGCGGGCCGACTTAGTCTGTAATCCGTCGAAAGGGCTTCACCGATCCGCTGCCCAGTGGGTCAACAACAGTTGTTTCGCCTTTCCCTCCAGCCCCTTCGTTCCCGGAACGGCTCCGGCTTATTTAGACAACGTCCGCACGCAGGGCGCACACAACCTCGATATTTCTATCTATAAGACATTCAAGGTGACGGAAAACAAAGCGCTGCGCTTTGACATGTCTTCTTACAATCTGTTCAACACAGCGCAGTTTGGGACTCCAAATCTGCAAGATCTGACATCAACTAGCGGTCAGCCATTCGGCGCGATCGGCAGCACCCTCAACACCCCGCGCCAATTCCAGTTCGGCGCGCGGTTCACGTTCTGAGTCCAAGACACGGGAAGCGGGCTGCCAGCCCGCTTCCCGTCGAATCGTTCGCCGTCAGCATCGTCTGTCTTTGCTGGCCGGATACTGCGTCTATATAGGAGATCCCTCGGCCCGCTCGTGAAAACGCGGGCCTTCGGGATGACATCGAACTTCCTTCTTTTTTCTTTTCAGTATGGCCCGATGATGCCGCCGATGTGGCGTGCTGCGGGCTTTGCGGCTACCGGCGCAGCTTCTGCTTCGAGCTTCGCGGGCGAGGGCGCCCGCGCCACAGTCGCATCGAAAACGTCCAAATACTTCAGGCCCGAGCCGGTGTTGAACAGGACTACGGTATCGTCAGGGGTGAAGAAGTTTTGAGCACGCAGCTTGCGGTAGGCAACTAGCGCGGCCGCGCCTTCCGGGGCAGCGAAGATGCCTTCGGTCTTGGCCCAGTGCCGCGCGGCATCGACGATTTCCTCGTCGGTTGCGGTCACCGCCGTACCCTTGGATTTTTTCAGGATCTCGAGAATCAGGTAATCGCCGTACGGCTTCGGCACGCGCAGGCCTGAAGCAAGGGTGGCAGCGTTGTCCCACATTTCGACAGCGGACTTCCCTGCCTCCCACGCTTTCACGACCGGCGCGCAGCCGGAAGACTGCACCACAATCATCTTCGGGCGCTCTGCGCCGATCCAGCCCAGTTGCTCCATTTCATCGAAGGCCTTCCACATGCCGAGCAAGCCGACGCCGCCGCCAGTCGGATAAATGATTCCCTGGGGCATTCTCCAGCCCAGCTGTTCAGCGACCTCGTAGCCCATGGTTTTCTTGCCTTCGACGCGATACGGCTCTTTCGTTGTCGAGACGTCGAACCACCCTTCTTGCTGCCAGCGATCGGTTCCCTTCAGCTCAGTAACCCGTTTTGCGCAATCGCTGATCAGTCCGTCGACAAGCGTCACGTGCGCGCCGTAGTAGTCGCATTCGATGCGGTTCGCCATGGGGACATCTTTAGGCATGAAGATGTGGGCCTCGATTCGGGCAGAGGCCGCGTAAGCGGCGAGAGCACTGGCGGCGTTTCCAGCGGAAGGAATGGCGAGTTTCTTCAGGCCAAAATGTCGCGCCATCGTGACGGCGGCAGAGAGGCCGCGGGCCTTGAACGATCCGGTGGGATTGAGGCCTTCGTCTTTGATGAAGACGTTGGGAAATTCGCGGCTGGCAAGCATAGGCGTGAAGCCTTCCCCGAGCGAAACGGGGTCGACTTCCGGAAGGACGACGTCGTAGCGCCACATGTTGGGCGCGCGTCCGGTGAAACGCGCGGGAGAAAATGCCTTCTTGATCGCGGCTAGATCGTAACGAGCGTAGAGGACTCCTGCATCTTTTGGGCAGACGGTCTGGGGCTGATCGGCAGGGAGATGCTCTCCGCAGCGAGTGCATTCAAGGTGAGTGAAGGTCGACATGGAAAAGAAAGTTTAGCAGGGACAGTGTGGGAGGACGAATTCATTGGCGGCTAAACGATCCGCGGAGCTTCGCTTCGCCTGGAGAAAACAGCTGCGCTCAGGATGACGTCTTCGAAGAATATACAGATTCTAGTGAATAAGCTTCGCTACCGGCGAAGTCTGGGCGAGGCCCAGGGCCCAGTTCACGGCCTGAATGAAATCGTTAGGAAAGATACCGATGAACAGCGTGGCTGCTCCGCTTAAGCCCAGGGCGGCGCGCATGGCAAAACTCACGGGCAGGCGTTCTTCGCCGGTTTCGGGTTGGCGCATGAACATTTGATTGGCGATCTTCAGATAGTAGTAGAGGCCAAAGACGGAATAGAGGACGCCGAGCGAAGCAAGGACGTAGTGGCCAGATTCGATCAGGCTGAGGAAGATGAAATACTTGCCCCAGAAGCCAGCCAGCGGGGGGATTCCGGCGAGCGACAGCAGAAACACGAGCATCAGCACGGCTTCGACGGGAGCGCGTGAGTAAAGCCCGTTCAAATCGTCAAGCTCGTCGCCAATCACGTTGCGGTGGCGCAAAGAAGTGATCACGCCAAACGCGCCCAGGTTCATGAACGTGTAAACGAGCAGATAGATCAGAATGCCTTTGATGCCGTCATTGCTCCAGTTGGTCGCAGTTCCGGCAATAAGTCCCAAAAGCATGTATCCGACATGAGCAATAGAGGAGTAAGCAAGCAGGCGCTTGGTATTCGTTTGCGTGAGGGCGGCGAAGTTTGCGCCGGTCATCGTCGCGACCGAAACAAACACCAGCAGCGGCACCCAGATCGGGCGCATAGAGATCAGTCCGCCCCCCGGCACAAACGGGCTGCCAATCAGGATGCGCAGCAGCATAGCCCACCCCGCCGCTTTGACCGCGACCGACATGAACCCTGTAATGCTGGTGGGCGCGCCCTCGTAGGCATCTGGCGCCCACTGATGGAAAGGGATGGCGGCGATCTTGAAGAGCAAGCCGGTGATCGTCGTAAGCAGCGCGATGATTGCGATCGGCTTGTATTGCGGGTCGGCCAACCTGTGCGGGAGCTGAGCACCGATATCGGCGAGGTTTGTGCTCCCGGTCAGGCCGTAAAGCAGTGAAAGTCCGTAGGCAAAGATTCCTGAAGAAAACGCGCCGAGAAGCAGGTACTTGAGAGCGGCTTCGTTGGAGCGGCGATCGCGGCGCAGGAATCCGACGAGCACGTAAGTTGAAATCGCCATCAACTCGAGGCCAATGAAGATCAGGACAATGTCGTAGCCGGCCGCCATGCACATCATTCCAGCAACCGAGAGCAACATTAGCGCGTAGTATTCGCCATGATTTTCGTGCTCGGTTTCGAGATAGCGGCTGGACATCAGAATGGCGATCGCGGTTCCGGCGAGAAACAAATAGAAGAAGTAAATTGCGAAGTGGTCGACCAGCATGGTGCCCATTAGGCCGGAAGCTCCTTCGGGCAGCAGGCGCTGAACCTGGCGTACTCCGAAGGCAGAGAAGCAGACCCCGACGAATGCCGTGACTGCGTTCACCCACTTCTGCTCGGGCGCCAGCATGAAATCGATTAGCAGGATGCCAAGCGCAAATAAAGTGAGCAGAGTGATCGGCAACGCCAACGTGTAGTCCACCGATGTGAATCCGAAGGCGCCCACTAGTTGGTCCCTTTCGAAGTAGAGGATGAGTTCACAGCGTTGGTGCGTGCGTCATTATTCCCACCTTGTCGCCCAGAACGCGACACGGGTGGGGCAACCTGCGTTCCGTTGTTCCCACTTCTCGCAAACCCCGCGAGAAGTGGGGCACCCTCAGTTGGAATGGCTACATCTGTTTTCTTCGCACTGACTGCGCCACTTGGCTGCGGATAGTCGGGTCGCACCGTGGCCACCAGATGATTCACGGGTTGCTCGAGAATTTGGAAGAAGGGCTTGGGATAAAGGCCGATCCAGAACGCCATCACCAGAAGCGGCGCAAAGGTCAGAACCTCGCGCGGCGTGAGGTCGTGCAGCTTCTCGTTCTTCGGATTCGTGACTTGTCCGAAGAAAACGCGCTGATAGAGCCACAGGAGGTAAGCCGCCGCAAGAATCACGCCAGGAACGGCCCACGCTCCCCACCGCCAGTTTTCCATGAACGTTCCCTGGAGGATGGTGAACTCGCCGACGAAACCGTTGAGCAGCGGCAGTCCCATCGATGACAGGAACATGATCATCGTGATGGTTGCGTAGACGGGCATGACGTTCGAGATCCCGCCATATTCGGCGATTTCGCGCGTGTGACGGCGTTCATACAGAATGCCGACGATCAAGAAGAGCGCTCCGGTCGAAATGCCGTGGTTGATCTGCTGCAGAACCGATCCGCTGATGCCGAGGGGCGTGAGGGCGAAAATACCCAGCGTGCAGAAGCCGAGGTGGCTGACGGACGAGTAAGCCACCAGCTTCTTCATGTCCTTCTGCATGAGGGAGACGAGCGCGCCGTAGATGATGGCAACGATGGAGAGAAAAATCATCCAGCCGCGAACCGTCATGTGAAGGAAGGTGGCCGGATTCGACATCACGTTGGGGAAGAACGGCAGCGAGAAGCGGATGAAGCCATACGTCCCCATCTTCAGCAGAACGCCGGCCAGAATTACCGAGCCCGCCGTAGGCGCTTCGACGTGGGCATCGGGCAGCCACGTATGGAAGGGGAACATCGGCACTTTAATCGCAAAGGCGAAGAAGAAACTCAGGAACAGCAGCGTGGCGGCGTAGGGGCCGTAATCGGAGTAAATGCGCGGCGCAGTTTCGTAGAGAGCCGTCAGACTGAAGGTGTAAACGCTTGTGACCGAGTGGTGATGGAAATACAGGAACAGAATGCCCAGCAACATCAGCACGGAACCAGCCAGGGTGTAGAGGAAAAATTTAATCGCGGCGTAGAGTTTGTTCGGGCCTCCCCAGATGCCGATGAGCAAGTACATGGGGACGAGCATGGCTTCCCAGAAGACGAAGAAGAGGAAGAAATCGAGCGCCATGAAGACGCCGAGCATGCCCGTCTGCAGCACGAGGAACCAGATGTAGTATTCCTTCACGCGGTTCTCGATGGCGGTCCATGACGACAGGATCGAAATCCAGCCGAGCAGAGTGGTCAGCATGATCAGCAGGAACGAGATGCCGTCGATGCCGAGGACATAACCGGCGCCGATCGTGGGGATCCAGTTGTTGGCTGCGCCCTCAATGAACTTGAAGCCGGGCTCGAAGCGCTTGTCCCAGAACCAGGGAACAAGCGGGATCGACACGAGGAACCCGGCAATCGCGAAAATATTGGCAATCCACCGGATCGCGTCCTTGTTCTCCTTGGGGACAAACAAAAGCAGGATCGCGCCCAGCAGCGGCGTGAAGAGAATGATGGAGAGGATGTGGTTGTACATTCGAGAAGCTCTTGGCTATTAGCCTTTAGCTCTTAGCTTCTGCGTCTCGGCTTTTAGAATTTGGCTAAAAGGCTAAGAGCTAATAGCTAAGAGCTGCTTTTCAGTGATACACGTAATACAACATGAATCCGACCAGCCCCGCCGTCATGACCAGGGCGTACCATTGCACCAGTCCCCATTCCAGCAGGCGCGCGGGATAGGACAGCACGCGCGCCAGGACCGCCGGACCATTGACGCCAATGCCATCGATAACGATTCGGTCCCACCAACTGGAAAGCGTGGCGAACGCTCGCGTAGCCCATCCGGCGGTGTTTACCGCGCCATCGACCACGTTCGCGTCGAACCAGGAACTGGCTTCACCTGCGCCCATCACTCCGAGACGCACTCCACCGAGCTTGCGGCGGCCGGTGAATATGTAGTCGTAGCCTTCGTCGACGTAGTACTTGTTCAGGAGCGTGTTGTAGACGGCAGGCGCGGCCTCGGCGATTGGCTCGGCATAACCTTTATCGGCATTGGCGTACGAACGATTCGCCATGAGCCATCCCAGAACACCGGCACCAACCGACAGGAACATCAAAACGTATTCGGCGGGAGTAGTGTGTTCTTCTTCTTTGGCTCCAGCGGCGAGCTGACCTGCCTTGCCCTCTTCGGTGAAGACCTGTGCCTCGCGCGAAAATACGGGATCGAGGAAACGGGCGAAACGGTCGGAGCCGCCAAGGCTATGCGGCCAGCCCAAGAATCCGGCAAAGAGCGACATCACCGCGAGGACCACCAGCGGCATCGTCATTGACGGAGGCGACTCGTGAATGTGGTGCTCGACTTCATGGCTCATGCGCGGACGCCCGCCAAACGTGAGATATACGAGGCGGAACATGTAAAACGCGGTCATCAGCGCCGTGGCGTAGCCGATAAACCAAAGCAAGTGGAACGCGGTGCCTTCACGCGCCCATGCTTCCCAAAGAATTCCGTCCTTCGAGACAAATCCCGCGAACGGCGGGATGCCTGTGATCGCGAGCGTGGCGATGAACATCGTCCAGTAGGTGGTCGGGATGCGGCCGCGCAGGTCGCCCATATTACGCATGTCCTGCTCGCCCGACATGGCGTGGATCACGGAGCCAGCGCCCAGGAACAGCAGCGCCTTAAAGAAGGCGTGTGTGAACACGTGGAAGACACCGGCGGCGAAGGCTCCGACGCCGAGCGCCAGGAACATATAGCCAAGTTGCGAAACGGTCGAATACGCGAGCACGCGTTTGATGTCGTTCTGCACCAGGCCGATCGAGGCAGCGAAGATCGCGGTGAGTGCGCCGACGATGGCGACGATCAGCATCGATTTTGGCGCCAGCACGAAAAGAGCATTCGAGCGCGCGACCATGTAGACGCCAGCGGTGACCATTGTTGCGGCGTGAATCAGCGCAGAAACCGGCGTCGGGCCTTCCATCGCGTCGGGCAGCCAAACGTAAAGGGGAAGCTGCGCGGATTTTCCGCAGGCGCCGACGAACAGAAGAATGGTCGCGGCGGTGATGATGGGATCGCCGATCTGGAAGGCTCCGCTGTGGGCCAGACGATTGACGTCGATGAAGCGCAGCGATCCCATGTACCAAGCGATGAAAAACATGCCGAGCAGGAATCCGGCGTCGCCGATGCGGTTGACGATGAAGGCCTTGTTTGCGGCGTCGCTCGCGGATTTGCGATGGAAGTAGAAGCCGATCAGCAGGTACGAGCACAGGCCCACGCCTTCCCATCCGACGAACATCAGCACATAGTTGTTCGCCAGGATCAGCGTCAGCATGGAGAACATGAAGAGGTTCAGATATCCAAAAAATCGGTAGTAGCCGCCTTCGTGCGCCATGTAGCCGATCGAATAAATATGGATCAGCATGCCGACGCCAGTGACGAAGAGCAGCCAGATCGAGGAGAGCGGGTCGAGGAGGAATCCGGCATCGGCGCGGAAGTTGGCGGTAGTCCCGTTCGCGGTTGTGTAGCCGAGATGGCCCGTATCAGTGCCGAGCCAGGTGTAGACGATCTTCTCGAACGGTTTGTGGAAGTTCGAGGGCTGCGAGTACCAAGCTGTGTATTGCAGAACACAGCCGCAGGCCATGATGAAGGCGAGGACGACCGCGCCGACACAAACCCCGCTGACGGACGATTTTTGCAGCTTTCGTCCGAAGAAAAACATGATCGCCGCGCCCAGCGCGGGCAGCAGCGGGATGAGGTAGATGTGGTCTAGAAAAATAGCTTTTAGCTCCTAGCTGCTAGCTGCTAGCTTCTAGCTGTTCCGCCTGGCTCTTTAGCGACGTGCTAGAAGCCAGGAGCTAGAAGCTGTCTCTTCACCACTTCAGCAAATTCACTTCGTCTACGTTGATCGTCTCTTTGTTGCGGAAGAAGGCGATCAGAATTCCCAAACCGACAGCGGCTTCGGCCGCTGCGTCGGTAATAATAAAGATCGAGAACACCTGTCCGTGTACTGTTCCCCAGTAGTGCGAGAAAGCGACGAGGTTCAGGTTCACGGCGTTCAGAATCAACTCGATCGACATCAGCACAATCACAACGTTTCTACGCGTGAGCACACCGATCACGCCGAGCAGAAACAGAGCCGCCCCGAGGACTAGGTAATGCAGGGTCGAGATGTGGAGCATGGATTCCATGACGATCAAGCGACCTCGGGGGCTAAAACCCGTCTATTGGCTCCCCTCACCGCGGCCCTATAGGGCCGCTCTACCACTCAAATCCTCTTCTTCGCCATCACGACTGCACCGATAATCGCAACAAGCAAGAGCAACGATGCGATCTCGAATGGGAACATGTACTGCCCATAAAGCAAAGTTCCGACGTTTTGCGTGTTCTGAGTTTCGGACAATGAAATTCCGCGATCGGGGAAGATTTCCTTCCCCCGGGTATAAACGGCGATGAATAGTCCGCCCAGCGCGCCCGCGGCCACGATTCCCACCAGCCACTGCTTGTTGAACTGGCGCTCTTTCATGGTGCGCTCAATAGACACCAGCATGATCACAAACAGGAAGAGCACCATGATTCCGCCGGCGTAAAGAATGATCTGCACGCCGGCGACGAACGGGGCATAGAGCATCAAGTAGAGTGCGGCCTGCGCCAGCAGTGTGAGGATCAACGCCAGCGCCGAGTGGACGGCGTTCTTGCGCGTGATCACCAGGATGCCGCCGATCAGCATGATCCCGGAGAGCAAGTAAAAGAAAAATGGCGTGGCTACGGGCGTCATGACGCGTGATGCATTGTCACCCACAATCCTATGCAGGCCGTTAGTATCAAAACCCCCAATCCCATGGGCAGCAGAATTTTCCATCCCACCTTCATGAGTTGGTCAAAGCGATATCGGGGGAACGTGCCACGATACCAGATATAGAGATACATGAATGCAGCAACTTTCGCGGAGAACCAGAAAATGTCCTGAATATGGTCGCGTATCGGGGGCGCGAGTAAGACAAGACCGATAAACGCGAGCAGGAGGCCGAATCCAGCCAGGCCAGCGGTTTGTATTCGGAAATAAGGATGTTTGGGCATGCGAACTGCATTGAAGAAGCACATGCCAGCAAGAAAAAGAAACGTGGCCCCGGGGCATAGCGAAAAGGCGAAATCCAGCGCACCCCTCGATAATGAAGGATCGGCCGGAGGCCAATAGTGGGCTATGGCGATCTCAGGCCCATGAAGGTTCGGAAACGGCCGGAGCCATCCACCGAGCCAGAGTGTGACAGCAATCGATGAGACTGCGATCATCGCCGAATATTCCGCCAGGAAGAATAGCGACCAGCGGAAGCCGCTGTATTCGGTGTGGAATCCGGCAGTCAGTTCGGATTCAGCTTCGGGCAGATCGAATGGCGCGCGGTTTGTCTCGGCGACCATCGCGACTGCGAAGATGAAAAATGCGATCAATCCGAGCGGAAAGAATTTGAAGACGAACCAGGTGCCCTGCACCTGCTGCGCTTGCACGATGCCGATCATGCTCAGTGTGCCGGTGCCCTCGGCATTGAGGCTGGTCATCAAGATGGCTGAAACCACCGCCAATCCCATGGCGACTTCGTAGGAAACCATCTGCGCGCTGGAACGAAGCGCTCCGATCAGCGGATAGTGAGAGTTCGAGGCCCAGCCTGCCATCACGATCCCGAGCACGCTCAGAGAAGATACGCCGAGCATGAAGAGGATTCCGATATTCATGTCGGTGATGGCGTGGGTAGGGCCGAACGGAACGACAACGAAAACCGTAAACGCGGCCAGTGTCACAATAAGCGGCGCGATCCAGAAGACCAGCCCATCGGCTTCAGACGGCATGATGTCTTCCTTGATCAGGAGCTTCAGCGCATCGGCGATGGGCTGAAGCAATCCGTGCGGGCCTACGCGCATGGGGCCAAGCCGCACCTGCATGTGGGCCAGGATTTTGCGCTCCAGCCAGTTCATGGCAATCACAGCGATGGAAAGGCCGAGAAATACGAGCAGGATGTAAACCGTTGCCCAGAAGAAATTGCCGGCCGCTCCGGGCGTCTCTTTTACGCTCGGATCGAGATAGGAACTGATGTATTGGATCAGGTCGTGCATTTCAAGTGTTCGCAGGGGTTAAAGCCCCCAGCATTTCTGCCTGTCTCGCGGCCCTAAAGGGCCGCTCTTCCACGGTGCAGCCCGCCTGTTCTGGAAGTGCCCGCACAGCGGCAAAGACCGTTGCCTTTCCCGCACTTGGCGGAACGGTTCCGATGCATTGTTTTTCCCATACTTTAAGGGCGCGGATCCAAGCCGCCCTTTCAAATCAAATCAGGTCAGCGGTCCACCTCGCCGAGAACGATATCCAGCGTGCCAATCACGGCGATCACGTCAGCTACGAGCTGGCCGCGACACATCTGATCGAGCGCCTGCAGGTTCACAAACGATGGCGGACGGACGCGCACACGATAAGGCTGCGTCGATCCGTCGCTGACGATGAAGTATCCCAGCTCACCCTTCGGCGCTTCGATCGAGTGATAAATTTCGCCAACCGGCGGCTTCATGACCTTCGGAACCTTGGCCATGATCGGTCCTTCCGGGATGCCTTCGACCGCCTGCTCGACGATGCGCAGGGCCTGACGCATCTCGATCATGCGCACGATGTATCGATCGTACGTGTCGCCATTTGCGCCCACCGGGATTTCGAAATCAAAATTTTTGTAGTTGGCGTAGGGCTGCGCCTTGCGGAGATCCCATTTGACGCCGCTCGCGCGCAGCACCGGGCCAGTCACGCCGAGCGCGATGCAATCCTTGCCGGAGATCACTCCGACGCCTTTGGTTCGCTCGAGCCAGATGCGGTTCGTCGTGAGTAGCTCTTCATATTCGTCGATCTTCGGCTTGACGAACGAGACGAAGTTCCTCACATCGCGCTCGAAGCCATCGTAGGCTTCGTACTGCAGTCCGCCAATGCGGAAGGCGTGCGTAGTGAGCCGAGCGCCACAATATTTTTCGAAAATCTTCAGGATTTCTTCGCGGTCGCGGAACGTATAGAACAGCGGCGTGATCGCGCCGATGTCGAGCGCATGGGTTCCGAGCCAGAGCTGATGGCTGGCAATCCGGTTCAGCTCAGTGAGAATGACGCGAATGTATTGCGCGCGCGGCGGAGCTTCCACGCTGAGAAGCTTTTCAACCGCCTCGCAGTATCCCAAGCCGTTCGAGACCGCGGCAACGTAATCCATGCGGTCGACGTAGGGATTGAACATCGTGTAGGTGCGGTGCTCGGCGATTTTTTCGACGCCGCGATGCAGGTATCCGATGACGCATTCGAGGCCGAGAACCTTTTCGCCATCAAGGCGCAGGATGACGCGCAGCACGCCATGCGTCGCGGGATGCTGCGGGCCCATATTGATGACGAGCTCGTTCGCATCGAGAAACGTATCGTCATGCGCTGCAACGTGCGTTTCAAGAGAAGGCGACGAGAGTGTGTTCGGATCAGGCATGCTTCAGTTGTTGGTCCTAGGTCGTCCGCCCTCGGTCGTCGGTCTTCGGCTTTTCGAGCTCATTGCCCGCTCTCAATGCCCAGATTGATCTGCACCCATTCGTTGTCCTGCTGGATGATGCCGTAGTCCTTGCGCAGCGGATGTCCCTTCCAGCCGTCGGGCAACAGAATGCGTTTCAGATCCGGATGACCGTCGAATTTGATCCCGAACATATCGAACACTTCGCGCTCCAGCCAATTCGCGGTCGCCCAGATGGTCACCGAAGTTGCCAAACTCTCACCGTCCGCGATTTGCGTCTTCACGCGGATGCGCTCATTGCGCGGAAACGAATACAGCACCCAGACGACGTCGAATTGTTTATCGCGCTTCGGATAATGCACCGCGGTGATGTCGACGCAATAGTCGAACTGCTCTTCGTCGCGCAAAACCTGCAGAATCTCGGGAATCAGCGAGCGGTCGACCACCATGTAGTTCTGCCCGAGATGTGCCAGCGGCTCGATACCAGAACCATAGGAGCGCTTAAGTTTTGCCACCATGGGCGAGTCCCACGGAGTGGGAACCGGTCCGGTTGGCTTCGGTGGTGCAGGATGCGCGGCAGCAGCCGGTTTGGCCGCTGGGGTTGCCGGAGCTGCAGGCTTGGCAGGAGGCGGAGTCGCCGGCTTTACAGACTCCGGCGCGGGTTTTGCGGCTTCCGCTGGCGCAGTTGGCGAGGGTGAGGGCTTCTCGCTCGCAGCCTTCTGATCGGATTGAGCCGAGCCGGAGGCAGTTGATTTCGCGCCCCCGGGAACTGCGGGCCGATCCGCCGTCGGCTTTGGTTCACCGTCCGGCGGCGGGGAAGAGGGCGATTTGGTTTCGTCCGACATCGGGCGCGAACGAGCGGACCTCCACTGCAGTCAGGGTTTAGGAAGAACGTTAACTTCTACCAGCTTGAGAGGATGGTGTCAACGAGGGCAGTGCTGTGCTGCGCCCGTTCTTGCGAGACAGCCGGTATCCCGCGACTGTCAGCCGTTTTCACGAAGCGTTCAACTTCCCGTAACCTTCCGTTAACGTAGCCTCCCTACCATTAGCGCCCGAGTGAAAACATCCTTCGAGGTCACAATGAAAAAAACACTTATATTGATTTCACTTGCCGCTTTCTCTTTGGTGGGCACCGCAGTCGCTCAGCACGATAACTCCCGGAACCATGTCAAACACGTGCTGCTGATCAGTGTCGACGGCATGCATGCCGTAGACTTCCTCAATTGCGCCAATGGCATAAGCACCGTCAATAACGGCCGGCCTTTTTGCCCAGCGCTAGCCGCTCTGGCGAACCACGGTGTCAACTATGTTGCCGCCAGCACCTCAAAACCCTCCGATTCGTTCCCTGGACTAACAGCGATCGTCACCGGCGGGAGCCCGGCCTTTACCGGCGTTTATTACGACGTTGCTTATTCACGCAATCTCGATGGACCGAAAGTGATGACCGGTAACGGGAATGGCCCTGGCCCTTGCACCGGGGGTGCCGCACCGACCGGCTTTACGACGGAATACGAAGAAGGTATTGACATCGACCAAACCAAGGTAAATGGCGGAACCCCGGGCGCTTCCCTCACGGACGGCACGACTGCATCGATCGATCCCAACAAGCTGCCCCAGGATCCGGCGAGAGGTTGCGCACCGGTTTTCCCATGGCAGTTCGTTCGTGCCAACAGTATCTTCACGGTTGTCCACCAGCAGGGTGGGGTTGCGGCATGGTCTGACAAACACCCGGCGTATGCCTCGGTGTCCGCGCCGATCGGCCCGGCTGCGCTCGATGATTTCTATTCGCCGGAAATTAACTCCAACGTGGTTGGACTGCCTGGCGTCACAACGCCCACGGGTGTGCACTGCGATTCAGTCCTGGATCCTGCGTCGGATACGAGCGCATGGACCAATAGCTTCCAAAACATTCAGTGTTACGACACGTTGAAGGTTGATGCCGTCCTCAACTGGATCGATGGCAAAACCCACCTCGGCGGCGGACGCTTAAGAGAAACCCCCAACATCTTCGGCATGAACTTTCAGGCACTCAGTGTGGGTCAGAAACTCAACGAAAAAGCTATCGGTGTTCAGGGCGGATATCTGGACGCGGCCGGCACACCGAGCGATGCGCTGCTGGGCGAATTTAGGTTCGTCGACGCGTCGATTGCGGAATTTGTCAACGAGCTGAAGGCAAGGGGCCTGTTTGATTCGACGCTGATCGTGATCACCGCGAAGCACGGCCAGTCGCCGATCGATCCCACCCGCTATGTGCCGCAGCTCAAGGCCGGCACCTCACCCGCCACCTTGCTTTCGAATGCTGGATTGATTCCGTTCTCCGAATCGACCAACAACCCGACCGGCATTGGACCGACTGAAGACGACGTTTCGCTGATCTGGCTGAATGACCAGTCGAAGACGCTCGATGCAGTGGGCATGCTTGAGGCCAATGCGGACGCGACGACGGGCATCGCGCTCGGGCAGATCTTCTACGGCCCCGCGCTTTCGCTGAACTACAACGACCCGGCCGTTGATCCACGCACACCGGACATCATCATCACTCCGAATGTCGGCGTCACATACACCGGAAGCACCAAGAAGCAGGAAGAACACGGCGGATTCGCGCATGACGATACTAACGTTGTCCTGCTGCTTTCCAATCCGCGCTTCCATGCGGAGACAGTTAGAGCCGCAGTGGGGACTGCCCAGGTAGCGCCTACCATCCTTGAGGCTTTGGGTATTGACTCTCGGAAACTCGACGCCGTGCGCGCCGAGGGAACGGCTGCTCTTCCGGCCGCTCAATTCAAGGAGCACGAACGCTTCTAAAACCTCGACAAGCCAACAGCGGATGCTCGTCTCAGCGCATCCGCTTTTGTTTTCTTACCGGGACTGCGCCTGATAGGTCTCGATCAAGTCGCGGATACGTTGTGCATCCTTCTTACGGTGCCCGTGGCTGGTGATCGGGTCAGTGCCGCCGGTCGATTCAATCACGATCTCGGACCAGAACACTCCCGTCGAAATGTGCACCGAAGCGATCTTCGACATGGCGACGCTTTCTTCGTTGCTGCCGAACAGACGAGATTTCACCCTCGTGACCCGCTGCGGGCTGATCACCAGTCTGGTAGGAAACAGGAAATTGCCTTGTGTCCAACGGCTGGCGGTGAAGGTTTCCGCCGGGGAAGAATCCATCGCGGATAAGGTTGGAGAACCAGTCATATTGAGTAATGGCTAAATTTCTAGACCCACTCGAGGGCGCCCTTCTTCCAGACCCAGATGTAGCCCACAATCAGGATCGCGAGGAAAATGAGCATCTCAACTAGCCCAAATAGGCCAAAGGCTTTGAACTTCACCGCCCAGGGAAACAAGAAAATTGTCTCCACGTCGAAGACCACGAACAAAATTGCGATGATGTAATAGCGCACGGTATATCGCCCGCGGGCATTGTCGATGGGATCGATGCCGCACTCGTACGGCATCAGCTTGGTCTTGCTGGGATTTTCCGGACGCACCAGCTTGGCCAAAAGTAGAGTCAGCGGCAACAGCGTTCCGACAATTGCGACGAAGATGAAGATGGGGACGTAGTTTTGCGGCATAAATGTCTCGGCTTCCTCGACGAGAGCAGCAAGCGATCGTACCGCGATGAGGAATTCAGTTCAAGTCGAATGGAGTGCCACAAACTCACACGCGAGCCGTTATACTCCCTGTTTCGAAGGAGGTCCCTGTGATGCGAACGGCACGCGCACTGCTTGCACAAGTGATCCTCATAGTCCTCGCAACTGTTCTCTTTGCCCAGAACGAAACTGCGTACGACCTCGTTATCGTAAATGCCCACATCGTCGATGGCAGCGGCAGTCCCTGGTATGAGGGCTCAATCGCAATCCGCAATGGCAAGGTTGCCGCCGTCGGACGGCTCGTCGATGTCAGCGCTAAGCGAACGATCGATGCCAAGCATATGATCGTCGCTCCCGGATTCATCGACCTGCACAGCCATTCCGACTTCACCCTGCTGGCCGACGGCAAGGCCGAGAGCAAGATCCGGCAGGGTGTCACCACAGAAATTCTCGGAGAATCAGAGTCCGCTGGGCCCGTGCTTGGTCCGGCCGAGGATCGTGCGGACAAGGAACTCGCCACCATGGGTCTGAAACGGAACTGGAAGACTCTGGGTGAGTATTTTTCTGTTCTGCAGAAGCACGGCACGGCCGTGAACATAGCGTCGTACGTCGGCGCCGGGCAGGTTCGCTACGACGTAATGGGCAACGTGAATCGACGCCCGACTCCCGCAGAGATGGACCAGATGAAAGCGCTAGTCAACCAGGCCATGCAAGATGGTGCGATTGGATTGTCAGCCGGCCTGATCTATCCCCCGGATTCGTTTGCGAAAACGGAAGACTTTGTCGAGCTCGCGAAGGTGGCCGCCCGTTACGGAGGCATTTACACCAGCCACATCCGAGACGAAGGCGATCACGAACCTGAGGCGCTGCGGGAGGCAATCGAGATCGGCGAAAAAGCTGGGTTGCCGACGCATATTCTGCACCTAAAAATGGCGGGCGCAGAAAACTGGGGCAAAATCGGCGCAATGACGGCGATCATTCAGGCTGCACGCGACCGCGGACTCGACGTGACCGCCGATCAGTATCCGTACATCGCGGGCATGACTGGCTTGCAGATGTGCCTGCCTCCCAAATATTTGGAGGGCACGCATCAGCAAGTCATCGATCGGCTCAAGGACCCAAGAGCGCGCGGTGAAGTCCGCAACATGATTCAGAACGGCGTGTCCGGATGGGAGAATCACGTTCAAGGCACCGGTGGATGGCATGGCGTGATGGTCGCCTCGGTGCAGAATGCGCAGAACAAGCAGTTCGAAGGCAAGCGCATGGACGAAGTAGCGAAATCACTGGGGAAAGATCCGGTGGATGCGCTGGCCGAGATTCTCATCTCAGAGGAAACTTTCCCTTTCGCCATTTACTTTGCGATGAACGAGAAGGACGTGCGTACTGCAATGCGCGAGCCATGGGTCGGCATTGGCTCCGACGGGGTCGCAGTGAATCCTGAGATGAAGTTCATGGGGCGGCCGCATCCGCGATTTTATGGCACATTTCCGCGGGTGCTCAGCGAATACGTTCGCGAACAAAAGGTGATCCCACTAGAAGATGCGATCCGGAAAATGACTTCCCTTCCGGCTCAGATCACCGGCCTCAGCGATCGCGGCCTGCTTCGAATGGGACTGGCGGCGGACATCGTCATCTTCGACCCTGACAAGGTGCGTGACACGGCGACATTTGAAGATCCGTCGCATTATCCGGAGGGAATCCCGTATGTCATCGTGAATGGATCCGTGGTGATCGATGAGGGCCAGCATTCCGGTGCGCTGCCTGGGCAAATCCTGTATGGACGTGGCAAAACAACAAAATGAGCTCGTTTACTGAGCAATGGAAACAGGAATCGACCTGCGATTTTTCAATGCGGTGCTGATCCAGCGTTGCCAATTCTGCATTTTTTCTGCATAGGCACTTTCAGAAAACTCGCTCAGGATTTGCGCAGAATGAGCGCCAAATACTGTGACGGTATAACTCACGATGACATGGCTGCGTTCGCCTGCAAGCGGCTCAACCTTCACAATAATGTGTGCCGTGTGTGATCGTGGCGCCACCCGGACATACTCCGCTCGATGCAATTGCGGATCGGCATCGAGGATCGTCCAGACCGCCTCTTCATCCCCACTTCCCTGCCGGAAAACCGTGTCACGCTTGAATTCAATTTTATCCGGGAAGACGGGCTGAGGATTCCAGCCGTTCACCCATTCGCGCTCGCCTTCCGGAGTGAAGAATGGAAGAGCGGCATCGGCGCTGCACGGCAAATCGAAGCCACCCGTTCTGCTGACCTGCTGCGTACGCTCACGAGAAAAAGACACGTATGCCATTCCAGCGAGACCCAGAATGAGAATCGCGTGTAGAGGATTCATAAACAAACCCCTTTATCAGGAAAAACGAAGACGTTGCGCGCGAGATCGGACTTCAAAGTGTCGGGTTGGTAGTAGCGTGTGAGAATGCCATCCTTCCAGGCGAGTAAGTCGGCATTCCGGCCGGCAAAATCGTTCCAGTCCGCGGTCACCGAGCGTGCCATGCGTTCGCGAATGAGAAAGAAATAAGCGTGAGTGATCGTCTCGTTATAAAGCTGCGGCTTCCCTTTTGCGGCTGCAAATCGCTTTAGCCCGTTCGAGAATCTTTCCAGCGCTTCAAACAGAGGACAAGTGCACAAATAGGTGAAGGCCACGCGCACGTGATCGGCATGGTGGAATGGCTCCAGGGTCCCAGCTTCGAAATGCTTGATGAGTTCTGCATCGCTCATAAACATCATCCTTTTCCGATCGCGATCGCCCACGCCGCGGCTGTGTAGATGACAAGGCTCCCCACGTTTGTTAATCCATGCAGAAGGTGCGTAACAATGGCGAACACGAAAACTCCCACCAGAAGCCACGCGCCACGGATGGCGGTGCGCGGGATCAGCAGAAGCGCGCAGCCAACAATCTCACCCCATCCCAACAGGAGGCGCAGCAAGTTGGGCATATGGGTCCGATTAAACTCGTGCGCGGCCGCCGGCATCAGGAACATTGCCGCTTCGATCAGGATCACCAGCCCCAGCGTCCATTGCAGACCAGTCAAGGCGATTTGAGAACGTGCCGGGCTCATGGGTTATTTCTCCGAAGAACGTTTGCGCGTTGCGCCGCTCCGAATTTCCCGGAGACGGTGGCTGGCCGCGGAATCGAGGTCCAGGCCGTAGAATTTTTTGAGGTCCTTGATCCGCTCCAGGTTCGCTGCGCTAAACGGCGTCTTGCCATCGAAGGCATGCAGGACGATGCCTTCCAGCAGATCGCCGAGCGTGATGTCGTGATATTCAGCGAAACCCTTGAGGACTTTAATCAAGCGCTTTTCCATCCGCACGCCGGTTTGCACCCGCTCGACCAAAAGTTTGGGATCGTCGCTCATTGGTACCACTGTACCGTGGTACATTAAAGAAGTCAAGCAGCGCGCCCTGTTGACTCCCGCTGGATTGACGGTTGCTATAATCGCGTTTCACTGTTTCAAGCATCATCTCGCCATCTTTGGCGTAAATCTCTGAACGGGGAATCGATTGGCGCTCGACGAAGACATTTACGAATTGCGGCGGCAGAAGCTGCGGCAGATTGAGGCTTTGGGGCAGCCCGCCTATCCGCATAGATACGAGCTAACGCACACCATCCCGCAGATTCTGGACCAGTTTTCCAGTAAGACGGCCGAAGAACTAGACGGCTCGAAGCTGAGCGTGCGTGTAGCTGGCCGCATCATGGCGATTCGGCTGATGGGCAAGGCCGGATTCAGCCACCTGCAACAAGGCGGGCAAAAACTGCAGATCTACGTAAAGAAAGACGCAGTTGGTGAGAAGGGTTGGAAGATCTTTAAGCTGCTGGACCTAGGCGACCACGTCGGCGTCAGCGGGTATTTGTTCCGAACGCGCACGGGGGAACTGACAGTGCATGTGGAAACGATTACGTTCCTCGCAAAGGACTTGTTGCCATTGCCCGAAAAATGGCACGGGTTGACCGATGTGGAGCTGCGCTACCGGCAACGCTACGTCGACCTTATTGTCAATCCCGAAGTGCGCGATGTCTTCTTGAAGCGCAGCCGGCTGGTGCAATCGATCCGGCGCACGCTCGATTCCCGCGACTTTGTGGAAGTCGAAACGCCGATGATGCAGGCGCTCGCGGGTGGAGCAGTGGCGCGTCCGTTTGTGACCCATCACAACGCATTGAATATAGATCTCTACATGCGGATCGCGCTGGAACTTTATCTGAAGCGGCTAACTGTGGGCGGGCTGGATCGCGTCTACGAGCTCAATCGCAATTTTCGCAACGAAGGCCTGGGATGGCGCTGGAATCCGGAATTCACCATGATGGAGGCCTATCAGGCATACACCGACTGCGAAGGCATTATGAATACCACGCAGGAGGTCGTAGTGGAAGCGGCGAAAGCGGTCAACGGCGGCTTGAAGTCGAAGTGGGGCGATCAGGAGATCGATTGGGCAAACTGGCAGCGGCTCACGATGCGCGAAGCGATTGCGAAGTTTTGGCCGGAAGCGGCCGGCGCTAAACCGGCGATCAGTGATTTCGCGTCGGCAGAGGGCATAAAGAAACTGGTCGACCGATTCAATCAAGCGCATTCGCACATGGCTTACGACCCCAATGCACCTACGGGAAAAACTATTGCGGCGCTGTTCGAAGCGGTAGCCGAGGAACATCTCATTCAGCCCACGATCATTTACGAATTCCCGCTGGCCGTTTCGCCGTTTGCGAAAAAGAAGCCGGACGAGCCGGAGTGGACCGAGCGCTTTGAGATGTTTGCGGGGCAGATGGAATTTGCCAACGGCTTCAGCGAGCTCAACGATCCGGAAGATCAGCGCAAGCGTTTTGAAGAGCAGCTGAAAGAGCTTGAGCGAGGCGACGAAGAGGCACATCAGATGGATGAGGACTACATTCGGGCACTGTCCTATGGCATGCCGCCAACCGGGGGTGTGGGATTAGGAGTCGATCGGCTCTGCATGCTGCTGACGGACTCGCACACGATTCGCGATGTCATCCTGTTTCCGCTGCTTCGTCCAGAAAAGAGCACAACCACAGAGGGCACAGAGGACACCGAAACTAAGTAGTTTGCGCGGCGTTGTTCGACGTACCTGGCTGTGCACTCCCAGAAGTGCATACGGATTTCTATACTTTTTGAAGTTCGGTTCGACTTCGGAATGGGCAGCGCTGCCGTAGGTCCAGGAATCCCCCGCTTGGATTCTGGGTCGGTGGCGCTTTGCTACTTTGCTTTCTTTTTCGACTCCACCTTTGCCAATGCGCTTCTCGGTGCTTCGTAAGGCGGCTGATCCGCTCCAAAGTTGGCGCTGAGGTAATCGACCAGAGCGTCGTGGTCAGCGCTTTCGACCAAGGCACCCCATTTGATCATCTTATCGACCTCTTTTGTCCAAGCGGCTTTGGTCAGACGTTGCTGCACGATGATCCGGGGTTCATGACACTCAGCGCAGGCCGCTGTTGCTTTCACCTGCATCGGTCCCGCGGGCAACTCCTCTATGGTTCTGGCGTGCGGTGGACCCTCGGGAAGAGCCGGCAGTACAAGAACCGCAGCCAGAATGGTTAGCAAGAACAGCCCGCACGGCCACTTTCGGAAACGGCCGGGTCGGGAGGAGTTCGATCTCTCAAACGACATGAACCTTGACCTCATCGATGGCGTTGTTCAAATAGCCACTCGGATTCCATACCGCCGCCTGCGGCTGAACGCGAGCTTGCGTGTCGGTGGCACGCGAGAGAATCGAAAACTCGCCGCGCTTTGCCTTCCACTCGTAGCTCCACACGCGCCAGGCGTAGCGTGACTGTTCTGCGCCGAGTTTTGCAGGAATCCACGTCGCACCGCCGTCCGTGGAAATATCGACTTTGGCGATGCCGGCCTCACCTGCCCAGGCTGCACCGTGAACGGGAATACTGCCCGCTCTCACGGTTGCACCGTCAGATGGCCCGGCGATCACCGACTTCACATTGAGCGCGGTGACCGCGTGGGTGTCTTCCGGCTTCACCGCGTCGCCTGGCTTCACGGGCTGATTCGGCAAGCGATAGCCAGGGTTCATGAAATTTCCCGCAAACTCCGACTCTAGAAGCTTAATTTCCGTGAGCCATTTGCAGGAGGCGGCGCCAATCCAACCAGGAACTAGAGCGCGCGCCGGAAAGCCATGATGTTTCGTGAGTGGCGCTCCGTTCATATGGGTCGCGATCAATGTGTCGGAGTCGAGCGCTTTCTCGATCGGAATGCTGCGAATGAATGGCGGCACTTTGCCGGGAACCTCGTCAAGTCCGCGAAACATCACGTGCCTACCAGTGGATTTCAGTCCGGCACGCTGCAGTACGTCGCGTAGTCGCGGTCCGGAGAACCGAGCTGTGCCGACTGCGCCCTTGCCCCATTGAATACCGGGCACTTGCGGCCGGTACAATCCGCGGCCGTTGCCGGCACATTCCAGAGTGTTAACCACCGAGTGCGCTTCCAGTTTCAGCAGCTCTGGCAGGGTGAGCGTGGACGGTTTCTCGACTTCCCCGCCGACGCTGATCCGCCAATCCTCTGCAGTGAGCTGACTTGGCTCGTGCATGTGGTTGCGAACGAAGAAATGCGGGACCGGAGTCAGCCAGGAATTGAAATACTCGACAGGTGATTCCAGATCGACGAAGCGGAATGAACGCACGATCATCCCATCTTCGCCCGGAATCTCAATAGCATCATCTTGGGGCACACCAAGAGCGGATGCAAGAAAGCGGGGAGCCGCCCCGAAGCTCAACGCAGCCCCTGATACTTGCCTGAGAAAACTTCGGCGTGAAGTCATATTTCAGCGACGCCGAGTATGACACGACACATGCCCATTGGGACCACAAATTTTGGCGATAGCTGTATAGCCAGGGTTAGAACGCCAGCTGAATTCGACTCATCAGCACATTTTCGGCATGCAATGGAGTGACCTTCGCCGAAGCCATACCAAAGTAAGTGTGCTCATAGTCGGTCACCAGCTTTACATATCGGTTCAAATACCAGTTGAGTCCGACGGCATACTCTTTCGCAGACTGGGCCGCTGTTTTCGAACTGGCGAAGAGTGGGAACGCATCACCGTCGATTCGAACCTGGCTAGCCCGCACGGCGAGTTCGAGAGCGCCGAAGTGACGGAAGCCTCGGTTTGGTTCGAACGAGTCGCGCGGCCGGATTCCGCTATAGCTGTTCTTTTCGCCCGTGAGCATGACCGAAGCTGTCGTTTCCCAGGCTTCGTTGCGAACGCGGCCGGTGATCCCTTTGTTTAGAACTTCCTGCGAGGAGATCACGTATTCGCCCATCACGCCGAACGGTCCGACATAGTAATAAGCTTGCGGCGCAAGCCGATTATGCTGGCCATCGGCAAGTACCGTCGATGAATACTTGAAAAAGCTGGTCTGCCCTTCCGTCTTCAGCCCGGAAATCACGCCATGCACTGAACCGGCTGATCCCGCGATTCCGAAGCCGAGATGCTGCAGCGCAGTTACATTCGTCGCCGCAAGCGGACGTAGGAACACCCGCGCGACAGCTTCATTCCCTTGAACCCACGTTAACTTTCCATTCGAGCCATCGTTTGTGCCATTGAAATAGCCCGCTTGGTAGCTGATCGAGTCCTTCAGGACTGAGCCGCCCAACTGCGCGCCAAGATAGCGAAGGGGAACCAGATCCGAGGCCATGGACCGCTCAGCGAAGGTCAGTTCGCGATCGGATTTCAGCGCCTCCAGGCCGATCGGCTCTTTGAATTTGCCTACGCGCAGTTTGGCGAACGGCAGCGTCTTCAGCTCCATATAAACTTCCTGGATCTGCGGATTGTTCTGGCCGAAATCCGGCATGAAGCGGAAATCGACGTTGCCAAACAGGCTGCCTTCGAAAATCGGCCGGATGCGGCGGAAGAGGAATGTGTCGAGCTCTTCGCCGTGCGTGCTGCTGTCGAACATACGGTCATCGGCCTGAACGTAGCCGTGCACTTGCAAGTGCGTCGACTTGTCGGGAGTCGAAAACCACAGACCGTCACGGTGAAACGAAGCCGCAGGCGTGGGCTGCGTAGCCGACGTGTTAACAGGCTGCACTGTGGGCGCTGTTGGCGCGTTCTCGCCATCCGAGAGTGTCTGGGTAAATGCGAGTGCGCTCAGTGTGAGCACGATTGTCGCGATTCCAAAGTACCTGGGCATTTCGATCTCTCCTACAGTGATTGCAGTATGTCTATTTACTTAGTAGACATACTTATAATCTGGCTTGCACGTATTCTGCCAAAATCGAGAGACTATTCCTGCCTCAAAATCGAGTCTTTTCTATTCGCTACAGTGTGACGCGGGGCAAACGGAAAGCATGATGTGCATCTACTTGCACCTCGTGGCTAGGCGGGAAGCAGTCCCCATTTCTGGCGCAGTCGATGTTCCACAGTCCGGAACACGAGGCCATCCACAACATAACCCAGCCCGACGATGAGCAGCATCACGGCGATCACCGCGTTCATGTCATTGGTTTCGCGTCCCATCATCAGCACTTGGCCGAGCCCGAGGCTCACGTAGAGCATTTCGGCCGTGATCAGCGATCGCCAGGCAAAGGCCCATCCTTGCTTCAAACCAGAAACGATGTACGGCAAACTCGCGGGCAGCAGTACATGCCAAAAAAGTTGAAAGCCGCGCGCGCCAAGATTGCGCGCAGCCATGCTGAAGATGTGAGGCATCTGCTTGCGTCCGTCCTCCATGGCCATCGTGACCGATAGAAGAGATCCCATAACGACGACAAACAGAATCGCATTCTGGCTGAGACCGAACCAGATCAAGGCCAGCGGCCACCAGCAGATGCTGGGCAAGCTCTGCAAACTGACCAGCAAGCCACCCATAGTTTCTTCCAAGAACTTGTTACTCGAGATTGCAAGACCTAAGACCATTCCCAGTGCGACGGAAATTCCATATCCGATCAGCACACGTCGCATACTGACTGCGATCGCAATCCAATAACTGTGATCTTCAAATCCCGAATAGAGCGATTCGCCCACACCCCACGGGGTGGGGAACAAATACGGTGGCCAAATCTTCAGTTTGGCGAGAAGCGTCCACAGTCCCAACAGAGCGGCGTAGAACACGACATATCGTCCTGCGCGCTTCATGGCCGGGCCTCCGGATCGATACGCGGTTTAATTCCGGCGCTGTATTCCACCTCAAGCGAGCGATTGATCTCGTCCCGCAGGTCGTCAAGGATTTCCCGCGCCGCACGGGCTACTTCGACGTTCTCCAGAACTCGCGGACGCGGCAGATCGACAGGAAACTCGCGCTTCACCCGCCCCGGACGAAACGTGAGAAGGATGACTCGATCTCCCAGCCGCACCGCCTCCCGCACATTGTGAGTCACGAAGATGATCGTCCGCCCCGTGTCGCTCCAGATGCGTTCCAGTTCGTCATGCAGCAAGTCGCGGGTTTGCGCGTCGAGTGCGGCGAAGGGCTCATCCATGAGAAGAACGTCCGGTTCGGTGGCAAGCGCCCGGGCAATTGCAACCCGCTGCCGCATTCCGCCAGAAAGTTGATGAATGTAGCTGTCGTGAAACTTCCCCAGGTGAACGAGGCGCAGATAGTACTGTGTTCTCTGTTCCCTCTCGGCTTTGCTGATGCCTTTCATCTTCATGCCGAACTCGACGTTTTGGGCGACCGTCAACCAGGGAAACAGGCCGTGTTCCTGGAAGATCATGATGCGATCGGGGCCCGGCCCATCGACCGGTTTACCCTCGATCAAAATCTGCCCTGAGCTCTGGTGATTGAGGCCGGCAATCAAATGCAACAGTGTGGATTTTCCGCAACCAGACGGGCCGACGATGCACAGGAATTCTCCCGGCTTGACCTGCAGGTTGATGCGGTCTAGTGCAAGCAGCCGCTCGCCCGTCTGCGTCCGATAGCTCAGGCAAATCTCCCGCAGCTGAACTTTCGGGACCGCGGCAGCGGCAACAGGAAACTCGAGGACAGACCCGCCTTCGCGCACTTCCGGAGGTATTGCGTGGAGCTCGACGACAAGCGAGATCGGCAGCATCGGGTTTTGCGCGTTGGCACTCATTGCACTGTCTTCTTCCCTTTCTCGCTCAGCACCTGATTCAAAATCGACAACTCATATAGCCCGGAAAGATCGGGCATCTTGCGCCCGAGAAAACCTGCGTCAAACGATGCTTTCGCAGCCGTCAGCAGTGAGGCCCGCAGCGGATCATACGTGACCTGCATCCGTCCGAAGGCCTCATTCAATTCGTTCGCAGGCAAAGACTTGCCGGTTTCCTTCTGGATCTGCTGGTTCGCAATTTGCCTCGCTTCAATAGGATGTACGTTGATCCAATTGGTCAAGTCGACATGCGCGGCGATCCACTGCTTCACCAGGTCCGGGTACTCGCGAAGAAACTTCGTACTAACGATCAGATGGCAGGTGATGAACTGCCCTTGCGGCCAAAGTTGGCGCTCGTCCAGAAACAATCGTCCATTCCCTTCGTCGATCAACCGCGTGGCCCACGGCTCGGGCGCCCAGGCGGCATCGAGCTCTTTTTTCTGAAACAGCGTCAGCTGATCGGGATTCGCCATGGGTATGACCTGCACATCTCCACCTTTATCGATCGTCTTCATGCCATGCGCCAGCAGCCATACCCGCAACGCAACATCTTGCGTGTTTCCCTGCTGCGGAGAGGCAACGCGCTTCCCATGGAAATCCTCGGGTTTTTGTATCCCGGAATCGTTCCGCACCACCAGCGCAGCGCCGCCGCTGGTCGCGCCCGCTACAATGTGCAAGGCCTCGCCATTCGACCGCACATAGCCCTGAATCGCAGGATTCGGACCGATGTACGTCATGTCGACGGCCCCGGCAAAAAGCGCTTCTATCGCGGCCGGACCCGCATTGAAGGTCTTCCACTCAATCTTGACGCCCGGGCCAAGTGCCTTCTCGAAAAATCCATTTGCCTTCCCAACCATCGCCTGAGAATGCGTAATGTTCGGGAAGGCACCGACGCGAATCACTCGACTGCTGTCTTGGGCCCAACTGCCGATTGCCAATCCCAAAATCAGGACGATATTGAAAAACGGCCTATTCACCCTTTTTCCCGCCCACTACCAGCGGCAACACACTGCCGTGCTCTTTTCCTTTGCGCGAGCGTTGAAGCTTGCGCGAACGCGGCCCAGGATCGGAAATCAAATGTTCCAAGGTCGTATGCTCGAGGATTTTCGCGGCTGCATCGCGCACATCCAGGAAGACTTGATAGAGCGCGCGGTGGGGCAGATCGCGGTCGATCAGGTCACGCAACTGCTCCGCATCGCCGAAGGGAGCCAGTGGGCCGTCGATTAGCCGAATGATTTCGCTCATGCGGATCTCGTCCGGAGGCCGACGCAGCCGGTATCCGCCCTTGGCACCACGAACGCTCTCCACCATGCGTGCGTTCTTCAACTCAAGCAGAATCAGTTCCAGAAATTTCTCGGGTAGGTCTTCCTCGTAAGCGATGTCACGAATTTTGATGGCCCCCTGCTCGTAGTGGCGGGCGAGCATCATCATGGCCTGCAGCGCGTACAGCCCTTTTTGGGAAATTTTCATAGTGCCGTTCATTATTCCATAATGTCGATGGTTTTAGTAGACATACTCAGCATTTTAGTTGCACGTTTGGTGCCACGGGTTGCGCAACTTAGTCCGCCACAGTGAAGCACTTAAGCGCGTTAAGTCGTGTACCGGTGGCGGATATGTGAATGACTTTGCGCTTGGAGAGAAAATCCGAACTCAAAACTCAGAGATGGCCGATTCGCAAGATTTGCAGCGTAATATTGTCGGGCCCGCCCCGACTCAACGCTTTTTCCACCAGTGCTTCAGCTGCTAGCTGCGGCACAGCGACGCTAACCGCAGTAGCAATCTCACTCTCATTGACCACGCCCCACAATCCATCCGTGCAAAGAACGACCGTGTCGCCTTCCTGCAGGGAATGAGGCTGAGATGAAATGTCTGGCATCGCTTCCCTGCCCACTCCCATCGCTGCCGTGAGAATGTGGCGCTGAGGATGTCGTTCGGCATCTTCGGAGCGGACGATTCCGTTCTCCACCAGCCTGCCGACATAGGAATGGTCCCGAGTGAGACGTAAGATTTCGCCCTTGTGAATCAGGTAGAGCCGACTGTCTCCCAGATGCGCGAGGTAGAGATCGCTGCCGACGATTGCAGCTGCCGTACATGTAGTTCCCATGCCTTGAAATTGCGGATGCTGCAGGGCATGGCTGACAATCTGATCGTGAGCGGCGCGAAAGGCCTCGTGCAGCGCGGCCGACGGATCTTTGAGGCGCGAGTCCTGGTAGGCATCGCGCACCGTTTCGACTGCGATCCGGCTGGCCTCCTGGCCTCCTTCGTATCCCCCCATACCATCGGCAATGACGGCCAGGCGCCCTTTGCGGTCGAACTCACGATCTTCCTCCGCCTCCCAGTAGAGATAGGCATCCTCGTTGTTCTCGCGCACCAACCCGACGTCGCTCAATGCAGCGACCTGGATGCCCTGCCTTGCCTTCATGCAATCCATACTCTCAGATCGGACCATGCGCAGCGAATGGAGGGATCGCCGCGGCAAGCCGGCATTATACGGGATGGGAGGCAAACAGGTTGGCTGACGAAGAGCACGCCTTGAAAACCGACCGGGCATGCCCACCCCAATTTCGTCCATTACTGCGCCCCGGATTCGGCCTAAGTGGTGACAGTCCCACTGACGTGCAACCCGCATTCGGACTTCGCAAAGCCGGGCCAGCGGCCAGCACGTGGATCCTCACCAGCCAGCACGGCGCGAGTGCAGTGCGTGCACCCTATGCTGGGATAACTTTGGTCGTGCAGCTTATTGTATGGAACGTGATGATCGTGGATGTATTTCCAGACTCGCTTAGAACTCCAATCCACGATGGGGTTGACTTTTGCCAAGCCGAACTTCGCATCCCATTCAATTTTGCGCGCTCCTGCTCGAGCAGACGTCTGGTCGCGGCGGATGCTGGTGATCCAGGCGTCGAGTTCTCCCAACTTCCTTCGCAGGGGTTCAACTTTGCGAAGATTGCAGCAGCGGTCCGGATCACGCTGCCAAAGCGTTTTGCCATGAATTCGATCTTGCTCTTCCGGGGACAGCCATGAGTACACTTTTTCAATCGTGATTGCATAGCGCTGTTCGATTTCGTCCATCAAGGCGTAGCTTTCAGGGAACAAGAATTCGGTGTCGATCGTGAACAAGCGGAAATTTTTATGCACGCGCGAAGCCATGTCGATAACGGCCATGCCTTCGGCACCGAATGCGGAGGAAATAGCCACGCTACTCCCAAACGTATCGAACGCCCACCTCAATACCCGTTCCGGGCTCCACGATTCGGCTGCTGGCTGAACTTCAGCGATAAGTTCTATCTGTTTCACGCAACTGGCTCCATGGCTCTAGAAGGTGGCTCGATTTCCAGCGACGATCTGCAGTATCTCTGCCGGAATCGCAGCCTCAGGGATGCTTGCGAAAACAGCATCCTCGGCCTGATCTGTGCCGCACCGCTTCGACGCAAAGCGCACGACTTCCCCCACAATCAACAAAGCGGGAGCTTCAAGCTTCGGGAGGCGCCCCAAGTCGCCCAGGGTGGCTCTCTTTATTTGCTCCTGCGGAGTTGTGGCACCTGAGATCAGGGCGCAGGGCGTGTCATGGGCCAAACCGACGGCGGTGAGTTTTCCGCCAATCGCGCCGTAGTTAACTCCCGGCATGTAAATCACCAGCGTCGCCCCGCTGCTCGCAAATTTCTCCCATTCGACTCGGTCGGCCTCGGAAGCTCGATGCGCTGTAATGAAAATCAGCGCGGACGAGGCATTTCGATGGGTAAGAGGAATTTCGGCGGAGGCTGCAGCGCCGAAAGCTGAGGTCACCCCAGGAACAATTTCGTACGCAATTCCCGAACGGCGCAACTCTTCGATCTCTTCGCCGAGACGCCCAAAAATCAACGGGTCGCCACTCTTAAGCCGCACCACGCTCAAACCTGAGGAAGCCAGGGCCACCATGAGGAAATTGATTTCTTCTTGCCTGATATTTTTTGTGCCGCAACGTTTGCCAACATTGTGGACCTGCGCAGCCGAAGGAATTAGCGCAAGAATTTCGGGTGAGACCAGATCATCATGCAAGACTGCGTCCGCACTGCGCAGAAGCCGCAAAGCTTTCAACGTAAGCAATTCGGGATCGCCCGGACCGGCTCCAACCAAATAGATCTTGCCGCTCATGCTCCAACTCCTTCGGCCTGCGGCGTGCCCTGTCTGGCCAACGCAGCTTCGAATGCTTCCCTGCTTGCGAGGGAGTGCAACAACTCGCTCTTCGTTTCTTTGTCGAGGTCACTGGCGAGAATCAGCCTTCGGGTTTCTCCGAGTTCCGCAACCCATTCCGCATATGCCGGCCCGAATTGCTTCTCCAGTTGCCGGCGAAGCTTCTGGGCCAACGAAGGACTTTGCCCGGCAGTCGAAATCGCAATCTGCAGGTCTCCGCGCCGAACCACGGCGGGGTAGAAGAAGTCGCAGAGGTCAGGAACGTCTACCACGTTGCAGAGCACACCGCGTCGCCGAGCCTCGGCGTACACACGCTCGTTCAGTAAGCGGGAATTCGTTGCAACGACGGCGAGAAAAACTCCCTCCAGGTCATCAGTCAAGAATGCTCGCAAAGAAAGCTCGATCCGGCCCGAGCGCGCCCATTCGTTTACGGCCTCAGACGCTTCAATCGCGACTACGCGGATCAGTGCTCCGGTCTCGAGCAGGCCGGCGATCTTCTGCTCTCCTAACTTCCCCGCGCCCACGACGAGCACGGTTCGTCCCATAAGTTTTACGAACATCGGAAACAGACTGTTAGCTGATGCACTCATGCCTCGACTCCATTTGGAACTCGTCCCAGAGGCAAATCGCGGGCTACAGCCGCGACCGCCTCTCCCGCCAGGAACTCGCGTAGCTGTTCATTGGTGTGGCGGCTGAAGAACTGCCGCAGATTTTCTCCAGGCCCGCGCTCCTCGAGATACTGTCCCAGCAATCTTTCAATCGCGTCCGGAACTTCGGTCGCTGCGCAGCGATAACCGACAGGACGCGCAATTCCCTGATGCAATCCGACCGCGCCACCCAGGCAGAAGTAGTAGGCATCGACGAGGCGATCTTGAATTTTGATCTTCTTGCCCTCGATGCCAATGTCTGCGATCCAGTGCTGGCCGCAACTGTTCGGGCATCCCGTGACATGCAGTTTCAAGTGCTGATCGAAGCCAGGCAGACGCTGGTCTAGTTCTTCCGCCAGCCAGCGCGAAAAGCTTTTTGTCTCGGTGATCGCCAGCTTGCAGAATTCGGTTCCGCTGCAGGCCACAATGCCCCGGTGAAACGGCGATCCGCCGACCGTTAGTCCAATTTCGTCCAGTTCATTCGCCAGCGCGTCGGCGTTGATCGTCGGCACGTTCACCACCAGCAGGTTCTGCATATTTGTCGTACGCAGGTCCCCCGAAGCAAAACGTTCGGCAAGGTCGGCCACTGCACGCATCTGATCGGCGCTGATGCGGCCGCGCAGCACCGAAGCTCCCACGTAGCTGTAACCCGCTTGCTTCTGCGGATGAATGCCGACATGATCGCGGTACACATCCGAAGGCGGCTGCTCCTGCTCAGCAGGATCAAGCTTGAATCCAATGCGATCCCGCAATTCGCTGAGGAACTGTTCCGCTGTCCAGCCATGACGCAGAAAGAGAAATTTCAGGCGCGCCCGCTCACGGTGCTCACGCAAGACTTGAGAATCGCGGAATAATTCAGCAACTCCTTTCAGCACCGGCAGAACCTGGTCCCATTGCACAAAGGCATTCAAGCGCTCCCCAAGGTACGGCTCAGTTGAAAGCCCGCCAGCCACGCGCAGCGAAAACCCGACTTCCGTTTTGCCTCCGACCTTCCTCGAAATAGCTGTCAGCCCAACATCGTTAATTTCGGGGTGCGGGCACCAAACTCGGCATCCGGTGATCGAGATCTTGAATTTGCGGGGAAGGTTATAGAACTCGGCATTACCCGCCAGCATTCGCGAAGCCGCCAGCACGAGTGGCGAGGCGTCGATAATCTCGCCGGCATCAACTCCCGCTACCGGGCAGCCGGTCAAATTTCGGGTGACGTCTCCGCATGAGCCGAGTGTGTTAAGACCCACTTGAGCAAGCGACTCGAGAACGTTGGGAAGGTCCCCTATGGTGACATAGTGCAGTTGGATGTTTTGGCGAACGGTGATATCGGCGATACCGCGCGCATAGCGCTCTGTGAGATCGGCGATCGTGCGTAACTGCTTTGAGTTGAGCAATCCATTGGCGATGCGGATGCGTACCATGAACCGCTCGATCGCCTTACCCTCGCCGCCGCTTCCACCGGTCACGCCTAAGCCGTCGCCTTGGGTATAAACTCCCCACCAGCGAAAGTAGGTTCCGAGCCATTCGGGCGGGATTGAGCCGAATCCTTCTCGTGAGAATCGCCGAATCTCTTCGAGGCCCTCCCACGGATTACTCGCACGCTTCAGCCGCTCGACACGTTGTGCCTTGGTTTCCTTCGCCGTGAGAATTGAATCTGCGTTCCCGAGTGTCATGTCTTTTGGCCGAACGATATTCGCGCTAAAAAGCAAAAACCCACCGCCAGGTGCGCTGGCGGTGGGCTATATATGCCGGTTCTAAAGAACTGTTACGTCAGCGGCCTCCACGCGCCAGTGCACACGCATCCACAACAACAACAGATGCACGCTGCGCGAAGATTCTGCTGAACTGACATTGGTTTAAGGATACTACGTTAGTCGTCCTAGAATCGTCAAGCCGAGGTTACGTTCGTTCTGGACAGCACGTAACTCTGCCTGCCTGACCCTTGGATTCACAACTTTCCGCAAAAGAAACAAAATATTTGGGCGCACGGATTTGGTTTCGAAGACGCTGGTTACCGCGTTGGGATTGATCGCAGTAACCGCCCCCGACAGCATTGACCCTGCTCGCAACCGTCTGCTAGAGTCAGGTTGAGTATTCCTATGGGGCCTTCTCGCTGCCGAGACTCATATGAAATGAGAAGCGAGCGAGAACGTCATTATTCGCGCCGATAGCCGGTTTTGCCCCCTCGTTCAACGGCAGGACAGCTGACTCTGGATCAGCATATCGGGGTTCGAATCCCTGGGGGGCAGCCAACTCTGACTCGTTATTTCCGCGACCTCCCACCTCTCCCTGCTACTAGGTTTGCTCTGAGTTACTCCTATTCTGCTCGGCCGCAGCGATGAATCTCTGCCGCACCACGCATGTCTCAACCGAATGCATTGAACGTTCGGTGTGTGAATAGATCAAGTTCAACCGGCACGATTCTGTCGTGGACCCAGGAACTGCACTGGCTTCGGGTCAGTAAGGCCATCAGGTGAACCAAGTACGCTTCCTCAAGGATTGCAGGTATCGACGTGAATGTTCGCTACTTGCTTCTTCCCGACGGTTTTCCTTATAGCGCCGCTCCTCCGCAAACCGCCCGTGAGATGCCCGCATCTATACGGTGATCGCACCAAGCAAATAAAGGAGCGCCAATGTCGAACCCGGTAAACTCCCGCTATTCCGCTCAATCGAGATCGCGTTCGTCTTCTGCTGCATTGCTTGACACTCCCCAGGAGATTCGAAGGCCCGCGCTGCGCCTCGAGCCTCGGCGAATGGTCTCGCCCACTTCAGTTGCCCCCGACGCAATTTGGGGGCAGTACAACAACTATCGCTCCAATGGCTTGGTGGGATCAGCCATCATCCACACGGTCTTAATCGGATTGCTGGTTAGTGGAATCACATTCGGACATCATGTCGTTGAGCAGGCCAAGCAGAGAGAAGTCGTGACCTTGATTGCTCCTTCTCCGGAATCTTATGCGTTGCCGACCTCAAAACAACAGATCAGCGGGGGCGGCGGCGGCGGCGATCATGATCCATTGCCTGAGCCCAAAGCGCCCAGGCCGCAGCTTCCCAAAGCGGACGTACAACAAATCACGCCACCGGCGATTGTGCTGCACAATCAGAATCCGAAGCTCACGGCCAAACCGAGTGTCGTGATGCCGCCGCAAGTCCACATGGCGGAAAATCGCATACCAACTTTTGCGACAGCGGCGGCCGCGCCTATGCCGGCTGCTCCACCATCGAACGGTACCGGTGCAGGGGGCGGAATTGGATCGGGTTCCGGTGGCGGAGTCGGCGTTGGCCATGGTGCCGGTGTTGGCGCAGGATCTGGCGGCGGAATGGGCGGCGGTGTTTACAAAGTTGGCGGTGGAATTTCAGCGCCGCAGGCCATTTCGACCCCTGATCCGGACTACACAGAGGAAGCGCGTCGCAACAAAACTCAGGGCACGTGCATTCTGTGGCTGGTCGTCGACGCCGAAGGTCATCCGCGCGACGTTCGTGTAGTCCGCGGACTGGGATCTGGTCTTGATGCAAAAGCGATCGAAGCCGTGAAGCAATGGAAATTCGATCCAGCCAAGAAAGACGGAAAACCCGTGAATGTGCAAATCAGTGTCGAGGTCGCGTTTCGACTTTACTGACACACACACACAGGTGTTAATTCCATGGTGGTATCGCATCCGTACAGATTCGTAATAGGGTGCTTTCCCCAGTCATTCTCGATGGTTTCGTGTATGGCTGCGAGTAACACAACAGGACTTATGACCTGCAACACTCTCCGAACATAAAACAAAGTTCACAACGCTAGGCGCCCCACTGAGCAATGTTTACAGACCACAATACTTTCTTACACGATCCTCTTTCCTCCTAACTTACTGTACAGCAAGGCTCACTTTCAATTACAGCCGCAACCGGATGGGACAAGAGCCCTGTTTTTTTTAAGCTCTCGACGTTGATTGTTTTCCGTCCGCGTGAAAACGGATCGATGGACAAATGGAGTGCAGTCAGAGAGTGAAGGAGACTAACAGTGGCGACTTGCGTGATGTCCGCGACAGTAACTGATGCAATCCCCGTTCAGAAAACTAAGAACAACGAAGAATCGGAGCTGAGTCTTGTGCAGCGGGCACAGCGGGGCGATGAAGAAGCTTTTGCCACCTTGTTCCAGTTGCATAAGAAGCGGGTTTACTCCGTGTGTTTGCTGATGACCAAAGATGTCGCCGAAGCCGAAGATCTGACGCAGGAAGCATTTCTGCAGGTGTTTCGCAGTGTTGGAACCTTCCGCGGCGACGCAGCATTCTCTACCTGGTTGTACCGCGTGGCCGTGAACACCGTGCTCATGAAATTGCGCAGGCGGAAATCACCGCCAGTCTTGTCATTGGATGAGCCGGTATCGAGCGAATCGCCGTCGCTGCGCCGGGATTTCGGCAAGAGCGATCCCCGCCTTTCTGGCGCTGTCGATCGCATCGCGCTGCGTCGCGCGATTCAAGAACTGCCTGAAGGATGCAGAACGATCTTTTCACTGCACGAAGTCGAAGGATATCAGCATCACGAGATCGCGCAACTGCTCCACTGCTCCATCGGAAACTCGAAATCGCAATTGCACAAGGCGAAGTTGAAAATGCGTGACCTTCTGTTCCCTAAGCGCCGGGCCGCCCGTCGCAAAGCGGCTCCTGTGGACGCAGCTCGCAGCAAGCAAAATCCGCGACTCACGATGTCTTATGAAATGTCGGGTGATTAGTGAAATGGCTGTTGACTAGCAAAAAAGGTGCGCGACCGGGCGCACAATGCCACATTCGGGAAAGGATACCTAGCTGTCGTGTCTGGGGCGATTTTGGTGGTGGATAGTGAGAGTACTGCGAACGCTTACGTGAGGGGCGGCTCGGTCAGGGGCGATAGTGTCGGCGCCATCCTGTTCGATCACACTCCCGCAGCTTGCGTAGAAATTCTGGGGCGAAGCGTTTTGGAACGCACGGTCCAGAAATTCTTCGAGAGCGGGGCGGAGCGGGTTTCGGTCCTCGTGGACAAGGCAGCAGCCGAATCGCTGCCAATCATGCGCGGAAGCTACCCGGCATTGGAACTCGTCGAAGTTGACGATTGCCTGGCCGGGCTATCAAAGACGCTGGAGTTTTATAGCGCGAGCGGCGTGGAGAACGCATTCATTCAAAGCGCTAGTATCTATTCCGATTGCGATTACTTGGACTTTAAGGAGTTTCACCGCTCACGCCGGCAAGCGATCACGCGCGCCTTCGATCGTCAGGGAACTTTGGACTTGTGGCTTGTGGATTGCTCGAAGGTACAGCAACTCGGCATTTCACACTTGCTAAGTCAAAACTCGAACCGCGGGTCGTCATACTGCATCAGAGAATATATGAATCGTCTGACTGAGCCCGCCGATGTGAGGCGCCTGGTGGTGGATGCGTTTCGCCGGCGATGCGACCTGCGTCCCGAAGGAAGCGAAACACGTGCTGGAGTCTGGGTCGAGGAAGACACCGATATTCATCGCCGCGCGCGAATTGTTGCCCCTGCATACATCGGGCGTGGCAGCAGGCTCCAGGAGGACACACTCATTACGCGCTACAGCAACATAGAAAGCCGCTGCTTGATCGACTATGGAACCGTGATCGAAGATTCGTCCGTTCTTAGCGATAGTTATGTAGGAATCTGGCTGGATGTCTGTCACGCAGTCGTATATGGCAGCAAATTGATGAATCTGCCGCGCAATGTTGCACTTGAATTTGCAGACCCGAGCATTATCCGGGCGAACACGATCGCTTCGAAAACGGCAAAGCTGGAACCAGCAAGCAGAACTAGCTTAGAAACACTTGCATCTTTGCAGTAGGTGATGAGAGGCATTTTTAACCAAGCGGTCAGCGCAAGCAAAGACTGGCCGCCAGACTATTAATCCAGGGGTGAGTGATGTATAACAGCGGGCCCGTAATCGTAATGCAGCTCTCAGAGCAATTGACGCAAACCGAAGTGAGCTCCTTTTTGGCCGAGCTCGCACCACTGCTCCAAAATGATCGTCCGCGAGTTGTTCTAGAGTGCTCTGAAGTGCGACAACTCGATAGCGCGGGAGTCGAAATGCTGCTGCACTGCACGGAAGAAGCGATGAAGCGGGACGGCGATCTGAAGTTGGCGGCCTTGTCCCCGGCATGCGCCACGATCCTCGAACTTACGCGGGTCGATCGTCTCTTTGAGATTTTCGAGACGGCGGAAGCTGCGATCCAAAGCTTCCACGCCTTTCCCTCCTCCGCGGTACCAGAGAGCGAACCCTGGTACGCGGCCTCGTATGGTCCGATCGGCGACTTCAAAGCTGCCGGCTAGCGCAAACCCTCTGTTGGAGGTCGAACCATGAATTGCTGGAGAGAGATTTTTGGGTGCCAACCGTGGCTTGTTGCGGCGGTATTAATTCTTTCGTTCGACCTTCCTTCGGCGCTGGCGCAGCAAAAGACGGCACCACCAACTCCGATAACTAATTCAGAGCAATCTTCCGTCTCGAGTAGCACCGACATTTCAGTTTCCACTCTGCCAGATAGTCCCGGAACCGTACTGCTTGCTGCCGCGGAAGCGCACCAGAATGCGTTTCCTCAGCAGAACCGATCCCAGACTTCTCAATCCTCGTCCGGACAATCGCAAGCGCCCCCGGCGCCGGAACAAAATCCGCCCAGCTCTCCTCCACAAAAGCCGGTCGGGACGGCGGCGGCGGAGACTCCGAACATCAGTGGCATTGCGGCGTCGCAGCCGGCGGGAATCGCGATCGCCCCGGCCAAGCAACGCCGGGCGCGCACTCTGGTCCTGCGCTACGGCGCGATGGCGGGAGCAGCGGTCGCAATTGGCACTGTCGTAGCTCTCACCCGTGCCACCGCCAGCAAGCCGCCGGGCGCTCGTTGAACGCGGCAAAGATCGTCGTTTCCTCATGAAAATATTTTCTTTTTCAGGAATTGACGGCGCCGGGAAGAGTACCCAGATTTCTGCCCTGTATGACGCCTTGTCAAATTCTGGGCTAAGAGTGAAGCGCCTTGAATTTTGGGACCACGTCGCCGCATTTTCCCGCTGGCGCGAAGGTCTGAGTTATCGCGTTTTCCGGGGAGACCAGGGCGTGGGAAGTCCCGAACAGCCACTGGTACGACGCGACAAAAATGTCACAGCTTGGCCCGTGACGGCGATGCGTTTCCTACTCTACCTCGCTGACGCTATCAATCTCGCACTAATAGTACGAAAGCTGAAGACTGAAAAATGGGATGCCGTTGTCTTCGATCGCTACATCTATGACGAACTCGCAAATCTTCCGTTGCATCGGCGGTTTACAGTCCTCTTTGCCGCGGCTGTAATCAAAATCGCTCCGCGCCCTGATGCAGCGTTTTTCATTGATGCGGACCCGGAAACGGCGTGGAAGCGCAAGCCGGAATACCCGGTTGAATTTCTGCGTCGCAATCGAGAGGCATATCTGATCGTGAGCGAGTCTGCCGGCGCAATTTTGATCAGCCCCGCTTCGGTTGAAGCCATACGTTCCGCGGTGATAGATGTTGCGCGCGAAAGGCTTTCTGCACCGGCATCAGAGCTAGTCGCTGTCCCTGGCGCTCGCTAGCATGCCGATCCAATTTCAATCGGTTGCAGGCTGTTCTTTTCTCACAACATCTGCAGCCGCATGATCATCGAAATGCAGGGGCCATGAGGCTGAATGAAGATTTGTTTGGTAACAACTTTCCCGCCCAGTCAGGGAGGTTTAAGTGAATACGGATTTCATATTGCGCGCGAACTGCAGCGCAACCCATTTCTCAGCCTTACGATTCTCGCTGACCAGATGCCGTCCGGCGACCCTGAGTTAGAAGGCTTCAATGTCCAGCGCTGCTGGCGTTTCAACGATCCGGCGAGTTCCGCACGCCTCTTGCGCGAATTGTTACGCTATAAGCCCGACGTTGTCTGGTTCAATCTGCTGTTCAGCACCTTCGGGCGCAATCCTCTCATCGCCTTCTCCGGTCTGATGACCCCGCTGCTCGCAAGGCTGAGCGGAATTTATACCCACGTCACCTTGCACCACCTGATGGATACGGTCGACTTGAACGATGCCGGCGTCCGCTTCAAGCGCACTTACAAAATTGCCGGCTCGCTCGCGACTCGCCTGTTGTTGCTTTCGAATTCAGTGTCCGTATTGATGCCCGGTTACCGCAGGATCCTGAATCAAAAATATGGCAGCGACAATGTACATGTCCGTTCGCACGGCATTCTGACTCGCCGGCCCGAGTTTCCGGATTTTGCCCGCCGCGGAAATCCCGAGCATCGCATCCTGGCCTTCGGAAAGTGGGGAACTTACAAGCGACTGGAATTGATGCTTGACGCATTCGCGATCGTGGAAAAGAAACTTCCGCAGGCTCGGATGGTCGTCGCTGGCGGCGACCATCCGAGCGCGAGAGGATATGTCGACTCGGTGCGGAAGCGTTGCGCTGGCAATCCGCGTATCGAATTCACCGGCTACGTGCAGGAAGAGGACCTGGGTGACCTATTCCAAGCTTCTACCGCCGCCGTGATGCCCTATACATCCTCTACCGGATGCAGTGGTGTGGCCCACCTCGCCTGCGGCTACGGCGTCCCGATCGTGTGTGCCGATCTCGAGGATTTCCAGCAGATGGCAGCCAATGAGGAATTGGCCGTCGAGTTCTATCGCTCCGGCGATGCTCAAGCACTCGCCGATTGCCTGGTCACTCTGCTGCAAAATCCCCAAAAGCAACGAGAACTGGCCATATTGAATTTTGCCGCCGCTCTGCGCATGACGATGCCTAACGTGGTGCAGAAATATCTCCGGCATTTTGAGCTGCAGCAGCGGACTGAAGCCTTGCGCTACGTAACAAAATTTCGACGGCTGCCCGATTGGGTGCCGTCGAAGTCTTTGTTACTGCGAACCATTACCCGCAGTTCGCTGGGTTGGGCGCAACGATCAGCGCTGCCCCCGGTCGGCGTTCGCCCCGACAGTGGGCTACGGAACGGTAACGGTGACGGGCGTGGAGATCTCGACCGAATTGGCGCTTCCGCGGACGGCTATAGAGTATCGGTCATTCGGCGAGCCCCCGCAGGAAACGGTAACCAGGGCCATCCCCAGCACGAGACAAATCAGGCCGAGGATGTTTCGCCAGCGCTTCTGTCTCGGGTGCCAACTGCCACCCATGAGGACGACGCCACCGATCCCGAACGGAAACAGCAGGCTGGCATACAGGCTGCCCCAGTCCCGGCTCCTCCCATTCATCCCCGTGACGGAAACGGCTGAGATAGTCAGCACTGACTTGGCTATCCCCGATCCTGGAGTCACGATTTCTGGCGAGAATGAACAGTTCAAATTGGCGGGCAGACCATTGCACGAGAGTCCAACTGCTTCATTGAAAGAACCTGCTGCACTCCGAATCTGCACCGTCACATCAGCCCGGCGCCCCGGTGGAATCACAAGCGCAGCGGGCAACGTGGTGATGTTCAAATTCGAAGAGGTTGCCGCCTTGCACGACGGGCTGTAGCTGAGCGCTGACGTCATCCGGTTCGCCAGGCTGGGTTTTCCCACAGCCTGCACAAACAGCTTGTAATTGCCTAAAGGAATCGGGAAGCTACACAGGTCGATAGACCGGTTTCCCGGCCAGGTGTGCACCAGAGACATCAAGTTTTGGCCATCGACACTGATATACACCACGTAGTGATTCACTACTTTTTCGTTGCCCGTGATACCCCACTCCAGTCCGTTGCCCGATAGAGTGGCTGAAACCCCGAGGCAATCGTCGATACCAGACTCGATCTCAGTTCCTTCCTCATAGTCATTCCACGTGACCAGTTGCACATAGGGAATTTGCCGGCCCGAGTTGTACAAGCTATTGATCTTCGCGAACGTTTGCAGCCATGTCTGGCCGCACTGCTGTTTCATGATGCGGTTCGATCCCCAGGAAGCCAGAGTGTCGTTGAATCCCTTGTAGGTTGCGCCCACAGTCTGATCGCTGCTGTAAGACAGCCCCGTGTCATAGAAATTCGTGAGATAGCTTATCCCGAAGTCAGTCGTGGTCGGCATGACCCATGAATAACTGCCGCGGCTAAGCGAGTGAGTAAATCCGTCGGTATTTTGAAAAAGAAATTCGGGATGTGTGCTCAGCGCTGCGCTCACCGAGCTCCAGTTGATTCCGGGAAATGACAGGTCGATGTTGAAATTCGTCACCACCGGAACGCCACCACGTTTGAGATACGCAGGAGATGGGAAATATTTTTGCTCCATGTACTGCAAATGCTCGATCAGAGTCTGCTGTGGCGAACAACCCGAGCACGAATCCCATTGGATCGCGCCCTGGTCGATCATGATTGCGAACGTAAAGCCAGGATGCTTTTCGGCCTCGGCCATCACTAGCTCCGTCGCCTGATCGATCGAGTTGTTCGGGCCATACCAATCGACGACTACGCCATCGATTCCGCGACTGATCATATCCACGATCTGACGATGAACCTGGGTCGCATCCGTAGAGCTGTAACCTACATTCATGTGGTTCGACCCACCGAACCACAGCATCAGATGGGCAAAGACCTTTGTCGTAGCACCGGGATACAGCAACGTGTGCACGTTCATCTTACTGACATTGTTTGCACCTAGATTTCCGTTGGATTGCGTCGAAAACGTATTCGCTGCGCTCGAATTGTTCTTGGTTTGAGCCGCGAGAGTGGTGGTTGGAACGACGTAGGAATTGCCCGCCCAGCAAACAGCGGACAAACCCAAAAAAATTAAGGCGAGTAACGAGACACAAGTATTCTTGCGACGCATCGGTCCTCAGGAGCGGAGTAGAGCCGAGGATCTTGCTTCGGTTCTTAACCAGCGACGGAGAAAGGCGCCCCCGCCTGTAGATTTCCTGACGCTGGCTTGAACGTGCTTGAACTTTCTGACGTGCTTGGTCTTGCTGGACGTGCTTGGTCTTACACGAACTTTCTGGGATCGCCCAAGCTTAGTAGCAAGTCTTTTGCGAAGGACAGGTGTCGATAGTTGAGGGACTTCCGGGTAGGAACCTCTTAGCTACTTTTCGTCCGACGCCCGCACTTTGCTTTCCTCAAACCTTCGGTTAAGCACCGCACGTATGCCGAGCCGAAATTCGCGACTCTGGCCTTGCCAGAAGGGAGCAGTGTGCGGCCGGTCACCAAAATGAATGGAAGTTCATTGTATATAAGCATTTAACATCCATTTCCCAGCCAACTTTCTGCTCCGAATCGTCATCGAAACTGCGCTTGCTTTTCAAATTCTCCGAGCGGGGCGCACAGGATGAATTCAAAGCAGAAATCAAAAGTATCGAGCATGATCGTCGCGGGTTTATTGCTTGTTCTCTGCGGATGTAAGGGGCTTACCAACGGAGTCGCCGGCCCGGGGAACGGCAACGGCATCCAGGCGGTCAACCACATCATTTTCATGGCGCAGGAGAATCGCTCGTTCGATACCTACTTCGGAAAGCTGCCTGGCGTCGATGGCTTGCCGGCCAATGCCTCGAATCCCAGCTTCGATGGAACAAGCATGGTTCCCGCATTTCATCTGGCAACGGAATGCACCGAGAACCTGACTCCGTCTTGGGATGAGTCCCATCTCGATTGGAACTTGCACAACGCCACCTCCTCGACGCCAACTTTAGACGGTTTTGTATTCAATGCCGCAAAATTCGCCATGGATTCCGGCTTTACTGACACCCAAGGCCTACGTGCCATGGGGTACTACGACGGGAGCGATCTGAACTACTACTACTCTATGGCGTCGAACTTCGCCACATCCGACCGGTGGTTTTCTCCTGCCATGGACCGCACCCAAGTCAATCGCATGTATCTCTTCGCTGCCACCTCGCAGGGATATGCGTATCCCCCGGGGACCACCATAAGCGATAACCACGCTCTGACGGCACCAACTATATTTGAAGCCTTGACGAAGGCGAACATCAGTTGGAAGGTCTACTTCACCGATAACACCTGCTCGACTGGTGTCACGGCCAACGACAAAAGGCCGCGCGGTGGAATTCTGGAAGCCACTTCGAGCTCCGCGACTTCCAACGCCGGAGCCTGCACTTACTTGACGCAGTTCCAGACATTTTCTCCGCCGAATACCTTACCCGCTAATGTCGTGCCGGCATCGCAATTCCTGACCGACGCGCAGAACGGCACTTTGCCTTCTGTGGCCTTTATCGAGGGCGGATATGAGTCTGGACGGGATGAACATCCTGATAATAACGTGCAGGATGGCGCGGCCTACGTAGAGAGCTTGATCAATGGCCTCATGTTTAGCCAATCGTGGAAGGATTCAGTTTTCATCCTCACCTACGACGAAGCGGGAGGACTCTATGACCACGTACCTCCGATCACTGATCCAAGTATCGCGGTGAATCCGGATGGCATCGCTCCGATTGATTTGGCGCCTACCGATGTCTGCGCAAATGATCTCAACGGGCCGGTCTGTAATTTTAACGTCACTGGATTCCGAGTTCCACTGCTGGTTGTTTCTCCGTTCACCCGGAAGAACTACGTTTCGCACACTCCTACCGATTACACTGCGATCCTGAAATTCATCGAAACTCGATTTGGATTGCAGCCGCTAACGAGGCGCGATGCGGCCCAGATGGATATGACTGAATTCTTCGATTTCGGAAATGTGCCCTGGGCCACGCCGCCCAATCCACCAAATCAGTTATCCAGCCACGTCTGCACACCACAGACATTGCAATAGGCCAGCGCCGATGCAGACGGCTAACTTTCGCTTCTCCGAGAATGACTCAACGCTGCGCCGGTGCGTTTACCGCCTCATTGACACTAATTCGCCGGACAACGTAATGCTTGCCATCGAACTGCGTTATCACGGTGACATCCGCGCCAGGACGTAGATTGTCGTCAACATTGAGTGATCCGGCGTCAATATAAACTTCGTACTGCTTGCGCTCAGTTGAGGTAAGCACCAATAGCCCGGTGCGCAGATCAAGGGTGGTGACGGTTCCTGAAAATGTGAAGTTCTCGCCAGGCCTGGCCAGAATGGAGATCTTCTGAGCTACGGCATGGCCATTGCCTTGTGCTCCGAACTGCACCGCGACCAGATCACCCGAACCCAGATAACTTGCTGGGACAGCCTTGCCGCCTTTGATGACCTGCGTGGAAGGCGTCAAACGGACTTCTACCGAATGCGGAGAAAGAGCGTCGCGCATCGTCAGTTGCTGGCCGGGATGGTACGAGAGAACTATGCCTTGGCTTTCCCCGGTCGCCTGGGCGTTTCGTAACCGAATACTACGGGCAAAGACTTCGTCGCCATTCAATATCGTATCGACATAAACTCGGTCACCCTGGTGTAAGTCAGCGACCGTGGCCGGAGCGCCATTCTGATAGATCCTGGTGCGGGGATCGAAATCCACTTTCATGCGGTTTCCCCCGAAAACCCGCAGTGTCAGTTCGTCGCGTACGCGATCCAGCCTGTCGATAGTTCCTCCGATCAACGTAGCCCGGTCGTGCGGGAGGGCCGGCAGGTCCGGAAGCAAGCTTGCGGGATCGAGAGCAACATCCGCGTCTGAGACGTGGCCAGAGTCGGCAGCATCATCATCAAGAACCGTGATGGATTGCGAGGATGCGGTAGCAGAATCGGAAGCAGCCAAATCCGATTGTGACGGAGCCTGTGAGTAAGCGAAAACTGAGAAAACACCGCAAAGGAAAAGCATCGGCAGAAAACGCTTCATGTCTAGAACCCTTGGTTCAAAGATTTTTCGACGCTCATGTTGGATGCCTTCCCATGTGACAAGGTGGTCGGAGGCGCTGACCAGCGTGTTCTTTTTTCGACAAACAAAAACGCCGATTTGGCATCCAACTCTCGTCTACGAAGAAGTGTTGAGCCTATTCGAGTCGTCTTGAGGGGATTGAATGTTGTCCATGCGATGGTTTGTACTTACGATTTTCGCGGTCGGGCTTTTTGGCATCAACTACGCTCGCGCTGGCGAGCTCAAGATTACAATCCCGCGCGAGAGTCATCTCACGCCTATCCAGCAGTTAAATCGCGATGGCGTGCAGGCCGTGCGCAAGCACGAATACGAAAAAGCGGAGTCGCTCTTCTACAAAGCCTATCTGCTTGACCCGGACGATCCATTCACGCTCAACAACCTCGGCTACATTGCGGAACTCAAGGGCCAAGTCGATCGCGCGCAGCGCTTTTATGCGCTCGCCGGGGAGCAACCGACTAGTGCCGTGATTGACATTGCCAGCAACGATCGAGTGCAAGGCCGGGAGGTCAAGGAGGCGCTCGCCATTCCCGATATGCCCTTGCAGATCAACCACGACAATGTGGAGGCGGTGCGATTGCTTTCGCAAGGAAGAGGTCCGGAGGCAGATCTGTTGCTGCAGCAAACACTCAAGCTGGATCCACGAAATATCTTTACCTTAAACAATCTGGGTGTCGCCAAAGAGATGGAAGGCGAAAGCCAGGAAGCGCTGAAATTTTACGATGCAGCGGCTGCCAGCCAGCTTGATGCAACGGCAGTTGTAACACTCGACCGCTCGTGGCGAGGCAAGCCCGTGGCGCAAATCGCAGCGCAAAACGCCAAATCATTGCGAACCCGAATGGAGAACCAGAACACGCGCGAGGCCCAGGTCGCCGAACTCAATCTGCGGGGCGTTTCGGCCATCAATCGCAATGACCTGCGAGCGGCAGACCAGGACTTTCGCAAAGCTTATGCCCTCGATCCTCAGAACGCATTTGCGCAAAACAATATCGGGTATGTGTCTGAAATCGAAGGCGACCGCGAAACCGCGGAGTTCTTCTACAACAACGCGCAAAGCTCACTGGGAGCAGCGCAGAGAATAGGGCTAGCGACGCGCAAGACCGCCGAGGGTCAGGAACTGGCGAGCATTGCTGCCGAGAACGCTGCCAAGGTGGATGCCAAAGTCAGTCAGGAACGCGATGTTCGGCGGCGACAACGCCAGCCCGTCGTCCTTCGCCGACGCGATAACAGCATCGTTCAGGAACCTTCGACGACAGAACCGCAGCAGCAGAATCGCTAAGCGTTCGTTCCCGTGCCTTCACCGGAACACTGTGCTAGGTATCCGCGCCAGACTTTTTGGCGTTGGGGAAGGAACCTGCCGCGAATCGGCGGACAAGTGCCCACACGGGCATGGCCCTACCAGCCTACAGATCACTCTCTTGGAAACGCCCGATTTCAGACTCCGGGTCGTAAATCAGATAGCGCAACAGGTTCTTCAGATAACGCAGTATCGTGTTGACGTTGGTGTCATACCAACAGCAGTGGGTCATGTTTGCAGAGAACCCGCAGATAAAATGCATTTTGGCGAAAGTCTTGCCCGGCCCGCACAGCAGGGCCGCTGCCATCCTGTGATTTCCATCGAGAATCGTTAAGGGGCGTTTCTCGTCGATTCCAATCAGCAACACCGTCGGGTTCATCAGGTTGCCCTGCACCGACAGGCTGAGGGCGCGCAGTTTGTTGAAGAATCGATCATCGCTTGAGACTTCGAGCCTCTCGCGAATACGTCCGACCACCTCATTTAGCTGAAAATTTCCCTGAGCGACCCGGCGCCACTGAGCGCGCGGAAAAAAGCGGACTCGATCCAGGTCCGCCGAGGTAAGCTCCACCTCGAACCACTTCGTGTCCGTGGGCAACTCTCGCCACATGGGTCCGCGACGCAGAAACAGCAATGCCCGGCGCAATGCGTTTTCACGCGGGCTGTTCAAGTCCGGGTTGTTCACCAGGTGGCTGAATTCATCGCGATACTCCTGGAATTCAGTGTGATGGAATTCGCTGCGCAAAAATTCGGCGATCACTTCTTCCTCGCTAAGCGGCCTGCGCACCCGAATGCTGCTGTAGCTTCCGAGCAACTGCGGGGCAAATCGCTTTCGCAAAAGCGGGACTGTCAGGGTCGCGAGCAGTGCGATCATCAGCAACAGTCGAACGACAATGACCTGCTTCAGGCTGTTATGAAAGGCGTACATTCCCAATGTCAGCGCGCCACTGAACGCCAGCTGCACCCAGCTGGTGTTCGCGATTTTGCGCGACATCTCATAGGTGATCATCACTGAGCTAAACGAGTAGATCGCGGTTGTGACCGCGTACAGAATCAGCAAGCTGGCAAGATCGCCATAATTCCCGCGCTCAAAGTGCGTGCCGAACAACAGTTTCCAGACGAAGGTGGGAAGAAGCCAAAGTCCGCCGATCAAAACGGTGAGAATTCCAGCGACTAACGACAGCGATGTGAATAAAACGCCGTCGCCCTCCGCCTCTTTGCCCTTGGCCGCCGCCGACAGCGGAAACATGGTATTCACCACCGACCAGGCGCACATGTAGACCAGACGGCCCACGAGCGAAACCGCCGCATAGATGCCCGCTTCGTCCGAAACAAAGAAGTGTTTGACCAGAACGATATCGAAGTTGTTGATGACCGTCTGGCCAGAAAAGAAAACAATCGCCTGCAATCCTTCCAGGAAAGGAATCGTAGTGCCACGGAGCCGGAAGGATGGACCGCGCGGGCTTGGGGACACCAAGAAATAGCTAAGAATCACCGCGACTACACTCGCCAGCACCGCCCCTTTTACGCCCAGCCCTAGTGCGATGAGCAGAAACAGTCCCGCAACTCGGGCTACGCCTTCAATTAACAGGTTCAGCGCCAGCGCGCCGAAAGCATACACACCCTGGATGTAGCCGCGCCGCGCACCGAGCGGGATGTAGAAGGCAGTGCCCAGAGCAAGCAATGAGACCAGAATTTTGTCCGGCAGATTCAGATAGGTGGTAAGTGCTCGCTCGCCGGCAAAGATCAAAATACCAATGCCGATGCCTGCGATCCAGGACCGCTGATGAAGGGTGGCAAACACCTCCGCTTTTTCTTCCGCGCTTTCGGCGCGCGCTACATACTTCGCGCACACCACCTGGAATGAAAGCGTGATCGCCGACATCAGCATCAGCAGCGTGTACACCGTGGTGGCGTGGGCGAATCCCGATGCGCCGAGCAGGCGAGCAGTTCCCACGTTGTAAAGCAGGTTTGCGACACTCACCAGCCCTGAACCGGCGAGCAACGTGAGGCTGCCTCCCAAAAGCTTGGAGCTACGCACTCTCGCCAGAACGGAAGGCATCTCAACCTTTCCTGCTACGGACGAATTGGTGCTGCTGGCCATCTCCGCAGTTACACTTTCTTTGGATGCCTCAGAACAAAGTGAAGTGCACAACCGGAAGCAAAGTCGTCTTTGCCGTACCGTTGAAGTTGTAGAAGGTTTGTTGCTGCACCCCTAGCGAAAAGCGGAACGGATAGGCAACAGGGATTTCACCCGTGCCGTCCTTCAAACGCCCGCTCACTGGACGGATGTACGAAACCAGCAATTCGCTCTGCGCGTTGTCGTATTGATGGAACCCCATTCCCCGGGATAGCAAGAATGATCCCTGCAGGCTCCAGCGTGGATTGGCGCGCAACTCAAACCTCGCTCCCGGTAAAAATGCCTGCGCGATCGCGAACTGCACCGTCTGAACGCGCCAGGAACGCAGGTCTTCGGCAAGAATTGCCGCCGTCAATCGGCTGCCAAATTTATGCTGCAGTCCCACGTAGCTTGAAGTGCTGAAATACTCCTCCACCAGTGGACGAATAAGCAGATCGCGCGCCGTATATCCAGCCAGTAACGAGGTCCTTCCCCAAGGTCGGCCTACGCTGAATTCCACGCTGCCGGCCAGGTCTCGTGAGTGCAGGTCTTGATCGATAAACGGCCCGGTTTCGCGGGTGCCGCTGGCATTGATTTGGACCCAGTTGTAAAGTGAACTCGTCGAGATATACAGAAATTGCCGGAACAAATTCTGGCTCATCGCGACGGGCGAAATCGTGTCGCGGCGGATCGTAAACTGCAGCCCACCGTTGAAAGCTATGCTGTTCGATCCCAGATGCAAGATCGGCGTGATTCCGCCATTGATATACGTATCGTAGGTGTTGCGGTCCTGCACCACATTGTTGCTGGGGAACAGCAATCGGCCGAAGGTCATGCTCTCACCCGCAAATCCCGTAATCGTCGGCAGATTCCCCAGATGCAGCCGATAGTGCGATATCGCCAGGTTCTGAAATGAGTGTCGTGGCGGGGGCAGCAGCGCGGGATTCGTAACCTTGAGGATCCTCGCATCGAGTTGATACACGTTGATGTCTTCGAGTTGCGGAGCGAACGAGCCTTCCGGGAAGACGCTGACCTGGGGCGTGATTTGCCGTCCTTCCTCGCCGGCGAGTTCATATTGCGCTGTTTCTGCCGTGCCTCGGTCTTCCTGGCCGGCTATCGTGCTGGCTTGCGCAAAGGCGGCCAGCGCGTGCAATGAATCCTGACGTTGGCGATATAAGTTCGCTGAAGCCATCATGTAGTCGTAGTCGTCGCGGTAATCGTCCGCAGGCCCCAGGCTATTCAAAGCCATCTCAGCTTTGCGAGTTTCGCCTTCCGCCAGATAGGTATTGGCCAGCCCAATCTCAACTGTGCGAGGATTCGCCCCCGCCAGCTTGGCCTTGTCGAAATAGGTCTCAGCAAGATCGAAATCATGCATCGCCAAGAAAATGTTTGCCGCTTCCAGGATGTCTTCACCTGTGACTTCCGAACGGTCAGTGCGCGCTTCCGCGAAGCCGATGGCAATCTGCCGTCGGGCCTCGTCGAAGTGGCCCTGCCGCATGAGCACTTGCGCCACGGCGAGCCGCACCCCAACTCTATCTCCCTTGGGCGCATCCAGCGCTCGAGCAAAACGCTGCATGGCGGCGTCGCGATCGCCCATGCTGAGTAGCGCGTCGCCAGTCGCCATCAGAATGTCAACCTGATCCCTGCCATACTGCTCGGCCATCTGGATATCCTGCATCGCTTTTTCACGATCACCTTCCTTGGCATGCACCTGGGCTTTGAGCGCGTAGATTCGCGGATCGGTGGGAGCCAGTTTTTGGGCGGTTTCCAGGGCAGCGATGGATTGCTCAAAGCGGCGCATGCGAAACAGCACGTCCGCGTAGACAAGCTGCGTTGGAAGATCGTTCGGCGTTTCTTGCAATGCGATCCGATATTCAGGTTCGGCATGGGCAAAATCCTGCTCCTGTCGATACGCTTCGGCCCTCGCCAGATGCCATGTATGCGACTTGCCGAGCAACTTCTCGGCAATGTCGAGTTGCTGTAGCGCTGGTTTAGGCCGGTGCAGTTGCAGATCGGCAAATGCCAACCCGAGATGCGCTTCGCCATAATTCGGCTGCATCTTCAGCGCCGTGCGGAAATCTTGGGAAGCGCGATCGGCTTCCTTGAGATCGTTCTCCACGAATCCCCGGTTTACGTATCCGGTCGCCATTTTTGGGTCGCGCTTCAGTGCGCGGGTAAAGTCCTCGAACGCCTCGCGAGACTGGCCATTGTGCACGTGGATGTATCCCGAAATCAGCGCAAGATCTTTTTCGTTGCCGAATTGCGCGTCGTACTTGTCGACCAGGGCCATCGCGTCCTGATAGCGACCGAGGTAGTAGAGGTCATAAGCGAGATAGATAACCCCCTCATGGTCGTTGGGCAGCTTTTCCAGCACCCTGGAGCCCACTTTCGCCGATTCTGCATAGTCGCCATTGAGCGTGAGATAGCGCTCGCGTTCCCGCATCACCTGCGGATTGTCGTTCATGCCATCTTTGGCACGGTCCAGCCAGCGTGTTGCCAGGTCCAAATCACGCGCTCCGAGCGCGGCGTTTGCGCCGCCGGCGATGATCGCTGGACTTCCCTGCGAGCGCTGATACGCCTCTTCGTAGCGAGATTCGGCAGCGTGGTAGTTTCGCTCCGCCGTATATAGATCGGCGAGCGCGAGATATGGCGCGTAGTCCGTCGGGTGAGCATTTAGAGCTCGCGTGAAATAGGTCTCCGCGAGTTTGTTGTCTCCCCGATCGCGCGCAAGATACCCCAGGGAAGAAAGCGCCGTCCGATTGCGGTTGTCGATCCCGAGGATCTTTTCGAACGTGGCGCGGGCTGCGTCTTTCTGGCCCAGTTTCCATTGTAGGGTTCCGTAGTTCAGTAGCGAGTTCACGTTGGTCGGGGCCAGTGCCAAAGCCTCTTTCAGATCTTTGTCCGCAGCATCGAGATTGCCTTGTGCCGTCTCGATGGCAGCCCGCAGACGCAGCATTTCCGGGCGCTCGGACTGGGACACATTCACCTGCGCAAGCTGAGCGGCCGCTGCCGACAAATGCTGCTTGGCATTCGCATCATCGTTCTGCCGCACCGCGAGTTCGTAAAGACTCAACCGCACTTCAATCGTAAATAGCGGGCCCTCAGGCGGCCGCGGGGGCATGTTCGCGAGCGCCATGTTGTATTCAGAAGCGGCGTCAGCGAGGCGGTCTTCATTCTCGGCAACCGCTCCCAGGATCGAATGCAGGCGGTAATTGTTGCCATCGATCTGTCGCGCGTCGTCGAGGAATGGCCGGGCCTTTTCCGTCTGGTTGAGATTCATCCACGCCTGCGCTGCGCTGAGATCGAGATTGATATTGCCCTTCGCAGACTTAGCTAACCGGGAATAGAGCGCCGCCGCTTCCTGTTGCTTGCCCGCGAGCTGATAGGTGTATGCAAGATCGGATTCCACATCCAGCGATTTCGAGTGCAATGATTGCAGGGTTGCGATCGCCTGGTCGTATTGTCCATTGTCACGAAACTGGTCAGCGACGGCTCGCAATACCTCCGGATCATGGGGCGCACGGGCCTTTGCGCGATTCAGATAACGGGTCGATTCGTCGTGCTGGCCGAGTCGGTCGTATGCATGCGCGATCAAGAGGTCGGTATGAGCTGAGGCTTGCACGGCATCCGCCCGTTGCAAAAGGTCCAGAGCTTTATTGGGATCGGCATTGAGCATCAATTCGCCAGCCAGTTGCAAGCTGTTCGCGTCCTTTGGATTCGCCTCGACCACGCGCTGGAGCAGTTGCTCAGCCTCAGCATCGCGTCCCATTTTCGCGTATGTTTGCGCCAACCCAGCGAGCCCATGAATCGAGTTTGGCTGGATCTGGAGTCCGTGGTTAAATGCGTCGACCGAGATCTGATACTTCTCGTTCAGCCGCGCGGCATAACCGTACAGAAACCACAGTTCCGCATTCTGCGGCGCCGACTTCGCAGCCCGCTCCGCAAAACTCATGGCCGCAGCGTAATCGTTGCGCTTGAGTGCGTCCTGTGTGGCGCGCGCCTGGCGAACCGTTTCAATACTGGATCCCCAGCCGAAGCCCGATTCGTTCTGCGAAGTATTGCCTGACTTGTTGTTCTGCTGATTGGAGGATGAGCTGCTCTGGCCGTTGATCTCGTAGTTCTGGGTCTGCCCCCAGGCACAACCGAGAAGAACGGCAATGCAAAAGCTCGCGAGCGGAAATCGGCTTTTCACAATGTCACCACGCTGAAATGCAAATGATCGGGGAACCTCCCGCATCGGTGATGCTTATCTGCGGTGCAGGTCAGATGCCATTCCGAGGCACATGGCTGCCCCGTGCCCAAACTCATGTCTGGCACTGGCCTACACAGGCTGAGTTGCCAGTAAACCCCCGGAAGGTTTTCGGAATCCAAAATCGCTGCTACGAAGTTGTTCCAACTGATATAGAGACTGGAGAGCCCTGAGTGAGCACTGCCGCAAGCTACTCTCGTCCCATTTCCCTGACTAGCTACTCACGCCCAATCCCCTTGATGGGAATTGTTCTGGTCGCGCTCGCCGTGCACGGCCCGCTGTTGTTAATGCAACTGCCGGCAGGATCGTTCGATACGAACTTCCACATATTCTTTGCCTCACATTACTTGCATCACTGGTTTGATCCCTGGAACGAAAAGTGGTTCGCGGGATTCTCGCAGACCACCTATCCGCCGCTCACACATCAGTGGATTGCCCTGCTTTCGACCGTTTTCGGCCTGAAGATGGCATACATGGTGGTGCAGCTCATTGCCGTACTCCTGCTGCCCATCGGAGTATTTCGTTTCTCGCGAATCTGGGTGGATGAGCGCTCGTCCAGTTACGCCGCCCTCGGTAGTGTGTTTCTCGGCGCCCTGGCTTTTCTCATCTATCAGGCCGGTCAGTTAGCAACGGTTGCTTCGGCAGCTTTGTATTTGAACGCGTTGCCTTATTTTTACGACTGGATGACCCAATCGTCGGCCCGAGCGCTGATCAAAGGGGTAGTGGTGAGCTGGGCCGCCGCCGCGGCTCACCACGTAACGCTGATCTTTGGTGTCGTGCTCTTCGCCGCGCCGGTACTGTGGCTAGCGCTGGTGGATGCCCGCGAAGAGCGTGTTCCCGGATCTGTCGGGGGAGTGATTTGGCGCGCGATCGTTTTTGGCATCGTTGTAGCCGTGGGTGTCGGTGTCGTACTTGCGCCTTATTTCATTACTCTGATTCAGCACCCGATTCATCAGCTGCCGATCCCGCATGATAGCCGCAACAATTTTCTGTTGAACTCCACGACCGGAATCAACTATTTCCTGATTCCCTACGGCGCACTGATTCTGGCCTTTCCGTTTGTGCTGATTCGCGGGGCAGCTTCATCGCGGCTGCGTCCGCTGTTAATCGGTTTCTGGCTGACACTCCTGTTTGGCCTCGGTGGAACGACTCCGGTTCCCCGCTGGCTGCTTGGCCGCGCTTACGAAATTCTCACGTTCGAGCGCTTCACATTCTGGGCCACGCTCATGATGATGCCCATCGTCGGCCTGCTTGTAGTTGAACTTCTCGATCGCTTCCAAGCCAAGGCTGCGGCCCTGCTATCGCTCGCCGCCGTCACTACAATCGGCGCAGCTCTGTTCTGGCTGACTGCGAATCCCTACCGGCCCACAGGAACAATGAACGTGGATCCAGTAGTCGCCTTCTTGAATCGTGACGGGCACGATGCCTATCGCTACATGACGCTCGGCTTTGGCAGCGAATTGGCAAAAGTGTCCACCTACACCAATGCCGGCAGCGTCGACGGAGATTACAATTCCGCCCGACTTCTGCCAGAAATGACACAATTCGGCTCGGCTCAATTAACCAATGCGAAGTTCTACGGCTCGGCCGGAATGGCTTCGCTGCGGGCCATGCTCGCCCACGCCAACCGATATGGGCTGAAGTACATCTTCGTTCACGACGCATATTATGAGCCGCTGCTGACCTTTGTGGGATGGCGGAAGATTGAGACTTTCGAGAATGGAGCCATCACGGCCTGGTCGAAAGATGATGTGCCGCCGGCGAATCGCATCGAATCAGATGCGATGCCCGCGGCCTGGGAAGGTTTGCTATGGGGAACTTTGCCGATCGGTGTGAGCCTGCTGGCAATCTTCCTTGAAATTTTGCTGCCCGTTCGGCGTGCGTTGCCTGTGCCGGTTGAAATGCCGGCAAGAGCCGAAGGCCACTACGTCGCGTGAAGCACATGGAGTCATCCTGAGCGAAGCCGTTTTTCAGGCGGAGCGAAGGATCTTGCGTGCAGCGCGCGTGAGCATGAAGATCCCTCGGCGCGCTGGATGAAACGTGCGCCTTCGGGATAACGCCGGCGAGAGCGACAAACCTACTTCATGACGACTGAGACAAACTGAGACACAAGTTATGAAAATCATTCTGCCCATTGTTCTGGTTGTCGCCACCGCAATCCTGGTGGTTCTCGGCCTGTTCGGCCTTGGTCAGGCGCGCGGTACTGTTGGGATCGCCCAAGGTTCCGCTCTGCCGGGTCTTTCCGAGAACGCCGACACTCCCGTCAAGGCCGTCGACAACTTACTCGCGGATGTAAAGCGCCGCAATTGGGACCGCGCCTACGCCACATTGGCCAAAGACAGCGGCGTCGAAGAAGCTGCCTTCATTCAGGATTGGACAGGATCGAACGGCAGCTTGCGATCGTTCTCAAGCCTGGAAAGTTTCGAGACGCGCCCCATGCACGTGTCCAACGATGAGGCGCAAATGCGTGTCCATCTGCGCTGGTCGACGCCGGTCGGTCCGGTCGACGATGTGCGGGATTTGCGGCTCACGCACGAGGGCGACAACTGGAAAGTAATGTGGCCGAAAGAGCAGGTCCCTAGCGTGCCTGCGCAGGTGATCCCGGTAAACTACTTGCGTTGGGACCTGGTTAGCGGATCGGAGCAGGATTGGGGATCGAAGAACGTCGATGCCCCCCACGTCCGCATCACGTCAATGAACGCGGTCGACTCCGCTGAAGGATCCGTCGTTATGGGCGAAGTAGTCAATGAGGACACGATCCCGGCCTTTGTCACCGTGAATGCGACTTTCATCGACGCCGAGGGCAAGCCGCTCGATGACGAGAACAGCTTCGACAAGATCGATCACGTCCTGCTGCCCAAGCAAGTCTCGCCGTATCGCATCGATTTTCCCGGCATCTCGTTGAAGAACGTAAAAAACGTCCGCATGGACGTGAAGGCTATGCTCGTGCCCGCATCGGCCGATCCCGTGATCGGAGTGATGAACCAGAAGATCGAAACCGATCCCCAGGGACACAGCGTCCTGCACGGCGACCTGCTGAACGAAAGCGGCCAGACCGTGAATATTCCGCACGTAATTGCCAGTTTCTATGATGCCAATGGCAAGGTCGTCTGGGTGGCCGATGGCTATGTCGAGAGCGCTCTGCTGCCGCAGAGTTCCGGGTCCTTTGGTATCGAGATTCCGAAGAACCTTTCAGGAAAAGTGCAGAATTTCCATGTCGTGGTCAACGAATACAGCGTGGGGAAAGCGTAGATGCGCAAACTCCGGCTCATCGCCATTGCCGCTTTTTCTTTGGCAAGTCTGCTTCTGCCCTGTTCAGCGCAAAAATTAGTCACACCCGTTTCTGCAATTGCGGGAGAAGACATAACAATTTCTACAACGGGAACTGGTAAAGCAACTTTCTATCTATCTGGTCCCGGTGTGGCCAACAAACGCGATGTGACTCTCGGCGACGAAATTCATCTGGCGGGAACAGATTTGAAAATTGCCGGCGCCTACGTTGTGATCTTGTGCGCGGACTCGTGTCACGGGTCAACGTTTTACGTAAAGGGCTCAAAACCCACGAGCCTGGCATTGCTCGTTCACCCCTCGCGCGTGCCCGTGGCACAATCCGACGCGGTGAGTGGGGTTGCCATTCCCTTTGACAGATTTCGCAACATGGTGCTCGAACCGGTGCAGGTCAATTTTCAATTGACAGCCGCAAATTCGGCGCCCGTGTCGCACCAGATTCGTTCGCAAAACGGAATTGCCTGGTTCCGCACCGCCTCAGAAAAGAAGGCGGGCAAGTTGCAAATCACCGCGACGCTAGACTCAGTTTCTTCTGCGCGAGTGCTGCAGCAAGTTGCGTCAGATCCTTGCAATTTGCGCATCAAAGGCCAGAGGACTGCGAAGGGCATTGAGCTGGAAACCGAGCCGGTAAAAGATTGCTCGGGCAATCCGGTACCGGATGGAACGATCGTGACCTTCAATCTGTCCGGTGAGAACGGGAAAACCACCGTTGACGCGCCCATCAAGCAGGGCATCGCACGCGCGCGGATTCAGGCGCAAGGCCCGCAGTCGGTCACGGTTGCGTCCGGTGTTGTGATGGGGAATGAACTGCGCATCGGAGGTCAGCCATGAAGGGCGCGATCGGTCGTGCCTGGAATGTTCTTGCGCTGGTGCTGATAAGCCTGTCGCCTGCGCTCGCCGCCGATCCTTCGGCGCGCGTGGAACTCGACATCAGCAAAGCAGGACCTCGGGCCGTTGAGCCCCAAACTCAACAAGCCATCCGCCGTGATTATCGAGTTGCCTGGAGCAGTCTGGCGCAAGCGCTCGAATCAAATTCAGCCGATCCGCTGGAGGGTCCTTTTGTCGGCACGGCGAAGCAGTGGCTGGGCGATACGGTAGCGAGTCAGAGCCGCGTCGGCATGACCTCGCATTACGCTGGCCAGACTCACAAGGTACAGGCAGTTTTCTATGCGCCTGAGGGCGACCTAATCGAACTGCACGATGTGGCCGAATTTCAGTTGCAGATCAGCGATGGCGGCAAGGTGATTCACGAGCAGCACGTCGTCGTGAACTACGTGGTGCTGATGACTCCGGCGGCGGACCGCTGGGTGGTGCGCGAATTGCAGGCCGTGCCCCAGTTTTGAGTTTTCACCGTTCGGCGATAGTTTGCATGAGAGGGTCAATCCTTCTCAATTCCCTTCCCGCCCCCTGCTACATGAATTCATGTACCTGGCCAGAGGTTTTGAGCACCTGTCCGCACTCCAACCGGAGTGTTCAGCAACGCATCCTACCTTGATCCTGGACTTACCAGAATGGAGTAGTACTTTGTCGAAAGCCCTGCTGGCATTTACATTTGCCTGCTTTGTAGTCGCGAGCGGCTGTACCACTCCCGGCATGCGGCGCAGTGTTCAGCAAAATGCACAGGCGCCGCCGCTATCGCCCAAAGTTCTTGCCGTATATATGCCGTGGTTTGGCGATCACAGCCATGTCGATGTTGGCTACTCCAGCCAGGACCCCGCCGTTCTCCGCAAACAGATTCAACAGGCGCGCCGCATGGGAATCAGCGGGTTCGTCGTGGATTGGTACGGGCAAGCTAATCCATATTCCGATCACAATTTCGGACTACTGCAAGAGGCCGCGAGTGAAAATCATTTCTACGTCGCGTTGCTCTATAACGAACCCGAAGACGAAGATGCCCAAGCCACAGATGAAGCCATTGCCGCGCTGGATAAAGCGTACAAGCAATACTTCGGCCCGGATGCTCCCCATCGCGGCGCATATCTGGATTACGACGGCCATCCGCTGATCTTCATTTTTCCCAAGCGCGGACACGTGAACTGGAATGCCGTGCGACAGCATTGCAACAGTTGGCAGACTCCGCCGGTGCTTATTTATAAGGACGAGCCGCCGCCGCAATACTCCAATGACTTTGCTGGGTCCTACGCCTGGGTGCAGCCAGGAAAGCCGGGTTGGACCCCAGATGGCAGCAACTGGGGTGAGTCATACCTCGAAAATTTTTATAAGACGATGAAAGAGAGACATCCGGACAAAATCGTTGTGGGCGGCGCCTGGCCTGGATTTGACGACTCAGGAGCCAAGTGGGGGTTGAATCGTCACATGCAGAGCCGCTGCGGCAAGACGTTCGATGAAACTTTGAATTTCTATCGCCGTTACTCCGATAGCGCCAATCCAGTGCCCTTTCTTCTGATCGAAACCTGGAACGACTACGAAGAAGGAACCGAAATTGAAAACCGGAATATGACTACCTGCAACGACCATGCAAGAGAACCCGCGCGTGCTGCAGCACAAAGTGGGTTGTAAGGATTCTGACAACCCGCCGCTGGCTCCTCGTCATCCAAATCGTGCGCAGTGAAGCCGATGAGTGGAATCCGCAACTCGACGAAATGCTTGTCGCTGTTATCTGAGATCCTGCTGGCAACCAATCTTCCACCAGCTGCCGCGATCGATGGCGAATTGCCCGCTAATCGCGCCCCTGCGATTTCGCGAATCGCAGCCTGTTTGACTCCTGAGGAATTGATTGAACTGGAGAATCTTGCCCACTCCCATCATGTCCTCATGCGCACATTCCCCAGGCTGCAACAATTTCTCAAGCTGGAAGGCAATTCGCAGTCCGCGGAGTGGGCCGAGGCCGTAATCGCCAAAGAACACACCCGCGTTCAGAATGCGCTTTCGTTCCTGGATCCGATCTGCACTGCACTGTCGGCAGCTGGCAACGTTGTGGTCATCAAATCGCTGGATCACTGGCCAGACCTGGGCAGCGACCTCGATCTCTTTACCGATGCGCCCTCGCAACATGTTGTCGCCATCATGCGCCGGGCCTTTGGGGCAGAACCTGCACGGCAAAGCTGGGGAGACCGTTTGGCGAACAAGTGGAACTTCGTTGTGCCCGAGCTGCCCGAGTTGGTTGAGGTCCACGTCGGCCGCCTGGGACAGACCGGTGAGCAGATCGCCACGGCCAAGTCGCTGGTCGTATGCGCGCAGTCAAGGGAGATTTCAGGCTATACCTTCCGTGTCGCCGCTCCGGAAGAGCGGCTTTTAATCAGTACTCTCCAACGTATGTACCGGCATTTTTATATCCGCCTTTGTGACATCGTTGATAACGCGAAGCTGATTGAATCCGAAGTCATTGACTACGCCTATCTACGCATGTTGGCGGTCACCGCTGGGCTTTGGGAAGGACTGGCCACCTATCTAAAGATTGTTGCGGATTACGTGCGGCTCTTCACCTGTGCCACTCTTCCCTTGCCGTCGCAAGTCGAAAATGGCGCCATGTTCGGTGGTGAGGAAGTGTTCTTTCGCAAGCCTTACATACGCATCCCATTGCTGCCGCACGCCGCACGCTTGTACGCGTCCGAGTTGAAACGGCTGCTACTAAATGGAGAGATTGCGAACTCATTGCGCTTGAGTCTCTTGCCCGGCCTGGCCACCGCAGCCGCCTTGGAATTCAGATGGACCGGAAGCGACAAAGGGATTTGGTAACATACACGCCCCGTCACCACAAGCTCTCGCTACTCGGTACCTCGCCGGCTTAACCTCCCCTACCGATGATGCTTGGATCCACCATGGCCGCCCGAGTGTCCGCCACCCCCCGAATGGCTTGCGTGGAAGCTTCTGCCGGATCCGAAACTCTTCGGCGCGTGCCCGCCACCACCGAAATGAGATCTGCCCTCTCTCCCACCGAAACTCTTTTGCGAATGCCCTTTGCCGAACAGGCGCTGGCTGGCTGAACGATTCGACCTGCCCATCGAAGCATGAGACATCGAAGTATGGGACATCGAGGAATGAGACGAAGATTCACGGTACGATCCCATGCGAGAGCCGAAAGATCTGCCGGAAGGGCGGCTTCCGACGGGACTCTGTCGAAAATTGCCAGCCCGGTCATGGTGGAAGTTGTTTCCAAACCCCGCGTGGTTGCTGGCAATGTGATTGGCGAAGCCTCGACTATTATTGCCATTCGCGCGGTTGCGGCCACTGAAACTGTGAAAACCAGCGCTTCCCCTGTTCCAGTGGTTCGCGACCGTGTCCCTCCGGGCAGTGTTGTAGCGCGCAAAAGAGTGCCACGGACCACCTGAGTTTCCGCGCCAGCCTGTGTGGCTGCCGCGACGCCAGCTCTCGCCATGCACTCCGGCGCGGCCGAACTTTGATCGCTCAAAGCCTCCTCGCGCGTAAGTATGAAACCCGGTGTTCCGGAAACCCCAATCCGCCACCGTGGCACTGTTCGAATAGTAGGCAGAGTTGTCAAACAACAATGCATGGCTCAGCCAGTTTAGGCCCCACGCCAGCCACCCCCATGGCGTTTGGGTGAACGCCGCCATTGCGATCCCAACGCCATACTGCAGCGGAGTCGCGCCGAATATTTCCCCTAGGGCACCCAGCAGTGTGAAACCGGGATACGGCGCTACCGGTTCCCCGTAAACCGTCCAGGGATTGTAGGCTGGAACGTACACCACCTGTGGGTTTGCCGGGACTAACTCAATGTAGTCCTGGTTGTAGTGCACGATCTCCTGGGGCGTGCTCTGCAGATTGCCGGCAGCCTGCGCGCGTCGGCGCATGACTTGGACCGCCTCCAGCACATCTTCCGGCTGATTGTAGTAAGCATTGCCGAGGTCGGTCGTCCACTGTAGGTTGCGATCCATCTGCGTCAAGACCTGCGGGAAAGCTGTCAGTGCCTTCACGCTCGCGTCCCACGGTTGTGCATCGGCTTCGTCTACAATCCGCTCCGGAGATGCAGAAGACCACTCCTGCCGCCAACTATCCGCCTCACGGATCTGCTCGGGATAAGTAGAGGCGGCCAGAATTTGCGCCACCAGCGCGTCGGGATAAAGTGCGATTGGGGCCACCAATTGCTCTAGCTGGCCGGCGCTCAGCGGCTGCCTGGGACGGGCGACCTGTTCGTTCGGTGAGTAGGATTGATCGTAGTCATCCGACCGTGAGTCGGAGGGATAGCTGAGTTCCTGCGCGCTCAGCTTCGATTGGATGGCGAACGGCAGGAGCAATAGAAACACAACCAAGCGCGGCTTCCTGAATAAACACCTCAGGCCAAAATGCTTTCTCGATAATTCCGGCGGATTCCGAAACGGATCAGGGACGAGCCTTGGAGCGCCTGCATCGGTACTCATTTGCAGCCTCAATTCTTCGCTTCAGTGCCCCAAGAAACTGGTTCGTGAAACCCGCCACCCTATCTGGGTATGATGCGGCAAAAATAGCTGAAGTGCAATGAATTGCGGCTCAATTTGATCTCCTCTCGATCTCATTCTCGAAATATCTGAAAAGCTTTGACTTTCACGCGCAGATAACTTCCTGAGCAAGGGTTTGCAGTTTCCCCGCGTGTGGCTGGACTCGGCATCCAAGGCAAAAAAGACCGGGGTCGTCCCTCCCCCGAAGTGCGGCCCCGGTGTGCAATGGCCAATGGCGTACGGCCCAGTTCAGCAAATCAATGTCAGGAAACTGAACGAAAGCTGGAGCGGGGGGATCGGGTTTGAACCGTCATCTCCGAGATGGAGTCCCGGCGCATTTGCCATGGTTATGCTACCCCCGCTCAAAGACATCGCTCGCGCACTGCACATCCCGCCCTTGGAAAAGAGCCTCGTGTACAGTTCGATTTGCTAAGCAAACAGCGATGCTCTGGAACAGTGAGCACTAACAACGCAGAATGCAGCACAGCGAGACTGGGGACATCGGACTCAAGTAAACTGCGGGCCGACTCAACCGAGTTCGTGCTTCTCCTAAGTATCCGCGGGGCGACCCCGCTTGAATCGGGCCAGGAACGGCAGAGAAAACGGGAGCAGAAGACAGCCTCGCCTTGGCGACGATCGGAGCTGTGCCTCCGGGGAAAGTGAAATCTGGCAGATCCACCTGAGGCAACACCAGGATCAGCGCGAACAAGAACAATTCGAAGAGGAGCAGCGCATGACGCCACCGCTTCATGAACCCTCCGGCGAATGCGGGCGAGAATAGTTCATCCACGCTGGATTGTCAATCACCTGTTCGCGCCAGACTCGACCGCTTCGATGCCGTGGATCTTGCCGAAATCCCAGTCACAGAGCCGAACTCGCAAGGGCCGAATGAAAGGCGCTGCCCCGGATCCTCCATCCCGTTTTTCATTTGTGACCCAGCGATGGGGAGGGTATGGCGATCCGGCTCTGGCAGCGCCTCACACTACTGGATCGGCAAGTCTGGCTGCTTCTTTAAAGATTTCTAGAAACATCTGGCGCGTGAGTTTGCCGGTCTGCGTGTTCTGGTTCGACGGATGATAAGAAGCCAGTAACACTTTACTGTCCGGCAACCCGTAACTGGCGCCGTGTTTGAACACATAAGAATTTTTCCTGAATTGGGTGCCCCACTCTAACGTCGCGTCTTTTGCGACGTTAGAGTGGGCAAGACGTCCCAGGTAGTTCAGATAAGCGTCGAACCCGATCTTGCCCAAGGCAACGATCACCTTCACGTTCTTCAGTCCAGCCAGTTCGCGATCCAGGAAGTAAGCGCACGCAGCCAGTTCGCTGGGCAGCGGCTTGTTGTCCGGGGGAGCACAGCGCACCGCCGCCGTAATGTAGAGATCCTTTAGCACGAGGCCATCATTGCGACCCGTGGCAATCGGTTGATTCGCGAATCCGGTCTCGTGTAGCACGGGATACATGAAGTTTCCCGACGCGTCTCCGGTGAACGGACGCCCAGTGCGATTCGATCCGTGCGCTCCGGGAGCCAAGCCCATGATCAGCACACGCGCGTTGGGATCTCCGAAACCCGGCACCGGTTTGCCCCAATATTCCCAACTGAGATAAGCGCGCCGCTTCTCACGCGCAATGCGTTCGCGGTATTCGACCAGCCGCGGACAGCGCGTGCACGCGATCACTTCGCGGTTCAGGATGGTAAGCCAGCGTGGAACGCCGTCGTCGGCCGTTCGTCGTTGATCGTTGGCGAAATCGCCACTCGCGGATGGCACAATTGAGCTCGGTTTTGGCTCGCGTGGGATTTGCGTTGAAGCTAAGCGGCCCGTTTGCTGCTCCCTCGCTTGGTCTTCAGCTTGTTCGTCGGCTTGTTTTTACCACCGAGATTGAGCGCCACGGCGGCGCGGATGAGATCCTTCAAGGCCGCCTCATTAATCTTCTCGCCTTCGTGGATGTCGATGGCGCGCCTGACATTCCCTTCGAGGCTCGAGTTGAAGAGATGTGAAGGGTCTTTCAGCGCCGCTCCCTTGGCAAACGTCATCTTGACGACGTTTTTGTAAGTCTCTCCCGTGCACACGATGCCACCGTGGGAGAAGACGGGAACCCCAGGCGATGTTGGCTTGACCCATTTCCATTCTTCGACGATCTCCGGATCGGCTTCACGGATGATCTGGCGCACTTTCGCGAGCGTCTGCCCGCGCCAGTCGTTGAGTTCTTTGATCCTTGCGTCGATGACTGCCGAGGCATTTTCCACCGGGTCAGGCTTTTTCATGTGCAGCTCCAAATCGTGTTACGTTCCATTTTGGATCATTTTGGATTTGGAGTATATCCCCCTCCCCCCGTCGTCGATCTCCTGGAATTACGAACTTACGACGAAATGCGATTTTATCTCTGGGCTGCAATCACTTGCGGGCAAAATCTTGAGCCACAGGGAGTTTGTCGGAATCTTGGAATGCTTGTGTCTCCTCAAGACTCACTGTGGACAGTTTTCGCGATGATGGCGCAGGCAGGCTGTGGAATGCAAGGACATGCGTCACGCGAAAAGGGGCAAAGATGATTGTGGAAAACACGCGTGCCCGTGATCCCACCCTTTCGCAGAAAACGCCGCCAACGGAGGTGGCGCAACGCCGTGGGGGTCCCCGCTGTCACCCGAAGGGCCGGAACGAAGTGGAGGACCCGCGCGTTTTTGGCGCGGGTTGACTGCGGGGTGCGCGGCGTTACGCTGCCGGAGTGGCGGCGTAGCGGGACGAGCGTGTGGCGTCAGCCCGGTGGGTGTCCATGCGCGCTATGAGCGTGCTGTGGCTTGTGGGTGGTGTCAGGCATAGGCGGATTCTCCGTTCGTTCTGCGAATGTCTGGCTACGTCTCGAAACACGCGCCGATATTTTGCGACGTGCGGTCGATGAGATCGTTCAGTTCGCCCACCAGGCGGATGAACACGCTGCTGTTCTTCTCTTCTTGAATTCGTGCCACCAGTACGGCCATGCGTTCGCGTTCTTCGGGTGTCATGGGTGTCTGGGAGGGGGACGGTTCGAGAGTTTAACACAATTGAGAAATGGGCTGGTAGTGGCGCGAATTGGGGCTTCGGCGGGCGGTGTCCGGGCTGGCCGGAGGCTGCAG
>DASTCY010000039.1:0-261487 GCA_035710725.1 Candidatus Sulfotelmatobacter sp. | reverse complement strand
CAATTCCTTGCTGGTGGCATTCTTAAAGATGTCAAATCCCTCGGCATAGGCCTGCATGATGCCGTATTCGATGCCGTTGTGAACCATCTTAACGAAGTGGCCCGAGCCGGAAGGCCCGCAATGAATATAACCTTCCTCCGCGGTGCCGGCGACTTTCTCGCGGCCCGGCGTGCGCGGAATGTCGCCACGTCCGGGTGCGAGCGTTTTGAAGATGGGGTCGAGACGCTGGACGGCTTCTTTCGGGCCGCCGATCATCATGCAATATCCGCGCTCCAGGCCCCAGACGCCGCCGCTGGTTCCGACGTCGACATAGTGAATGCCTTTCGCTTTCAGACCGGCGGCGCGGCGCACATCATCTTTGAAATACGAGTTGCCGCCGTCGATGATGATGTCACCTGCCTGCATCTGCTGCGCCAGTTTCTGCACCGTCTGTTCGGTGGGATTGCCCGCGGGCACCATTACCCAGGCAGCACGGGGCGGCTTCAGCTTCTTGACAAAATCTTCCAAGGACGACGAGCCAGTCGCGCCCTCTTTTGCCAGCTGCCCGACCGCGTCCGCGCTCAAATCTGAGACGACAAGATCGTGCCCGCCGCGCATCAGGCGTCGCGTCATGTTGGCGCCCATGCGGCCAAGTCCCACCATTCCAAGTTGCATCTTGCTTGCTCCTTACGCTATTTGCGCCCGATTTTGCCGAGGTAAAGACGCAACCCTCGGACCGCTAACACGGCGTTGTGCAACAACTACACTGCTTCTTGCACCGCTTTCAGCAGAGTAGCCAGCCCTGCATTCACATCTTTTCCCAGGTGCACGCGCAGGGCGCGGCGTCCGCGGTCGGCCAGGACCTGAAAATCTCCGCGCGCTTGTGCCGCCTTCACAATTCCAAATGTGTATTTTTGCCCCGGCACCGGGAGTTCGACCGAGTCGTCGCAAGTGATCTGCAGAAAAACGCCGGAGTTTGGTCCCCCTTTGTACGCCTGCCCGGTGGAATGCAGGAAGCGGGGCCCGAATCCCAGGCACGTGGCAACGCGCTTCTTGTCACGCACGACATGCCGAATCGCCTGCAAGGATTTTTCGTGTTCTGCATTCATCTGGACGTAGCCCAGCAGAGCAAAATAATCTCCCGGTTTTAGGCGCGCGAGATGAGCTTTCACGTATGCAGCGAGCGATTTGCCGCTGGCACTGCCCGCCAGCGCCGCCGCATTCTTCGGATCGGTAAACAGCTTGATTCCCGCATCCTCGAGGATAGGCTGTTCCGCCGGAAGCGAGCCGCTCTTCTCATATTCGGAGGTCAGGTTCCGAGTCGCGATCTTGCTAGCTTCAACGTCTGGCTGATTGAAGGCGTTGATGCCGATGATCGAGCCGGCTACGGCCGTGGCAATTTCCCAGCGGAAGAATTCCTGGCCGAGATCGTAGATATCTGCCATCGTGATGCGGACGACTGGATGAGCCGCCTTCTCGAGAGCCGCTATTTTTGCCTGCTGGTCGGAATCAGCTTCCGACTCGAGCCGGACATAAGCGAATACCCGGTCATTTCCGTAAAAATCGGGCGATGCCAGATGTTCGCGATCGACGGGGATGATGCCCTTGCCGATTTTTCCCGTCGATTCGGCCAGGAGTTGTTCCAGCCATGCGCCTAGGTCAGAAATTCCTGATGAAGTAACGATGGTGACTTTGTCGCGACCATGAGTCGCAGCCGTGCCGAGAATAATTCCGAGCATGGCTCCGGGATTTTCTTCGACGGAAGCTGCCGGGCCGCAGGCACGCACCATTTCTTGCGTGCGGTCGAGAAACTTCTTCGTGTCAAGGCCCATCACTGCGGCGGGGACCATACCGAAGTTCGAGAGTGCCGAATAACGGCCGCCGATCGATGCTCGTCCGAAAAAAATGTGGCGGAAATGATCGCCTTCCGCCACCTGTTGCATCTTCGATCCGGGATCGGTGATCGCGATAAAGTGGCTGCCGGCTTTGTCTACGCCGACCACTTGCTTGGTTCGTTCAAAAAAATATTGCTTGAAGATGTTGGGCTCGAGCGTGCTGCCCGACTTGCTCGAAACAATGAACAGCGTTTTCGCGATATCGATCTGAGCTTCGAATGCTTTGATTTGCGCCGGGTCGGTGGAGTCGAGCACATGCAATTCAGGAGATTCTGCGTTCTTGCCGAAGGTCATACGCAGGACTTCAGGGCAGAGACTCGAGCCGCCCATGCCGAGCAAAAGCACGTGTTTGAATCCAGCGCGCTTTACGTCGTCGGCGACTTGGTTCAGTTCGCTTTGATGGACCAGTTGCTCGTCGGTAATATCGAGCCATCCCAGCCATTTGCTTTCGTCGTCATTCGTCCATAGGGAAGCGTCGCGCTGCCAAAGACGCTTCACCTTGCCGCCTGTTTGCCAATCGCTCACAGCCGACTTCACGGCTCCGGCCAGGCTTTCGGGGAGGGAAGTCTTGAGTCGGGTCACGCTTATGCCTTTCGCGTATTCTTTTCGACTGCTGCCAGGAGTTTGTTGAAAGCATCTGCGAACAGCTTCACGCCGTCAACCGTCAACTTGTCGGTAACTTCTTTAATGGAGATGCCGGCTTTGGCGAGATTCTCCATTACCGCTTTTGCGCCGGCGATGTCTTCGGTCAGGCTGTTGCGAACCCGGCCATGATCGCGGAAGGCATCAATGGTCGCGGGCGGCATGGTGTTGACCGTGTCTGGACCGATGAGTTCTTCCACGTAAATCACATCGCGGTAATTCGGATTCTTGGTGCTGGTGCTGGCCCAGAGCACGCGCTGCGTCTGCGCTCCCTTGTCGGCGAGCGCCTTCCACCGCGGGCCGGAGAAAATACGTTGATAGCGCTGATAGGTCAGTTTGCCATTGGCGATCGCAACTTTTCCGAGCAAGCTCTTCAGAAGCTGTTCTTGCTTCCCGTCCGAGGCAGCCTTCAGTTTCTCACCGATCATTGAATCGACCAGAGTGTCAATGCGGCTGATGAAGAAACTAGCCACGCCTGCAATCTTTTTTAGATTGCCACCGCGCGATGCCAAGTCCTCCAGTCCGGCGATATAGGCCTCCGCAACTTTCTCGTACACTTCCTGGGCGAACAGCAAAGTGACGTTGATGTTGATGCCCTCGCCGACCAGCTGCCGGATCGCAGGCAGACCTTCAGGCGTGCCGGGAACTTTGATCATCACGTTGTCCCGCTTCACCATCTTCCACAGACGGCGCGCCTCATCAATCGTTGCCTGGGTTTGGTTTGCAAGCAGCGGCGAAACTTCGAGGCTCACATAGCCATCGTGGAATTTCGACTCTTCGTAAACCGGACGCAGCAGATCGGCTGCATCCTGGATGTCGCGGATGGCAATTTGTTCGAAGCGTCCTTTGGCGTCCAGATCATCACGCTTCGATAGTTCCGCAAGAATGTCGTCATACAGCGAGCTTTCGGCGATTGCCTTTTCAAATATGGACGGATTCGAAGTCATTCCGCGCAGACCGTCATTGGCGATCATTTCCTTGAGCTTGCCGCCGGTAAACAGATCGCGGCGGATGTAATCAAGCCACATCGATTGCCCGTGGTTAAGCAGTTCCTGCAGAGGATTCGCAGTTTTGGTTGAAGCCTTATCTAGAACCCCAGTTGGTTGCATGAATCATCTCCATGTTCGGGAAGAATGGCAGCATCCTTCCTCACCATCATTGGTCCTCATCCAATCAGAATGAGGAGAGCTTCGTAGCAGATCCGGCCCACTCCGGACCCAATCAATTATTTTTGCGCCATGGCCTGGCGCGCTTCCTCGACTACCCGGTCAACAGTGAAGCCGAAAAATTTCAAAAGATCTTTCAGCGGAGCGGAAGCGCCGAACCGGGTCATACCAATCTTTCTTCCTTTCAAACCCACGTAGCGCTCCCATCCGAGCGTTGCCGCCATTTCGACCGACACACGCGCCGTGACCTCCGGCGGAAGGACGGATTTCTTGTAAGCCTCGTCCTGCCGCTCGAAAATTTCCCACGAAGGCATGCTTACCACACGCGCTTTAACGCCTTCGGCTTTCAATTTTTCGTAGGCCTCGACGCAAAGCCCCAATTCGCTGCCGGTCGCCATCAGGATCACTTCCGGGGTGCCACTCGAATCGCCCAGCACGTAGGCGCCTTTCGCCACGCCCGAAGCGGGAGCGTACTTCGTGCGATCCAGCGTCGGCAAAGGCTGGCGCGTGAGTACCAGCGTCACAGGCTGAACTTGCAGTTGCGCGATGATTTTCCAGGCTTCTGTAACCTCATTCGCATCGCCGGGACGAAGCACAATCATGTTCGGCATAGCGCGCAAACCAGCCAGTTGCTCAATCGGCTGATGCGTTGGCCCATCTTCACCTACGCCAATCGAATCGTGCGTGAAGATGAAGATGGAAGGGACTTCCATCAACGCGGCCAGGCGCATGCTCGCCTTCATGTAATCGCTGAAGTTGAAGAAGGTCGCGCCGAAGGCCCGAATCCCCGAGACCGTGAGCCCGTTCACGCTGGCGCCCATGACGTGTTCGCGAACTCCGAAATGAAGATTGCGTCCGGCATATTCGCCGGCTTGAAAATCTCCCGCGCCGTCGAACTTCAGGTTCGTCTTGTTGGAAGTTGCAAGGTCCGCCGAGCCTCCGATCAGCCACGGGATATTTTGCGCCAGGGCATTGAGCACCTTGCCCGAGCTTTCGCGGGTTGCGATCCCTTTCGCATCGGCAGGAAATGTTGGCAGATTCTTGTCCCAGGCGTCGGGAAGTTCGCGACGCTGCATGCGATGCAGTTGTTCCGCAAGCTCGGGATATTTCTTAGAATATTCGGCGAATCCCTTCGACCATTGCGTGCGCAAATCGCGTCCCCGCTTTCCAATGCCTTCGCGAAAATGCTCGCGCACGCCTTCCGGCACGTAGAACTTGGCGTCTTCTGGCCAGCCGTAAAACTTCTTCACCAGCCGGACTTCATCGTCACCCAGTGGCTCGCCGTGAGCGGCGTTGGTGTCTTGCTTGTGCGGAGATCCGTAGCCGATGTGACTATCCACAACAATCAATGTCGGGCGGTCATTTGTCTTCTGGAAAAATCGAAACGCCCGCGCCAGCATCTCCAAATCGTTCGCGTCGGTCACGCGGGTTACGTTCCAGCCGTAGCCCACGAAGCGAGTCATAACATCTTCGCTGAACGACCAGTCGGCGGGACCGTCAAGCGTGATTGAATTGTGATCGTAGATCCAGCACAGGTTCGAAAGCTTCAGATGGCCAGCGAGCGATGCAGCTTCTCCGCCAACGCCTTCCATCAGGTCGCCGTCGCTGCACAGGGTGAAAATGTTGTAGTTGAAAACTTCAAACTCGGGCCGATTGAAGTTCGCGGCAAGCCATTTGCTCGCGATCGCCATGCCCACACTGTTGCCCACACCCTGGCCGAGCGGGCCCGTCGTGGTTTCTACTCCACTGGTGATGTGCGATTCCGGATGTCCTGGGGTGCGGCTCCCCAGTTGGCGGAAGCGCTTGATCTCCTCCATGGGCAAAGCAAGTTGTTTCAATACCTGATCGTCCTCGTCGACGTCGCGAACTTCGGCCAGATGCAACATCGAATAGAGCAGCATGGAAGCGTGACCGTTGGAGAGTACAAAACGGTCGCGATTCAACCAGGTCGGGTCCTCTGGGTCGTAGCGCAGGAACTCCTGCCACAAGCAATACGTCACAGGCGCCAAACCCATCGGAGCGCCGGGATGTCCGGAATTGGCTTGCTGGACCGCATCGATGGAAAGAGTTCGGATCGTATTGATGCACAACTCGTCCAACTGCTGTCTGGTCACTACGGCTTGCTCACTGACTGCCATGCGATCCTCCGGGCACCTTATCGAACCGCGAACTGCCACATTTTATTCCCCATCTGGCTGGGGAGTGCAATCGGCGAATAGAAGGCCTACCTAGTTAGAGTTCGGCACTACAGAAAAGGTTCAAGGGGCAGAGATCATTGAGACAACGAGTTTACCAAGTTTCCCTCGGTCAGTGCCGACGATCTGTGGGATTTATGAATGGACAATGCGAGAGAACTGGCTATTTCAGCAAGCCGAGATACCGGTTTTCGCTGCGGGCCGCCCGGGTGCTTTCTTGGACGTACTTCAGAAACTGGCGAAGGTTTTCACGTTCCGCAACTTCCATGCCGCCAAAACGCACACGCACACCCGTGGTTGGAGCGCTGCGGGTGACAACTCCGCTCAGTGCAAAACCTTTAACCCAAATCTTGTCATTTGCAACCCAGAGTCCAATTTCAACCTTTGCGCCGCTCTTTACAGCATTAGCGGTTTCTACCAGGCAGCCGCCGATGCTGGTGTTGCAGAGGTTTCCCCAGATCGGAGCTTCGCTGTTCTCTACTCGGAGCTCAACTGCCACAAAACATTTCATCCGCGGATGTCGCCGTCGATCCTCGCCGGCATTGCAACCGAACAGGTTGGGTTCGAAGGGCGGGGCTGGCGAGACGCTTGGCGGAGCCTGCGATGGCTCAGATTGCGCAGCCACTGGGGCCGGGGCTTTGCCGCGGGCGTTAGCTTCCGCTTTGATCTCGCGCATGGCCGCGAGCAGGGCCTGGTCGCGTTTGTCGGCGGGCGCTTCCCGGTAGGCTTTGAGGAGTTTCCCCACATGCCGTACCAGATCAGGATCTGACAATAGCCCAGTCCAATCGGCTCCTGCGTCTGACGGACTTCTAGACTCACCCATAGACAGGTGTTACCCCGGGCGCAATGAATGCCCGTCTAAGGTTGGCTTGGAAGTTATCTCGGTTCAAGATGACCGAAGTCACGTTCGACAGGTGTGGACGTTTGCCTTCTAATCCGCCCTTTCCAACGTTTCGAGGTACTTTTTCAAATACTGTTTTTGTTCATTGCGAATCGACAGGAATTCAAATCCATAGTGGTAGCCGCGGCGATGCCTCAACACCGCCCGAATCTCCCATATGTCGGAAGATCCCGGCAGAGAGAACTTAAACGACGCGACCTCGCCAATCGTAAGCTCAGTGGCAACGAGCACACCAATCCCTGCCTCCGCTAAATCCTTGCCATGAGCATCGAAGGTCTGGTACTCCGAATTCACGAGCATGGTCACCGAAACCGGAAAGTCCACACGATAGCGGGGATAGCGCCTCTTGCGCCGGTCTGGCACAGAATGCATTGCTCGTGCGGGCTGGGAGGAAGACATATTTCCTAATCCTGACGTATCATTGGAAGCCTTTCCCTGGGAAGGCTCCGAAGTAGTTCGTCGCCCAGCGCAAAGGCGCGGATATGAAGGTTTGCACTTTCCAGAGTAACGGCTCATTCCACGCTTACGCAAAGCACGGAGGTGTTGGGCCTTTGACGGCAACCAGTTTGTCCTAACCCCTTACTAATGTTTGTCTTAGTTTTGGTTATCTGCCAACGATGTGCGCGACTTTTCAGGTCACGTTGAACAAAGCTTTTGCGTCAGAAATCGGCTTCGGGGAATCAAAACGCAACAGCTATGCTATGTAGCAGAAAGGCGTCCACCGGACGTTAAGCCGGCTGCGGGACGGCCCACAGTAAGAATGCTGCGTTCGCTCAAGGTTCTTCCGATCGCATTTTTTCTGTTCGTTTTGTTCAACGTCGTGCCCGGCGAACTTTGGGCGCAGGGATCTTCATCTCCCCCGACACCTTCAATCACTCTCCCCGGCTCTCAAAGCCCTTTCTTGGGCAGCCAGGCCGAGGGGACGGCAACTGCTGAAATTCTGCAAATCGATTTCAGAGACGCAATCGATCGCGGGCTAAGAAACAACCTGGGATTGCTCCTCTCGACCGATCAGACCATCACGGCACGCGGCGAACGGTGGAAAGAACTCAGCAATCTCCTGCCCAATGTGCAAGCGCATCTTCTCGAGAACGCTCAGAATCAAAGTCTGACAGCTCTTGGACTCAAGCCCAAGGTATTTCCTATTCCTGGCCTGCCGCGCGTGATTCCAGCTTTTAATTACTTCGATGCGCGAGCGTCGCTGAGCCAGTCCTTATTCAGCTTCAAAGACATTCAGCGGGAACGAGCTTCCTCGGAGAGCCTGAAATCAGCGTTGCTGAACCTGAAAGACGCCCGTGAACTGGTCGTGCTGGCAGTTGGCAACGCGTATCTCGAAGCCATCGCTTCGGCAGCTCGCGTGGAAACCTCAGAGGCGCAAGTAAGAAACGCACAGGCCCTCTACGACAAAGCCGTCGACCAGCAGAACGCCGGGTTGTCCCCGGCGATTGACACCCTGCGCTCGCAAGTCGAGCTGCAGACGCGCCAGCAACAACAGATTGCCGCTAAAAACGATTTAGCAAAACAAAGGCTCACACTGGCGCGAATCATCGGGCTGCCTCCGGGACAGAACTTCGTTTTGACCGAAAAGGCGCCCTACCAGGCGCTTACTCCACTTCCCATAGAGATCTATCTGCAACGTGCCTACAGTTTGCGTTCGGACTATCAGGCGGCGGAGTCGCAAGTGCGCGCCGCCGAGCTTTTGTACAGCGCGGCCAAAGCGGGTCGCTATCCCACCCTCGACTTTAACGCCAACTATGGCGATATTGGGGTGACTCCGGCGCACTCGAATGGCACCTGGCAGGTTGCTGGAAGTCTCAACATCCCCATCTTTGCCGGAAATCGCGTCCACAGCGATGTGCTCGAAGCCGATGCTCAGCTCAAGCAGGCTCGTTCGCAATTGGCCGATCTTCGCGGACGCATTGACTACGAAGTGCGCGCCTCTTTGCTCGACCTCGACGCTGCTTCGCAGCAGGTGGAAGTTGCGCGAAGCTCGGTTACATTGGCGGAGCAGGCGCTGGCGCAATCGCAAGATCGCTTCTCAGCTGGCGTGGCGGACAACCTGGAAGTCGTGCAGGCGCAAGAATCGGTCGCCGCCGCTCACGAGACTTACATTGAAAGTCTGTACGCACACAATCTGGCCAAGGTAGAGCTGGCCCGCGCCATTGGAGACGCCGAGCGCGGCATCAAAGCGTACTTGAAAGGCAACCAACCGTGACGGAACCAACCACGCAAAGCCCGCCGGCAGTGGCGGAACGCGAAAGAGCTGAAGGTGGCACGAAACCGTTGCCGGCCACGGAACGAGATTTTCATACTCGTCCCTCGCGGGCCAGCAGCCCGGGCTTCCGCATCGCTGTTGCGATCACGATCATTGTCCTGGTGGTGGTCGGTTTTTTCATTTACCGCTATCTCACCAGTTACGAATCCACAGATGATGCCCAAGTCGATGGCCATATCAACTCCATCAGTGCGCGCATTTCCGGGCATGTCATCAGGCTGAATATCAACGACAACCAATATGTGCAGGCTGGAACGGTACTGGTGGAGATCGATCCGGCCGATTATCAGTTGGCCTACGATCGCGCCAAAGCGGATTTTCAGGATGCGCAAGCGGCAGCGGTGGCTGCAGGTGTTACGGTTCCGGTTACGTCAGTAAACACGACCAGCGTGCTGGCCTCAGCACAAGCTGATATCGAGAGTGCTCGCGCGGGAATTCAGGCGGCCCGGCAACAATACGACGCCGCGAAGGCCCAGTTGCAGGAGAGTGAAGCGAACAACGTCAAGGCGCAGAACGACCTTACCCGATACCAGCAATTGATTGCGAAGCAAGAAATCTCGCAACAGCAGATGGATCAGGCCATCGCAGCGGCCAAGGCCAGTGCCGCTTCCGTCGAGGCTTCCCGTGCCGGGGCCGACGCCGCGCAACAGCAGGTTACGGCCGCACAAGCCAAACTGGCGCAGGCTGAGGCGAACTGGCGTTATGCCAATACGGCTCCGCGCCAGATGGAGATCAGTCGCGCCAAGGCCGCATCTGCCGAGGCGCAAGTGCAGCGCAAGAAGGCAGATCTAGATCAGGCGCAGCTCAACTTGCAGTACACAAAAGTTATTGCGCCGGTGAACGGAATGGTGAGCAATCGTACCGTCGAGGTAGGACAAAACGTTTCTCCCGGGCAAGAACTGATGAAGCTGATTCCGCTCGATGATGTGTGGATTACCGCCAATTTCAAAGAAACGCAACTGCGCGATATGCGGATTGGCCAGCCCGTCACGATGGAGGTCGATACGAACGGAAGAAAGTACAAAGGCAAGGTCGACAGCATCGCGGGGGCCAGCGGGGCTCGCTTTAGCCTGCTTCCTCCCGAGAATGCTACCGGCAACTACGTGAAGGTGGTGCAGCGCATTCCGGTCAAGATTGTGCTGGATCCGGGTGAAAACCGCGATCACCTTTTGCGTCCGGGAATGTCGGTGGAACCCAAGGTGTGGATTGGGCAATGAGCGCAGGCAGCGCCACTCTGGATCAGTCCGACCCATGGCGGCCTGCGGTCAATCCATGGATTATCGCTCTTGCCGTCACCCTGGCGACGTTCATGGAAGTGCTCGACACTTCCATCGCCAATGTGGCACTGCCACACATTGCCGGCGGCCTTTCTGCTGGTCAGGATGAAAGCACCTGGGTACTGACGTCTTACCTTGTCTCCAATGCCATTGTTCTTCCGCTGAGCGGCTGGCTCTCCTCCATTGTCGGCCGCAAAAACTTCTATATGGGCTGCGTGGCTCTTTTTACGATCAGCTCATTTTTCTGCGGACTCGCTCCCAACCTGGCGACTCTGATCGTCTTTCGCGTCCTACAGGGCGTGGGCGGCGGAGGACTGCAGCCAAGCGAGCAAGCGATTCTTGCCGATACATTTCCTCCCGCGAAACGCGGAATGGCATTCGCGATTTATGGCGTGGCGGTTGTGACTGCGCCTGCGATTGGTCCTACCCTGGGCGGATGGATCACCGACAACTTCACCTGGCGCTGGATTTTTTTCATCAACATTCCGGTGGGGATTCTTTCCATCCTTCTCACTTCGCGGCTGATTCAGGATCCGCCATACTTCCGGCGTCGCCGGCTTAGCGAAACTCACATTGACTATATCGGTCTCAGCTTTGTCGCTCTGGGACTTGGCACGTTGCAGGTCGTACTCGATAAGGGCCAGCGTGACGACTGGTTCGAATCGCACTTCATCACTACGCTCGCACTTATCAGCGCCGCGTCGCTGATTTTCGTGATCTTCTGGGAGTGGACGCGCACCGATCCGATTGTCGATCTGCATCTGTTTCGCGAGAGGACGTTCGGCGTTTCTAATCTCCTGATGTTTATGCTGGGCTTCGCGCTGCTAGGCAGCACGCTGCTGTTGCCGCTTTTTATGCAGACGCTACTTGGCTACACCGCCGAGCGTTCGGGCCTGGCGCTGATGCCGGGCGGTTTCCTGATTATGCTTCTGCTTCCCCTGGTGGGATTCCTGCTGTCACGCTATTCGCCGCGCTGGTTGCTGGTTTTCGGGCTGGTGGTGCTCTCGGCTTCACTGTTCCACATGACGAACTTCAATCTGCAGATGGACTTCGGAACTGTCGTGAGGGCGCGCATTTTTCAGGCGATCGGGATGGCATTCCTTTTTGTGCCGATTAATACCGCGGCCTATGCGTTTCTTCCGCGCGACAAAAACAATGCCGCGTCGGGACTGATGAATCTGGCCCGCAACATGGGCGGCTCCGTGGGGATATCCATTGTGACCACGATGCTCGACCGCCGCACACAGGTACACCTCACGAATTTGGCGAAAAATCTCAGCCAGTCGAACCCGGCTCTGCAGGCTGCGATTCGCGGAGCATCGCAAGCGATGCGGATGCACGGCGCCAGTTCTGCGGCGGCAACCCAGCAGGCTTATGCCCTAATCCAAAATCAGGTATTTCGGCAGGCCACCATGCTTTCCTATGTGGACAATTTTTGGCTGCTGGGATTCGCCATTCTTGCCATGGTGCCGACTGTGTTTCTGATGAAAAAATCGAAACCGGGCGGAGGAATGGCGGTACACTAAGCCGCAAAATGTTTCGGCTTCTCACCATCGAACGCGAATACGGCTCCGGCGCAGCAAAGATTGCCAGCAAGCTGGCGGACCGGCTCGGCTGGACTCTCTGGGACCAGCGCCTCACCGAAGAAATCGCACGCATGGCCCATGTCGATGCTTCGGCGGTGAGGCGCTGCGACGAGCGCATGGACAGTCGCATCTATCGTCTGGCACGCGCGTTTTGGCGCGGCAGCTACGAGCGCCACACCTCGATTGGCGGACAAGTCTTCGACACCGACTGCATGATGGAGATGATGCAGGAGATCACCAGCCGTATCGCTGAGGAAGGCAATGCCGTGGTCGTGGGCAGAGGCGCGCCGTTCTTCTTGCGCGAGCGCGCGGATGCTTTCCATGTTTTTTTCTATGCGCCACGCGTCGAAAAAATCCGCCGTCTTCGCGAACAGGGAACTAGCGAATCTGAGGCCGAGGAAATGGTCGATACCGTCGATCGTGAGCGCATGGCCTACATCAAGCATTACTTCGATGCTGACTGGCCGACCCGCTCGCTCTATCACCTCATGCTCAACACCGCTGTTGGGGACGACCCCGTGATTGAAACAGTCCTGAACACCATGCATCTGGTCGCGGGGCGCCCGGTGGCGACGGGGTACGACCCGACGAAAACACCTGCCACGCGATAGGCATGCGTATCATGCCTGCGGCTTTGCGGGCCGAACCGGGGATGGGCAACAATCGTCCGCGCACCGATCTGGCCGAGGCCCAAGGTTTCCGAGCGCACGGCGCTGGGTTCCGGGATCCGTGCGTTCCAGAATCAATTCCCGAATCATGCTGATGAACTTGGGGTGAACGCCAACCGTCTTGGCTCGCGCCATCGGCAGGCCGAGTGAATCGCAGAGCTGTCGCGCTTCGATATCGAGATCGTATAGAACCTCCATGTGGTCGGAGATGAAGCTGATCGGCGCAAGCACCGCGGCGGCCGCCAGCTTTTTTGTCCGCACTTCGCGCAGGTGGTCAAGAATATCGGGCCCGAGCCAGGGTTGTCCGGGCGCGCCGCTGCGGCTCTGATAGACAAGGGCATCGTTGCTGATGCCGAGCCGCTGTGAAATCAGCTTTCTGACTTCTTCCAGCTGTGCGACGTAATCGCTTGTGTTTGCCATCGAGATGGGAATGCTGTGCGCCGTATAGACGATTTGCACATTCCCACGCGCGGAGACGGGAACACTCTCGAGTGCTTCTTTTATGCGTTCTTCGGTGGCTTCGATAAATCCCGGATGGTTGAAGAAGGCGCGAATCTTGTCGATTTGCGGCGCACCGTTGCCGACCTCCTTCTGGGCGCGAGCGATTTCTTCAAGGTATTGCCGGCATCCTGAATACGAACTATAAGCGGAAGTTACGAAAGCGAGCGCGCGCCGAATGCCGTCCTTTTGCATCTTGCGGAGAGTATCGGCAAGCATGGGATGCCAATTGCGATTGCCCCAATAGACGGGCATCTTTGGTCCGTGCGCGGCGAGTTCGGATTGGATCGCGGCGATCAGTTCCCGCGTCTGCTGGTTGATCGGGCTTTTGCCTTCGAAGTGATAGTAGTGCTCGGCGACGGCCAGCATGCGCTCACGCGGAACGTTTCGTCCACGCAGGACATTTTCTAGGAAAGGAATGACATCTTGGCGCGACTCGGGTCCGCCGAAAGAGACAACTAGGAAAGCATCGTAGGTCATTTGCCGATAACTAGTAAGTTCCGTCTGAGCCGCTTCCGCCGCTGAACCCTCCACCGCCGCCAAAATCGGTGCCACCACTGTCACCGAAAACGCTTCCTCCGGAGCCGCTCGCATCGAAAGAAGAAAGTGATGGCATGTACGGCTCAGCCTGTGACGATTCTAGTGCTCGTTGCATCGAGTCTTGCGAGCCGTATAGGAGCTCATGGATCAACAGCCAGTCAAGAAGTGGGTCGGAGCTTCGCGTCCGCGCCTGGTCATACATCTGTTGGCCTCGCAATAACAAACCGTCAACCTCTTCTTGCTTAGTGCTGTCGCGCACGTGCGGAATCGCGAACTTCTCTCTTGACAGGTGCTCCATCAGCACCCCGCTGTCCTCTTTCGCCTTTCTTATTCGGGACAGTCGTTCCCTTGTGCGTTCAAGCAAACCTGCTTCGCTTTCTGCACTGTCTTTGACGCAAATTGCCCTGTCATACTCTTCTAAGTTCGCGAAGTTCAGAAGCGCTGCATCATTCTTGACTTTCGCGATTCGGGTCGGTTGTAGAGCGAGATCACTGGAAACGTCTTCGATCTTTTGTTCCGGCATTTCAGCTTTGAAGTCGTCCAAGAGTTGCCGAATTTGTAAAGCATTGCGTCCGGCCAAAAGAAGATCCGCCGAAATCGATGTCCTAGCCTCAGCCATTTCTGCGAGCTTCTGCTTTCGCTTTCTAGAGCGGTAAACAATCAGCCCCGCAGCAATCGCGAGGACGAGCGCTACACCGCCAGCGGCCACATTCTCCTCAGTCGATCGCTCGGCTTCCTGGCTTGCTCGGGTAGCTCGCGCTCGATTCTGCAGTCGGTCGTTCCAGTGCTCTCTCCCCAATTGTTGCATTGTGGCTAACACTGTGTCTTTGATCCCGTCGTAATATTCGCTGCGCTTGAGATAAGGGACCAGGCTATCGCGGGTTATGCGCACTGCATCTGCATCGCCGAGGTCGGGCGAAAGGCCGTCAGCGATTCGTAGCGAGTACGACCTCTCATTGGGCGCCAATAGCAACACAACCCCGTTGTTTTGCCCGCGTTTACCAACTCCCCAGCGGTCACCTATGCCTTGCGCATATTCCTTCGCCGAGTAGCCCTGGAGACTGTCGACCACCACGACCGCAAACTCGATGGTGGTCTGCCTCTCATATTGCTTAATGATCCCTGACAGTTCCTCGATCTGAGCCGCAGTGAGCCTGCCAGCATAATCGCTCACCACTCCTTTTTGGGTAGGAAACGCAATTTGGGCTATGGAGCTCGGGCCGGCGCAAAGCAGCGCCATCAGGGCTGCACACTTATAGAGCATGTTGCTTCCCGCAGCAGGGGCCAAAGGGGGACGTTTGAAGGATCATGGCGCGCCCGGAGAGATTCGAACTCCCGACCTATTGCTCCGGAGGCAATCGCTCTATCCAGCTGAGCTACGGGCGCACAGGCCAATTATACATAGCTCGCTGACACAGCCATCGGGGTTCCGACATCGCATCAATGTCAAGCAACCCATTTCGACCTGGAGGCAACTCACAGGATTCTGACGGACAAATCGCACGTTTCGGCCTTGTCCCAAGGACAAGACGAGGTTTCCTTGCGAGAGGAACAGGCGTAGAATGCGCTAAGCTCGTATGGACATTCCCGCCGCATTTTGCGACGGTTCCTTGCTTCATCGGTTGAAGGTTGGACTGCTGGAAGGTGCCGTTGTGAAAATCTCAAGACCCAACGTTCAACGAGGAAGCCGGCATGCTCTGCAGTATGCTCTTGCTGCGCTCGCAGCCGTCGTCGCTCTGTTCCTTCGCAAAATGCTTTATCCGCTCCTGGGATCGGCAAACCCATATGACACGTTGTGGCTGGCGGTGGTTTTCTCCGCCTGGTATTGCGGGATTTGGCCTTCGGTCCTATCCGTGTCAATAGGGATTGCAGGAATTTGGTACTGGTTCCTGCCGCCATTTCATTCGTTCGCGGGCAAAGGCCCAACAGAAGTTTTCGGGATGCTAGGCTTCCTTGCCTTTTCAGCTGTCATCGTGGCTTTAGGGGAGTCGACGCGCCGCATCATGGGCGAGCGGCAACGGGTAGAGCAAGAACTGAGGGAGGTCCACGAACGGTTGGAGGAGCGGGCTAGAAAAAGGACGCTGGAACTCGAGGAAAAGACGGAGGCCTTGCAACGGAAGACCGAGGAGGCGCTGGAGAAGGCTCTGCTGCTCGATTTGGCAAACGACGCCATCTTTATCAGAAGTGCGAGCGACCGGATCTCCTACTGGAACCGCGGGGCGGAAAGACTGTATGGCTGGAGCAAAGAGGAAGTCCTGGGAGGTTCGACGCATGACCTGCTGCATACGGAATTTCCCGAACCACTGGAGAGCATCAAGAGCCGAGAGGTCTGGGAAGGAGAGCTTCGACACAGTAAGAAAGATGGCAGTCAAATCATAGTTGAGAGCCGGTGGACCACCTTACGGGACAAGGAGGGCAAGCCTACCGGCTGGTTGGAGATCAACGCCGACGTCACCGCGCGCAAAGCTGCGGAAGATGCCACCAGGAGGCTTAGCGCACGAATCTTGAGCCTGCAGGATGAAGAGCGCCGCCGCATCGCTCGAGAACTGCACGACAGCCTGGGACAATACCTGGCTGCCCTAAAGATGAACATCGACCTTCTTCCAACAAGGGACGTGAAGCGCATGGCTGCCCAGTGCTCAGAAATCGTGGACCGGTGCCTCGTCGAAACGCGGACAATCTCGCATTTGTTGCATCCCCCGCTGTTGGATGAGGCGGGCTTTGGTTCGGCGGCCCGCTGGTATGTGGAAGGATTCGCGGAGCGCAGCGGCATTGAAGTGAAACTGGATCTGCCCGCGGAACTTGGCCGGCTGAATCGCGATGTGGAGACGGCCTTGTTTCGTGCACTACAGGAAGCGCTGACCAACGTGCACCGCCATTCCGGCAGTTCGGTCGTGGATGTTCGCCTGGTGATTGACGAGAAGCAGGTTCGTTTGAAAATCAGAGACAACGGCCGGGGTATCCCTCAGAAGACATTGCGGCAATTGGCAGAGGGCAGTGGCGCCAGAGGCGTCGGCTTAGCAGGAATGCGCGAGCGCATGCGCGAGCTCGGCGGCTCGCTTCAAATTCAATCCGACCAGACTGGGACCTTGCTCAAAATTGCGGTTCCAATTTATGAGGGGTCGCCACAGCGGTCCGCGGATGGGGAGCGCAATTCGGCCGAAGTCCCGGCCGCGTAAGCGCTTTCCCGGATATGGGTCAGTGTCGATCGGTTTCTAATACCGATCGCGTCTTCCACCGCCGCGTCCGCCGCGGTCGCCACGATCGCGGAAGCCGCCGCCGCTGCGCTCGGCCTTGGGCCGAGCTTCGTTCACGTTCAACGTGCGTCCCCCGACCTGGCTTCCATTCAACGCGGCGATGGCTTTTTCACCGTCCTCGTTGTTCGTCATTTCCACGAAACCAAAGCCGCGGGAGCGGCCGGTGTCGCGATCGGTCATGATGCTCACGCGATCGACCTGGCCGTAGGCTTCGAACATTTGCCGCAGTTCGTCCTCGTTAGTGTTGAAGCTCAGGTTCCCCACAAAAATATTTTTCACCGATGGGCCTCTGCATTGCGCTGTCGGAATTGCGAGCTCAACACGGCGGACTTGGCAGGCGAAGATCTTCCTGAAAATCGATACCGGAGCTGGCGAACAGTCAATTGCGGCGAGAAGTATAGCAGGTTTGTCAATGCGCGCCGATGAAAGCTGATGGCGCACCTTGAAATCTGGAATTGGCGTCATCCTGAGCGAAGCTGTTCTTCACGCGGAGCGAAGGTTCTCGCGCGCACACATCATATTCTCCACGCGAGATTCTGCGCCCCTCCGATGAGGAGGCGGGCTCCAGAATTGCGTCTGTCAATGGCGAGCTCACGGTGAACTACCAAGGAAAGTGATGCCAATCTAAGCGATATCATTCACGGCACGATCGGCAGCTCGACATACGACGGCATCGACGATGTGCAATATACTCGTTCAGTCGCCGCAACGAAGTCGGAGGTCTTGGCTTGGTAGATGCTGGGCACGAACTTTTGCGGATTGCGATCAATCACCGGGAACCAGGTGGATTGAACCTGCACCATGATGCGGTGACCCTTCAAAAAAACGTGATCATGATCGCGCAGCGGGACGTTCCACTCGACCGGCTTGTTGGCGGGCAGAGGCTCGGAGCGCTCGAAACTACGCAGGTATCTCCCCCTGCGCACTTCCATCGCAATCGGCAACTCGTATCCGTTCAGTGATTGCGCATACTGGCCCGGCTTGGGGCCGGGGTCCGCTTCCCAATCGTCTTTCTGGAAATTGTCCGGATAGACATCGATCAGTTTCACCACGAAATCGCTGTCGGTGCCGGAAGTCGAGGCGAACAGGTGGGCTGACAGAGCGCCGGTAACGGTCACATCGTGATCCAACGCGTCGCTGACATAGCTCAGCACGTCGGGACGGTTGTCGACAAAACGCTGGTCGGCCACTTCCCAGGTTCGCCAATCTCCTCCCGGGTACGTGGGAGAGATGGGGCGCGTCCGATAAGGAACTGGGTTGGCCGGATCGGAAACGTATTCGCGATAGCCTTTCGCACTCTCATCAGGGGGAGCCGTGAACGAAAGCTTTCCATCAGAGCGCAAATACAGTTTGGTTAGCTTTGCTTTTGTGGGCGGCCAGGTCGCGTAGGTGTGCCAGGTGTTGGATCCGCTTTGAAAGGTGTTCGCCTGCCACGACGGTTTTTCGCCCTTGCCATGGAGATAGTAGCGGAAAAAGGGCGCTTGGATGTTCTCGCGGAACTCGTGCGCGGTGTCGTGTCCTCCGTAAGGGACGATGCCGATACCCTCTGCCTTACCAGACTGCCACTCACCGTGATACCAGGGACCGGCAACCATGAAGTTCGTGTGCTCAGAATCGTTCTCTTCGGCATGGCGGAAGATCTGCCAGGGGCCCCATGGGTCCTCCTGGTCCCAGAATCCGGCGACGTTCAAATTCGGCACGGTGGAAGAATGCAACTGGTTCACCCAGGCTTCTTTCTTCCAGAACTGGTCGTAATCCGGATGGTCGACGGTCGAATTCCAGAAGGGAATGGTGCCGTGAAGATATTTGGCATTGATATTCGAGAGCGGACCTAAATCCAGATACCAGCTGAAGGTGTCGTATTGAGCGAAATCGAAATGCGTGTTCTTGTTCTTGTCGGCCTGCTCCATGACCGAATATTCAAAGGCGTAGCTCTCCCGCAAGGCGCCAAAACGGTGCATGTCGTCGTTCATCCACTGGTCGACGGGAGAGGCCTGTTCGCTGATGGCCTTGAGTGCAGGATGCGGATGCAGCAATGTCATCGCCGTCGTCAAGCCATCGTACGAGACGCCGTACATACCTACCTTGCCATTGTTATTTGGAACGTTTTTGATCAGCCATTCGATGCTGTCATAAGCATCTGTGGTCTCGTTGGTGGCTTTAGGATCGTTGAGGTCTACCGAGGAGGAAAGTTTGAATTCGCCTTCTGACTGGAATCGTCCACGCAGGTTCTGAATGACGATGATGTATCCGTCCTGCTCCAACTCCTGCAGGTTCGCGGGAATCTGTTCAAACGCCTTTTCCGGTACGCCGTAAGGAGTGCGCCGGAATAGAATCGGAAGCGGGCCTTTGGCTTCCACGGGAGTCATGATCACGGTTTGCAAGTGAATTCCATCGCGAACGGGAACCATGACCTGCTGGTAGCGAAAAACGGCTTTGATCGGTTCCTGCTGCTGATATAAAAAGGAAGTGCCGAAGATGAATATGGCGAACGGGATTGCTATTAGGCGCAAGATGTTTCCTCCGCGCGGGTTTGCTTAAGGATTCCAGGACTTGCCGTGCGAAGGCGCGAGTATAGCAGACTGTTTCCGCTAAAATTCATTGTCTTCTGTGTGACAGATATTGCTCCTTTCTGATTCCATCAGCTCTTTGGCTTTCGCGCTCGCGAGTGCCCCAAAAGGGATCGTGCCATACCTGCGGCAGCATCTGCTGGATCGCACCTTTCAGGGGCTGTATCACACCGACGCGTTTGACCTGGCCCTTCTGATCCCTTATTTCGTCGTGCTCATTCTGCTGGCCGGCTATGGAGTGCACCGATACATCCTGGTCTACCTTTATTACAAACACAGGGATAAGCGTACGACCGAACCCGGAGCTTACTTCGAAGAGTTGCCGCGGGTCACGGTCCAGTTGCCGATTTTCAACGAGCAATACGTCGTGGAACGTTTGCTGGAGGCAGTTTGCAAGCTTCAATATCCACGCGAGAAGCTCGACATTCAGGTGCTCGACGATTCGACCGATGAGACGGTCAATGTCGCGCGCGGGCTGGTCGAGCGCTATGCGGCGCTGGGCAATCCGGTCACTTATCATCACCGGACCAATCGCGAAGGTTTTAAGGCAGGAGCGCTCGAGGCCGGGTTGAAGAGCGCGAAGGGCGAATTCGTCGCGATCTTCGATGCCGACTTTACGCCTCCCGAAGATTTCCTCCTGCGCACCATCCATCACTTTACGGATCCCAAGATCGCGATGGTGCAGACGCGCTGGACCCACATCAATCGCAGCTACTCGTTCCTGACCCAAGTGGAAGCGATCTTGCTCGACGGACACTTCGTGCTCGAGCATTCCGGACGAGCGCGCAGCGGACTTTTTTTTAACTTCAACGGAACGGCAGGCCTTTGGCGGCGCAAAGCCATTGACGACTCCGGAGGCTGGCAGCACGACACACTCACCGAAGACACCGATCTTTCCTATCGCGCTCAACTACAAGGCTGGAAATTCATTTATCTGCAGGATGTGGAGTGTCCGGCGGAGTTGCCGGTAGAGATGACCGCATTCAAGACCCAACAGGCCCGCTGGGCTAAAGGCCTGATCCAAACGGGGAAGAAAGTTTTGCCGCGCGTGCTGCGCAGTGACGCGCCGCTGCACACCAAGATCGAAGCATGGTATCACCTGACGGCAAACCTGAGCTATCCCCTGATGGTCATTCTTTCTGTGCTGCTGCTGCCGGCGATGATCACCCGCTCCTATCAGGGATGGTTTCAGATGCTTTATATCGACCTGCCGCTGTTTATGGCATCGACGTTTTCCATCTCGAGCTTTTATCTCGTTTCGCAGCGCGAATTGTTCCCGAAAAGCTGGCCGAAGGCGTTGCTGTATTTGCCGTTCTTAATGGCCCTCGGCATAGGCCTGACCCTGACAAATACGAAAGCTGTGATCGAGGCGCTGATCGGCAAGAAAAGCGCCTTTGCGAGGACTCCGAAATATCGGGTCGAATCGAAGCGAGACAAAGTTGGGATCACAAAATATCGGCGGCGCCTGGGATGGGTGCCGTGGGTCGAGTTGCTGATCGGATCGTATTTCGCGCTCACCGTCTACTATGCTGTGGAGAACGAAAACTTCATCACCGTGCCCTTCCTCCTTCTGTTCGTTTTGGGCTATTGGTACACGGGACTGATGTCGCTGCTGCAAGGGCGCTTCGCCCGAATTTCGGCCAGCGCGACCGCACACACGAAACCCTTCCCGGTGGGGGTCTGACATCGGCATCAGGAAGCGGCTCCTTCGCGCAGTTTCTTGAAACTTTTGCTGGACGAGCAACTCTGATTTGTACAGATTGCACGTTCCTGCAAACGGAGGCATTGTGCTCAAGTTTCTGGCTCGCCTGATTGCCCTAATCCTAACGATTTCGCCGCTCGTGCTTGCTGCGGACAATCTGCACCTGAATCCGCATCTCGACTACTCCAGCGACAGCCAGGATGGGCCTCTCATCACCGGCGATGACATGCAGTCAGTCATAGCGCAGGGCAAGCCCGCATACATCATTCTGTACGGCGAGGCCTGCTACAACTCGAAACGGCAGGCGCGGCGTACGGTGCACCTGTACGAAAAATACAAAGGCCGCGTGCAGTTTGTCGTCATCGATCTCGATCAGCGACTCACGCCTGCTCAAGACGAAATTCGCAAGAAATATTTTCACGGATATATTCCCCATGTTGTGGTGTTGGATGCATCAGGAGCTTCCGTTTACAACTCTTCGGGTGAAGTAGAAGAGAGCGTGATCGGCGGGCTTCTCGATAAAGCGCTGCAATGATCCGGGACTTGCGGCAATAAGACTAAAATCGACGGGTGGCCCCATTCCTAATCAATTCCGTCCTGATGCGTACTGGCTTAGTTTGAATACTCCTCTGATGCGTCATCCTGAAGCCTCGCGTACTTACCAGCGAGGCGAAGGATCTCGCGTGCAGCGGCACGCACGCAAGATCCTTCGCTCCGCCTGAAAAGCGGCTACGCTCAGGATGACTCCATCGGCATAATTGAAGATTCAAGTTGAGCCACTACTGCTCCATGGTGGAGCTTTGCGCTCCTCTGTCCGTTGATAGATACTATTGCGCTGAGTTGGGGAGGGCCGATGCGCAAGCTTCTGCTTGTCTTTCTGATCCTGTTTCTATTTCTTTCAGCTGCCGCACCTGCGCTGGAACGCCAGCCCAACGCGGACTATCGCGCGCGGCGCGAGGCACTGGCTAAGAAGATCGAAGGCATAGCTGTGCTATTTGCGCCGATGGAAGAAGGCGATGCGATTTACGGTTTCCGCCAGGACGACAACTTCTACTACCTTTCTGGAATAACGGAACCCGGAGCGGCGTTGCTCATCGCACCGGCTGCCGAGGCCAAAGACAGTTCGCCCGCCAGGCCGTACACGGAAATTCTCTTTCTGCCTCCGCGCAACCTCATACAGGAGAAGTGGCTGGGTCCGAAGCTTGGGCCGGAGAATCCCGAGGCCGCGAAGATCACGGGTTTCGATCGAGTCGAAGAGATCGGCAAGTTGCCAGACGAATTAGGGATGCTCATTTCAGGCAGCATGCCGCTGGTCTATACCGATCTGCCAGAACATGGAGAGTCGGCCAGTACCAAGGCTCTGCCGTTCCTGCAGCGGATCAATTCGGCCATCGCTTATCGCGATGTGAAGCCCATGCTGTCTTCGCTCCGAACGGTGAAAGATACCGGGGAACTGGCTCTGCTGCGCAAGGCGGTGGATGCTACGGTCGCGGGACACTTCGCCGCATTCAAAGCGGTGAAACCGAGCGTCACGGAGCGGGAAATCTCCGCACTCCTGCAATATGAGTGGGGCAAGCGCGGAAGCGAGCGCCCGGCCTATGCGCCAATCGTTGGCTCGGGGTTCAATTCCACTGTTCTTCACTATTCGGAAGACGCCGCCACCATGAAGGCCGGCGACGTCGTCGTCATTGATGCGGCGGGTGAGTATTCGATGTACGCCGCCGACATTACGCGTACCTTGCCGGTGAATGGGCATTTCACCGTGCGCCAGCGCGAGATCTACGACATTGTTCTGGGTGCCCAGGAAGCGGCTGCTGCTGCTTTCCAGTCGGGAAAATCCACGTTCAAAAAGGAAGGCCCGAACTCCTTGTATAAGGTTGCCTACGACTACATCAACAGCCATGGGAAAGACCTGCATGGCGAACCGCTGGGGAAATATTTTATTCACGGCTTGGGCCACTATCTGGGACTGAACGTGCACGATCCTGGCGACTATGAAGTGCCGCTTGGGCCGGGCATGGTCTTTACTATCGAGCCGGGAATTTATATTCCCGAAGAGAGTCTCGGCGTGCGCATCGAAGACGATTACATGGTTGATGCAGATGGCAAGCTGATCAAGTTGAGCGGCGCGCTGCCATCCAAAGCGGAGGACGTAGAGAAAACGATGGCAGGCAAATGAAGCAATCTAACCATTGCGTGATTCAGTCAGTGAGCGATTAGCCAGATTTCCAATCACTCAATGACTCAGTCGCTCAATCACTCAATTCTTACGAGATGTATTCCCGGATGTACTCGTCGTCAGTGTGCGCCAGGCGATGGATGTCGCCATCGAAGATCACCTTGCCATCCCGCAAGATCAGGAAGCTCATGGGAACATCGCAATACTGGCCCCGCGGCAGGTGGACCATCTGGTTGGTCCGTGTGTCGAACTGATGAGAGGCCATGGTGAATGCATCCTGCAGCCGATGCGTTACCAGCAGAGAACTGGTCTTATAGACGTCGCGCTGCTTTACGATGAGCTCGATAATCGTGTTGGACGTGACCGGATCGAGCCCGCCGGTGGGTGAGTCATACAGCAGCAGCTCGGGGTGGGTGATGATGGCGCGCGCAATGGCGACGCGGCGGCGCATGCCTCCGGAGAGCTCCGAGGGCAGAAGGTCGAGTGTGTGCTCGAGTTCCACGAAGCGCAGGGCCTCGCGTACCCGCCGGTCGATACTCTCGTCGTAGATTCCTTTTTCTTCCATCAAGCGAAAGGCGACGTTTTCGGCAACGGTGAGGGAGTCGAAAAGAGCGCTCTCCTGAAAAACCATTCCGATTTTGGCGCGCAGATCGAAGAGGTCCTCGTCGCCCATTTGCGTGATGTCGGTGCCGAGCACAAGAATGCGGCCGGAATCGGGTTTGATCAGTCCCAGCGATAACTTTAGAATGATGCTCTTGCCCGAGCCGGCGACGCCGAACAGTGCCTTGGTTTCGCCATAGGGCAGACGAAACGAAACTCCACGCAACACCTCGTTCGCGCCGAAGGCGAGTGCCACGTCTTCGAAAACGATAGCGAAGCCGGTGCGCTCTTCCGTTTGGGTGGCTCTAGAATCGATCGGCAATGTCGGCGCGAGCATCAGATTACTTGTACGACAGCACCCTCAGCAGGAATTGGGTGACGAAGAAATCGACCACGATGATGAAAACCGAAGCCGCGACGACCGCCTGGGTGGTCGCCCGCCCCACTCCCTGAGTTCCGCCTCGGGCATTCATGCCATAGAAGCAGCCAACCGTCGCTATGATGAAGCCAAATAAAACTGGCTTCAGCAGTCCCATGAACACATCCTGGAACACGAGCGACTCCCAGGCGTTGCTCCAGTATTGCCGCGCATCGAGGTTCAGCAGAATCTTGGAAACGAACAATCCACCAACGAGTCCGACCAGGTCTGAAAGGATGGTCAGAAAAAAAAGCATGAAAACGGTAGCAACCACGCGCGGCGTGACCAGCTTCTTGCCGGGATCGGTGCCGAGGGCGCGCATCGCGTCGATCTGCTCGGTCACGATCATGGAACCGAGCTCGCTGGCCATGCCCGAGGCATTCCGCCCGGCCACCAGGATTCCGGTGAGCACCGGCCCTAGCTCCCGGACCATGGAGAGCGAGACCAACTGCCCGATGAGCGTGATCGATCCGAAGCGCTCCAGAGTGTTCGCCGTCTGAACGGCCAGCACAGCGCCAGTGAAGAAGCCGATTAGGATGACAATGGGCAGGGAACCGACACCGATCAGGTCGGCCTGTTGCACCATGTCGGCGAAATAGATAGGTTTGCGGAACAGATTGCCGATCGAGCGCGATGCAAGGAATACGTATTCCTGAACCGCAAAGACTTTTTCCTTGGCGAGCTCTGTGGGCGAGGTCAGCGGCATCGAGATTGAAAACGCCCGCGCCACGCGGAAGCGGCGGGCTTCCCCGAAATATAGCAGAGAAACTTGTGACGGCGATCAGCTATCCGCACTCGTGCTCAGAATTGATAGTTGGTTCTTTTGGATCGTCGCATAGTCCGCACTGCATTGCTGCTGCACGAGCCTCGTACGGTACCTCCGAGAACTGACGTTCTCGTCGGGATGACATCCTGAAGGTACGAAGGCTGAACAGCCGAAAACTGAAGGCTAAATGCTGAAGGCTGAAGGCTGAAGGAGCTGAAGGCTGAAGGCTGATAGCTGCATTACCCGCGTCCTTTTTTCTTGATCTCAATGCTCAGGCGGCGGATCTTTTGATTCAGAGTGGAAAGCGGAACGTGGAAGCGCTCGGCGGCTTCGGTCTGGTTCCAATTGCAGCGTTCCAGCATATCGGTGATGATGCGCCGCTCGACGTCCTCGACAATTTGGAAGAGCGAAGCGTCCATGGGCGGATCATGCATCAGGAGCGCCGAGCCGCGGCCCAGCATCGACTCCGGAAGCAGGTCGATGTTGATCTCCGAGCCGGAGGAAAGCACGACGGCGCGCTCGATCACGTTCTCCAATTCTCGGACATTGCCCGGCCAGGAATACGCCATCAATGGCCGCAGAGCTTCCGCACTGATGCGTCTCACGGGACGTTCATTCTCCTCGGCATACTTCTTCATGAAGTGCTCGGCCAGAAGAGGAATGTCTTCCTTCCGTTGGCGCAGCGGCGGAAGTTCGATGGTGATGACGTTGAGTCGATAAAAAAGATCTTCGCGGAAGCGGCCTTCGCGGACCATCTGCCGCAGATCGACGTTGGTGGCGGCGATGATGCGAACATCGACCTGCATCTCCTGAATTCCGCCCAGATGCATGAACTTGCGGTCCTGCAACACGCGCAGAATTTTGGCCTGAGTTTCCAGGCCCATGGTGGCGATTTCATCCAGGAATAGCGTGCCCTTGTCGGCGACCTCGAACAATCCTTTTTTCGAGGCGATCGCGCTGGTGAAGGCCCCTTTGACGTGCCCGAACAGAGTCGATTCCAGCAGATCAGCCGGCATGGAACCTGTGTTCACGGGAACGAACGGCCTGTCCTTGCGTGGCGAATTCAGGTGGATGGCTTTGGCGATGATCTCTTTGCCGGTCCCGCTCTCGCCTTGGAGCAATACTGTCGAGCGGCTGGTCGCGACCTGTGACACCAGATCGAAAATCTTGAGCATGGGCTCGCTTTTGCCCACGATGTTGGCGAAGTTATAGCGCTGCTTCAGGGCCCGCTTGAGCTGAATATTTTCTTCTTCTGCTTTGCGCCAGCCCACAGCCGCACGTACATCGGCGAGCAGTTTCTCGTTGTCCCATGGCTTCTGAACGAAATTGGTGGCGCCCGCCTGCATGGCTCGCACCGCGTTTTCGACCGTGCCATAGGCGGTAATCATGATGACCGGAAGTTGGGTATCGTGCGTCCGAATCTCGGAGAGAATGTCCATTCCGTTCCGGCCGGGCAGGGCGAGGTCGAGCAACACAAGATCGAACGCGCGTTCGCCGATGCGCAGCAGTCCCTCTTCGCCTGCGGAGGCTGTCTCGATCTCGAAGCCTTCCAGTTCCAGCAAGGTTTGCAGGGATTCGCGGATTTCGGCCTCGTCATCGATGATGAGCACGGAACCGGAAGGTGCAGCATTGCTTCCCAGCGTGCCGCGCGAGAAGACGGCTGCTTCAGACATGAACGGCCTTCCTACTCAGGGGAAAATCGAGCGCGAAAGTGGTGCCCCTTCCAGGATTGCTTTCGACGCGAATCTGCCCGGCATGCTCCTGAATAATGCCGTAGGTCACCGACAGGCCGAGACCGGTTCCTCGGGTCTGGCCTTCTCGCGGCGCAGTCTTGGTCGTAAAGAAGGGATCGTAAATGCGGTGAATGTGTTCAGGCGCAATTCCAGCGCCCGTGTCGGAGACGCGAACACTCACCGCTTCGCCATTTGCAGTGGCTACGTTCAGAGTGCCGCCACCAGCCATAGCATCTTTCGCATTGAGAAACAGATTCAGGAAGACCTGTTGTAGCCGGCCGGCATTACCTTGAATTGGTGAGAGCCCCGGCATCAACTCGTGTCGGACTTCGATCTTGGCGGTCTTGAACTGATGATCTAACAGCGCCAGAGTATCGCTGATGACCTTGTTGACATCGACCTCTGAGAATTCTGTGCCGCTCGTGCGCGAGAAGTTCAGAAGATTGTTAACGATCTCTGAAGCGCGGAACGTCTGCCGCGTAATCTTCTCCAGCAACGCGGATTTTTGGGTATCGCCCTGCAACTGCTTAGCGAGCATTTGTGTGTAGGACGAGATTACAGCCAGTGGCGTGTTTACCTCATGGGCCACGCCGGCAGCGAGCAGTCCGATCGAGGACAGCTTGTCGGCCTGCGAAAGCTGGGATTCGAGTTCCACGCGCTCGGTGATGTCGTCCATAATTACTAAACGCCCGATGACCTGGAAACGGCGCGTGACCAGCGGAGCGATAGCGACGTTCACGATGCGAATTTCACCCGCGGGCGTCTTCAGCCGAAACTTATACAGGTTATGGATGCCGGCATTCTGCCGCACGCGATAAAACTCTTCCGCGAAATCGGCGGGGAAGATGGCGCCCAGTGATTGCGTCAACGTCTGCCAGCGGGGCAGCGCGTACATCACTTCCATCTGCGCGTTCCAGCTTTCGATGCGGTCTTCCATGTCGAGCGCCATCACTCCGATGTTGATCGACTCGACGATGTTCTCGTTGAAATCCTTCAGGCGCTCATATTCGGCGGCCTTTTGCTGCAAGGACGCGTAGAGTTGGCCATTTTGAATGGCAATGCCGAGATAGCCTCCGAGAGTTTCCAGAAGTTCCACATCTTCGCTCGAGAGAAAATCGCCCTCACTGGTTTTACCGAGACCGAGTACGGCGACGGTTTTCTGCTGTGCGCGACAAGGAATGTAGTAATTCAAATCCAGGCGCGCGATCGTGTCCTGCGATTCTGCGCTTTCCCGAGGAACCTGATGCGTGTTTTCGAAGAACAGGTGTCCCGCCGCTTCGTGCCGGGGCGTGCTTAGAAAACCGAGGTCCAGTTTGGCAGGAACTGAGATTCCATCTGATTTTGCCAGGACGAACTGCTCAGATTCGTCACCCATGCCGATAAAAATCGCAATGCGGGCGACCGCCAATGTTCGCGACAGCCGGTCCATGACAGCGGTAAGCAGGGCGTTCAGATCGGTCTCGGAACTCAGCTCGCGGCCAAACTCGATCAAAGTCCGGCGATAGTCGTAGCGCGTGCGATAGAAGAAATGGTCGACACGATCCTGAATCCACTTGCGAATCGGATCGAACAACAACGACGCCACCACCATGGCCACGATCAATCCCGTCGCGCCGCTGCTGGGCTTCTGCATCTGCACCAGCCACGCCACGCCCGCCACCAGCGCGAAATAGAACCCGACCACCGTGGCCAGCGAGAGCGTGTAGACCAGGCCGCGCTTCGAAATCAGGTCGACGTCCATTAACCGGTAGCGGAAGATCGCATATCCGAAAGTGAGCGGCAGCAGGCCCAGCGACAAGACCGATAACTTCATGGCCCCTTCGGGGATCCATCCCATGGCGTGGGGGAACACAAAAGGCAGGACGTAAAGCAGAGTGTAAGGAACAACGGCGAGAATCGTGCCCCGTGTGACCCACTTCAGTTGCTGACGGAGAATCGTCGGGCTGGTGCGACGATAGCTGTACCAGAGCACGCCGGCGGCGATCAGGAAGAACACTGCGCCGTACCCGATCTCAAGCCGGTCCATGTTCCAGCGCAATTGGCCGCTCGCTTCGTTCAACCGCAGCGCCATCACATGCCGCAGCAGTAGCAAGGCGCCGGGAATATATGCAAGCGTGAGCACCCAGGGATGCTTGCGGACCAGCTGCCGTCTGTCAGGGAACGTCAGAACGAAGTGCAGGAACAAGGCGGGCTGCAGCACCCATGCGACAACATTGCTCCAGTAGATCGTCCAATCAAAGTCGTTGAGCTTGCCCGTGTACTTGAACGAGTACGCAATAAACGAGACCAGGCAAAAGATGTAGAAGTGCGTGGACCCAGCCGCCGTCCAGCGCCGCAGCAAAACGTAGATCCCAATACCGAGGTAGATGAGTGCAATTAAGCGGAGCCAGTTATTCAGGGAACGTTCGGCTGGAACAAGAATGACGCTGGAATCGAGACTGACCGAATTGCGGTCGACTGAATAGGTCGCCTTTGACCATACGCCGGTGCGATAAAGCTGCCGTTCCAGTTGAGGGGTGTTCTTAACTTCCTGCCCATTGACCGCAAACAAGACATCGCCGGGCTTGATGCCAGCCTTTGCGCCTTGGCTGTTGGCTTCGACCCTGTCGGCAACGAGGCGGCCGCCGCGCTCCATCCACCAGATCCCGTCGTCAGGTACGGCGAACTTACGCTCTGTCTGGAAATTGAAGCCGGCGAATACGACCGCCGCTACCGTTATGAGGAACAGCACGATAGCGACAAAACGAGCTTGACTGTCCGAATTCATGGGCTTGGGCGGACGTCCGGAACCCGCAGGGGGATGGACGGAACTCCGTCGGATGCCCCGCTGTTCCTCGATAAGCAACTTCGCTGCCATGAATAGGATCGCCTGAGGGTTGCTAAATGCCGGGAACTCCTAGCATTTACAAAATTATAGATGCATTTTCGAACGCCCAGTATGTCTTTCCGGATATTTCTGTGAGAATTGGTATCTCCTTCATTTACGGAAAGTTATCCGTAATCGCCGAATTCACCATAAAGCATTCCTGCGACCCCGCCAAATCAACTGTAAGGTTTTCGCGTCTGGTGAGACTACCTGTATAGGAGGGCAGATAAGGTGAAACTCAAGCCAAAAAATCGTATCGCAACGCTGGCCGCGACACGTCTTCTTAATCACAGTTGCGATCGCGTGCGGTGCTTTGCTGATCTACACGCTGGTGGTGTGGAGGTCAGACCGGAATTCCATTCGCTGATTCTACAGCGCCGAACTGAATCGCATAGGGAGGGAGCAATTTGTATGCAAGCTAATAAACGTACTTTGGGGGAAGCTCTTGCCGCGATATTGACCGCGCCCGTTACCATTGTTGCCGCGCTTTCGGGAAATATCGCGCCGCATCTGGGTATTTCTCAAGGCGTGTTGTTAATCGGGGATGCAGTGGCCGCGGCGATCGTGTTTTTCGCGCTGATAGCTATGAAGTAATTGCCGCATCAGGTTTTGTGATCCTCTTTGGTTGGTATCATCTCTGGGCTTTGTGCAAAATGACCTGTGCATCTGCGCCAACGTATGCAGTTTCTATTAACGAGGCGGCTCCGGTGAGCGAAGATCACCCGGTCGAGGCGCAGTTTGATCGCATCCTGCGGGAGCAGGGGCCGGCCATTTCCCGTCTCGCCTTCAGCTATGAAGCCGTAGCAGGCGTGCGCGAGGAACTAGTGCAGGATATTGCCCTCGCGATCTGGCAGGCGTTGCCGCATTTTCGTGGCGAGTGCTCCGAGCGCACATTCGTTTTTCGCATCGCGCACAACCGCGGCTTGACCCACGTCGCGCGTCGGCGCCCGTTGCATCAGCCGCTCGATGATCTCACCGAGTCGGACCAGCCGATCGACCCGCGCCCTCAGCCTGAAGAGCATGTAGCGCAAACCGACCAGCGCCAGCACCTAATGACTGCTATTCGCTCGTTGCCCCTAACCCATCGGCAAATGATTGTGCTCATGCTGGAAGGTTTGTCGTACGCGGAAACTGCAGAGGTGCTGGGCATTACGGAGAACAACGTAGCGGTGCGCCTGAACCGCGCCCGGAAAGCTCTGAAGGACGCGCTGGGAGTGAAGGCATGACCATGACTGAAGATCGCGAGCTCGAAGTCTGGCGCGAACAGTGGAGTAGTGTGGCCGAACCTCTGCCCGAGATTCGAAGAAAAATTCGACGCAAGAATTTTTTCTTTGTGGTCAGCAATGTGATCTCAGCTGCGACGTTAATTGCGGCATTGATCTTCGCTGTCCTTGTCGTGCGTCATAATCCCAGCCGTTTACGAATCGGCTGGGCCATTGGCATCGCGCTGCTGATCCTTATCGGTGGTGGCTACCGTTTGTGGGCCCAACGGGGCACGTGGGGCGCCGAGACGGAATCAACCAAGGCATTCGTCGAACTCTGGCATCGGCGGGTGCTGGCCAAGCTGCGCTTGCTGCGCGCGGCAGCTTACCTGGTTGCCGGCTGGATCGTGTTTTGCGCCGTACTGGCGGCAGCGAATTGGTCTGCGATTGCGCCTGACGTTCACGCACATCCCACAGATTGGCTGGAAGTTCTAGGAGCCGTCATTCTGATGGTCGTCGGGATGTATGTGTGGCTGGCCTGGTATCGCCGCCGTAAGCTGGCGGAACGGGATGAAGCCAGGAAGATTCTGGACGAGTTGGACGGATTAAAAGAGGAAATTCACTGACGCTGTTTTGCTCGTGTTTCCTACTCGCAGTTTTAGAGGAGTGACTATGCAACCGGTTCTCTTTTGGCTCGCAGGCACGGTGTTGTCAGCCTACATCGTCTATGAAGTGATTAAGACTTCCCGCGATTATCCCACGCTCAAGCAGGCTGTGGCGCAGGGAGATGCCGAGGCCCGTGCACAGTTTTACATGCGAATCATGCGCTTTGAATGGGTTAGCGCAGCGCTCGCGCTCGTCGCGCTGAGCTTCGATCGGACGAAACTCACGGCAGCCTCTCTGCAATTGAGTGATACCGGATTCGGTCGCTGGATATCATCGGAAACGGCGAACTTAAGTCGTAGCAGTGGCATAGTAGGAATCGCCGCTGGATTGCTGCTCGGACTCGGGATCATGAGTATTGTCCGGCTTCGCGCGCGCCGCTCCAAGCCAATTCCGCCGGACACCGGAACAAAATCTTGGGTGCGCAAATTCGTTCCCGACATTGGGCCGCTCATTCCCATCACCGCCCGCGAGCGCCTGCTGTTTGCTGTGGTGGCGATCAGCGCGGGAATTTGCGAGGAGATTGTCTTCCGAGGATGGCTGTTGTTCAGCCTGCACAGTCCCTTCGGGCTCACCGGCACCGCCCTGGTGCTGCTCGCTGCCTTGCTCTTTGGCCTGTGCCACGTCTATCAGGGAGTCACCGGCGTGATCGGCGCCACGCTTGCCGGCCTGCTGCTGACGGCACTGTATGTCGTGACCGGTACACTGCTAGTGCCAATCGTTCTGCACGCTCTCATCGATCTGCGCGTTGCGATCCTTCCGAACAGCGTTCCACAGGTCATTCGCACGCAGTTCCAGGAGGAGCGGGCATGAAGGGTAGGTTTAGGCGTTCGGTTTATTCGTTTCCAGGGAGGCTCTGATTGAGTTCCCCTCTTTCGTTCTTGTCATCCTGAGCGTAGCGAAGGACCCCATGCGAGTCGGCGCGCCAACATCGGCTTCGCGAGGAATTTTCGCCCCCAGCCTCCGCTAGCCCCGTTTTGCCTTCGCAGACTTAATCAGAGTTTCCCTAGGTTGCGCCCTTGGCGTTCGACCTCGGCGCCTCGTCCTTCTCGTCATCCCAATCGAACGACAGCGACCGCGTGGTTGTCTCAATCGGTTCGAGTTCGGGAATTTCCTCGGCCACGGCTGCTCCCAGTTCCGCGAACTTGCGCGCGGACACCAGAACGCGGCTCTCCATCGATCCCACTGCCTTGTTGTAGGCCTCGACGGCGCGATCGAGGCCACTACCGACATTGGTGATGTGGGCGGACAAATTGCGCAGGCGTTCGTGGAGTTCCTTGCCCAGTGCGCTGATCTGCTGCGCGTTCCGCGCCAGCTTCTCCTGGTTCCACCCGTAGTTGATGGCCTTCAGCAGCGCGATCAAGGTTGTTGGTGAAGCCGGTATCACCCGGTTCAAGACGCCATGTTCGATCAAGCCTGTGTCTTGCTCGAGGGCAGCGCTGAAAAATGTTTCGCCGGGTAGGAACATGACGACAAATTCCGGGGTGGTCTCGAATTGCTCCCAATATTTCTTTCCACTGAGAGTATTGATGTGGTCACGAACTTGCCGAGCGTGATTGACGAGACACTTTCGCCGCGCGTCTTCATCGTTGGTCTCAAACGCGTCCAGAAAGGCCTGCAGCGGCGTTTTGGCATCGACAACCAGATGCTTGCCTCCGGGCAACTTCACCACGAGGTCAGGGCGCAGGCGTCCGGAGTCGCCAGTCACGGTCTCCTGCTCGACGAAATCGCAATACGGCAACATGCCCGCGATTTCGACGACGCGGCGTAACTGAATTTCTCCCCAGCGCCCCCGAACATTGGGCGTGCGCAACGCGCGCACCAGATTTCCTGTTTCAGATTGCAATTCCTTTTGAGTGATGATCAGCGACTGCACCTGCGCCTTCAGATCGCCATAAGCTTCACCGCGCGCAATTTCCATTTGCTGAATCTGCGCGTCGACTTTATTCAGCGACTCGCGCACCGGTTTGACCAAATCTTCGACTGCCTTCTGGCGTGCCGATAAATCTCCGTCGGCCTGAATCTGGAAGCGCTTGAGCGTCTCCTGCGCGATTTGCAGGAAGCTCGAAGTGTTACTTTTCAGCGCGTCGGAGGCGAGCGCTTTGAAGGCATTTTGCAGATCGTTGCCGGCCTGGGCGAGTAATCCCAGCTTTTCGTTGCTGGCCTTCCGTTCCGATTCGAGGGCAGTTTCGAGCCTCGCCTTCATTGCGATCAGCTCGGTCTGGGACTGCAAAAGCCGCGCCAGTTCTGCCTTTGCGGCCACTAATTCCTTTTCCGTCAGCGACAAACGAGCACCTGTGGACACGTGCTGCGAACGCAGCGCGAGCCAAGCAAGCGCGATGCCAAACAACAGGCCAACGACCCCACTGGTCACCAGTTCCATAGACGTAGGTAATTTCTTCGGCTGGAGAGCAGCCTCTAGCCTAGCACCAGTCGCAAGCTCGACGGCCTGTGAAAAGCCCGACGCTTCGACGTCCCCCAGAAAGGCGCGGCGGTAGCTAGTACCGATGCTTAGGACCTCAAGGTTCCGGCTGGGTCTTCTAGTGGCGCTCGTCGCGGCATTAGTTCTTCTGTCGCGTCCCCTGATCGCCCTTGGCGGCGCAGACCCCGCGCAAAGTGCGAGTCAAACCGCAACTGTGAAGCCAGTCTCGGCTAGCCCTGACATTCCTTTTCGGCAGTCTGAGGTTTCCTCGCAGGAAATACTTTTTCAGTTGGCCAATCAATCGCGTGCCCAAGCGGGAGTACCGACGTTGGTCCTCAATCAGGGGCTTTCGCGGGCAGCGCAGATTCACGCCCAAGCGATGCTCGAGAAGCAGCAGTTGTCCCATCAGTTTCGAGGCGAGCCCTCCCTCATGCAGCGCCTGGCCGCGACCAGCGATCTGCAATTAGACCGTGCCGGAGAAAATGTCGCCTTCGACGCCGATGCACAGCGCGGACATCAGCACCTTATGCTTTCGGCTCCGCACCGGGCCAACCTGCTCAATCCCGCTTACAACGTGATCGGTTTAGGTGTGGTTCGCGATGGAGACCGGCTTTACATCGTCGAGGATTTCGGACATGCCCTCCCCACTTATTCGTCCGCAGAAGTGAAGAATCGAGTTGCCATCGCGGTGAATCAGATGCGGCGCGAAGCGAAACGTGCGCTGCTCGAACGCCGCGATACGCTGACTACCGCCGACGCAGCCTGCTCGATGGCCAAGGCCGACAGCCTCGGCACGGCGCAAGTGCAGCAACTGGCCCAGCGCAGCACCGTCTTGACCTATACCAGCATGCATCCCGACACCCTGCCGAACGAGGCCGAGAGAGCACTTAGTACGCCGAGCTTGCACAGCTTGTCGGTGGGGGCGTGTTATGCGCGCACTGCTACTTATCCGACGGGAGCGTACTGGGTGGTGTTGGAACTGCAGTAAGCTCTTTCTCAGCGCGTCCCGCTAAGTTATCTGAGGTTTCACTCCTTCTGCATCTTCTAAGCGGTTAGAATCAGCAGAGCTAAGTTCGTTGTTGGTTCACACACGCGGGTCCAAGAGTCTGATGGATGTCCTCAAGAAACTCTTCGAGCAACACTTTCACCAGTCGGTCGAGAACGTCCGACCGCTGCAGGGTACGCTCGGTGGATCCGGGCGCAGCATCGTACGCCTATCCAGCCGAGGAGTGAGCGCCATCGGCATTCTCTACGGCGTGCGCGAAGAAAATGCCGCTTTCCTGGAATTCTCGCGTCACTTTCGCAAGCATGGTTTGCCGGTTCCCGAAATTTTTGCGGAGGACTTGAATCAGGGTGCATATCTCGAAGAAGATCTCGGTGACACGAGCCTATTCGAGTTTCTCTCGCAAAATCGCGACGGAGAAAAAATTGCGACTGAAGCGGTCGAGGCCTATCGTGCCGCCATCGCCGTCCTACCGCGCTTTCAAGTGGAGGCAGGACGCGATCTCAACTACAAAGTCTGTTATCCGCGCGGGAGCTTCGATCGCCAGTCGATTGCCTGGGACCTGAACTATTTCAAGTACTATTTTTTGAAACTGGCCGGGATTCCGTTCAGCGAACAGGCTCTGGAAGACGATTTCAGCCGCCTGACGAAGTTTCTGCTCGGCGCCGACCGCGACTATTTTCTCTACCGCGACTTTCAGTCGCGAAATATCATGTTGCGCGATGGGCAGCCATTTTTCTTGGACTATCAGGGCGGACGCAAAGGCACGTTGCAGTATGACGTTGCCTCGCTGCTTTACGATGCCAAGGCCGACTTGCCTCCGGTGCTGCGCCAGGAATTGCTGGATCATTACCTCGACGTTCTCGGCCGGTACGTCAAAGTCGATCGCAAAGAATTTCTGCACTACTACTACGCTTACGTTTACGTCCGCTTGATGCAGGCCCTGGGGGCATATGGATTCCGCGGCTTCTACGAACGCAAAGTGCACTTCCTGCAAAGCGTCCCTTATGCGCTAAAGAACTTGCGGTGGCTGCTGCACAATGTGGAGTTGCCGATCGCGGTTCCCGCTCTGATCGAAGCCTTTCGCGGCATGTTGCGCTCCGAGAAGCTTATCAGTCTCGCCATCGATGCCGACAATCTGGTTGTGCGCATCTTCAGTTTCTCTTTTCATCGCGGACTGCCCAAAGACGAGTCCGGCAACGGCGGCGGGTTTGTGTTTGACGGGCGCAGCCTGCCGAATCCCGGGAGAGAAGAGCGCTTCAAAGACCTCACCGGCAAAGACGCGCCCGTGGTCGACTACCTGAACCAGCAGGCCAGCGTGCATCAGTTTCTCGCGGGCGTGAATTCGCTGGTGGACGCGAGCGTGAACGAGTATCAGCGGCGTGGATTCAAGAACCTGATGGTTTCGTTCGGTTGCACCGGCGGCCAGCACCGCTCGGTATATCTGGCCGAACGATTGGGTGAACATTTGCGAAACCGAAGTGGAATCGAGCTCGTGGTGCGGCATCTGGGTCTGGAAGCCCGCGGGCTGGAAAGCCGCGCCGCCCAGTTCGAGCAAGTGAGGGCCTCGGGCAAATGAGGGCGATGATCCTGGCGGCGGGCCTTGGCACTCGCCTGCGGCCGCTCACCAACGATCGTCCGAAGGCATTGGTCGAAATCGGCGGGCGCACACTGTTGGAGATTGCTCTCTCACGGCTGCGCACGTTTGGAATCAACGAAGTCATCGTCAATGTCCACCATTTTGCGGACAAGGTAGTCGACTATCTCACCGCGAACAGGAATTTCGGCATGCACGTCGAGATCTCGCGGGAAGAGCAGTTGCTGGATACCGGCGGTGGGCTGAAAAAAGCGTCCTATTTCTTTCTCGAAAATCCGGGGCGGGAAGAACCATTTATTCTGCACAATGTCGATGTCATCAGCGCGATTGATATCGCGCGCATGGCAACATTTCACGTCGAGCAGGGCGCGCTGGCGACGATGGCCGCGCAGGATCGGGAGACTTCGCGGTACTTGCTCTTCGATGAAAAGCTGCAGCTGCACGGCAGAAAATCAAGGAAGAACTCATCTGACAAATCTGCGGACCAGTTCCAGCCGCTTGCCTTCGCCGGCATTCACGTTATCTCGCCGCGAATCTTTGAAAAGATGACCGAACACGGCGCGTTCTCTATTGTGGATTGCTATCTGCGCCTTGCGGCCACTGGAGATAAAATCTGCGGATTCCGTGCCGATGAATATTATTGGCGCGACTTGGGGCGGCTGGAAAACGTGCAGCAAGCAGAGCGAGACATACAAGACAAAATCGCGATCACCTAAGGCCCCGACCCGTCTCGGCCGCATCACGCCCGATCTCGCTCTGTGCTACGCTTTTGTTGCCCTCCGTCTACGATTCCTCATGGACCCCTCGTCCGAAATTCGCATTGGCACGGCTGGATGGTCGTATAAAGACTGGGAAGGCATCTTTTATCCCTACGGGCTCGACTATCGCAAACAGCATCAGCTCGAATATCTGGCGCGATTTTTCGACACGGCGGAAATCAATACATCGTTCTATGGGCCGCTGAAGCCCGAGGTCGCAAAGATCTGGTGCCGTAAAGTCGCAGCCGTAAATCCACGTTTTCTGTTCACCGCCAAGCTGTATCGCGCGTTCACGCATTCTCCCATCGCGGTGATGGAGCCGACTTCCGCGGCGACGATCAACGCGACCGATGAAGACGAGGCCCGCACGCGTGAAGGCCTCGATGCCATCGCCAGCGAAGGCAGGCTGGGAGCGCTGCTGATTCAGTTTCCCGTCTCCTATAAAAACACTTCGTTGAATCGTGAGTATCTGGAGCGCTTGCTGCGACAGTTCGCCGAGTATCCGCGCGTGGTCGAAGTGCGGCACTCCAGTTGGAACGATGCCGCCACACTGGAATCGTTTAAGGAAAAGAATGTCGGTTTTTGCAACATCGACCAGCCGCTCCTGGGACGATCACTAAGTCCCACCGAGCACGTCACCGCCTCCATCGCCTACGTTCGTCTGCACGGGCGCAACTACGATCAGTGGTTTGATTCCGACAATCGCAATGATCGTTACAACTATTTGTACCGGGAAAAAGAACTGGAAGATTGGAAGGGAAGCATCGTCCAAGTTGCGGAGCGGGCGCAGACGACCTACGTGATCACCAACAATCACTTCGAGAGCAAGGCGGCCGTCAACGCGTTGGAATTGAAGTCGATGCTCTCGGACAATCGGGTACTGGCGCCCCGTACGCTGATCAAGCACTATCCGGAGCTCGGTAGGATTGCCGATCCGGCAGAGGATTCTGGCGACGGCATCGGGCCCCAGTTGCCCCTGCTGGCCTAAGAACTCCTGTTAATCCGTTTCTCCGAGTGCTCCCGCCCCCGGCCTGGATGATCTGTTCTTCCACGGCCGCTAAGCTTGATCATGCGGGCCGTGTCCCTCTCTCTTCTCAAGCCGCAACATTAAGAATTCCACACGCAGCTGGCAAACTCACCGAAGCCTGACCTTCCTCAAGAGATTCCGAGCAATGCCGATCTCATGTTTTTGGAGGGGCATCATGAGTCGGCTACTGGTTGGCGCGATGATGGCGGTCGTGTGCGCAGTGGGCGCCGTGGCGCAGACCCTGGACGACCTCAATCTTCAGATCCATGGTTTTGCCACGCAAGCGTTTCTCTACAGCAATGCCAATAACTATTTGGGGATGAACACTTCGTCGGGCAGTTTGGCCTGGACTGAGGCGGCCCTCAACGTCAACGATCAGGTCAGCGACAAGCTGCGCGTGGGCGCGCAGTTTCACTACACGCGGCTCGGGACATTTGGCGGCGACGCGCTTAGCCTGGACTGGGCGGAGGGCGACTACAAGGTGAATTCCTGGCTGGGCGTTCGCGCGGGCAAACTGAAGATCCGCTGGGGACTCTACAATAACACCCAGGATTACGACCCGGGCTACCTCTGGTCGCTGTTGCCAGAACCGATCTATGGCGTGGATATCCGCGCTACGAATCTCTCTCAGTTGGGCGTGGAATTCTATGGTCGAGTGCCCATCCAAAGCCGTTTGGGTAAATTGGATTTCAGCGCTTATTACGGTGACTACGTTTTCGCCAGCAACGATGGATACGCGGAGAATTTTAAGGAGCAAGGAATCAACTTTGTTCAGCCCGCAAGCGGCAAGACGCCGGGATTTGATTTGTGCTGGACCACGCCCCTGAGCGGGCTGAAGCTGGGGGGATCCTTGATGATGTATGACGCGACCGGCAACTTGACCAATGGCACCTATCGACAGCCACTGGCCTATTGGCCCACCTACTACGCGCAGTACGACTACAAAAAATTGTTTCTCTCTGGCCAGTACGTGAAGCTGGTCCAGTATCAAACCGTCTCGACCACGGGAGAAGCGCCGGTGACCTCCGTTTCCGATGCGCGGTCCTGGTTCGTCATGGCGGGCTACCACCTGACCAGTAAACTGCAGGCAGGAGCGTATTACACATCGTCACTGGCCGCCTCAGCCGATGAGTCGCTTCCCATCAATCACTTCTACGATTGGGTAGCATCCAGCAGGTATGACCTCAATGCAAATTTCTACCTTAAGCTTGAAGGACACTTCATCGACGGCAATCAGGCTGGCTTTTATACCCTGAACAACCCCAGCGGTTTCAAGCCGAGGACCAACTTGCTGGTCGCCAAGATCGGTTTCACTTTCTGAGATGAACTAACATCGGGGGCCGTTCTGCGGGCGGCGATAGACTGGATACAACTTGGTGTGGTTCAAACGGGGCTGACGGCTGTCAGTGTACCCCCTTTTTAGGCCCCGGCAACGGCGTGTTCGCTCATGCGCTTCCTGTTGTGGCGCAGCGCGACGTTCATATACACGTCGCCCATGGCCGTCTCGAAGCAGATCATCAGAGCTTCGACGTCTTCGCTGCTGCGGTCTCCCTCATCGGCGGTCAGCAAGACCGGCGGATGCACGCGGAAATGGAATCCCTGGTCGTTGAGGGCGGAGATGGCGTTGCCGACCACCTGGTTGGCCAGTTCAAAGATGGTCTCTCTAATCAGCGAGTCGGATTCGGGCAGTTCGGCTCCAGCATAGTGGCTGGCCACGCGCACCGCGGTGTGCGGTTCGAGATCGAGGATGATCCGGCCTTCAATGTCTCCGCTGAGGGAGATCATTCCGGCCACGCCTTTGCGCCGATAGGCATCCTCTTCCATGGCGAGGTGGCCCACCTGGGTTGTGCCCTGCAATCCTTGCGACAACACAGCATCCGCCGCGTTGATAAAAGGCTGGATCAATTCCATCTTCATGGGTTTAGGCCCCTGCGCCGGCGCTCTGCGCCACTGCGCCATCTTCTCCCATCACGTATTTGATGACTTCGTACAGCACTTCCGGCTTGACCGGCTTCTGCACAAAATGCCGCGCCCCCCGCTGCAACGCTGCCACGATGTTCTCCTGATAGCCAACCGAAGAGACCATCACGATGCGGGCTTCGGGATGCTGTTGTACGATGCGCTCGGCCGCTTCGATGCCTTCCATCTGGGGCATGGTGATGTCCATGAGCACGATGTCAGGATGCGTGCGGTCGAACTCGCTGATGGCGGTCAAGCCGTCGCCGGCCTCTGCCGCCACCTGCCCGCCAAACGATTCGATCATGCGGGCCAGGTTTTTCCGGGCAAACACCGAATCGTCTACGATCAAATAGCGGATCGCTTGCCCGTCCTTGCTGCGTTTTACTGGTGCAAACTGCTCCATACCGGACCTCCGTTTTCTTACCGATCCAAAAACCTACCTGAATCTTCCTTCCTCAAAACCTAGTTTCCTGCCTGCATTCCTTTGCCGACTGCAGCCTCGCCGTTGCCGTTGCGGTTGCAGACCGCTTGCAAGGTTGCCGACAGCACATCGAGTGAGATCACACGCGCGGCATAGCCGCGTTCAATCGCGGCCTTGGGCATGCCGAACACCACGCAGGAATCTTCGCTCTGCGCGATGGTGAGCCCGCCATATTTCTTGATTGTGCCCAGGCCCTCTGCGCCGTCGTCACCCATGCCGGTCATCAGTAAACCGACTGCCTGATTTCGGAATTCCTCGCCCACGCTGCGCAAGAGTACATCGGCGCTGGGACGATGTCCGTTGACACGAGGGTCGTCGGTCAGCACCGCAATATCAGCCATGGGCATACGCCGCACTTTCAAATGGCGGCTGCCGGGACAGATGAGGACTCGTCCCGCCTGCAGCAGGTCGCCCGACTGCGCCTCTTTTACCCGCAGCGGCGAAATCTCGTCGAGCCGGCGGGCAAACATCTCGGTGAACCCTTCCGGCATGTGCTGCACCACCACAACTGTGCCGGGGAAATCTCCCGGCAATTGCGACAACAGATATTCCAGCGCCTGTGGTCCCCCGGTCGAGATGCCGATCGCTACCACCTTCGTGGGTACGGTTGCCGCGGTCAGGGCCTGCTTTTCAGGGCGGGGAATAATCCCCGGCAATAATCGCGGCTTCAGTTTGCACTCGGCGGCAGCCTTGACCTTGGCAATCAGTTCCCGGCCCGTCTCGACCATGTGCGCCGAAGCATCTTTCGGTTTAGTGAGGAAATCAAAAGCGCCCAGTCCCAGCGCCTTCAGCGTGACTGACGCGCCTTCGGTGCTGTGCGAGCTGAATACAATTACCGGCACCGGCCGACGCCGCATGATCTCTTTTAGGGTCTCGATCCCATTCATGCCGGGCATTTCCAGATCGAGAGTCACGACATTGGGCCGCAGATCGTCGATCTTCTTGAGGCAAAAATTTCCATCCAGGGCAGTGCCCACGACCTCGATGGACTCGTCGGCCTCGAGCATCTGCGGAATGAGTTTGCGCATCAATGCCGAGTCGTCGACGACCAGCACGCGAATGGGGGCGCCTCTCATGCCTGCCCTCCCTGTGCGCCCATCGCCAGGCGCAGGCGGTCGGTAGAACTCAGAAGCAGTCCGGAACTCACATTTCCCGACGTTTGCGGCCGGGAGCGGGCAACGTGCTCGACCACCGCCGGCAGGTTGAGAATCAGAACGACTCGTCCATCGCCGAGGATCGAGGCGCCCGAAACCAGATCGGTCGAGAAGGTTTGGTCATCCAGCGCTTTGATGACCAACTCTTCTTCGCCGTCAAGGGCATCGACGATCAGACCATACTTTCTCTCGCCCACGGTGATGACCAGCACGAACAGCTTGCTGTGGGCGGAGTCTGCTTCGGCGGCGGGTGGGCGCCCCAGTCGCAGCAAGGGCAGCACCTGATTGCGTAGCTGTAGCACCTCGTAGTTGTCGACCTGATGGACCTCTGCCTCCGTGGTGCGCGCGATTTCCAACACCGCGTTCAGCGGGATGGCATAGAGACGCCGTTCCACCCAGAACAGCAACGCCTTGATGATGGCCAAGGTCAACGGCAGCTTCAGGCGAAAAGTGGTGCCGCGCCCGGGATGGGTCTCGACGCTAATTGTGGCTTTCAGGCGATGCAGTACGCTCTGCACCACGTCCATGCCAACGCCCCGGCCGGAAACTTCGGTGACTTGCTCGGCGGTGCTGAATCCGGGACGAAAAATGAAATCCATGACCTCAGGATCGCTCAGGCGGCCCGCTTCTTCCGAGCTGACCAGTCCCAGTTCGATCGCCTTGGCGCGGATCTTCTGCACATCCATGCCTCTTCCGTCGTCGCTGACTTCGACAATGACATGGTTGCCCTGGTGATAGGCGTTCAGTCGTACCGTGCCCCGCGGCGGCTTGCCGTGCTGGCTGCGTTCTTCCACGGGCTCGATACCGTGGCCAACCGCATTGCGAACCATGTGGGTGAGCGGCTCGGCAATCGCATCCAGAATCCCTTTGTCGAGGTCCGTGTCCTGTCCGCTGAGCACCAATTCAACGTCGCGCCCGCACTGTCGGGCGACATCCCGGACCATGCGTGGGAAGCGGCGGAAGAGCTGTTCGACAGGCACCATGCGGATCTTCATGACCGACCGCTGCAGGTCATTCAGCACGCGGGCCTGAAAGGCCATCGCGTCGGAAAATTTGCTGCGCAGCCCTTCCCGCGGGAAGCGCTTGGCGAATTCGCTGAGGGCCTGCTGCAGCATGGATTTGCCAATGATGAGTTCGCCGACCAGATTGAGCACGTTGTCAATGCGACCGGCATCGACTCGCAAAATATTTTCCATCGGAGCCGGCACGATCACCGGCTCGGCCTGCGGGGGGGGAGGAAGCGCCGTGGCAGGTACGGCTTCTACCACAGACGGAGTTTCGGAGACTTTTGCTTCTTCCATCGCTGGCGCAGAAGGCGCACTCGGGGGCGCTGCGGGGGCCGAGGCCGGGAACAGCATCTCTACCGTGACTTCTTCCACGATGGTGGGAATTTTGCATTTCGCTGAAATCTGTTCCGCCGTCTGCACGCTGGCCACTACGAATTCCAACTGCCTTGCCGCCGCGGGCGAGTTTGTCTCCGGACGCACCGCAATGACCGGTCCCATGGTGCTGACGGCATTTTGTACGAGCTGACGAGCGGCGATCGGCATCGCGCAATGCTGGTCGATCTTGACGAGGACATGCAGCACGTCTTGGCCAGAGGCCTGCGCGCGCGTCATCGCCAACTTCTCGTACTCGGTCCATTCCACGCTCTTGGCAATGGATTTCGCTTTTCTCGTCCGCGACTTCTTCGCCGTCGGACCCGCCGTCAATGCTTTGATCTTCTTGCTCAAATTGGTGGTCAACGGCATTTTGCTGCCGCCGCGGTAAGCCGCGATCATTTCGGCGAACACGTCCGCCGCCTGGAAGGCAATCTCGGCCACAGCCGGATTCGCGGCTGCCCCGTCGACCGAAAGGGCATCCTCGAACCGGTGCGCCAATTCGCTGAGTTCACGAAACCCGCAGGCTGCCGAATCGCCCTTCAACGTATGCGCCGCCCGTCGGATGCCGCGCACAATTTCCTCGTCGCCCGGACTCTTCTCCAGCTTCAGCGCCTCATCGTTCAGCGCCTGTAGCAGCTCCTGCGAAGTTTCGTAAAACAACTCCCGCATCTCTGCGCCGCGTTCATCGGGGGGATGACTCACTCTTTCACCTCAACTCGCTGGTAGGCTGTGCCGCTGTCCTTGTGCACCATCTGAAACTTGTCGGTGACACCCAACAGGCTCTCGGCATGTCCTACGAATAAATACCCATGCGGATTCAAGCAGCGATAGAACTTCTCGATTAGCCTCTTCTGCTCCGCTTCGTCGAAATACATCATGACGTTGCGGCAGAAGATCACGTCGTTGCGCTGCGGCAGGTACTCCGTCTTCAGATTGTGAAAGTCGAAGTGCACCATCTCTTTGAGCGCTTTTTTCACGGCGTAGCGGTCGCTGATCTTGTCGAAGTAGCGCAGCCGGTATCCGTAGTCGACCGTGTTCATCTGGCTCTCGCTATACGTGCCGTCCTGCCCTGCCCTTAGAACGGAATAACTGATATCACTGGCCAGGATCTCCACCCGCCACGGCGGAGGCACCAGCGGCTTGGGCAGCGGCAATTCGACGGGCAGCGGATTGCGCAGGTAGTAATACGCCAATGCGTCGGTCACCAGCATGCCCAGCGTGTACGCTTCCTGTCCGGTAGAGCAGCCCGCACTCCACACGCGGATCGAATATTCGCGGCGTGACTGCTTCTGCCGGAATATGTCCTCCAGCACATGTTTTTGAAACAGATCGAGCTGGGCCTTATGGCGGAAGAAGCTGGTTTCATTGACCGTGAGATTTTCCAGCAGCTTCGCCAGTTCATCTTTGCCTTCCTGGCTGATCAACAGCCGGTAGTAGGCGTAAAACGAGTCGACCCGGCATTCTCTGAGACGGCGCAACAGGCGGTCCTGCAAGAAGTGGGTGCGGCGCTCGTCGAAGTGCATGCCGCACTCCTGATAGACCAGCGCCTGCAGCAGCTTCAGTTCCGCTTCGGTCAATATGGGAGCTGGTGCCGCTCCGAATGTGCTCATGCTCGTTCCTGTCGAGTATTCTTCGTTCGCCTACTAGCGTGCCGCAGCGCTGCGGCTTTCCGCTTTGGCCGGAGCTTTCGTATCGCCGCTCTGGCCGGGCAGGTTTCCCGCAGCCATCAACTTGCTCATGTCCAGCAGGACCACGAGGCGTCCCTTGACCTTTCCCAGGCCCGTGACGCAATTCAATCCGCCTTCTTGAAAAACTGCCGGGGGCGCCTCCACGTCTTCCACCGGAATCTTCAATACTTCCGACGCTGAATCTACGATCAGCCCCGCTAACCGTCCCGCATGTTCCACCACCAGAATGCGGTTTCCCCTCTTCAGGCCTACTTGTTTTTCGCCGAAGCGCTTGCGCAGGTCCATCACCGAAACAATCTTCCCGCGCAGGTTGATGACGCCTTCCAGATAGTCGGGAGCGTCAGGGACTGCGGTGATCTCGGGGACGCGCACAATCTCGTGCAGGGACGTGATCGGTACGCCATAGGTCTCGCGGCCGACTTGGAATCCCACGATATGGAGCTCGCCTTTCATGTTCCCTCGCTCGATGGCCTCAGTATTGGGCGCCGGCCGCGGCCTTACGCGCCCGTTCGTCGCGTTTCAGGCCCCGACCGGAAGCGTCGGCCAGAGCGAAACGGTCCATGAACTCCAGCAGTCCGCGCGACATCTTCGACATCTGCTCCGAAGAGGCGGCCAACTCGGTCGATCCCGAGGTGGACTGCTGCACCAGTTCACGCATTCGCTCCATGGCCTTGACCACGGCTTGGGCTCCCGAAGCCTGTTCTTCGACGGCGGAGTTGATCTCGTGAGTGATTTCGTTCAGCCGGGTCGTGGCCCGGGCAATCTGCGATGATCCGTGCGATTGTTCGTTGGTCGCCGCGCCGATTTCCTGCGCGAACTTATAGACTTCCGTGACCACGTTGGAGATCTTCTTTAGCGCCGCGTTCAGTTCACCACCCAATTCCAGCCCTTCGTTGACGATGCTGGTCGAGCGATCCATGTTCTCGACCGCCTTGCGCGCCTCTTTCTGAATGCTCTGGATCAGCTCCGAGATTTCCTTCGTGGACTGTGCGGATTTCTCGGCCAATTTGCGGACTTCGTCGGCAACCACGGCAAAACCCAGGCCATGTTCTCCTGCGCGCGCCGCTTCGATGGCGGCGTTCAAAGCCAGCAGGTTGGTCTGTTCGGCCAGATCGTCGATCACCTCGATGATCTTTCCAATATCGTCGGCGCGCTGCCCAAGGGCGCCGATGATCTCTCCCGAGGAGGTGATGGTCGAGTTGATGCGGTTCAACCCGTCGGTCGCCTTGTCCATGGTGGAGATGCCGCTGTGCACTTCCTCGCGCGAGCGGTTGGAAATGTCGAGCAGGACCTTGGCAGTGTCGGCGACTCTCTGGATCGAGGCCACCATCTCGTCGATGGAGGCCGATGTCTCACTCACGCTCGAAGCCTGTACTTGTGTGCTCTTCACCATGTTCTGCACGTTGACGCTCATCTCGTGCATGGTGCTGGTGACCTCATCGATGGCCGAAGAAGCCTGCAGGCCAACTTTGGCAGAATCGTCGGAGGCGCCGGCCACCTGATTGGCGGCGCTGGCCACCTGCGAGGAGGCGTCGCGCACGCTGCGCACCAGCCCACCTAAACCTTCGATCATGCGTGCGAAGGCATTGCCCAACGTGTCGTGGGATGAGCGCGCCTTGACCTCGAGGGTGAGGTCACCGCCCGCGATGGATTCGGAAACTCCCGCCATTTCTTTCAGGTACACGACCATCTTGGCGAAGGTGCGCGACAACTCGCCGATTTCATCTTGGCGCGTGATATCGATGTTGTGCTCCAGATCGCCGCTGTCGCCGATCTGGCGGGCGACTTTGATGAGGTTGGCCAGTGGTTCAGCAATGGAGTTGGCCGTAAGGTAGGCGATCACGATTCCCAGGCAGAGAGCGACCAGGGTACAGATTCCCGAAACCACGAGGGTGGCCTTGGCTGCGGTTTCGTCGGACTTGCGGCTCTCGCCGTCGGCGACGTCCAGCGACTCAGTGGAATTTTTCACCCACGACGACGCATCCTTTTGCAGGTAAAAAATCTGCAGCTCGGCGACTGTCGCATTGCCCGAATCGACATCTTTGCGTTTTTCGATCAGAGGCTGCGCGAATTCCTTGCCCCACGCCTGTTCCAGCTGCTGGACTTTCCCCAATGCAGTCTTGACCTGGTCGGAACTCGCCGTTTTCTGAGCCTGCGACAGCCTGTCATTCAGCGTCCGCAGCCCTTCGTTCATGCGGTCGACTTCCCGGGTGTCACCGCTCAGCAGGTAATTGCTGAGATAGAGGCGGTTCTGCATCATTTGGAAGCGGACCGCGTTGGTGGTATCCGCCAGTTCCTTGGCCGAGTGTTCGCGCTGCACGGCGAACCAGTTCACCAGGAACAGCACGACCACCATGCTGAGGATGATGCCGAAACTGATGTATAACTTCTTGCCAATCGTCATGCTGGTCCTCCTCCGTGCCAGGACTGCCTAGCGCGGATCGAACTTGAAATCGATGACTCCTGAACTTTCCCCGGGTGCCGGCTCAAAGCGCCATTTTTTGGCCGCATCCAGGGCCGCTTGCGCCAACACAGGATGTCCGCCCACGATCCGGGCGTCTCTTACGATCCCATTCGGCGCTACCACTACCTCAACCTTTACAGTCCCTACGATGTTCATCTTGCGAGCCAGTTCGGGATAGGCTGGCTGAACTCGGCTCTTCGCCCGCCGTACAAATTCGTCATTCTGCGACTGCTGTCCCTTCACACCGCCTGAAGTCATCACGCCTAAGGCTAGTGCTGCCAACAACACCACCGCGGTTCTTCGAGACACGATTCCTCCTCGCGCGGGAAACCCGTCTCAGGAACGTGCAACGCCTGGGCCATGCGCGCTCATCCGAGAAAACCAAAGTCACATGCACTAACTATCTTAATTTTTAACGAATTAGGCTCTTATGGGGATCTTCCCTCGAGCTGCGAGAGTTCCGTTCGTGTCTCACTGATGTATTCTGAGCGCGAGGATTCTCAAGCTGAGATCCCGTCTCAACTTTTCTCACGGGATTTCTTAGTTGGGCACCCTTGTGGCCATTTCCCTTGACTCAAATTGAGATGGCACGATAGTTTCCCTTTAGATTCCAAGGACTTGTGAATCGCGAAAGCATTCCTTCCAGCGGCGGTGGCGAGCTGAACCGCTTTGACAGCGGTTCGGTCGTGCTGTCGCCTCAATCTCCCGGTTCCGTGCCGGAAGACACCTTCCAGAAGCTCCTTTCGCGAATCGCGGCCCGGGTGGACGAGTCCTCAACCCGCGCCAGCCTAATCCAATTCTTCTGCCATGCCGCGCGGGAATACTTCGAAGTGGCGGGCGTCTATGTCTGGAACGTCGAATCCAGCGAACTCGTTGGGGAACAATCGGATGGCAAGGGCTCCGAGGAATTCGTCGGATTGCGCCTGCCCCTACGCCAGGGTGGAACGATTGCGGAATCGGTGCGCAGGCGTAAGACCCTGTTCACCAATCAGACCCGAACTTCTGCCTTCCCAGCCGATCAAGCCTTCGGCGCTCGCGCAGTGATGGCTGCGCCATTAATCGTTTTCAATGAACTGGTCGGTGCAGCAACGTTCCTGCATGACGAAGATGAGAACTTCTTTAACGAGGACTTAGCAGCGAAGGCGACTGTGCTGACTGGACAACTCGGCAGCTTGCTGGAATCGATGCGGCTGGTTGAGGTTTCCCGAGAAGAGCATCGCCACGCCCAGATACTAGCAGATGTCTCGCAGGCGCTGCACCCAAATCCTGATGTCTCTTCCGTCATCGAAGCCCTGGCCGATCGCATTCGCCTGTTGTTGCGTACCCGCCTGGTATGCGTACTTTTGCGCCGGGAAGGCCCCTTTGAGCTGCGTGCCGTGGCGGCGGAATCCTCGCAAGTGGCCGGTTCGGTTCGCTCGCGGCATGATCGACAAATGATTCGGTTCGCGGCAGATCTGGCCCAGCGGGCGGTTTCTGCTGGAGAGCCGCTCACGATTTCTATTGGCGGGGAAGCGCATTCGCTGGGCAGCATTGTTTCTCCGGGAATGCTTATCGCCGCGCCGTTCCGCACCTCGCGAACGCAAGGCGCGATCCTGGTGTATCCGCGGCAGGAAGGCATTTTTACCACGGACGAGAAGGCGCTGGTCGCCGCGATCGCCGGTTTTGGGGCTGTGGCCGTAGCTCATGCCGAACTTTACACCGCAGCGCACGCCCAGGCGCATGAGCTTCAGCAACTGCTGGAGATTTCCTCCGCATTAAGCTCCAGTGGCGACTGGGAGCAGTTTCTGCAGACCTTTGTGCTGCGCGCTTCTGACTTTCTCGGCTTTGGCCAGTGTTTCATTGCCTTGCTGGAAGATGGCATTTTCCGGGTGCGGTACAGCGTAGAGAAGGGCGAGGTGCACCGACGATACGAAATCTTTCCTGAAGGTCTGGCGACCAAGGCACTCCGTGCCGGGGAGGTGTTCTGGACCGACAAGGCGGAAAAGCTTCCGACGGAAAACCTCGAGGTCATTGCGAAGCATGAAATCCAGCAACTCCTGGCTGTGCCGCTGCTAGGCGCACGAGGAGAACTGTTGGGGATGTTCGGCTCGTTCGTTCGGCTCGATGGCAGCGGCATGTCGGACGAGGACATTCGCCGTGCCCGCGCTTTGTCAAACCAGCTCGCGGTGGTGCTCGAAACGGCGCGCAATCTGCACCTTTCCGAGCAGCACCAGCGGCATGTGGAAGCCTTGATGGAAGTGGCCCGCGGGATGGATGGCACGCTGCGCTTGCCCGAGGTGGGCGAACGTCTGGTCAGCCGCTGCCTTGAACTCTTCGGTGCCCAGGCCGGAGCTTTGGCCTTGTTTCAGGATGGCCAATTCCGCAGCATTGCGTTGCTTTCCAAAGCTGAAGGGAAACCATCCTCTTCGGAAGCTCTGGCAGGACCATCTTTGATTGGCGAGCATCGGGATGGGCAATCGATAGAACAGATTCTGGAATTGGGACTTAGTCATTTCGGAGCGCACTCTTCGGAGTCGATCGTTTGCGGAAGCGCGGCCCAGCTGCTGGGGTCGGATGCCGCCCACGCGCTCGCGTGGCAGGATTGCATTCTGGTGCGGCTGCAAACTTTCAACCACAACTTGTTCGGATTTTTGTGTCTTTCCGGGCGCACTGCCGTGCTGGCTCCGGAGGAGCGCACTTTTCTCGAAGCTCTAGCCCGCGCTGCGGCCGTAGCGCTCGCAAATGCCAGCTTGTTTACCAAGGTCGAGCAGGCCAATCGCCATTGGACGCAAATCTTCGACGCTATCACCGACTTTATTGTGGCGCACGATGCGAATGACAAGATATTGCGCGTCAATCTCTCGCTGGCCAACATGATTGGTGTTCCGCCCAGCGAGTTGATTGGCGTCAGCATGCGCTCGCTTTTGACGCTGGCGGGCACAACCACGACTTATTCCTGTCCTTTCTGCCGCTCCAACGACAACAGCAACGATGAATTTGTTCATCCGGTGCTCGACCGGACGTATTTGGTTTCCACTTCGCGGGTTCGAGCCGGCTCCAGTGAAACACAGCAGACGATCCATGTGCTGAAGGATATTACCGATCGTCGCGAGGCCGAGCGCCGCTATCGCGAACTGTTTGACAACATTCAGGAAGGCCTTTTCTTCAGCACGCCCGACGGACGCTTTGTAGAAGTTAACGATGCGATGGTGCAGATGCTCGGCTACTCCAGCCGGGAAGAACTGCTGCAGGTTGACATCGCCCACGAGCTTTACCAGTCTGCCGAGGAGATGCAGCGCCCCTTGCAGATGATGCGCGAACACGGGCATCTGCGGAATTTTGAGGCCACGCTGCGGCGTAAGAACGGCGCGCCCATCCACGTGCTCATCAACGCCTTCGGGCTCTATGACGACCAGGGGCAGTTGCTGCAAATACGCGGCCTGATGCTCGACGTCACCGGCTTACGTACTTATCAATCGGAGTTGCACCGCGAGCGCGATTTCTCGGGGAAGATTCTCAACAATACGCAGAGCTTGATCGTAGTCGCTGACACGGCCGGTTTGATCAGCTACGTAAATCGGCGCTGGTCGGCGGCAGGGTTTCACCAAAGCGATCTGCTGGGCCGGCCGCTTTTAGAGTTGGCCGCTCCTGGCTTTGTCCGCGCCTTAGCGGATGCCGTGCAGAGCACCTTGCAGGGACAACAGATTGACAACCTGGAACTTCAGGTCGTACGCGGCCACGGTATGCCGGGCAAGTTCTCAGCCAACCTCAGCCCCATGCGCGACGAGCAGGGCAATGTGACCAGCATCGTAGTTGTACTCACCGACATCACCGATTCCTCGGTGCTGCGCGACAAGTTATTGCATGCGGAGAAGATGGCGGCGGTGGGACAACTGGTCTCAGGAGTTGCCCACGAGGTGAACAATCCGCTCACGGCGATCCTGGGATTTGCCGATCTGCTGATGGAGACCCCGGAACTGCCGGAAGCAGCCCGCAGAGACCTGCGGGTCATTCTGCAGGAGGCACAACGCACCAAGCAGATCGTGCAGAATCTGCTCAGCTTCGCCCGGCAGATGCCGCCGCAACGCAATGCCGTGCAGATCAATTCCATCTTGCGACGCACCGTCCAACTTCGTGCCTATGACTTCAACAGCCACGGCATCGACGTGGTGGAGCATCTTGATGAGAATCTCCCGGAGGTGTTCGGCGACGCCCACCAGCTGCAGCAGGTTTTTCTGAACATTCTCAACAATGCCTATGACGCGGTGCACGAAGTCGGGCGTCCCGCGCGAATTGAAATCATGACGACCAAAGCCGGAGAGGTGGTTGAAATCTCATTCCGCGATAACGGCCAGGGGATATCCCAGCCGGACCGCATTTTTGATCCGTTCTTCACGACCAAGGAAATCGGGAAGGGAACCGGTCTTGGGCTCAGCATCTGTTACGGCATTGTCAAAGAGCATGGCGGCGAGATCCTTTGTCACAACAATACCGACGGGCAAGGGGCGACATTTATCGTCCGCTTGCCTGCAGCGTCCCATACTGCTTCGGTGGGTGTGGCCGCGGGAGTCATTCAACGATGAGTATTCCAGCGTATAGCCCTGCGCTTTTGCCAGTTTTGCTCATTGAAGACGAACCGGCAGTCATGGCCTATGTTCAGGCCGCCCTGGAACGGAGCGGCTATCCGGTCGTATGCTGCGAATCCGGCGTAGAAGCCTTGCGACTGCTGGAAACGGGGCAGTTTCTTGGGGTCGTGTCTGACATGCGCACACCAGGTGGCGTCGACGGCGCGCAAGTTCATGCATGGGTGGCCCGAAACCGGCCCGATCTGGTTTCGAAGATTGTTTTCATCACCGGAGACATTGCCAACGAAGAAACGGTCGCCACCCTGCGGCAGACCGGGGCTCCCTGCGTGGAGAAGCCTTTCCGAGTGCAGCAGTTCATTGATGTGGTTTCCAGGACTATGGGGAGAGCGCAGTGACCAACGCATTAACCAAAGAAGAACTTCGCATCCGGCTGCTGATCGTCGATGACGAACAAAGCATACGCAAATTGTGTATCACCGTGGGCGAGGCCCTTGGCTTTGTTTGCCTGGAGGCGGAAAGTGGCGAATCGGCTCTGGCCCTGCTCGAAGAGCAGCCGGCGCACATGGTCCTCAGCGACATGGTAATGCCGCACATGTCGGGCCTGGAGTTCCTGGAGAAGGTCAAAAAGCTCTTGCCGCGCATTGAAGTCGCGCTCATGACCGGACACGGCTCGATTGAGACGGCAGTGCAGGCGATGAAATTGGGAGCCTACGACTACATCACCAAGCCATTCTCACCTTTAGAGGAGTTGCGGCTTTTTTTGAGGAGGATGGCGGAAAAAGTCCGCCTGGTGGAAGAGAACGAATTCCTGCGCCAGCGCATGGATTCAGAAACAGCCGTGCATGGAATTGTTGGATCATCGGCAAAGATTCAGGAAGTGCTGCGTATGGTCTCGCGCCTGAAAGACACGCGCACGCCGGTGCTGATTTCGGGCGAAAGCGGAACGGGAAAAGAACTGGTCGCGCGGGCCATTCACTTCCGCGGGGCTTTCGCGGCTCGGCCTTTTGTGGCTGTCGATTGCGGTTCGCTGGTCCCAACGCTGATCGAAAGCGAACTTTTTGGCTACGAAAAAGGCGCCTTTACCGGAGCGTTGAAATCCAAGCAAGGTTTGTTCCAGTCGGCTGAGGGCGGAACGATTTTTCTGGATGAGATCGGAGAGCTACCGCTCGAACTGCAAGCCAAGCTACTGCGTGTGCTGCAGGAAAAGGAAGTGCGTCCGGTGGGCAGCAACCAGCGCGTGAAAGTCGATGTCCGGGTGATCGCGGCCACCAACCGCGACCTTGAGGCGGCCTACAAGACCGGCAATTTCCGGAAGGATCTGTATTTTCGGCTGAACGTGGTGACCGTGCAGGTTCCAGCGCTGCGCGAGCGCCGCAGTGATATTCCCATGCTCGTGCATTGGTTTATGGAGCGCTATGCTCCTGGCTCTGACCTGCGCGTCTCGAATGCGGCGATGAAGGCGTTAATGCAGTACGATTGGCCGGGCAATGTGCGCGAACTGGAAAACTGCGTAGAACGCGCGGTGGCGCTGGGCAATGGCCACATCATTGACGCCAGCGACCTGCCGCCCGCCATCGCGGCGTCGAATTCCTCGCGGCCTTCACCTGGTCGGCCCGTTGATGACTCGGCGTTCTCTTTGGACGATTTCGACAGCGTGGCCGAGTCTGCTTCGGAAGGCGCTTCCACGACCGATCTGGAAGTCATTGAGCGGGCCACCATTCAACGCGTATTCGAGCAGGTCAAGGGAGATAAGACGCTGGCCGGTCGCATGCTTGGCATAAGCCGCGCTACTTTGTACCGAAAGCTGAAGCGCTACAAGATTCGGACCGAAGTTTCCGATGCTTCACGTCCGGCTTTGCAATGAATGGTCGGCTGACGATCAGCGCGTTTAGGAGTGATTCCTGAACAAAATGATGCGAGTTGAGACGCGCGTCTCATCTTGAGATCGAAACTTGGAAATTTCTCCAACAATTGCCCGAGTATTTCGACCTATCTCGCTGAAAAAGCATCGGCGTAAGGACTAGTCCTTTCGTTCTTTTTTTTGGTTCCCACCTTGCTGCCTTTTCTCGTGGAACTGCGGGAGAGGGCTTTCCCAATGCTCTTCCTAACCGGGAAGAGGGAAAGCCCAGCCGCAATAACTTTTTGGACCGGCGCCCCGGAAGAGGTAGCAGTTTGGCGCAATCCGCCACAGGTATGTCTCGCAGTGCATCGCCCAGCGCGGTGGCAGGCCTGGCTCGGTTTTTTCCCGAGGCTACCCCGGTGCGGATTCCAATACAACTGGCACGCCGGCTGAGCGCGGAAAGCTCGTCCGACGAACACTTCAGCGAGAGTACTGTGATCGAATTCGGCACTCCGCGCGAGGTGTTGTTCGCCTGCAACTCCCCCCTTGAATTCGCCGATGTCTTGCGGCTGCGCAACGCGGATGGCTCGCTGAACGTCGAGGCTTCCGTGGTGGCAGTGCAATACCATCCCGGGCAGACCGTGGTAGCCGCGCGTTTTGTTGGGGAGGTCCCCAACTGGATCGTCAAACCATGAACCCTTCAACCCCTGTACAAGATCTTGCTGCCCACTGGCGAACCGCTCGCCAGCTTCACCCCATCTACTTTCAGCTGGCGCGAGAATTTGTGATCGATGTGCCGCCGTGCCCCGATCTGGAAAATGGAGCGGAAACACCCGGTCGCGAAACGGTAGAGCAGGCGGCGCGCTGGCTCGACGAGATGGACAATCGCATTCAAGTTCATCAACTGCGCCAATTTCTTCAGACCAGTTCTTTGATCGACCAGGAGGGACTGATCGCGCTGGTGCAGCACTATCTTGCCAGGATGCCAAGAACCGATGCGGTTCGCGACAAGGTGGATTTTCTTCTCGTGCAGTACTTCAGCCAGGTCGCTCCGGCGCCGCTGAATGATGAAGACGTCGAGTTGGGCTACGTAGCCCAGTTGCTCGAGCCAGTCCTGGGGGCAGTCGAGCTGAAAACGCCGGTTTGGTTGAACGCGCTCGACCGCGTGCGGGAGGCCGCACGGCGCTGTAAGTCGCTCGACGAACTTCTGCACGGCGGTCTGCTGGAGCAAGGCCGCAAGGCCAAGACCCAAGCGGGCGATCTGTTTTTCCTGCCCATTGCGCTGGTCGCGTTCACCCGATTCGGTTACTTGATGCGAAGAGTTTTCTTCCGCTTGATGCATGGCGACCTGAACGTGATTCTCGACGGGCTGAATGAACTGGAAGACAAAGGAGTGCGGACACTCGATTGCCGGCGCGCTCAGTTCTCACAGACCGAGCCGATCGCCCGCCTGCGAATGATCTGTCAGTCCTGGAAAGTGATGTTTCAGGCGGAGTATTCGTCAGGACAACCGTTGCGGATGCTAGTGGACTTGCGTTCCTCGGTGGAAGATGCGCTCGGGGGCGGAAAAACTTCGGCAGCAAACGGGCCGGCGAAGGCGAGTGGACCGGCGAAGGCGAATGCTGCGAGCCCGGCAAAACCGCTGGCCAAGGCGGCAGCCGCGGCGGCTTCCGGGACCGCCGCGGGAATAAAGCCAGCGGCGACAGAAATCCCCAAGGGCAATGCTGGCAAAACTGGTGCTGAGGCTCCGGAGTTTGATGTTTCCGGCGGGACGGCATGGGATCCGGATTCCGATTCGCAGGGCGGCAAGAAATAATCGCAGCGCGTAGCGAATCGCATAAGAAGACTTTGCAGTACAGGGATTAACGACGTGGATCAACCGACAGCATTGATCATCTCCGATGATGTGGACTTCTCGCGACGGGTCACGGCGCGCTGGCAGATGGAGCGGAGCGTTCCCACGTTCACCATGGTCAGCGGAGAACTCTGGCCACGGTTCGCGGTTGACGCGTTTGACGTGGCGATTCTCGGCGAGTTACGCCGGGAACTCCTTTCGGTCGTGCTCGAACCGCTGAACTCGACTGGGCAGCCGATCTTTTTCGTTTGCAGCGACCGCAGTACGGCGCAGCTGGTGCGCGAGCGCTGGCCGCGCATTGCGATCCTGCGCATGGACGAGAGCTGGCTCGAGGTCTTGATCCCGGGGGCGGTGGAAGCCGTGCATCGCTCGCGCGCTGAAGCACGGGCACGCACCGCGGAACTCGAGTGCGTCGCGTTGGAAGGGCAGGCCATGCTTGGCCGCTACATGCTCGAAATGCGCCACAACCTGAACAACGCGCTGACTTCGGTCCTGGGCAACTCAGACCTGTTGCTTCTAGAGCCAGGAACACTTTCAGCCCAGGCGCGGGCGCAGATTGAAACCATACGCAATATGGCGCTGCGCATTCATGAAGTGCTGCAGCGGTTCTCGTCTCTGGAAAAGGAAATGAATGTCTCGGCTATCCATGCGGAAAAGGGCGTGGGCAAAGCTCACGCCGCCGCGGCAGGTGTCAATTGATCACGAGAGAGTGGGCGATTGCGAGCAGAGCATCTCGCCTGTGTGCTACGGAGAATTCGCATGCATAGATTGACTGCGGGCCGGGCGATTCTCGAGCACGAGTTGTCGGAGCTTCGACTGCTGGTTGAGCGGCAGACCGGCGTGCTGCTCGATTGCCCGAACAGCGCCCTGGCGGCGCACGTCTCAGAGTTTCTGGAAAAATGGGAACTGGACTCGGCGAACGCGTTGTTTGACCGCTTGCGTTCCTCGGAAGCGGACCCGGCGGTACTGCAAGAATTTTTGAGTGGCGTTATCAATACCAATACCGGTTTCTTCCGTCATCCGGGGGCGATGGGTGCGCTGGCGCATCACGTCCTGCCGCAGCTATATCCCCGCAAGTCGAGTGAAGGGCCTGGCAGCCTGCGCATCTGGAGCGTTGGCTGCGGAACGGGCGAGGAAGCCTACTCGATCGCCATGACGCTGTGTGATCCCGTTTCTCTATGTGCGACAACGAGCCGTGGTCAAGTGAATGGCAATGGAAATGGAAACGGCAATGGCGGGAAATCGGGCGCGGCTAAAACTGGCGGCATAGCTGAGAATTCGTTGCCTTCGTCTTTCCCGATGGCGAAGGATTGGTCGGTACACATCGTGGGGACAGACCTGTTGCCTTCGGCGGTCGAAACCGCTGAACGCGGCATATATCCGCAATCGGCGCTGGAAGGGCTGCCGCCGGCGGCGATCCGTTCTTGCTTTACAAAAATTTCTTGTACTAGCGGTGTGCCGGGTCGTAACGGATCGAGTGAGACTTCCAGCGGTGGATGCCATCTGTTGGTCAAGCCGCGGCTCCGCAGCATGGTCACGTTCAATACGATGAACCTGATCGAGCCGGTCTACATTGGACGCTTCGACTGCATCTTCTGCATGGACTTACTGCCGCACCTGTCGCGTCCGCACCGGGTCGCGCTGATGGAGCGGCTGCATCTCTATCTCGAACCGGGCGGATATCTCTTTCTCAGCCAGACCGAAAAACTCTGCTCGTCCAACCTGAATTTTCGCGCCGAAACTTTCGATGGCTACACCGTGTATCGCAAGCCACTCGCCGCGAGTGCGGCCTACGGACGATAAGAAACGTTCCAGAGGGACATGTTTTCCACAACCGATTGGCGCTAATGTGTTGGTTTTATTGATCTATTTTGGTAATCAAATCACAATTGGTGCGATTGTCTATTTTGTCTATTTCGTCTAGAATGAGCATATGAAGGCTGTGTCTGCCACCGAAGCCAAACAGCGATTCGCCGCAGTCGTTGACGCGGCGCAGCGAGAACCAGTGATGATTCGACGACAGAATCGGGATGTGGCCGTGATCATGTCGGCGGAAGAGTACGGGCGGATAAGAAAAGAGAATATCGCCGAGCTTGACCGAACCATGGATCGCATCGGCGCTGAGGCCGCCGCAAGGGGAATGACTGAAGAGATTCTGGCTGACATTCTCAAGGATTGATGCGCTGCGTTGTGGACACGAACGTTTTGGTCAGCGGTGTCATTCTTTCATCTTCTGTCCCGCGGCAAGCAGTGAGTAAAGCTCTCCGCACTGATGTCGTGCTCTTCTCCGAGGACACGATGAATGAGCTGGCGGAAGTTCTGCTGCGCTCTAAATTTGATCAGTATGTCAGCCGCGAGGAGCGCACACGGTTCTTGGCTGAGCTCGGCGCGGTAGCGGAATTCGTTCCTATCATTCAGGTCGTGTGCGAGTGCCGCGATCCCAAAGACGACAAGTTTCTGCAAGTAGCCCTGAATGGGAGGGCGGATTGCATCATCACTGGCGATGCGGATTTGCTGGGGATGAATCCGTGGAGAGGGATTGCAGTTGTGGCAGCAGCGGACTATTTGCGGCGCTGATTGTTGTTCGTCTCGATTACCGCGTGATCCGAGGGCCCCGCAGACAATTCCAAAAACTGACTGCGACAGATTGAACTTGACGCTTTTCACCCAATCACATAAACTAAACCAATCGGACTTAGTTCATATTATGAAGACAGTTAACATCCATGAAGCCAAAACCCAGCTCTCAAGGCTCCTTGAGGAAGCATCGAAAGGCGAGCCTTTCGTGATTGCAAAGGCAGGCAAGCCTGTCGCAAGAGTCACGGCCCTCGGTGCTCCCACGGGTGCGCAAATGCGCCGGCTGGGTTTTATGGCTGGGCAAATCTCGGTTCCGGACGATTTCGACCGTATGGGTAGCAAGGAGATCGAGCGAATCTTCGATGGTGGTAAATGAAGCTACTGCTCGATACGCGCCTGCTACTGTGGGCGGCTGGACGACCCACTCGGCTCTCGGCGGCCGCCCGGAAGCTGATCGACAATCCTGAAAATGAGCCTCTGTTCAGTCCTGCCAGTTTGTGGGAGGTCGTGATCAAGCGCGGCTTAGACCGGGATGATTTTCGCGTGGACGCGCGACTGCTTCGACGTGGACTGCTCGACAACGGATACAAGGAACTGCCCATTCTCAGTGATCACGTGGTGGCCGTCGAAAGTTTGCCGCCAATTCACAAGGACCCGTTTGATCGCTTACTAGTCGCGCAGGCCACGGTGGAAGGGATTACCCTTCTCACGGCGGACGCTGTGGTGGCGCAGTATCCCGGACCGATTCGAATGGTGTAGGAGTTCGGGGGGGAGCGCGCGGGCGAAGGATGGGCCTGTTCTTCTTCCTGTTTTAGAATGATGGCTGGCAGGTAGCAGAGTGGACATGCAGGCTCGTGAGTGCGGATGAGCCGGGACATGATCATCACTGGCGACGCGGATTTGCTGGCGATGAATCGATGGAGAGGGAATTGCGATGGTTTCGCCAGCGGATTATTTAAGGCCGGTAGACTAGAAACGGCTTCTATTGGATTGAGAGGCAATATCGCCGCTTCATGCGTGCAATGTGCTCCTCAGCACCGGCCCTCGCGAGACTCGAACCGCAGATTTCTCTGATTCGTTCGAAGATTTGAGGCAGGCTCTTGAGTTCACCGCGTTCCGCCAAGAGAATCGACTTGTATTTCAGCCTTGGGTACTCGAACAAGCCGGGATTGTTGCCCTCCCAGAGTCGAAGGATACCGTCCTCTGAAAGATGACCCCGAACGACCGGAATTACGAGCCTTACAATGCGGTCCTTTAGCTCGGGCGTGATGTTCTCATGAGAACGCTCGTCTGATAGCGTCCACCACCGATCGAGGTTTCCCGGTATAAGCTGGCCGATTCGACTTTCCCAATGACAACAGTAGTGCCGCGGGGCTTTGTTTGCCGGCTCGCCGCAGAACGACAAAATCTTCTTTGAAGCTACGCCTGCGTTGACGGTGAACGAGGTTTCGCCTGGTACGGAATAGAGACTCCTTTGGAAATTGACGACTCCCCAGCATTCCGGAGACTCGATTACAAAATTTTGACCTTGGCGGAGGAATTGGTGTTCCGCAAAAACGGGCCGAAGATCTTTCAGCAAACGTTGAAATCGCCGATCGGGCGTGGCCATATCTATGCGGGCAAGAATCCCTTTGTTCTCGGGCGCTTTATTGTATCGCGTGGTTTCGCCAGTGGGTCCTTGCGAGTGCAAATTCCCACCCTCTCGCAAAAACGCGTGAAGGGTGGGGCAACTTCACGCGATGAAGTTATCCGAAACGATCGGGACAGCTTGCGGAGGTGGTTGAAACTCCTCATTAAGGCCGCTGCCAGCGTGGGACGATATGGGGTTCTTCGCTTCGCTCAGAATGACAGAAGGGCCGGGTTGGACATGGCCAGAAATTTCCTATGCGAACAGGAATTCTTTTGTCCTGAGTTCTTTGATTCTGTCGCGAAGCTTGGCGGCTTTTTCGAATTCGAAGCGCTTGGCGGATTCGCGCATGTCGTTCTCCAGCTTGGCGATGTGGGCGTCGACTTCTTCCTGCGACTTGAATTCGGGCAGGCCGTCGGATTCTTTCACTTCCACGTCGGCGTAGTCGGCGGCGACGATTGCGGCGAGGGACATATCCAAGGGGCGAACAATCGATTCCGGGGTGATTCCGTTGGCTTCGTTGTAGGCGCTCTGGATGGCGCGGCGACGCGAAGTTTCGTCGAGCGCTCGTTTCATGGAATCGGTCATGCGGTCGGCGTAGAGGATGGCTCGACCGTTCAGATGGCGGGCGCAGCGGCCGATGGTCTGAATTAGAGATCCGCTGGAACGGAGAAAGCCTTCTTTGTCGGCATCGAGGATGGCCACGAGCGAAACTTCCGGCAGGTCGAGGCCCTCGCGTAGAAGATTGATGCCGATCAATACATCGAATTCGCCTCGGCGCAGGTCGCGGAGAATCTTCACGCGTTCCAGCGTTTCAATTTCCGAGTGCAGGTAGCGGCACTTCACGCCGACTTCGGCGTAGTACTCAGCCAGGTCCTCGGCCATGCGCTTGGTCAGCGTGGTGACGAGGACGCGCTCGCCTCGTGAAACGCGGGCCCGAATCTCGTGCAGGAGGTCGTCGATCTGTCCCTTCACCGGACGGATGTCGACTTCGGGATCGATCAGCCCTGTGGGGCGAATGATCTGCTCCACCACTACTCCTGCTGACTTTGTGAGCTCGTACGGCCCCGGCGTCGCGGAAACATAGATCAGCTGATTGGTGCGGTGCTCGAATTCCTCAAAGGTCAGCGGACGATTGTCGAGCGCCGAGGGCATGCGGAATCCGTATTCGACGAGAACTTCCTTGCGCGAACGATCGCCGGCATGCATGCCATGCAACTGCGGAACGGTCTGATGCGATTCGTCGATGAACATCAGATAGTCGCGCGGAAAATAATCGAGCAGCGTGGGCGGAGGCTCGCCGGGAAGGCGTCCGGTGAAGTGGCGCGAATAGTTTTCGATACCGTGGCAAAAGCCCATGGCCCTGATCATTTCCAGATCGAACATCGTGCGCTGATGGATGCGTTGCGCTTCGACAAGGCGGCCTTGCTTTTCGAGTTCGACTTCCCACCAGGCCAGCTCTTTTTTGATCGATTCGACGGCGGCGGCGCGGGTTTCGTCCTTCATGACGTAGTGAGTTTTGGGATAGATCGGCAGGCGGACGTATTTTTGCTTCACGGTGCCGAAGAGCGGATCGATCTGCGAGAGGGCTTCGACTTGATCTCCCCAGAGCTCGATGCGGTAGGCCATGTCGTCGTAAGTGGGGAAGACTTCGATGACGTCGCCACGAACGCGGAAGGTGCCGCGGCGGAACTCGCTGTTAGTGCGCTCGTAAAGGATGTCGACCAGCTTGCGGGTGATGTCTTCGCGCTTGATCTTCTGGCCTTTTTCGAGGAAGAGCATCATCCCGTAATACGCTTCGGGTGATCCGAGGCCGTAAATGCAGCTGACGGAGGCGACAATCAGCGCGTCGCGACGCTCGAACAGCGAGCGCGTCGCCGAGAGGCGAAGCTTGTCGAGTTCGTCGTTGATAGTGGCTTCTTTTTCGATGTAGAGATCGGCGGCGGGGACGTAGGCTTCGGGCTGGTAGTAGTCGTAGTAAGAGACGAAATACTCGACGGCATTGTGCGGAAAAAAGTTCTTGAACTCGTGATAGAGCTGCGCGGCCAGAGTCTTGTTGTGCGCCATCACCAGTGTGGGACGGTTCACGGCCGCGATGACCTTGGCCATGGTGAACGTCTTGCCGGAGCCGGTGACACCGAGCAGGACTTGATGCGGCTCACGATCGAAGATACCGCGAGTCAGAGCTTCGATGGCGGTCGCCTGATCGCCGCGCGGTTTGTAGTCGGAGACGAGTTTGAAGTCCATGGGAAAAGGCAGTATTCAGCAGTCAGCAATCAGCGGTCAGCTTTCAGCCACACCCAGCACGTCAGCATAGAGAGGCATTGTCCTCCAAGCCGAATCTTTCTACGATAGCGTCCTAATCTGAATTCCGCGCTTTGTTGATCACCCATCCGACCAATAGAACGAGCAATGCAGGCACTAGCGCGTAAGGAAGAATTACCATCAGATTAGGAATCAAAACGTCTAAGAATGTCGGTGGGTGCCGGGCGTGGAACGTATCCACAAAGACCGGAGCGGACATCGTAGTTCCAACAATGAAAGAAAGGAGTCCCGCCGCTACGCTGAGCAGCCAGAGCCTCCGCCACCTCTTTTTCATGCTGTACAAACCAGGAGACAACTCTTTCCATTATAGCTTGGCTGAATTGACGCTATTTCACTTCGGACATGCCGACGATTCGGGCGGAGGTGCGGAATTTTTTGTAGTCGCGAAAACTCTGCTCGATGTTGGCATTGATGTTCTTCAGCAGAGCGACGCGCACGCCGACTTTCACCGTGAGGTGCTGAGGGAGCCAGACTTCGTCGTTGACGCGGGTTTGTTCGAGTTGGACGCGCGTGCCTTTGTGCAGACGTGCCACGAACAGTCCCCAGGAGACCGTGTCGAGCGTCTCCAGATCGATCTTTGAGAGTTGCAGGTCGCTTTTATCGATCCAGACGCGGCCGTGAAATTTGGGAAGATAGTTTGCGTACTTCATGTGCGGTTGAAAGCCGGGGCGGGGCTCGCCATCGATGACCCAGGCATCGCGGCCGCCGACCTGTTCGGTGCCGACGAGCTTGAAGTTGAAGGCGTCAGAAACTTCGCGCAGATATTTGAGTCCTTCTTCCCGTTCTTTTTCGTCCCGCTCGGCGCGCTTCTTGCGATCGTTTTCAGATTCGTTCTTGTGCTTGTCAATGATCTTCTGGATCTTCTCTTCTTCTTTTGCAGCTTCTTTGGCGGAGAGCGGCTTTTCGTCTTTTTCGATTAGCCGCTGCACCTGCTCGCCGTCGATTACCAGGAACTCGTAAGTGCGGGTTTCGGTGGATTTGGTATTTCCTTTGCCATCCAACCGAGTTTCGACCTCGCGATCGATGTAAGTATAGTCACGGAGCTTCTTCTCATTCGCGATATCTTTTTCGGCCACAACACGGAAGAGCTGTTCCATCTGTTGTTGCGAGAGAGCACCGTGCGCATCGGGAGTGAGGTCAGGCTCTGGAAGAGGATCCGATGGCTGGGCAGCAGTCACCGGCGAACGATCCGTCGGAGCAGAGGCCGGTGTTTGTGACTGAGATGAAGCCAGGACAGGCAAGAGAAACAGCAGCAGTGCCCAGGCGGCTGGAAATGGACGGCTCATACAGAACCCTACTTCTATTCAAGATACACAATTCCAGGAGAAAAGTTGTGGGTGAGGCTTGCGGAGGAGAGGGCGACAAGTCGAACAGGCCTCTTCCAAGGCAGCGCTTTCAGTTCGCAAGAAGCTTCTAAGCATCAATCTCACCGCATTACAATCAAAACAGTGGATTGCTATGGCCGACTCGCTTTATCTCAGTCTGTGGTTCCCTGACTTCTCCGGACCCGCGATGGTGCCGAACACGCTTGCGGTGATGCAACAATTTCCATACTCGGCGCAGCAGTCGGGGATTACTTACATCACGGTGCAGCCGGTCTCATGGAATGAGCCCACCATTTTGGAGGAGCGATTTTCTCCGGGAATTCCATTCGAGCAGGCGTTGGTCGTAGCAGCGGACCTCATTCATGACGACTATGCTTACACCTTCGAGGCCCATTGGGATCTGTGGATGCCGGATGACTCCGGTAAATTCTGGGCGCTCAGGGCGTCACCGGTGAAGTTCATCATGCAGGCCGAGGATTTCGATGAGGGGACATACCAGCAGAGCGGCCACGTTCAGGTGGATTTAGGGTTGGATTCGCCTTTTCTTCAGGAGAACGTCAGGCTGACCGACGAAGTTCAGAACAAAGTGAGAGAGAATGTCGGAATGCTCGTCGAGTTCACGATGAAGGCGGAGAAGAACACGCGAGCCAGCGCGAGGCTGCTCTGGTCGGAATCGGAAGAGAACCTGGCGCAGAAGCTGATCGCACGGCTGCAGAAAACGCAATAAACCACAGAGGGCGCAGGGGAACACAGAGTCCGTGACCCACTGTGCCCTCCGTGGTTGAAGAGTTATTTTGTTCTTCCGCCTTCAACTTTCAGCTTGTCGCTGGCGGCGGCTTGCGCCGCGGCCAGACGTGCAGTCAGCACTCGAAACGGAGAGCAAGAGACATAGTTCAAGCCGACTTGATGACAGAACTCCACCGATGAGGGCTCGCCCCCGTGTTCACCACAGATTCCGACCTTCAGGTTTGAACGAGTCTTGCGTCCGCGTTCGGTGGCCATGCGAACGAGTTGCCCTACGCCGTCGCGGTCCAGCACGGCAAACGGATCCTGTTTGAGGATTCCTTCGGCAAGATACGTAGGCAGTACTTTGTTCACGTCGTCACGAGAGAAGCCGAATGTCGTCTGCGTCAGGTCGTTGGTGCCGAATGAGAAGAACTCGGCTTCTTTTGCGATCTCGTCGGCGACCAGCGCGGCACGCGGCAACTCGATCATGGTGCCGACCAGGTAGTCGATCTTCCTCCCTTGCTCTTTGAAAACTTCGTCGGCGATGCGACGGACAATCGCACCCTGGTTGGCCATCTCTTTGAGCGTGGCGACCAAAGGGATCATCACTTCAGGATGAACTTTCACGCCTTTCTTCGAGACCTCAATGGCAGCCTCAAAGATGGCGCGTGCCTGCATCTCAGTGATCTCGGGATACGTGATGCCAAGCCGGCAGCCGCGATGTCCGAGCATGGGATTGAATTCGTGCAATTGCTCGACGCGGGCCAGCAACGCAGGCAATACCTTCCTCAGGTCCCCGGCAGCCTTGACTCCGTAGTCGTGGTACTTCGCCACGAGTTCCTTCTTGTGCTTGGCATCGTAGGAAGGCAGCAGCGAAATATCGACCATGAGCTCTTCGCGGCGCGGCAGAAATTCGTGCAACGGCGGATCGAGCGTGCGGATCGTGACTGGCAGGCCATCCATGGCCTGGAAGACGCCGATGAAGTCCTTGCGCTGCATGGGGAGCAGCTTCTTTAATGCGGCACGCCGGTCTTTTTCGTTATCGGCCAGAATCATCGCCCGCATGTGCGGAATCTTCTCTTCGCCGAAGAACATGTGCTCGGTGCGGCAAAGGCCAATGCCTTCGGCGCCGAAGGCGCGGGCCTGGACAGCATCGCGCGGAATATCGGCATTGGCGCGGACTTTGAGCGTGCGGAAGGGTTCGGCCCAGCCCATCAGCTTCATCAGTTCGGGATCGTCAGCTTTGGGCGGAATCGTATTCAGTTTGCCTTTGATCACGCGACCGGTGGTTCCATCGAGCGAGATCCAGTCGCCTTCTTTGAATATCTGGCCTTTGACGCGCACCTCGCGCTTTTTTTCATCGACGGCGATATCGCCAGCTCCGGCCACACAGCACTTGCCCATGCCACGGGTCACCACGGCGGCGTGGCTGGTCATGCCGCCACGGGAAGTAAGGATGCCAACGGCGACCTCCATTCCTTGAATATCTTCTGGCGTGGTTTCAGCACGCACGAGAATGACTGGATTCTTCTTCGATCCATGGCCAGCTTTTTCAACAGCCTCATCGGCAGTGAATACAATCTGCCCGACGGCAGCGCCTGGGGATGCGGGAAGGCCCGTAGCCAGCACTTCGATTTTTGTGCTTTTCTCATCGAGTCGCGGCACGAGAAAGTCATAAAGCTGGTTGGGCTCGACGCGGAAGATTGCGTCTTCCTTTGTGATCAGCCCCTCTTCGACCATCTGAATCGCTACGCGCACGGCGGCCAGGCCAGTACGTTTGCCGTTGCGAGTCTGCAGCATGTAGAGCTTGCCATCCTGGATGGTGAACTCGAAATCCTGCATGTCTTTGTAATGGGTTTCGAGTCGCGTTGTGATGTCGCGCAGTTGGTTGTAGACGTCAGGCATGATCTTTTCGAGTTCAGAAATATGAACTGGCGTCCGAATTCCAGCGACAACGTCTTCGCCTTGTGCGTTCATGAGGAACTCGCCGTAAAACTCTTTGACGCCGGTTGCTGGATTGCGTGTGAATCCCACGCCTGTACCGCTGGTTTCTCCGAGGTTGCCAAACACCATCGCTTGCACGTTGACCGCGGTGCCGAGCATGTCGTCGATGTTATTAATGCGGCGATAGTGCTTGGCGCGGTCGTTCTGCCAGGAGCGGAATACAGCATCGCGCGCCATGACAAGTTGCTCGTGGGGATCCTGGGGGAAGTCGCGTTTGGCATGTTTCTTGACGACTTTCTTGTACTCTTCGATGACTTCTTTCAGCGCCTTGGCGTCGAGGTCGGTATCGAGCTTCGCCTTCTTCTGCTTTTTCTTGGCGTCGAAGACCTCGTCAAAGGCCGACTTTGGAATCTCGAGCACGACATTGCCGAACATTTGAATCAGGCGACGATAAGAATCGGCGGCGAATCGCGGATTGTTGCTGCGGCGCGCCAGCGCTTCCACGCTGTGATCGTTGAGTCCGAGATTGAGAATCGTGTCCATCATGCCGGGCATGGAAAATTTTGCGCCCGAGCGAACGCTGACCAGCAAAGGGTTTTCGCCCGTCCCTAATTTTTGAGCTTGAAGCTTTTCGAGCTTCGCCAGAGCTTCTTCCATTTGCCGGTCTACATCCGAGGACAAACCTCCACGCATGTATTCGCGACAGGCCTCGGTCTGAATAGTGAATCCTGGAGGCACTGGCAAGCCGGCATTGGTCATCTCCGCCAAGCCGGCGCCTTTGCCGCCGAGCACGTCTTTCATCTTGCCGTCGCCGTCGGCTTTGCCGCCGCCAAAAAAGTAGACGTATTTCGTAGCAGGCTTTTTTGCTTCTGGTTTGCGAACGTCAACTTCCGCTTCGGGGAGAGTAGTTGTTGCCATTTAAGTCCTCTTTTGAATTTATTGTTTACTGCATGTGCTGGCGTCCACTCGGGACCAATTGTCGGCTTTGCGGGTGAAGTAACTTACCTTGAAATGATGGTCATCAATCCGTTCGAAGGTGAATCGCTGGGAGGGAGCGGTGGTTGCGCCGATCGCGTCGCCGTCCCACTGCAATTGCGTCAAATTCCAACCACTGGAATGAAATAGGCGCACGCCGCCGAAATTGTCCTGGGCCGTCATGACGAATTGCTTTCCGTTCGCGTCCCATCCCCACTCTGACAGAGCGTGATAGCTAAACGGAGGCTTGTCGTCGTGGCGGAAGAACATCCACGAACCGCCGAGTTCAGGAGCGAAATTCTGGTGCGCGTTGATCGATTTGCCGGAGGAATCGAACTTGCCGGAGCAGTCCCAGTCGCCGGCAAAATAGGAGAGAGCAGAAAGTTCTGGCTTGAGGTCGGAACTTGGAGGTGTCTGCGAAAAGAGACAGCAGGAAATGACGGTGAGGGCGGTAAGAACAAGGGCTGCACCGATCGCAGATTTTCGTGCACGCTTCATGATTTCGGGTTTGCAGTTCCTTCCGTAACGATCTCTGAGAAGTCGGCGATGGTGGAGAAGCTTCTGTAAAGCTTGTTTAGGATTGCCAGCCTGTTTGCCCGAACGACCGGATCGTCAACCATAACCATGACTTCATTAAAGAACCGCTCAAGCTTGGGACGTAAGGACGCGATGCCCAATAGCGCCGAAACGTAGTGTCTGTCCTTCCGTCTCACCTCGTACTCAGCGTATGTATTCACGGCTCCGAGTCGCCACAGGTCGTCTTGCGGTGATCCCACGGGACCATTCAGGGCTTCATTAACACTATCGGGAATCGTTAGACCCTTCTCTCCGGCTTGGCTGAGGATATTCTTGATTCTCTTGAAGGAGACGCAAACCGACTCGAAGTCTTCCTTTCTGTCTCTTCGAATCGTAGTAACGGCTTCACACCTATCCGACGCATCCACCACGTCGTCGGCCTCAGCTGCCAGCACGGCCTTCACCACGTCATAAGCATAGCCGCGGACATCGCGTAGATAGAATTCCATCCGCTCCCGGAAGAAATTCTTGACAGAAGTGGAGAATTTCGCCTCCTCGACGAACTTCTTTTCGGCCTCGGATTTGTCGTAGCCTGCGCGGCCATCGCGCATCAGTTCGTTCAGTCGTAGAGGGAACTTCTTTTCCGCGATTACTTTGACGATGGCATTGGCCTGCCGGCGCAAGGCAAAAGGATCTTTCGAGCCGCTCGGGACTAGTCCCAGCGCGAACATGCCGGCGATGGTATCGGCCTTGTCGCCGATGGAAAGCACAGCACCTTCGGTGGATCGTGGAACCTCGTCTTCCGTCGATTCAGGCTTGTAATGATCGTAGATGGCGTCGGCGATAGCCAGACGCGTCGCAGTGGGCAAATCCGAATCGAGTTCTTGCACACGCGCGTAGAGGCCGCCGACAATTCCCTGCAATTCGGTGAACTCTTTCACCAACTCAGTCGTCAAGTCGGTTTTCGAGAGGCAAGCGGCTTTGTGAATCACGCCCGGCCGCACCGCGATCCCACTGCTCTTCAACTGCTCGCTCAACCAGCTGCACAGGCGCTGCACGCGCAACGTCTTGTCGAAGTAGCTGCCGAGATCTTTCTGGAAGGTGACATGACGCAGTGAATCGAAGCGCTCGAGCAGAGATTTTTTCTGATCGGTTTCCCAGAAGAATCGCGCGTCATTGAAACGCGCTCTCAGCACCCGTTCATTGCCATGGCGAATCAGGCCTTGCGGATCGCTATCGGTGTTCAGAACGGCGAGAAAGTGCGGCAGAAGCTTGCCTTGCGTGTCTTCCACCGCGAAATACTTCTGATGGTCGCGCATCACGGTGACGAGAACTTCTTCCGGCAACGCGAGGAACTGCGAATCGAAACTGCCCAGAATCGCAGAAGGAAACTCGGTAAGATTCACGACCGTCTCGAGCAGGGCCTTGTCTTCGCGCCAGCGCGCGCCGGGAATCGTGCGGGTAGCGGCATCGAGCGCCTGGCGAATCTGCTGTTCGCGCTCAGCGCGACCCAGAACTTTTGCCGCGCGAAGCGCGTCGATGTAGGCAGGTCCGGCATGCGGAATCGTAACCGCGCCTCCAGTTAGAATTCTGTGTCCGCGCGAAGTATTGCCGGCGCGGACGCCATCAAATTCCAGCGGGATGGCCTCGCCATCGAGCATCGCGACCAGCCAGCGCACCGGCCGAACAAAGCGCTCGTTTGGTTTGCGCCAATACATATTTTTCGGCCAGTAAATCGCCGCGATTTCTTTGGGCAGACCCTCGGCCAGGATGGTGGCGGTACTGCGGCCCTTCTTGGTCACTTTAGAGGCAAGATATTCGCCCTTCGGCGTCGTCACGCGCTCAAGCGCGGAAACATCGACCCCGGCTTTCTTCGCGAATGCATGAGCGGCAGGTGTGGGCTGGCCATCTTTGTAGGCGACATTCACCGAAGGCCCTGTGAGTTGCTCGATGACATCGCGCTGCGAAAGGGGAATTCCAGTGGCCAATACGGCCAGCCGGCGAGGCGTGTCAAACGAGGTGAGGGGCTGGCTTGTCGCCAGCCGTTCTCGCTGCAGCAGCGCGCCGACTCTTTCACGAAGCTCTTGCGATGCCGCGTCGATCATCCGCGCGGGGATCTCTTCGCATCCGATTTCAAGGAGCAAATCAGGCATTGGGGATAAGGCTTATTGTCTCAAATATTTGAATTGCATGGGGCAATTTGGGGCCGCGGAGGGCAAGGTTTTACCGTTTTGGATTCGCCGGAGCAGGTATAGTGGCGGGGATTTTCGCCGCTGGATGCGCTATATACTGTTCGGGCCTAAGCGGAGTCTCCGCTTCGATTCGCGCATCCGGGAAATTGTTTTTAGTTGTAGGCTCTGATATTTCCAACTCGGAACGGAGGACGATATGCCGCGTAGGTTGATTTACATCTCTGTTTTTTGCTCGCTGCTGCTTTTTCTGATTCAGCCTGTGAGTGTGGCGCAATCGGCCGCAAGCGCTCCGCTGGTTGGGTCATGGAATTTTAGGGCCAAGCCCAACTCGCCGACAGCAACGATAGCTGTGAGCGGTCTGCTAACTTTCACCTCAGACGGCACAGTGATTGAGACCGACACGAGCGAGGCCGCTTTAGGGGCCACACCGGCCCACGGCATCTGGCAGCCCGGCCCGGTGCCAGGACACTGGTTTGTGCGATTCTCCAGCCTGCGGCCGAATGCGAATGGCTCGTTGCGCTCGCGGAGAATCGTGACGCTGAGCATCACGGTAAATTCCACAGGCGATGAGTTCAGTGGGGGATTCTCGTTCGAGGTGGTCGATCCTACCGGGCACATTTTGACCACAGGCACTGGAACGATTGTTGGGCAGTTGATGCCGCATCCGGCGTTGCCATAGGGAAGTTCTGAATTAACTCTGCGAAGCAAAACGGAGGCGGACGCAGTGGAAGAAATTCCTCGCGAAGCCGCTGCTCGCAAGGACTTGCATGGGGTCCTTCGCTACGCTCAGGATGACAAAAAACGAAGGAGGGGAAGGGGAATTTAGGCAGAGCAGGCAGAGCTTTCCTAAACGTGGGGTAGAACCTTAGTCTTTGGATTTGCAGATTGAGTTGATGCAGGCGCGGCTTAAGACCCTACGGGGGAGAGATGCGCGAGATTCTTTTCGCCGGCAGGCTCGCCGTCTTCCTTGGCCGATTCAGGTTCATCTTTTTGCTGATCGACCCAGGCCTTCGCGATTCCCACGGCCAAAGCACGCACGCGGGCAATTACTCCGACGCGCTCGGTTACGGAAATGGCTCCGCGCGCATCGAGAATGTTGAACAGGTGCGAGCACTTCAGGCAAAGATCGTAGGCGCCAAGCAGCGGGAACCGCTTCTTCCTCCTGCTGTATCCCCAGGTTGTCCTCTCTGCTCTATGGTCAGGAGGGTCCGCGTGCCCGGACCGCCTTTCCGACGGCGGTATGTAGAACGGCAACCACAATTCTGTCGGTGTGTACGTATCGGGCGGTGCCTCGGTCGTGCCATCCGGCCAACGAATCCAGATGGAAACGCTGTCATAGGTGTTGATTGCACCTGCGTGGACAGCGATATTTATACCTTCGCAAGATGTCTCAGCGCGTCCAGCCTGCGGATTCCAACTGGGTAAGGACTCTATCAGTCCAGCAATTCTGTTTTTGTCGTGAGCTGTCAGTGCCGCTCTTAGCTCCGTTTCGAACCTAGGGTACTGCTCAATCAACCTCTTGCACTCGGACTCACACAATTCGAAGTGTTTCCACGTGTTCTGGACGTCGGCGGCTTCGAAGTTATAGACGGAAAATTGCAGTTCATCCGCGAGGCGCACGTCGCCGTACTTCACCACGCTTCCCGACTCCGGATCGCGCGCCCATACGATGTCGTAAATCGAGTCCACATCCTGCAGGAACGCGGCGATGCGCTCGAGGCCATAGGTAAGCTCGGCTGAGATCGGATTCAGATCAACTCCGCCACACTGCTGGAAGTAGGTGAACTGTGTGATTTCCAGCCCATCGAGCATCACCTGCCATCCGATGCCCCATGCGCCGAGTGTTGGTGATTCCCAGTTGTCCTCTTCGAACTTGATGTCGTGCTGGCGCAAGTCAATGCCGATTGCGCTGAGCGATTCAAGATAGAGCTCCTGCACATTTTCCGGCGGAGGCTTCAAGATAACCTGCAGTTGCATGTGCTTGAACAGGCGATTCGGATTCTCGCCATAGCGGCCGTCCGCTGGGCGGCGCGAAGGCTGTACATACGCAACCTTGTAGGGCTTTGGCCCCAGCACGCGCAAAAACGTCTCGGGAGCCATAGTTCCGGCGCCGACCTCGACGTCGTAAGGTTGCTGCAGCACGCATCCGCGATCTGCCCAAAAGGTCTGCAGCCGCAGGACAAGCTCCTGAAAAGTTGGCGGGTTGGTTTGGGCTGGAGTCACGCGACGTTTGTAAATTCGAGAATAATCAGTGATTGTAAAGGAAGGAGTGGGGAGGCGTCAGCTATCGTTGAGCCTTGGCATCTCTCGTTTCTGGTGGCGTACGCGCCGTCTCGGGATGCTGTTACAATCCGGCCCAAAAAGGAATCTGAGGACGGATCGGGTGGTTTCGGCGAAAGGTCGGGCAGAGGACGCGGCCGGTGGTCTGCATGTCTTGACCGTGACTCCTTTTTATCCGTTCGAGGGCGACGATGCGAACGGTTGTTTTGTGGCCGAACCGATCGATGCGCTAGGGAAGCTGGGGATTCGCAATACCGTGATTGCGGTGCAGCCGTTTTATCGATCCAGGCGTGCCAGCGTGAGCTCATATCCCTGCGAGTGGTGCCAATACTTCTCGCTGCCGGGTGGGGCGGGGCTTCCGGTAGCGGGCGCTTTTCTTTTTGCCCGAATCGTAGGCCGCGTCCGAGAGCTGCTGAGAACGGAGCCGATCGATTTGATTCACGCGCATGGGCCTCTGCCATGCGGGCATGCGGCAATGCTTTTGAGCCGGGAACTGGGCCTTCGTTATGTGGTTTCTGTGCATGGACTGGATGCATTTTCTACCGCGCAGGTTTCCGGGCGTGCGGGTGAATGGTGTCGAAGGGTCTCGCGGAGGATTTATGCGGGCTCGCGTCGCGTGATTTGCATCAGCGAGCATGTGCGTGAAGCGGTGCTGGAAGGGTTAGGCCGCAACTGCCGCACTTCGGTGGTCTATAACGGAGTGGATGTGGAAAGATTTACACCCGCACTGGAGTCAACCCCAAGTCTGCTCACGATTCTAAGCGTGGGAAATTTGATTCCCACCAAGGGGCATGAGTATTTGATCCGCGCGTTGGCTGCGCTTGTGCCCGAGTTCCCTGCGCTTGAATTGCAAATTATTGGCGAGGGCGCATTGCGAGAGCGTTTGCAGTCATGTACCGAGAAACTGGGCGTAGCCGGCAGAGTGCATTTTTGCGGACGGCAGTCGCGCGCACAGGTCGTGGACGCCATGCGTCGCTGCACAGTTTTTGCACTGCCAAGTTCTTACGAAGGATTGGGATGTGTATACCTTGAGGCAATGGCATGCGCTAAGCCGGCGATTGGGTGCCGGGGGCAGGGAATTGCCGAGGTGATCCAGCAAGGCAAGAATGGGTTTCTGGTAGGACCGGAAAATGAAGAGGAACTTGCCCTAGCGTTCGCTATGCTGCTTCGCGAACCGGAACGGCGCCGCAATGTGGGAGCAACTGCGCGAGAAACAATTCTCGATGGTTTCATGCTGCAGCAGCAGGCAGAAAATCTGGAACGAATTTATCGGGAGTCGGTGGCATGAAGCGGCGAGTCGTGATCATGACCGAGATCATTGCGCCGTACCGCATTCCGGTTTTCAACGCTTTGGCAGACAGCGACGAGATTGACCCTCACGTAGTCTTCCTCTCTGAAACTGATTCCAGCTTGCGGCAATGGCGGGTGTACAAAGAAGAGATCAGATTCTCGTATGAAGTTCTGCCATCATGGCGGAGAAGAGTGGGAAAGTACAACTTCCTGCTCAATCGAGGACTCAGGCGAGCGTTGAAGAAGGCGAAACCCCAGGCGATCGTGGTTGGTGGGTACAGCTACTTTGCATCGTGGAGCGCGGCGCTGTGGGCACGCAGACACGGCGTGCCACTTTTGCTCTGGTCGGAAAGCAATGCGCAGGACAAGCCACGCTGGCAAACAGTGGAATTGCTCAAGGAGCGGTACGCACGAATGTGCCGGGCGTTTGTGGCAGCCGGGAAATCGTCCACCGCTTATCTCGAGGCCCTGGGCGCGAATGAGCGTTCGATATTCGTGGCCCCGGACGCGGTCGACATCGATTACTATTCGCTCAAAGCGGCGCAAGCGCGTGAGCAACCCGAGCAGACGCGGAGGCAATTCGGTTTACCGCAACGCTATTTTTTGAACGTAGGCCGAATGGTTCGTGAGAAAGGCGTCTTCGATCTGCTGACTGCATATGCGACGCTGGACGAACCTATGCGTTCCCAGATAGGCTTGGTGTTCGTTGGAGACGGATCGGCGCGGCCCGACTTGACACAGCGCGCGGCAGAGCTGTCTTTGCCGGTCACATTTTGCGGTTGGAGACATCGGGAAGAGATGCCCGCCATCTATGCATTGGCGGAAGCATTGGTCTTTCCCACATACAGCGACCCCTGGGGACTGGTGGTGAACGAGGCGATGGCGTGCGGACTCCCCATCATTGCGTCGAAAGTTGCCGGCTGCGTCGCCGACCTGGTGGAGGATGGGGGCAACGGTCTCGTTGTGGACGCAGGGGATATCGAGGGCTTAGCTGCGGCCCTGAGAAAACTGGCTGAGCAACCAAAATTGTCGGCTCGGTTCGGTGAGATAAGCGTGCGGAAAATCCAGGCGTACTCTCCTGAAACCTGCGCAGAAGGGTTCGTCAAGGCAGTGTCGTTCGCCTGCAACGGAACGCGATGAGGTCTGGATCTCGTATCCTCGGAGCTTTGCTGGTACCTCTAATCGCGCTCGTATTTCTTTGGCTGGCCAACTCTCGTCCAGGATATTTCACCAACGTCACTTATCTCGGCGGCCTGATGTTGCTTGAGGTCGTGATCGTGGCCGTGTGGCACTACGAGAAGATCTTTTTCCTGATCATGATGCTGGCATTTCTGTGGGGAGGATCGTCCCTTCCCTTGGTGGGTGCCGGTGAGGTCGGGCGCTGGGTATTTCTGATCGTCGGAGCTGCAGTGGGTCTGTTTCGCTGGCTGGACCGTGATCGACGGCAGCCTCTCGGCTCCCTTCACCTGACGGCAGGCTTGTGCGTGTTGTCGGCTGTGGTTTCAGGTGTGGTCTCTGCGCGTACCGAGTTGTCCCTGTTAAAGACCACAAGCCTTTTTTTTCTATTCCTGTATGGATCCTGTGGCGCGCGTGTTGCAGTGGCTGGACGGGAAGCGACATTTTTCCGCGGATTGCTGACGGCCAGCGAAGTTGTGGCTTACGTCTGCGTTTTTTTCTATTTTGTGCTGCGCTTTGCAGTCTTGGGAAATCCCAACTCTCTCGGCGCGGTCATGGGCGTAGCGGTCATTCCACTGCTCGTGTGGGGGACCCTGGTGGCCGACGAGCGACAGATCAAACACAGGCGCATAGTGGCGTTGTGCCTCGCGACCTTGCTTCTGGTCTCGTCCGCATCGCGCGCAGGAATTCTGGCCTGTGCTTTTTCGGTTACCGTCACTTGTATTGCCTTACGGCGCGGGACCCTTCTGCTCAAGGGATTGATGGTGGTGGTTTTTCTAGTCGCCGGACTGGCGGTGATCCAGCCTGATCAATTTGATTCCCTGGTTAGTACGGCGACCGAGACAATCCTGTTCAAGGGCAAACCGGAACAGGGATTGCTCGGATCACGCAAAGATCCTTGGCAGGACACCGTCGATGTGATCAAAGAAAGCCCGTGGTTTGGAAGCGGCTTTGGAACCGATCGTATGCAGACGCGCTACCAGACCGATTCGATGATTCGCACGCTCGAAGGCAACAGCCGGGAACACGGCAGCAGTTACCTGGGGCTTTTGCAATATTTGGGATTATTGGGCATTGTTCCTTTTGTAATTCTTTTGGCTCTGGTTTCGCTGCAAGCGTATCGGGTGTGCCGCTGGATGTGGCGGAGCGGAAGTCCCTACGGTTACGCCGTTCCGCTAACGATGGTCTGTCTCGCCGGATTGGTACACGCTGCTTTTGAAGATTGGCTGTTCGCGGTTGGATATTACTTGAGCGTTTTCTTTTGGACTTGTGTTTTCCTGCTTTTCGATCTGCAGCCGCGACCGGCTCGACAACCTGTGGTGGTGCAGCGGACCTGGGTCACTTCGCAAGTGCACCCGAGCCAAGTCGCAGTCTCCGCCCATCGATGATTCACCTGTTCATCAATGCCCTCGCGGCCAGCGCGGGTGGTGGCCTGACCTATGTGCGCAACGTGGTTCCGCATCTTGCGGAGCTAGAGCGCGTGCGCACGACTGTCCTGGTGAACCAACGGTTGCGCTCAGAATTCAGAGATTCGGCACGGGTGACGTTGTTATCGATCGAATCCCCGGCAGACGCATTTTCGCGTTTTTGGATTGAACAGAAGCAAGTGCCAGGACTGATCCGGCACAGTGGCGCGAATGTGCTGCTTTCGGCGGGAAATTTCGCCCTGTGGAATTCACCGGTGCCACAGATCCTGTTGAGCCGAAACTCGCTCTATACGTCGCCTACCTTCGGTTCGGATTTGCGCACCCGTGGCGAATACAGGATCTGGATCGAAACGCAGATCAAAGGGGCATTCGCGAAATGGTCGATCCAGATCGCCGATGCGGCGGTCGCGCCCAGCGAGGCGTTTGCGGGGGAGCTTCGGGGGTGGACAGGTAAGCCCGTTCTCGCGATCCATCATGGCTTTGATCGCGAGGCATTTGTACAAGATCAGTCGCCTCTTGCGGCAGAGACCCAGAAAGACTTGAATTCGACATCTGGCGCTCTCCGGCTGCTGTTCGTGAGCCACTACAATTACTATCGCAATTTTGAGACGCTAATCCGGGCTATTCCTGTAATTCGTAGAATGATCGCCCCGCGCAAAATACGCTTATTCCTGACGTGTAACTTAGTCCCAGGATTGGTTGTCGGCGGTTATCGAACCGATTCGGTGGCTGCTCTGGTGCGCGAACTTGAAGTGCGTGACGAGATTATCGAACTGGGAGCGGTTCCTTATAACTCGCTGCATCACGTCTATCGTGCCGCAGATATCTACGTAAGCCCGGCCTATGCCGAGTCGTTTGCGCATCCGCTGGTCGAGGCGATGTCGAGCGGATTGCCGGTGACAGCGTCAGACCTTCCCGTTCATCGGGAAATTTGCGGCGACGCGGCGCTTTACTTTGACCGTTTTGCACCGGCCAGATTGGCGGAGAGTGTGGTGCAGATCTCTAAGTCGTCACAGCTGGCACAGAAAATGTCTCAAGCGGGCAGGCAACGCGCCCAAGCGTTTAGCTGGAGTGTTCACGTTGACCACATCGTTGAGTTGGCAAGCCGTTTGATCGCGCACGGTTGACTTGAGTTAGTGAATACGGCGCGAACTGATGTAAAGACTGTCGGCCACATTGAGCAGTGCCGGAAGACGTGGGCTGAGCTTGCGCAGAAATTCCGAAGCATGAACGAGTGCGCGATAACGCCGGGGCAGTAGCCGAATGTCGCTGGGCTGAACGTTGAGGGAAAAGAATCCGTCAATTGACAAGTGCGATGGGCCGATATTGTCGGTGAATGCCGAGAGCAGCTCGGAGGGCCTCCAGTAGCGCACTTCGAAATCGCGCGTTTCCCGAAAGCCACGCCGCATCTGGTGATACAGGCAGCGAATGCCAAAAACGTTGGGCATTTGAATCAGCGCATCGGCGCCCACTCGCAGCACGCGACGAATCTCGTACAGGCTGTCACGCGCATTCTGTTTTGAGAGATGCTGCAACACGCTATAGGAAAAAATCTGGTCACAACAATCGTCCTTGAAAGGAAGAAAGCGGCTGTCGCCAACGAGGTAGGTGGCATCGACGCCCAACTGCACGGCGATCCGGCGCGCGGCCCGAATTGCGTTGAGAGAAGGATCAATGCCGATGGGCCGATATCCTAATGCCGCTGCCGCCAGGCACCAGCGTCCCCAGTTGCAGCCGATTTCGAGCAACAGCTTGTTATTTCCGGGCGGAAGACGAAGCCGCGGGATCGGATACTCCTTCAACTTTCCCACCAAATGTTGATAGAGGCTACCATTGGTGGCGCCGATCGAGTTCTGGACAAAGGGATCAATTTCGCCGGGCCCCAAGTGAAATTGTGGCAGGGCGGATGTGTCGCTGCGCTCAGCGATGGCCAGCGCGCGCGTTCCTTCAATGTGGGTTTGCTCTGCTTCAGAGACCAACAGGATCGGGATGCCTTCGACTACTGCGTACCGATGGCCGTGGGGGCATACCAGAGACGATCCCGACTGCGAAAGAACTTCCTTGTCGCGAGGACAGGCCAGAATCTCAAGGAGGAACGCGGGCAGCCTCTCGGCATAACTTTCGCTGGAAGGATGTGCGGCTCCGATCATGACGATTTTCCGTTCAGCAGGAAGAGAGTGGCGACTTGTCCCTTCTTCGGATCATTAATAGCAATGGGCGGGTTGTTCGGATAATCCGTGTGAATGCGGCTGACGATTTCTCCGCAAGTTGAATCGGAGGGCGCACCCCACACCACTACAGCGTCAGCGCGCAGCTTTGCAAGATCGGCGGCAACCGAACTTGGATTGATGGAACTTGGTATTTCCTGGAGTCCGCCAATTACCCGCAGGTTGCCGAAGAATCCCGTGTAGTAGCCCGCTTCCCATCCGACGCCGTGCTCGGGATATGGCCCCAAGCCAATATTGACCAGAGTGCGGGCGTGTGCCTGCTTAAGTATTTCTGCGGTTTGGTAAACGCTAGTTTGGAAGTCCTGGCCAATGGTGCGAAACGGAGACGCCCAATAAACCTGTACGGTCACCATCCCGATCGCGAGCAAGACGGCTGCGATAGCTTGCAAGGATTTTGCTTTGCTCTGTGGTTCGGCAGCATGGCTCCATGCCGGAGGCACAGCAAACCGTATTGCCAGGGCCATCCAAGCTGGCGCGATCGGAATGACGTAACGTGTGTCGAGAACGAGCATGGAGTAAGCTGCGATCAGCGTTGCTGATGTGAGCAAGACCACGCAAGCAAAGCGGAATTGTGCCGGCAGTTGCAGTCGCTTGCGGGTCAAACCAACAAGACACAACAGCAGAGCCAGAAGGCCGCCGGGCGTGAGCAGCACCAGCAGTTCCTTGCACGCCTTAGGAATGTTCTGCATCTCGCTCCGCGCAATGCGCCGCAACAGATGATTCTGTCGGATACTCATCTTCCAGAACGGGGAAGCAGGCGGCATGGAATCCGTGACCATGTAGGAATCGAGGGTTTCTCGTTCCTCACGAAGTGCCAGCATGCCGTAGAGGCGGTGGGCCTCGGCAGCTCGCGAGGCAGGGTCCAGCAGGTTCCAATGCAGCTGATATCCAGTGGTGAAAACGCCATATTTCGCGCGCAACGCCATGCCCCAGCCAAACCAGACCAGGGCGGGGAAGATCGCGGCGAGTAGCAGTGCGCGCAAGGCGCGAGTCGCCTTTCTGCTCAGCGTCCAAGCCGCCACAACAAGCGTAGAAACGGCGAACAGCGGCATCGCAATGGCTTTGGCGAGGAAGGCGAAACTGTGAACTACGCCGAGCCAAATCCAGTTCGCGTTATCGTTTGGTTTCTCTATGCACGCAAGGAGCAAAGTGAAATACAGCAGCGTGAATGCGGTGAGGATCAGGTCCGCTCCGATGAAGAAAACCGTGAAGGCTGCCAGGCCACGAGCTGCTGCGAACCACAGAAGGGCGAGAGCCGCCAGCAGTCGCGATCCCCAGAGTTTGTAAGTGAGTCGGTAGGTCAGAAAAAGGCACGCGGCGAACGCCGGAAACATCAACAGTCGCGCGTCGAGCATCAGATTCTTGCTGAATGGGGATAACGCGGCGATGAGCCACGAAACCAGAGGGCTCCAGTATCCGTGAAGCGAAGCGCGGAAGTCGCCGTCCAGGATGTGGCGAGCAATCCCGATATAGGAGACCGCATCTGAGTTGATGTTGTGTCCGCAATAACGCCAGAACCAGGCGATTTGGAATCCCCAGAAAAGCAAAGCGGCCGCTACGACAAGCTGGGGTGCCCATTCGCGCAAGCTGTCGCCGAGCCCAGTTGCTTTCGGCGCCGCGGTTATTGAAGTTGCTGAGGCCATCTTCTAGTGAGCTCCGGAGTTCGACAGCGAAAGCCAACGCAAGTAGTACTCTGAGTTGCCGATTCGTCGCCAGCCGCTGCGTTCAGAGGAAGGCACGTGATTGGCAACCACTGCGCGTGCCCCAGTTCCCAGGAAAAGTTGATAGAGCGCGGCTTTCTGTTCGGGCGACTGCGCCCAGAACTCCTCAGTATCAGGCCCGATGATCGTCGATACGATCTTGAGCCTCGCCAGCCTCGCCCAATAGGACCAGTTGCCATCCCCAAGAACGGCGATGTCATCGCCATCCCTCAGTCCCGCTCGCTCGAGTTCATTGGCGACAACGATCTGATCGCGGGCCGAATAGAATCCGCCTGCTCTGATCTCGCGTGCCGTCCCGTCGAGAACGGAGAGCAAGACGGTTGCGCTTGCAGCCCACACCATACATTCGGCGAGTAGCCGTTGTTTCTCAGAGTTGTCCAAGCGTACGCCGCTCAAAAGTGCCATCCAGAAGATCGTCACTTGAGCAGCGATGAACCTGGTTTCCGCATGGACCAGCGCGTACAGAGCCATCGGCACAAAACAAAGGGCGAACAGCGGCCATTGTCTCAGCATGCTGCTCCGGCTTGCGGCGCCAGTAACGAACAAGAGTGCAATGGTCGCTGCCAGCACTCCTGGCTGATCGCGAAGGAAAATCTCTGCATAGAAGAGGCTGTGTTCTGCAACTACCGTCAGTTGCGTTCGGAGATTAAAGGTCCACCGCCGGCCCTCGTTCCAGTAAGAAGGATCGAAGGAAGGAGGATAGGTCCCGCCCACAGGTGCAGCGAACTCGAAGATCGCAGGCTTGCGGTGAATCTGTCGCGTGGGGTGGAGTGGGATGCCGCTAGCGGGCGGATCTCCCTGCCAGTTCAGAACTCTTCCACCGGGGCTGACAAGCGCGGAGTAATTCAGCCAGCCGCTGTCCCCAAAATCGAATCGTCCCTTGGCATGAGAAAGTGCGATCAGCCAGGGCGCCGAAAGCGCGAGAAAAGCGACCATAGCTGCCGCTGCGAACGAAATTCTCTGGCGCTTCGGAACCCAGATGAGCCCGATGAGCAAAAAGAACCAGCCAAGCGGGAACATCACTGCCTTGGACAGATAGCCGACTGCCAATACCGCTCCGAAGGCGATGTAAAGGCCGACGGAACCGTTGCTGCGCATCCGCAACAACAAGCCCGTTATGAGGTAAATGCAGGCCGCAACCAATAAGTCGGGTGAGACGCCCCAAATTGTGATCAGATTCAGCGAAGTCCACAGAAATAGTGCATAGCCCAGCACGAATAAAGACCGCTGGCTGAGAGCCGAAAAGCGATCGCCATACAAACCTTGCACGCGGGCTAACGAGCGGAGAAAGAATTCAAAGCTGGCAAGGGCTGCCGCATAAATGAAGAAGTTAACCGCCTGGACAACGGGAAACTCCCACGTGCGTGAAGGCTTGATGACGAATAGAGCAAGCCCGACCAACCAGGAATAAAGTGGACTCCAGTAGCCGTTTAAGAAGTCGAACCATTTGTGATGAAAGAAGGCGTCTCCCATGTCGAGGTAACACATACCATCGGGATTCATGGAATAACGGCCAATCCATGCGCTGAGAAATCCGATCGCAACGACAACCGAGACGACGAAATAGCGTGTGCGCGAATGCCAAAAAGAAGGCTCTTCAGAGGTAGCAACGACTACTGAGGAGCGCTCCAGTGGCAGCGCATCTTGGATGTTGGGGGTCGGAGGCAAGACGGCAATGTAACACATGCATTGGGGTAAGTTTTCCAACGCCACGGCGCGAGAGCGCTGCTATGCTTGGGCGTTCGAGGCTTGAGTTGATGAAGGCACTCCTGACAGTTCGTGAAATCGCCAGATCATGCGCGATCCTGATGATGGGCAGCGAGACACGACCGCGAAGGGTCCTTCGAGGATTGGCGTCAGGCTATCGTCTCAGTGTTTCTCCTGCGGAAAATCTCGGTTATCTGATTGGCACAGCTGAGCCCCACCTGCAGCGCGCCATCCGAAAATACGTTCAACCTGGTGATACCGCCTACGACATAGGCTCGAATATAGGCTACGTCTCATTGTCGCTGGCGAAGCGGGTGGGCCGACAAGGACGGGTCTTCGCTTTCGAACCTATCCCTCAGAATCTGCAGCGAATTCGGGAGAACATCGGTAATAACGGGTTGGCCAATATTCAGGTATTCGACGTCGCAGCATCGGATCGGCGTGGCGAAACTGTGATTCGGATCGCTGAGAACCTTGCCACCGCTAGTCTGGTTTGGCATAAGAATGATTCCCGTGCATCGAAGATCGTGATCAGGACGGTTGCGATTGACGAACTGCTCCAGGAAGGCAAAATTTCTGCTCCTGCGTTCATCAAAATCGATGTAGAAGGTGCGGAAGGTCTGGTCCTGCATGGAATGCGTCAGACCCTGGCCTCCTCACGGCCGGTTCTATTTGTCGAATGCTCCGATGCAGGACGCGAGACCGCTTGGCACTTGCTCGTGGAGCTGGGCTATCGATGCAAGTCGGCGATCACCGGCAAGCCGGTTCGTACATTCGAAGAATACCGACACTCCGATTTCCTCTGGCTGCCCTCGGAGCGGCCAGGCAGCTGAGGAATCTAATTCACCCGGCAAGTGCATCAGTGCACGGCCAGGAACGAATAATTTCCTGCTGGTGGCTTGGCCGGGCTACTGGTCGGATTGCAAAAATGCAGAATGATCGCGTTCCCAGCGGTTGCGGCGTAGGCATTCACGGAAACATTCGACAGTGCTCCCGGAGGCGTCACCTGCGAAATCTTATCGAAGCCAAGCAGACCCTTGACCGGAAACGGCTGATCGGAACAGGAATTGGGGACGATCTCGGATGGCTCGATTTTTCCAGTATCGAATAAAGTCATCTGTGTAATCGGAGTGCCTGCGCTTCCGACTTTGATCGGCAAGTTAAAACTGTGCTGCCGGGCAGAGATTTGCTCCGTCCAGTCGCTGTTCTGGCCCGGAGAACTGTTGGGCAATGCTCCGATGTACCAGTCAAAGACTCCCTTCGTCGGCACACGGTTGTAGAGACCTGTGCCATTGTTTTCCACGCCGGTTGCGATGTCGCCGACATCCCATTGCGGGCGATTGAAGGTGCCGTATACGGAGCCGGTCTGACCATCACCGTACTCGCCCTTGCTGGCCATCGTCTTGGCGGGATTCGAGTCTACCCAAGTGAACAGATCGCGAGGATAGGAGCCTCCGCCGATCAAGTTGATGCGTCCCTTCAGGCCTGTGAATCTTCCGGCATCGTTAGTTCGATTGCGATCGGGCAGGAGAATTCCCGGTTGGGGATAGCTGATGGTGTCGGAGCTCTGGCTGTTCAATGTGTTGTTGAACGATCCACCGCTAGGAAGGCAATTGCCGGGAGCGACTGCGTTGTTAAAGCTGGAGGCAATCTCGCGCAGCCAGGGTGCGGTGGCGACGATGCATGTGGGTTCACCGTGATACGTTGCTCCGGCAGAAAGCACGACTCCGCCGGGGTTGAACCCGATGAACGGGAAGTATCCACCGGTCTTATTGCCGTCGCTGCCTGTAAAGGGTGTACCTGGCGTGGTCTTTGAAACTTTGTCGACGAAGGTGCAAGCCCCGTGAATGTCACAGAGTTGCGCCGGATCAAGATTGGATGCAACAAGACATGTGGCGCTGGTGCCATCACATATCCCGGGGTACGGTACAAGGCCTGCGCCCTGGCTGGCGGGTGAGAGCCGATACAGTTCGAAGTTGATGATCTTTCCAGGGAGAGCATTGGCACTGGCCCATCTCACCGTTACGGGATGTGCGCCGGGATCGTCGACCAAAGCTTTGCCGATGGGAATGGGGACAGTTTTTGTGCGATCGGTCTGATTGACGATGGAGAGATAGTAGAGCTGAAGTTGTCCTTTGGGTTCACCAGCGACTGGAAACGCTGGAAAAGTCGTCGTCGCCTCGCCGTTTCCGTCTGCCTCTACGTTATAGCCTTCCACGATCATGTCGGCTGCGCCTAGATTTTTACCGACTGAATTGCTTAGGTTTCCGCGTTCACGGTGAACCGCGTGGATAGTGGCGCGCTGTAGCGCTCCCCCGCGCTTCGTCGAAAGGAACAGGCCAAAGTTGTTGAAACCTTGGCAGACGGTAGGGCCGATATAGAAATCATTACCGTCATACCATTCAGCGCACTGCGCACTCGTGCCGAACATCATATTGGTGATGCCGGCATTGAAACCATTGGGCCCAGGGCCAAACAGCGTCGCGCCACAGAAGTCGTTATCGCAACGTAAGCCACCATCCATGTTCACATTGAGGACCTCGTTGCCCTGGTCGTTGTCGTTTTGAATGACGAAGCCATATCCGACATCCCCCACGAATCCATTGGTAAGGATGTTCTCGATGACCGTGCCTTGCGAGTTGTCTTCGATATACGCGGTAGCTCCGTTGGAGAGCGTATAGCCTTTGCCGTGCGGGAAGAATGATCGAATTCCAGGAGTTGCGGGCACAATCTCGATGGTTCCGTTGGCAATTCCGGGAGTGCACGAGCCACCGGTCACGCGCACGAATTCTCCCGGGCCGGGAGCACCCGGCTCATAGGGAGTTGTGACCAGACCGCCACTGGTTCCGTTCAGCCACAGAATCTGATTGGGAATCCGCGGCCAGAAGCCGAGGGGGCATTTCGGAATCGTCAAAGTGAGGCTCAATTCGGGAGTGATTGTTTCCGGCTGCGAGGGAGCCACATCCCAGAACTTCATCGCCGGGTCGGGACGCATCCAGAAACCATCCATGATGTTCCCCACATACTTGATTGAATTGCCCTTCGCGAACCCGCCCGAATTTGTATCGCCGATATTTATGCATGACATATTTACCGAACATTCCACCAGGCCCGGCCCTATGAGTCGGCCCATTGTTGTCTGCCAATAAAGGGGAGCTTTGATGCGTGTTGTGAGCTGGGGTATGACTTCGATCCAAGCATTGCTACTGTGAGAGTTGTCGGACCTAATTTGGTTGGCGTCGATAGAAGCTTCTTTGATACCTCCGGTGCCGCTCTCCAATGTGTAGCCAGCGGCGTGCGGGTAGGCTGCGGTGAACGTAATGGTGCCGGAAGCTGCGCCAGCAGGACAGTTTTCGGCAGTGATGAGTACAGGCTCGCCGGGTTGCTGCGCGTCGCCGGATGCGGAATCGATGTAGATCCAGTGATTCGAATTGCTGTTGTCGATCTGATTCGAGAATCCGCGCGGACAGGGAGAAAGCCGCGCCGTATTTTCTCCGGCGGCCAGGGAGCGTGGCTCAGCGGGTTGCTGCTTCCAATCAAACTGCTGGGCGAGCCGCTTTTCATTTTGGAGCATAGCGTTGTTGGGGCTCTGGCATTGACTCCTTGAAATGAAGATGGCCGCGAGAAAAGCCACAAACAGAGCAGGTCTCATTGCGGTTGTCCTTGTGCAAAGCTAATTTTGGAATTCCATGACCGCGGATCTATGCGGGCGGCTGTGGCTGGATGTCTGATGGCCTGTGAATTTCTCCGCGGCAGACTAAGTTAATATGTTTCGCTGGGTTCTTACAAATTCCCCCGATCGAAAACCGGAACAGACGCTGATGTGCGGAATCTTCGGCATCGCAACAAGTGCTGGCTGCATCCCGCGCGACATACTGGACCGCGGCACCAAAGCTCTTGCCCATCGCGGGCCGGATGATGCCGGCACTGTCGTGCTGCGTGACGGTGCCGCCGGAGAGATCGGCCTCGGCAATCGCCGCCTTGCGATCCTCGATTTATCGCCGCTGGCGCATCAGCCCATGCACGATCCGGGAACCGGCAACTGGATCGTCTACAACGGCGAGATTTATAACTTCCGTGATCTGCGCAGGGAACTTGAGCAAGGCGGAGCACAGTTCACAAGCCACTCCGATACTGAAGTCTTGCTGAAGGCCTACGCACGGTGGGGCGAGCAGTGCCTGACGCGTCTTCGCGGCATGTTTGCCTTCGCTCTTTGGGATGCAGCCCGCCAACATCTCTTTCTGGCGCGCGACCCCATGGGCATCAAGCCGTTCTACTACGCGCAATCCAACCCGAATTTCATATTTGCTTCGGAAGTGCGCGCAATTCTACAAAGCGGGCTGATTCCAGCGAGACTGGATCTTGTAGGAGTGCTGAATTACCTGAGCTTTGGTTCAGCCTATGACCCGTTCACACTAGCCGAAGGAATTCACGCGCTGCCTGCCGGGCACTGCATGGTTTGGAAGTGCGGGAGTATTCGGCAATGGCGCTATTGGGACCTGGTTGACAGCGAGAGCGATGTGGGTGCCGGAGCTTCAAGTGATGTCCGAAACTCGATTGGGCATGAATCTCTCGACTTGCGAACTGCAATTGAAGAGGCAGTTCGTCTTCAACTGGTCAGCGATGTTCCCGTCGGAGTCTTTCTTTCGGGTGGCATTGATTCCAGCGCGCTGGTTGGCGTGCTCGCGCGCAGTGGCATCAAGCCTAGCACTTTTTCCATCGTGTTTCGCGAAGCCGATTTCTCCGAAGCGGAATTCTCGCGGGCTGTCAGCCGGAAGTTTCAGACTGATCACCATGAGATTACAGTTTCACAGCGGGATGTTTTGCAATCCATTCCAGATGCGGTTCGAGCGATGGATTTGCCTAGCATGGATGCGGTCAATACTTTCTGTGTCTCGCGCCAGGCTCGGGCAGCCGGTGTGAAGGTTGCGTTGTCAGGTTTGGGCGGGGATGAAGTGTTTGCGGGTTATTCCAACTTCCGGACTGTTCCGCGCATGGAACAATTCCTGCGTTTCTGGAAACATGTTCCCAGCAGTGCGCGACATTCCTTCGGAGCAGCTTTTTCCGCTGTGACGCACTGCAACGACCAGAACCGCAAGCTGGCGATGCTGGTTGGGAGTAACGGCCGGCTACTTCATCCCTACTTTCTTTCTCGAACGCTCTTTGCTCCGGCGCAGCGCGATCAGTTGCTATCGTCGGGATCGGACGAGACGCTCGCGAAGGCGTCGCAGTCGCAACGCGAATGGCTCGGCCGCAGTTTGCATCTCGATCCTATAAATCGTGTTTCCTATCTCGAGTCGCGCTGTTATATGCTCAACACACTGTTGCGCGACACTGATTCCATGAGCATGTCCCAGGGCCTGGAAGTTCGAGTTCCTCTGATCGATCATCAACTGGCAAAGGCCGTGCTGGCGCTTCCGGGAAACCATAAGGTGAGCGTTGACACCCCCAAGCCACTTCTGGTGGGTGCAGTCGACGACTTGCTTCCCGATGAAGTTGTGCATCGGCCGAAGCGAGGATTTACGTTGCCCTTTGAATACTGGCTGCGCGGCGAATTGCGCCCGGAGGTCGAGGACGTGCTAACGCGCAAGATTGGCGAAGGTCCGCTGTCGAGCGTGTTGAATGCGAGTGCGGTGAGAACGATTTGGAACGATTTTCTGCGCGGGGCCACATCGTGGACGCGCCCGTGGTCGCTTTTTGTGTTGCAGCGCTGGTGCGAACTGCATTTCTAGATACAGATGCAGAAACTCGAGGAACTTCGCGATCTCAATCCGACGGCCGCCACGGCGAAGCTGCCCGTGAGCGTCATAATTGCCGCGCGCAATGAAGAGCGCAATTTGCCAAGCTGCCTGGTGGCTTTGCGGGAGGCTGGCGAAGTATATGTAATCGATTCGCAAAGCACGGACGCAACTCCCGAAATTGCCCGCTCATTCGGTGCGAAGGTGGTGCAGTTTCATTATCAAGGCGGCTGGCCAAAAAAGCGTCAGTGGGCTATGGACACGCTGCCCCTCGCGTATGACTGGATCCTTCTGCTCGATGCAGATGAGGTTTTGACGCCCGACCTTGCCATTGCGATTCGTCGTGCGATTCAGAATCCACAGATCGACGGCTACTACATCCAGCTGCGCATGCATTTTCTCGGACGAGTTCTGCGTCACGGCGATGCCGCATTCTGGAAACTCTCGCTGTTCCGCCGTGGCAAAGGCCGCTATGAATGCCGTCTCCGCGACCAAGACGTATCGATGGCTGATATGGAAGTCCATGAGCATGTCATCGTGGGTGGGCGCACAGCCCGGTTGGACTGCCCGCTGATCCACAACAATGTGGAATCGCTCTCGCGTTACATCCAGAAGCATGATGAATATTCGAACTGGGAGGCGCGAGTGCTCTTGCGCAAAGCTCCTGGCGCGGAGCAACTAAAGCCATCCCTGTTTGGCACGCAGGCGCAGCGTCGGCGCTGGCTCAAGAGTCGGCTTTTCGCGATTCCGGGGTCACCCGTCCTATTCTTCCTGTATCGATATTTCTTTCGCTTCGGATTTCTGGACGGTGTGCCAGGGTTGATTTACTGTGGATTTCAAGCAGTCCAGATGTTTCACACCAAGTCGAAAATCTACGAATTGAAAAACTTGCGAAAGCAAGGGCAGTGCGAACCCAAGTTCGAGGGCCGATCCTGACATGTGCGGCATCAGCGGGCTGATGAATTGCGGCGATCGTGAGGTGTTGGCGCGCATGACGCTGGTGCAGTCCCATCGCGGTCCCGATGACTCCGGTTTGTGGGAGCGCAGATTTCCAGATGGTTCCTACATTGGGCTCGGAAGTCGCCGTCTGGCGATTCTCGATCTTTCGTCCGAAGGGCACATGCCCATGTGCAATGAGGACGAGAGCGTCTGGATTACTCACAACGGCGAGATTTACAACTATCGTGAGCTTCGCCGCGAACTCGAGAGCAAAGGCCACAGCTTCCGATCCCAGACAGATACTGAGGTGATCCTACACTTGTATGAGCAGGATGGTCCGGAATGCGTTAAGCGCCTGAACGGGATGTTTGCATTCGCAATTTGTGACTTACGCGCCGGTTCGCCGACGCTGTTTCTGGCGCGCGATCATTTTGGCATCAAGCCCCTCTATTACTCCCAGCGCGGCGACCGCTTGGCGTTCGCGTCGGAAATTAAGGCCCTGCTGCAAGTCGCCGGAATAGCAGCCGAACTCGACCTGCAAGCGCTGCATCAGTATCTGACATTTCTTTGGGTGCCAGACCCGGCGACGATGTTTCGTGGGATTGTGAAGTTGCCTGCTGGGCACTACGCAATTTATCGAAACCGTGAACTGAAGATCACGCAGTATTGGGACCTCACGTTTCCTTCCGCCTCCGCCAGCTATCCGCGAAGTGAAGCAGATCTCGCCGATGAAATTCGTGAGCGTTTTCGCCAGTCCGTTGAAGCTCAGATGATCAGCGACGTTCCCGTCGGAGCTTTTCTAAGTGCCGGGCTAGATTCATCGAGCATCGTGGATATGATGGCGCGGGCCACGGCGCAGTCCGTGAAGACCTACACCATCACCTTCCCGCGCAAATATCGGGTAGGGGAATCCACGCTGGATGATCCGGAGGTTGCCACAAGACTGGCACGGCATCTCGGCTGCACCAATCAAAGAATTGTCGTTGAGCCAGATGTTGTAGATCTTCTTCCGCGCCTACTGTGGCACATGGACGAGCCGATTGCCGATCCAGCGATCATCCCCGCGTACCTCGTGTGCCGAGAGGCGGCGAAGCAGGTCACGGTCCTGCTCTCTGGAGTAGGCGGAGACGAACTATTCGCCGGATATCGCAAGCATGTCGCACATTTTTGGGCGGAGGCGTACCGCAAGATTCCGTTACTTGCGCGCGGAATTGGCGAGCGTGCTCTCGACCTGTTGCCGAGCCTTCGTGGAACGGCCTTGAAAGGAACCTTGCGTCTCGCGCGCAAGATGGCGCGGAGCGCCGCACTTGAGCCGGTCCAACGTTTCATCGCAAACTGCACGTATTTGGATTCCGAGCAGAAGCGGGACTTGTACTCCCGGGAGTACGCCGCTGCCGTCGAGGAGTCCGACTCCGCTGCTAGCCACCGCGCTGCATTCGATCAGGTTGAGCACGCCGATTTCCTGCATCAGATGCTCTATCTCGACACCAAGATCTTCATGCCCAGCCTCAACCTTACCTACAACGACAAGATGAGCATGGCATCGTCGGTGGAAGTGCGTGTGCCTTTTCTGGATCGTGAACTGGCCGAGTTCGTCGCGTGGAACGTTCCTCCCAACCTGAAACTGCACGGCCTCTTTCGCTCAGAGACGAAGTATATTTTCCGGCAGGCGATGCGGGATGTCTTGCCAGAAGAAGTTTTGCGACAGCCAAAGGCTGGCTTTGCTGCGCCAGTTGATTACTGGCTTGCTCACGAACTGAAAGAAATGGTGGATGACCTGCTTTCTCCCGCGCATTTGCGGGCGCGAGGAATTTTTTGCCCCGAGAGCGTGCGTCGGGTCATCGACGAGCACCGCAGCGGGCGTCGCGACTGGTCCATGCAAATCTGGCAATTCCTCACGCTCGAATTGTGGATGCAAACGTTCTTAGACGGCGGTATTCGCCGCGCAGACGGTTTTGAATCCGAAGTGCTGCAGACCCGGCAGGTAGCCACGGCTTAAGTGAGATGAAGCAAGTTCTGCAACATGCCCGCACCGGTGAGATTGCGGTTGAGGAGGTCCCCCCACCGCAGCTTTTGCCCGGCTGTGTGCTGGTACGAATTGCGGCCTCAGCAGTTTCGGCCGGAACGGAGCGGGCTTCGCTGGATTTCGCAACTAAGAGCCTCTTGCAGAAGGCAAAATCCCGCCCGGATCTGGTGCGCGAGGTGATCCAAAAAATCCGCCTCGACGGAATATTTTCCACAGTGCAAACGGTGCGGAGTCGGCTCGATCAGCCGCAAACGCCGGGTTACAGCAGCGCCGGTACCGTGATCGCGGTTGGGGAGGGAGTGGTTGATCTACAGCCAGGCGATCACGTGGCCTGCGCCGGAGCCGGAATTGCTGTGCACGCAGAAATTGCGTGCGTTCCGAGATTGCTGGTGGCCCGCATTCCTCATAGCGAGTCTCGGGATTCAGTTCCATTCGACCAAGCAGCATTTGCGACCCTGGGCGCCGTGGCACTTCATGGTGTTCGCATCGCGGAGTCGAAGCTCGGCGACATCGTTGCGGTGATTGGCCTCGGTTTGATTGGACAGCTCACCGTCCAACTATTGAAAGCTGCTGGCTGTCGAGTGTTGGGTTTTGATATCAACAGGTCGCGTGCTCAATTGGCACACGAGTGGGGCGCAGACGCAATTTCCAACAGCGAGGCTGAGTTTCGCGAGCTTTGCGTTGAACAAACGCGTGGTGCCGGTGTCGACTCGGTGTTAATCGCGGCAGAAACTTCGAGCAGTGATCCGGTGAATCTTGCCGGGTCAATCGCGCGCGACCGAGGGATCGTTGTGGCCGTTGGAACGGTTGGGCTCCAGATCGAACGCAAGGCCTTTTACGAGAAGGAACTGGATTTCCGTATCTCCCGCTCGTACGGCCCGGGGCGCTACGACGCCGCCTACGAGCAGAAGGGACGCGATTATCCGATCGGCTACGTGCGCTGGACCGAAGCACGCAATATGGAAGCGTTTTTGCATCTCCTCGCAGAAGGAAAGGTTCATGTTGCGCCGATGATCACGCATCGTTTCCCGATCGAGCGAGCGCACGATGCTTATGAACTGGTCCGCGGCAGATCAGGCGAGACATTTCTGGGGATCGTTCTCCAATATCCTGGCACTTCTGATGAGAAGAGCACGCTGAAGCTTGTACTGCACGCGCCTAGATCGACAGAAGCTACGTCCAAGGAAACAGTATCGATCGGAGTACTTGGCGCCGGGTTGTTCGCGACCGGGACGTTGATTCCAGCCATCAAGGCCTCACCCGATACAACCTTGATGGGAGTTTGTGCGGCGACTGGCGTTCGCGCGCAGTACGCAGCGCGCAAATTTGGATTTCGCTTTAGCACGACTGACGACGAAGAACTGATTAGCAGTTCCCATCTCAATACGGTTGCGATCGCTACCCGTCATCATCTTCATGCCGGACAAGTGCAGCGCGGCTTGCGGGCAGGGAAGAACGTTTTCTGCGAGAAACCGCTGTGTCTAACTGAAGGCGAACTTGCCGCAATCGTTCGTGCTCGCGAGGTGAGCAGTACTGCGAAAAAAACGCAGCTTATGGTCGGCTTCAATCGCCGATTCGCTCCTATGACGGTGCAGCTGAAGTCATTTCTTGCGCCGATAGACGAACCGCTTGTGCTGCAATATCGAATCAATGCCGGATACATTTCAGCGGACAATTGGGTCAATGATCCCGAGCAGGGGGGCGGAAGGATCCTCGGCGAGGTTTGCCACTTCGTGGACCTGCTGATGTTCCTCACCGAAAGCCCGATTGTGGAAGTCGAAGGACGTTGCTTGCAGAATGCAGGCCGCTACAGCGGCGATAACGTCCTCATCTGGTTACGATTTGCGAACTGGTCCGAGGGCACGATCAACTATTTGGCGAATGGCGATCGAGCGTTCTCGAAAGAGCGCCTGGAAGTGTTTGGCGGAGGCGCCAGTGCCGTACTCGAAGATTTCCGACGCCTCGAACTGGTACGCGATGGACACACGCGAATATTCCGGTCCCGTTGGCGGCAGGACAAAGGACATCGTGCGGAATGGATCGCTTTTGCCCAATCGGTTCGCGGTGAACGCGAATCGCCGATCCCGTTCGAAGATCTGGTTTGCTCGACATTAGCAACCCTGCGTGTTCAGGAATCTATTGCTACAGGAAAATGCATATCTGTGGATGCCCCGGCGTTCATACAATCGGCTCGGGAAGCATCCGGCGTAAACGAATGATGCGCCTTGTGCAGAAAGGAATGGTGTCTGCTTTGTGCGGTAAGACTCGACGAACTGAAACACCATCATGCTGATTCTCGGACTCAACATGTTTCATGCCGACGCTTCCGCCGCCCTCGTGCAGGACGGTGAAGTTATTTTCGCCATTGCCGAAGAGCGCCTGAACCGACGCAAGCATTTTGGAGGATTTCCGGCCCTTGCCATCCAGGCATGTCTGGATGCGGTGGGAGCGAAGATCTCTGACATCGATCATGTCGCGGTGGGCCAGGACAGCGATGCCAATCTCGCCAAGAAAGTCCGTTACGCGCTGGCCAATCCGGCCAAGATTCTAAATTTCATTCGGCTACGGCAGCGCAAGGAATCCATGCGCGATGTGCGAACGCTCATTGCGAACGCGCTAGGGGCTAATGCCGGCGAGCTTCGTTTTCAAGAGCACCACCTGGAACATCACATTGCGCACATCGCCAGCGCCTACTACTGCTCACCGTGGGAGAAAGCTGCAGGTTTCAGCTACGACGGCTCGGGCGATTTCGTATCGACCATGATGGCGCGTTGCGAAGGCAACGAAATTGAAGTGCTCGATCGCGTCTACCTTCCGCATTCGCTTGGCAGTTTCTACACCATGATCTGCGAGTTCATCGGATACACGAAATACGGCGATGAAGGTAAGGTGATGGGATTGGCTCCTTATGGATCCGACAAGTATTGTCAGCAAATCGGCAAGATTGTCGCCGCTGCAAATGCCGGCTTCGAACTTGATCTCGGGTATTTCATGCCACTGGGCAGCAACCAGGGAATGCAGGTACTTCCCGATGGAACAGTGAAACTTGCTCGGCACTTCTCCCAGAAAATGGAAAAGCTGTTTGGCGAGCCGAGGCAGCCGCACTCAGAAATCACCCCGCGCGACATGGACCTGGCCTTCGCGATGCAGCATAGTTTCGAGCAAGTTTTCTTTCACCTGCTGAATCAATTGCACGCGAGCGTCCCTACTGACAGGCTAGCCATGGCTGGAGGCTGCGCGCTTAACAGCGTTGCGAATGGAAAAATATTCGATAGGACGCCGTTCCGGCAGACTTACATTCAGCCGGCCGCTGGTGATGAAGGTCTTGCCATCGGAGCGGCCCTGCACACGTATCACTCCGTTTTGAAACAGCCGCGTCGGCACCAACTGAAGGGGTCGTATCTCGGGCCGGAGTTCTCACCATCTGCGATACGATCTGCCCTGCAAACGGCAGGGCTGAATTATCAAGAACTCGATCGCCCGCAGTTGCTCGATGCAGTCGCCGATCAGATCGCGGCCGGTCATGTTGTGGGATGGTTCCAAGGACGCATGGAGTGGGGCCCCCGTGCGCTTGGCAACCGATCCATCCTTGCGCATCCTGGACGGCCTGACATGAAAGACGTCCTAAACGCGCGGATCAAGCATCGCGAATGGTTTCGGCCATTTGCGCCGTCCATTCTGGCTGAGTATCAGCACGAGTATTTCGAGCACGATCATCCGTCGCCGTTCATGTTGCACGTTTACAAGATTCGGCCGGAAAAGCGCAAGCTGCTGTGCGCAGTCAATCACGTCGACGACACCGGGCGCTTGCAGACTGTTGCTCGAGACGAGAACCCGATCTACTACGATCTGATCTCGGCCTTTCATCGCAAGACCGGAATCCCAGTGGTGCTCAATACCAGCTTCAATGAAAATGAGCCAATCGTTTGCACTCCCGCCGAGGCCATCGATTGTTTCCAGCGTACGCGAATGGACGTGCTGGGTATCGGGCCCTTCCTGGTCATCAAACCGGAAGCGGCTGCGCGCGAGGCGAAACTGGTCCAATCGAGCAGGGATTCTGAAGGTATTCCGGTCTGAGCGCCGGCCGGTGCGGGACGTGATCATGTCGAGCTCTGTCGCATCTGCGCCCACCGCTGGTAGTGCAGTGACGTTTTCGCTGGTGGCTCGCTGGCAGAATCTTCGAGCGCTAGCATGGGATCGAAGCCTGCTCTACGCATCGCGTGGCTATGAACTGCTGCGCGGGGACTTCTCTTCTAGATCAGCTCCGGCTGAGATCGGATGGGAGCACGTCGCAACGTTCCGTCCTTCGCAATGGCGTTCCATTTCTGTCTCAAACCGACTTACTTCGCGTCTCTTCCGCGACGGCTTTCACGCGCTCGCCGTTTCACAGTCTGGAACTTTGGTCGGTACGGTCCCGGGAGCAATCATTACACTACGTCGCGGCGAAAAGGAATTTCGCGTGTCGCACGTGATTCCCCGCGGCACGCGCCCCCTCCACATTGCTATCGTGCCGAATGGGCGATTCTATTGGGGGGAATATTTCGACAATGCTTCCCGAGAGGAAGTCCACATCTATGGCTCTTCGGATCAAGGAGAAAGTTGGAGAATCGCACACACCTTTCCCAAAGGCGCAGTCCGCCACGTTCACAATGTCGTTCATGATCCCTGGGGCGATTGCCTTTGGATTTTGACCGGTGACTATGGGGACGAGTGCCGCATTCTGCGCGCATCGTATGACCTTCGACGCGTCGAGACCGTTCTGCAGGGAAATCAGCAAGCGCGAGCGGTAGCCATGGTCCCAACCGAAAAGGGGCTCTTCTTTGCTTCCGATACTCCCCTAGAAAAGAACTATGTGTATCGCATGGATCGAAGCGGCACGATTTCGAGGCTCGTTCCACTGAGCGGTTCGTCGATTTACGGCTGCCGCGTGGAGGGGAATATATTCTTTTCGACATTGGTTGAGCCTAGTGAGGTAAATCCCGACCAGCATGTCCGCGTTTATGGTGCGCGTGTTGACCAAGTTGATGAAAAAACCTGGCCCGCTCTGCTCGCGTGGAGGAAGGACCATTGGTCGATGAGATTTTTTCAGTATGGCAACGCGTTTCTGCCGGAGGGGAAAAACGATACGAATTTTCTGGCAGTCAGCACGATTGCTGTCCAGTCCGATGACATGGCCACTTCCTTGTATGCGGTGGCCGCTTGAGTCAGGATCTGCCTCCCCGTAAGATGGGCAAGCAAACTGTTAACTTCATGCCACTGCTATCCCGCCTCCATTACTATCAGCGTGTCTTCAGCGCTTACGCGCTCAGTGGCAGCAGCCACCTGACCTTTTGGCACGAGATTCCAGAGGAAAATCTTCGGGCCAGCGCGCACCAACTCGGCGAGTACTACATGCTGTTCCGTGAGAAGGCAGACTATGCCGGTCCGTTCGCAGAAAATGGTGTGCCTCTGCTCGATTATCGCGGCAAGATCGGGCGGCAATACAATCCCATTGCAATTGCGCAATACGGACTCGGAAATTACAACCTCTACCTCACAAACAACGATGTAGTTCGCCGGCAAAAATTCTTTTTGGCCGCCGATTGGCTGCTCGCGAATCTGGAGAAGAATCTGTGCGGACTTTCGGTTTGGCAGCACCGCTTCGACTGGGAATATCGGGATACGCTGCGCGCTCCCTGGTATTCAGGATTGGCCCAGGGGCAAGGAATTTCGGTTCTGGTTCGAGCGCATCAACTGTCGAATGAGCGGCGCTTTCTACAAGGTGCGAAAGTGGCTCTCGAAAGTTTCTTTGCCTCGGTCGACAAGGGCGGGGTTGCATTCACCGATGATCGAGGTGATTTGTGGTTCGAGGAGTATATCGTTTCTCCGCCAACTCACATCCTGAATGGATTTATGTGGTCGATCTGGGGCCTTTACGACTATTTTCTAGCAACTGGGGATTTATCCGCCCGCAACCTTTTCCATCGCGCCGTGCAGACACTCCTCCACAACCTGGATAGATATGATCTTGGATTTTGGTCGTTGTACGAGCAGTCGGGAACTTGGCTGCCCATGGTAGCGAGCCCGTTTTATCATCAGTTGCACATCGTGCAACTGCGGGTCATGCATCGGCTCACAGGCGAAGAAAAATTCCGGCGAACGGCTGAACGTTGGGAGAACTATGCACAGAGCCGCAGCAAGCGCACTCGCGCACTTTGTTACAAGAGTGCTTTTAAGCTTTGTTACTACTGATCTCGCGTGAAGATTCTCTACGTATCGCAATATTTTCCTCCGGAGATGGGAGCGCCGGCCGCGCGTGCGGCCGAGCTGGCGCGGCATTGGTGCGCGGCCGCCCATGAAGTCTCGATACTGACCGGGTTCCCCAACCATCCAACCGGCGTCGTTCCGGAGGAGTGGAAAGCTCGCCTGCATCGGCTGACTTACAACGAATCGCTCGATGGAGTGAACGTTCACCGCACTTGGCTTTGGCCGCTGCCGAACCGCAAGTCGCACGAACGGATTCGTAACTACGTATCGTTTTGCCTATCGGCGGCGTTGCGCGGCATGAGCCTCTCACGCCCTGATGTAATCATCGGAACCTCGCCGCAGTTGCTGGTGGCGGTGGCCGCCCGGTGGCTGGCTGGAGTCAAACGCGTGCCGTTTATCTTCGAGGTGCGCGATCTGTGGCCGGAATCGCTGACCGCTGTCGGCATTGGTTCGGAGAATTCGCTGTTACATCGATCCCTGGCAGCGATTGCCAGCTTTCTTTATCGGCGATCAGATCACATCGTCGTGGTTACACCTGCCTTCAAGCGTCACCTGATCGAGCGCTGGCACGTCCCGGAAGGAAAAATTTCGATCGTAGAGAACGGGGTTGAGACCAGCTTGTTTACTCGCTGCTCTGCTGACAAAACAAGGTCTCTACGCCGCGAACTTGGACTGAACGGGAAGTTTCTTGTCGGCTATGTGGGAACCCTCGGAATGGCACATGGCTTGGAAACCTTGCTGGAAGCGGCAAGCCAGCTGCAGAAGAAGAACGCGGTGATTCATTTTCTGCTGATCGGAGAGGGTGCCGAGAAGGAACGCATTCGGAACTTGGCGGTTTCTCGCTCTTTAGGAAACGTCACGTTTATCGATCAGCAGCCTCGCGAGACGATCCCGGCGCTCATTTCTACATTTGACGCAGCCCTTGTCCTGCTCAGGAAGACCGATGTCTTCAAGACTGTCATTCCCACGAAGATGCTCGAGTTCATGTCCTGTGCTTGTCCTGTGATTCTTGGGGTTGAGGGTCAGGCGCGGCAGGTTTTGGAAGAGGCTAAAGCGGGAATCGCAATAGAGCCCGAAAATCCTGCCAAGCTGGTGGAGGCAATCGAAAAACTTGTGGCCAATCCAAGCCTGGGGAGGAGTTGGGGGCAAAATGGCCGGGAATACGCGGTCAGGAATCTTTCCCGTCAAAGTACAGCGGAACGCTACATTGTGATACTTGAGCAAGTGTTGGATGCTTCTCACGCGCACAGGTCTGCAATTGCAGCTTGAAAAGCGAATCCAGCATTCTGGTGTTGAAGGCTAGGGATGTACGGTATAAATCGAGACCGCGGTTGCGGCTGACATCGCCGCCTCGAAGCTGCGGGCGGCCAGAACACGGCCACCGCTGACCGGAACAAACAAGATGTCGTCCGGTTGCAAGGTCACGTCGGGGGCCTTGGCCTCCAGCATTTTCTTGAGAGGAACTGTCGTCTCGGTCATCCCCGAGGGCCCTTTGTGAATAATCCGCACGCCACCCATCTTCGCCGTTTTATTTGTGCCGCCGGCGAGGGCGAGCGCTTGCAGGACCGTTAACGTTCCGTTATCGATGAGAAGCCCGCTAGGGCGGCCGACGTCACCGACGACGTAGATGATCGGTGCGCGTGGGATCGTGATGGTATCTCCCGCTTCCACATCAACGTTGCTATTAAGATCATCCGCCAAGTTGCGCGGCAAACTTACCTGGATGGGCTGAGCCTGATTCTTGCGAATGATGCTAATTTTGCGCGCCGCCGTTAGCGAGAGGCCGCCAGCCAGAGAAAGAATTTCGTACAGTTTGTGATCGCCAACATTCGGGTAAATCCCGGGCTTCGCCACTTCGCCTATAACCGTGACGCCTTGCGATTCCGATTCGTCGACAAAAATTGTGACGTGCGGATTGCGAACGAATCCGCCATCGGCTAGGCGCTTCTCGATGAGCGCCTGGGCCTCCTCAACCGTCAAATCAGCAATATGGACATAGTCCACGAGCGGAAGATAAACGTCCCCGCTGTTTCCAACCCGCGCCTTCGTGGTGAGTTCGGGGACGTTGTACACATTGATGTCAATCAGGTCTCCAGGACCGATCCGTGGCAGTGAATTGAGCGATGGTTCGTCATTTTTCGGCCCAGGTGGATTGTTCAATTCAGCCGGCTTTATTGGACTTCCGATTGCCGCTTGAGATGAAGGCTCACCGGGAGCGACGACGGGCGCAGCCGTTGTAGTGGTGGCATTCGTTGAGTTTTCTTGAGGCTTGCCTTGGGCCGCCACAAGCAGGGTGGTGGGCAACAAGACACTGACGACGCCCAGCACAGCCAAGTTCCGGCAGCGCCGATTCGATGTCTCCGAATTCATCAGGAATTCCCGCGTGAGGAAATGTGCAACAAAGTTTAGCACAGCATTTAGCGCGCTCCTGAAAAAGCAAGCGCATTTCAACAGCGTTTTCCACAGTTTTCTGAGGAGAGCAATTGAACTGCGCTGGATGGCCTGCTACATTGCGACAAATTGCAGGAATCTGTTTGTGCAATAGAAGGCGTCGGCGTATCGCGGCATAATTTGAATTAGTCGGATTTTGCGTACAAACGTGTCGGCAGTTTTGGGGGGCCTAGTTGACGGTCACGTTTCTGGCGATTTTTGTCCTGTCCCTGCTGCTTGCCTTCATCTTGACCCGGTACGTCCGCGATTTCGCAAACGCGCGCGGATGGGTCGCAATTCCCAGCCAGGAGCGCCATCTACACAGCAGGCCGCTACCGCGCCTCGGGGGAGTGGCTATTTTTATTTCTTTCCTGCTGTGCACGGGGGCAGCCTATGCCCTTGGTTTGAAAAGTGCCAACAGCGGAGCTGTGCTTCCCGGCAAGACACTGCTCACAATTCTTGTACCCGCGTCTCTGGTTTTTTTGCTTGGGGTCTATGACGACATTCGCGGCGTCGGTCCCTACGTCAAGTTCGCCGCGCAAGCCTTGGCGGCCGGCATGCTGTTCGCCGGTGGCTTACGTATTGTCAACATCCCTGTCCTCTTCGGGGACCATCAGCTGCCCTGGATTGTCGAATTGGCGTGCACGATTCTGTGGGTGCTGGCCATTACCAACGCATTCAATTTGATCGATGGACTCGACGGTCTGGCGGCCGGATCGGCCTTATTTTCCACGTTAGTTGCGTTTGTGGTAGCGCTGCTAAACGGGCCTACGCTGGTTACCGTAATGACGATCGCGCTGGCCGGTGCGATCATCGGTTTCCTGCGCTACAACTTCAATCCGGCAACAATCTTCCTCGGGGACTCGGGCAGCCTTTTCATCGGATTTGTTCTGAGCGCGCTGGCGCTCGAAGGCGCGCAGAAAGCGCCGACCATCGTTGCCGTCGCCATTCCGGTGGTTTCATTCGGTCTGCCCATTCTCGAGACTGCGATCTCGATTCTCCGTCGCCTCATCAGCGGGCGCCCAGTATTTACCGCCGATCGCGAACATATTCATCACAAACTTCTGCAACATGGCATGACCCATCGGCAGGTGGTGATTCTGTTGTACGGCGTGTCTGCCATCTTCGCTTTGCTCAGCTTGTTTCTGCTTTGGCCCACGGGCAGTTCGCTGGGATTGGTGCTTGCGGTTCTCGGAATCGGCATCTGGATCGGCGTGCAGCACCTGGGATACCTCGAATTCGGTGAGCTCGCGCGTGTGGCGCAACGGACGCTCGATCAGCGCCAGATCTTCATCAACAATCTCGCCATTCGGCGCGCGACCGAAGAGCTGAAAGCATCTCGCAGCCTGGATCAAGTGCGTTCGATTTTGCTGGCCGCCTTTGCCACCAACGATTTCGATGGTTTCGAGATGAAGGTGGAGTTATTCCCGGGGGACGCTGCGGCCTCAACCTGGAAGCCACGTAGCGGCGAGATGCGCATCAGCTGGACCAAGCCCAATGGGCCACAATCGTTCGAGGGGCTGGCGACCTGGACCCTTTCTCTCGCGTTGCAGAGCAGCGCCAATCGACGCCGCGGATCGCTGCTGGTGCATCGACTCTACTCGCGGCGGGATCTGCAACTGGATGTCAACCTTCTCACTGCTGCGTTTCCCGTCGCGTTGGCGGATGCGCTTGACCGTGCACTGCTTCCTTTGCCCAACCTGGTGTCCTTGCCCGAGGGGACCGGATTTGCAACGGCACAGGCGGGATAATCCCGGATACAATCGTTCTTCATCCCCAGCGACTCCCAAAGCATGGAAATCCTGCATGTTGTAGGTGCGCGACCCAACTTCATGAAGGCGGCTCCGGTGCTGCGCGCCTTGGCCGCGCACAGCGGAGTACGCCAGATTCTTGTTCATACCGGACAGCATTACGACCGCAGCATGTCGGAGGTTTTCTTTCAGCAGCTCGAAATCCCCGAGCCCGATTTCAATCTTGGCGTCGGATCCGGCAGCCAGGCACAACAGACGGCAGCCATCATGCAGGCATTCGAGCCTGTCGTACTGGAGCGTCGGCCTGACTTGGTGCTCGTCTATGGCGATGTGAACTCAACTGTCGCAGCCGCGCTGGTGTGCAGCAAAATCGGCGTGCGCCTGGGGCACGTAGAGGCGGGCTTACGGTCGCGCGACCGCCGAATGCCGGAAGAGATCAATCGCCTTGTCACGGATCAACTGGCGGATCTTTTGTTCACGCCATCGGCCGATGGCGATGAGAATCTTCTTCGAGAAGGTGTCGACCCGGAAAAGATTCATCTTGTCGGTAATGTCATGATCGACACCCTTTTGCGATTGCTCCCTCAAGCCGAGAATCATCGGCCCTCAGGAATTAACTTGCCTTATGCCCTGGTGACTCTTCATCGCCCTTCGAACGTCGATGATCTTGATTGGCTTCGCGAACTCCTCGCGACACTGTCGGACTTGAGCCGGCAACTCACAGTTGTCTTTCCCGTCCATCCGCGAACGCGGCAGCGCATTCTCGAATCCCGCGGATCGTTCGTCGCAAGCGATCAGCTGCGATTTCTCGATCCACTGCCATATCTGGAATTTCTTGCACTTCAACGCAGCGCCGCCGTGGTCATCACCGACTCCGGCGGCATCCAGGAAGAGACCACGTTGCTAGGTGTGCCATGCTTAACGGTGCGCGAGAACACCGAACGCCCCATCACGGTTACGATGGGCACGAATCAGCTTGTCGGACGAGACTTGATGAAACTGAGAAAAGCGGCAGAAGGAATTCTTGCAGGATCATCGAAAAAGGGAGCAGGGCTTGATATTCACCGTGTACCGCTGTGGGACGGGCACGCAGCCGAACGCATTGCTGCGATCCTGATGCAGCAAGCTGTTCGATAATCAGGGATGGTATGGGGAGCTTGGCTTTAGAGTTTCGCGCTGGCGTACGAGTTGATTTCGCAGTTCAGGCAAACTTCTTCAAATGCAGGTGTGGTCCATTCCATAGTAATTCCCCCAGAAAATTCGACGAAGCGGACTGCTTCGAACTAGAAGAAAGTCTATCGTGAAACTCCATCGAAAGCAATACCGAGAAGGCCGCAAAATGTAGCGTTTCAGGCGAGCCTCACCCGCAGGTAACCCCGGTAATCTGCACGATTCCGTACATCGTCAATCTGATTTTTTGCGAGTGCGCTGCTAGTGTCTTTTCCACAGCGCGAACCAGTTCCGATACTTTTTCTCGTTACGACTCCTGTTTAGTTTTACTGCTCACCCAATCCACAGTGAGGATGTTCAAGATGTTTCGGAAGTCTCTTTATGGTGACAAGTTTAAAGACGTATCGTTTGTTCCACTGCAATCGGCCACATTCTGTGTTCAGTGCGAGCTGATCAGCACCAATGCGACTCCCCATTGCCTTGCTTGTGGAAGCCACTCTGTGCTCAGTCTGTCACGCGTGCTGGGCGGATCGTTGCTACGCCAGCAGACCGCGCATCTCATTACGGACGCTGAACTCGATAGTCTGGTTCGTGATCTTTTGCGTACCGTTCCCGATGCTGAAATCTTTGCTGAGTCTACGCGCCACTTGCGCGTGCCCTCGCTCACGCAGCGGAGCCAGTTACGGGTGGCCAACGCTGGCCATCCCGCGTCGGGATTTCGTGCCGTGACAGCTTCGGAAGATTTCGACATCCGCCCCGCGGAGCTTGATCTGGAGCCGGCGATCAGCGCCATCACGGAACGCGCACAGCACCTCACGGGAGCTACGGGGGCTGCGATTGCATTGCAGGCAGGAAGTGAAATTGTCTGCCGGGCGCGTGCCGGGCGCACCGCGCCTGATCTCGGTGTCCGGCTGCAAACCGAGTCCGGAATCTCAGCGGAATGCGTTCGCACTGGTGAAATCATGCTGTGTAACGACGCCGAGCGCAATCCGCGAGTAGACTTGGCCAGCTGTCGCCGGCTGGGCGTCCGCTCAATCCTGGTTTCGCCTCTGCGCCACTACCGGCGAACCCTGGGAGTCTTCGAAGTGCTGTCTTCCTCTCCCGGAGCATTCGACAAGGGCGACGTCGCGACTATGCAATTGCTTTCCAGCATGATGGTCGCTGCGATCTCGCGCATCTCCAGTCTGCAGAACCCACCGCTGCGCCGTGTAAGCTAGGTTGGCACGCCTGAAAGTGTGTGGAGTGGGCTGAATCGGCTGACCGCCAGGATCTCTCCTAGTACGCCCAGTAGGGAGGGGTTCCTCCCGGAGCGCCCCTGCCTGCAATGGCGACGAACACATTGCGTCCGTAGAAGAAGGGGAGTCCCCAGTCGAAGATTCCCGAACTCGGCCCGGCGAGCTGGCTGAACACCGCAGCGCCGGGAACTGCGAACAGACTGTCCGCATTGGCGACCGTGAATTTCACTGTGCCACTCGCGCCGTTTGCACCCATGGTGATGGCAGAAACGGGCTGGCTGGAGCTTGGGCAATACCAGGGGCTGCAAGTCGGAAGCCCCGTTATCTGGGTGGTGAGAAAGAAAATGCCGTTCGAGCCGCTATCGATGAAGCTTGAGGTAACCTGCTGGCCTTTGAACGTGGTTGTAAAGTTGCCAAACCCGTCGGCTGTGTAAACCGTGGCGGAGCCGAGTCCGTTGTTCGATTGTGTGCCGATACCAAAAACCAGCGCGCCACTCAGCGTTGCCTCCGGATTTGGCGCTGCCGGAATCGCCAGCATTACTCCATTGTTGTCGGTCGCAAACGCCGCCACCGGATTCTGCACTTGTTGGGCGACGCTCTCGGTCGTAGCCTGGCACTTCGAGGAAGTGCATGTGTAGTAAAGGCCGGGACTTGTTGAGGTCGCACAAGCCAGACCGCAATCTTGAATAAACTGCCCAATACCAAGAATTCCGTTAGCGTGTAAAGCCTGCAAAGTGTCCTGTATTGGTCCGGGGCAACCGGTAGGAACCGGAAATGCATTCGAAATGACTTGGACTGCTATGTTGGCAGCCTTCTCACTCGCAATTTTTATGTCGGCGGTTTGTACAGGCCCCCAGGTAGTTCCGCTCACAAATGGGAAGCACTCAACGACCGCCTCGCCTCCCGCTCCGGTCTGCTGTGGGAGCGAGGTCGTCAGCGCCGAGGAGAGAAGACGCAGGCCGAAGGAACCTGTGTCCACCAAAACGCCACCGATTGTCTGACAATTCGATGTTCCAGGCGCACAGACTGTAACGCTGGTAAAAACGCCGTTAGCGAGGTCTCCCGCTGGCCCTAAGTTGACTGAGATCGCTTGCACATTCGGGCCGCTGGCTGGCAGCGAGAAAGTGGATTTTGCCGAGGAACCTCCGCCGCACGCCGCGGAAAGGGCGAATGTTCCGCACAGCAACAGCAACAATATTCCCTGATGCGCTTTCATTTTAAATCCTCGACTTGGACTCCTGCCGGCATTTGGTCAGGCAGATACGCTCGACCGACAAACGACCGTGGATGCCCGGCCAGCTCCACGACCAAACCCGGTTGTTCGATTCTCACCGGGCCCCGGCCCGCGTGCATTTGCGACTGCACTTGCCTGGCCTGGGTGTATTGATCGAAATATTCGCCGAGCAGTTGGTGCATGTCGGGCATCCATGGTCCGCGCCAAGTCACGGCAAAGACGCGCCCCGCAGGAGAAACGTATTCGCGAACCAGCATGCCGTCGGCTGACTGTATCTCGTGGGCCGTGTATTGCGCCGCGGTCAGGATCTTTCTGCTTGCTTGCATGTGGGCCTGGTCGGCTTCGATGGAAGTGATGTCACTACCCAGAGAGGCGAATGCAACGCTGCCGAAAAGACACACGAACCCGAGGACCGGCATTGCTCGCGCGACTCCCGTTTGGCGGAAGCCCATGGAGGCGACTCCCTTCAGATTCTGGATCAGGGGTTAGAATCGCTATCTTGGATTGCGAATTTCCCCTTCAGGTTGCTTGTCGACTGATTGCGGTTAACCTATAGAAAGTTTTAGGACTTGCGGGAGATGCGCCTCAGTGTCTCCGAAGTCTGGCGCATCCAGGACTGGAGCATTGCCAGGGCCGAACTTCTCTGTCGTGAGCCGGAAACAGCCGCACGACTGGCGATGGAAGTATTGTCCCATGTATTTTCTTTCTGCTTCTTTTGCGACCTCTCGCGTTAATATGTAGGCGAGAAACTGGGCCCGAGCCCCTTATGTCCACCGTTACCGCGTCTCCCCAGGGAATGAGCAACCGTCGTCGCCGGGTTCGACACAGGGTCCGCACGCCCGCCTATGCCAGTTTTTCAGGAGATTCCCAGAGCGCAATGCTCGAGCTGAATGAGGTACTTAACATCAGCGAGGACGGCATAGCCATTCAGTGCAGTATGCCCTTGCAGACTGGTCGCGATGTCGATCTTTGCCTTGATCTGGCCGAAGCCAGCGGGCAGATTTACACCAAGAGTCGGGTTGTATGGTCTAACGCGGCTGGGCGGTCGGGATTGCGATTCTCGGAATTGCCGCCAAGCTCCATGATTCGCTTGCGCGAGTGGCTGTTCTTGAATGCGATGTCAGGCGTCAGCTACCGCGAGCCTGCTGCTGCCAATGTGTGGAACGCCGTTATCGAACAGCCCCCGGCACTGGCGAACTATACCGATACGTTAGCAACCCTGAGCGCTATCGAGCGGGAAGTGACAGCGATGGGCTCGGATATTGAGGCGGTTTTGCGGCTGGTCGTTGCCCGGGCGCAAAGTTTGTCGAAAGCATCAGCAGCCGCGATCGCACTCTCCGCTGACGACCCCGCGACCATGATTTGCCGCGCCAGTATCGGGTCTGGCGCGCCGCCGGTCGGAGCTACTCTGCATGTGGAATCAGGTTTTTCCGGGGAATGCGTTCGTACCGCGAAACTGCTTTGCTGCCATGACACGGAAAGCGACGGTCGCGTGAACGCGGAGCTGTGCCGTTCGCTCGGCGTGCGCTCCCTGCTCGCATCTCCTCTTACGCGTGGCATGAAAGTGATCGGATTGCTGGAAGTCTTCTCCACGCGACCCAATGGCTTCGTCGAGCCTACTTGCGCCACCGTCTTACAGCGCCTGAGCGCGGCAATCGTCGGCGCCCTCGATCGGAAGCAGGTACCTAAAGCTCCTCCTCCATCTCCAGTGCCGGTTAAATCGCCGGGGAGTGTTTTGTTCTCGGAGCAGCCTCTAAATCCGAAATCAGACCAGCAGAACCTCGCTCCCGAGGCGGTCCGCCTGCCTCGCTCTCATCTTCCTATCCTGATCTTCGCTGCCCTCACGGTTCTCTCCGCGCTCGGACTGGTGTTCGCGCCGCGGATCGCGCATAAGCTTCGCTCTCCTCGCCCCCTGCAGGAATCAACGGTTCTGGCGTCGTCACAGCCGCCTGTCTCGCCCATTTCGGGCGCCGATCAGCTTTCGATCTCGGAACTTCGCCGGAGGGCGGAGAAGGGCAGCGCCAGCGCGCAAAATGCTCTCGGGGTCCGTTATGCTACTGGGGATGGCGTCGTGCAGGATGAACGCGAAGCCGCGCACTGGTTCACGCGCGCCGCTGAGCAAGGCAATCCGAGTGCCCAATTCCGCCTGGGATCGTTCTACCTGAGCGGCCGTGGCGTGGCGAAAAATCTGGCACAAGCTTACTTCTGGCTGGTTCTGGCCCGGGCTGGAGGCGATGAAAATGGCAAAGCACTGGCGCCTGTGGCTTCAGCCCACCTCTCGCGTGACCAGACACTCGAGGTCGAACAGCAAGCTGAACTCTGGCTGCACCGGCATCAGTCCTCAGGCGATTCCGCCGCGCGACCCTAAACTTGAACTTTCGAGTCCGGTACATCCGAACTGCTTGCCGAAAGCTAGGGGGATGAACGTTCGATCCGCGTCAGAGCGATAAAATAGCAATAACAGAGGTCTCGGTTGCCCACCCTCCGGAGCATTGTCGACGAACGCGTTCTCGAAGCGGATCCCTGTCTTTACGAGAAGCTCGAGAACAACCGAGTTCGCTGCTTCTCCTGTGGTCACTGCTGCCCCATTCCCGAGGGTCAGTGCGGTGTGTGCAAAGTGCGTTTTAATCGTGGCGGCACGCTACTGGCACCCTGGGGATATGTGGCCGGAGTGCAGTGCGATCCCATCGAGAAGAAGCCATTCTTTCACGCGCATCCGGGAGCCCTGGCCTACAGCTTCGGGATGTTGGGTTGCGACCTGCACTGCGCGTATTGCCAGAATTGGGTCACTTCGCAGGCGCTGCGGGATCCGAACGCTATTTCGCCGCCGCTTCAGGCCATGCCCGAATCGTTGGTCCGCGATGCTTTGGCGCAAGGAGCGAAAGTTCTCGTCAGTACTTACAACGAGCCGCTTATCACCAGCGAATGGGCTGTCGCTGTTTTCAAAGAAGCCAAAGCCGCCGGACTCCTTACCGCTTTCGTGTCCAACGGCAACGGCACGCCGCAGGTCCTTGAGTATCTGCGGCCCTGGCTCGATCTCTATAAGGTCGATCTCAAGAGCTTCGACGACCGTCACTATCACGAACTCGGAGGACGCATCGGGCCGATCCTTGAAAGCATCCGCCGGATTCATGCGATGGGACTGTGGCTGGAAATTGTCACGCTGCTGATTCCCGATTTCAACGATTCAGCCGATGAACTTCGCCACTTGACCGAGTTCGTGGCTAGCGTTTCGCCAGACATCCCGTGGCACGTCACCGCATTTCACGGGGACTACAAGATGACTGGGCCGCGCAACACCACAGCAGAAGATTTGCTGCGGGCTGCCGAAATCGGCCGCCAATCGGGGCTTCGCTACATTTATCCCGGGAATCTCCCTGGCATGGTGGGAGATCGTGAAAACACGAAATGCGCGCAATGCGGCGAGATTCTCATCAAACGCTACGGTTATTTAGTCGAGGATTACAAACTCACTGAAGACGGCCGGTGTCCTCGCTGCAGCGCGCAGATTCCGGGCCGGTGGTCTGCGCGCTTCGATGGACAAATTACTTCGCTCCCTTTCCTTCCGCGCAGACGCTCGCCCTTGGTTACAATCACAGGTCGGTAGGCACACCGCTTCTACAAATCGACTTCTGAACCATAACCGCATGCAGAATCGAATTGCGTTCTTGCTGGCGATCTTTTCATTGGCGGCCAGTTCTTCTTGTTCTCCACGGGATTTTCTGAGCCGCCGCCTGGCCGCGGATTTGATCGCGGCGTCTGCGAGTTTCAAAGCTACGCAAGCAATTCAGCTGCGCACTGGCATCGTTTCCAACCAGGATTATCTTTCGTCCGAATCCATCACGCTTCGCCGGCATGGCTGGGCCACTGCTACCACTGCGGCATGTCCCGCAGGCACATCGCCGGCCCCGTGCTGGGACGTTGTTCTTACTCCTTCTGGAGTCGATACGGTGCGCACACTGGTTAGCCCAGAGGAGGCGCGAAGATCGGCGGTTTCTGTGCCGGCGGCCACTCGGGAATTGGTTGAAGTGACCGGAATCAGCAAGCAAGGCAATCAGGCCGAGGTCGAATTCGTTTGGCGATGGCTGCCACTCAACGAAATTGGCGCCGCCTTCTATGCTGGGGAAACGCACTACAGATCCGAGACCGTATTTCGGAACTACGACGATGGATGGCGAGTCGTCGAAACGAGTTCCCCGCAGGGGCAATTTCTTGAGGGTGCACTCAAGAATGCGGTCCCCGTTCACTAAGCAAAATAGTTCACAAGCAGTTTTGGAAGGATGCAGCTAGACCGGGAAGTGGATTCGGAATGGAGTTCCCGCGGCAGAATCCAGCGCGGAAGATCGTGTGAACTCTAAGGCTGGCTCAGTAATGCTGGCCTAGTGGATGAACTTGTAATCCACGATCGAAGCAGCGAGTGCGACCGGACCCTCTTTCTTGGATCCCTCCGGCTGCTTGGTGCGCATCACGCGTCCCTGACAAACGACATTGCTGTTTTTCTGCCCGGAGATTTCTTCCGGCATCTCGAAAACCATTTCGATGAGCGCGTTGACAGGCAGTTGTTGCGGGCCGGAGAAGAGCACACCGGTCTGGCTTATGTTTTCGATTGAGCCTTCGTACCAAGTGCTGGTCTTGTTCACGCGATATCGAAGCGGTAGATCGAGTTTCAGACGTCGCGCCCGCGGCACCCACGAGGGACGCTTCTCTCGCGCGTGACTGCTGCGGCGAATTCCGGTCTCGGGCTTCGCGTGTTCCACGCGCTCGGTACGGCGCATGGTCGCCCAGTCATACTTGTACTCGGCGGCGCAGATCAGACAAACCTGGTAGTAGTTTCCGTCGGCCCCACGACGCGGCCAGGAGAACTCGTGGGAGCAGCGCCCAAGCATAAGGACATCCATGAGTTTTTGCGGCATGGTTGGTTACTTTCGGGTCACAACATGGCGCCGGAACGCAACCTCATCATCGCGCGAAGGGATCGATTTGGGTAGGTTACTTTCGTGCATATGGGTTAACTAAATTGCTAATAAGTGGAAGCATTTCAGCAACTTAGACTCTCTCGAGGCAAATTGCCCTCCGTGTCGTCCTGTTGGGACAGCTCCCTTTCACCCGCGAAGGACGATCAAAATACCTCGGCAAACCGCTCGCAGGGTGAATGTATGATCGCCCCATGGCCAAAGCCATCACAGACCTATCCGCTTTTGTCCTTGCCGGCGGCAAAAGCACGCGCATGGGCGAGGACAAGGCTTTCCTGGACTTCAAGGGCCGCACCTTGTTGGACCGCGCGCTCGAGGTTGCTGGGGCGGTCGCGTCTGATGTGCGAATCGTCGGCAAAGCGGAAAAATTCGCGGCCCATGCCGCCATTGTGGAAGATGTTTTCCAGAATTGCGGGCCGCTAGCGGGGATTCATGCCGCCTTACGAGTATCCTCCAGCGAACTGAATTTGATCTTGGCCGTTGATATGCCACTCGTGTCAGAGGATCTGTTGCGATTTTTGATCGCGCGAGCGGAGTCCCCGACGATTACGGTGACGGTGCCGCGCACTGAGGAAGGTTGGCAGCCGCTTTGTGCAGTGTATCGTCGCAACTTTGCCGACTTCGCCGAAACAGCCCTGCGCGCACGACGCTATAAGATCGATGCATTGTTTGGGTCCATCGAGGTCCAGACGATTGGGGAACAAGAGTTGCACAAGGCGGGATTCTCGCCTGTAATGTTTCGCAATCTCAACACAAGAAACGATCTTGAATTGGCGATGCGAAAACATTGAAGATAGCTGGTTCACTCTTTTTGCAATACACAGATTTCTTAATTAAAAGCTAAGAGGCCAGGAGCCAATAGCCAACAGCCAGAGCCAGAAGCTCACCATGCCCGATACCCCCCAGCCCTATATCGAATTTCGCGATGTCTCTAAGGCGTTCGGAGATAATGTGGTTCTCGATCGCGTCAGCTTCGACGTAAGGGCCGGAGAGACGGTCTGCATCCTTGGTCGCAGTGGGGTTGGAAAATCTGTTGCCCTCCGCAACATCATGGGATTTCTCAAGCCCGACTCCGGGCGCGTGATCGTAGCTGGAGAAGATGTCACTGACTATTCCGAGGAGCAACTTGAAGCTGTCCGCAAGAAAGTCACGATGGTTTTTCAGAACGGAGCGTTGTTCGATTCGCTTACCGTCGGCGAGAATGTCGCGTTTCCCTTGCGTGAAACGCAGGATCTGAGCGAAGAGCAGATCTTTCAGATCGTGGATGGACTCCTGCAGATGGTTGGCGTGCAGGAAATGCGCGACCTGCTGCCCTCGGATCTGTCCACCGGTATGAAGCGCTCGGTGGCTATTGCGCGTGCGCTGGCGGCGCGTCCGGAATGTGTGTTGTACGACGAGCCGACGACAATGGTCGATCCACTGATGGCGCAGTTGCTGGGCGATCTCATCAAGCGATTGAAGATGCAGCTGAACCTGACGGGAATCGTCGTCACCCACGATATGCGGCTGGCGAAAAAATTGGCAGACCGCATCGTATTCCTTCACGAAGGCAAGGCAATCTTTTTCGGAACTTACGCCGAGATGGAAAAATTCCAGGAGCCGATTGTGCAGGAATTTCTGGAATTGGATGAGTTGAGGATTGAAGCTTGACCGAACGAGCAGTTGTCAGCAGCGCAAAGGTCATGAATTCGCTGAGGCCTGACGCCTGACTCCTGAGGCCTGCACTAAAATCCTTGTGCGATCAATTCATCGATCGTAAGTGAACTCTCTGAGCGCCCGTCTTTCATCATCTTCTCAACATACTTTGCGATCAGATCGGCTTCCAGATTCACCGGGTCGCCGGCTTTGAGCGACTTGAGATTCGTCATCTCAACCGTGTGCGGGATAATCGCAATCGTGCAGATCGTGTCTTCCAGCTTGGCGACTGTCAAGCTGATGCCTTCGATTGAAATCGATCCCTTGTAGACCGTATACCTTTCTACGTCGCGCGGAAGTTCGATGTGCAGCCACCAGTTCTCCGAATCGGCAATGCGCTCTAAGCCAATCAGTTTGCCGACGCCATCGACATGCCCCTGCACAACATGTCCGCCGAAGCGTCCGTCCGCCTTCATCGGAAGTTCGAGATTCACCAGCGCATCTTCATGGATTCGCGAGAACGATGTGCGCGCCCAGGTCTCCGGCGCGAGGTCGGCGCAGAACGATTCGGGCCGGATATCGAGCGCCGTGAGACAGACTCCACTCACGGAAACGCTATTGCCGGTTCTTAGTTGTTTGGGTGTAATGTTGGCCGCGACATTGATGCGCCGGTTTTCACCGAGTTCCTCAATGCGCGTCACTCGTCCCACTTCTTCGATGATCCCGGTGAACATAAGACCTCCGGATTGACCCAACATTCTACGCGCGAAGCTGAGTCTTTATCCGTCCGCCTCTACTCCACTCGCCACGGAGACCGCTCAGGCCAGCGGCGTAAGGCTTCCGTCGCCCAAGCTGTGGATTTGTCGGCGTGGCATGAAGTACACGGGTTCGGGATTTTGTATTTGTCAGTTTCTGCGGGCGTAATGAATCGGAATGTGTGGGCGCGTACTCGCACGTCCGCAATCGTCGTTGCGATTTTCGGCATATGGCAGTCTATGCACTGACTACCCGGAGTGCCCGCCTTGTGATGTGTATGCTCTTCAATCGTTGCTGTGCGTGGGCCATATAGCGACATGGGGCCGTGGCAGTCGAGGCAAATACTGCTCGCAGGCTTGCGCAGCTGAGCATACTGATTGGTCCCGTGCACGTCATGGCAGTCGAAGCAGGTAACGCCACGGCGATACATCACGCTCTGCGCGAAATCGTTCCCCTGCATGCGGTTCTTGTGCGCTGTCCCGTCGGCAAAATGCGTGAAGCTGGTCTCGCCCAAAGTATGCTCTTCAAGCCGCCAAAAATCGGCCAAATTCAATCCAACGTGATATCCCACTGGCCAATCATAGTATTTGCCTTCGATCGGATTCGTGAGGGGGCGCCCCTGCGAGTGGCACTGAATACATGTGTCATTGGCGCGGACATAGTCCATGTGCGCGGGGTTCAGAATGTTTTCGCGGGTCGGATGCTTGCTGTGTTCGCTTCCCGGACCGTGGCACCGTTCGCAGCCGACGTTCCATTCCGCGACGGCTTTCGTCTGAATGTTGTAATCGACCGAGTGGCATCCGTCGCACGTGGTGCCCGTGGGCCGCTGCATGTTGTCGGGCGGATAAAGCGGCGCCCACCAATCCGTTCCATTCTGGACAAAGTATGGTCGCCAGAGGCGATGCGTAACATCCCATTGCACAGGCAGCGGAAAATAATCGTCGCCACGCTTCGTAAAGTAGCGCTGCTTCCACAAACTCCCGTACACAAGCGCTACCTGGTCTTTGGTGAACTTGAATACTGAGTTCGTGGCGAGATCCGGGATGATCGCGTCCGGATGTTCGCGCGGATCTCGCACCACGTTGGCCATCGGTGTTTTCGCCCAGTGCTCGTAAATTTCTGCATGGCATTTTGCGCAAGCACGAGATCCGACATAGTGCGCCGAATTGGAAATCGCAACCTGTTCCGCCGCCTCTGTTGCTCTCGGCTGGCGCAGATCGCGGATAAACAACACGATCTTCCAGCTTTCGTCATCGGGTTCGGTATGTGGACCCCAGGCCGGCATTCCGGTCAGCCGAACTCCGTTCCGGAGGATGTAGTGAATTTGTCCGTCGGTGAGCTGTTGCGTCTGCTGGGCACGAAGATCGGGAGGCTTCGGATACATCCCGCGTCCCACCTGAGTGACTCCACTGCCATCGAAGCCGTGGCACATCGCACAGCGCGCGAGGAAGGCCTCGCGTCCGGCAGTCAGATTTTCAGGGGTGGATTTCCAAGGATTCTGTGCTCGGCGTGCACTCACCGGAATCGACAAGTTGCGGATCGCCCGGGCGACGATTCTCTCAACGTAAGACGGTTCGTCGTTGGCGTTGAACCCGTGCCGGACGATTCGAATGGCATAGATACCGACTGCAATCAAAACAACAAGGATTGCAAAAATTGATCTGCGGTTTGTTGTCATGATGGATTGCGACTACAAATCTTAGATTTCTGGAAGGATCAGTCTCGCGCAAACATTATGCAGGATCGTGGAGACTTGTTGTCTATAGCCGGACGGAACCGAGACTGCAGTCTTCCTCAGTCAGCATAGGGATCGCGCAGGTATCCCTCAATAGCAAAATCTTCGCCAAAGCGATGCAAACTCACAGACCTGACCTGCATAATGGCGCTCACTCTGGCCTTTGCCTCTTCCGCTACAAGCGGGATCGCATCGCTTTCACCGAGAATCCTGGGAGCGTAATAAAAAAAAACCTTGTCAACCAGACCGGAGCCGAGAGCAGCCGCGTTGACTCTGGATCCACCCTCAATCATCACACTGGTGATCTCGAGTTCGCGGAGTCGGCGCAGGATCGCGGCAAACTCGAGTCCGCCATCGGCCGTGGATGGCAGCATTTCAACGCAAACGCCGCGATTCTCCAGTTTGGCCTTTCGGTCGGAGTCGGGCGAGGATGCGAATACAAGAAGATTGCCGTTCCCCGACTGCGCGGCACTGCGTACCAGTTGTGATTCCAAAGGAAGCCGCAGCTTTGAGTCGAGGACTATGCGCAGTAGGGGGCGGCGTCGTGGGCGTCCGCTACGGTCAGTGAGCGCAGGATTATCGGCAAGCACGGTCCCGATGCCAACCAAGATTGCGTCGTGCTGATGGCGAAGCTCATGCGCGTGGGCGCGAGCGGTCTCTCCGGTGATCCATGTTCCAGAGAAGCCAGCCGGTAAATTGTGAGCGGAACCAATGTGCGCCTTCCTGGGTGGAGGAGCAATCTTCCCATCCAGTGTCATTGCCGATTTCAACGTCACCAGTGGTCGGGTGGAACGAATGTATCGTGCGAAGGCTTCGTTCAAACGCCGCGCCTCGTTCTGAAGAAGCCCCACCTCGACTTCGACACCTGCACTTCGGAGCTTTTCAAAACCGCGGCCGCTTACGAGCGGATTGGGATCAGTCATGGAGGCGACAACCCGACGAATACCGGCAGCAATAACCGCATCGGCGCATGGCCCAGTTCGGCCGACGTGTGAGCACGGCTCCAGGTTGATGTAGAGGGTCCCACCCCGAGCGCGTTCGCAGGCTTGCTCCAAAGCGAGCACTTCCGCGTGCTTCACGATCTGGTAGGTATGCGTGCCGCTGCCGACGATGGCTCCATGCGCATCGACAATTACGGCTCCCACATACGGATTCGGCGAGGCGAGGCCGATGCTTTGGCGTGCGAGTTCTAACGCATGCCGTAGAAACTTTTCATCGGAGTTTGACTCGTTCATACATGGTTACGTTAATACGCGATTCGGGCCGAAGGTGACGAAGATCGAAACGGCTACAAGTTTCGCGGCGGATAGGCATCCGGTAGGTTCTCGTCATCGGGCTCTTCCACTGCAACTGCTCCTGATCTTCCCTTGGGACCAGTTCCACGGCGAACACGCACATCGGAATCCGGATCTTCAGCTGGATCGGCTGGCGCTCTTGGTTGCAGAAGCTTCAGGAAAGCCCAAAACGCAGCGAAGGTGACTGCCATGACTGCGAGGATTTCGAGAAAGTTCGTCATCGCGAGGTCCTCCTAAATCCCGGCCCCAAATCTGTAAACCTACTCAAACACAGAATCAACGAACTCTTCGGGATCAAACGCCAGCAGATCGCCGGCTTTCTCGCCGACGCCGACGAATCGCACCGGGAGGCCCAGTTCCCTGCAGATCGCGATGACCACGCCGCCCTTGGCGGTTCCGTCCAGCTTCGTCAGGATGATTCCGGTTACCCCGGCAGATTGCGTAAACAGGCGAGCTTGCTGCAACCCATTCTGGCCGGTTGTAGCGTCCATGACGAGCAGAGTTTCATGCGGAGCGCCGGAAACGATGCGTTGCGCCGTGCGACGCATTTTCTCGAGCTCAGACATTAAGCTGGTCTTCGTGTGGAGGCGCCCGGCCGTGTCCACAATAACGTAATCTGTGTTGCGCGCGACTGCCGCTTGCAAAGCATCGAACAAGACCGCCGAGGGATCGCCTCCAGGCTTGGTTTTGATCACCTCTGTGCCGGTGCGCTGTCCCCAGATTTCCAATTGATCGATGGCGGCCGCACGGAAAGTATCAGCGGCGCAGAGAAGAACGTTCTTTCCCTGTGACCGGAAAACCTGCGCTAGCTTGCCGATCGATGTGGTTTTTCCGGTCCCATTCACTCCAACAACCAGGATGACTTCCGGCATGCCGTCCACTTTCTGCACGGGCCGGGCGTTGGCAGAACGCAAGATGGCGAGAAGTTCTGCTTTGAGCAACCGTTTCAGTTCCGCAACGTCTTTGATCTGCTTCCGGTCGGCCTTCTCGCGGAGCTTGCCCAACACCTCCTGCGTGGTTGTCGTGCCGAGATCGGCGCCAATCAGTGTGGCTTCGAGGCCGTCGAGAGTGTCGCGATCGATCTCCTTGCCAAGAGAAACAACCTCGTCAATACGGTCGGCGAGATTCTCGCGTGTTCGCGTGACCGCCTGCTTCATGCGATCCAGGAAGCTCGGTTTTTGCTCTTCGGTCAGGCTGCCAAAAAGGGTCTGAATCATATGTGCTGTAGTAAGTAATTATATGGTTGACTCGCTGCGCGCGAAAGCCGCCAAGCTCACGACGGGAAACAACAGAATCGCGATCGTCTCGCAAAAACTGGAAATGTCTGGCGCGGAGTTGTATGCGCTGGAGGCGGACCTACACTCGGGTGCGCTCCAGGTCAGGGGCCTGGGTCGCGGGAACAACGGGAGCATCCGGAACTTGCAACGATGCCGGCCCGGTGGTGGCATTTAATGGATTGGCGCTCGTAGCTGGGCGCTTGATCACGAATTTCTGGATACGAATTTCGCCGCGCCCGTAGACAGTCAGCAAGGCGGCAACGCACACCGGGTCCAAGCGCTTGCCGGCGATATTCTGAATGATCTGCAGCGCCTGTTCCGGCGTGTGCGCCTGCTGATACGGACGATTCGTGGTAAGCGCGTCAAAAGTATCTGCTACAGCGATCACGCGCGCGAGGAGTGGAATCTGGTCTCCTTGCAAACCATAGGGATAGCCGCGGCCATCGAGCGCCTCATGATGCAGCTCGATGCCAGGAATCATTTCTGCCAGCTGCGTTACCGGACGCAGAATGTTTGCTCCCTTGGTCGTGTGCGTCTTCATCACCTCGAATTCTTCGGCGGTGAGCGCACCCGGCTTCTTCAAAATGTGATCTTCGATTCCGATCTTGCCCACGTCATGAAGCTGCGCAGAAACCTGCAAGATTTCCAGGAAATCCGGAGGCAGTTTCATTTCCCGCCCGATCATCATGGAATAGCGCGTGACGCGATCAGAGTGACCGCGAGTATAAGGGTCTTTTTCGTCGACCGCGCCGGCGAGCATCTGAATCGATCCCATGAACAAGGCACGATTCTCTTCGGCGGCGCGCTTCAGGTCCTCGATGAAATGCTCGAGTTCCTGAGACATTGTGTTGAAGGTCTGCGCCAGTTCTCCGATTTCGGTGCGGCTCCGAAGGTAAACCCGCTGGGAGAAGTCTCCGCGGGCAATGGCGCGACTCGATTCGGTAAGGACTTCCAACGGATTGGTGATGCGGCGGGCGGCAAAGATGCTGACGCCGATGCTCAATAGAACCGCAAAGAAGGCCAGCAGCCGAGCCGTACGTTGCATCTCGTAAATGCTGCGATAAGCCTCAGCACGTGGCTTTTGCACGACTACTGCCCAATCCAGCGAGGTCACAGGGCTGTAAGTCCCGAGCATGTCGGTCTTGTCCTTGCCGTCGCGGACGGTGAATTCCTTAGTGGCAACGAGTTGGGCTTTGTTGCCTTGTTCCACGAAGTTACGAACGATTTCCAGGTTTTTCATGTCCTGCCCGGTGGCAAATTCCGGGCGGGCAGCTGCGACCAGACGTCCTTGAGAATCGACGACGTAGGGCGTCAGACCGCCATTATTGACTTCGCGCAATCGGCGAATCAGGAACTGCAAGTCGACTACCGAGGCGATCATTCCAAGGAAGCGCGTGCCATACATTACGGGGGTGCTGACCAGAAATACCGTGCGCGTGGATTTTCCATCGCCTACCGAGAGTGTTTGTCCACTATAAGCGCGTCCGTCACGAGCGGCGGCGTAGGCGCGCTCCAGTTCGCGTTGCAGGAAAGCATCCGGAGCGATGCGGCCGGCGGAAATACCTTTCGCCTCGGAGTTGAGCAGTGTGGCGTAAGCGATTTCATCTGAAGACGATACGAAATGTTCCAGTAGAGCTCGCAGTTCGGGAGATTCGATGTTCTTGTCGCCAATATCTCCGCCGCTTGCCACCTGAATGGCAGAAGAGAGATTGGCGAGCATTATCCGCAATGAAGTTTCGTGTTGCGAGAGATCGTCCGCAAGCGAGCGCGTTACCGTGTTTTGCAACAACATCTCGTTTGTCTTCAACCGGTCCCGATTGATGGCCTCCACTTGCTCGGAGTAGAAGTACATCGGAATGACGCTGATGGCCAGAAGGACTCCAAGAATCACATAAAGAATGGGGATGCGCTTGGGATTGGGTACAGCCGCAGGCGAGCCTTTCCCTTCGCTCAAATCTTGGCCGCCATCCGACGAGGTGGTCACGGTTTCCAAGTGATCTCAACAAATTCTAACGGGCAACCGTGCAAAGGCGGGTGAATCCGGTAGGACACGTCCGTTACTGAAGTTACTCATGGAAGGGTACGAATAGTTAGCAGGGAACTAAGGGCTCGTCCGGTGATGTTCTTGATTGATATGCTGGCGAGGTCCCGAACGCACAAGCTCGGCTGACTGCTCAGGCCTTATATCTACCAGCAAGCTCGCTTTTCCCGCTACGTGCCATCAACTCCCGAATTGCTTCACGGGGCGGCTTGCCGCCGTGCAGGATGGCATATACCTGTTCCGTGATTGGCATCTCAATTTGTCGGGTTTTAGCCAGGCCAACGGCCGCGGTGGTAGTGAAAACCCCCTCCGCAACCATGCCATGCATATCGGCCAATATTTCAGCTAACTTGCGCCCGCGGCCCAGTTCGACGCCCACGCTGCGATTGCGAGAAAGGCCGCCCGTGCAGGTGAGCACGAGATCGCCCAGGCCGGCCAGACCAGACATGGTCTCGGGCCGGGCTCCGCAAGCCACCGCGAGGCGAGTGATCTCGGCCAGGCCGCGGGTGATCAGCCCGGCAATAGAGTTATGACCCAGTCCAAGACCGTCGCAAATTCCGGCAGCAATGGCGATGACGTTCTTCAGCGATCCGCCCAGTTCGACGCCGACCACATCGGAATTGGTGTAGACGCGAAAATTCTGGTCGCTGAACTCCTGCTGGACCGTCCGCGCCAGTTCCTCATTTTGCGAAGCCACAGTGACGGCGGTCGGATCGCCGCGCGCCACCTCCTGTGCGAACGACGGGCCGCTAAGGGCTCCAATCCGATTGCCGGCATTGAAGTCTTTCCCCAAGACCTCCGAGATTACCTCCGTCATGCGAAGCAAGGAATTCTCTTCCAATCCTTTGGTCGCGTTTACCACGAAAGCGTCCGACGGCAGCAAGGGACTCATTCTGTGCATCAGGCTACGGCAATGCTGCGAAGGCATAACGCTAACAACGACGGTTGCGTTGTTCAGCGCCTTGGCCAAATCGTTGGTCGCGCTGACCGCGTCCGGAATTCGATGGCCTGCCAGAAAACGCGCATTCGTGCGATCCCGATTGATGGAATCGCAGACCTCGCTTTCGTGCGCCCAAAGGCGAATGCGCTTTCCGCTGCGGCCGAGAGCGATGGAAAGGGCTGTGCCCCACGCGCCAGCGCCGATGATCGAGATTTCGGTCATGCTTGATTCGATCCCAAGCGGCGCTCGGTCCCGGTTGACAAACGATAAATGTTTTCGCGGTGCCGTGCGATGATGAGCAGGGACGTGGCGGCGATGAAGATCAATCCCAGCTGCGAAACTCCGGATCGATGCAGAAACCAGGCAGCGATCGGAAAAGCCGCCACCGCGACCACGGATCCGAGCGAAACATAGCGGAACAATCCGAGCACCAACAGGAAAATCGCCGCCGCAACCAGTGTGGCCTCGGGAGCTAGGAGCGCGAATGCTCCCAATCCTGTGGCGACGCCTTTACCGCCGCGAAATTTCAGCCAAACAGGAAAGACGTGACCAATCACAGCGCACAGGGCCGCCAATGCGAGCTGCGCGTATGTGGCGGTTTCGTGGGTCAGATGATCGTAAGCCAAAACAACTGCCCCGGCTCCTTTTGCCGCGTCGAGTACGAGAGTGGCGGCCCCAAGGACCGGTGATTTGCGCGACACGTTAGTAGCGCCGATGTTTCCGCTTCCGCTGTTGCGAACGTCTTCGCCGCGAAATACGCGCACCAGCAGATAGCCAAAGGGAATCGATCCCAATAGATAACTGCTGACGATGATCAGGACGTAAGTCTTCATCTCAGCGGAAACGCGACCCGGCCTCGTGCGACTAGCTTAACCCGAATTGCTCCAGCTTCGTGTACTTGGATCCCTTCGGTGAAAGCTGACTCTGATAAAGATAAAATTCGTTCGCGGTCATGCTGCCGAAGTCTGGCTGCGGCAAAGCTGCCAAGTGCTTTTGCAAAACCTGAAAGACCTTGTTTGGAGAATCTTCGCCCCGACGATGGGGCACACCGGAGCGTCCCGCCCCGCGGGCCAGCGTCAGGTGCGGACTGAAAGCGTGCTCGTCTTTCGCAATCCCAAGTTTTTCCAGAGAGGCGTTGATCGCTCGGGCCAACTCTCCTAGCTGAGATTCGGCGTCGATGCCCACCCAGAAAACGCGGGTGGCCTTGGACGAAGGGAAAAATCCGTAACCTTGAAAGCGTAGCTGGAAAGTGTGTACGTGAACGCCTTGTAGTCCCTGGCGAATCCGGTCTGGAAAAATTTCCGGCACCTCGCCGATGAACTTCAATGTTACGTGTAGCGATTCCGGTTTAACCCACCGCGCGTCGGGAGCAAAGTCTCGAACTCCATCCATAAAACGCACGAGGCGTCCGCGGATTTCATCGTCAATATCGAGGGCGAGGAAAAGGCGCATACAAGCTGCTAGCTTCTAGCTCTTAGCGTACTACGCAAACTACAGACCGCCGTGAGAACAGGCAGAGCTGGGGCGTCTGGCGCCCCCCACGGAACGGAAAAGTTGAGCTAAGAGCGAGCAGCTCGAAGCTAGCAGCTATTACTACATCAGCTTCCGCCGCAGCATGTCCAGCGCCATGGTGGAAGCGAAGGTACGGATCCGCTTGCGATCGCCGAAGAAATTTCGCTGCACGACTTCGGTCCCGCTGTCGCTGGCGACAGCATGAAATACAAGGCCCACAGGCTTTTCCGGCGTGCCTCCTTGCGGACCCGCGACTCCAGTTATGCCCATCCCGTAAGTAGACTCACAGCGATATCGGATTCCTTCCGCCAGCGCCGCCGCAACTTCGCGACTTACCGCTCCATGCCGTTCGATCATAGCGGCGGGCACGCCCGCCAGCTCAGTCTTGAGGTGATTGGAATACACAACCGCCCCGCCTACGAAATACCTCGAGCTCCCGCTGACCGACGTGATGCGTTCAGCCAGCAACCCGCCGGTGCAGGATTCCGCGACTGCCACCGTAGCGTTCCGCATCTGTAGCCAGTAGCCAACGATTTGCTCCAGGGATTCTCCCTTTCGTGAAAAAATGGCGTCATCCAATTCGTCTTCCACTTCCCCTGCAACGTCGTCCACTAAGCGTTGTGCCGCATCGATCGAACTGCCCCGAGCGCTGAAGTGCAATTGAATCTCGCCCGCGCCGGCCAAAATGGTGGTCTCGACCTCGGTATGTTTCTTGTAAATTGGCGCAACCCGGGCATCGACGTGCGACTCGCCCAGCATGGCAATCTTCAGTACCCGTGTTGCCAAAAACGATTGCGGCACGGTGGAACGCAGGCGCTCGCGAACTTCGGTTTCGAACAACGCCCGCAATTCGTGCGGCGGACCGGGCAAAAGCACGATGATCCGCTCCCGCCCCTCGAACATCCCACTCAGCCATTGTCCTGACGCCGTTCCGTTGGCATTCGGCAGGACCGTTGCCCCTTCCAGAATGTCGGCCTGTTTGCCATTGTTGGGAGACATTTTCCAGCCGCGCGCCGCGAAACGCTGCTCCAGTTGAGCGACAATCTCGGGATCGCGATTCAGTTTCAATCCGAGGGCCTCGGCCACTGCCTCGCGTGTCAAGTCATCTTCTGTCGGACCAAGACCTCCGCTGAAAATCACGATGTCACTGCGAAAAATCGCGTGTTGCGCCACTGAGACCAGGCGCGGCAAGCTGTCGCCCACAATGGTTTTGAAGACGACTGACACGCCAATCTGGTTGAGCTGGTCGGTGAGATACAGCGAATTCGTGTCGGAGCGGAACGGGGTCAGTAACTCCGAGCCGACGGCGATGATTTCGGCATTCACGCGGGCATTCACGCGTAAGAAGTGTAAATGAAAAGCTCACCCAGAACGCACAGGCTGCGATGGTCGTTGGAACTCTATTCCGGCGTCAATGGGAATCCCTGAATCTCCCAAGAAAGATGATGAACGGCATTCGTCGTTGCCAGAATGACGCTGCGTCCAGGCGCAAAAGCCAATCCCACCAGCCCCTGTCCGGCAACTTCGAGCGTGGGTTTTCCATCGGGAGCCAGCCTCACGATGCCGCGTTTCCCGGACAGTGAAGCCGCGACATACAAGAAACCGTTTACGTCAAAAGCCAAACCCTGCGGTCGGCCCAGGCCGCGATAAAAAGTCGAAACGTTCCCCTGGGGATCGATCTTATAAATACTGTCAAAGCTGGATGTCGTCGGTCCCGTGACAAACAAATACCCGCTCGGGCTGAACGCCAGGTGATAAGCCGAGACGCTGGGTTCCAGAGTGGCAAATACAAAAACCTGTTGATCGCGTCCAATCTTGAAGATCGTTCCGCTGCGATCGCCGACGTAAAGATTCTCGGTGTGATCGAAGGCGATTCCCGTCGCGACGCCCATGCCCTCGGCGTAGGTCGTCATCGAGCCATTGGAAGCAACGCGATAGACCGCGCCATCGTAGCGTGAGGAAACGTACATTATTCCGGCGCGATCAAACGCAATTGCCGTAGCATTCATCAATTCGGACACGAATGGTTTCACGCCGTAGTTGGTGTCGATCTTGAAAACTGAGACCGGGACCTTCTGACCGCGCGGTCCTGAAAAAGTGACATAGATGTTGCCTTCGCTGTCGAGTGCAGGATTGGTAACAGGATGCAGGTTTTCTGCGATCGGGACCGCGACTTTGACCGTGTGGGGATTGCTGACGTGTCCGTTTGTCGCGACAACTACCGGGCCGGAGGTTGCGCCTTCCGGAACGCGAGCGACAACCAAACCATTGGAACTGACCACAATGGCTCCTTCGACATCTCCGAAGCGCACTTGTGGCCGGCGAAACTCATCCGGCCTAAGTCCCGAGCCGGTGATGCGTATTTCTCCCCCCGCGAGTGCATGCGCCGGAGAGACCGCTTCTATGCGGGGCTCGCCATTCACATTTTTTTTCCCGAGAATACGTTCGGAAAATCCCATGCAATACCGAAATCTGACCGGTTAGCAGATCCTTTGAAACCTCAGTGACCCAGTAGACCAAAATGCAGCAAAAGGTGCATCCCGGCAAACGCGTACAATCCAGCAGCGACGTCGTCAAGCACGATTCCGGCCCCTTCCGGCAGGCGCTCCAGTTGGCGCACCGGCGGCGGCTTGAGAATGTCAAAGCCTCGAAAAAGTATAAAACCCGCAAGAAAAGTTTTCCACGCGGGCGGAACTGCAATCAGGGCGATCAGTTGCCCAGCGACTTCATCAATGACGATGAATTGTGGGTCTTTGCTTCCCGTCGCTCGCGCTACCCGTGTGGCAGCAGGGATGCCGACGAGGGTCACAATCAACGCAAATCCGAACGCGACGGCAGTTTGGTAAACCGGTGCTAACACGCTGCACAACCCTGCCCACAGCAGCACCGTCGCCGCCGATGCCCAGGTTCCCGGACCTGGGCGGAGGCGTCCGATGCCAAAAAACGTCGCAATCGTGGATGCCCAAAAAGGAGCGCGAGTGCCAGCTTCCGTGCTCACAAAGCACTGCCGGCATTCTCGGCGACTGTCGCGCCGGTCATTGTCGCCCTTCCTTCAAATCTGGATTTTCGCTGTCCTGGATTGCCTCATCCGTATCTGACGTCGGGGAAGAGACTACATATCCGCCGCTGGCCCATCTGCCCAGGTCGACTGTGCGGCAGCGTTCGCTGCAAAAAGGGAATTCGGGATCGGAACTGTTCACTGCCTTCTTACAGATTGGGCAGCGCAGTTTCACTACGCGCTTGCGCGGCATATGCCATTCCATTGTAAGGGAAGAAAAAAGCTGGGTGGAACGCCTCCTCAGAGGATTCTTGCAACCAGGTCGTAGTCGTGAGCTTCGGTAATCTCACACCGATAGAAATCTCCCGACTCCGGCCGCGAATTCTCAGGAAAGTCATTCACAAATACCTTCCCATCGATTTCAGGAGCATGCATCACTGTGCGGCCTTCGAGCAGCAGATCGCTTTCCTCTGAAGTTCCTTCAAGGAGCAGATCGAACTCGCGCCCGACCAACGCTTTCTTCTTCTTTCGGCTGATCTGCCGCTGGATTGCCATCAGGTGCTTGCGGCGGCGTTCAATTTCGTGTGGCGAAAGTTTCTTCTCCGAATGGTAGGCCCCGGCGCCTTCCTGATCCGAGTAGGCGAACGCTCCCATCCAATCAAATTGTGCTTCTCGCACGAAATCGCACATTTCTTCGAACTCTTTTTCCGTTTCACCGGGAAAGCCGACGATGAACGACGTGCGCAACGTCAAATCCGGAATCATGCGCCGCATACGTTCAATTGATTTCAAGAATACTCCCGCACCGCCGCCGCGCTTCATCCGCTTCAGCGCGCCGGCCGAAGCATGCTGCAAAGGCACGTCCATGTAGGAGCAGATCTTTTCGTGGCGAGCAATCGTTTCCAGCAAGTTGCCCGTGATCTTGTTCGGATAGGCATAAAGAAATCGGATCCAGCGCAGGTCCTCGATTGCGGCAAGCTTCTCGAGCAGGAGAGCAAGGCCATCCTTCAACCCGAAGTCTTCGCCATAGCAAGTCGTATCCTGACCGATAAGCGTAATCTCGCGCACACCGCCCTGCGCGAGTCTTTCGGCTTCCGCTATCACGGATTCGAAGCGCCGGGAGCGAAATTTCCCCCGCAGTTGCGGGATAATGCAAAAACTGCAGGGGTGATCGCATCCCTCTGCGATCTTGATGTACGCCGTATGCTTCGGCGTAGCCAGCACGCGCGGAGTCACATCATCGTAAAGATAGTTTGGCAGGTCGGCAATCGCGCCATCCCAGCTTTCGCGTGAAAAGCGCCCTTGCGCTGCACGCGCAACTCCTTCGGGACGCGACCCCAGAATCACGAATGGAGAATCACTCTGCGGCGTACTCGCGACGCCCGTAGCGGCTAAGATGCCTTCCAGTTCTCCGGTTCCGACTACGGCGTCGATTTCCGGTATGTTCTTCCGAATTTGATCGCGAAAGCGCTCGACCAGGCATCCCGCGACAATTAACTTCTTCGCCCGCCCGGCCGCTTTGTGCTCGGCCATTTCCAGAATCGTGTTTACCGATTCCTGCTGTGCGCTCTCGATGAATGAGCAGGTATTGACCACGATCACGTCCGCCTCTTCCGCGCGGGTAGTCAATTGCGCTCCGGCACGGGCCAACATCCCCATCATGACCTCGCTGTCGACGAGGTTCTTCGGGCATCCAAGGCTGACGAAGCCTACCTTGGTGGGCATTGCCGACTGTTTTTCCACAGCCTTGTCTTCGGAGATGTCGCTAAGTTCTGGAAACGGCATGAAGTACCTCGATTTTAGCATTCGTTGAGCGCGCATCACGCTCCCGCTCGAGCCATTCGGAGGCACCACGAAAGATAGCCCAGGCTGGGCTAATAAACCTACGCGTCGTGCTACGCTACTCTCACCGCCGTACATTGTTGATTGCCTCTCAGCACAGGAGGAGAAATGTCTGGGAACCGGGTGGTCAGTATCGTGCTAACCGTGGTGAGCCTGCTGGTAGTCTCGGCGGTTGCGCAGGACGAAAAAAATGAGCTCACCGGCACGATCGGACGAACGTTTATCAGCGATCAGGGCATCCAGGGCGCCACTTTTTTCGATCCCATCATCCACTCCGGAAAGGGAACCAGCTTCGAGATTGGATATGCTCGACGCCTCTGGGTGAACCCTCTGTTTGCGATATCAGCCGAAGTGCCGGCAATGTTCAACCTCGACGAAGACTTGAACGCAGGGACTTTCCAGCATGCAGTCGTGCCCACTGACTACAAGGCGTTTTTCGTAGCTCCTTCGGCCAGGTTGAACCTGTTTCCGAGTACTGCCTTTTCTCCCTGGATCAGTTTCGGCGGCGGTGTTGCTCATTTTTCGCAGGGCAGGCAACTGGACTTCGGCGGCACGAACCCGGGCAAATCCACCACGTCTGGTGTAGCGCAGGGCGGGTTCGGGCTGGATGTGAGGCTGCTGCGAGGCCTTGGCGTGCGCGGCGAGGTACGCGATTTCTGGTCGGGTGAACCCGACTTCCCGCTGGCACCCACGGGAAAGACACGGCAACACAATTTCTATGTTGCTGGCGGCTTCGTATTGCGCTTCTAAGGTTCTAGGCCAACAATAATCGCGACGACTTATTTGTTCTTTGTGGCCTGTTCCACTTGTTCGCACAAATCAGCCAGTCGCTGCGCATCATCGGCGGAGTTTCCAAAGCGGGCCGACTCATAAGCACGAGTAAAATTTTCCACCGGTTTGTGCAGCCGCTGGTCGCTGATCGTGTTTAAGAATTCTTGCGGAGTCCAGGCCGCATGCTTTCGCAGTTCACGCCGGGCCAGGGATTGTTCCATCTTTCGGTACCACATCGCTGCCGCCTCATCCGGAGAGTGTTCCGGATGTGCCCTCAACCAGCAATTCCGCAAACCGCGCGCCATTCTTCCCAGGTTTGCGAACCCGACCGGCACCAATGCGACTCCCACCGCAATCAGTGCCCAACGCCAGGAAGAGTTTTTCACGAGCTGCTGGCTGCGCTGGGCCCAACGCAACATTGATTCGTAGCGCCGGCGCGCCCACAATCGTATCCGCTCCACTGAGGTGCGAGTTTCGCCCACGGCTGACTGGCTGAGGATGTATTGATGCGAGGCGTCGTAGCTGACGATCCATTCTCTCCAGAATGAAGACATGGCGTCTAGGTATAGCGCCAGGCGTCCCCAGCCTTGCGGGGAGCCGCTCGGCCCGCCCGGTGTTGGATCGAAGGTTTGCCAGCCATATCCGGGGAAAAATACCTCGACCCAGGAATGAGCATCTTTTGCCCGCACCACGTAGTTGTCGGTGATGTCGTTGAACTCGTCGCTGCGAAAGCCATTGACGACACGCGACGGAATTCCAATGGTCCGCAACATAACCGCCATGGCGGAGGCAAAATACTCGCAATGTCCCTGCTTACGCTCAAAAAGAAAATTCGCGATGGGATCCTGCGCCCGGATGCTTGGTAATTCCAACGTGTAAGCGTAATGCGATTTCAGGTACCGCTCGATCGCTGCGGCCTTGTCGTAATTGTTGGAAGCGGAACCGACAATCTGCAAGGCGAGCGGCTGTACGCGCGGATCTACGCTCCGCAAAACCAGGTACGATGCCATTGTTTGTTCAGGATAGTTTGTCCCCGCTGTGCGCAACTGCGAAGGCGGTGGCGTTCCGACGTCGGATTCGGCCTCGTATCGGCTGATGGGATGCTGGCTATCGAAATCGTAGACGCCCGAACCAGAGTCTATCCATAGGATCGGATAGGACCCGCTGATCCGTTGCCCCCAAGGTGCCAGGAAAAACACATTCATGCCGACCGGCTCCATCAGCACCCGGTAATGGATGGTGCGGGCCCACGAGCTCAGTCGTCGCTTCGAAGCCGGAACCCGCAATCCAAACGAAGGGATCTCAAATGTATTGCCAGTGTCCTTCTGCAACATCATGCGCTGGCCCGGACTGGACCAATCGTGTCCGTCGAACTTGGACAGCGCCACGCCGCGCCAGTGCAGGTCGTAGCGGCCACTGTGATCGCCGTCAATCTGAATGTGCATGATCACAGCATTCGATTGCTGGATTCTTCCAATCTGCCCCAGTTGCACTTGATCGCTAAAACCGGTTGAGAGATCCGTACTTAGCGTGTAGCTGCCATAGCCAGACGACATTCGAGGAAGAACGAGAAATATCACCGACGCGCCAGCCAGGATGAGCAACATGAGCGCAGGCGCAATCCGGAGCAGCGAAAAAGCCAGGTGCCGATGCTCCTGGGGATCGAGCGAATGCCGGGCCTGAATGTTGGCCGCACGGCCCGCCCGCCGCATTTCCAGCAACACGAAGGTGACGACTGCCACCAGCATGAAGGCCGAGAAGAACAGCAGAAAAATGCTGTCCACCGTCAGCACCGACGAGGCCAGCACCATAAGAAAAGAAAGAATGGCCAGCATGACTCGGTCCCGGTCACGGCGGAGCGAAAACATTCGTATGACCACTGCAAACAGCGCGAGATGAACCGTGGCCGAAAGAAAGCTGCGTGACAGGAAGAAATAGTCCGCGGCGAAGAACAAGAAATAGCCGACCGTCAGCGGCGTGGTCCAGCGCTCTGAAATAACGGCATTGCGGCGTTTGGTCAGCAGAAATCCCCGCACCGCCAGCGCCGCGCCCACCAAGATTACGGTTGGAAGATCCAGGCCACCGGTGCTCGCCAGGGTCCCAAATCCAGTAAATACAAGTAAATAAAGAGATAACTCAAAGTATTTGTCGACTGCCTTCGGCAGCGGAATCACTTGAGTTGGAGCGCTGTTGGTGGCCATGCCGCTTAGAAGTATCTGCTGTCGAATCACTCTATTGTTCGACAAGCCCGCTGAGAAGGGAAGGGATCGGCCACCGATTCTTGCACCAAAAGTCACGTGCCGTCTGGGACCGGTGACCAGGCTCGCCACTGACGTCGCCTTTTTGTCTTTGGTACTTACAGCACTTCCCTTATATGGGGCTTCGTCTGCGAGAATATAATGTAGCTGTTCAATTGCATTCGCTGGATGTGTCTATGCGTTTACCTCGGGTTCCCACCTTGTTGGCAGTCTCTTTCCTAATGATAGCGATGATAGTGCCGGCGATGACCCAAAGCACGCCGTCATCTTCGGAGACTCAGCCATCTGTTCCAGGCCCCATAGCACAGAATCCGAAAAGCACTCCCATTCCCGCTAACGCTCCACGAATTTCGAAGCAAACCCGTTACGAGATCATTCGGGTCTTTGAAACGCAGATTGTTTATTCGCGGACGACCTTCCCGATGGGAACCAAAGGACTCAAGCTTAAAGACGGGACGATTACGCCTAACGGTGACGAACTGAAGCAGGCAATCACGATCTATGGTCCGGCGGTGAAACCAGGCGATCCTGCGCACATCTCGTTTGTTCAGATCAAGGACGATCACATTCACTTCGAGCTTAACGGCGGACCCATCCACCGCAAAAAGTGGTATCAGCACGTGACCATTTCCGGCGCCAGCGGGGCGGGCATCACTCCCGGAGGTGCCGACAACGGCCAGCAGAACCCACACGGTTCCTTTGTGGATCTTTACTTCGATAAATATGTGCCCGAGATGAACGCGCAGCAGGTCCGCGAGCTACTCTATCCGGCGCTCGATTTCACAGCCCACAACAAGGAAGAAGCCTATCTCGATACCATTCCGCCGAAAGCGAAGCAGGCGATTCTGGAGCATCGCGTCTTGGTTGGGATGAACCAGGAAATGGTAATCCACGCTAAGGGCCGACCTCCCAAAAAAGATCGCGAGAAAGACGGCGACGCCGAATACGAAGAGTGGATCTACGGTGAGCCACCGCAAGACGTGGATTTTGTGCGCTTTCAGGGCGACGAAGTGGTGCGCCTGGAAACGATGAAAGTGGGTGGCGAAAAAATCGTGCGCACCGCAAAGGAAATCGATCTGGAAAAACCGGACAAGGAAGCCAAGGCCGAAGACCAGGTGCGTCCAGCAAACGCGCCCAGTCTGCGGCGCCCCGGCGAACCTGCCGAGGATGTCCCCAAACCAGCCGGTGGCCCGAACGGAAATCCTCCCGTAGCGCCGCCTCCGAGTATGCCCCAGCCTTCCGGACCAGGAAGCATTACGGCAACACGAGGCAGTTAACGAACCTGTTCTCTTTGGCCTTCATCTACCCGATGAGACCACGGTGCTGGTCATATCCGCGAACGAGAAATTCAGCGAGACGTTACCATACTCCTTGCCGTCGACCTCCACGTATGGGTACACGAAATAATTGAGCGGCTTGCCATCCTGCTGCGGATCTAGCTCCAGGTCGCGCCCCATGCTGAACTCGATGCGGTTCGCGTCATGCGTTCCAAAGAAATAGTCGCGTTTTTCCGGATGCTTCCACGCCTCTGAGATATCGACCGGAATCCATCCTTCGCCATCTACATAGAAGTCCGACCAGCAGTGATAGCCGGCGATTTCGCCCGCATGCTTATCGTCGGGAATCGAGAAGCCGATCTCGAAGCGGGCTGGAATGCCCTGCGACCGCGCCATGGCGATAAACAACGAATGGAAGTCGGTGCAGTTGCCCTTCTTAGCGTCACAGGCGTAAAGCACGTCGCCACGTCCCCAACCGGTACCGGTCTTGTCATACCGCAAGGTGGTGAAAACGTAGTCATAGATGGCGTGGGCTTTCGCGATTGTGTCGGATTTGCCTTGCGTTACCTTGGCGGCGAGTTCTGCGGGAAGGCCCGTGATGGGTACAAGCGCGTCGGGTTGGAGATCCTGCTGGCGATCGCGAGAGGTCAGCGCCGCTGGAACAATCTTGGCACCGGAGGTGCCGAGCGCAATGCGCTCGTGGCGAACGACCTCATACTCAACATCGAAGTGCAACTCGGATTTTTCATTGTTCGTGGCTTCTGCATAGAAGAACTCGTTCCCATACTTTTCCGCGCTGGTTCTCTTTAGACGCACATCCCCGTTGCTGGATATCACTTTCATGTTTTGGTAGGCGTCGGAGTGCGCGGCCGGAATCCAGATCCGAACTCTTTTGCCTGTGGGCAGGTTCTTAACTGTAAATGCGTAATGAAAAGTGAAGTGGCGGGACTCCTGCGCAAGGCCAGAAATTGCAAAGAGGGCGAGACACAACGAGACGATAATCTTGCGCGGCATCGATATTTTCCTTTCAGATCGTGAGAACTTGGCCAGGCCCCTGGCCACTGGGCTTCAACGACACACGGGCGTTTGGAGGGATGACCGTCAAGTGAAGCCGCGCTTGTGCATGCCCATGAGGAAAAGATGCAAGGACAGCCGTGCAGGGATGCGCTATTTTAGCAGAGGTGCAAGCTCCGAAGAGGCCACAATGTCAAAGAGTGATGCTGCTGTTCTGGCGAGCCGTACGTTAGCCGTGCTTATAACCGTCTGGGTACTGGTCGATATCTCGTATTTGCCTGAGCGTGTCTACTCACTGCTACGCTATACGAACCAGGGCCTAGCGTTTTCCAGTTCGGCCGAGCATTGGAAACACTACTACATCATTGCTGTAGGTTTTCTGCTGACAAGAGTGGTTGGGCTCTCCCTCCTGGCCCGATGGCTCTATCGAGGTGGCCCGGAAGTCGAAAACCTACTTCTGCCCACTGTACCTCGCGAAGATGCGGTTCCGATCTGATGAAGTCCGCAACTCTGCGTCTCTGCGGGGAGTTCTCCGCGTCCTCTGCGTTGTGAGGTTTGGTGTGAGACCGAACGAGAAACTCGAATCGCAGAGTTCGCAGCGAATGTCCGGAGAAACCACGGATAATCTTCCAAGAATCTCCGACGTGTCGAGATAGAATCTTCCCACATGCCTGCCGCCATTCAATGCCGCGACCTGCGCAAGACCTACGACGGCAAAGTCGAGGCTGTGCGCGGCTTGAGCCTGGAAATCCAGACCGGCGAGTGCTTCGGCCTGCTTGGGCCGAATGGGGCAGGGAAGACCACGACGATAGAGATCCTTGAAGGTCTGCTCACGCCCACCTCGGGTGACGTTTTCATATTCGGTCTCAAGTGGCGTGACAACGAACGCGAACTGCGCGAGTGGCTGGGCATTTCCTTGCAGGAAACCAGGCTCTCGGAAAAACTAAGCGTGCGCGAGACCATTGAACTCTTTGCGAGTTTTTATCGCCAGCCGAGATCGTCGGACGAAGTCATGGAGCAAATGCAACTCACCGAGAAGGCCGACGCCTGGGTAGGCAAGCTTTCCGGGGGGCAGCGGCAGCGGCTTGCCGTCGCAACCGCGCTGGTGTGCAATCCAAAGATCTTGTTTTTGGACGAGCCCACGACCGGCCTTGATCCCCAGAGCCGCCGCCAGCTGTGGGACATCATTCGCACGTTTCAGCGCAATGGCGGAACGGTGCTGCTGACCACTCATTACATGGACGAAGCGGAAAAACTCTGCGACCGTCTGGCCATCGTCGATCACGGGCAGATCATTGCCGAAGGCTCGCCATCCGATCTGATCCATCGCCTTGGCGGACATCACGTCGTCGAGTTTGCCGTCAGCGGAGACTCGCACGGTGCCGCAGCCGACAGCTGGCGTGGACTTCCCAGTGTTGAATCTGTGCGCGAAGAGGACGGCCTGATCGCCTTGCATGTGAAGGAGCCACACCTTACGATTCCTGCCTTGCTCGACGCGATCGACAGGCAAGGAAAAGGATTGGAGCGCCTAGTCACCCGACAGGCCAGTCTGGAAGATGTTTTTGTGCGTTTAACGGGAAGGCACCTGCGGGAAGAATGAGCATGCCGAGATAGCTATCATGAGCGTTGCCGAACAAATCTCGAGCCAGAAAGAAACGAAGCCGCCGATTCCTGCCAAGCTCAACAGCCGCTGGGCTGGCTATTCGCATCTGCTCATGGCGCGCATGTTGGAGCTTAAGCGCGAGCCGGAGGTGGTGTTCTGGGTCTTCGTATTCCCCTTACTCTTAGCCTTGGGATTGGGAATCGCGTTCCGCAATAAACCCGCCGATTCTGCCTCAGTAGCGATTGTTTCCGGAGCCGGCTCGGAAAACGCCCAGCAGCTTCTGGCGCGTTCTCCGCAGCACGGATCATTCAGAGTTCAGATCGTAGACGAACAATCCGCGCGCAAGGGATTCCGACTCGGCAAATTCGACGTGCTGATTCAGCCGGATGGAAAAAGGGGCATCCAGTACGTTTACGATCCGGCGCGCCCGGAAAGCGTGCTCGCCCGTGCCGAAGTCGATGACGCGATGCAATCTTCCGCGGGGCGCAAAAATGTGCTGCCGGCAACTTCTGTCACTTCCAGCGAGCCTGGCTCGCGCTACATCGACTTTTTGATCCCCGGGCTGCTGGGCATGAACTTGATGAACTCGGGCATGTGGGGCATCGGATTTGCTCTGGTCGACATGCGCCAGCGCAAGCTGCTGAAGCGCTTCGTCGGCACTCCCATGCGACGCGGTGATTTTCTGCTGGCGCTCATGTCCAGCCGCCTGGTGCTGATGGTGATCGAAGTCGGGCTCCTGCTCCTGTTCGGTGTCATAGCGTTTCACATGCGTGTACTGGGGTCCGTCCTCGGAATCATTGCACTGGGGGCGATCGGAGCGATAACTTTCGGATGCATCGGCCTACTGACCGCGAGCCGCGCCCAGAAAATCGAAAGCGTCAGCGGCCTGATCAACCTCGTCATGATGCCAATGTGGATTTTTTCCGGCGTCTTCTTTTCTTATGAGCGCTTTCCAGCAGTCGTCCAGCCGTTGATTCGGGCCTTGCCGCTCACGGCTCTCAATGACGCGCTTCGCGCGAGCATTCTTGAAGGCACTCCCGTTTTTCATCAATGGCCGCGGCTGCTGATCATGGCTCTGTGGGGAGGAATTTCGTTCGTGCTCGCGGTCAGGTGGTTTCGCTGGACTTAACGAGATCCGAATGCTGGGGAAGTTACAATCGCAGTCCCTAAATGGATGAGAAAACTTACCAATCCTGACCTCGCTCGTAAATCATTCCTCGGAAGACGAGCGAGGCCGAGATCGTTTTACGAAAAAGCTGTGCTTAATGGTTCCACCTACTCGACTTACTTCTTTCCTGCCGCCTTGCGTACCCTAGCCCAACGCGCGCGCTGGGCCTCCGCTATGCGGCGGCGAGCTTCGACGCTCAACGTGCGCCGCCTTCTCCCTCGGCTGTTATTTCCTCCGCCGGCAGTAACATGGCCCAAGGCAGTAAGAGCTTTTGTTATTTGTCCCAGCTCAGTTTCCAGCCTGGCCCTTTCCTTTTGCAAGGAAGCAACTACGTTATTCAATGCTGTCATCGATAACCCCCTCCGCCAAGTAAGCTATCACGCTTATGGTTCTCAGGTATATGTTTCCACTTATTTCCTACGGCTTGAGGCCAACTAACTATGGCAATCGGGTGTAAGTTGAACTAGCATCGTCAGGTTCGGATCAGGAGGACGTTATGTACTTCGAACAGTTTTATTTGGGTTGCCTGGCGCACGCGTCCTACATGCTGGCCTCGAATGGAGAAGCCATAGTCGTCGATCCGCAGCGCGATGTTGAGCTTTATTTGCAGGCTGCAAGAGAGCATCAGGTCAAGATACGTCACATCTTCGAAACTCACCTTCACGCTGACTTTGTTTCCGGACACCAGGAGCTCGCTGCCCGCACGGGCGCAAAGATTTACATCGGCGCTCAGGCCGGAGCTAAGTTTGATCATGTTCCGGTCCGTGAAGGTTTCGAACTTAAGGCGGGCGAGCTACGAGTCCATGTGTTGGAGACTCCCGGACACACGCAAGAAAGTATCTGCCTGGTAATTACCGATCTAGAAAAATCGCCTCAGCCCTGGGCCGTGCTAACCGGAGACACATTGTTTCTTGGTGACGTCGGCCGCCCTGATCTATCGCGCACCTGTACGCCTGCTCAGTTGGCTGGCATGCTCTACGACAGCTTGCACCAGAAGCTACTCACGCTGCCCGACAGCGTGCTGGTATATCCCGCCCACGGCGCCGGTTCGCTCTGCGGACGCAATATGCGCGCCGAACGCTCGTCGACGATTGGAACGGAGCGTTTGACGAACTATGCGTTGCAAATCAAATCGAAAGATGAATTCGTTCGAGAGCTGACCAGCCATCTTCCGGCACGTCCCGAATACTTCTTGCAGGACGCCGAAATTAATCGCTCCGGAGCAACAGCTCTTTCTGATTTGCCCCAGTTAAAGGCGATCGAGCCTGCCGAACTGAAAGCCATGCTCGAGAATGGAGAGATTGCTCTGGACGTTCGTCCGGGTGACGAATTTGCTGCTGGCCATGTGCCCGGGTCTTTGAACATTGCTCTTTCGGGGCAATTCGCATCCTGGGCGGGGACGGTTCTCGGCTTGTCTGCGCATCCGGTCCTCATCGCAACTAACGATGATCAAATCTCCGAGGCACGCGTGCGTCTGGCCCGCGTCGGCATCGAGAATTTAGATGGCTATCTGCATGGCGGCGTAAACGCCTGGGAGCAAGCCGGATTTCCTCTGACGACGACGCCGCAGATCGATGTTGTTCAGCTTGAGCAGCGCCTGGGCACGAATGGGATGCACGTTCTCGACGTCCGCCGTGAGCCTGAATGGGAGGCCGGCCATCTGGAAAATGCGACCTGGTGGCCGCTCGATAACTTCAAAGTTGCGCCGCCGGAGATCGACAGGAGCACTCCGCTAGCCGTTCACTGCAAGAGCGGATATCGCAGCATGATCGCCTGCAGTCTGTTGCAGCGTGCCGGCTACGGCAACGTGCTCAATGTCATTGGCGGCTTCGATGCCTGGCAGAATGCGAAGCTTCCGGTCGTCAACGAAAAGCTAGCGGCCAAGTAGGGCTGGATTACTGCAGCTCGCGTTCGATTCTATCGCCCATGTCTACAATATCGCGGACTAGCTCTTCGACTTGATCGTCCCTCATCGTGGGATTCATGCAGGTAAATTTGAGGCACTGACGTCCGTTCACACGCGTGTGCCCGATCACGGCGGACCCAGAGTCGAATAGCCGCTGCCTAAGCTGCCTGTTGATCTGATCGGGATCTACAGATCCGCCGGAAGGGAGATATCGAAAAACCACCGCGCTCAATTCAGGCTCATGCACCAGCTGCAGCCGATCGCTCTTCTGAATGACTTGCGCGGCATATGCTGCCAGCTGCAATGTGCGATCGAGCATGAGGTCCAACTTGGCAAATCCCAATGCTTGTAGTGAAATCCACAACTTCAGCGCATCGAAGCGGCGGCTCGTAAGCAGGGAATGTGTCACCAGGTTCGGAATGCCTTGCTCCTCGTGTGTTTCAGGGTTCAGATAGTCCGCGTGCAGACGCATGCTCTCGAAATTGCGACGATCACGAACCAGAAACACGCTGCACGGGATCGGCTGCCAAAGCAGCTTGTGAAAATCGATGCTGATCGAGTCGGCGCGTTCAGTGCCTGTTAACTTGCCGCGATGAGTAGAGGAGAACAAAAGCGCTCCGCCGTAAGCGGCATCTACATGCAGCCATGCGCCTGCAGAGTGGGCGAGATCTGCGATGTCCGGCAGCGGGTCGATGGACCCGAAGTCAGTCGTTCCCGCGGTGGCCACAATCGCAAAAGGGAGTAGATCTTGCTTGCTCAGGGACTCGAGAGTCGTACTAAGGGCTTCTATGCGCATGCGAAATTGCGCGTCTACAGGAATTCGAATCACCGCATCCGTTCCCAATCCCAACTGGGATGCTGACTTCTCCACCGTAAAATGCGCAACGTCGGAGCAAAGCACGCGCAGACGGGTCCATTCCGGCGGCAATCCCGCTTTCTGCACTGACCAGTTCCATCGTCTCCGCGCAAATGCATCTCGCGCCAGCAGGAGACCTTGATAGTTCGACTGCGTACCCCCAGTTGTGAAAGTTCCATCCGCGCTGCCTGGCAGCCCAGCTTGAGAACAAATCCAGGCGATCAGCTTCTGCTCCAAGACCGTGGCGAATGGCGCTTGATCGAACGAATCCATCGATTGATTGAGGGCAGCGATTACGGCCTCCGCCGCCAATGATGCGATGAGCGGCGGACAATGCAGGTGCGCAATCGTCCTTGGATGCGCGACGTTGATGGAATGCTCCAGGACAAGGCGTAGAGAGTTGACCAGTGCGTCGCGTGAAGCCGGACCTAAGAAGTCGAAACTCAACATCGGGGCGAGTTCGTTCGCACTCGCACCGCGATAAGGCTTCTCCGGCATGGCCGAAGTAACCAGTCGAATCGCGCGATTCAGAAATTCCTCGTACGACTCGGTGGCTTTTAGGTTCGAGGTTAAGAAATCCGATTCAAACAAAGCAGATGCCTCTGAATGCGTTGTTAGAAAAATATCCTAATACTCCACAAACCTAAGCCCTTGACGCAAGTTAAGCGTCATTGCCTCCGAACGTTGTAAACTCTCCGATTGCCGTTACCTTCGAAGGAGCAAACACATTGAAGATGAAGACAAGCAAGCTGGCCAAGACCTATCGCGTGACCGAGAGGAAAAAGTTCAAGCTCAAAGATTTTGACCCTGCCGGTACCGCCCATTGGCACTCAAAGGAACATGCCGATCAAGCGCTAGAGGAAGGCATTCAGCGCATGGCCGACATGCAGGACAAACTCTACGCTCAAGACCGATGGTCTTTGCTCCTCATATTCCAGGCCATGGACGCGGCCGGCAAAGATGGCGCTATTAAGCATGTTATGTCGGGTGTAAATCCGCAGGGATGCGAAGTCTACTCCTTCAAGGCGCCTTCCAACGAGGAACTGCAACACGATTATTTATGGCGTACAACCTGCAAGCTGCCGCAGCGAGGACATATTGGCATTTTCAACCGCTCTTACTATGAAGAAGTACTCGTCGTCCGCGTTCATTCTCTGGCTTTAGCAGCAGAGAAGCTCCCGCAATCCCTGGTGAGCAAAAATATATGGGAAGAGCGCTTCGAAGATATCCGCTGCTTCGAGAAGCATCTGGCGAGAAACGGAACGGTGGTGCGAAAGTTCTTTCTGCATCTCTCGAAAAAAGAGCAGGAAAGGCGATTTCTCGCGCGGCTGGATGAGCCAGAAAAGAATTGGAAATTTTCCGCCGCCGACATTCATGAGCGCGAATGTTGGGACGACTATCAGAAGGCCTATGAAGACATGATTCGCAACACGGCCACCGAGTATGCCCCATGGTACGTCATCCCCGCAGATCACAAATGGTTCACGCGCCTCGCCGTGTCGGCCGTCATCGTGGATACGCTGGAAGAATTGAAATTGTCCTATCCGGAAGTCGACGAGGCTAAGCGCAAAGAGCTGGCGGCGGCCAAGAAATTGCTGTTGAAGAAATCCTAGTGATTTGAAAGCTGCCCGCCTGCAACCCGTGCGTTGCAAGCATAACTGCCTCGGGACTACCATTACTGGCCGGGAACCAAGCCAGCCATTCTTGTTTACATTCTGATCCGTGTGACGGGGGAACTCGAAATGAGCAAACCAAAGGTTGTCGCCAGCAAGTGGACGCTAGTTGCCAGATTCTCCTCATATCTTATCGTCGCAATTTTCGTGAGTCTCGCGTCGGCGTCGATGGCGCAGACCAAGCCTGAGCGGCAATCGAAAGCAGCGAAAGCAGCTACTTCTGCCCCGGCTGCTTCGACCGCAGAAGATCAGAACACGGAGAACGCAAATAAAGACAAAGAATCCGAACGCCCAGAAGAAAAGCCATTCAAGGGCATGAAGTACCGGCTCATAGGGCCATTCCGCGGCGGGCGATCACTCACCGCGGCCGGAATTCCCGGCGACCCGACGACCTACTATTTCGGTGCGACCGGCGGAGGAGTCTGGAAATCGACTGACGGCGCGATGACTTGGAACCCAGTCTTCGATAAAGAAGGCAGCGGCGCGATCGGCAGCCTGGCAGTCGCGAATTCCAATCCCAACGTCATCTACGTCGGAACGGGCGAGGCCTGCCTCCGCGGCAATATTGCTCAGGGTGATGGCGTCTACAAATCGCTCGATGGCGGCAAGAGCTGGAAGAACACCGGACTCCGCGACTCGCGCGCCATCGGCAAAGTCATCATCAACCCCATGAACCCAGATATCGTGTTCGTGGCCGCTCTCGGCCATCCCTATGGCCCGAACACCGAACGCGGCATCTTCCGCACCACCGACGGCGGCAAGACGTGGGAAAGAGTTCTCTACAAGGATGAAAACAGCGGCGGCATCGATGTCGAATTTGACTCGCACAATCCCAACATTCTCTTCGCTGCCCTCTGGCAAGTGCGCCGCGTACCCTGGAACATGAACAGCGGCGGCCCGGGTAGCGGCCTGTATCGCTCCAACGACGGCGGAACAACCTGGAAAGAAATCGAAGGACACGGCCTACCCAAGAAGCCATACGGAAAGATCGGCGTCGCAGTCGCTGCGAATTCAGATCGAGTCTACGCGTTGATCGAAGCGAAAACTCCCGATGGCGGACTCTATCGCTCCGACGATGGCGGCGAGACGTGGCAGCAAATCAACCCCAGTCACAGCTTGTGGCAGCGCTCCTGGTACTACATGCACGTGATCGCCGATCCGAAAGATGAGAACGTGCTCTACATCATGGATGTCGAGGCGTTCAAATCAACCGATGGCGGGCACCTCTTCAATAAAATCCACGTTCCGCACGGCGACAACCACGGCCTCTGGATCGACCCCAAGGACACGCAGCGCATGATCGCCACCAATGATGGTGGCGCCACGGTAACGCTCGATGGCGGCAAAAACTGGACGCGCGAAGACAATCAACCAACGGCGCAGTTCTATCACGTCATCACCGACAATGTGACTCCTTACCGCGTATACGGCGCGCAGCAGGATAGTGGCACCGTCGCCATCATCAGCCGCAGCGACGAAGGATCCATCGATATTCGCGACTGGTACGGCGTGGGTGGCGGCGAGGCTGGTTACATTGCGCCTTATCCTCCCGATCCCAACATCGTTTATGCCGCCGACTATCAGGGCAACATTACGCGCTTCGACAAGCACATCGGTCAGGTGAAGGAAATTACTGAGCAGCCGGAGCTTTCGGACGCGCAAGGCGCCGCTCATCTGGAACACCGCTTCCAGTGGACTGCCCCGGTACTGCTTTCTCCGCACGACCCGAACACGCTCTACCACGCCGGAGAACGCTTATTCAAAACCACCGACGGTGGAGTTCACTGGGAGGCGATCAGTCCCGATCTCACGCGCAACGACAAGAGCAAGCAGCAACCATCGGGCGGCGACATTACCCTCGACGACACCGGCACCGAATACTACGACACGATTTTTGCCGTCGCTGAATCGCCCGTCACAAAAGATCAGATTTGGGCAGGCACCGACGACGGTCTCATCCAACTAACGCGCGATGGTGGCAAGAATTGGGCGAACGTCACGCCCAAGGATTTGCCCGAATGGAGCCGAGTCAGCCAGATCGACGCCTCGCCGTTCGACGCCGGAACGGCCTACATTGCAATCGACCGTCACCAGAACGACGATCTGCATCCCTACATCTACAAGACCGGCGACTACGGCAAGACCTGGACGAAGCTGGTCACCGGCATCCCCGATAACGTGTTTGTCCGCGCTGTCCGCGAAGATCCGAAGAAGAAAGGCCTGCTCTATGCTGGAACCGAGGGCGGAGTCTACGTTTCCTTTGACGATGGCGCACACTGGCGTTCGCTGAAGCTGAACCTGCCCACGACTCCAATTCACGACTTAGTCGTGAAAGATAACGACCTGGTCGTAGCTACTCATGGTCGCGCCTTTTGGATTCTTGATGACCTCAGCCCGTTACGTCAATTCAGCGACGAAATCACGCAGAAAAACGCATTCCTATACACACCTGCGACCGCTTACCGAATCCAGGCTGGAGCCTCGAGCGAGCGCCGCGTCTCCAAGCGCGTGGGACACAATCCTCCCGCTGGAGTCGTGATCTATTACTACTTGAAAGACGCGCCGAAGCCCGACAGCGAGATCAAGATCGAAATTCTCGACGCATCCAACAAAGTAGTTCGCAGCTATTCGAGCCGTGAGACTCCGCCGCTTGACGAGCCGCTCGATCCCGATCAGAAGAAGCCCGAGAAAGAAATCAAAGCCGAAGCCGGGCTGAACCGTTTCGTTTGGGACCTGCGCTACGAAGAAGCGCACCATATCCCCGGCTATTACCTCTGGGAGTACAACCGCGGTGCCGTTGGGCCGGTTGCTGTGCCCGGCAAGTATCAGGTTCGGATTACCGCTGGCGGTCAGACACTCAGCGAACCATTCGAGTTGAAACTCGACCCGCGAGTGCACGTCAGCCAGGCCGATCTCGAGCAACAATTCAACCTCTTGTGGCAGATTCACGATCAGCTGAACCTGGTAAACGACACCGTCAACCAGATTCAGGACGTGCGCTCGCAACTAGCCGGCCTCAAGCGCAGGCTGCCGCAGAATGCCAGCACGAAGGCGATCTCAACCTCGGCCGATGATCTCGACAAGAAGCTGACGAGTGTTCGGGACGAACTCGTCAATCTCACCATCAGTGCGAGCGAAGATTCCTTGTCCTACGCTCCACAATTGGATGCCCGGCTGGCCTATCTGGCAATGGATACGGCCACGGCCGATTCCGCCCCAACCGAAGCCGAGCAGCAACAATTTGAAAAACTGAAGCGGCAAACCTCCGACATCATGGCGCGCTGGGAGAAGTTGCAGAGCGAAGATATTGCGGCATTTCAGAAAATGGCGCAGCAGGCCAGCTTGACCACGGTGCTCGTGCCACCGCGAGGCCAAGCCGCAGAGGGTGAGAGCGCCGAAGCACATTAGAATGTGTTTCAAAAAAATAAGTTTTGGGAAGGGCACGGCTTCAGCCGTGCCGTCCAGAGCCAACAAGAGAGCAGGGCTTCAGCCCCTGCCATCACGATTTTTCGCCAGCTAGTTGACGACTGATGCATCCAGAGCTGCCAGCTCATCACTGTTCAGCCTGTTATGAGCGCTGCGGAGCTTGGCGCCGTCTTTTAGAGAGAAATAGGTGTAGGTTGGAGGAGCGTCACAACAGCCCAATTTGGTGACTTGATAAACGTCGCCCGTCACGGGTTCTCCACGTTGTCCCGGTTCTCGAAATGTCCATCTCACCTCCTTGCCGTTCATTGCCTCCACGGTAACTGTAGCATTCGGAGGTCCCTCGACACCGGGTTCCCAGTCCGTGAAAAACGATTCACGAAGCACTAAGTCCTCAATACCGCGCTTGAGAGTGCGCTCAACCACAGTGAAGCGCTTGTTCAGCGTTACGAAGTGGTCGGCTCCGTTGCCCTTCACTTTGACCTCTATTGTGGATAGTGCAGAATTGCGATCCGACGGAAGGCTCACCCCGAGCGTGCCCTCCAATAGAAAAAACTCCGCAATCAGAGCCACAACTAAGATGACGGGAAAGACGATTGCCCGCTGCCTCATCGCCTTCGGAAATGTCGACATAGCTAACCCTCCGTTCCCGAAAAGCACAATTGAGGGACTCCGGAACAGCAATTATCTGCCAGTGCCAGTCGGTTGGCGCAGACAACTGTTGTAATCAAGGCGACCACGCTCAAGCCTTCGCGAGACCCTCAACTACCACGAAGCCCGCTCTTTCTTCCCCGTCCTAGCTCGTGCCGCCCCCGAGTTGCTGCTCCTTCTTCGCCCGTGCCAGGCCCAACTGTTCGATTGCGGCTGCCATACTGTTGCGCGCATTCTTGGCATATTCTTTCAGGAGATCGTCGGTTTGCAGCGGCAGAACCTCGCCGAGACACTCTTCCAACCGGGCGACTAACAGGTCAATCAGCTGGATGGTACGGTCACCGCGCTCGACCACGGGATCATCATTAGGAAATGCCATTCGTTATATGCCCCCAATGCAACGATAGCACCGAGTCCCGGTCTCGCCCATAGATGAGACTTGCTCCTTGCCTGATTGTGGCGTTTTCCGTTTTGGTGACCCCTGGGCTTTGCACATAAATCCCATCCTGCACAAATAGTCCTTTTCTTGCACAATAAATAACTTCCGTAACTACCCTGCCCGTTCACTCAATCCCATAATCCGAATTGCAGAACCCCGGCCCATCTCGACTTCCGACTACGGTTAGCCGTTTATACAAGGCAAGCGGTAACTAACCGCCGGAAGGGAGGTGGTCATGTGGTAAACAAAAAGCCAAACCACGAGGTAGTAATCCTTTGGATGAAACCCGTGGGAACCATGCTTTATGTACCGCACTACTACGTAGTGGTCTGCCGTAAACGCTAAGAGGCAAGCCGGGGTTCTGCATTTCAGATTTCATACTTTGATTTTTTCTTCCGGCCACGATTCCCCGTTCTTGATCTTCCGTTGGACTATCGGAACAAGCTTATTGAGTTCCTGAATTCTGCTTTGCAAATCATCTAAAACCTTCTCCCAGCCCGCAACGACAGGCTTGACTTCTTCATTAACTTTAGTTACTATTCTAGGCATGGCTGACTCCAAGGAATATGTTACGGCTCTCGAAAAGGCGCTTGGGGACTTGGAAAACCGAGTCCAAACGCGGGATATTCTGAACGCTGAAATTGCAGGTCTCCGAGAGACGGTTCGTGTTCTCTCCAGTCTTGTGGGTATCCCTGCCGACAAACAAAAACGAGTAGCGCTTTTGCTTGCTACAGTGGATTCTGCCACTCCGACTCTTACAGATGCGATTCGTTCCCTGTTGACCCGCTCCCACCCACAAGAAATGACCGCGACTGAAATTCGCAACGCACTTGAAGAATCTAATTTCAACTTTGGTGATTTCAGTAATCCTCTCTCCGCTTGCCACTCGGCTCTCAAAAGGCTCGAAAGCGACGAACATATTGAAAGAGGCAAGGCCAAGGATGGGAAGACTTCTTATAGGGCGGTAGTGAAATTGGAACCGGGACGACCAACGATCTACGATGTGCTTTTGGCAAAACCTCCCAGTCATTTGACCGTCTGGGGTAGTTTGATGGAGGACACCAAAAAGAAGAAGTAAACGAAAATGCGAGTGAGGAGCAAACGTTTGCGAAGCGCTCTCCTCACCCGCACCCTTGGTCAGACTGTTACGAGTCTGACCGTTTAACGGAGAGATGGCAGAGTCCGGCTGATTGCAGTGGTCTCCAAAACCATAGACGGGTGTACCCGCACTCGTCCGGGGGTTCAAATCCCCCTCTCTCCGCCAAACTTTTGAAAGAGCGTTACCGCGATTTGAGTTTATAGACTCGCGGTTTATTCCAATATGGTGACTTGCACTTCGGGCAAACTTTGGGTTCACCTTCCGTACTTTTGCGCGGCACCCATTCGTGCTCGCATCTGTTACAACGGTAGCCTTTCTGCTTGAGCGTGACAAGCCCCATAAACTTACTGTACCTAGATAATAATATATTGTCAAGGTGATTTTCTGCTTGACAGATATATACCTATCTAGTAATATATTTCTCAGGTGATGATTATGGAAAACCTGAGAGAGCAACGTGGATTGATTCTTGCAGCTACCAAGAGCATTCGCAAAATTGGCGGACGTTGGGTTGTACCTTCGCAAACCGGAGCGGGCATGTATTCCGTGTTCATCACGAATACCGAGCATTCGTGCTCTTGCCCCGACTACGAAACTCGCAGGCAAGATTGCAAGCACGTCTATGCCGCGCTCTATGTCATGCGCCGTGAGGAAAACCCGGACGGGAGCACGACCGTGACCGAAGCTATCGCCATCACGGAAACTCCGCGTCCGACCTATCCACAAGCGTGGACGGCTTACAACACGGCACAAACCAGTGAGAAAGAACGATTCCAATCCCTGCTTTTCGAGCTGTGCCGTGGTATTCAGGCTCCGCCAGTCAAGAAAAACGGTCGGCCTAGTTTGCCCGTATCGGACGCGATCTTTAGCGCAGCATTCAAGGTTTACTCCACTGTCAGCACCCGCCGTTTTATGACTGATCTCCGCGAAGCGCAAGCCAAGGGTTTTATCCGCAAGACTCCGCACTTCAATTCCATCTCCAACTGCCTTGAGAATCCCGAAGTGACCCCAATCATTCGCGAGTTGATTACTCAAAGCAGCTTGCCGCTCCGGGCAATCGAAACCGATTTCGCCGTGGATTCGTCGGGCTTTACGGCCCAGCGCTCTGCCCGTTGGGTTAACGTCAAGTACGGCAAAGAGCACGTCCGGCAAGATTGGGTCAAGGTTCACATCGCTTGCGGAGTCAAGACGAACATCGTGACTGCCGTCGAAATCGGCGGACGATGGGCCGCTGATCGAGTGTTCTTTCCGCCGCTGATACAAGCTACTGCGAAGAACTTTCAGATTGCCGAAGTTTCCGCCGATAAGGGATACGATGGCCGACTGAATACCGAAGCCGTTATGAATCTTGGGGCCATGCCTTTCATCGCTTTCAAGTCGAATGCTACGGGTTCGGTCGGTGGGGCGTACCAGCGGATGTTCCATTACTTCATGTACAACCGCGAAGAATTCTTGAGGCACTACCACAAGCGCAGCAACGTCGAATCCACGTTCTCCGCGATGAAACGCAAGTTCGGAGACTCGGTTCGCAGCAAGACGGACACTGCGATGGTCAACGAAACGCTTTGTAAGATTCTCTGTCACAATCTTGTCGTTCTCATTCACGAGATGCACGAACTGGGGATTACCCCCGAGTTCTCGCCGCAACTAAACTAAGGGTCAATCAACAATTTTCGCGAGATAAATACTTGATTTTTCCATTATGTCGGTTAGATTTTCTAACCGCTCGTTCAACAGGGATAGTTCTCCAAACAAGGTACGGCACACTCCGTAGTACTCCCCAGCGGGGAGCCGCCGTGCCTGAGAAAATTTGTTAGCAGCGATTGGGGAGATTTGATAGAGCAGCCCGCGAGTGAGCGACAGCCATTCCTCAACTTTTCTTTTCCAATCGGCTACTTCCGCGTCTTTCGCCCCGTCTGCCGGTACTTGTCCTGCCAGTACATGGCCATCAAAGGCCATGTGGCTTACCGCCGTTAACTCCGAGGTTTTTTCCTCGTATCCCTTAATACGAATTAGTTCAGCCTCCAATTTCCGATTTTGTTCTCGCCAAGCAAAAAAGGTCGATATACAGACAACGGCAATTGCTAGACCAAAACTGGCATGGACGTACCACGCCTCTGGTTTCTGGTGGGCCTCCCCGTAAATGGCTGCGAACGTCCACAGAGCGCAACTCATGCCGTTCCACCAGTGCCAAATAACAGCCTTGAGATACAGGCCGATTTCTCTAAATAAAGTGTGCATAGGGTTTCTCTCCGCAGGGCCAAGGATGGGCCTATTCTCCCGCGAAGGAATAGTGCTTTTTCGGGTGCTGCACAAAAAGGCGGGTAACCTGAACAAAAAGTTACCGATTTTCGGCTTGGGATCAGGGGTTTCTGTGCAAAGCCTGACCCCTGTTACTTCTGTGCCATTTCTATGGCACGCCTGTGCCTTGTCCCCCCTCATGCGCATTGTTATTGTGCCGATAGAGTCTGAGTACTTCTCCCCTGTGTGTAGGTTGCGATTGGGCCAAATTGGGGGACACGGTATGAAGATGATTCACCTCTGCTATGCGGCAATCGGATTCGCGGTGGCACGCTGGATTTTCAAGCGTCAATCGGTTCCGGTAGCAGATCCCGTTTCTCGTTTCCGCACCTCGGGCTTGTTGTAATCGAACCAAGTTTGGGCGCGCATCCCGTTGCGCAACCATTTCGTTTTCGCGCGCCCATTTCCTTCCTGCCCCAATGGCCGAACCCAGCCCTTACCTTCGTTATCTCTGGATAGTTACCTTGCCTCATTACAATTGATCTGTCCGACTATTCGTCTCGACTCTGTTGGAGCCAGGCGAAAATTCGTATCTCTTTCGCAGATATGCAAATACTCGGGGGATCTTCAACCCGAACCAGCGCCAACCGACGCGTCCGCCGAGCCTGTGCCTTGGCGATGATCGTTATCCTCTGCTTCCTCGCCACCTCGGCCTTCCCGCAGGATGACGCCAATGTGCCCTTGGGCGATGTCGCGCGCCTGATGCGGAAGAAAACGCCGGCCGGGCAAGATGTCATCGATAACGACAATCTGTCGAAGGTCATGGATCAGGCCGAATCTCAACGGCCCTCGAATGGCCCTCTGCGCTATGCCATGCACGGCTCGGAAAAGACTTTTCAGATCTCTTCTCCGGACGTGACCTGCAGCCTTTCGTTTACCGCGAACGCAAAGGCGCTTCTCAGTCGCCAATATGAACAGTTCGAGTTGCCTGCCCGCGAGATGGCCAAGCTCTCCGGTCCCGCGACGGTCCAAGGCGACGCACTCCAAATTTCACTTTTTAACGGAACCGACTGGCACGTGAGTGAACTGGCGGTTGCCGTTACGATGGTGAAACGAGCGGATGCCCCGGATTTGAACTCATTCTTGTATTCCGGCCAACCCGCAGCCGTCCCTACCTCTCCGGCGCCGCTGGTTGCCGAGCCTCAATCCCGCAAATCATCCGACCAGGCTTTTTTGTACCGCGCGCGTCAGGCCGCTCCCCCAGGTTCAGTAACGATCTTCAGCATCCCTTTGAACTCTGGAATGGATCCTGACCAGGAGTGGCATTGGGCCATCGTGCAGGCTCGCGGCTATCCACCCGGAGCACCCACCCAACAACCGGCTTCGACAGCTGCAGGTGCACCCGCCGTGCCGCAAGCCGCCGCTCCCGGTTCCGCACCCATAATTCCAACCTCGCTCACCTCTGAGATTCCTGCGCAATAAACTTCAACCGAGCCGATTACTATTCGGATTGTTTTGGATGCGTCATCCTGAGCAGAGCCGCTTTTCAGGCGGAGCGAAGGATCTGGCGCGGACCTGCCGCTGCACGCTAGATCCTTTGCCTCGCTGGTGAGAACGCGAGGCTTCAGGATGACGCATCGAAGGAGCTTCAACTGGGCAGCGCCAAAAGTTCGCACCAGCCGACATCAAGCCCATGCTAGACTGAAATCAAAGCCACACTTCTGAGGACCCATGAAATTCGGCGTCATCACCTTTCCTGGATCGAACTGCGATCACGATGCTTACTGGACCGTCCAGCAGGTAGCTAAGCAGCCGGTGACATTTCTCTGGCATGAATCGCACGATTTGGAAAATTGTGATGTTGTCATCGTGCCCGGAGGCTTCGCTTATGGCGACTACCTGCGCACTGGGGCAATCGCGAAGTTTTCACCGGTCATGGAATCGGTTCAAGAATTTGCCGCGAGCGGCGGCCTTGTCCTTGGCATCTGCAATGGATTTCAGATTCTCTGCGAGTCGGGCCTGCTTCCGGGCGCGCTGATGCGCAATGTTGGTCTGAAATTCGTCTGCAAGCCGGTGCAGGTACGCGTGGAGAACGCCGACACTCCCTTCACCAACGCCTGCAAGCAGGGAGACGTACTCACTATCCCTGTCGCCCACATGGACGGAAATTATTTTTGCGACGATGCCACGCACCAGCAATTGGTTCGCGAGAACCGTATCGTCTTGCGTTATTGTTCCCCAGCCGGTGAAATCACGCCCGCTTCCAATCCCAATGGATCGCTCGACAATATCGCTTCCATCTGCAGTCCGGGCGGCAACGTGATTGGCATGATGCCGCACCCCGAGCGCTCGGCCGAACCCGAGCTCGGATGCACTGATGGCATGAAGATATTCAATTCCATGGTCGGCGTGATGGCTACCAGATAGACCCGGTTAAGCGCGCTCTGGAAAATCTGATTGTTGGCTGCTCACCCCCAACGTAGCCGTGATAGACTCTCGCCGTTGTGACTCCGAGTTCGCCGACTCCGCCGTCCACGCCTCCCTCCTGCTCCGACTGCACCACCAAAACCAACGCAGCCGGTAGTAACCAGGCTATCCAGTCCTCGTCGCGCATCTGGAAGGCGAGTGACGGCAAGATGCGGTTCGACATGCCGCATGCCAGCATCATCTCCGATCCCGTATCGCAACAGACGATCCTTCTCGATCACCTCAAGAAAGAAGCCCGCATCATTCCTACGCCGCCGGCCGCAGCGGGTTCCGCTCCTCCGGGTATGCCTCAAGCTCCTGCTGCTGCCGGCCAGGCTCCGCACATGAAAGTAGAGGATTTGGGTAAGTCGATGATCGAAGGACATGAAGTGGAAGGCAAACGCTACACACTTCCCGCGTTTACTCCGCCGCCCAAGCCACCGGCGCCAAAAGCCGACCTGCCCAAGATGGCGAATGCGCCCCAGGCGCCTCACGGGCAGAAACCAAGCCCGCCGCAAGCCCCCCAAGCCCCGAAACTGCCGAACGTCCCCAGCGTGACCGAACTGTGGACCAGCACCAAACTGAAAATTCCGGTTCTCACCAAGGTCAGCACTGCAGCCGGACAGCAGACGACGTATTGCAAGCCCACTTCCACCCAGGAACCGCCGCCCTCAACTTTCAAGATCCCGCCCGAGTACAAGATCGTGCCGCCGAATGCGCCGCCGTCGAAAGTACAGATTCCCAAGATTCAGCCTCCCAAGATTCAGGCACCGAAGGTGCAACCGCCCAAGCTGCCGAAAGCTTGAGTTCGCATCATGCTATAATCTGTTTTCGCCTGCGTAATTTCGAGGCAATCCTGTGATCTCCTCTACGGGCGATTCCTGCTCGCTTTCAAGATCAATAAACACGAGGTCGAACCATGTCTGGCCACTCTAAATGGGCCACAATCAAGCACAAGAAGGGCGCGCTCGACGCCAAGCGCGGCAAGATCTTTACCCGCCTTATTAAGGAAATTTCCATTGCTGCCAAGAATGGCGGAGGCGATCCCGATTCCAATCCGCGTTTGCGTACTGCCATTGCTGCGGCGAAGGCCGAAAACATGCCCGCCGACAACATCAAACGCGCCGTCCAGCGCGGCACCGGCGAGCTTCCCGGCGCGACCTACGAAGAATTCATGCTGGAAGGCTACGGCCCAGGCGGTGTCGCCGTTCTGCTCGACATCAACACCGACAACCGCAACCGCACTGTGAGCGAGATTCGTCATGTCTTCGGCAAAAACGGCGGCAACATGGCCGAAGCCGGCGCCGTTTCCTGGATGTTCCACAAGAAAGGTGACATCATCGTTCCCAAGGCGGCAGCCAAGGAAGACGACTTGATGAACATCATCCTGGAAGCTGGCGGAGAAGATTTGAAGGATGATGGCGAGAATTGGGAAGTCCTTACTGACACTGCTGCCTATGAGCCCGTTTTGGAGGCCGTGAAGAAGGCGGGGATTGAGCCGGCTTCGGCCAGCGTGGCCATGATTCCGCAGACCTATATCAAGCTCGAAGGCCAGTCCGCCAATACCATGATCCGACTGATGGAAGCCCTTGAAGAGCACGACGACGTGCAGAACGTGCATTCCAACTTCGACATCGATCAGAAGCTGCTGGAAGAAGTGGCAGGATAGTAGCGATCAGACTAGTTGTGCGAAAAGCCGTCCTTGCGGGCGGCTTTTGCTCTGTTTGGGAGAACAGGTAAGGTGCTTTCAAGCCGTAGATACCTTGGGAGCATACGGCATCCCGTCGGAGCCCGGCCTTCTCATCTCATCTATCAGCAGCAGTAGGAGCGGGTTAGCAAGATTCCGCTACTGCTGCATGTTTCCGGCGATGACGGTGCCGGTGTCGGTTTCGAGTAACAGGATTTCCTTCCCGGCGCTGACCACGACCAAATTGAAATGCAAAGCGCTATGTCCTGTAGGCGTGATCTGCATGGTCCCGGTACAGTTGGCAGCTTCCGTATATTTGCCCGTAAACGAGGCGGTGAAAATCGCTCCGTTCACGTTGAAGGTTCCCACGCCGGAGGCACTCCCCTTGCCGTCCAGAATCACCTGAGCGACATATGCCGCCGGACCCTTGGCAGGAATTTTTCCGAGCAGAAGTGCCGCGAACGTTTGATTTATACCGGTCAAGCCGCAGGTGGCAGTCCCTTTCGCGAGGCCAACGCCCCCGGCAAGGGTGCCGCTATCCGTTTCGATGATCTGAAAGCCCTTATTGGCCTCGTCAAGAACGAAGTTGAGGTGCGCAGTGGTGCCGCCGGTGATGTGGACAGTGAGACTGCCGGTGCAATTCCCATTAAGCGAATACGTACCGGTGAAGGTTTGCTTCACGATTGTTCCGCCTTGACTCACTGTTTGTGATCCGGTGAGGCTCCCAGCGCCATTCGACATAATCTGACCGACGGCTGAGCCTACTTCATATCCCCAAACCCCAGTCAGGGTTGCGTTGGTGCAGGTGGCCGACACCGTGGAAGTCGCAAGAGTGACCGCAAATAGCAGAACTGCCGAGCTGATCTTCAGGAAATTCATTGGCTTTCTCCCCCTTCTGAATGCGTGAGAGTCGCAAGCGAACTTTTCGAGCGCTCGTTCAACCGCTTTCTGCCGGTGGAGGAGGGATACAAGCTGACCGGGCAGGCGGCCGAGGAGCACCATTTTGTGCTCGCGGCGAACGCCGGTCAAGCCGAAACAACGGGTTGATATTGCCCTAAACTTGCGCAGCCGTCGAGACGTCCTGATTACTGGTAAATGGCACCTTCCAACCGCCCAGTAGCTGTGGCAAAATCTTGATTTCACTCAAAAGCCTCCATGCGCACCGGCGTTTCTTTGTAAACAGACCGCCGGTTAGGACGTCACATCCGCTGCGCTGATATTGTTGCATCATCGTCCCGAACAATGATCACCGTTCTCATGGGCGTTGTCGGCTCCGGCAAGACCACTGTGGGAAGCCTGCTCGCCAACGAGTTGGGCTGGCAATTTGCCGACGCCGACGACTATCACCCTCCATCAAATGTCGAAAAGATCCGCCAGGGTATCCCACTTACCGATGCCGACCGCGGACCGTGGCTGTCCCAGCTCGCCGCGAAAATTGCCGAATGGAATAAAGCGGGCATTAACGCCGTACTGGCCTGCTCAGCCCTAAAGGAGAGCTATCGCCGCCAACTCGCGGTTGTCGGGGGAGTTCGCTTTGTCTACCTGAAAGGTAGCCATGAACAGATCGCCGAGCGGCTCAGGTCCCGGCGCGACCACTTCGCCGACGCCAAAATTCTGGCCAGCCAGTTCGCCGATCTGGAAGAGCCAACGGACGCGATTGCGGTCGACATATCCAAGTCCCCCGCAGAAATTGTGACACAGATTCAGCAAGAGCTGGACGTTCGATAGAATTCCGAAGACGAACTTCGTTCTCGGACCTCACGACCCAATCAAGAAACGACGCGGAGGCCGTATGGTAGAGCACATTCAAGTCGACAATTTGCTGGATGGAATTCGGCAACGTCCAGCAATGTATCTCGACAACAACCCCTCGCTCTCCGCGTTGCGAGGCTTCCTGACTGGTTATGACCTCGCGCTGTCCAGCTATACCGACGGGAAGGTATCTGGAAATCTCTTGCCCCAAGATTTCAGCGAATGGGTGGCATACCGCTTAGGTTTTTATTCCTCACAGACCGGATGGCGGAATATGATCTTGGATCGTATCCATGATGAATCCGCTGCGCTGAAACGTTTTTTTGAGCTCCTCGACGAGCACCGCGTCCGCAAGGCGCGCGTCGTGGCGCAGGTGCAGGGATACACGAAAATCCTCAAGGCGCCCGAAGTTATGTTGGCGGACGGAACCCTCAAGCAACAGGAATGGTCGGATGTTCGTCCCGCAACCCTCAAATTAATCGCGTATACAGACAATCGTGGATTCTTCGTTGACTCGGATGAAGAATTTCGCTCCTTCGAAAAAGGTCGCTTTTTCTCCACCTTATGGTGGTTTACCCGCGAGTTAGGGGTAGACGACGGGAACCTGACAATCCTGGAACCTGAGACATACGCCCGCTGGGTCAGCCAAGAGAATCGGTCTGACTGAAATGGATGCGCGGGATTCGGCAGCTGCTGCACACTAGCCCTTCGTTCTCTCCATCGCTTTGTTTACAATAGCCTTCGTCACCGCCAAGCTCAGCGGCGACCACTTATTTGCTTGGAGCCATCATCCTCAAATTCGGGCACGGGACCGTGCGTCTACTGGCGCGTCGAAGGCAGTCTGCTCGACATCACGGTCGTCAAGCCCGTCGCGTTCCTCACCTGGAACGCCCAGACGTTCACCGAACGCTTCCGCCGGCGCGGCTTGATCTTCCTGATGGCCGCATTGCGGCCGTTTCTCTATTCCACGAACCGCAAGTTTGCCACGCGCGTGCTGCATACGGTGTTAAGGGGAGTGACGCGCGACCGGCTCGATCTGCTGGGCGAGGAGTACTTCCAGTACAAGCTGAAACCTCAGCTCAAGCCGCACGGCGTGCAAAGGGTGAGGGAATTGGTCGACTCCGGGGCCGAAGTCGTCTTAGTGAGCCAGGGGTTGGATCACCTGATGCGCCCGTTGGCCGAGCATCTGGGCGTGAAGCGCCTAGTCGCCAATCGCCTGGAGTTCCGCGACGGCAGGGCGACCGGAAGATTGCTAGAGCCTCTCATTCGTCCGCGCGGAGTGTTTGCCAAGATTCGCGAAGAAAGTCCCGATGGCCGCCGCGCTCCAAAGACCCTCGCCCGTCATCTCGATATTTCGGTCGAGTCCCTGCGCGCCGCCGTGGTGCCAGTCGAACGGACTCATCCATCGCCGCCGCGTCCCATCGTACATTTCGATGGAAAACGTCAAGCCCACGGATTCTCCGTCCGCCGTGCTCTGTTCGGCAAGCACGTCATGCTGGTTGGTGTGACCGGCTTCATCGGCAAAGTTTGGCTGGCCAATACCTTGCTCGATCTGCCTGAAATCGGACGCATCTACCTGCTGATTCGGCAGCAGAAATCCAATCCAGCCGAGCGCCGCTTCGAGAAGTTGATCGAGGAGTCGCCGGTATTCGATCCGCTGTTCGAAAAGTACGGCGATGCATTGGCGGAGTTTCTGCGGGACAAGGTTGAAGTCGTTGAAGGTGACGTCACGCAACCAGGCCTCGGCCTGGCTGTAGAAACTGCCAGCCGTCTGCAGAGCGATCTTGATCTGATCGTCAACAGTTCCGGCCTGACCGACTTTAATCCCGACCTGCGCGACGCCCTGCTGACCAATACCGATGCACCGCTCAACATCTTGGAGTTTGTCCGCTCCTCGCACCACGCTGGTCTGCTGCATCTTTCCACCTGCTACGTGGCTGGCGAACAGGACGGACGAGTCCTCGAAAAGCCAGTACCCAACCACACTCCGCGTAAGCTGGCGAATTTCGACGCCGAACAGGAACTGCATTCATTACACGAACTGATCCGCGACGCCGAGCGGCGCGCAGAAGGAGCTGAGGTCAGCGCCGAGTTGAGGATGCAAGCGCTGGCCAAAGAGCATGCCGCCAAAGACCTAAAAGGCGCCGCGCTCGAGAATCAGATTCGCAAGAACCGCATTCGCTGGCTCAAAACTTATCTCACAGAAGCCGGAACTCGCCGCGCCAAAGAGCTTGGCTGGCCCAACACCTATACTCTGACCAAGAGTCTGGCCGAGTCCATTATCCTCAATCGCGGCAAAGGACTCCCGATCGCGATCGTGCGTCCAGCCATCGTTGAAACGTCAGTCTCTAAGCCGTTTCTCGGCTGGAATGAAGGCATCAACACTTCGGCCTCGTTATCGTATTTGCTGGGTACATATTTCCGACAGCTACCTTCGAATGAAAGCAAACGCCTCGATATCATTCCTGTGGACTCCGTTTGCGCCGGCATGACGCTCATTGCCGCCGCGATCAATGAGCGCCGAAACGACTCGATCTATCAGCTCGCAACTTCGGTAACCAATCCGTGCGACATGGGACGCTCCATCGAGCTGACCTCTCTCGCGCATCGCAAACACTATCGTGCCCAGGAAGGCCTGGAATCCTGGCTGCGCTTGCGCTTCGATGCGATTCCGGTCTCGAAAACGCGCTACAACCGGATGTCCGCCCCAGCCCAACGTGCGATCGTTAAATCAATTCAGGCCATCATGTCGCCGCTGCCGTTAGTGAAAACTCCGCTCGTCAAAGCCGAACGGAACCTCGAGCGGCTCGAGAAGCTGATCGCGCTGTTCGAGCCCTTCATCCTGCTGAACGAGCATGTTTTCGCCGCGGAGAACATCGAGAAGCTGTCATTCGCGCTAGTGCCAGAGGAGCGTGAACAATTCGGCTACGACACGCGCTCGCTCGACTGGTGGGAGTACTGGATTAACATTCACATTCCAGCGCTGCGCCGCTGGACTTATCCATTGATTGAAGGACGGCCGCTCGAAGCCCGTCCTCCACGCAACTTTCAACTTGCGCCGGTCGACCGAAGCAGCGTCAAGACCGGGACTGACGGGGCCTCGTGGCAATATTCCTGACCGGCTCGACCGGATACATTGGCGCTCACGTCGCCGTAAACCTGCTGGAACAGCATGGCGCCGCTCTGAATGTCCTGGTGCGTGCCCGCGATTTGCACGAAGCCGAGGTGCGTCTCTGGCAGGCATGGCAACTCCATCTGGAGTTTCCGCGCTTCTACGAGCACCTGCAAACGCGCGTCCGAATTTTCTGCGGAGACCTGACAACGTCGGGCTTCGGCCTGCAGCGCGATCCCTACGACCGCTTGGTGCACACGACCGATTCCGTCATCCATTGCGCGGCGTCGCTGAACCGCAAGTCGGAAAAAAGCTGTCTCAATGTGAATTTGCGCGGCACGCTCGAAGTCCTCACTCTGGCGCGCAATGTTGAGCACTACCACGGCCTGCGCCGCTTCAGCCAGGTGAGCACGGTGGCGGTTGCTGGCAAGCGCAGCAATGAGGTTGTTACTGAAGATCGTTCGATCGAATGGGACCGCTCCGACTACGACCCTTATGCCCGCACCAAGAAATTCTGCGAGCACATGATGCGCGTGCTGCTGCCGGATACATCGAAGCTCGTCTTCCGCCCCAGCATCGTTCTCGGAGACAGCCGGCATCCCGAGACCACGCAGTTCGACATGGTGCGATCGTTCGTGTTCCTCGCCGGGCTACCTGCGTTGCCCTTCCGCGCAACCGACAAGATCGATATCGTCAACGTCGACTTTGTCGCCGACGCCATCACTGCGTTGCATCAGAAGGATCAGCCGCGATTCGATACTTACCATCTTTCGTCCGGGGTAGATTCCCAAACATTCCGCCAGTTGACCGCCGCACTCGCCGCGGAGCAGAACAAGCGCAGCCCGATTTTTCTGCCCTTCGCCGAGAAACCGTTTGCGGCTTCGGTCGATTTCCTTTCCAGTCGGAAGTCTTCCATCGGCTATGGCGCTTCGCTGCTGAAGGTTTTCATGCCGTATCTGATCTGGAACACGGTCTTCGACAATTCGCGCGTAACGGCGGAGCTTGGCCGGAAGCCAGTTCCTTTCTCGCAGTACAGCTATCCTCTGCTCAAATTCAGCCGCGAAACTAATTTCGAATATCCCTACCAGCCCTGGCCCGCAGCCAAGGGAGGCACCGCCGCATGATGGACTTCGTGCTTGAGGCCTGGGTCAGCGCCTCGATCGAGCGCGCCCGCTTGAGTTGGATGCTCGGAGCAGGAAAGCCGTGGCAGCCTGGCGAGAAATTAAGGTTTTTGTTCGCAGGCTACAATGGGACGCGCAATATGGGATCGGACGTTCGCGTCAACGAGATGCTGCGCCAGATCCGCCATCTCCTCGGGGCCGAACGCGTGCAGTTCAGCGTCATGAGCCAGAACTTCGATTTTTCCAAAGGATACTTCGAAGACACAGCTCAGGTGCATTTGCCCGATATCTTCCCGCCATTTCTTGCGGATGAAGTGCCGAAACATCACGGTGTCGTCGCCTGCGAAGGTTCGATGTTTAAAAGCAAGTTCGCCAACGCCCTGACCACGATGATGATCGGTTCGCTTGGGATTGCCGCCGCGCAAAACAAGCTTTCCGTCGGCTACGGCGCCGAAGCCGGGCACATGGATCCCTTGCTCGCGAAAATGTGCGGACGGTACTGCAAGAATTCTCTGATCGTCACCCGCAACGAGGAGTCGCGCGGCATCCTGCGCGGGCTGGGCGTTCCCACCGAGTTAGGAACCGACACCGCGTGGACCTTCGAGCCTCAGTCGTCCGAGTATGGACAGAGCGTTCTGAAAAAAGTTGGCTGGGATGGCCGCACTCCCGTCCTGGCCGTTTGCCCGATCAATCCTTTCGAATGGCCGGTCAAAGCCTCGGTTGCCAAGTATGCGCTGCATTCGATTACTGGGGCCTACAAAGACAGCCACTATCGCACAGTGTATTTCCACAACTCGGGGCCGGCGGCAAACCGAGCCTACCAGCATTACTTGAACTCCATCACGAATGCGGTCGAGGCGTTTCGCAAGCGGCGAAAAGTGTTTATCATGCTGGTCGCAACCGAGCGCCTCGACGCGCGCCCGGCGAATCGAATCGCTGAAGAGCTTGGCGGCATTCCTGTGCTGACCTCCGATCAGTACAGCATGTACGAACTGGTCAGCATTCTGCGCTCCTGCCACATGATGGCGTCCTCGCGCTATCACGGTATCGTGACCTCCATGCCGGGTCTCGTGCCCTCATGCGGAATCACCATGGACGAACGCATCCGCAATCTGATGCGCGAACGCGGGCATGAAGATTTGCTGATGACAGTCGACGATCCCGATCTCGAAGCCAAGCTGCTGACTGCCCTCGAAACACTCGCTACCGACGGCGAGCGCATCGCCGATGGCATTGCCCGCACCGTTGTCAAAAACTTGAAGATGATGGCGCGCATGGGAGTTTATTTCGAGGAAGAAGTGCAACGCCGCTATCCCGAATTCCCCACGCGCACAGGCGAGTGGAGCTGGGAGGATTATCTGCCACCCATGAATTCCACGCTGAAGCAGTTGGTGGCGGCATATAGCTGAGACTGAGGAAATGTGTGAGCGGATGTACGGCGGTTTACACGCTAGGACCGACGAAGAACTGTGTGAGTAGAATCGGGAAGGGCACGAGTTCACTCATGCCGCCCGCGTCTGAAAATGCGTCTGCGCTTTAGCGTCTGAGGTCGGCTCTTGGTACTTACAAGATATCTTCTGCAAGCTCCCTTAGTCGAACCGTCAGCCTTAGTTGGGAAACGGGGGGTTGCACCACTTCCTAAACTGCATTAAGCAACGCACGACAAAATATGCCCTTCGTTGGAGAAATCTTTTCACGGCTCAAAGCCTCTGCCGACGTCCCAGTCTTGCAGGAAATCCGTGACGGACAGATCACGCGTGTGACGGGTGCCGAGCTGCTTGAGCTGGTCCGCAAAGCGCGCAGCGCAATCGCGACCAAGGGCCTCAAAAAAGGCGACCGCTGCTCTTTGCTTGCTGCCAACAGCATTCGCTGGGTCGCGATCGATCTCGCCATACTTGCTGAGGGCCTCATCGTGGTGCCGCTCTATTCGCGGCAAGCGCCATCCGAACTGGTCTCGATGATGAAGGATTGTTCCCCATCATTGTTGTGCTGCGGCGATGGCGCTCTGCGTGACGGAATCCAGCAGGCATGGTCCGAAGCGCCTCCTATACTGCTGTTCGACGAAATCTTTGGCACCAGCGAAGCCGGATTCGTCGAACGCCCACAGGTTCGCGATGAAGATCCCGTAACCATCATCTACACTTCGGGAACCTCGGGAGACTCCAAGGGCGTTGTGCTCACCGCCGCAAACGTCGGCTTCATGCTGGGCTGCACGACCGCGCGTCTCGATCTCCTCATGCAAGGCCGTTCCGGACAGGACCGCGTCTTCCACTATCTTCCATTCAGCTTCGCCGCGTCCTGGATCGCGCTGCTCAGCTTTCTTCTTCGCGGCAGCCTGGTCACGCTCAACACCGATCTGACAAAAATTGCGAACGATATGCGTGCCGTGGCTCCGGACTATTTCCTGAATGTGCCGCAATTATTGGAGCGCATGCGCCGCGCGGTCGACGAGCAACTGTGGAAGAGCGGAGGTGTGGCGCAGGCGATCTACTCGCGAGCCAAAGGTGCCTGGGCCCGTCGCCATGAACAGAAGGCAATCGCAACCGACGGCCTCTGGCTCTGGCTGGCTAATGCTCTCGTCTTCCCGGCGATTCGCAAGAAAATGATTGGCGCGAATCTCAAAGCTTTAATCTGCGGATCGGCGCCGCTCAATCCCGAAACGCAGCTTTATTTCCAGATGCTCGGTGTCAAAGTATTGCAGGTTTATGGACTGACCGAAACAACCGCAATCTGTACCATGGACGACCCTCGTCAAGTCGAAATCGGACGAGTCGGCCCTGCCGTGCCTGGAATCGAGATGAAGCTGGCGGACAATGACGAAATCGTGGTGCGCGGCCCCAATATTTTTCCGGGATACTGGAACCGGCCTCAGCAGACGGCAGAAGTCCTGCGCGGGGGCTGGTTTCATACCGGCGACCAGGGGGAACTCGACTCTGTCGGAAATTGGCGAATCGTAGGCAGAATCAAGAATCTGATCGTGCTTGGCTCGGGACATAAAATCTCTCCCGAACCGATCGAAGAAGAAATTTTGCAGCGCTTGGCGGGAGCGCAACAAGTTGTCATCGTCGGCAATGGCCGCGGATATCTCGCTGCCATCATCACGGGATCTATTAATCGCGAACGCGCGCAGTCCGCACTGGACGCGGTCAATGCCCAGTTGCCACATTACAAGCAGGTACGGGGTTTCCATGTCCGTCCGGAGGCGTTTTCGGTGGACGAGGGCACGTTGACGGTGAATGGCAAACTCAAGCGCGACGTGATTTCAACGAGGTTGAGAGACGAGATCGATCAGCTCTATCAAATGAAGCAGGCAGTCTAGGAGCCGTTTTGGGTTTTGGGAAGGGCACGGCTTCAGCCGTGCCGCCAAAGCCCGCCAAAAATTGCGGGGCTTTAGCCCTTGAGGGACTTCGGGTTTATCTTCATCTATGAAATAGCTCCAGTGCTACCGTAGCCGTTGCTGAAGGAATCACCCAGCCGCGCGGCTGCATGGGAGGGAAGCCCGGCACGAGAGTGCCGGGTGTGAGGAGAATAGACAACCTAAGTCCCGTAAGGGACGGCACTCAGTTCGCAACGAACCGTAATGGAAACTTTACAAGCTCAAACCCTCTCTTGGACCCTCCGCGACGGCGTCGTCGAACTCGCGCTCCATCGCGCGCCTTGCAATGAACTGGGATCCCTGAGCCTTTCCGAGCTGGAGAAATTCGCCACTGCCCTCGAGTCTCTGCAAGAGCAGGCGCATGCCCTGATCATCTACAGCGAACTCAGCTCTGGATTCTGCGCCGGCGCCGACCTGCGCGAACTGTACGAACGCTCGCAGGCCATGGAGAAGAAAGAAGCCACTCGCGGCGTTCGTGATTTTCTCGAACGAATCCATCGCGTGTTGAACGCGATCGATTCCGCGCCCCTCACCACCATCGCCGCGGTTCATGGCGTCACTTTCGGCGGAGGCTTCGAACTGGCCCTCGCGTGCGACTTGATTATTGCCGACCGTATGGCGCGCTTCTGTTTCCCCGAATTGCGACTCGGCCTAATCCCCGGCTTTGGGGGAATCCCGCGCCTGAAGCGCGATTTGGGCAATGCAGTCGTGCGCGATTTGCTCCTTACTGGACGGAGCTTCAATTCGACCAAGGCACAACAGATTGGACTTGTCAGTCAGGTCGTGGGGGAAGGCGAAGCGCTGAAAGCGGCCCGCGTCACCGCCGCTCAGCTCGGAAAGTTCGATCGCGCTACTGCAATCGCTGCGAAACGCTTCATCAAACCGATTCCTTACGAAGAACTGAAGCGAGAGATTGATCTCTTTTGCGACTTATTCACGCAGCCGGCAGTCCAGGCCGGGCTGAAGAAATTTGTCGAGAGCACCGAAACACAGCCATACTTGCCCTAACAGGAAGGACCATGCCCACTGCCGAGCAAACGCTCAATGAAATTATGAATCTGGCCGCGAGCCACTTCAAAGTCCCCCGCGAAAAGCTTCATCCCGATGAAGATTTTTTCAAAGCACTGGGCATCGACAGCCTGCAAACGCTCGACCTGCTGACCCGGCTTGAGCACCACTTTCACGTCGAACTGCCCGACTACGAACTGCAAGGTGTGACTGATTTCCGCACCTTGGCCCAAAAAATCCAGGCCCGCTTGTGACCTGTCCCTTTTTACTTCTCAGGTTCCGCAACCGGCGCACGTTGTTTTCCGCAGCCTCCCGCTCTGTGGTGAAATAGACAGTTCATGCTTGATCTGCGGCAATACAGCTGTCTCGGCGCGGCCTTGCGGGACGCTCTCGAGCGCTTTGCCGGCGAGGTCTGCCTGATCGAGGCCGATCGTGACCGCCAGAAAGTCCGCCTGACCTACTCCGACTTCAAAGAAATCGCCCAGCCCCTGGCTCGCGCCCTCCAGGATGCCGACTTCGATCCCGGCGATCGAGCCGCCATCATCATGACCAATCAGTCGAAGTGGCTGATTTCGGCGTATGCGATTTTCTATTGCGGCGGCGTGCTGGTCCCGCTCGACTACAAACTGACTCCTGCCGAGCAGCTCGAATTGTTAGAGCATTCCAAGTCTAAAATCCTGATCGTGGAGTACCACCTCTGGCGCGCCATCACACAATCTTCTGAGTTTCATCGTCTCAAGGCCAAGCTCGTGCTCGTGACCGAGGCGCCGATCGGCGCCGAGCTGCCCGGAGCATTTCGCTGGGAGGATTTCAAGCGCAAGGGTAAGCCGGACTTCATCATGCGCCAGCGCGATGACGTCGCCTGCATCGTGTACTCTTCCGGCACCGGAGGCCGGCCTAAAGGCTGCGTTCTCACTCACGAAAATTATCTCGACCAATGCATCGCATTGACTGCCTGGTATCCGTTTTGGCCGGGCGTGCGCTATCTCAGCATTCTGCCGACGAACCATGCCATCGATTTCATGGTCGGCTTCATCGGTCCGTTCGTGTGCGGGGCCTGTGTTGTGCATTTGCGCACCTTGCGGCCCGAATTTGTTCGCGACGCTTTTGTGCGCTATCGCATCACCTACGTCTCGTTGGTTCCGATGATCGTCAAAAACCTTGAACGCGGACTGCGCGCCAAGTTTGACGAACTTCCATCCTGGAAGCGGTTCCTTCTCGATCGCATGATCGCTTTGAACAAGCTCTTCACCCGCCGCCGGCCGCACGTGAAGCTGAGCCGCACGCTGCTGCCGCAAGTGCATCGCGGCTTTGGCGGAGAACTGCTCGCCCTCATCACGGGCGGTGCGTTCATGGAGCCCTCCACGATGCAGTTCTTCTACGATCTCGGAATTCCCGTGGTCAACGGCTACGGTCTCACCGAAGCTTGCACCGCACTCACGCTGAACGATCTCAAGCCGTTTCGCGCGGATACCGTCGGCAAGCCACTGCCGGGAGTCGAACTGCGTGTCTTGAGTCCCGATAGTGAAGGAGTAGGCGAGGTGGCCGCTCGCGGAAAAACAATCATGTCGCATTACCTTGACGATCCTGAACTCACGCTCGAGACCATCGTCGATGGCTGGCTTCTTACGGGCGATCTCGGCCGCTTCGACGGCAAAGGTCATCTGCAACTCGTCGGGCGGAAGAAAAATATGATCGTCACCGCCGGCGGCAAGAATATTTATCCCGAGGACATTGAGACCGTATTCGATGGCCTGCCGGTTAAAGAATATTGCATCTATGCGGCAAACTATGTCTGGCCGCAAAAAGGTTTGGGAAGGGAAATGCTTGTGATCGTATTGCGGCTCGATCAAAATCAGCAATTCGACGCGAAGCTGCTCGACGAGATCAATACTCGCAACCGGCGCCTCCCAGACTTCAAACGCGTCGGCGGATACTTGCTCTGGGATAAAGATTTTTCCCGCACGGCGTCGATGAAAATCAAGCGTCAGGTGCTCGCTGACCAGATCAGCGATTCGAAACAAAGGAGCGAGGTTCAGGCCCTGTAACCAGTCGTTGCCTCCAAGAATTCGGCCTCCGCGTGGAATTTAGCGTTTACGTGAACAAACCCTATCTCGCTATCGTGAATCCGGCTGCGGCCGGCGGCAAGAGCAGAAAAATGCTCGGGCCGGCGCTTGAGCGTCTCAAGTCAGCCGGTATTGCCGTCCACATCGCGGAAACGACCGCTCCCGAAGACGCCAAACGCATCGCGCGCGAAGCGTATCAAACTGGCGAGCGCAAATTCATCTCTGTCGGTGGCGACGGAACTTCGTTCGAGATCGTCAACGGCCTTTTCCCCGAAGCTGCCCGGCAACGTCCCACCCTCGCGTTTCTTCCCCTCGGCACCGGCAATTCGTTTCTCCGCGACTTCAGCGACCGAGGAGTCGAGCACGCCATCGACGCAATCGTCGCCGGCCGCACGCAAGTCTGCGACGTGCTCCGCCTTCAGCATCGCGGCGGCGTGATCCACTACATCAATTTACTTAGCATGGGATTCTCCGCCGACGTCGCTACTCTCCGCCAGCGCCGTTTCAGTCATTGGGGCGAGCTGGGATACATCATCTCGATTTTCCTCACGCTGGCGCGCTTCAATCGGCGACCGTTTCCCATGCGCACCGATGCCACCGCCGATTTCGACCGTCGTCCCTGCCTGTTCCTGACATTCAACAACAGCAAATACACTGGTGGTACCATGATGATCGCTCCGATGGCCGAAGTGAATGACGGCCTCATCGAATACGTGCGCTGGGGACCAATCGGACGGCTTGGCTTAATTCGCAATCTTCCCGGCCTTTACGATGGCACTCACATCGACCATCCCCTTGCTGAATCCCGCAAAGTTCCTTCGGTTGAATTCTCGTTAGACGCGCCTGTCGATGTGATGATCGACGGTGAAGTCCTCACCCTTCACTGCGAGCATATCGACGTTCTTCCCGGCGCGCTCGACGTCGTGGTCTGATGCCGTGATATAAAAAATGTCATGTCCGACGAGAGACGAAAGCGTCAGCAGCAGAGAACGGGTGTGGCCGAAGCCAAGCCGCCGTCGCGCAAATATCTCACTTGGGGTGCGGTGATCGTCGTGGTCGCGGCCGCATATTTCGCGTACTGGTACTACATAAATCATCGCTATGACAATTTCGCGAAATGTCTTGCCTCAAAACAGGTCAAGATGTACGGGCTCTACTGGTGTCCGCACTGCCTGGACCAGAAAGATATGTTCGGCAAGGCATTTCGATACGTGCCGTACCAGGAATGCGCGATTCCGGACTCCCACGAGATGGCGGATGCCTGCAAAGCTGCCGGCGCCAAGAATTTTCCCAGTTGGCAATTTCAACCTGGTGGCCCTTTACAAGAAGGCGTCGAGCCTCTGGATGAACTCAGCAGCAAAACGGGGTGTTCTCTTCCGTGATCACGCCTTTGCAATCCAGCTCTGGAAGCATTCCAAGGACGGTGAACTCCGATACGCCTCGGGTCCCGTCAGCTCTGTTTTGGATCATCGCCGCCTTGTCGGTGTGCGGGATCATCCTTTCTGCCGTCTCCTTGCAGCGCCACTACGCCAAATCCAGTACGAACTTCTGCGATTTCAATCAGCAGTTTAATTGCGACATCGTGAATCGCAGCGAATACTCGCGGGTAGCGGGAATCCCGGTTGCCGGAATCGGAGTCGCGGGCTACGGTTTCTTGCTGCTCCTTACGACGGTGTGGCGCGCACGATCGACAACTCCGACTCGTGTGCTACTCGCCTCGGCAGCAGGGCTTATCTTTGCTCTTTACCTTACTTACATCGAGGCGCGTGTTCTGTTGACGTGGTGCATTCTGTGCGTAGCTTCGCTGGTCACCATCAGCCTCATTACGTTGTTGGCGGCGGCCGCGAATTGGCGCGCCAGGCAGGTCCGACCAGCCAGTTGACATGAACGAATTTTGACTCCCGTAATGCACGAATTCCCGATCAGCCAGGCACCATCCTCTCTTCGCGGCACGACAGCGACCGGCGATCTGCGTATTCACGAATTTCACAGCGCAATCTTTGGCAACTCACGTTTTCTTCGCGTGTGGCTGCCTCCCGGATACGACGATAAAGAGAACAAAACCCGCCGCTATCCGGTCCTGTATTTGAACGACGGCCAGAATCTGTTCGAATCTTCAACTGCGTTTGCAGGCGTGGAATGGCAGGCCGACGAAACTGCCGACCGGCTGATTCGAGGCGGCTCGATTCCGCCTCTGATCATCGTTGGCGTCGATCACGCGGGCCAAGACCGAATTCGCGAATACATGCCGTACCGTTCAATGCAACCTGTGGTGCTGCGTGTTCTCGGAAAGCGCTATCCCAATTTTCTTCTGAAGGAAGTGATGCCTTTTATTACCGAGCGCTACCGTCTGGCGTCTGGCCCGGAGAATACGGGGCTGGGCGGATCCTCGCTCGGCGCCTTGATCTCTCTGTATACTGCCATCTCGCATCCCGGAGTCATCGGGCGATTGCTGCTCGAAAGCCCGTCCTTGTGGGCTTCCAATCGGCAACTCATTCGGATCAGCCGCTCCGTCAAGAGATGGCCAGAACGCATCTTCCTTGCCATTGGTACGGCCGAAGCTGCGACTTCGGAGAAAAGCCGCAGTGCCGTCGACGACGTGCGCGAGCTTGCAGCAATTTTGAGTCGCGCTCATCTGGGAGAAGAGCGGCTACGAGTGATGATCGAAGAGGGCGTCACACATAGTGAATCTGCCTGGGCGAGGCGATTCCCTGAAGCACTGCGTTTTCTTTTTCAGACAAGCAAATCGGATGGCAGCATGATTCAAACAGCTCCGTCGATTCGCGGTGTTTAGCGGCGAAAGAGGTGTTTTCCTTTGCGTTCCTCGCGCATCCTTCGCGTTCTTTGCGGTTGTGCGACAACCAGCGTTCATCACCCTGCGCGAAGGTCCGGCTCCAAGCCTCGACTTGCCCTCCAGATCATAAAAACAATCCCCGCCATCGCAACCACCGACAGCTGTACTCGTATCAGCTGCGTCAACGATCCAATCAGCGGAGAAAGATAAGCGGCATACAGCAACGCAAGCATCCAGTTCTTCCATCGTCCAGCGCTCAGTGGGATCAGCCAGTCTGCCAATAGGAGAAATGCCGGAGCCAGAACGACCATGTCGTAGACGATCAGATGAGGCGAAACCAGCACTGTCGCAAATAGCAGTGAAGCGTATTGCACCGGCATCGGCAGGTCGCTCCGCCAAGTCACGACGGTGAAATATAAAATGATGGCTGCGCTGACGAAGTAGAGCGCCAGCGATACCCCTCGCGGAACATACAGTAGGCTCCAGAATATTCGCAAAGAGTGGGTTTGGTACGGTTTCGGCTCCAGCAGCGGCAGTGCGTCCGCAATTCGAGCGATGGCCCGCAGCCATGCCAGCAGCGGTCGCCATCCGTAGTACATCCAGGCAACGAAGAATTCTGCAACGCCAGAAAGTACTGCCCCGGCAATCACTTTCCAATTTCGTTCTGCGAGGAAGACAACGGCCGCAGCGACGCCTAGTTGCGGCTTGAACGCCAGCAGTCCCAACGCAATCCCGGCCCAGAAGTCGAGCTCCTTCCGCAGCGCCAAAAATACTAGCGTGAAGCAAGCCAAGGCCAAAACGGAAGTTTGGCCCCAGAGAATCGCCTGAAAAAATCCCGGGAAAGCTGCAGCGAGTACAGCGACCAAAACTCTTTCGCCTGCCAGAACGGGGCATGAGCGCCAAACTCCAAAGCAGCAAGCCGCATAAAGCAAAGTGCCCATCACGAGCCAAGCCACCAGTGCCCGACCGTAACTGAGACTTGCGAACAGCGCCATCAAAATCGACGTCTGCGGAGGGTAGATGGGGTAATAGTAGATTCCTCGCGCGCTGGGCACGCGCTCCGCCATCAGGTTCTTTTGCGCTTCGATGTCGTAAAGTTCCGTTCCCCGATGTTCGAGCGCAATCTTGCCCAGCACATACAGATGGGCAAAGTCTCCGCCCTTCAGGCTCCCGCCGCGATCGCGCCAGCCCGGCGCGGTGATATTCCACACGTAAATCGACCACACGACCAGACCTACGATCAATCCGTGCGCACGCAAGCGCTTCGCTGTGAGCCAGGGTTGTCCAGTCGCGGGCATGAACCAGACATGGTATGTCAGACCCCGAGGTTGTAACGCACGAATATTTCAACTATAAGAAGTCTCGTGGCCAGCCAGTCTGGAAGCCTAATCTCGCGGCAAGCGCCTCTGGTGAAAGCGTTGCTGATCGCACCATTCTGCGCCGCGGTGCTGGCGATCCACCACTTCGCTTTCGCCCGAGCGCCGGAGCGCTTTGATTTTGCCAGCGCCTTTTATGTCGCCGCACAAATGCTCCGGCATGGCCTGGGTCGTCAGCTGTTCGACTTAAGCCTGCAGCGCGCGTTTCAGATGCACTACCTGCACGCGCTGGGCGGAGCATTCTACTCACCACCCGTGGTGGCTTTGCTTTACTGGCCAACAGCGCTGTTCGGCGTCACTGGCGGGCACTTCTTATGGTCGCTGGTGAGCCTGGCGATTCTTTTCCTGTCTTCGATGGTTCTGCATCGCGCGCTGAAGTTGGGACCGGATGCCCTGACGATTTTTGCGATTACATTCCTGTTTGTGCCCGTCCACATCCAGCTTCTTCAGGGCCAAGTCGACATCCTTGTGCTGCTAGTTCTGTCGCTGGCGCTGACCGCCATGCAAAAGCGTCAGGATTTCCTGGCAGGAGCGGTGCTTGCACTCGGCCTTATCAAATTTCAGTTCATCCTTCCATTGGCGGTCGTTTTCTTGTTGCGCCGAAGATGGCGGCTGCTTGCCGGATTCGGGGTTGGCTCATCCCTATTCGTTGCTGTCTGCGCCGCAATCTCAGGATGGGGAGTGGTGCTGAACTATCCTCGCGTGTTGCTGCAATTGAGCGCGTCACCGAATGCCGGCATCAACCAATGGATGATGCCCAACCTGCGCGGACTATTCTTTGTACTTGCCCATCACGAAGCTCCGATGGCCGTTCTCGCCGGAGGCTCTCTTCTCCTGCTGCTCCTGGGCGCTTACGCGCGGAAGTCGCTCGAACAGGGCTTTGCTCTGGCCGTGGTTGTGAGTGTTCTGGCCAGCTATCACCTGAATCCACACAGTTTGATTTTCCTTCTGCTTCCGCTTGCGGTGCTGGTCAAATTCGGCGCTCGATCATCGTCCCTCGCCTTTTCTCTCTGTCTCTTAGGCGGTTCGGTCATCATGCTTCCCGCGTTAGTCCTCCACCGCTTTGCCCTAATCACGATTCCGATCGGGGTTTTGGCCTGGGCCATTTCTCGTCCCGTACCCAAGCTCGAAGGTAGATATCAACCAGCATCCGAAGCCTCTGCTGTTGAACACCCTTCGGTGTCCGCAGCCAGTTGATTCGCCGCAGCCTTGGAAGCCGGACTCAACAGAAATAAGACGAGAACCGCGAATGGAAAAACGAGAGCGGGCGCCCTTGGCAGCAAAGGCAAGCTCCGAGGCGAGACCAGGTCGGACGGATGGAGCAACATCACAATCGAAATGACGTAACAGGACGCAACCAACGCGCTGAAGACCATTTGTCCCCAAACGGGTAGCTCTCTCCATCGAATCAGAAGCAAGATGACGGGTAGGATCAAAAGCACCTGGTTGAAGATGGGGATCGGCGGGATCACCAGCGTGCTCACAATCAAGATTCCAGCCAGCACTCGATGAAATGCAGCTGAGCTTGCAGCTACTTCTCGGTTTTTCCACGCAAACATCAAAACCACAATCAGCAACACAACGGAAACAACTCCGCCTACCCAATTTCCGAGCATGAGCCGAATTGGAGAAGGCGTTCGGACATAGCGTGTGTAGGCCACCAACGCGCCCATAAAGAGGCGCAGCCAGCCGCGGAGCAGCAGTTCACTGACTCCGACGAGCATGCCGAGGGTAGTCGCAAAGCCCGCGACCATGGGCCATCTTTTGTGTAAGTCGGCCACAGCCCAGATCAGAAACCATGCGACGCACAAAACTACCATCTGGGGTTTGATTGTGGAGAGCGCTAGCAATCCCCCAGCCACGAAGCTGTGGCCGCCACTGTTACACCATGTCGCCAGTGCTAGAAGAAAAGCAACGAAAAGCCCGAGTTGCTGCAATTGAAGTCCTTGAATTAATTGTGGGCTGCTCAAAACGAACAAGATCAAAGCTAACGTCCAGATGATCGATCTCCGCTGTCCCATCGATCGCAGCCACAAGAAGACGCTCACACCGATCATTGACGCAAGCACCACCGGAGCCCACGCCTGTAACTGGTCGAAATCGCAATGGACAGTGGGTGCCAACAGAGGCACGACATAAATGGGATATGCGAAGCGTTGTTCATCGACGACTTGCGGCGAATCATAGTTCTGCTGGATGGCGTGGCCGTAAAACGCCAGCTGGATTTTTCTTGTTACATCATCTCCATACGGATTTTTTCCATACAGCAGCAACTCGCGCGTTCCTGTCCATGGAGAATACAGGTCTCCTAATTGTGCCTTCAGCGTTCCATGTTGCACGTCATGGTAGTACTCCCATGGACCTAAAATCCGATGCATGTACAACCAGCTGACTGTAGTCGCGACAATTCCGAGGACAAACCAGGATCCCGCTTTCATTTCGGGGATATTCTACCGAATGGGCGCACGCTTATATCCGCCCGGCATCTCTGTGCCCTCTTTGGCGAAACAATTTGGCCACACAGATAACTCCCGAAACCGGGGATATGGACGAAGCGTAGAAGGACCAACCGGGGAAGATGAAATGCGCGAAACCTTTATCCAACGAAAAAGACCACAGGCCTAACAAATCACTTCGCGACGGTCTCTTTCCCTGCAACCGGCTCGAACAAACCCTCCGCGATCTGGATCATTTCATCATCGACCGTGCGATTCTTGGCGATGGCTTCCTTCAGCGGGATGGAGATAATTTTGTTCGCGCGCAGCGCAGCCATCCGGCCGAATTCGCCGCGGTGCACCATGTCAATCGCGCCCAGCCCGTAGCGCGTCGCCAGCACCCGGTCGAACGCCGTGGGAGAACCGCCGCGCTGAATGTGTCCCAGCACGACGGCGCGCGTTTCATATCCAGTTCGCTTCTCAATCTCGTGCGCCAATATGTTGGCAATTCCGCCCAGCTTGGCGTGACCGAATTCGTCCTTGCCCATGTCCTGGATCACCGGCGCCCCCTTGCCGGTGTCGGATGAGAACTTCGCGCCTTCCGCGACCACGATGATCGAAAAATAGCGCCCCCGTTCATGCCGCTGACGAATCGATTCGGCCACTTGATCCACATTAAACGGTCGCTCCGGAATCAAGATCACGTCCGCGCCGCCCGCGATCCCGCTGTACATCGCAATCCAGCCGGCGTCCCGCCCCATGACTTCGACCACCATCACCCGATTATGGGCTTCTGCCGTCGTATGCACCCGATCGATCGCCTCACATACAACATTGCACGCCGTATCGAATCCGAACGTGTAATCGGTGCCGCCCAGATCGTTATCGATGGTCTTGGGTACGCCCACGACCTTAACGCCAGCTTCGTACAGTTTCTGCGCGACCGACAGCGTGTCATCGCCGCCAATAGCGACCAGAGCCTCAATTCCATGCTTCTTGAGTGTGGCTATGCACCGTTCGACTCCGTCAGGACGTTTGGAGGGATTCGTCCTCGACGTTCTCAAAATCGTTCCTCCGCGAGGAAGGATTCCGCCGACCGTATCCAGATCCAGCGGCATACTTTGATCTTCGATTACTCCGCGCCAGCCCTCCAGAAAACCTGTGAACTGGTCATCGTAGTGAAACGTGCCCTTGCGCACGACCGCGCGAATCACAGCGTTCAGGCCTGGACAATCCCCGCCGCCGGTCAGGATGCCGATTTTCATAAAATGATTTCTCCGCTCTCTACAATCCAATTCTATTAAATAAATTCCCGGGAAATATTGGCCAGAAGGTCGTACCGATAGACGAAAAAGCTTGCGTTGGATCCAGAGAGGTTAGGGTATCACCAAACATGTAGGCCGGACACAATACGATGTTTTGATCTTGTCATTCCGAGCTGTTCGTAGCCGCGCTTGCTCGGTGAGAACGGCGAGAAACATGCTTCTTCCGCAGCCTGTTCAGCCGTGTCGCCAAAGGCCTTGATGAACGTGGGCTTTTCGCGTGAGGAAAATCGAAGTTTCCTCACTACAGTTCATGATGAGCTAACTCTTGGTCCTGACGCCTGACTCCTGACTCCTGACTCTTACTCTTTCAGCTTCAGCCGAGCCTTATTCTCTTCCATGAACTTCTTGAGGTCTTCCGCCGCTCCAAGGAGCCGATTCCACTGCTCGTAATACAGCGTTACCGGAAAGCGCCCCAATCCGTAGACGCTCACGCCACCCTTTTCTCCAACCTTGAATTCCAAGCTGCCGCTCTTTTTGCGGGTCTCGACCTGCTTCTCTAGTTCCGCCAGCTTTGCTTTCAGTTCGTCATATGTTGGTTCTGCCATGCCTATCCTCGCGATATCAATGATGTTGGCCAGCCGATCTTGTCCGGCCGTATCCATAAATACACTTCTATAGTAACTCGGGCCCCACTGAAGCAACTCCTGTCCGCGATATAACCTCATCGAATCTAGTCTCAATGCCGGAAAGCTTGCGCTGGACAATTCGATGGTCGGTTTGGCTCTGCCTGTCCCTTATGCTCTGGACACTGGCGGCCGAAGCGTTTTTCCTATGCGCGTGCTCGAAACTCCCTTTAACGAAAACCTCGTGCTGGCAAGCGGCGGCTGCAACAATGCCGTGCTGAATCCACTCCTCGGTTGTTTTGAATCGGGCCAGCCGACTCCACTAAGTCCCGGATGGTGGAACGAATTCCACGCCGGCCTGAAACAGGCATTCGGACGCTATCTAGTCTTCTCTGGCGAATACATCTGGAAGTACACGCATAGCGGCTATGACTTCAGCATTCTCGGCAATACTCCCATTACCTTTGCCGTCGAATGGGAGCGGTCGAAGATTCCCGGATATGCGGGCCGTGTCAGCGTCCCGAATTTCCATGGATTCTCCGCCTTGGCCGTCTTCTCCAGCGTTGCCGCACGCTTCTTTACGCCGCAGATCGGCGGAGCCGGCGCCGTTTCTTCGGCCGTCCTCGCTTCGGGCTCGACCGCATTCCGCATCGATCACGATGAGAGGTTTAACCAGACCACGCATTTCCAATATCAGTCATGGAAGGCTGGCCCCTGGATCGGCTTCAGTTGGCGATACGATAGCGGCCTGGTCGCCGGCCAGACTCCCTGCTTCGGCGGAAATTGCGCCCAAACTACAACCACTGGCTCGGGTGCTCCTGCAATCGCAATGACTGACTCTTTCGGCGTCCCGCTGACTGCCGACCAGGAATTCGAGGCCGGGCTGTTCTGCGGCCCCCAGCGCGCCACCCCCACTCAGGCCCTCCCGAATCCTTGTCCCGTCTCTCAATTCGGATCGACGCTGCTGCGAGTTCCCGCCCCAAATAGCGAGAATGACGATAAGAACCCTCCCCGGATCGCCCCTCGCCACCTGTTCGATGTCGCGATCGGAGATGACAATCTTTTCCACTTCGACAAAGACCGATACAAAATCACGGCGCAACTTACGGTCATCAACCTGACCAACAAATACGCGCTGTACAACTTCCTCTCCACTTTCAGCGGGACACACTACGTCACCCCCCGCGCCATCACCGCCCAGCTGGGATTCAGCTTCTAGTCGGAATCGCCGCAGGTTTGATCGGGCGCGGCGTCCAGCCGCGCCGTCAGTTCTCGTAAATCCTTCGCCCCCGGCCCGGTCGGTCTTTAGCCGATTGCTACAATGAGGAAAGTCAATCCACAAGCACTTTGCATCTAAATCGGGATGATCCCAATTGCCTGATCTGGAGGATTGGTTTTTTGCGCAAGCAGGCACAAAATTCTGGAGACCTCTTTTTGAAAATCGCGCACGCTCGCTCGTTCATAACCGTGCTGATCACAGCTTCTCTTGCAATGCCGGTCTGGGCCCAGCAATCTTCTTCTTCCGACACGCAGGCGCCTGCGTCACAGTCCAGTACGCAGGATGCCCCCAAGAAGCCTGACTCCAATCCGCAAGATCAGAAAAATAAAAGCCAGGACGTCCCCGGCAGCACAAGCAGAGAAGGAGCGGTCAAAGGCACTTCGAACGATCGGCTCTTCTATACTCTGCCCAATTTCTTGACGCTCGAGCACGCAGGCAACGTCCCGCCGCTGACCACGAAACAAAAGTTCGCGGTCGTCACCCGCGGCTCCTTCGACCCGGTCATCTACCCCTGGTACGGGTTCCTCTCTGCCATCGGCCAAGCCCAGGACAGCGAGCCGGGATACGGCCAGGGCTGGGGCGGATACGGGAAACGCTTCGGTGCGGCCTTTGCCGACGGCACCATCGAGAACTACGTGACCGGCGCCATCCTGCCTACAATTCTGCGCCAGGACCCACGCTACTTCCAAGCTGGCGCAGGTACATTTCGCCATCGCCTTTTTTATTCCATGAGCCGGAACCTGATCACCCGAGCCGATTCCGGCAAGAAGGAATTCAACTATTCCGAAGTCGTCGGCGGGGCGCTGTCAGCTGCAATCTCCACCTACTCCTACCACCCCACCAGCAAACTCTTTCGCACCACGACGCCCGGAGTGCTTCGCTTCGTTCCCAGCGATCGCACTCTTACCAACACCGCAAAAGTCTGGGGTACGCAATACGCTTACGACACGTTGACTCTGGTGGTGAAAGAGTTCTGGCCTGACATCCGACGCGCCATCTCGAAAAAGCACAGCAAACCGGACGGCGCTCAAGCCAGCTCAGCTCGCCCATAGCTCCCAGGAGCGGAACCGTTGGTGCCCGAGCTTCTATGCGAAGAGGGCTCAGCGTGCGAATTTCCTATGGGAAGAACGCCCTGCGAAAGAGAGCGGCGTCTAAAGAAACGTACTGCATGGACGAGCGGCGTCTGAAGAACGCACTGCGTGGAAGAGCGGCGCTTTAGCGCCGCGTTCCGAGCACAATTATCCGGGCTTTAGCCCCCGATGGATCTGACACTGGAGATGTAGTGCAGAGCCCGCGCAGTTTTCTATGCGCTCCGCTTCCGCTCCACTACCATCTCCGGATGTAGCCTTCGGAACGTCTCGGTTACGTGGCAGTTCCAGCACACCGGCTGGAATGTTGTGAGCACGTTGGGAAGTTCTTCAGCGCGAAGCTGATCCCACTCCACCGTCCTGTACTCCGGACTCAGCAACGCCGGAGCATGGTCCAGGTGGTGCAATACGCCGATAGGTTTGTGGCAGAACACGCAGTTTTTCCCTTCGTACCATTTGGAAACGATGTTCCAAACCAGGCAGTTTTCTGGATCGACTTCGATTTGCTTGAGACAATCTTGGCCGCAGTCCCAGCGCTCCGGCCAGCGCGAGCAGTCGCGCAAGTTCAACGTCGGCTCGCCAAGGAATACCCCTTCAGCCGCTTCCGTAGCGGACACTTCCACGGCAGCCCATTTCTCCGTCTCCGGACACGTGATCAGCCGCTTACCGCGAAAGGCGAAGTAAGTTTGCACCGCCGGGATCGCGCGAAATACGAACAATGCCGCCGCCAAAGCCAGCACCGCGATGGTGAGCACCAGAGTGATGGACACGGGCCACCTCCGGGCGTGCGAACAGCACCTCGCGCCCCGCGACTGTCACGCATGCCTAAGTTCAAGTTTGGAGAGCCAGTCCACAATTCGCGGTGCCCCAAGTCACCAGAAAATGTGATCCCGATCACCAGGCGGCAACTTCCCCTGTGTTGTGGGGCAGAAACCTGGGGCAGAGAACCTGGGGGAAACCTGGGAAAACTTGGGGACAGAAAACCTGGGGACAGACGGGTGAACTGCACCCCAGGTTCTCGTCATAAGAAAGACAATAGAACGGCCGCCGCAGAAATTGCGGGAGAGAAGCGATCTTCGAAGCAACGTATGAGCACCGTAACCAGACAGGGATAGCTCGAAGATAGTGGCTCTAACGAATGGGATCGTTCGGTGATCTCGAAGGTAGGTTGTAACCAGCTTACCGAGAATCGATCTGCATGCGGCCTTTGCACATGGCCGACTCCTAGTCTCTGCGTGTGAGCTATCTTGCTCAGACGCGAAAGCTCGCTCCTGTCATGCTTCATTCTGCTGAGTGTGCAGGCAGAGGCTGCGGCCGCTGAACCGCAGTTTTCTCTTTTTGGTGGCTGGGGTTCGTGTCCTGACCAAGGTCACGTAGGGCGGCCACATCCAGCGAATCAGATCCGTCCGCGTGTGTGCCGCCAAACCTTGCGGCGAACACAAGTCGACTCTAGGGTTTCCGAAAATCGAAATCAGGGCGAAGACCTCCAGCGGATGAGGATGTTAGCCCGAGGAACAAAGTGTAGATCATGCCTTTAATTCAACTCCTGGAAGTTCTGGTCGTGGTGGGTTTTCTCTTGTGGCTGGTGAATCGCTTCATCCCCATGCAGGGAACCATCAAGTCAATCCTGAACGGCGTCGTGGTCATTGCCGTGGCTCTATGGCTGATGAATGTGTTCGGGCTGTTTCACTCGTTATCCCGGGTTCACGTTGGCACGCTCATGATCCGATGAGGACACAAGACTGAACGTATCAATCCACCTTTTCTTGCTATGCATCACGGCAAACATCTGCCACAAGGAGATATTGTGAAGATTCAGTTTCTACTAACACTCGGCCTCACCCTCAGTTTGAGCGCGTTTGCTCAAACCAATTCTCAGACAACCCTAACCGTCGAGCCCATAAGCCCGACTCCCACCTTCCGCGTAACCGTCATCAGCCGCAGCGTACAAGCGGTCAACTATCAGCACCGCAGCGGATCTTCGAAACTGGATTTCGCAGGCACGGATCTCATGCCGTCAGCCAACGGCGTTGCAGAGATCAACAGCAAGCGCGGGTCGATTGCGATCGAAGCCAAATTTGGCGATCTGCAGAAACCCACGACCTTTGGCAATGAGTACTTGACCTACGTTCTATGGGCGATTTCGCCCGAGGGGCGCGCCGTTAATTTGGGTGAAGTCCTACTCGGTGGCAACCATCGCAGCAAGCTCAACGTGACTACAGATCTGCAAGCTTTCGCGTTGATCGTCACCGCGGAACCTTATTATGCGGTTCGCCAGCCCAGCAACGTCGTGATCCTCGAGAATGTGGTCCGCCAAGAGACCAAGGGAACGACTGAAGCGGTAAACGCAAAGTACGAACTGATGGAACGCGGTGGCTACATTCCCACCGGTTATAAGTTCGATCCTGTGGTTTTGAGTGTCAAGTTGCCATTGGAATTCTTCGAGGCGCGGAATGCATTGCGCATCGCCCAATCAGAAGGCGCCGATCAGTATGCCAGCGACAGCTATCAGCATGCTGTTCAGTTGATGACCACGGCAGACAGCTACGCCACAGACAAACATATCGACAGAAAGCCGCTGATCGCGACCTCCCGTGAGGCAGTGCAGACCGCGGAAGACGCGCGCGCGATCGCAGTCAAGAACATGAACGACGTCCGTCTGGCAAATGAACGTCAAGATTCAGCCGATGCGCAGGCCAGATCGCAGGCCCAGGCTGATGATGCGATGCGGCGGAACGACCAAGCCCAGATCGACACGGCGAAAGCTCAAGCCGCCACGGTTCAGGCACAATCTGACACCGCGAACGCTCAAGCTGCCAAGGCTCAGGCTGAGTCGGATGCAGCAAGGGCGCGAAACGATGCGGCGGATGCACAAGCGGCAACCGCGAAGGCCCAAACCGACATGGCGGCCAACCAGGCTTCGTCGGCAACGGCACTCTCGACAGCCCAGGCGGATGCAGACCAATCTCGCCTGGCGGCAGAGCAGGCGCAGTTGGACGCGCGACAATCGGAAACCGACAAAGCGGCCTTGCGCACGAAATTGTCCGAGCAACTGAATTCCATTCTTCAGACTCGCGACAGTGCGCGCGGACTCATCGTCAGCATGTCCGACGTATTGTTTGACACCGGACAATACTCGTTGAAGTCGGGGGCACGCGAGAAACTCGCGAAAGTCGCCGGCATTCTGCTCGCCTACCCAGGACTCAACATTGAAGTCGGCGGATATACCGATAATGTCGGCGGTGATGCAATGAATCAAACACTGTCCGAAAATCGCGCCGGATCTGTGCGCGACTACCTTGTGCAGCAAGGCGTAGCTTCAAATTCGGTTTCAGCCAGAGGCTTTGGCAACACTTTGCCCGTGGCCTCCAACGACAACTCCACTGGTCGGCAAGAGAATCGGAGAGTGGAGCTTCTCGTATCTGGCGACGTAATCGGCAATCCGGCCGACGCGACCGGGGGGAACTTGCAGTAGAGCATGCGTACGCAATGATCGAACAATGCAGGCAACACATATGAAACTAGTAGGAATTATCAGCACCGCAGTTCTGTCCCTGACCTTTGGAGTCGCTGCTCCGATGTACGGATAGCAGGAGCAGCACGAACAGCGCTCGATAACTCTGGCTATCCGGTCGAGATGGATCGACATGAAGTCCGCTTATTGATCGATTTGGATACGGGGTGTGGTGGGTCAAGCGTAGGCGGGTGGCCCATCCTTCGCGTTCTGTGCGAAGGGTGGGAAAGGCACACCTCGCACCCTCAGCGCAAGTCCACTTGCGTAGGTACGATTTCCCCCTTGTCAAGACCACCAAAGTAGACGTTTCTTCCACAGCTTAACTTATTGCAAACAAACGCAAGGCAAAATAGCTCGCAAGAGAATCAGCTAATTAGAGGCACGAATTCCCCGACTTTCCACAGTGTTCCGCCAGGAACGTTCTCGGCCGCCCGCAGCGGGAGTCTGTTCTCTGTGACTCCCGTCACACTTTCTAGCGACCCTTGTCACTGCCCATTCGTGTCTTTCCGCCTGTAATCAACTCATAGAGGCCGCGATGCGGAGCGGCATGCGTCCTCGCAAAGTTCTTCCAACAAGAGGCTTGCCATGATCAACGACGACATCGTGAAGTGCCCGCTGTGTGGCGGATTTACCCATATTGAGAACACAGAATTGCGCAAGGCGCTGGCCGAACCCAGAATCCGCGAGCAGGTCGAAAAGTACCTCGCCGAACTGCTGAAGTCTCCGCTGGATGAGTTGATCGGCGTAGGGGTCCAGCCGGGACAGACTGACTTCCAGAAAGAAGTGCACCACTGGAATCCGTGCGTGCCCATGTGGCGTCGCAGCCCAAAGGAGTAATGGGGAAGGGCACGAGTTCAACGTGCCGTGCAGCATTGTCGGCGAAACACGGCTTCAGCCGCTGAGGTTCAAAAGGAAGATTGAAGTTCTGAGGAGATATCTATGAAAGCGAAGAAGATTCTGATTCTGGGTGCGGCGGGAAGAGACTTCCACAACTTCAACGTGGTTTTTCGCGGCAATCCTGAGTTCAACGTGGTCGGATTCACCGCGACGCAGATCCCTGGCATTGCTAACCGGCGTTATCCTACCGAGTTGGCCGGCGCGCAATATCCTGCTGGCATTCCCATCTTTGAAGAAAACGATCTTGAAAAGCTCATTCACGAGCACGAGGTCGACGCGGTTGTCTTCGCATATAGCGACATCTCCCATCAGAACCTGATGCACATCGGCTCGCGCGTGGTGGCCGCGGGAGCTGATTTTTGCCTCCTCGGCGCTGAGCGCACGCAGATCAAATCCACTGTGCCGGTGGTTTCGATTTGCGCGGTGCGCACGGGTTGCGGCAAGAGTCCGATTGGGCGCATGGTCGCTTCGGAATTGAAGCGCGAAGGATGGAAGCCGGTCGTGGTGCGGCATCCCATGCCGTACGGAGATTTGGCGGTGCAGGCCGTGCAGCGCTTTGCGATCATGGATGATCTGGATCATCACCAGTGCACGATCGAGGAGCGCGAAGAATATGAGCCGCATCTGCGGGAAGGGACAGTGGTTTATGCCGGCGTGGACTACGGGCGCATTCTCCGGCAAGCAGAAAAAGAAGCCGACGTGATCATCTGGGACGGTGGAAACAACGACACTCCGTTCTACGCTTCGGACCTCGAAATCGTAGTTGTGGATCCGCATCGGCCGGGGCACGAGCTCTCGTACTTCCCTGGAGAAGTGAATCTGCGGCGCGCAGACGTCATTGTTATCAATAAGGTCGACACGGCGGCGGCACAAGATATCCAGACGGTTCGCAAGAATGTGCAGGCGAGCAATCCGAAGGCGACGGTGGTGGAGATGGCATGCCGCGTTTCGGTTTCTTCGCCGGAACTCGTGAAGGGGCGCAAAGTGCTCGTGGTCGAAGACGGCCCGACGCTCACCCACGGCGAGATGCCATACGGGGCGGGAGTGGTCGCGGCGCGGCAGTGCGGAGCGGCAGAGTTGGTCGATCCGCGGCCGTATGCGGTCGGGTCGATCCGGTCGACATACGAGCGCTATCCGCACCTGACCAGCCTGTTGCCGGCGATGGGATACAGCGCCATGCAACGGCACGAGCTTGAAGAGACGATCAATCGCGTGCCTTGCGATCTGGTGTTTGTGGCTACTCCGATTGATCTGGCGCATCTGGTCAAGATGAACAAGCCGAGCCTGCGCGTGACGTATGAGGTGGAGGATCTCACGCATCCGGGATTGACCGAAGTGCTGGCGACGTTCGCGCGGGAGCGGGCCGGGGTGGGCGTGTAGCGGAGCTGCGCTGGTCCGGACAGCCGACGTCGGCTGTCGCCATTGTGTCGGGCTCACGCGACAGGTTCGTGAAGAAGGAGATCCTTCGCTCCGCCTGAAGAACGGCTTCGCTCAGGATGACGCCATGATCGATAGATGTGAGGGGACTGAATAGCCCGCTGCAATTCGAGTCTCTGGACGCACAGAAACGGGTGACGCCAATCACTGCCGGGGCGGAAGTCGCGGAATATACAGAATCGTGTGGTTATGCTCTTGCGGCTTCATCTGCCGCCAGGAGGCCCGCCATGCCTACCATTTTCCCGGTTGTCCGCATCTCTCTGAAAAACATTCTGGTCCCGGAAGACTTCTCTTCGACATCGAATGCCGCCCTGCAGTTTGTGGCGACTTTTGCGCGCTCCTACGGGTCGACCGTGTGGCTAGCGCATGTGATCCCGCCGGAGCCGCATTTGCCCGTTCCCTTGGAGCCGATGCCTCTGGCCTATGATCGCGAACGCGAAATCGCGATCAGAAAGCTAAGCAAGATTGAACAGGAACTTAAAGGCGAGCTCGCCGCCATTGAGACTGTGGTTGAGCGCGGTGCGTTGGAGCACGTGATTCCACAGTTCATTGAAGAACACGAAATTGACCTGGTCGTGCTAGGCACGCACGGACGGCGCGGGCTGGGCAAAGTTGTGCTCGGCTCAGAGGCGGAGCAAATTTATCGCGCAGCAAGCTGTCCGGTACTGACTATCGGCCCGAAGGTGCAGAAAGCTGCGGATTGGAAGCTTCGCCGCATTCTGGTTGCAGTCGATTTGGCGGAGGATCCCGATCGCATCGTGCATTACGCGCTTTCGCTGGCAGAAGAGCATCAGGCCGAGTTGCTGCTCGTGCATGCCGTGCCAATGGCACCGTGGCAGCATCGGCCGCTGATCGAGGAGCGAGCGTTTACGGCGTTGAAAGCGCTGGTTCCAGCGGACGCGTTTGACTGGTGCGAGCCGCAGTGCCTGGTGCGCTGGGAGCATCCGGCGCAGGCGATCCTTGCGGCGGCAGAGGAACGGCAGAGCGATCTGATCGTGATGGGAGTGCATCGCGCCCGCGTGGCGCGCCTGTCCTCGCATCTGCCGTGGCCGATTGCCGCAGAAGTAGTGAGCCGGGCGCCGTCGCCGGTGCTTACGGTACGGGTTTGATTTTCATATCGCTGGCGGGCACCAACGGCGCTGCCAGTGCAAGACGAATTCATCGGAGGCAATTATGCCCGTCAGCAAACAACAAGCCTTGGATTATCACAATGGGCCAAGAGCAGGGAAGATCGAGGTCACGCCCACGAAGCCCTGCCGCACGCAGCGCGATTTGAGCCTGGCGTATACGCCGGGAGTGGCCGAGCCCTGCCTGGAGATTCAGAAGAATCCGCACGATGTTTTCAAATACACAGCGCGAGGCAATCTCGTAGCCGTGGTGAGCAACGGCACGGCAGTGCTGGGCCTCGGCGATATCGGGGCGCTGGCGGGTAAGCCGGTGATGGAAGGCAAAGCAGTTTTGTTTAAACGCTTCGCCGATGTGGATGTGTTCGATATTGAAGTGAATAGCCACAATCCTGATGAAGTCATCAAGGTCTGCCAGTTGCTTGAGCCGACGTTTGGCGGCATCAACCTGGAAGACATCAAGGCTCCCGATTGTTTTTACATTGAGGAGACGCTGCGCAAGACGATGAAGATTCCTGTCTTCCACGATGACCAGCATGGCACGGCGATCATCTCGGGCGCGGCATTGCTCAATGCGTTGGAAGTCGTTGGCAAAGATATCAGCAAGATTCGCGTCGTGTTCAATGGCGCGGGGGCGGCCGGCATTGCATGCGCGGAACATTATGTCCGGCTGGGAGTGAAGCGGGAAAACATCTTTCTGTGCGACACCAAAGGCCTGGTTTACAAGGGGCGCACCGATGGCATGAATCCGTACAAAGAGCGCTTTGTGCAAGATACGAAGCTGCGTACTTTGGCTGAAGTGCTGGTGGGCGCGGACGTATTCGCCGGCCTCTCTGTGAAGGGAGCGTTGACACCTGACATGATTCGCTCGATGGGGCCGAATCCGGTTGTGTTTGCCATGGCGAACCCGGATCCCGAGATCACGTATGAGGACGCCAAGGCCAGCCGTCCGGACGTGATCATTGCGACCGGACGCTCCGATTATCCGAACCAGGTGAACAACGTTTTGGGATTTCCGTTCATCTTCCGCGGGGCGCTCGACGTGCGGGCCACAACGATTAACCACGAGATGGAGCTGGCGGCGACGCGAGCGCTGGCTGATCTGGCGAAGGAAGATGTTCCGGATTCGGTTTGCCGGGCGTATGGCGTGGAGCGGCTGCGATTCGGGCGCGAATATCTGATTCCGAAGCCGTTCGATCCGCGGGTGCTTATGTGGGAGGCGGCGGCGGTGGCGGAAGCCGCGATGAAAACCGGCGTGGCGCAAGAGCCAGTGGACCTGCGTGAATACCGCGAGCAGCTCGAGCGCAGGTTGGGAAAAGCGCACGAGATTTCGCGCATGATGATTCACAAAGCACAGTCGAATCCGAAGCATGTGGTGTTCCCCGAGGGCGACAATGAGAAGATCCTGCGTGCCTGTCACTGCCTGGTGGAAGAGAAGATCGCTGAGCCGATCCTGCTGGGCAGCACGGAGAAGATCAAGGTCTGCGCTGCTGATCTGGGCGTGGATCTGCAAGGCATGACCATCGTCGACCCGAATGAGTCTGCGCTACGCGAGGACTACATTCAGGAGCTGTTCCGGCTGCGACAGCGGCGCGGAGTGACCCTGGCAGAAGCGCACACGCTGATGAACGACCGCAACGTGTTTGGATCGATGATGGTACACATGGGCGATGCGGACGCGCTGGTTTCGGGCGTGACCCAGCACTTCCCAGACACGATTCGTCCGGCGCTGCAGATTGTGCGCATGCGGGAGGGTTTGCATCGTGTCTCCGGTTGCTATCTGATGATCACGCGCAAAGGAGACATCTTCTTCCTCGCCGACACCAGCGTGAACATCGAACCAACGGCGGAGGACCTGGTCGAAATCGCTTTGTGTACGGCGCACACGGCACGGCGCTTCGAGATCACGCCACATGTGGCCATGCTGTCGTTCTCGAGCTTTGGAAGCGTGAGCCATCCCATCTGCACGAAGGTGCGCAAGGCGGTGGAATTGTTGCAGTTTGCCGATCCTACGCTCATCGTCGATGGCGAGATCACGGCGGACGAGGCGTTGTCGCCGGAGCTGATTGAACAGCAGTATCCATTCAGCCCTTTGAAGGGCGGAGCCAATGTACTGATTTTCCCCGATCTCGCTTCGGCGAACATTGCGTGTAAGCTGTTGGCGAAGGTAGGCGGCGGCGAGACGATCGGGCCGATTCTGATGGGCATGAGCCGTCCGGTGCACGTGCTGCAGCGGAGCGCGACGGTGGAGGATATCGTGAACGTGGCTGCCATTGCCGTCGTGGATGCGCAAGAAAATGATACGTATGCTCATGCGCACGCGGTGGAGCAAGAAGCGGTGGTGGAGGACGACTAGAGCGGGGGCCTTTGTGCGTTCGCTGTCAAGACTCCCACTTCTCGCAAAACCGGCGAGAAGTGGGGCACCCCCAATTTCGGGATCTGACGGAACTGCCCTCCGCCGGACAGCCGAGGGCGGCTGTCCCCACATGAGCAGTTGAGATTCAGGAGATCGAAACTATGTCGACACTTTGGAAGTCGCGGTATGCGCAACGCACCTTGGGAATCAAAAGCTCCGCGATCCGCGAGCTGCTGAAAGTGACGCAACGGCCGGAGGTGATTTCATTTGCCGGCGGATTGCCCGCGCCCGATGTTTTCCCGGTCACGCGTTTTCAGGAAGCCTGCCGCAAGGTGTTGGTTGAGCATGGCCCCGAGGCACTGCAGTACGGCGCGACCGAAGGTTATGAGCCGTTGCGAGAGATGATCGCGCAGAATATGGCGCGATACGGAATTCTGGCTAAACCAGAAAACGTGTTGATCACTTCGGGGTCGCAACAGGCGCTCGATCTGATTGGCAAACTGCTCATCAATCGCGGCGACCGGGTCCTGGTCGAGGCTCCCACATATCTGGGGGCGTTGCAGGCATTCAACGTGTATGGGGCGCAGTACGTGTCGGTTCCAGTGGACGATGATGGCTTACAGACCGAGCATCTCGAACAATCGCTGCGTTCTGGGCCAAAGTTCATGTATGTGCTGCCGAATTTTCAGAATCCCGCGGGCGTGACTTTATCTGAGGGGCGGCGGCACCAACTGATTTTGCTCGCGGACAAGTACGGCATTCCCATCATCGAAGACGATCCGTATGGGCAGCTGCGCTATGAGGGCGAGCATATTGCGCCATTGGTGGTTCTGGATCGCGAAAATCTTCGTCGGGACAATGGTTTCACGTTGGGTAACGTGATTTACCTCAGTACCTTCTCGAAGACCCTGGCGCCGGGAATTAGACTGGCGTGGATCGTTGCGCCCGAAGACGTGATCACGAAACTTGTGCAACTGAAGCAGGGCGCGGACCTGCATACGTCGACGTTCAGTCAGTTTGTCGCGTATGAGGTGGCGAAGGACGGCTTCCTCGATCAGCATGTGAAGTTGATTCGGCAAGTGTATCGCGAGCGGCGCGATGTGATGCTGCATGCGCTGAAAGAGTATTTCCCGTCTGAAGTAACGTGGACGCATCCCAAGGGCGGATTGTTCCTTTGGGTCACGATGCCGGTGGGAACGGACTGCCAGGCGCTGTTCCGGGCCGCGCTGGCGGAAAACGTGGCGTTTGTGCCGGGCGACAGCTTCTACGCCGAGAGCAATGGGTTCGAGGGCGGACGGCACATGCGGCTGAACTTCTCGCATTCGCAACCGGAGCAGATCCGGGAAGGGGTTCGGCGGTTGTCGATCGCGATCAAAATGCAACTGCTGCACAACCACGCGGCGGTGTAACCCATTAACCAAAAAGGGCGCGGCGGGAGACGATCAGGCGGACAGGAGTGTCCGCCCCACACTTGCAATTTGCAATTAGGCTCTCGCGCGGAGACTGGTTGCAGTGGAGATCCTTCGTTCCGCCTGAAGAACGGCTCCACTCAGATGACGTCCCAGAAGTGCTGGGCGGACAGGAGTGTCCGCCCCACAAAAACTACTACCATTGGCCGCTAGTCAGATATTGGTGAATGGATCTGGCGGCGCGGCGTCCGGCGCCCATGGCGAGAATCACGGTGGCGCTGCCAGTGACGATATCGCCTCCGGCGAAGACGCCTTTCCGGGTGGTGCGCTGGCTGTGCTCGTCGGCCTGGATGTATCCGCGCTTGTTTGTTTCCAGACCCGGAGTGGTGCTCTGCACGATGGGATTGGCGGTCGTTCCAATCGCCATGATGGCGACCGACAATGGCAAATCGAATTCGGAGCCTTGCTTGGGCACGGGCCTGCGGCGGCCGGACGCATCCGGTTCGCCCAGTTCCATGCGCACGCAGCGGGCGGCAGTGAGCCATCCCTTACTGTCAGAAAGAAATTGAACTGGGGCAGTCAGCATCTGGAAATTGATTCCCTCCTGGCGCGCATGATGGACTTCCTCGGCCCGGGCGGGCATCTCGGCTTCGCTGCGGCGGTAGAGAACATATGCGTTGCGCGCTCCCAGGCGCAGCGCCGAACGGATCGCGTCGAGTGCAGTGTTCCCTCCTCCGATGACGGCGACATCTTTGCCATGCAGATCGAGCATGGGCTCATCGTAAGTGGGAAACTTGTAGGCCTTCATCAGATTGATGCGGGTCAGAAATTCGTTCGCGGAATAGACGCCGTTCAGGTGCTCGCCGGGAATGCCCATAAACTGTGGCGCGCCCGCGCCGGTGCCGATGAAGACGGCGTCATAGCCTTCTTCGTCCATGAGTTCGTCGATGGTGACGGTGCGGCCGACGACGACATCTGTCTCAAACTCGACTCCCATCTTGCGCATATAGTCGACTTGCTGACGGATGATGTGTTTCGGCAGGCGGAACTCTGGGATCCCGTAGACGAGCACACCTCCGAGCTCATGCAGCGCCTCGAAGACGCGAACTTTGTGGCCTTTTTGAATCAGATCTCCGGCAACAGTGAGACCTGATGGGCCGCTGCCGACTACCGCAACTTTCTTTCCTGTGGGAGGAGCATTGGGCGCTACGTGGAGGCTTGTGCGCTGCTCGTAGTCGGCAACAAAACGCTCGAGGTATCCGATGCCCAGCGGCTTCACTTTCTTGCCAACTTTACAGTTGCCTTCGCAGTGATCTTCCTGCGGGCAGACTCGGCCCGTGATGGCGGGCAGAACGTTGTCTTCGCGAATTTTGGCGGCGGCGCCGAGGAAGTCTCCGGCAACAATTAGCTCGATAAACTCTTTCACTTTTACTTCGACAGGGCAGTTCTGGCTGCAAGTGGCCTTCTCACATTCCAGGCAGCGTAAGGCTTCCAGCTTGGCCAGTTCGGGATCGTATCCGAGATTCACTTCGTTGAAGTTATGGGCGCGCTCCTGGGAAAGCTGCTCGGGCATGGCTTGCCGCGGAATCTTCATGCGGTCTTTCATGGAGACGGGATTCTTGCTGGCGGTGGGGCTCATGACCGGCCTCCTTGCAGGCTGGCGCAGGTTTCGGCGGTGCGGGCGTGCTGGAAGTCGGCGAGCGAGCGCTGCTCGGCGTCGCGGTACATGGCGTTGCGCTGGACCAGCACTTCGAAGTTGACTCTGTGCGCGTCGAACTCGGGGCCATCGACGCAGGCGAATTCGCTCTTGCCGTCGATCAGGACGCGGCAGCCGCCGCACATGCCGGTGCCGTCGATCATGATCGGGTTCAGGCTGACCATGGTGCGGATGTTGTGTCCGCGAGTCATTTCCGAGACGGCTTTCATCATGACGATCGGGCCGACGGCGAGCACGAGGTCGATCTTGGCGCCGCCCTGGATCAGCTGGCGGAGTTTGTCGGTGACGAATCCTTTTTCGACGTAGCTGCCATCGTCGGTCATGATGAAGAGTTGGTCGCTGACGTCGCGCATCTCCTGCTCGAGAATTACGAGTTCCTTTGTGCGCGCACCGACAATGGAGATCACGTTGTTGCCAGCGCGTTTGAGGGCTGCGGCTGTGGGATAGGCCATGGCGGTGCCAACCCCGCCGCCGACCACCACGACTGTACCGAAGTTGTCGATCTCAGAAGGCTTACCGAGAGGGCCGACGACATCGAGAAGGCTGTCGCCGGCGTTCAGCGAATTCAGCAGATGCGTGGTCTTGCCGATCGACTGCACGACGATGTTGATGGTGCCGCGCTTAGGATCGGAGTTCTCGATGGTGACCGGAATGCGCTCGCCCTCTTCGTAAATGCGCAGGATCACAAATTGTCCGGGCTTTTGCTTTCGAGCAATGCGAGGGGCTTCGAGGACAAACCGCTTGATGCCGGGCGCGAGGAACTTTGCGTCAACGATTTTGAACACGGGCGCTCCGCAGACGGAGAAGTAGGCGCAACCAGACGACAATGAGATTGTGTCGGGGCGGGGCATGCGTGGGCTGTGATCTGAGTCACAAGGCAGTGTGCGAGGGCTTCGTGACTGCACTCATTTCAATCCAACCCTGCTAAGCCACTGATTTCTTGGGTCATTTTCGTCTCACCTCGAGCGCGGCAAAGCCGCGAGAGGGACGTATCTCCGCCTGGGGTGTCTGCGAGGAGCCGTCGGTGGCCGCTGCAGCATAAAGGGACTTTTCGACTGTAATGCCGATTCGCGAGCATCGGACGGTCCCTCCGAGAACTGACGTTCTCGTCGGGATGACAGCGCGGCTACATACCGATCTCAGCCCCAAGTTCTCTCTGCATCTTGAGCGTCGATCGCAATTACGCCGGTAACTTTGTCCATGTGGCAGAGTCCGCCTAAGCTGGGCCAAACACTTAGGCTTGGAGCTTTTTATGGGAGATCGGTATTGGGTGTGGCTGGCGGCGCGCTTGCTTGCGGGAATTGCGCTGGTGGCCTGGGCGTTCAGCTATTTGACGCCGGGCGGAAGCGGCGAGAAAGAATTTCAGAAAGCGCTGGACGCGACGAAGCAAGTCCGCACGGTACGGGTTGCAGAAACGGCTGATCCGAGCGGGACGCAGCATTCGGACCTTTCCTACGAACTGGTCTGTTCGCAAAGTGCGTATCACTTCACCTGGCACATGGTGGAGAGCGATCCGGAGCGTCCGGCGCAACTTAATCGCGACGAACTGCGCGTTGGCGTACTGCCTTATCGCCGCGCCAGTGATGGTTCGTGGGAAAAAGACACGAATCTGGTGAGCACAGCCAACGCGGATACGATGTGCAAACTTCTGGCACGAGGAGAAAATGCAAATTTGTTGCCCGATTTCAAAACGATGATTCAGCGAGGGATCATCCAGAAGGGCGACAAGAAGACCGTCAATGGGGTGCGCTGCCGGGAATGGAAAGTCACGCTAAAGGGAGGCGTGAACCTGGAGCACGATACGGTCTGCCTGGGTGTGGATGATCATCTGCCGTACGAAATGACGGTGGACTGGACGCGGTCGCGGAGCACGTACAACTACGATTCCTCGTTCCAGTTGGAGTTGCCGGCGGCGGAAGTGCAGCAGACGAATGCGACGTCGAACTAAGGCTGGGCGAGTGTAGCCCCGCGTGCATTCGTGCGGGGTTGTGCGTAAAACGCGCAATGCAAGAAAGCTTGGGCTCGCTGTTCGCTCGGGGCGGACGAATGCGTCCGCCCCTACACATGCAAGGGTGGCCGAATTGGCCACCCTTTTTCTTTTTCGTGAACCACAGAGGAACGCTAAGAAAACACTCAGTGATGGCTGCCGCCGCCGCTGCTCGCGTGGCCTGCGGACATCGAACCGCTGGCGTGGCCTGCGCTCATCGGAGCGCTGGCATGCGATGCGCCGCCGTATCCTCCGCTGCCCATCGAGCTTCGTCCGGTGCTGGTCGTGGCGAACTGCGGGGTCGAGTGCATCTCAACCGATCCTGACTTCGCGACTTGCGAGTTCACGTGCTTCATGTCGCTGATCGACCCGCGAGCGATGCCCAATCCGGCTGACCCTTTGCTGACGACCATGCGGGAGCTCAGCAAAGTCGTTTTGCCCGTCACAGGGCCGCCGTGTCCGACAATGACGGTTTGCTTCGTGCCGGTAGGAGGCACAGGGGGATGGAAAACTGCCGCGGCAGTAGTGGGGTGGACGTAGCGCGGCACGGACACGAACGAGTTAAAGTAGCCGGGCTGCCACATCCAGCCAAAGCCGGGTACGAACATCCAATTGCCGTAGTAGTAGGGCATCCATCCCCAGGGATAGGCGGAAACGAACATGTATCCCATGCCGGGATAGAACGACCAGGCACCGTCCATAAAGGGATCCCAGCCGACGCCGGTGAAGTAAGGCTGCCACATCATGCCGTATCCAGCGACGTTGGAGAACGCTCCGTAGTAGCCGAGATCGCTGAATCCGTAGCCGTAAGGCGTGGTGTTATTTTTCGCGTACTGGTCGTGATATTCGATCGATTCTTTATCCCAGCTATCGAACGGGGTCTGTTCGACCTTGGCGAAAGTAGACTTGCCGTTGTCGCTCTCATCGAAGATCGCCATTTTCTTCTTGCTGACGGCGACGGTCTCGGAGGGACCGGTGACATCGACATCACCTTTGAACACGGCCAGTTTGGCAACAGATGGAGTGGTTTCAAGACGGAAGTGGGCCGTGCTCGCCAGCTCTATCTTCTGCTGCGAAAAGTTGAGCGTGACGATGTCGCCGCTCTTGCCCAGCCAGTTGACGTAGGCCATACCGTCGCTCAAGTTGATCACGGACAAATGCTTTCCGGCATCGTTGGAAGTGAGCGCGGTGACTTCAACTTTCGTATTGGGCGCGAGACGCAGGGTGCTGCCGTCTTCGAACTCGATTTCGGCGCGGCCAGTGCTGCCGGTCTTGAGTTGGGTTCCTTGCGTCACCGGCAGGTTGAGAAACGCCCGTTCGAACCCGAGGCCGGAGTTCTTGTCGATCTGCACCGAGCCTTGCACGTCGCTCAGGCGAACGATGCGGGCCTGTGAATTGGCGAAGGCGGGCAGCGTGAGGAGCCAGCAGGCCAAAAGCGAAAGGACTAGACGGAAGCTTGTCTTAGACATAAGCGGCCCCCAGAAGGAAAGGATTCTCTGGATCATTAGAACACGATTGGGAGCCGGAGGTTGTAAAATCTGGGGCCGGAAGCTGGCTTGGCGATTCGCTGTCTGGGCGCTGGTTGTGCTCGCGAAATCCCTTCGACTTCGCTCAGGGCCGGCTGCTTCCGCCCGAATGAACCACGGGCTCGCGCGAGGGGTTCGGTTGCGCGGGAGATCCTTCGCTCCGGCTGAAGAACGCCTTCTCTCAGGATGACACTACCTCAAGCTAAATATTGGAATCCCACGCTGAAAGTGCGCTCACCGTGCGATTGCTTTGCCCATCTCGATGAGGCGCTGGGCGCGGGCACGGACCACATTGATGACCGAACTGTCGTCGACAATTGCTTGGAGAATGGGCTGAATGGCTGAAATCTCAGCAAGCTGGGATTCGCGGGCTTGGGATTCCATGCGCTTGAGTTCGTCGTCCAGTGCCAGTTTCTGGAAACGATGTTCGCGGACGAGACGGCGGCCATATTCCAAGGTCGCGGCCATTTTCTGAAAAACATCGGTAAGCTGCTGGACGGCAGGCTGAGTGGAGTAGTTGTACTCCGCGGTGCTGGTTTGCGACCCGTTCGTGTAGGTCAGCTTCTTCGAGCCAGTGAAGGCGAGCTTGCGGTTGCCGGAGTCGACCTTGCCAGAAAAGTAGTGGGCTTGCGAGGCCAGGTCGAAGATGCGGGTGCGATCGCTAGTGGTGAGGTCGAATTCGTACTTGTAAGACTCGGTATCGTCGGATTCGGCTGAGATTCTGGCTACGCATTCGTAAACGACATGACCGTCCGCGCTGACGGTGATCGTGTAGTGAGCGGGGTCGGAATTGGGGAAGTCGAGCGAGAATGTGATCGTGGCAGAGTCGGCGGCGTGGGCGGTTGCAGCAGCCAGGACTGCAGTGGCGCTGACCAAGAGCCAATATTTGAGGCTTGTAGTCCAAAGCAAGGGCAGAAATATGGTTTTTCTTTGCCCGACGGGAAAACCAGATTCCTCGCTACGCCCGGAATGACAATGTTGTCGGTTGTGAAGCAGATTCCTCGCTGCTCTCGGAATGGCAACTCTTCTATGGACGGGCTTCATTTCGCCTTGGGACAATTCTCTATTATGCCGCAGGAATCTAGTGCGACGCAGCTTGCTGCTTCTGCAGCGTGCCAGCGGTGTGCAGATGGCAGATGGCAATGGCTAAGGCGTCGGAAGCATCAAAGGGCTGTGGCGGCGCGGGAAGTTCGAGCAAGCGCGTGACCATGTGCTGGACCTGTTGCTTCTCGGCCCGACCGTAGCCGACGACGGCAGATTTGATGGTCAACGGAGAGTACTCTGAAACCGGCAGCCCACAATTTGCCGCTGCGAGCATGGCGACGCCTCGGACTTGTCCCAGCTTGAGAGCCGATTTCACGTTGAGCGCATAGAAGACGTCTTCAATCGCGACCTCGTCGGGACGGTGCTCGGCGATGATCTCGCCTAACTGGGTGTATATGCGCCAGAGGCGGTGCGGCAGGGATTCGCGGGCTGAAAGTTTGATGGCACCGCAGATCAGGCAGTTCAACTGGCCTCGCGATTTCATTTCGACCACGCCGTAGCCGGTGTATTCGCCGCCGCAGTCGATCCCGAGGACGCGCATCAGGGAAAGTGTAACGTAAAAACCAGGCTCTCAGGAGTCAGGCACCGGGAACCAGCGATTCGTAATGTTGCCTTCGTCTCGGAATCCTAGCGGTGACTCGCTACTTAACCACAGAGGGCACCGAGGAACACAGCGTAGAAATTCAGCAGCAGCGAGGGCGATTCGAGATTGAATGAACGCGTTCGCGGCAGAATCTAGCGTATGATTCGCGCGAGTTTGCAAGTTGTTCGCGAACCAGAAAGCGTCTGTAGGCAGACTCGTCGAAGATTTCGCGGAGGGCTGAAGCCAAAAGCGACGCAACGATTCGGACACTTTTTGAGATCGTTCTCATGCCCGCTCCTGTACGGCCAACTTGGTCGCCACGAAGGGCGATTCGTTCACGCGGGATTCTCTCGTTCCCAACAGCACTCCCACCCACACGCGAGTCGATTCGATTACGACCACGCTGACCATGAGAATCAGCACTGCAGTAACGACTGCGTCTAAGCGATTGTTGAAGATCAGCCGAGCGTTCGCGGGCGACGCCGGACCGGCAGCGAGTAATCGGGCTTGTGCGAGAAAACCGATGCGCGGTGCGGGATCGAAGATTTTGTGCCACGAAGCTGTGAACGTCACCGAGACGAGCCACGCCAGGGGCAGGAAGGTCACCAGCGCGTACTTGGCGCGGTGCATCTTTATGATGATCGTGGTCGCGACGCAGAGCGCGACTGTGGCCAGCAGTTGATTCGCGATCCCGAACAGAGGCCAGAGGGAGTTGAATCCGCCCAGAGGATCTTTTACGCCCTGCCACAAGAAGTATCCCCAGAGAGCTACGACGAGGCCGCTCGTAAAGAAAATGGAGGGATACCAACTGGTGCGGCCGAGCGGCGGGTAAAGGTGGCGGAATGCGTCCTGCAGCATGAAGCGCGCCACGCGCGTGCCGGCATCGAGCACGGTCAAGATGAATAGCGCCTCGAACATGATCGCGAAGTGATACCAGATGGCCATTAGGGCCTGGCCTCCGAGACTGCGTGAGAAAATGTTGGCCATGCCAACGGCGAAGGCGGGAGCGCCGCCGGTGCGGTTGAAAAGCTTTTCTTCGCCGACGGAGCGCGCCAGTGATTCCATTTCTGAGGCCGTGACCGGGAATCCCCAGGAAGAGATGGTCGTGGCGGCGGTTTGCGGCGCTTCTCCGACGATCCCGGCGGGGCTGTTGATGGCGAAGTAGACTCCGGGCTGAAGGACTGAGGCGGCAATGATCGCCATGACCGCAACGGCAGACTCAGCCAGCATGGCGCCGTATCCGACCAGGCGCGTTTCGGTTTCGTGGGCAATGAGTTTGGGAGTGGTGCCACTTGAAATCAGGGAATGAAATCCGCTTACTGCACCGCAGGCGATGGTTATGAAGACGAAGGGAAAGATTTTTCCGGCGAAAACCGGGCCGGTGCCGTCGATGAATCGCGTGAACGCGGGCATGTGCAGCGTTGGGCGCAGGAAGCCGATTCCCAGGGCCAGCAAAGCGATCGTGCCCAGCTTCACAAACGTGCTCAGGTAGTCGCGTGGAGCGAGCAGGAGCCACACGGGTAGCGCTGATGCCGCAAAGCCATAAAGAATGATCAGCAAGGCCAGCGTGGTCGCGCTTAGCGTGAAAATGCCTGCCAGATGCGGATTCTGGGAGATCCAGCGCCCGCCCACAATTGCGAGCATGACCAGCAGGAAGCCAAGGGTCGAGGCCTCCAGGACTTTGCCAGGACGCACGCGGCGAAGATAGATTCCCATCAGCAGGGCGATCGGAATCGTCATGGCGATGGTGAAAGTTCCCCAGGGGCTAGACTTCAGCGCGTTGACCACAATCAAGGCGACGACAGCGAGAAGAATGATCAAGATTGCAATTACGGCGGCGTAGGCGACGAAACCGCCCACGCGTCCGGTTTCATCGCGAGCCATCTCGGTGAGCGACTTGCCGTCGCGGCGAACGGAGAGCAAGAGGATGACAAAGTCCTGGACGCAGCCGCCGAGGACTGCACCGACGAGTATCCAGAGAGTTCCGGGAAGGTAGCCGAACTGGGCTGCCAGAACTGGCCCGACGAGTGGCCCCGGACCCGCGATGGCGGCGAAGTGATGGCCGAAGACGACCCACTTGTTGGTGACGACGAAGTCGCGTCCGTTCTCAAGGCGTTCGGCGGGAGTGGCGCGAAGAGCGTCTAGAGCAAGGATCTTCGCGGAAATGAACTTGCTGTAGAAGCGGTATCCGATGGCGTAGCAGCAGGTCGCCACAATTACGAGCCAGAGGGCATTGATCGGCTCGCCGCGCCGAACCGCGACCGCGAGAAAAGCCGCCATTCCAAGAATGACAACCGCGCTCCAAACTGTGATGGAGATGGCTTTGTTCATGGTTCTGCGGGTTGAAAGCCCAGTCGGGCATTGTGCCGAATCCGGGGCGAGAGCGCAAATCGGTGGTGTTTTGAATAGCACACATAAGAATTTTGAATTTCGGAAATAGAGCGATTCAGCTTACGATGCCCTGAAAATGCTGCCGGGAGGATTCTGAGAATGAGCGAATTCAGGTGCGCGGCTCCATGGTCAGCTCTGATGCTGGCTGGAATTCTGGCCTCGGGATACGCCGCTGCGCAGGAACAACGTTCACTGAGCGCGAGCGTGGATGCAGTCTCATCATCCGGGAAAGCACTTACGGTTGTTGGCAAGGTCGGTAACGAAGGGCGAACGTTGCTGACGGACATCGACTCGGAGTGGACGGTGAGCAATCCGGAACTCCTCAAGGCATACGAAGGACGCAAGGTGACGGTGCGATGCTATGTAGACTCACGGCGGAATAAGGTGCAGATTCTCTTTGTTCATAGAGACAACGGCGAACTGAGAGTGGCCGCCCAGCGGCAGGATTCGGCGTTTCGAAGGTAGAAAGGTTGAGATTCCCACGCAAGAGCTGAGCGTAAGCCCCAATTGATTTCTGGCAATTAGAGCGCGGCTCGAAGCCGCGCGCCCCTTCAAAGCGTGACCCAGAGCGAGTTTTTTCTGCAGCCCCCTGCGCCCTTCCCGGGACATTTATGAGAGAGCTTCTGGGAACTGGTAACTGGCAACTGGGGACTGCTTTCACGCTATAATCAGAAAATCGTGCCGAAGTATTCCATCGTCGTACCCCTGCATAACGAGCAGGACAACGTGACCGATCTTTATGACCGGCTGAAGGCGGTCATGGAGGCGAGCGGAGAGAGTTTCGAGATCGTGCTGGTCGATGACGGCTCGAACGATCACACGTTTGCCATGCTGCGCGAAATTGCCGCGGTTGACAGCCGCGTAACGGTAGTGAAGCTGCGCCGCAACTTCGGCCAGACCGCGGGACTGGCGGCGGGTTTCGATCACGCGCGCGGGGAGTACATCATCGCCATGGACGGCGATCTGCAGCACGATCCGGCCGACATTCCGCTGTTCTTGCAGAAGATTTCCGAAGGGTACGAGATTGTCAGCGGCTGGCGGAAGGTTCGTGTCGATAATTTCTGGATGCGACGCATTCCCTCGCGCATCGCGAACTGGATGATGGCCAAGCTGAGCGGGGTCGATATCCACGACTTTGGCACGACGTTCAAGGCTTATCGGCGCGACATTCTGGAACAGGTTCCACTGTATGGCGAGCTGCACCGGTTCATTCCGGCGCTGGCCTCGTGGCATGGAGCGACGATCTGCGAAGTGCCGATCCGCAACGTGAACCGCGAGCGCGGCAACTCGCACTATGGCATCTCGCGCACGTTTCGCGTCTTCTTCGATCTGCTGACGATTCGGTTCCTGCTGCGGTATCTTTCGCGTCCACTGCATTTTTTCGGAACGATCGGCATGATGAGCATCTTCGGCGGGACTGGAATTGTGGCCTGGCTGGGTGTGGAGAAATTTCTGCGGCATGTTCCGGTGATGGCATCGCACGGTCCGCTGATGATGGCCGCTCTTGGACTTCTGCTCGGTGGATTGAATCTGCTGGCGATTGGGCTGCTGGGCGAAATGCAGGTTCGGCACTATCACGAACCCAGTCGGCGCGCACCTTATTCGCTGGACCGCGTTCTGCGCTCGCAGAACGAAGAGCACGTGTCGGAGTAGCTCAACTCGATTCTGCTACTTACCGCCGCTGCTTGCGCCTTTCTAAACCCTGGCGCGCCGAGACGCTGAATGTTCCCACGATTCCTATGAACTCCCCGGCAACATTCGTCATGGGCGTTCCCTGCACATCGACCCACACGGGCGATCCGTTCTCACGGCGGAGGCGAAAGTGGAAGGGCCTCTTGTCGCCACGTTGCTTCTTCTCAAATAAGCCTCGAGCTGTCTCGATGTCCTCCGGGAATAAGAAGTCGAACGAATATTTGCCGATAAGAGCGGTCGCGCGGGTTCCTAAGATTTCTCCCATGGCCGCGCTGGCATAGAGGGTTCGAGCATCCGAGTCAATGATCCAAATACCGTCAGGTCGATTACGCATCGACTATCGGTTTCATTGCGCGTCGAAAGGGTTGTCGGTACAGTTGCGGGTGAAATTGCAGGTCACAGAACTACCTTGTTGGACGGCGGTATAATGTGCCGTTTGCCTGAGGAGTTTGGCCATCATGTCAAAAGCTACGCAATATGAATTGCACTTGGCGCACCGGATGTCGCGGCTGGGAACCGAGACCGCGTTTGAGGTGTTGAACAAGGCGCGGGGGCTCGAGCGTCAGGGGAAGAACATCATCCATTTGGAAATCGGCGAACCCGATTTCGATACGCCGACGAACGTGGTGGAGGCTGGCGCAGACGCGCTGCGCAAGGGATGGACGCACTATGGGCCATCGGCTGGCTTGCCCGAGTTGCGTCAGACGATCGCCGAGTACGTGAGCCGCACGCGCGGAGTGAAGGTGTCGAGCGACGAGGTGGTGGTCGTCCCTGGCGGCAAGCCGATTATTTTCTTCACGATTCTGTCGTTCATTGAGGAGGGGGATGAGGTCATCTATCCCAATCCTGGATTTCCGATTTACGAGTCGATGGTCAATTATGTGGGCGGTCGCGCGGTGCCGATCGCGCTGCGGGAAGAGCGAGACTTTTCCCTGGACGTGGACGAACTGGCGTCGCTGATTAGCGATCGGACGAAGCTGATTATCATCAATTCGCCGCAGAACCCGACCGGAGGGATTCTAGAGCGCCGCGATATCGAGCGGATCGCCGATGTGATCGGCGACCGCAACATCATGGTGCTGTCGGACGAGATCTATAGCCGCCTCCTCTTCGATGGTGCGAAGCATTTCTCGATCATGTCGGTGCCCGGGATGCAGGAGCGGACGATCCTGCTCGATGGCTTTTCGAAAACTTACGCCATGACCGGCTGGCGCATGGGGTATGGCGTGATGCGCGCCGACCTCGCGACGCATATGACGCGGCTGATGACGAACTCGAATTCGTGTACGGCGAGCTTTACGCAAGTCGCGGGAATCGAGGCGATTCGCGGCGATCAGAGTTCGGTGGACCGCATGCGCGATGAATTTCAGCGGCGTCGGGATGTGTTTGTTGCCGGGCTGAACAAGATCAAGGGATTTTCCTGCCGCATGCCCAAAGGGGCGTTCTATGTCTTCCCGAACATCACGAAGACGGGATGGAAGTCGAAGCCGCTGGCGGATGCGTTGCTGGAGCAGGCCGGCGTCGCGGCCTTGTCCGGGACGTCATTTGGGGAGTTCGGCGAGGGATATCTGCGTTTCAGCGTGGCGAATTCGCTGGAGAATTTGCAAGGTGCGCTGGGGCGGATTAGTGATTGGGTTGGCAAGAACGTGTGAGCGGGCAGTCAGCACTCAGCAATCAGCAATCAGCATTTAGCAATCAGCATTCAGCAATTAGCACTTAGCAGTTGGCATTTAGCCAGGCGGGGATCGGAATTCAGGAGTTGGCACTGAGCTATCTTCCGGCGGCGGGATCATCGTAAGTTGGCGGGCCAAATACTAATTGCTAATGCGCTGTTGGAGTCAGCACATGCCCCCACGAAACGCTCAACGAGTTTCCAAGTCTCCCAAGGCCAGCCGCCCGCAAACGCCGGGATACGGATTTCCGACCGGAACGAAGGGACTGCTGCCCTGGAGTTGGGCGGAGCAGCGGCTGAAAAAATCGCATAATTACTGGATCACCACCGTTCGGCCGGACACGTCTCCTCGCGGCGCTTCTCCTCACACCATGGTGGTCTGGGGACTGTGGCAGGATGGGCGGTTGCTTTTCTCAACCGGCAGCCAATCGCGAAAGGCGCGCAATCTGGCGCAGAATCCGAACTGCGTCGTCTGCACCGAGCACGCGCATGAAGCGGTGATCGTCGAGGGTACGGCAGAAATTGCCGACGTCGAGGCGCGGCGCAAATTTCTGAAGAACTACACGAAGAAGTACGATTGGGACATGTCGAGCATGAGCGAGGACATCCTCTCGATGAAAGAGCCGGTGTTCGCCGTGCGTCCGCGGGTCGTATTCGGGTTGTGGGAGAAGTATTACGTGGAGAAATCGACGCGCTGGACGTTTGAATAACCATACTTCGAGCTCACTGTCAGACAACGGTTTGATGTCCCTAACGATCTAACCTCAAAAGAATCCTCAGGGCCCCGTAACGTTCTGGAGGCCGACATGAACCGCTGGTTATTTGCATGCGCAGCGACGGTAGCGTTTGCGGCGACGATTGTGTTTGGGCAATCTCCTTCGTCCTCAAATTCCAGCGAGGGCCTCGATCTGCTCAAACGAGCGGCGCGGCACTACGCCGAGGCCAAGTCGTATCGCATCGAATTCGTTGAAGAGCGCTCGTATCACGGTGACGACGGCTTTGATCAGAACTGGCAGAAAGCAGTCGTAATCGCGGCAGAAGCACCGGGCAATCGCTTTCATTACGAGGGGCGTTCTTCTGGAGGGGCAGTGCTACGGGTGAGCGACGGCAAAACGGTTTGGAAGTACCACCCAGACGACCACCGATACACCGAGAAGCTGGTTGGTGATACTTCTGGCGATTCGAAATTCATGGCCACGCCTGATTTCGCAGCGTTCAAGGGCGAACACGTGCGAAAGGATTTGAGCGAGATTGCGGATCATTTCAAGTCCGCTACTCGCTTGAAGGACGAGAGAGTTTCGATAGCTGGGCGAAAAATAGATTGTTATGTGGTGCACTTCCAGACGAGAGACACAAAAGGCTCATGGTTTGAGGACGGTTTTGATAAGAAAATCTGGATCGAGAAAGCTCATGAAACGATCGTCAAAGTTGTCGAACATCAACATACCCATTTGATGATGTCAGGCGGGTCTGCGCCGACGGAGATGGATACGACAACGAGCTATTCAGTGGTCAACCTTGATCGCCCGGCGCCGGAGGAGTTCTTCACCTTCACTCCACCGGCAGATGCCAAGCTCGTGGAACATTTTGCAGATCCCAGCAACCCAGGGCCGGACCTGTCAGGTGATCTGCTTCCGTCCCTGCAATTCAAATCGGCTGATGGGAAGCCAGTTTCGCTGGATTCGTTCCGCGGCAGACCAATCCTGCTGGATGTCTGGGCGACATGGTGCGCGCCTTGCGTGAAGGGGCTCGAGAAAATCGCGAAGTTGTATTCGGAAGCGCAGGGAAAAGATTTGGTCGTGATCTCGGTGGACAAAGATGAAGAAGCAAAAACCGCGACTGATCTCCTCACGAATAAGGGCTACACGTGGCAGAACTTTCATGACGAGGGCCAGATCGACAAAGCCCTTGGCTACTCAGGAGTTTCACGAACGCTCCTGATCGATGCGCAGGGGAAGATCGTCTACGACGCGAGTGGCGGAAAAGAAGACGATCTGCGCGGAGCAGTGGCGAAGCTGGGTCCGGAGTATGCAGCGCTCGCGCCGCAGCCACAGCAGGCTCCGTGCAATGGTGCAAACTGAACGGATGAGCTAGTTCACGCTTGGGGAACTAGCTGAAATTGAGAGCAGCGCCTTTGCGGAGGAGATCGGCAGCCTCGGCAGCCATTGATTTTACGATCAACTCAGCCGGCGGGCGGTCGTTCAGCAAACCTACCGCTTCTCCGCATACGACAGCGACGGTGTCGAGGTCGTTACTGGCGCGTGCGACGGTATATTTTTCCGACAACGAACCGAAGGCTGCGAACGCTTCCGCTTCGCGCTCAGCCCACGCATCGGTCAGCTTATTCTTCAGAAAGCGGAAGGAATATTCCCTGGGCCAAGGCACGCCGCGCAGGGCATCGAGTGTCTTGGTCCGAATGGTGGAATCGCCATTGAGGCCGATTGCTTTGTCTGTATGGACCTTCGGAGTTAGGGCTTCGGCGGACGCCCACAGTCGCGTGCCCACGACTACTCCATCGGCGCCCAGCATGAGCGCTGCCGCGAGTCCTCTTCCATCTGCGATGCCCCCCGCGGCCAGCAGCAAAGTTTGGGGCGAGTGTTGCTTGAGGTAATCGGCAGCCTCCGGAACAAACGGAAAAGTGGAGCGAGATGCTCCGTGCCCGCCCGCTTCGGATCCCTGAGCAACGATTGCGGCCGCACCAGCTTCGAGCGCCAAGTCGATGTGTGACATGGATTGCACCTGGCACACCAGAACGGTGCCGGCTTCACGGATTTCTGCTGCAAACGGGCGAGGATCACCAAAGGAGAGAAAGACGCACTGGGGCGAGTGCTTCAACGCTGCGCTCAACATTTTTGGGTTGCGCTCCAATGCCCAGGTAATGAATCCAACGCCAAACTTAGCGGACTTTGCCAAGGCAAGTTCGGCCTCTAAGTCAGGTTCACCGCCCAACGCTCCCGCGTAAGCGCCGCCGACAATGCCGAGCCCGCCAGCGCGAGAAACTGCACGAGCCAAGGCCCCGCCAGTGACCATGGCCATAGGCGCACAGACAATCGGATGCCTGATGCCAAAACGGTCAGTAAGACGCGTGCGAATGAGCGCGTTGTCTGTTTCGATGTTTGCTTGGAAGCGCGGCATGGGCGCGAGTATAGCAGTCAGGCTGTTTCTGCGAGGGGAGGCAGTGGAAGGAGAGCAATGAGAGTTAAGAGCAAAGGCTTCATCACGATCCTCGCAGGTTGATTGATTGAAAGAAGGTAGGCAGAACTGCTCAGCAGGAAATCGGGAGCCGCCGCGATGGGTTGTTAATTATCGAAACCGGGTCGTCGTGTCTCGGTACAAATTGCGAGCCTGGTCGATCAATTGCATTCCCCCCATTGCCATCGAGGGTGCGGAATGCGCAGAGCGACGTACAGAATGCACCAATCCCCGCCCTCAGATGTTTATGAGACTGGTTCCAGGCCTGCAAAGAGTTTGGAGAGTGGGCCGTTACCTTCGTTTGCGCCGATGCCGGAAGAGTTCTGGTAGAAACCAGGTGAATGCGCCTCGCTCGCCGATTCATCCCCATCTGTGCACTCGTTGAATTTCGTACGGCCCGAGTTTGCTGCCGCAGGTCAGCATGCAGATCCTTCGCTGCGCTCAGGATTTCGGCAGCGGGCTCACCCCTTCGCTGCCGCTCAGGGTCACGCCGCTGAGCGCCTCAACTTAGCCCCATGTTGCGCGACATTATAGGCTGAAAATAGAGATCCTCACACTATTGCTGACGCTGCACTCAGGTCACCTGCCGTTGTGATCTCCATCACATTTTGCTGGCATGGGCTCGCCTAAGCTCGGCATAGCGCGTTCTGTGCAGTTCTGCGCCCCGGGGGAAGGCTATGGCGCTAAGGGATTCGAGCAGTGGCAGGATCATTCGCGAATATTCCATTGAGCAGCTGAAGGATGCGGCCAACCTGATGCGCGGTTACGACCTGGTCGCGCTGAATGCCGCGGCTTCGGGACATGCGGGTGGCACGCTGTCGATCATGGATATTACAGCAGCCCTGTATCTCAAAGTGGCGAATCACGATCCGAACCATCCGGAGTGGGAAGATCGTGACCGCATCATCTGGTCGACGGGCCACAAAGCGCCGAGTCTCTATCTGGGATTGGCATTTGCAGGATTCTGCCCGATCGAAGACCTGGTCACATTGCGCAAGCTCAGTTCTCCGTATCAGGGGCATCCCCACTGGTTGAAGCTGCCGGGAGTGGAAGTTTCGACAGGATCGTTAGGACAGGGATTGAGCATCGCTGTCGGCATGGCACTGGCGGCGCGGCTGAATGCCAAGAAGCACAAGATTTTCTGCATTATGGGCGATGGCGAGCAGCAGGAGGGCCAAGTCTGGGAAGCGGCAATGGAGGCTGGACACTACGGGCTTGAGAACCTGGTCGGAATTATCGACTGCAATCGTCTGCAAATCGACGGCTGGGTGAAAGACGTAATGCAGGTTGAGCCGCTGGCGGCGAAATATCAGAGCTTCGGCTGGGATGTTCTGCGCATTGACGGCCACGACATGGATCAGATTGTCGGCGCTCTGGAGCAAGCGAAGACGGTGAAGGGGAAGCCGGTAGTGATTCTCGCCGACACCGTCAAAGGCAAAGGCGTCAGCTTCATGGAGGATCAGGCAGGCTGGCATGGGAAGGCTCCGAATGCCGAAGAGTTGAAGAGAGCGCTGGCGGAACTGGGACTGACGGAGCGGATACCGGTGCAGCAATTGCTCGCCAAAGCGCAGACGTACCAAGAGGAAGTCGAGCGGAAGCTGGAAGCCAAGATGCCTAAGTTCAGCCGCAATTACTGGTGGAATGCGGCGGAGACGATGAAAGTGAAAATGGAGCCGACGCGCAAAGGCTTTGGGCAAGCCCTTGCCGATAATGGCGGGGACGAGCGCGTGGTGTGCCTGGGACTTGACATCTCTGGATCGATCACGATCAACGATTTCTACGCGGGAAAGCCGGAGCGGAAAAATCGCTGGTTCAGTATGGGCATCGCGGAACAGTCGGCAACGTCGGCTGCTGCCGGCCTGGCCAGGGAAGGGAAGTTGCCGGTGCTGGGCACGTACGCGACATTCGCCGCCGCGCGGAATCTCGATCAGATTCGTACGTCGGTTTGCTATGGAAATTTCAATGTGATGATTGCCGGAGCGCACGGAGGAGTGTCGGTCGGGCCGGATGGGGCGACGCATCAGGCACTGGAAGATTTGTTTGCGATGCAAGGGTTGCCAAATATGTCGGTGGTGGTTCCGTGCGACGCGGTCGAAACACGCAAGGCCACAAGTTACTTGCTGCTGAAACATGTAGGACCGAAATACATTCGGTTCGCGCGAGAAGCGACGCCGATCGTGACGGATGAACAGACGCCATTCGTTTTCGGCAAGGCGAACGTGATTCGCCTACGCGGTGAGAATCACGACTTTCTGCGGGCGTTTGAAACCAAGCTGGCCGATTCTTACGCGAGCGAGGACGAGGATTTAAGCATCATCGCGTCCGGGCCGATGGTGCCCGAAGCGATGCGGGCGGCTTACATCCTGAAAAAAGAGTTTGGATACGAAGCCCGCGTCCTTAATCTGCACACCCTCAAGCCCATCGATGAAGCGGCGATCATTCGCGCCGCGAAAGAAACGGGCGTGATCGTGACGGCGGAAGAACACCAGATCGGTGCGCTGGCGTGGCGAGTGAGTGCGGTGCTTACTGAGTCTCCGCAGTTGTACGGAAGGCCGGTGATTACTGGCGCGATCGGGGTGAAAGACCGCTTTGGCGACTCAGGCGCACCCTGGGAACTCATCAAAGAGTTTGAGGTCAGCGCCGAGCATATCGCGCACAAGGCACTGGACCTGATGGCGGTGAAGAAGAGAGCGCGCGAGGAGAACCACTGGTACGCCCCTACACGGGTCTGAGGTTCCCACCTCGGCAAAACCGGCGGAGATCCATTTAACAACGCACTAAGTTGGGGCTCTCCAAGCCTCGGGTAGCATTGCGCGTATCTACGACCAACTTGGACTCCTTCACGATGCGGGCGTAGTCGTAATCGGAGTGGTCGGTTACGATCAGCACGCAATCGTACTGTCCAAAATTGTCCAGTTCAGCGCGCTTCATCTGCAGGTCGTATTTGCGGCCACGGCCAATAAACGGGAAGTACGGATCGTGATAGCTGACCTGCGCACCATCTTTTTGTAGCAGCTCGATAATCGTCAGCGCCGGAGATTCGCGCAGATCGTCGATGTCTTTCTTATAGGCCACTCCCAGCACCAGGACGCGAGATCCGTTCAGCGATTTTTTCTGACGATTCAACGCGTTCGTCACCGACGCGATGACGTGATAGGGCATGTTGATATTGATCTCGCCGGCCAGTTCGATGAAGCGAGTGCGGAAGTCCCACTCTTTCGCCTTCCAGGAAAGATAGAACGGGTCGACGGGAATGCAGTGGCCGCCGAGTCCGGGACCCGGATAGAAGGGATGAAAGCCAAAGGGCTTGGTCGAGGCGGCCTCAATGACTTCCCAGATGTCGATGCCCATGCGCAGGCACAGCAGCTTAAGCTCATTCACTAATGCGATGTTCACGCAGCGGTAGATATTCTCGAGCAGCTTGGTCATCTCTGCTGCAGCGGGCGACGAGACGGGAACCGTGCGATTGAAAATCGATCCATAGAGCGCAGAGGCAAGCTGGGCCGCCGGCGGGTTGAGCCCACCAACCACTTTCGGGATATCGCGGCGCGCAACTGAGGTGTTGCCGGGATCTTCTCGCTCTGGTGAAAACGCGACCAGAAATTCATCGGACCCGACGGAGGCGCCATGGGCGGCTTTGAGGCTGGCACGATTTTCCTTCTCGAGAATCGGCACCATCACTTCTTCAGTTGTGCCGGGATAAGTCGTGCTTTCAAGAACTACCAGTTGACCAGCGCGCAGGTGCGGCGCGATGGCGTGCGTTGTATTAGTGATATAGCTGAGATCGGGCTCGTGGTATTCGTTCAGCGGCGTCGGGACGCAGATGATGATGGCATCCATGGCGGAAATCTGGGAGTAGTCCGCGGTCGCAGTGAATCCGCTGGCCTTGGCGGCCTGGATCTCCTGCGGCGTGATTCGGTAAATATAAGAGCCGCCCTTGGCGAGGGTTTCGACCTTGCGCTGGTCGATGTCAAAGCCGGTCACAGGGAATTTCTGCTCGCTGTAGAGGAGCGCCAGCGGGAGTCCGACATAGCCGAGACCGATGATGCCGACGCGGGCCTGTCGCTCGCGAATCTTCGTTTTTACCTGTTCCAGGGTACTGTTTGCGGTAGAAAGAGTCGTCATTGGTACGAAGATTTTAGCATTTGTCGACCGGAGTTCAGAGGCGCCGAGGGTGTTACTTTTGGATTACTGGACCTCTTCTTCGCGACGAGGAAGAAATCAATCGATGAAATTCGGGAGCGGCAAATTTCGAATATGGTTGTTTGCTCTGGTCATATTTGTGTCCCTGCTAGTGTTCGCGGCAGTCGCGGGCCGATTCTTAATTGTTGACGCGCCGCAGCGTTCCGACGTCATTGTCGTGCTGGCTGGGGAAACGGACAAACGTCCCGCGCTGGGTTTGCAGCTATTGCGCCAAGGATACGCGCCCCGGATGGTGCTCAACGTGCCAGCCGCAGCCACAATTTACGATACGAATCAGCTTGAGCTTGCCCGTCAGTACGTGGAGAAGCTTCCTGAGAATTCAGCAATCAGCTTATGTGCGATTCGGGGCCTTTCGACGCGCGACGAAGCCCGGGACGTCAAGAGATGTCTGGCAGGGGATGTTGGGCAAAGCATTCTCGTAGTGACTTCAGATTTCCATACACGGCGAGCCCTCAGCATCTTTCGTCACGAATTTAGAGGCAAAACGATTTCCATAGCCGCCGCCCGCGATCCGGCCGAATTTGGAGAACGCTGGTGGACTCACCGGCAGTGGGCGAAAATATGCCTGGACGAGTGGTTGCGGATGATTTGGTGGAAGGGCATCGAAGACTGGAGCGGAACCTTCTGAGTTACGTAGCGCCTTAATTGTAACTAAGTGGATTTGTGGTGCGAGATTACGGCCGAATTCGCGAGGCAAAAATGAGTTTTCCACATGTTGAGTCCACTAAATCGTTGACTGGCAAGGATTGAGGAGGATAGGATTCGGCAAATAGTCTCCCAATTTATTGTTAACGGAGTGTGGGAATGAGTTGGTCTGCCTGCCGCAAGTTGGTGAGTTGCTTGCTCTTGCTCCTCTTTCCAGCTTCGCTGTTCGCAGCGGATTCCAGTGCCGCGATGCTTTACACCAAAGGGGCAGCGTGGGTAAACGGTTCGCCAGTTCCGCATTCCTCCTCGGCCATTTTTTCCGGTGATCTCTTGCAGACGCGCTCCGACACCGTGGCCAACATCAACGTGACCGGTTCGACCATCACCGTGATGACGGACTCGGTGGTGAAGTTTGAAGGCTCATCGTTTGATATTCAGCATGGCGGCATTACGGTTTCCACTTCGAAAGGATTGGCGGCGAGCGCAGGAGATGTGAAGATCGCCCCGGCAAAAGATGGCTGGACCGAGTTCAACGTGGTGGATGTTGATGGCACAGTGAAAATTGCAGCCAACAAAGGCGATCTGACGATCTCGGATTCAAACGGCACCGCGACTCTTGCCCAAGGGCAGCAGACGACCCGCGATGAGTCCTCGGAGCCGCAAAGCGCCTCGGACAAGTCGGAGAAGAAGAAGAGGAAGCGGGCCACCGGAGCAACTCCGGCCGCGCAGGGAGGGCTACTGAGTACACCAATCCTGGTGGGGGCAGCCGCCGGTACGGTGGCAGGGATCGCCACTTGGGTGCTGATCCAGGGCGACAATCCAGCCAGCCCGTCAAAACCTTAATGGCTTACATCGAACTCCGCTGAGGCGGTCAGGACTCGACCGTCCCTCCCGGACGTGCACCTTATCTTTCCACTTTTTTCTTGCCAGCGCTGGAGCGCACGCTTCCATCACACAGAATCGCCTGTTTAGCTTGCCTCGGATGCGGGCGCGGGGAGCAATTCCTCGGTAGGGGCTGGGACGGGCCGGCGCTTGCGCACCGGCTGCATCAGAGGGCTGGCGGCGCCAAGAGTGCAGAATACATAGAACAACGCGGCGTTCGCCGGAATCTCGAGATTGAAATCGAGAGCGCTGTGGACCAGAATGCCGGTGCATCCCAGAATGCAGGCGAGGCTGAGGGCACCACTTACTTCAGAGGTCCACTTGCCAATTTTCTTTATAGCCCGGCGATAAAGGACAACTACAAACCACAGCATCAATCCGAAGCCGACCGCACCGGTTTCGACTAACAACTGCAAGTAGTCGTTGTGTGCCTGATTGACAAAGAAATTGGTGTAGAACGTGCGAAATTGCGGATAAACGATGGGGAATGCGCCCAGTCCCCAGCCAAGAATAGGCCGCTTGGCGAACATATGCAGGCCATCGCGGTTGATCTGGAATCGCATGTCATTGGTGAGATCGGAGTGGCCGGTTTGTACTGTAGACAAGCGACGGCTAAGCTGGTCTCCGCCGACCCCGGTAAGAAGTGCGGCGGCTATTAAGACGAACACGCCGATCGAGAGCGCTGTTCGCAAATCGTGTTTCTGTTTGATCAGGACTATACCGAGAACCACAACTTCCGCTGTAATGGCCAGCATTCCCCCACGCGATCCAGAGAGGAAAATGGTTCCTCCCATGACGGCGGCCGCTGCTGCAGCCGCAATACGCGTTTTTTGGTATGCCAGATGAGTGAGCGAGAGAACCAGTGGAATCGGCACCAGCATTTCCATCAGGCCGGCGTAGTGGTTGTGATTCACATAGGGGCCGTAGATCCATCCGCCTAGATGCGGTGCGCGCACCCAATATAGCTTGCCATTCGATGAGATGCCCTGGATGAGGGAAAAACTGGCGAGCACGGCACCATAAATGCAGAAGATCAACGCCAGCTTGCGCGCGTGGCTGGTTTTGACAAGGCTCTGTGACGCCAGAAAGCAAAGAATGCCGTAGGCGCAGAACAGTAGTCCATCGCTGATTGTGTCGTGACGATAGGCGCTAATCGGAAAAACGATCTGCAGCAAGATCAGCAGTCCGAATGCTGCCATGGGCAAGAACAAAGGATTCCAGCGAATGTTGATTTCACCTTCGATCCATTCCTTGGCCAGCCAGATCAGCGTCAGCGCGATTGAACCCGCTTCCACCATAAAGATCGACCAGGGCTCAACCGCGCCGAAGGCCAGTGGGCCGAACAACAGCAATCCGAATGTGCCGTAGAGCACGACGGAGCCGAGTTGCGCGGCTTTTTGTTGCCGGGCGGAATCGGGAGTCGGAGTTGGGGTCATGCGGCGCACGTTGGCGAAAATAAGTTAAGAGCGTTTTCTGGCAAGGTGGAAGTCGTCGACCCAGAGCTTGCCACGGATCGGACTGCCCTCCGGAAGTCTGCGGATGTGCAGAATCAGCAGACGGCAATCGGGACCGGTGGTGAGTTCCCCATTTACAGACTTCCAGAACCCAGCTTCTTTCAATTCGTCGCTATCGTAATAAATGGTCTTGTCGTAGGCGTCTTGTAGCGTGAAATGCGGAGCACCCGCGCCTTCAAGTTCGCCGATCTTGTAGTATGCCGAGAATTCATAGGTGGTGTCGGGCTGGACGGGGACAAACTGCAACACGCCCGCATCCGCGACCGCGGGACCATCGAAGGTGATCAGGAGCGAACGGCGCCCGCCGTGGAAATCGCTCGGGTCGAGCGTGAGTTCCACGCTCGGTTGTTTCTGATACTGCCAATCCTGCCCGCCATTGAGAACGTCAAGGCTGAAGTTCCCGTTGACAATCAGGTTGGCAGAGTTGGGGATGTACGAATCCAAGGCAAAGCGATGTGCGGCCTGTCTCCAGACAAGCTGCGCTTGATCGACGTCCTGGTGAAGGATGAGATAGCGGAAATAGTCGAGAGCGAGGCGCAGTTCAAATTTATCGGACGTCTGCATCAGAGCAGTCCAGACCTTCGCCGTCCCGGCCGTTTCTTCCTTGTTCATCAAGAGGCTGAGAAAGGCGATGTAGGCGTCGGCACGCGGCGGGATGACGTCGTGCAGCAGAGCATCGACATCAGGGTTGATGCGCCAGCAAAATTGAATGGCTGCGCCAGCCAGATAAGGATCGTTGCTGAGCACGACACGAAATTCGCGCAGGGCTTTTTGATTTTCTCCCTGGACCAGGTAGAGGTTGGCCGCTTCCCAGGCAACGTCAGGAGTGGTCGGGTCAGCTTCGATGGCGCGCTCTAGGGCGGCCGTCTGGTTCGGGGTGTCCCCAAGAATCTGATACGCACTCGCCAGATCGAACCAATAGCGTGCGGAGTGCGGATTCACTGCGACCGCAGCGCGAAAGGGGGCGATAGCGCTCCCAGGGTCGCGCGCGACGAGCTCCTGATACCGGCCCAGGTGATTGCGGAATTCAGCATTGGTGGGATCCAGGCTCGTGGCCCGCTGCAAGCTCGAAACTTCGACGCGCTCGCCATAGAATGCCGCCAGGAAGCGCCGGCCCGTAATCGTGAGATAGGCAGCCGACAACAGGAGCACTATGGATAAGACCAACGCCTTGCGAGCCGTGGAGTTCAGGGCAAATTGCATGTCAAGAATAGTCGCGCCCGAGTTGACGCAAGTTCAGACGTCCCTCAGGCGCTGTTGGGCGTAGCGCTTGATTCTTCTTCCCAGTCGCCGCCATCATCCGAGCCATCTTCATCGCGATAATACCGCGCATACTTCCCCTGATATTCGTAATAGTAGTAATAGTCGGGCGAACTGAGGTCGACCGCATTCAGTAGCACACCGGAAACTTTGGCATTGACTTGCATCAGAATGTCGCGCGAGCGGCGCAGCGCCTGTTTCGTCGTATGACCGGAGCGGATCACAAGCACGATGGCGTCGGCGCGCGGCGAAAGCACAACGGCATCGGTCACCGAGAGGGTGGGCGGAGTGTCGATCACGATGTGATCGTATTTCTGTCGCAATTCGTCCAGCAAATCGCGCATATTGGAAGAAGCCAGCAGCTCTGCCGGATTCGGCGGAGGCGTTCCCGCGGGCAAAACCTGCAGGTTCGGCAACAACGGCGGCCGCATGATTGCCTGCTCCAGGGTGGTGCTGCCGGTGAGCACGTTGCTCAGTCCGCTGCGCGGGCCCATGCCGAGAGTTTTGTGGATGCTGGGGCGGCGCAGGTCGGCATCGATCAAAAGCACGTTTACGCCTTTCTGGGCGAGCACGGTGGCGGTATTGATGCTAGTCGTGCTCTTGCCCTCCTGGGGCAGGGCACTGGTCACCATGATGATCTTGGGGGGCGCTCCCAGGCTGGAGAGCAGAAGCGACGTCCGCAGCGCACGATAGGATTCCGCCATCTGCGATTGGGGACGAACCTGAGTGATCAATTCAACCGCTTCGTTCGACGATGCCAGCGCGAGCCGCTTTCCATTCGGCCCTTCGCGGGTGTTTTTCGATCCGAGAGGAATCATTCCCAGCGGAGGCAGGCCGGAGATCATCTGAGCCTGTTCCGTCGTTCGTACGGTATTGTCGATGCCTTCGAGCAGGAAGGCGAGTCCAACACCGGATGTCAAACCAAGCACGAAAGCGAACCCCAGGTTGCGTGGAATGTTGGGCTCGACCGGCGCCGAGGGAAGCCGAGCGCTGTCGACGATGCGAAAGTTGTTCGACTTTAACCCGGCGGAAACGCCAGCTTCCTTCAACTTCTCCAGCAAGCCTTCATAGAGCTGACGGTTCGTTTCGACATCGCGCTTGAGCAGGCTATACTCGATCGCGCTTTCGTTGAGCTTATTGGCCTGCTGCTTCTGCTTTTCCAGCGCATCGTGCAGCATGTTTTCGCGCTGCAAGGCGGTCATGTACTGGCCGCGGACCTTGTTAAGAATTTTTTTCAACTCGAGTTGAAGCTGCGCGTCGATTTCTTTCAACTGATTGTTAATTTGCAGCAGCTTGGGGTAGGAGGGACCGAATTGCGTGCTCAGTTCCGCGGCCTGAATTTTCAGGTCGGCTTGCTTGCCGCGGAGGTTGTCAAGTAGCGCAGAAGCGGACTGCGATCCGGAACTGCCCATATCAGAACTGGTAGCGCTGGTGGCGATGGCGTCGGCGTCTCCGGATTCGACCAGGCGGTAAAAAGCCTCCTTATCCATGCGTTCGGATTCCGCCGAGGTCAATTGCTTGTTCAGTTCGTCGAGCTTGGCCGTGATGATGTTCTGTTTCTCGTCGATGCCCAGAATTTCGTGTTCCTTCTGGTAGCGCACCAGTTTTTCCTGGGAGGTCTCAACCTTCATCTGCAGGTCGACCAACTGCTTCGACAACCAGTCGGAAGCCTGCATGGTGGATTCAAAGCGGGCCTTGAAATTGTTTTCCACATAAGTCTGCATCAGCGTGTTCACGACATTGGCAGCCATCTGCTTGTCGGCGCTGCGAAAGTGAATTTCGATGATCCGGGAATTGGGAGCGAGAGCGACACGCAGGTTGCCTTTGAAACCGGCGAGCGCAGCCGAAGCACGGGCGGAATCTACCTGCAGCGGATCGGGCGCAAGATCGAGAGAAGATTGCAGGCTGGGAGTGGCTCCTGCTCCGAAGTCGGAACGACGATCCAGGTTCAGCTCTCGGATGACCTGGAGCGCCAGCAGATCGCTCTGCAGGATTTTGACCTCCGTATCCATCTCGGTGGGGTCGTAATAATCGATGCTGAAAGCAGCGGAGTCCTTGAAATTCAGCGTCGAATCCGGCTTGTTGATGGCAATGCTACCGCCGGCTTCATAAACCGGCGTCATCTTCAGGCTGGCAATGGCCACGATTGAAAAGATGACAACCAGGCAAATCACAACTACCCAAATGCGCTTGATCAGGACCCGAACGTATTCGCCCAGCGTAGATTCCTGCGGCGGGAGATCGGGATAAATGCGTTGAATGGGGCGATTCAGATCAAAACCGAGCGGTTGCATCTCACGAACGATGGAATTGTTTGCCTGTACCAGAGGTCCCGAATCCATGCCTGCTCCTGAATCGCCTTAACAACACTGATTGACTCTGCGTGCACAGGGGTACACATGTGCAACCGAAACCTGGGTCGAGAAGGCTGGATCGTCGCGCAGGAATCTCTTTTGCATTTTGGGCTGGAAAAAGTTCGCCGCCATTCTAACATTGCTTAAACACAAATCTTGGATGAAATTTTCTGGGGAACCCGATCTATCTATGCCGCAGTGAGGGACTTTGGCCTGGGATGCGGACAGCGGATTCGAAAATTCTCCGCTATACTAGCCCGCAACACTCTACTTCCAGCCGGAAAGTGAGACCTACTTGCTGTTTCGCTCGTCGCCGAAGCGGAAGGTGATGGTGATTGGACTGGACTGCGCCGACCCAGAGCTGGTCTTCGGGCCATGGCTGGCCGATCTGCCCAACATAAAGCGAGTCTTCGAAGCCGGCGTTCACGGAAAGCTGCGTAGCGTAACTCCGCCGATCACCGTTCCTGCCTGGATGTGCATGATGACCAGCCGCGATCCAGGTGAGTTGGGAATCTACGGTTTTCGGAATCGCAGCGAGTACGGCTACGACAAGCTGGCAGTCGCCAACTCGGCGAGCATCCACGAACAGACCGTGTGGGACCTGTTGAGCCGGGCAAGCAAAGAGTCGATCATTATCGGCGTGCCGCCGACGTATCCGGTGAAACCACTGCGCGGCTCTCTGGTCAGCTGTTTTCTAACGCCGGGGCCGCAGAGCCAGTACACCTATCCTCACGAATTGCGGGGGGAACTGCAACGCCTGATCGGCGACTACATGGTCGACGTGAAGGGGTTTCGCACCGACAAGAAGCAGTGGCTACTTAGTCAGATTTATGAGATGACGACCAAGCGCTTTACTGTAGCTAAACACCTGCTGAAGACGCGCCCGTGGGATTTCTTCATGATGGTGGAGATGGGAACCGACCGCATTCATCACGGCTTCTGGCAATACATGGATCCGCAACACGTCTTGTACGCAGGGGATGGGAATTCGTTTCGCCAAGCGATCCACGAATACTACAAGTACGTCGACATGCTGATCGGGGAGCTGCTCGAATTTGCCGACAAGAGCACGCGCATTCTGATCGTTTCGGACCACGGGGCAAAGCGGATGGATGGCGCCATCGCGCTGAATGAATGGCTGATTCAGAACGGGTATTTGGTGCTACAGAAATATCCGACAGAGCCCACTCGCTTTGAGAATCTGGATGTGGATTGGTCACGCACGAAGGCCTGGGGTGAGGGCGGATACTATGGCCGTGTTTGCCTCAATGTTGAAGGTCGCGAGCCACAGGGGGGCGTGCCTAAATCGCAGTACGATACATTGCGCAGAAAACTGAAAGAGGAACTGGAAGCGCTCGGCGATGCAGATGGCAACTCGATCGGCACGCGTGTAGACCTTTCCGAAGAGGTTTATCGCGACACTCGCAACATTGCCCCCGATCTTAGCGTCTTCTTCGGAGATCTGTATTGGCGATCGAGTGGCATGGTGGGCCGCGGAAATATTCATACCCGGGAAAACGATACCGGTCCCGATGGCGCGAACCACAATTGGGATGGAATTTTCCTGATGGCCGAAGGCAGAGATCTGGCCGGGCGAAAACAGAACGTGGAACTTGAGGGATTGCGCCTGTACGATGTGGCACCCACGATCCTCGAGGGGTTCAAGATGGCGCCGCTGCCAAAGATGCAAGGCAGAACGATCGCGGCATGACGACGCGCTGATGCGCGGTCAAACCTTTTCAACTTGGGTGAACGCCCAAGAGCGACAGCGGCAGAAAATTCCAGTGCCTGTTAACCTAGGTGCAACTCAGACTCAGCACACGCACCACGATAAGTACTGTCATGCAATGAGGGGCCTTCGTAAATTTATAGCTGACATGTGGACTAATCCAGCCCAACTGATCCAGCGCATGGTTTATCCGGTTCTAGGAAGCGTGGGCTATTTCCACTCCCGGTTCATACTTCCAGTAAACGTCGTCACCTATCACGGAGTCCGTCCGGAAGGATATGAGAGCCCAGATACTTTTCTCGACGGAGCCTTGCTTTCGGCAGATATGTTTCGATCCCAACTGCGTCTGCTGAAGAAGCACTATACCGTGGCCTCTCCCGAACAGTTCCTCGATTGGCTGCGCGAGCAGCGGAGTCTGCCGGAGCGCGCGGTGGTGCTGACGTGCGACGACGGACTGCTGAACCATTTCACCGATGTGCTTCCCATTCTGCAGGAGGAAAACGTACGATCTCTGTTTTTCGTGACCGGCGCATCGTTGAGCGACCCGACCCGAATGCATTGGTACGACGAGCTCTATCTGATGCTCAAGGATGCGCGAAGTGGGAGCGTGCAGCTTGATCTGCAAGGAACGGCTATCACAACCGGAAACGGCCTCAAGCGCAGTTCTCTCTGGTTGAAGCTTGTAAAGGCCCTGTCGCGGTTCGGTATTGCCGAGAGGCGTACCCGCATGGATGACCTGGCAGAGAAACTCGGCCTTTCCCGTGACTGGTGGCAGCGTTATTTCGCGAATGCGGCTTTGCGGAAGCGCTTTCAGCTCATGGGCGTGCCCGAGCTGAGAAAATTGTCAGAGGCTGGCATGACGATTGGCGCCCATACGCTAAGCCATCCCGTGCTGAGGGAGCAGCCTCCAGACTTGGCGCGCGCCGAACTGGCACAGTGTCGAGAAGCTTTGGAGCGCGTTGTGGGTCGCCCTGTCTGGGCCCTCGCCTATCCCTTCGGCGACCCATCTTCCACGGGCACGCGCGAGTACAGCATGGCTCAGGAAGCGGGGTATGACTGTGCTTTCGTAAACGTAGGAGGCAGTCCAGATGCGATTGCTGGCCGTTATGCGCTGCCGCGAATTCACGTGACCGCGGAAATGTCCCTTCCCGTTTACGAGGCCAGCATTTCAGGGATCGACCAGGCACTGCGCAGCCGGCTGCGGCGAAATCGCAACGTCGTATAGTCACGGGAGAAAAAAACGGCGATTTCGAGCGCAGCGATCCTCGCCGTCGGCCCTTTCCAAACTCCTAAGCTATCCACAGGCAAGGTGCTTCGAGCGCGGGTGGATCGTATTACTATGTATCTCCTAGCCTCTGACGAGGTGGCGTGAACCTTGCGTATTTTGCTGCTCCATGGGATACCGGAGGACGAGGAACTGCGACGGGCGTGGAACCGCCTGGCGCAGGAAGTTGAGTCTCCCCAGGTCTTTTACACCTTTGAGTGGGCTATCGCGGTGCAGCGAGCTTACGCGGGCACAGTGTGTTCCTTGCTCTTTCTCGGCTATGACGGAGATTCTCTGGCAGGCGTGGCGGCATTCGGCCAGCGTAACGAGGGTATCGGCGAAACGTTTTTTCTAACTGCGAACACTGCCGACTATTGCGATTTTCTGAGTGCTCCCGGCAAGCGCCAGGAGTTTGTTCATGGCGTCCTCGCGGAGTTGCGGAATCGAAAAATCCCCAAGCTGGTTCTTACGAATTTGGCTTCTGATTCGGCATCCGTGGCTGCCATTCGCGGATCCGCCCACAGCTTTCAATATCATCTCCACGCGCGTCGAGCGTACTTGTGCGCGCGGGTCGTGCTGGGTTCGGACGAGCAACGGGCCGAATTGAAACGTTCCCTGACGGAAAAGAAAAGACTGCGGCGCAACCTGCGCGCCTTGGGAAAGCTTGGCCAGATCTCCGTTCGGCACGATTCCGATTGGGTGCAGATCGAGCCCGCTCTCAGCAAATTCAACAGTACGCACGTTGCCCGCTTTTTATCGACCGGGCGCCTCAGCAACTTGATACAAGCCGAACGGCGAGCTTTCCTGCATGAGCTGGCGCGCGAGATCTCGCGTTGCGGCGGGATGTCGATGAGCCAGTTCGTGATTGATCAGAACCCTGTGGCCTGGAATTATGGGTTCCGCTTTGCCGGAAGCTGGTTCTGGTATCAGCCGACCGTCGACACCTGCCACCGCTATGCCGCTTTCTCGCCGGGATACTGCCTCCTCGCAGAAATTGTTGAGTCCGCTTGCGACGATCCCGAGATTGACGTCGTGGATTTAGGGCTGGGCGCGGAAGACTATAAGGACCAGTTTGCCACCTCAAGCCGAGAGACGTTGTACTGTGTATTGAACCGAGATTTCTCAGCTCACTTGTGGGCAGCGCTGCGCGACCGTGTTGCTGCCGTTGTGAGGGCGGTTCCTGCGGTCGAGAGATCGATGCGTTTTGTGCTTTCCCTTGCTACTAAGGCGACAAAGCGAATGCCCAACCAAAGCCTGTGGGCCTCAGTGAAATGGTTGTTTCGCTCTGCCTGGAACCGCGCGCTTGCCTTCGATCAGGTGCACCTCTTCGAATGGATCCCGCAGCCTGCGGACCGGGCCTCGTCGGTCAACTTGGTGCCGCTCAGTTCCGAGTTAATGGGCGCCGCTGCGATCCACTATGCTGACGACCCCAACACCATGAAGTTCCTGATGCGCTCCGCTCGCCGCTTTCGCACGGAAACGCGTCGTGGCTTTGCCCTGTTGAGTGCCGAGGGGATGCCGCTGCATTTTTGTTGGGTCGCCGATTTTGATGGCTTCGAGATGGACGAATTGGACCGTCGCCTGGAGTCTGCGGACAAAGATGCGGTCATGATCTTTGACTGCTTTACTCCACCAGCGGCGCGTGGACGAGGTTACTTTGCTCAGACGATTGCGGTCTTGGCGGACCAACTGCGCGCCGAAGGCAAATTGCCCTGGATCTTCGGCGCGGCCGCAAATGAATCGTCACTGCGAGGAATTCGGAAGTCCAGTTTCCGCTACCGTTATTGTTTGGGGCGAAAGCGCTTCCTTTGGGTTAGCTGGGTGAAGGACTCAGTTCCTTCTGCACCTTTGCAGAATGTGGTCAGCTCTGCGCCGGCGCAGTGATCTAAAATCTGTCAACCAGATCTGCAACTTCATGGACGCGATTCCTCAGCAGATGCCCGGAGCGACCGCACCCGCCACAGACGACGCAACGTCGGACATTTTGCCGCGCGAGTTCAAGCGCAACCTGGCGCACATTTCCCGCCAAGCACTGGTTTTTTTCGCCGGCACGTTGTTCACCATGGCGGCGGGATACCTGGTCAAAATCTACGTAGCTCGCGTGCTCGGCGCCGAGCTACTGGGACTTTACGCGCTCGGTATGACTCTTGTCAGCCTGACCCAGTTACTGGGAACTCTGGGGCTGCATTCGACCGCTGCGCGCTACGTGGCCGTCTACAACGCAACCGCAAAATTCGACGAGTTGCGTAGTTTCCTGACCCGGAGCATCGGAATTGTAGCTTTGCTGAACCTGATCTTTTCCTTTGGGCTTGTCTTCGGCGGACGCTTTGTGGCTCGAGTTCTCTACCACGCGCCCGGGCTGCAAAAATTTATTCCCCTGTTCGCGCTGCTGGCATTTCTGGGAGCGATCAATGTTTTCTATGCCCAAGTCCTGGGCGGATTCAAAGACGTTGCCAAACGCACGGTCATCACAAATTTTGTGGGGAGTCCTTTGGTAGCCGCGCTTACGGTGATTTTGCTGGCATTGCGCACTGGCATGTGGGGATATCTCGCCGCACAGATCATCACCGCGATGGTTCTGGTGATCTTGTTAGTAGCAGCCGCCCGGAAGCTGACGCCGCGCGCCGCTCGCTTTGCACGCCAGGCCATGCCGCCAATGGATCCAGAGATCAAAGCGTTCGCTGCGGCCTCCTTCGGGATGGGTGTGCTCGATTTCGTCGTTTGCCAAGCCGACAAAATCATGCTCGGGCTCTATCTCAAGCCGAGCTTGGTTGGGATCTATGTTCTGGCCTCCACCCTCTCTGCCTTCATCCCCATCGTTCTGCAATCGGTGAACCAGATCTTCGCTCCGGTCATCGCGGACTTGCACGCACAATCTCGGCTGGATGTATTGCAAAAACTATTTCAGACGCTTACCAAGTGGGTAGTGGTCCTGACACTGCCATTGGCTTCGGTGATGATTGTCTTTGCCGGCCCTTTGATGCGCATCTTCGGACCCGAGTTCGAAATCGGATGGACAGTCCTGATGGTTGGCGCGGTCGGGCAGATTGTGAATTGTGCCACCGGTTCGGTGGGATATTTGCTCCTGATGTCGGGGAACCAGCGTCGTTTGATCCGCGTGCAGTTCGCGATGGCGGGGATTTCCATCGCGTTGAATGTGCTCCTGATTCCGGCTTATGGAATTGTGGGGGCTGCGATGGCCGCAGCCTGCGTCAACGTGGCCGGCAACGTGTGGAATCTCTGGGAAGTGCGCCGTGCGCTCCACATTTCTCCCTACAATCGCAGCTATAGCGCTTTGATTCTTCCGACTGCCGGCATGCTGACAGGCATTTTCTTATTCCGGCATTTCTTGAATTCTTTTGCGCATGCATGGCTTGGTCTCGGACTGGCACTCATTGGCTCCTATGTTCTGTTCGGTGCTCTAACGGTATGGTTTGGACTTGATTCCGAAGATCGCTTGATGGCCCGCGGCGCCTGGGTTCAGTTTCGGAGCGGCATGCAAAAATTGGGAGTCAGCGTTTCATGAGCCAGAACAGAACTGTTACTCTGCCCGAGGAAGTGTGCGCGGAAGCAGAAAAATGGATGGCGGGAAGCTTCCAGAATCTTGAAGCCCTGCTCACCTTCCTGCTCCAGGAAATCGTCAAAGACGATGCCATTAAGCTCGATCAGGCGGAAGAGAAAATTGTCGAGCAACGGCTGAAGGAACTCGGCTACATTTGAGCGTTGGCACGGGAAGCTGTTAATCATCGAAAATCGCCCTAGCTGGTGTCCCTCCCATAGATGAAGAAGCTCTCGGTTGTACTCGTGACTGTCGATTGTCTGCGCGCCGATCACGTCGGTTTCCTCGGATACTCCCGGCCCGTAACGCCGGTTCTCGATTCATTAGCGAAGGAAAGCATCGTCTTTTCAAATGCGATCGTTGCCGGTGCCCCGACCTATTTTTCTTTTCCGGCAACTCTTGCCTCGCGCTATCCGCTGAGCTTGGGGCGCGATGTTCTGGGCATTGCTCCAAAGGAACCGACGATTGCAACTGCCTTGCGAGACTCGGGCTACTCCACGGCCGCCATGCTCGCGGGCAACCCCTATCTCAGCGCGCGCTTCGGCTACGACCAGGGATTTGACACATTTCGCGATTTTCTTGACGCGGTCGAGCCACAGGAGCCTCAGTTTTCACCCGCTGCGGCCAATGGCGCATCGCCCCTGAATCGACGAATTCAAGCCGCTTCACGCGGGACGGCGTTTACCGCGTCCGCTTACGATGAACTTTATTTCTGGTACTGCCAATGGCGAGCGTCACGCGAGAACGCTTCCATGGACCAGCTTCGCCGCTATCCCGCGGCCGACGTCGTTGTCGACCAGGCCCGCTCGTGGCTCAGCAGTCTGGGCGACGAGCCGTTCTTCCTGTGGTTGCATTTAATGGATCCACATCATCCCTACTTTCCTCCTGAAGAGGCGCTAGCGGCGGTTGGCGCATCTCAAATTACTGCCCGCCGTGCTCGCTTTCTAAATTTCTTTTGGAATCGAGGCGATGTCAGTCCGCGTCGTTTGCAGGGATATCGTGACGAAGTTCTTTCACTTTATGACGCCGGCGTGTATTGGGCGGACAAACAGATCGCTCGGCTGATCCAGGCCCTGCGACATTTTCAGCGTTGGGAGAACACGGTGTTGGCGGTCACCGCCGATCACGGAGAGGAGTTTCTGGAGCACGGAGCACGTTACCACTCGCCCAATCATTTGCCGGAACAATTGATTCATGTGCCGCTGCTGCTGCGCCTCCCCGAAGCTTCTGGCGCGCGGGTACTGGATGGGCCGTTCAGTTTACTGCATCTGGCTCCCACGTTACTTGGTTTGATGGACGTGCCCGTTCCGCAGACATTCCAAGGGCGGAGTTATCAGAAGCACATCCTGTCAGGCGAACTGCCCGACGACCCGGTGATCAGCGAATGTGCGGACGGATGCAACAATCCATTTCATGTAAAGGAGCGATTGCGGCCGCGCTTGATGACTGTTCGAGACCGACAGTACAAGCTGGTTCTTCGGTTCGGCGAAAAGAAAGACGATCTCTACGATCTGAAGAACGATCCGGAGGAACATTTGCCGCTAGGCGCCAATGCGCTTCCGAACATTCGCGCCCACCTTTTGCAAACTGCACTCGCGCACTTGCGAACCACGCGACAGAATCGCAATCTTGACCTTGCCTTGCATGGGCGAATTCGAAATCTCCGTCAATCCTTCAGTTCCACACTCGGCCCAATTCGCCCCCACTGATCTGTAATAATGCTAGGGCACATGTCCAACTTCGCACCTGTCGACGAACAACTGACATATTTGAAAAAAGGCGCGGCGGAGATCATCCGCGAGGCCGACCTGCGCGCCAAGCTCGAAAAGTCCCGCGCCACTGGCAAGCCATTGCGCGTCAAACTCGGCATGGACCCCACCGCACCCGATCTTCATCTGGGCCACACCGTTGTGCTGCGCAAGCTGAAACACTTTCAGGACCTCGGCCACACTGCCATCTTCATGATCGGCGACTTCACCGGCATGATCGGAGATCCCACGGGCCGCTCCGTCACGCGGCCGCCGCTGACGCGCGAACAGATCGAGCAGAATGCCGAAACCTACAAGGCACAGGTGTTCAAGATCCTCGATCCGAAGAAGACAGTCATCGACTTCAATCGCCGCTGGATGGGCGCGTTCACATCGGACGATTTCGTGCGGCTTCTGGCTAAGTACACGGTCTCGCAAATGCTCGAACGCGAGGACTTTCACAAACGCTTCCTGGAAGAAAAGCCGATCTCGATGCACGAGCTGCTCTACCCACTGGTGCAAGGCTATGACTCGGTCGCGCTCGAAGCCGATGTGGAACTCGGCGGCACCGACCAGAAATTTAATCTGCTGGTTGGCCGCGAACTGCAGCGCGCCTATGGTCAGGAATCGCAGGTGGTGCTGACGACGCCCATTCTCGAAGGCTGGCGGCAGGGGAAAGACAAGATGTCGAAGTCGCTCGACAATGCGATTGGCATTTACGAATCGCCCTTGGAGATGTACGGCAAAGTAATGGCTATATCGGACGACAAAATGTGGACGTACTATGAGCTGCTAACGGATGTGGGCATGATCGAGATTCGCGCGATGCAGGGCGAGGTGATAAATGGCAAAGAGAATCCGATGATGCTGAAAAAGAAATTGGCGCGAATGATCGTCAGGGACTTTCATTCGGCGGAGGCGGCAACGAAAGCGAACGACGATTGGGCCAAACAGTTCCAGAAGGATGAGGTGCCAGAGAGCGTAGAGGAGGCCGCAATCGAGGCCCCCGAAAACCGGCTCCGAATTGACAAACTGCTGGCGCGCGCGGGGCTAGTGAGTTCTGTAACTGAGGCGGGCCGGATGGTGAAGCAAGGCGCGGTGCGGGTGAGTGGGTTGCCCGTTACCGATCCGACGATGATTGTTGATATTTCGACCAAGCCTACGTTGCAGGTTGGGCGCACGATTAAGAGGGTACGCCCAGGAATCGTTACAAAAACAATCTCCCGCTAAGATCAAACGAGACTCTGGCAATGACCATGTAGGGACAGCCGCCCTCGGCTGTCCGGACGAGCGTTAGCTCGCCTAGCTCATCGGAATTCCCAATCTGAATTCACGCTGCAAAAATATCAACTAGCACCTCTAATCGAAAAGCTTCCGACGACCTAGAATCAAAACCCAGCGGAGCTTCGCTCCGCCGGACAGCCGAGGGCGGCTGTCCCCACATGTATCGTGCATATGCCATAAGCTTTTTATCGGCGGAAGCTTCCGCATCTTCAAGTCGACGACAAGCCTCATTTTGTTACCTTTTGCACCGAGCATCGATGGAGAATTCCTGGGCATATCCGCTCCACAGTCCTGAACTGCTGCCTTCATGACAACGGAACGAAATTCGATCTGAAGGTTGCGGTCGTGATGCCTGACCACGTGCATATGATCTTCACCCCGCTGGTGAATGCGGACGCTCTGGAAGTAGTTTCACTCGCCGAGATTATGGATTCGATAAAAGGAGCATCTGCCCATTCGATCAATAAGGCTCTGCGGCGAAAGGGAAGAGTCTGGCAGGCAGAGTCCTTCGATCATGTGCTGCGTTCATCGGAGAACCTGGATGCAAAGATTGGCTATCTACTCGAGAATCCTGTCCGGGCCGGTTTGGTAGCCAGATGGGATGTCTATCCCTGGATATGGAGGAAGGCATTTGTGAATCCCTTCGCGCAAGCGTGAAGCTAGATCCGCACAAGCGATGGCGGAGCTTCGCTCCGCCGGACAGCCGAGGGCGGCTGTCCCTACATGGCTATTGCCTACTTCCGAAGCATGCCAGACCCAGTCACCTTACTGCACCAGTCCGAACTCCGCCACGCCAGTCGGAGTGCCCACGAACACCTTCCCGTTCACAATCGTCGGTGTAATGAATTTGTTCCCGTTGCCGAATTGATCCCGGCCGCCGCTGGCCTGATTGCTGTTGTAGAGTTCGTTCAGCGATGCAGCGTCGTAGGCGTGCAGCACGGCGGGAGACGTGTTCTCCACCGCCCATACAATCCCATTGCTCGTGCCGTTCGCAGAAACGCACGGCGTCGTGCCCGGATGTTGCAAACCTGCAAGTCTCTGCTAATCTCAGGCGCACATGCGCGTGGCTGCCATTCTCGGCCTCGGATGTTCTTTAAAACACCTCAAACCATTTGAGGATGACAAAGCTGTCGAGTGGCGCCTGGGCGTGCCGGCGAGCAGCGATTACGTTGACGCGATTCTTCTATTTGGCGGAGATGGTACCGTGCACCGGCATCTCGGCCAGTTAGTCAGGCAGGGGCGCCCTGTGCTGGTTATTCCAGCGGGCAGTGGCAATGATTTCGCGACGGCGCTCGGAATCAACCGCACAGGCGACTCGCTGGCTGCCTGGCAAAGATTTCGCCAGGGAAGCGAAAATGTTCGGACCATCGATCTTGGACTGATTACTCCACTGCACACAGATGCCAGTCGGCTGGAACCCGACCATGAGGTTGCTCCCCGCCATTTCTGCTGTGTCGCGGGTGTGGGTCTCGATAGCGAGGTCGCTCGTCGTGCGAACCAATTGCCGCGATGGCTCCGCGGAAACGGCGGCTACGCGCTGAGTCTTCTTCCCACGATTTTTCGCTTCGCTCCATTGCCGATAAGAATTTTCCGCGAGGAGGATGCACACGGCGCGTGGACGCTGCGCAGTGACCAGCCCACGATGCTGGCGGCGTTCGCCAATGCTCCTTTTTATGGCGGAGGCATGAAAATCGCTCCGCGCGCTGTGATGGACGATGGCCTGCTCGACGTATGCGTGGTCGGCGGAGTCGATCCGTTCAAACTGTTCTGCATGTTTCCGACGGTTTACTTCGGCCGGCACTTGAAAATCCGCGAGGTGGAATACTTCAACGCTGCACGGGTGCGTGTTGAATCGGAGCATCCAATAGACATTTATGCCGACGGCGAATATGTCTGCCGAACCCCGGCTGAGATTGACATTCAACCACGCGCTCTGCCGATGATCGTGCCTTGAGAACGAAACCAGCGAAACCAGCGTTGAACTCGCCCTTCCGCCATCCGAATGCTAAACTCTCCCCATGTCGGAACGACGCTCCCGCACTTTGCTGTGGATCCTTATTGGGGGAGGGGCTTTCTTCCTCTTCGTGTTGGCTGTCTTCTCGCTTGTCTATCTGACCCTGCACGCGGGAACCAGCGAGGCGGGCGGCTTCGGGGGGTTCGGCGATCGCATCGGCGTGATCGATCTGGACGGGGTTATTCTTTCGCCGCAGCCGGTTGTCGGTCAGCTCAAGAAGTTTGGTGACGATTCTTCCATGAAGGCCATTATTCTTCACGTCAATTCTCCCGGCGGAGGCGTGGCCGCTTCGGAAGAGATTTATCGGGAAGTGAAGCGCGTTCGTGAAGAAAAAAAGAAACGGATTGTAGTTTCAATTGAGACTGTGGGAGCCAGCGGCGCCTATTATGTCGCGTCTGGATCCGACAAGATTTTCGCCAACCGCGGCAGCATCGTCGGTTCGATTGGCGTCATCGCGCAATGGGTAAACTACGGCGATCTGCTGAAGTGGGCCAAGCTGAAAGATGTAGTCCTGAAGACCGGAGAATTCAAAGACACCGGCAATCCCACCCGCGACCTTACGCCGGCAGAGCAGGCCTACATGCAGTCGTTGATCGATAACATGTTCGGTCAGTTCATCAAGGCTGTCGCCGACGGGCGCAAGATGAAATTCGAAGACGTGAAATCGATTGCCAACGGCAAGGTCTGGACCGGCGAACAAGCCGCTTCTATGAAACTCATCGATAGCCTGGGCGACTTCGAGGCGGTCGTCGCCGACACCGCAAAATCGGTCGGCATCAAGGGCGAGCCTACATTGGTACGTCCCGAGAAAGACCGCCGCACGCTTCTCGACCTGATGACAGGAGACATTTCCCAATACATTCCCACCCGCGAAAAGCTGATGGAACAGGAAGTCGGCTTCTACTATCTGTGGAAATAGAGGTTTGGGAACCTACGTCCCCGCCAGCTGTTTAAACAAGCTCAAACTTTCATGATCGCAAAATCACACAGAGCCCGCGCAGGAGGATGGAATGAGCCTTCAACGGCGCCAAATACTTCAATTCTTGTCCTGTGTTTTCGGAGCCAGCTTCATTCTGCCTCAGTATGAATTAGGAACGGCGGCGCAGAGCCCCGCACAGCCCGCGAATTCTGCTCTGCCTGCGAACACAGCCGCTAAACATGAATCGGGAGGAACGGAAATGGAAAAAGTAGCCGGAATCGGAGGGTTGTTCTTCCGGGCTCATGATCCCAAAGCGTTGGGGCAGTGGTACCTGCAACACCTTGGTATCGCACTCGAACCAACGAGCGAGGGCGGAACCGTTTGGCAGCAGGAGGCCGGACCGACCGTATTCAGTCCCTTTCCAGAAACGACTAAGTATTTCGGGGACCCTAACAAGGTCTGGATGGTGAACTTTCGCGTGCATGACCTCGACAAAATGGTAACCCAGCTTCGCGCGGCGGGGATTGAGGTCAAAGACCCGGAGTCTTATCCGAACGTTGGACGATTTGCTCGTCTGCATGACCCGGAGGGAAATCCCATCGAATTGTGGCAGCCTGCGTAGTTCGGCGGTTCCACATCAGGTGCTTTGCAATGCATGACTCTGGGCAGATGACGTGCCCTTCTCCCGAAGTAGCTTCGAATCGTAGTAGGATCAAAGCAGGCTCTTACTGAAGCTCACGCCGTCAAACTGCATGGCCGATCCTACGCCCCCACTTCTCACGTCCACCCCCGAATACTCCCAGCCGATTCCCGTTTGGCGGGCCGAGCCCAAACAACGATACGCGCTGCATGCGCTTCTCTTGCTGCTGACTTGCTTCACGACATTGGTGGTTGGGGCGCGGATGCAGTTCAACTTTCTGAACAACCTGCCGGTTTTTGCTTTAAATGACGATTCGGTTTCTTTGTTTCCTGTCGGCTGGGCCTTCTCTCATCCGGCGCGCCTGCTTCTGGGAATTCCTTTCGCCGCAACTTTGATGTTGATTCTGCTGGCGCACGAAATGGGCCACTACCTGTATTGCAAACGTTACGGGGTCTGGGCCACGCTGCCATTCTTCATTCCAGCTCCAACTTTGTTCGGCACGCTAGGAGCATTCATTCGCATTCGTTCTCCCATTCGATCGCGCACGGCACTATTCGATATCGGCATTGCCGGACCCATTGCCGGGTTCGTAGTTTCGTTGGTTGTGCTCGTGATTTCGCTAGGGCTGTCCAAACCCGCCCCTTTCGGTTTTCTCTACGGTGACTTCGATCTGGGATATCCACTGATCTTCCGGCTCATTCACCGTGGGTTCGCGCTTTCCAGGCCCGGAAGCGTTAGCGCTCTGCCGCTGAGCCATGTGATGTTGCATCCCACGGCAATTGCAGCTTGGGTGGGAATGTTCGCCACCGCACTGAACTTGCTGCCCGGAGGTCAACTGGACGGCGGACACATCGTGTTTTCCATCGTGCCCCGCGCCCACAAATTCATATCACGGCTGACTATTCTTGCGCTGCTGCCTATGGGCCTTTTTCTTTGGCCGGGATGGTTGCTGTGGGCAGTTTTGCTGCAAGTGAGCACCTTCCGACATCCGCAGGTAGCCGACTGGCCGCGTGTTTCTGGGAACAGAGAGTGGCTGGCTATCTTTGCTTTCCTAATGCTCGTGTTGACTTTTAGCCCTGCGCCGATAGGGCATTGGTCGCTGTGGAACACGCTGTGGAACAGCCTTCTCGATTTGCTGCGGCACCGATCGGGAACGTAGCTCGTAATTTATGCCTTACATCAGCCACAGTGCGTCGACGTCAACGATGACATTCGTGCGTGGGATCTTTTGCTGCGTCGCGTAGGCCAGCATCGCGCGCAACGTGGTGTTCAATTTTTCGCGACTGGGAGATTTCAGGACGAAGTGGTATCGGTAATCCCGTTTCAAGCGCGGGATTGGGGCTGCAGCTGGCCCCAGCACGCGCACGCCCTCATGCTTTGTGCTGTCGAAGTATCTTCCAAGCTGTCCGGACCACTTCAACGCATCGTCGAGCTTATCGCTCCGTATTAACACATTGGCGAGGGCAGAGTACGGCGGATAGTGCATCCAGCTGCGGAACCGCAGTTCCTTTTCGTAGAAGCCGAAGAAATCGTGGCGCGCCGCATACTGCACGGCATAGTGGTCCTGAAAATAAGTTTGCAGGATGACTCTACCGGGAGTTTGTCCCCGGCCAGCGCGACCGGCAACCTGAGTCAGCAGTTGAAATGTGCGCTCGGCGGCGCGGAAATCGGGAAGTCCCAAGGCTACGTCGGCGCCGACTACGCCGACTAGCGTAACGCCATGGATGTCGTGACCTTTGGCGATCATCTGTGTTCCGACGACCATGTCGAGTTCGCCTTCATTGAGTGCGTTCAGAGTCCGCTCGAAGTCCTCGTGGCCGCGGACCGTGTCGCGATCCAGGCGTGCGATGCGCGCCTGTGGAAACATCGAATGCAGTAGTTCCTCGAGCTTCTCCGATCCGGTACCGAGAAAATAGACATACTCACTCCCGCAATGCACGCAGGATTTTGGAACTTGTGCAATGTATCCACAGTAGTGGCAGATCATTTTGTGCTCGCGTTTGTGATGGGTGAGCGCGATGGCACAGTTCTTACACTCCAGCGTTTTGCCGCAGGTGCGGCAGAGGACGACGGGCGAATATCCGCGGCGGTTCAACAGCACCATCACCTGCTCTTGTCTTTCCAGCCGTTCTTTGATTTCAGCCGCCAACTTGCGCGAGATCACCTGTTCGTGCCCCGTCTCCTGAAATTCGAGACGCATGTCGACGATTTCGACTTCGGGCAATGGCCGCTGCTCCACACGATCGGGCAACTCGATCAGCGCATATTTGTTTTTCGTGGCGTTGAAATACGATTCGAGCGAAGGCGTCGCCGATCCCAGCGCGACCACCGCATTCGCCATCTTGGCGCGCATCACGGCCACGTCGCGCGCATGATACCGAGGAGTTTCCTCCTGCTTGTAAGAGGAATCATGCTCTTCGTCCACGATGATCAATGCCAGGTCGGCGACTGGCGCGAACACGGCCGAACGCGTGCCAACAACCATCCGCGCGTCGCCATTTTTGATGCGATGCCATTGGGCCGCCCGCTGTTGATCGGTCAATGCCGAGTGCAGGATCGCAACTTCGTCACCGAAGATCTGATGCAAATCGGCCGCGACCGCCGGCGTGAGCCCGATTTCAGGAACAAGCAGAATGGCTGAGCGGCCCGCTTCGAGCACCGAACGCATGGCCGCGAGATACACGGCAGTTTTTCCCGAGCCGGTTACACCGTGCAAGAGAATGCCTGAGAATTTGTGTGCTTCGACGCCGGCGCGCAGTCGATCGAGCGCAGTTTCCTGCGCAGCATTGAAGCCGAAATCAAACGGCGACGGCCGCGGCTTACTGCGCGAGACAGCGAACCGGGTGGGTTCTTCGACGATCTCCACCATCCCACGCCTCACGAGCGTGCCCAGCGTTGTCCGCGGGATTTCGAGCGCGTGCAGAGTTTCGACTGGAACTCTTCCACCTGAAGCGGCAAGGGTTTCGATGATCTTCCGCTGATTGTCGTTCAGCTTGCCCTCTGCCGATTTAAGCATGGCAATCTTGGTCAACGGAGTGGCATCCCGCGCGGCCGAAAGGTCTTCGGTGACGAGCCACTTCTTGCGCACCATCCCGGTCAGAAGCGCCTTCGAAGCACGAGTCGCGGCGCGCAAAGTTTGCTCGCGAACATTAGCATCATCTCCCGCCGCCTCTCGATTCATCAGATAGTCGAGCACTCGGAACTCGGTGGCCTGTTTCTCCGGAGTGCGTCGAGAACGTGCGGACGACCCCGACATCCCCGCCAGATGCAGCGCCATCTGGCCTTCTTCCGTAATGCGATACGCAACTGCGCGCTTGAACTCGGCACTGAGCGGCAGCATCGTGCGAAAAACCTCACCGATCGGGGCGAGATAGTAGTCGGCGATCCAGCGGCCGAGCCTAAGAAGCTGAGTGTCGAGAACCGGCGCAGGGTCGAGGACCTCAATGATCTGCTTCGTCGCGACTTCTGGTGGACGATCGTGCAGGTTCGTGACGATGCCTGACATGCGCTGCTGCCGGAACGGGACGAGCACCCGCGCGCCAACCCCCGGTTCCATTCCATCTGGAATGGCATAAGTGAAAGACATATCGAGCGGCACGGCCACAGCAACGTCGCAGAACGCAGGCATCGATAGGAAGGATAAATCAGCGCGCTGAGGAAAGGCGCATTCGGTAATGCGGGGCGATCTGAATCTGTGCCGCCCAAGCGCGGCCAACCTCTAAGAGACTTGCCCGTTCATCGCGAAGTTTATGGTGCTTTGTCTGCGACCGAGAGCCCGAGGAACTTCATCACCATCTGTAGGTCTTTCCAGGCCTCGCCCTTCTGGCGCGGATCGCGCAGCAGAAATGCCGGATGATATGTGACCGCCAGCCGCGCACCTGGCCAGGAGGGATCATGTGCCACGCCGGCTGGGTGGAAATCGTACCAACGCCCTCGCAACTCAGACATGGGCGCATTAATGGCCAGCAAATTCTTCGCCGCTACCGCCCCGAGCGCAACAATTGCCTTCGGCTTGATCGCGGCAATCTGGCGCATCAGAAAGGGCGAGCATGTCTCGCACTCATCGCGCTCCGGCGTGCGATTTCCTGGCGGACGGCATTTGACGATATTCGCGATATAGACGTCCTCACGCCGTAGGCCCATCGCCTTGATCATGTTGTTGAGCAGCTGGCCGGCGCGGCCCACGAAGGGCTCGCCCTGAATATCTTCATCGGCGCCGGGGCCTTCGCCCACGAACATCAATTCGGCGCGCGGATTCCCAACTCCGAAGACGATCTGCTTGCGCCCGAGTTTGTGCAGCTTGCAACGCGTGCAGTCGCCAAGGTCCTCGCGAATCAATTGGAGCGCGGCAATGGGATCGGCGAATTTTGCTTCCGGTTTCGAGTTCAAAGTTTCGAAAATGCTTTCTTCTCCAGCCGCGGACGCGACTGCTGATCTCCGGTGAGGCATTTTTTCTCGCAGTTCTGGCTGGAATGGTGGAGCGCTCGTCGAATCCTGGCTAACGATGTCTGCCGCGTCGGGCTGGCCGCGACGATAGAAATCGTAGACGCCCAGCTCGTGGTAAAAGCGCAAGCGATTCGCCAACGCCCGGCGCAGCTCAGGATCAAGAACAAGTGGCATGCATGAGGAATTATATCGGTTCGAAGGAACGGACCGCGGTCTAATAAAAGTGTTAGCTGGGGACTTCAGATTTCCGTTGTTGTCGAAGTTTCACGACAAAGTCCAGAACGCGTTTCGCAACTTCCAACTTCGTTGTCTCGGGAACGTCGATCACTTCATCTTGACTGATGATGGTAACTGCATTGCGATCGGCATCGAACCCGACGCCCTCCCGTGACACGTCATTCACAACGATGGCATCCAGATTCTTGGCGGTGAGTTTCTGGCGCGCGTTTTCCAGGACATTCTGAGTTTCCGCTGCGAAACCGATAACGAGCTGCGCTTGCTTGCGGGATCCAATCTCTTTCGCGATGTCAGTCGTCGGCTCCAGATCTAAGGAAAGCGGACCCTTGCGTTTGATCTTGTGCTCGGCGGTTGTTTTAGGACGGTAGTCGGCAACGGCCGCAGCCTTGATCACTATCGTCGATTGCGGCAGAAGCGAGAGCACCGCATTGCGCATCTCTTCTGCCGATTCCACTCGCGTGACCTCGGCCGCCCCGGGCGGAGTTAAGCTCGTTGGTCCGCAGACCAAGAGTACGCGCGCGCCGCGACGGAGCGCGGCTTCCGCCAGCGCGTAGCCCATGCGCCCGCTCGATCTGTTCGTCAAATACCGTACCGGGTCAATCTTCTCCCGCGTGGGACCTGCCGTGATCAGCACGGTCTCGCCGGCAAAATCCTGCGCCGTGCCGAGCGCTTCGAGCACAGCTGCAATGATGGCTTCGTTTTCGGCAAGCCGCCCTTGCCCCACCATGCCGCAGGCAAGATATCCAGAGTTCGGCTCGACGATCTTCACTCCCCGGCCACGGAGGATCTCAAGATTGGCCTGGGTCGCCGCATGGTTCCACATGTTCACGTTCATCGCCGGGGCGACCACCACGGGCGCAGTGGTCGCGAGATACAGAGTAGTTAGGAAATCGCTGGCGATGCCTTGCGCAAAGTGTGCGAGAACATCGGCCGTGGCTGGCGCAACCACGAGCGCATCAATCGACTGCGCGACCGCGATGTGCTCGATCGCCGAATCGATGTTCGCTTGTTGCGATTCATCAGGCGAGAACATCCCGGTGATGACTTTTTCTCCAGAGAGCGCCGCAAAGGTCAGTGGGCGAACGAACTCCTGGGCCGCGCGAGTCATGATGACCTGCACGCGAATGCCGCGATCCTGCAGGAGGCGAACAATCTCCGCCGCCTTGTAGGCCGCAATCCCACCGGTCACGCCCAGTGCGACTTTCATACAGTTTTAGATTGCTGATTTGAGATTGCCGGTTCAAGACTGCTGGGGGAATTTTGCAGTTTGCAAACTGGCAATCAGAACTCAGGAAATCAACAATTCCTAGTCCTGCCCCAGCGCCTTGTCGAGCGTTTCGCTCGCTTGCTCGGCTGCGCTGCGGGTTTCTGGGATCTCCCACTTCACCTTGCCCGCCCGAATCTCGTCCTGTGCGATGCGGCAAGGCTTCCGGGAATTGGTGTCCACGACCGGCGGTGCGCCGGACTGCAACTGGCGCGCGCGACGGGCCGCCACCAGGATGTAACGGTAGTTGCTATCGAAGCCGTCCATCAACTTCATAGGGATTCTCCCTTGATTTTCGAAGCTCGATTCGCACCCGAGCACTCGTGAATCGTTTCTGTGAATGCAAGCCGAAACTTGTTCGGCCGCCCTTTGTGTTGCTGCCTCGACGCCCTGTGCAGCGTGTCCCCTATCATACCGCGAAATCATGAATTCCCTGAAGCTCCCTGCGCACCGAAAGAATCCAGAATGGGCTTTATCCGCTCGCGCATGTTCGCCAGGCGGCAGCATTCCGCCATTTCCGTAATCTTTTTCTCTTCCATCGACAGAGGCTGCCCGGCACGCTTTAATCTCTCCGCCAGAACGATGGCTCGCAGGTTCTCCACCGATTTTTCCAGCTTGTCGTTAACCAGAATGTAGTTATATTTGTCGTACTGCTCGATCTCCCGCCGGGCCGTCTCCAATCGGCGACGGATGACCTCTGGCGGATCTTCGCCTCGATTACTCAAGCGCCATTGCAGGGTCCTGCGGTCAGGCGGGAGGATGAAAATCGTTCCCGCGTCATCCAGCTTCTGCATGATCTGCGCCGCTCCCTGCACATCAATATCAAGGAGAAGATCGTGCCCGGCCTGTCCCGCCTGTTTCAGGAACCGACGTGCCGTGCCGTAATAGTTTCCGTCAAACTTGGCATACTCCAAAAATTCGCCGGCCTCAATCATCTTCTCGAATTCTTCTCGCGAGACAAAAAAGTATTGCTTGCCATTCTGCTCGCTGCCACGCGCAGCACGTGTCGTGTAGGAAATCGAGAACTCAAGATTCGGCACCAACTTCATGAGTTCAATGACGAGCGTCGACTTTCCCGAGCCGGAAGGCGCCGAGATGATATAGACCAAGGGCTTGTAGAGCGTCGCACTCATTCGATGTTCTGCACCTGCTCGCGCGACTTTTCAATTTCCGACTTCATCGCCAAACCGGCCTCCGTGATTTTCAACGCCTCGCCAGCCAGCCCGGAGGTTTTCGACAACAGAGTATTTGCCTCGCGGTTCATTTCCTGCAGCAGGAAATCGAGCTTCTTCCCAACCTCTCCGCCTTCGTCGAGCAGTCCCAAAAAATGTTTGACGTGGGCTTCGAGCCGCACAATTTCTTCCTGGATATCGCTGCGATCCACCAGCAACGCCGCTTCCTGTAGCACCCTTTCTTTATCGGCGGAAGCGCCCAGCAATTCCTGGATTCGCGACTGGAGCCTCTCAATATAGTTCTGAAGTACTGCGCGCCGATGCTGCTGTACGCTCTTTCCCGCCTCCACGAGATGGCCCATTCGCTGCCGCAGCTCGTTTTCGATGCTGCGCCCTTCTTCCTCCCGCATCTGATTCAATCGTTCGAGCGCCTCACTGATCCTGGCCATGACAGCGGCCTCGAGTTCCCCGTCCTGGCATTCGTCTGCCGAGTCGAGCGCCCCTGGAATCCGCAGCACAGCGTTCAGGTCGGGTTCGCTCGCCAGGGAAAACTCAGCTGCAGCGGTGCGGAAAGCGGCGATATATTCGCCGATAAGTTGACGATTGATGGCAAAAGCCTCGCTCGAACTCCGATCCAGGCTCAGCGTGATCTCGACATGGCCCCGCGCCATCTTCTCTTTGAGAAGCCGCCGCAACTGCATCTCCAGCGAATCGGTCCCGGATGGCAAGCGGAAATGCAGATCCAGAAAGCGGTGGTTCACCGACTTCAGCGAGAGCGTGAAGGAAAGCCGCGATCCAACGGCCGACGGTGTTTGCGCCGCGCTTTGCGCTTTTACGCCAGACCTGATTTCGCCTTTGACCTGCGCGAATCCCGTCATCGAGCGGATGGGCATGAGTTCGATTCCTCAGGGCTCGGCTACAGCTTTCGGCGCTTCAACGTTCGCGAACTGCAGATCGTAGAGTCGGCGGTATGTTCCCAATTTCTTCATCAGCGCTTCATGCGCGCCGATATCGGCAATCTGACCATGCTCGATCACTACGATGCGATCCGCGCGGCGCACGGTGGACAAACGATGTGCAATCACAAATACGGTCCGCCCCGCCATCAGGTTATGCAAGGCTGATTGCACCAGCGACTCCGATTCGCTGTCGAGCGCGGAAGTGGCCTCGTCCAAAATCAGGATCGGAGCGTTTTTCAGCAGCGCGCGTGCAATGGCAAGTCGCTGACGCTCTCCACCGGAAAGACGCACACCCTTCTCGCCGATCACGGTATCGTATCCTGCCGGCAGCGTGCGAATGAAGTCGTGGGCCAGAGCAGCCCGGGCCGCTGCCTCAACGTCTTTCTGTGGAACGTGCGGCTGGCCGTAAGCAATGTTGTTGCGAACGGTGTCGTTGAAGAGCACGGTTTCTTGCGTCACGATGCCGACCTGAGCCCGCAACGAAGCGAGGCTGACGTCGCGAACATCATGGCCATCGATCAGCAATCGCCCGCCGGTGACATCGAAGAAACGGGGAATGAGGTGAACCAGCGTGCTCTTGCCGGCGCCGCTGGAACCAACGAAGGCAACGACCTCTCCTTTGCCGACCTCAAGATTGATATTGCGCAATACGGCGCGAGGTTCGTCGCCAGCGCCGTCGCACGCGTAACAGAAACTGACGTCGTGGAAATGAACGCTTTTAGAAAAACTGGGCAGCGACTTGGCCCGCGGCTTCTCCCGAACGTCATCTTCCACGTCCATGAAGCGGAAAATCTCCGACGATGCGCCCAGCGCCTGCTGAAAGTTGTTATTGAACAGCGCGATTTTGCGCACCGGATTATACAAGCTGAAAACGCCGGCGATGAAGGCGACGAAACCGCTAGCGGTCATTTCGCCGTGCACGATGCGCCCGCGCCCGATCAGCAGCAGAAACGCAATTCCAGTCATGCCGAGGATGTCCATCAATGGCGAACTCACCGCCGCGGCCGCGACCGATCGCAGGTTGGCGCGGAATAAGCGGCGCGCCGCCAACCGAAAGCGCGAGATCTCCCAGCTTTCTGTGTTGAACGCCTTCACGATGCGGTTGCCCGTGATGGTCTCGTGCAGGATGTTCTGGACATCGGCCAGCTTGTCCTGGCCATGCCGTGTGCTGCTGCGCACCCGAGACCCTATTTTTCGGGAAGAGTGGATGATGATGGGAACAAACAGCAGCAGCAGCCACGACAAACTCCCACCCAAAATGACAACCACAACCGAAACAAAAATGAACGTGAAGAACTGTTGCAGGAACTCGGATAGCACGGTCGACATCGCGTATTGAATGCGCTCGATATCGTTGATCGTCGTGGAAACCAGCGTTCCAGTAGCGTGACGCGAGAAGAAGGCGGCCGAACGCCGCAGAATCGCGTTGTAAAGATCGTTGCGTAGGTCGGTGATCATGCCGAACCCGGCATGGTTCACCAGATAGGTTCCCGAGTAGTCGCAAATCCCTTTGAGCACCGTGGAAGCGACCAGTGCGAAGGCCACCATGGTCCAGGCATTCGTGAAGCGGCTGGGAACGAGCTGCTGCAGATATAGCACGTGATGAGTTTTCGGAATGGTAAATAATTGAATGTTTTTCGAGCCGGTTGAGGGATCCAGAACCCGATCGAAGATGGGCCCCACAAGAAGGTATTTAAAACTGTCCAGCGCACCAACCGCTGCCATCAAAAGGACAGAGGACAACACTTGCAGCCAGTAAGGCAGGGCATAGCGAAGAAGCCGGGTCAGTTGGCGCATGGCGCTCCTGCCCGGAGCAGGCCACAATCGCCTGCAGTCAGCGGCGTGAATAAGCAGTGCAAGCTCTTATTCTACTTGACCGCTGAGATTGGGGAATGCCGTTCCAGCTACCTCGCAGGCAGAGGTTCGCTGGCGGGAATTGCAAGACTTCACTTCGGGCTGTCCCGATGCACGACTTTCACGCGATATCCCGCCTGCCGTAGTCGCTTGCCCACGTCCTCCGCGATCATTACCGATCGGTGTTGGCCCCCGGTACAGCCGAAACCGATGGTCAAGTAGCTTTTGCCTTCGTGAATGTAGTGCGGCAGCAAGTAAATGAGCAGGTCAGAGATCCTTTGGATGAACTCCTGCGTCTGGGGAAACGAGCGAATGTATTTCGCTACCCGCGGATGCCGCCCCGTAAGCGGGCGAAACTCCGGGACGAAATGTGGATTCGGCAGAAACCGAACATCGAAAACCAAGTCGGCATCTTCCGGCACTCCTTCGCGAAATCCAAAGCTGACGCAGGAAACCAGAATGCCTTTTTCCGGCGGCGCCTGTTCACGGAATCGTTCGGTGATCAGGGCACGCAACTCGTGCACGTTGAACTTCGAAGTGTCGATGACTAGGTCGGCGATCCCGCGAATCTTTCCTAAATGCCGTCGCTCCGCTTTCAGAGACGCCTTAACCGGCGCGTCTGTGCCCAGCGGATGCGGGCGGCGCGTCTCGCTGAATCGTCGGAGCAGAACCGCATCGGACGCTTCCAGGTAGACGACTTTCGTCGGCATCATCCGCCGCACCGACTTCAGCATCTCCGGCAACTGATCGAGCGTGCCGCCTTCGCGCACGTCCACCACCAGCGCCGTGCGGCGGATTTCGCTCGACTGCACCGCTAACTCGGCAAAACGCGGCATCAACTGTACCGGAAGATTGTCGACGCAGTAATAACCGAGGTCCTCGAAGGCCTTTAGCACCGAAGCTTTTCCCGAGCCGCTCATGCCGGTGATGATCACCAGGTCCGGCGACACTTTGCGGTCGCTTGCTCGGCGCAATAGCTTCTTCTTGCGCTGTCCACTCGTGCGGGAATGGTTCGAGGACTTGCGCCTGCTCATGGATTGGATACTAGCACCGACTTGGCCACGCATGATTTCCGAGTTCCCGATGCGCATTGCCAATTCGGATTCGCATAGCAAAAGTGGTCGCAGTCGCGGCAGTTCCTCATTGTCCGCTCAGCCCCGCTCCATTTAAACTCTGGCGCCATGAAGAAGTTTCACGAACTCACCGAAAGGGAAGTCTTGGCGCTCGCCATATCCCTAGAAGAAGAAGACGAACGCGTCTATGCCGATTTTGCCGAAGGCCTGCGCCAGGACTATCCCGCGTCAGCCGAGATGTTTCTGGCCATGCGCGAAGAGGAATCCGGACACCGGCGGCGCCTGATCGAACTTTATCGGCACAAATTTGGCGAGCACATTCCTTTGATTCGGCGGCAGGATGTGCGCGGCTTTGTCGAGCGGCCTCCGCTGTGGCTGATGCGCCCACTGCGCATCGAAGCCGTGCGCAAAGAGGCCAGCACCATGGAGGTCGAGACGCGCCAGTTTTACGAGAAAGCGGCGGCGCGCACGCAAGACGCCAGTATTCGCCAATTGCTTGACGATCTGGCCAACGAAGAGCGCTCCCATGAAGAGCGCGCCCAGGAACTCGATAAGCAGAAGCTGCCAGCCAGTGTCAAAGAACAGGAAGCGCAGGCCCAGCGCCGTCTGTTCGTGCTGCAGATTGTGCAGCCTGGTCTCGCTGGCCTAATGGACGGCTCGGTCTCAACCCTGGCTCCCGTCTTCGCCGCCGCTTTCGCCACAAAAAATAGCTGGGACGCATTTCTCGTCGGCCTCGCCGCTTCAGCTGGCGCCGGCATCAGCATGGGATTTGCCGAAGCTCTCTCCGATGACGGCAGTCTCACAGGTCGCGGACATCCCTGGGTGCGCGGCATGGTCTGCGGCGCCATGACCGCGCTCGGCGGCATTGGCCATACGCTGCCGTTTCTGCTAAGAGATTTTCGCGCAGCACTCTGGGCTGCTGGAATCGTCGTGCTGCTGGAACTGTTCGTGATTACCTGGATCCGCCGCCGTTACATGGACACGCCCTGGGTCTCGGCCGCATTGCAGGTCGGCTTGGGTGGCGTGCTCGTGTTCCTCACTGGCGTCCTGATCGGAAGCTCGTGAGAAGCTGTCAGCAGTCACTTTCAGCATTCAGCCCGGCACGTTTACGGACTGGGGTGCCCCACTTCTCGCCCGGTTTTGCGAGAAGTGGGATAGTACTTTTTGAGAAGTGAGGATTGCAAAGCTACGGCCTCGTATCCAGCGGGTGTTTACTCTTTTCGTAAAAGTCATTCTGCAGCTTTAGACTCACATCGTCGGCTTTGACCTCGCGAATCACTCTAGCTACCGAGTCGATCCACCACTTCATCTGATATTCGCCGAGCTCTTTGCTCGCGGCAGTTCCTTCGCCTGAATAGTGATCGGGAAAACGCGTGTACCACCAGATTCCTGTATAGACGTTATGGGAAACTTTCTGCCGCGCCTGATCGGCGCCCGATTCGCTCGCGGCGCGGTCCATGTGCACCAGATCCGGACGCGAAATCAGCATCTTGGAAGTCTCGCTTTCGCCTGCATGCATGTCGATTTTCGTCTTCTTGGGCGGACCACCAGAACTCGGCGTGCGCTCGTCGAAAACATAGACGACATAATCGTGCGGCTGATCGAGCTGGGTCTGGGCGAAATAGGGCAGCAGATGCTCATTGCCGCCATGCCCATTGACGATCAGGACTTTCTTGCAGCCGTTGCGGCCCATCTCGTCGGTCGTCTCTTGCAGCAATCGGAGCTGCAGGTCGCGGCTGTATGCCATGGTTCCCGGTTCATGTTTCGCCTCGGCAATTTGTCCGAAGTAGTATTCGGGAAACACGATCGCGTATTCCTGCTCCGCAGCATGCAGCGCCGCATAACGAACGTCCAGCAAGTCTGTGCCTAACGGCAGGTGCGGACCATGCTTCTCGAGAATTCCAAACGGCAGCAGACACGTTCCCTGCGAGCGTTCGATCGCTTGGCGAAAATCTGCCGCGGTAAGCTCCTCCCAATGAATGGAAAGTTTTTCCTGCGCGCTCAAGATCTGCGCCGTGAAGATAAACACGAAGAGTAAATGAGCTGACGAACTCTTGCCCGAAAAAAAGCGCATGGAACGGTTCTCCTTTGCAACGAATTCCCGCACCGCATCATAGGCAATTAAATCGATTGAATGCAAGGATTGTTCGGGCAAGAATTCCTGTATTCAGCGTGCTCCCCTTTGCGCGCTTCGCAGCCTGCCTTCGCGAACTTCGCGGTGACGCATCCGGTTTTCTCCGCGCTCTCTGCGAATCCTCAGCGATTTCTGCGCTAAAGCATTTTTTTCGCTTTTGACTTTGCCATCGGCCTTTCGGCATCCTGAACTCTGTGATCGCGATTCAAAGCCACACTATGACCGACGCCGTGAAGCAGGCCGCGCACGAAGCCGGCTTCGATCTCGCTGGCATCGCCCCGGCCACGGATCCTCCAGAACTCCGGCATTTTCCCGAATGGATCGACGCCGGACACGCCGGCGAGATGAAGTACATGGAATCGCGCGACGAGCAGGGAAATCTACGTCGCGGCTCTCTCGCACGGGTCGCGCCCTGGGCGCGCAGTGTCATCGTTTGTGCGCTCAACTACAACACGGCGGTGCCATATGCAACGAAATTCCCAGAAAAAGAACGCGGCTGGATTTCCCGCTACGCCTGGGGAAGCGAAGACTATCACCACGCGGTGATGCCGCGCCTCAAGCAAGTCGAGGCCAAGCTACGCCAGATCGTCGATACCGAAAAGAACCCAGCCGAGTTGATCACTCGCGGTTACGTCGACACCGGCCCCATCGCCGAGCGCGTTTACGCCAAGTATGCTGGCATCGGTTGGATCGGCAAGAACACCTGCATCATCAATCAGAAGAAAGGCTCATGGCTCTTTCTCGGCGTGATCCTGACCTCACTCGATCTGATACCCGATCTGCCACCCCCCGACCGCTGCGGCACCTGCACGCGCTGCATCGATGCCTGCCCAACCGACGCCATCATTGCTCCATATCAACTAGATTCCAACAAATGCATCGCGTACCTGACCATCGAGAAACGTGGCACGATTCCAGAAGACCTGCGAAAGGGAATGGGCCGGCACATCTTCGGATGCGACATCTGCCAGGATGTCTGTCCCTGGAACCGCAAGGCTCCCGCCACCAGTACGCCTGAGTTTCAGCCCACTCCGGAACTGGTCAATCCAGCTCTCGACTGGATCGCCGGCTTAAGTGTTGAGGAATTCCGCAGGTTGTTTAGAAAATCCCCAATCAGGCGGGCCAAACGGAACGGCTTACGACGAAATGTCGCAATTGCCATGGGCAATAGCCATCAACCCGCATTCCTTCCTGTCCTCAACGATTTGACCCAAGATGACGATCCAGCTGTTTCTGAGGCGGCGGGCTGGGCAAAGAACGAAATTCAGAAGGCGAGCACGGGTTAAGCTGTAGCAAATAAAGGTCTTGTATCTATCTGCAAAACCATATTTTTACTCCTGTCTGAATCTACACTTCCGTAACTAGCCCCAAGAATGAGAAGCAACTAATCTTTCGCTAAAGTGTTCTCAAATAAGTACCTTGCATTTGGTGTTGGGGGTAACCTTTGCAGTTTTTGAAAGCACTCGGGCGATCATCTTGGGTCTGGCTCATGGCACTTTGCTGCGGCTTAGCGCCACGTGCCGGCGCCTCTGCCACCCTTCTTCTCGAAGAGCCGTACGGCAAGCTTGGGTTCTTTACGGCAACAGGTCATGCCGCAGTCTATCTTTCCGGTGTTTGCGCGGAAACTCCGCTGACCCTCCGCCGATGTGAACCGGGGGAAATCGGCGCGGTCATCAGCCGCTATGACGGGGTCTCTGGCTACGACTGGGTGGCCATTCCGCTGGTCCCGTATCTTTACTCAGTCGACGATGTCAGCGACATACCGCTCTTTGCGGACGCCAAAACAGTCGCTTTCCTCCGCGATCATTACCGCCGCGCTCATCTGGAAGAAGTGGCCCCGGACCGCAGGAATGGCGATGCTCCACGAGGCAATTGGTACGAACTGATCGGTTCCTCCTACGACCGCACAATTTATGGCTTTGAAATTGAGACTACTTCCGAGCAGGATGAGGCCTTGATCCGCAAGTACAACTCCATGCGGAATCAGTCGCGCTTCCACACCGCTTCCAGCAATTGCGCCGATTTTGCCCGCGACCTCATCAATTTCTACTATCCGCATGCGCTGCATCGCAGCTTTGTCTCCGATCTCGGGATCACCACCCCGAAGCAGATCGCGAAAACGCTGGTGAAGTTCGGCCAGCGGCATTCTGAACTGCAGTTCGCGCGCCTGGTGATTCCGCAAGTGCCGGGCAGTGTGCCCCGCAGCACGGCCGTTCATGGCGTGGTGGAATCGTTTTTCAAGGCCAAGAAATATATTGTGCCGAGCGCTGTCGTAAGTCCCCTTTTTGCCGGATGCGTCGCCGCCGTTTACATTGGCGGCGGAAGCGGCCGCTTCGATCCCGGACACGATGCTTTAATTCTCACTTCCGACGGCCGCCTCGAACCGCCCCTGAAACGCGAGGACCGCCGCGCCTATAGCCTGCAACTCGATCACTTGCTGGCGGCTCAGGGAATCACAGCTTCAGGTCGAAACTTTGAGAAATCCTGGGGACATTTGCAGGCTAAGTCCAATACCGAGATCGATGAAAATGGGCGCCCTGTGCTGCAGATGCACGTGGGCCAGGAAACCGTCAATTTGGGCATCGCCGCCGACAACCTTTTCGGCTACTCTGCTTCTCCACAACTGGTGCAGCAGTTGCTGGAAGCGCGTCTTCATGATGAACTGCATCACACTCGGGGCGCGTGGCTCTCTGAGAGCGAGATTGCTCGCGACTGGAACTTATTGGAACGCGCTATCGCTTCAGCCGACAACGAGAGTAACTCGCTCTTTCTGAATCGTCTTACCAATGCTTCGATAGCACATTCATTCCAGACTCCGGCAGTGAGCTACGCCCTAGCCCGAGCCAGCAACTCGCGCCGCAATCGACAATAAGTTGCGTTTTGCGCTGTTCGTGAGCAGTCGTTGGTCTACTGTTGTGGCTGTTGCGAAGGCGGAGGAACAGGCATTCCTGGATACTGTCCCGGATTGACTTGCTGCTGTTGCATCTGCAGCTGGCGCTGCTGCATTTCCATCAGCATCTGTTGTGGCGTCCGGATGCCTGGCTGTTGCTGCTGGTCGGTGGGGATGGGCTGCTGCTGGTCGCCTTCCGTAGCCGCATTCTGGTCGACATTGGCGGAATCATCGGTGGCATTCTCATCGGGCGGAGCTTCAGCGTCCATTGCGTCCTGCGCAGTGGCGTCTTGCACAGGGACTACGTTAGCGACCTGATTTGCAGGCTGGCCCGGGGCCCCGGGAGCGCTTTCTGGGCTTTTCGGCACCAGCACAACCCGGGTCAGCTGATTCATGTCGGCAGCCGAGCCTAGCAGCACGTAGTTGAAGTGCGATCCGTTCAGCAGGTCGGCCACAACCTCGCGCGCTGGCCCCGGCCCCAGATGAGTGACCACGCGTTCGGTTGCTCCCGAGGGGATCTCAATTTCCGCTCCCGTCTGCTTACGAACGACGCGCAAAATATCTCCAAGCGTGGAGTTCGGCGCGACGATCGTCAGCTGGCCATTTACGTAGCTGACTTGCGGCGCAATCGGCGGGATCGAATCGAGCGGAACCTGCGGCACCGGGCCTTGCGGGCCCGCAGGCAGAGGTGGCGGCAATGCCGGCTTTTTCGCGTGTTTCTGCGGACGAGTCGAAGCCCACAAGGGAACCGCTGCCGCACCGCAGAAGCAGAATGCGATCACTATAGAAGATATTAGTTTTGGTCCTGCGCGCATCTGGTTTCCTCTGGTCTAGTCAGCCGGCAGCTCTCCAAGTCGAAGCCAACGCCTATGATCAAATTTTAGCACTACTTCTAGATATATCCGGAAGGACGTGTTGTCCACCTCGTACAAGATAGAACGTCCCTGACATTATCCCCTTGCAAGGAATCGGGCCGTAGCACGAATCGCGAAGAGAGAACAGAAACGCGATGCATCGAAGTTGGGCCTCGTCCAGATCTTCCCATAGCTGGGGTGGCTGGAGTGCGCGTCAGACTTGAGCTTTCCTGCGCTTCGGTGGGAGTCGACGGGCTGGCCCCAGAATCAGCGCACACAGGCGATCGACGAAATCGGATGACAAGCGATCGTGTCGGATAAGAAACCGCATGTAGATGGGACCGTACAGGGAATCGAGCAGAAGATTCTGATCGACATGTTTGCTCAATTCTCCGCGGCCGATGGCGCGCGCCAATGTGGCATAAGCCTCTCGGCGCCGAGGCCATAAGAAGCGTTCGCGGAAAGCTGCAATCAGATCCTTGTCACTTTGGCCGGCGGCGAGAATGGCCGAAACGATGCGTCCGTGCGGGCTGGAAAAGGTCTTCACGACCTGCCGCATTTGCAACCTCATGTCTTTTTCCAGAGACCCGGTGTTCGGAAAGCGTAGCCGGCTGCTCGTGCTGCTCGCGAATGCGTCGGCGATCAGGGCGCCCTTGTTGGGCCACCAGCGGTAAACCGTGGCTTTGCCCACCGCTGCCCGATCGGCGACTCCCTCGATGGTGAGACTGGAAAAGCCGTTCTTTTTCAGGATTTCGAGCGTGCTGCGGAGGATGGCTTGGCGCGCTTGTTCACTGCGCGGACGTCCCGGAGGGCGCTTCCCGCCGCCGTTTTCGCGAATCTCGGCGACAGCACGCCTTTTGCCCATGGCCCACACTACCATATAATTAGACCGGTGTATTTAGAATCCGATACGCTCAGTATCGAATCTAAATCGCCATTTGGGTTGTCGCTGCCGCAGGGTAGTGCTGGCTTCCCTCCGAACTTGGAGTAGTGATCGCTCATGTGGATTGTTGCTCTAGCCCTCCGACGCCCTTATACGTTCATCGTGATGGCGCTGGTCATCATCATCCTGACGCCGATCACCATCCTGCGCACGCCTACCGACATTTTTCCTGAAATCGATATCCCAGTCGTTTCCGTAGTCTGGTTTTATACGGGAATGTCTCCGCAGGATATGGCGGACCGTATCGTAGCCAACTCGGAACGCGGCATCACCACCACCGTCAATGACATCGAGCACATGGAGTCCCAATCCGTCTATGGCTTGGGAATCATTAAAGTTTTCTTTCGGCCGGGTACCAATGTGCAGGGAGCCATTGCGCAAATTACGGCCATTTGCCAGACCACGGTGCGCGGGTTGCCACCGGGGACCACGCCGCCGCTGATCATTTCATACAGCGCTTCCACGACTCCGATCATTCAGCTGGGCCTCAGCAGCAGGACACTCCCCGAGCAGCAGCTATTCGATCTCGGCCAGAATTTTCTGCGTAATTTTCTCGCTACGGTCCCAGGAGCCGCTACGCCTTATCCCTACGGCGGAAAGATTCGCCAGATTCAAGTGGACCTCGACCTGCCACGGCTTCAGGCATATGGCCTTTCGCCCAGTGACATCGTGAACGCAGTCAATGCCCAGAACATTATTCTGCCAAGCGGCACGATCAAGCTGGGGCCTCTTGAATACGACGTAGAGATGAACGGAACGCCGCGGACCATCGAGGAATTGAATGAACTTCCGGTCAAAACGACGAACGGTTCGACGCTCTACATGCGTGACGTAGCGCACATACGCGATGGTTTTGCTCCGCAGACCAACATTGTGCGCCAGGATGGAAACCGCGGCGCATTGATGTCCATCTACAAGAATGGCAAGGCGTCGACGCTGCAGATTGTTGCCGGAACCAAAAACGTCGTGGAGCAGGCTGCGCAGGCGCTGCCGCCCGCGCTGAAAATCACTTCATTGTTTGATCAATCGCTGTTCGTGCGGGCATCGATCGAAGGCGTCTTGCGGGAAGGACTCATAGCGGCAGCGCTCACCGCTTGCATGATCCTGATTTTTCTGGGCGACTGGCGCCCAACCATCGTCATTTCGATTTCCATTCCGCTTTCGATCTTTGTTTCGGTCATTCTTCTGGGCGCCATCGGGCAGACGATCAACATCATGACCCTGGGCGGATTGGCGCTTGCCGTCGGAATCCTCGTCGACGATGCCACCGTCGAGATTGAGAACATCGAGCGCAATCTGGCCCTGGGCAAGGAAATGAAACAGGCGATCCTCGACGGAGCACAACAGATCGCCGTGCCCGCATTCGTTTCCACGCTCAGCATCTGCATCGTGTTTGTGCCCATGTTCTTTCTGACCGGCGTGGCCAAATTTTTGTTTGTGCCGCTGGCCGAAGCGGTGAGCTTCGCCATGCTGGCCAGTTACCTGCTTTCCCGGACGCTGATTCCGACGCTGGTCATGTACATCATGCGCGGCCATGAACATCGCGCTGCGGGCGCGAAAACCATGCTTGGACGTTTTCAGCGCGGCTTCGAGCAGAAATTCGAAAACTTCCGCTGCAACTATGAATCTTTGCTCGAGACCACGTTACAGCACAAAGGAATCTTCGCTTTGTGCTTCCTGCTTTTCTGCGTGCTTTCGCTCGGACTTTTTACTTTCCTGGGGCAAGACTTCTTTCCGCAGGTGGACGCCGGCCTTCTGCGCCTTCACGTTCGCGCCCGTGCCGGACTGCGCGTGGAAGAAACGGCGCGGCTCTGTGACAGGATTGAAGCCACGCTGCGTGAGGAGGTTCCTCGCGGGCAACTGCAGACCGTGCTCGATAATATCGGTCTGCCGAATTCCGGCATTAACCAGTCTTACAGCTCGAGCGGAACCATTGGATCGAGTGATGCCGAGATCCTGATCGCGCTCGATCCCGAGCATCATCCGCCCACGGCGGATCTCACGCGCCGGCTTCGCGAACTGCTGCCGCAGCGGTTCCCAGGCGTGGAGTTCTTCTTTCAGCCGGCCGACATCGTCACGCAGATTTTGAACTTCGGTTTGCCCGCGCCCATCGATGTACAGGTCGTGGGCACCGACATGCAGCAGAACTACGATATTGCTCAGCGGATCGCAAACCAGATGCGGCATATTCCGGGCACGGCTGACGTTCACGTGCAACAACTGCTTTCGCTTCCCACGCTGCACATGGACATCGAACGCACGCGCGTCACGCAAGTCGGCCTTACCGCTCGCGATGTTGCCCAGAGTGCATTGGTTTCGCTGAGCGGCAGCTTTCAGACCGCGCCCAATTTCTGGTTGGATCCGCGCAATGAAGCGACCTATTCGATTGCGGTGCAGTCACCGCAGTACCGGATGACCAACCTGCAGGATCTGATGAACATTCCCGTGATTTCGCAGCAAGGCCCGCAACTGATGAGCAATCTGGTGCAGTTAACGCCAGCCGTGCGGCCTGCGACAGTAAACCACTACAACGTGCAGCCGGTAATGGATGTCTACTCCAGCACGCAAGACCGGGACCTGGGAGCGGTCGCGGCCGACACGGACAAGGTTCTCAAGACGTTCAAGGAAAATCTACCCCGAGGCACGCACCTGGTTGTGCGCGGGCAAGTCGCGACCATGCGCTCCTCATTCATCGGGTTGGGTCTCGGACTGGCCGGCGCGATCCTGCTGGTTTACTTATTGATCGTTATTAACTTTCAATCCTGGCTCGACCCTTTCATCATTATCATGGCGTTGCCCGGGGCCTTGGCCGGAATCTGCTGGTTCCTGTTGCTGACCCACACCACGCTGAATGTGCCTTCCTTGACCGGCGCGGTGATGTGTATGGGAGTCGCTACAGCGAATTCCATATTGATGGTCAGTTTCGCGCGTGAGCAAATGGATGAAGGCGTGCCCGCGTTTCAAGCCGCGGTTTCGGCGGGTTATACGCGAATTCGTCCGGTGCTGATGACCGCTCTGGCAATGATCATTGGCATGGTTCCAATGGCGCTCGGGCTTGGCGAAGGCGGCGAGCAGAATGCTCCCCTGGGACGAGCCGTCATCGGAGGATTGCTTTTTGCTACGGTGGCGACATTGTTTTTCGTTCCCAGCGTATTCGCAATATTCCACGGGCGGCGCGAAGCCAAGCGTGCCCGTGAGCCGCAAGCATAGTTGACGTTGGATGGTTGTTTTAGTTCCGGAGTCATACATGGACGCAGACAAGGACGTTAACGGAACTCGGATAAGCGCGCAGCATGATGCGGACTCCGAGTTCTTCAATGATAGTGAACCGGCCCCTCGCCCGCGCTCTACACAAGCGCAGCGGGACAAAGAAATAGCCGAGATTCAGCGGCACTGCAAAGATCAGCCGCCGCAGATTCAACGGCCCCCTGCTCTTGCACCCGCTCCTCCAAGAAAGGCGTTGTTGATTGTCGGCATCGCGCTACTAGTGCTGCTGGCCGCCGGAGCCATGACCTTGATCGGCCACGCCAGTCATGAGCGGGCATTGGCAAAAGAAACCGAGCGCGTGACCGTTCCAACGGTTGCTGTGGTTCATCCCGCGGCGGAAAAAGCTGAAGAAGAACTGGTTCTGCCAGGCTCGCTGCTCGCTTATGAAGAATCTCCGATTTACGCCCGCACCAGCGGCTATCTGGTGCGCTGGTATAGGGACATCGGCAGCCGAGTGAAAGAAGGCGAGTTGTTGGCCACCATTGACACGCCTGAGATCGATCAGGAACTGAATCAGACCCGGGCCGCCCGCCAGCAGATTCTCGAACAGCTGGAATTGGCAAAGATCAGCGCGGAGCGCTGGGAGAACCTGCGCAAAACCGACGCTGTGTCGGCCCAGGAGGCGGATCAGCAGACCAGTGGTTATCGCCAGAGTCAAGCCAACCTGGCCGCGGCCGATGCGAACGTTCGCCGCCTGGAGCAACTGGAAGGCTTCAAGAAAGTCTACGCGCCGTTTGCCGGCGTCTTGACGCGGCGCAACGTCGACCCCGGCGCTCTCATCAATGCTGGCGCAGGCGCGGCCGGCCGCGAGCTCTTTGACATAGCGCGCGTCGATCCGCTGCGCGTTTACACCAGTGTTCCGCAGGCTTACGCGCCCGACATTAAGGTAGGCGCGGAAACCATTGTCACCATGCAAGAATTTCCGGGAGAGAAGTTTTCGGCGAAGATCGCCCGCACCGCCCAAGCCATCGATCCCAACACACGGACACTGCTGACCGAAGTCGACGTACCGAACAAAAGCGGGCGCTTGTTGCCGGGCTCGTTCGGCGAGGTACATTTCGCCGTCGGTTCGAACGTAAACAAAGTGACTGTGCCCGTAAATGCGTTGCTGTTCCGCTCCGAAGGCCCCCGCGTGGCTGTCGTCGGCCCAGACAACAAGGTACAGTTGCGCCCAATCAATATTGGAAAAGACTACGGCACGAGTTTGGAGATCCTTGGCGGCGTTTCCCTTAATGATCAGGTCATTATTAATCCGCCGGACTCCCTGGAAGAAGGGCAGGCGGTGAACGTTGCCGCAGGAGCGGCGGCAGAAGTGCAAAAAGCGCCGTCACAGCAACAGAATCAGCGGGGCCAACCCACGGGGAATACGCAGTGAAGCGGGCACGCATTCTTTCTTTTCTCGCCGTGCTTTCATTCGGCACAGCTTGCACTTTGGGTCCGCGATACAGCCGCCCGGCAGCGCCGGTTCCGGCCCCTGATGCGTGGAAGGCGCAACCGCCCTGGGAGCAGGCTGCTCCGAAAGACGAAATCCCTAAAGGAGCGTGGTGGAAGGTGTTTCATGATCCCACGCTCGATTCTTATGAAGAACAATTGTTGCAGGCGAATCAGTCTCTGGAAGCGGCGCGCGGTCGTTTGAATCAAGCCCGCTCTCTGGCCCGCGTCGCCACGGCAGATTTCTTTCCGCAGGTTGCAGCCGAGCCCAGCGCACTGCGCGAGCGCGGCTCGGGAAACCGTCCACTGAACGGCGCTGCGCCCTCCGTGATCAATGGTCCCGTGCGTCCGTTTACGCAGAGTATCTTTCAGATTCCCTTCTCGTTGAGCTACGAAGCTGATCTTTTCGGGCGCGTGCGCCGGAACGTCGAAGCCTCAAATGCCTCATTGCAATCGACCGCGGCTGATCTGGGGAATGTGCAGTTGGTGCTGACCGCAGAGCTCGCCGCTGACTACTTCAGTTTGCGCGAACTCGATGCCGAGTATCAGGTCGTAGAGGAATCGGCAGACTATCAGCGTAAGGGCCTTGATCTGGTACAGAAACGCCACGAAGGCGGAATCGCGAGCGGTTTGGAAGTGGCGCAGCAAGCCACGGTGTTGGATTCGACAATTTCACAGGCAGCACTCGTGCAGGAATCGCGCGCGCAATATGAGCACGCCATCGCGGTACTCGTCGGCCAACCGGCTCCGGTCTTCAGCGTGCCGGTTTCTCCCCTGAAGGCCACGCCCCCACCAGTGCCGCTCGGCGTACCCTCCGACGTTCTTGAGCGCCGACCCGATATCGCGACCGAGGAACGCTTGATCGCCTATGAAAACGCACAAATCGGCATTGCCCGCACGGCGTTTTATCCGCACATTACTCTGAGCGGGACCGGAGGCTTGGATAGTTCTCGCCTTTCTTCGTTAGTGAACGCCCCAAGTTTTTTCTGGTCCTTAGGCGCGGATGCTTTCGAGCCGATTCTTCAAGGCGGCAGAAATCGTGCGAATCTTGCCGCCGCCCGAGCGGCGTATGAGCAGGCAGCCGCAAACTATCGTCAATCGGTTCTGGTGGCGTTTCAGGAAGTGGAAGACGGAATCAGCAATCTGAGCACTTTGTCACAAGCTCTCTCAACTCAAGCTGCCGCGGTCGAAGATGCACGAAAAGCTTTGACGATAGCCAACGATCGCTATGTGGGCGGCGTCACCAACTACCTCGACGTGATTACCGCTCAAACCACCCTGCTCTCCAGCGAGCGCCTACAAACACAGTTACTCGGGCAACAAATGGTCAGCTCGGTGTATCTGGTGAAGGCGCTAGGCGGAGGCTGGGACCCCGGCCAGGTCACGAACGAGCAGGTGCGACCACGGGCCGGTCAGATACTGCAGCAATAAATTCCCAGCCGTTCCAACCAATTGACCTCCCTGAGAAAACCTAGACAGTTGTCCCGATTGAATCGCTTCCCTGCAAACGAATAGAATCCGGCCCATCCTGCAGCACTGCCTGGGAGCTCACCTCACAGGTTACACTCCTAGGGAGGGCAAAGATTGCCGCTGAAAAGGGAAGCAAGCTGGTACAAAGACGCCATCATTTATCAGGCGCATGTCCGCGCGTTCAATGATTCCAACGGCGATGGTATTGGAGACTTCCAGGGTCTGGCGCAAAGGCTCGACTATGTCCAGGATCTCGGCGTCAGTGCGATCTGGCTGATGCCCTTCTTTCCGTCCCCATTGCGGGATGACGGCTACGATATCTCCGATTACAAATCAGTGAACCCCACCTACGGGAACCTTGATGATTTCAAAAAGTTCCTGGCCATTGCCCATGACCGAGGGATTCGAGTCATCATCGAAATGGTGCTGAACCACACCTCTGATCAGCACCCCTGGTTTCAGGAATCGCGCAGTTCGCGAGACAACCCGAAACGGGATTGGTACGTGTGGAGCGATGTCGACACAAAGTATCGTGGCACACGGATCATTTTTCTCGACACTGAGATGTCGAATTGGGCCTGGGACCCGATCTCCAAGTCTTACTACTGGCATCGTTTCTTCAGTCATCAGCCGGACTTGAATTATGACAATCCGCAAGTGCGCGAAGAGATGTGGAATGTCATGAAGTTTTGGCTCGACCTGGGCATCGATGGCTTCCGCTTGGATGCTGTCCCATACTTGATTGAGCGCGAGGGCACGAACTGCGAGAACCTGCCAGAAACTCACACCATTATTCGCGATCTGCGCAAGCGAATCGATGAGGAATTTCCGGGCACCATGCTGCTGGCCGAGGCCAATCAGTGGCCTGCCGATCTGCGTCAGTACTTCGGCAATGGCGACGAGTTCCACATGGCCTTCCACTTTCCTCTGATGCCGCGAATGTTCATGGGGCTGCGCCTGGAGGACCGTAAGCCCATCACAGAAATTCTGCAACAAACGCCCGAGATTCCCCCCTCTTGCCAGTGGTGCCTTTTTTTGCGCAATCATGACGAATTGACGCTGGAAATGGTCACCGATATCGAGCGCGATTACATGTACGATATTTATGCCCGCGACAAATCGATGCGGCTGAATCTCGGTATTCGGCGCCGGCTCGCGCCGCTGCTTGATAATGATCGCCGGCGTATCGAGGTCATGAACGGCATGCTGATGTCGCTGCCCGGCACTCCCATCATTTATTACGGAGATGAGATCGGCATGGGAGACAATATCAATTTGGGCGATCGCAACGGCGTCAGAACCCCTATGCAATGGAGCGGCGGGTGGAATGGAGGCTTCTCCGCCGCCGACCCCGAGAGTCTTTACTCGCCACCGATTCTCAATCCCGTTTATGGCTATCCCGCGGTCAATGTCCTGTCGCAAAAGCGTACCGAACATTCTTTGCTCTCCTGGATGAAGCACCTTATCCAGACCCGCCGTTCCACCCACGTTTTCGGCTCGGGATCAATCGAGTTTCTTCACCCGGCCAATCATCGGGTGCTGGCTTACGTTCGCCAGCTGGAAAAGGAAACGGTCTTGGTGGTCAATAATCTTTCCAGCGCTGCGCAGGCGGTCGAACTGGATCTGCGTCGCTACAAGGGAAACATTCTGATTGAGATGTTTGGACGAAATATCTTTCCCCGGATCGGCGATCTTCCTTACCTTTTAACTATGGGTCCCTATCAGTTTTACTGGTTTCGATTAAGACGCATCTGATCCGCCATGGGCAGCTCCCGATCTCGATAGTATTGTTCTGATAACAACTCCATCCCGGAGGCGGAATTGGCGGAAGAGACACTGCTGAGCGATGATTTTCTTCGTCAGCTCATCAACGTGGGCGAAGTCGACATCCTGGTCGGACTGCCCACGCATAACAATGCTCAGACGATTGAGCCGGTTCTCCGCGCCATTCAGGCGGGCATTCTCAAGTGCTTTCCACGCGAGCGGGCTGTGATCATAAATGCCGACGGTGGATCGCATGACGGTACTCCCGATCTGGTCACGGGAGCTTCGATCGATGATGTCCGCAATGTACTGAAGATTCACACCCTGCGCACCTTGCACGCCATCACAACTCAGTATGCACACACTCCGGATCCTGCGCTGGCTTTGCGCACCATTCTGGCCGCTGCCGATCTCTTGCGCGCTCGGGCCTGCGTCGTAATTTCGCCGACCTCGACAACCATTGATCCCGACTGGCTGCAGCGATTGGCGCGCCCCGTCTACAACGACGGCTTCGATCTGGTTTCTCCTCTCTATCGCCGGCAGAAGTTTGAAGGCATTCTGATGAGCAACCTGCTGTATCCCATGACCCGCGCCGTCTATGGCTATCGCATCCATGAGCCCTTCGCTTCAGAATTCGCTGTTTCCGGACACCTCGTCTCTGACTTTTTGAACAGTGAAATCTGGAACGAAGAGTGGGTCCGGGTGGGGACAGAAGTCTCACTAACCGTAATGGCGCTCACCGGAAAGTACAGAACCTGCCAGTCCTTTCTAGGCACGAAAGCTCACGTAGATCGCTCATCGAGCGATTTGGTTGTCGCTATGCGCCGCACTGTCGGCACTCTGTTTGCTTCCCTGGACCGAAATCGTCCCTTGTGGAGCACGATCAACGATTCCAAGTCCGTGCCACTCGTTGGCACTCCTTCGGAAACAGAGGAACCGGAGCCGGAACGTATCGACCGCAAGCGCCTTTGGGAAATGTTTGCGACCGGCGTGCGTGAACTCGAACCTGTTTTTCGCACGATCCTTTCCTCCACCACGCTTGCCGAACTACAGAGAATCGCAGCTCTCGAGCTCACTGAATTCCAATACCCGGCTGGCAGCTGGGCCACGACCGTATACGAGTTTGCCGCGTCCTATCACAACGCGGTCATCAGCCGCGATCACATCCTTCAGGCCCTGGTCCCGCTTTACCGCGGCAGGATGTTGACTTTTCTGCTGGAGAATCGGTCCAGCTCTGGAAAAGACGGCGACAAAATGGAAGAGAACGTGGAGGCTTTGTGCGGTGAGTTCGAAAGGTTGAAGCCGCATTTGCTTAAGCTCTGGGCTGATAGAAGGTGAGGTACCAATGCGAGAACGAGAGATCATCGTCGCAGAACTAACTCAAGCCTGGCAGGAGCTGGTCAGGGGCTTCGCCCATTACCTGCCTCGTTTGGTCGAGATGTTGATCGTAGCTTTCATCGGATGGATGATTGCCTACTTTTTGAAACTGCTGGTACGCAGCATCCTCGGGATGAAGAAATTCTCCAAGCTCTCCGAGAGCGCTGGAACTACGCACTTCCTGCACCAGATGGCACTTCCGACCGCCCCTGAACTAGTGAGTCGATTTGTCTTCTGGGTGGCCTGGCTTGGTTTCATCCTGCTGGGTGTCAGCATCTTGCCCATTGTGGCTTTGCAGGACTATGTCTCGCGCTTTTTCTTCTTCCTGCCTCGCCTGTTTGTTGCCTTGCTGATCCTGTTCTTCGGATCACTGGTAGCCGGCTTCTTTTCCCGCGCCGCGCTGCTGGCTGCAGTCAACGCCAACTTTCGGTCGTCGCGTCTTCTGAGTTTCGCGATACGAGTGATGGTGAGCATTTTCGCCATCTCCATGGCTTTTGAAGTACTCGGAGTTGCAGAACAAACTGTGCTGGTTTTCTTCGGGGCAGTCTTTGGGGCGATTATGCTCGGTCTCGCCTTGGCTTTTGGCCTGGGCGGAAAGGACCTCGCACGGGAATTCCTGGAAAGAAAGCTGAGCAGCTCAAAGAAAGAGGAAAAAGAAGATGAACTGTCGCCGCTGTAGGAACACCGGCGTTCTGGCAATGCCTTGGATGTCGTGCTTCTCAGACATCACGAGGGCTTAATGAGCTCAAATCATCTCTGGAGGTTGGCTCGCTGATCTCAACTCGCAAGATAGATCTGAGTGTTCGCCGCCTGCGCACCGAGCAGTCCCTTCCCGGAGCGGCGGATCTGGACCGCATGTCGGCGCTCGAAATCGCCCGGCTCATCAATGCCGAAGACGCAACGGTGGCGGCCGCGGTGCGCCGAGTTCTTCCGCAGGTTGCGCGGGCCATCGAACTCGTCGCGGCTGCCATTCGCAAAGGCGGACGCCTCATCTATGTTGGCGCCGGCACCAGCGGACGCGTTGCCGCCCTCGACGCGTCGGAAAGCACTCCCACCTTTAATCTTCCTCCCGAGACGATTCAGTTCATAATCGCCGGCGGTCATCCCGCACTCGCGGTCCCAAACGAAGCCGCCGAAGACGATGCCTCGCTCGGGCGCAAAGAAATGGCACGACGCAAACCGAACAAGAATGATGTTGTGCTCGGCATTGCCTCCAGCGGACGTACGCCATTTACCGTTGCCGGAGTAAGCGAAGCACGCCGTCGTGGTGCCCGAACCATCGCTCTCACGTGCAACCGCAATTCGCCTTTGCAGCGTGCGGCCCACTTCGCGATTGTCACCGAGGTCGGCCCGGAAGTTCTGGCGGGATCTTCTCGGATGAAGGCCGGTACCGCCCAGAAGCTAGTCCTAAATATGATCTCAACCGGTGCGATGACACGGCTGGGGTATGTCTACGGCAATCTGATGGTCAATGTCCTGCCGAAAAACGGAAAGCTGAAGCAGCGCGCTATCGCTATCCTTGAGCAGGCCACCGGAGCAAACCCAGAAGCGGCAGCGCAGGCCCTCAGATCCAGCGGAAATCGCACCCCCGTCGCGCTGGTCATGCTCGCCGCCGGAGTCAGTCGCGCTCAGGCCGCCGCAGCTTTGAAAAAAGCTCAGGGCAATGTGCGGAAGGCCATTGCGCTGGCAGAGAAATAGCGGGGTTCTGTGCTCCACTGTGTCCTCTGTGGTTAAGATTTTTCCGTGAGCGAAAGTGCGTGCCCTCTCGGTTACGGCGTCCGCCGAGAATCCCCGCTAGAATGAGAATTCAAGGATTCCTCTCATGGATAAATTCGTCATCCGCGGCGGCGATCCTTTGCTGGGCACGGTGCGGGTCAGTGGCGCCAAGAACGCGGCCTTGCCTTGCATGGCCGCTGCTTTGCTCACCGATGAACCGGTGGTCCTCGAAAACATTCCCCAGGTGCGCGATATTCAAACTACGCGCAACCTGCTTGCTGCCATGGGCGCCGAGGTTGAGTTGGGCTACGGCCGCGCGCAGCACCGCACTACCATCCATTGCAAGAATCTCTCCACTCCCGAAGCGTCCTACGAGCTTGTCAAGACGATGCGCGCATCCACGCTCGTGCTCGGTCCGCTGGTCGCGCGCTGCGGACGAGCCCGCGTTTCGCTTCCAGGCGGTTGCGCGATCGGCGCTCGCCCGATTGATCTTCATATTAAGGGTCTGGAGCGCCTCGGCGCGAAGATCACGCAGGAGCACGGATACGTAGAAGCCACCGCCACCCGACTGAAAGGCGCTGAAGTCGTCTTCGACAAAATCACGGTCACCGGAACCGAAGACGTGCTCATGGCAGCGACTCTCGCCGAAGGAGAAACCATCCTGCAGAATTGTGCGCGTGAACCCGAAGTCGCCGATCTCGCAAATCTGCTCAATCGGATGGGAGCAAGAATTGAAGGCGCAGGAACTCCCACCATTCGCATCAAAGGCGTGAGCCGCTTGAAAGGCGCCAAGCATCGCATCATCCCCGACCGAATTGAAGCAGGCACGTTCATCATTGCAGGCGCCGTCACCGGCGGCGACCTCAACGTTACCGCGTGCGATCCCAATCATCTCGACGCTTTGCTGGGTAAGCTTGAGGAAGCCGGCGTGAAAACCAGATGCGGCAGCGACTCGGTTCGTGTCATGGGAGATAATCCGCTCAAATCCTGTGACATGATCACCGAGGAATATCCCGGATTTCCCACTGACATGCAGGCGCAGCTCATGGTGCTGCTCACGCAAGCCGAAGGCAGTTCGGTGATCACCGAAAATATTTTTGAAAACCGTTTCATGCACGCGCAGGAGCTAGTACGCATGGGAGCAAACATCAAAATCGAAGGACGCCGCGCCGTCGTCCGCGGCAAGACTCCGCTGAGCGCCGCTGCCGTTCTTGCCTCTGACCTGCGCGCTTCCGCTTCGCTCGTTCTAGCCGCGCTCGTAGCCGACGGCGAAACCATCATTGACCGCGTGTACCACATCGATCGCGGTTATGAGCACATCGAAGAAAAGCTGAAAGGCGTAGGCGCGCAAATCCGCCGCATGGGAGAAATGTTTCCGAAACGTGCCGCCGCTCCTATGCGCTAACCAACTCAACAAGAGTAGGAAAGAGCGACTGCGATCTCAGCGGCCGTTCTCCGCGCTCTCTGCGATTCTGATTTTGCGGGTATCCATCCACCATGTGACCTGAACAAACGCGCAACATCCGGCAAACACAATCTCTTCTCCTGTGACCGCGCGCACTGACAATCAAATCTCAAAGGCATTTGATCATCGCGTCGGAGCGGCGTGTTCAGCCCAGTCGCCTTTCCTTTCTCTCTGGACTTCCTTTCCCGCAATGCCCCGATCAGATCTTGCGAAAGGAGTTTCTCCCATGGCAAGAGGTACGCTGCTGGTAAAGGGCGCGATCGATCTCTCCCAGTTTTGGCCTGCGGGCGAATCGAATGCCGACACGATCACAATTACGGTCAGCCGTGACGCCTTCTCGTTCTCACCTTCGCGTGACAAGCCCTTCCGCCTGACCCATGTCTTCGAGGATGCGTTCGTGCGTGGCCTCGGACGTTCGTCCCCCATCCACGATGGCAAAGTGAAAATCCGTTTGGAGCACGTCGATGCGCCCGAACTCCTGTACCGCGTCCCGGTGAAGGGATGCGAGCACTATCGTCAGTATTTCGCGGAGACGTCCACCTGCAAGCTCCATGACCTGCTGGCAACCTTCGGTCCGAACCCAATTCGATGCGAGGTCTGTACGTCCGTCGACCACCCCGGAGACGCCTTTGATACTTATGGCCGCCTCATCGGACAATTGTTCGCCTGCGACCAACAGATCAACGTCAATTTCTGGCTGCTTCAGAATGGATGGGTCTTTCCTTCGATCTATAACTCCGCTTCCAAGAGCGATATCATGCAGGTGGTCGATCTCACCAAGCAAGCGCAGGCCAAAGCTCTGGGCATTTGGCCGCACCTCACGGCAGAAGTTGAGATCCCATATCTGACCTCTGTTTTTCGGCCTCACTGCATACCCGATTCGGTCGCGGATGTCGGCCCGCTTGTGATGCCGAAAATGTTCCGTCGCCAGGTGGCATGGCATATCACTGAGCCGGAAACCCATCGTTTCCGTTCCTTCTTGGCCGCCAGAGCCGATGACGGATGGGTGCACACCGATGAGCTCCTCGCTCATCCTCATATCAAACCGGGCAGACGAAACTTCTCCACACTTATCAATGAGCAGGGAATGCTGAGTGTGGGCCCGTCAGAAATTGTTTTGTTTGAAAAACCTTCGATGCTCGTCGATTCCCGAGGGCGCGAGATCACGTCATGGTGGCATGGGAGCGCTGCCTCTCGACGTGTGGGCGTGCTGGAAACGAGTGTGGCCTGAACACTCTCGAAGTCGAAAATGAAACATGCCCCTGTCCAGATTCGCCGGACGGGGGCTTTCCCTATATTCTGTTCTCAGGCCATCAACATGTTCTCCATGCGCTCGATCGGACGCGTCAAAAGTCCTTATCAGCACACCAGTGAAGTACCCAAGGGACTGGGCGCCAGGCACGAAGCCGAAGGTATTCTCGCGATTCTGCCGGAATTCGAAGCCGGACTCACCGATATCGAAGGCTTCTCTCACCTGTTTGTGATTTGGATGTTCGATCGTTCCGAGGGATTCGATTTGCTTGGCACTCCACCCAGCGACAACCGGGCGCACGGCGTGTTTGCTACTCGGTCTCCCCGGCGACCCAATCCCATCGGATTAAGTGTGGTGCAGCTTCTGCGCCGCGAAGGAGCTCAACTCCACGTGCGTGGCATCGACATGCTCGACGGAACTCCCATTCTCGATATCAAACCTTACCTCTCAAATGTGCCGCCGGAACAACTGCGGCGCGGTTGGCTTGCCGAAGCGGAAGCAAGAAAAAATTCCTGATCGCCGGCCTCAGTTTCTCTCTCCGATTCATACGACATTCATCAGACTTTCACATGTTTGTAACACGAGGCCGTTAGCGTGAGGGCAAGTACCCGTCTAATCCCAGATACGTTGTGTTTTGGCATTAAACATTTAAAGGAGAGTGAAGATGAAGTCTGCGTGGAAGTTGTGCGCGATTTTGTTTGTAGCGACGTTGCCGCTGGCCGCTCAAACCAGCACGCCGTCTAAACCCAAAAAGGCAAAAAGCGCGCCGGTAACCGCGGCTGACGTTCAGGCCTTGAAAGATGCGATTGCCGCGCAGCAATCCGCTCTGGCAGCTCAACAGCAGCAGATCCAGGCATTGCAAGATCAATTGCGGAGCAAAGATCAGGCCGTCCAGCAAGCCCAGACCGCCGCCAGCGATGCCTCGAGCAAAGCCGACGCTGCCCAGTCGCAAGCCACTCAGCAGCAACAGTCGGTGACTGAATTGAAAGGCGATGTCGCTGACTTGAAGACCAACGTCAACAACACCGCGCTATCCCTGCAGGACACCCAGAAGAACGTCAACTCTGCCATGGAGAGCCCTTTGGCCCTGCATTTCAAGGGGATCACCATCACCCCCGGCGGCTTCCTCGCGGCCGAATCTGTCCGTCGCTCACGGGCGCTCGCCTCCGACGTCAACACGCCATTCAACAGCGTGACCGTCCCCGGAGCCTCCCAGAGCTCACTCTCCGAGTTCTTTGCTTCGGGCCGTCAGTCCCGCGTCTCCATGCTCGCTGAAGGATCCGTGAAGGGTGCCAAGCTGGCCGGCTATGTTGAAGCCGACTTTCTCTCCGCCGGTGTGACCTCCAACAGCAACGGGAGCAACAGCTATACTCTGCGCCAACGGCAAGCCTGGGGACAGGTGACATTGGACAACGGCTTCAGCGTCACCGGCGGCCAGATGTGGAGCCTGGCGACAGAAACCAAACATGGCGTCGACAACCGTACCGAAGCCCTGCCCATGACGATCGACGCGAACTATAGCGTCGGATTCACCTGGGCGCGCCAGTATGGACTCCGTATCGCCCAGAACTTCAATAACAAATTCTGGCTCGCCGCCTCCATCGAGAATTCTCAGGCCACGCTCACTTCGCATGGCAATGCCTCCAACTTCCTGGTCGGATCCATCGGTACTCTCGGTGGCCTCTATAACAACCAGGCCAACTATTCGTTCAATCCTGCGCCCGACGTTATTGTGAAAGCAGTCTGGGAACCCGGGTTCGGCCACTACGAAGTCTTCGGCATCTACAGCCGCTTCCGCGACCGCGTCTTCCCTTGCGCCGAAGTGGCGAAGGGCGGCACCTGCGCCGGGCTGGCTACGGCCTCAGTGACTGGCTCGTTCAACAGTTCGACCGATGGCGGCGGAGTTGGCGCCAACGCTCGCTGGTCCTTCTACAACAAGCACGTCGATTTCGGTCTGCACGGGTTCCTCGACCGCGGGCTCGGCCGCTACGCTTCCGGCGGTCTGCCCGACACCGCCGTGCACGCCAATGGCACGCTCGACCTCATCCGCAACTATCAGGGGCTCGCTACTCTGGAGTGGCACGGTCCGAAACTCGACATCTATGCGAACGTCGGCGCCGAATACGCCCGGCGCACCGACGACTTCGATCCCATTAGCCTCAAGCAGGTCGGCTATGGAGCCCCATCCTTCGATAATACCGGGTGCTTTACGGAAGTTTTGCCGGGTAGCGGCGGATTCGCACCTGGGACGCCGGCGACGGGGACCTGCACCGCCGACACCCGCTCGTTGGTCGAGGGCACCATTGGCTTCTGGCACCGCATTTACAGCGGACCCAAAGGCCGCCTGCAGTGGGGACCGCAGTTCTCCTATGTAAATCGCGATACGTGGTTCGGCAAATCTGCTCCCAATCAGCCGCACGGACTCGACGGAATGATCTTTACTTCACTCCGTTATTACTTACCGTAGTTGCTGTAGTCCGCAGCCGAAACATACGCCCCAGCAGTTGGAACTCACCGCTGCTGGGGAGTTTCATTTCTAACAGACTGCCGAACTCGCTTCCGCCGCGTTTTGAAAGGGCGCGGATTTACATCCGCGCCGCACGCCGCAAAGTAATTCGGCTTTACCGGCTGCGGAAAAAGAATCAGCTGACTAGCAACCGGGAAGGGCACGAGTTTACTCGTGCCGGCAAGGCATTAAAATACGTCCGCGCTTTAGCGCCTGAGGGCTGCTTCTTCTCGGCAAAGGATTTTTCCCGCAGCTTGTTTAGCCGCCGACGGCCGCGGTTGAAGGGAAAGGGAATTTTTCAGCAGCCCGCTAGAACGGAAACCGAATCGTCAGAATCCCGTTGTGGTTGTTGACGTGGAAGTGTGTGGTCGCAATCTGATATCCGCCACCCACCGCGAATCCTACCCGCCCGAACAGATGGAAACGTCCTAGCACTAACCCGGGTGTCACGAAGTTCTGGTTCTTCCCGTCGTTCTTTCCGTCCTGAAAGAAGGTGGTGTTCAACTCGACCTCCGGCCACAATTTTTTGAGCAGGTGATATTGGAAGGTGTTGTTCCAGGCGTAGGTTCTTCCGACAAGATTTGTATCGGCAACCGGCAGCCCGATTCCGAACGTGCCCTGCAAATCGAAATCGTGAAATCCTCTTCCGTAAGCGATGGTCGGCGTGATGATGGCGTGCAAGGCGCCGTTTTTATGGTCGCCCGTCGGAATGCTCCAGCCCAAAAACGCCGTTAGGATGTAATTCCCGCGTTCCTCATTGGCCGCCAGCATCCGATACTTCACCAGGAACGCGGCGTCGCCGAATCCGTCCCGCGTCTTGGGATCATGGTGAGCCAGATACGGCGGAGTATTGAGAATCACCTCGATTTTTTCGGTCGGAATCAGCTCCAGCCCTTTTGACCCGTCGTAGTTGTTGGTAGTGACGCCCTTGCCGTTGGTTTGCCACAACTGATCGTAGCGGAACTCTTCCTCCAATCGTGGCGTGGTCGTAGCCACAGGCGTCATCCAGTGCGGCTGCTCGTCTTTGGTCTTGTCGACGCGTTCGAACCACGTCGAGAAATATCCTTCTTGGGCGAACCCGGCCGATGAGATCAACAGAATAAGTAACAAAAAATAGCCTTGAACGAACTTACGCATTCTCTCCCCCGTTGAAATTCACCTGAGTGGCGTAGATTGATTGTGAAAGGACACGGCTTTACAGGCTGCGAAAAAACGAATCAAATGGGTAATAATCGGGAAGGGCATGAGTTTACTCGTGCCGATAAGTCATTGAAAATACGACCGCGCTTTAGCGCCGGAGCGCTGCTTCTCTCGGCAAAAGGACTTTTTCCGCAACCCTCTTTAGCCGTGCCGCTTTGACCCACCCCAGATTTGGGCTTAGCCCCTGAGAGACTAACGCTTCTTCCGCATGTTGACGCAAAGACGCCAGCCCATACTGCTCACGGAAATGAAAGTGTATCCACAGTGCGGCGCGGATGGCAAATTCAATACGATTTTGTATGATTATTAGCCGAAGGATGGACCCATGCCTGCTCGAAAGCCTATTCGCCGAAATCCTGAACTCCTGAAGCCCCGCGAGGCCGCTCTGCAGCTGCGGATCAGTTTCCCCACCATCAAGCAATGGATCTATGCGCGAAAAATTCGCAGCGTCAAAACGGCCGGCGGCCACCATCGCATCCCGCAAGCGGAAGTCGACCGCCTCTTGTTTCGCACGCGAGCAAAAACTGAGCCGGAGCGCATCGACTTGATGCGCCAGGTCAGCGGGCGCAATCAACTCGTGGGAAGAATTGAAGACGTTCGCATCAGCGGTCTCATGGCCGAAGTCACGCTTTCCATCGGCAACCAGACAATTACTTCCATTATCACCGCCCGCTCCGCGCGCGAGATGCACTTGAAATCGGGGCAATCTGCCGCCGCTCTGATCAAAGCCACAGAAGTCATGATCCTGCGCGTGTGATCCCGGGTCTTCGGAACCAAGATACCCGATTACGCTCACATCTTGGTCCCTCTACTGGATGTGATTGCAGACCTTGCGGTCCACGCTGGCGGAACTAGCATGAAATTGGTCCTCGATGTTTCGGCGCGCTACGCCTCTCCGTGACCAAACTTCGGTAACGGCAACGCGAGCTCGAGCGTCAAGCTTGTGCGGCAATCCGCCGATGAGCGTAGTGTGCCTATCTCCAGCTCTGCCGTCCCCCCACCAGCAGAGCCACCATCCAAGGACTCCAGATGATCGCGCGTTTGTTCGTCCTGCTCTGCGTAGTCGCCTGGCCGATTGCCAAATGGCCCCTTAGCGAATTCTCTGGGTCCCCCGGCTCCAAGCGCCCGCCCGAGTTTCGCACCCAAGCCATCGAAGTCCAGGTCACGCTTTCCGCTGAGGATACCCAGCATCGCATCATCAGTAATCTTTCCAGGCAGGATTTCACCGTCCTTGAGGACGGCAAGCCAGTGCCTGACATCGCCGCATTCCACACCAGCTTCGATCTGCCCTTGCGGCTGGCTCTGTTGCTCGATGGCAGCACGTCGATGCAAAAGGGTTTTGCCGGTGGCGAACGCGCTGCACAGGACTTCGTTAGCCGTGTCGTACGGCCCTCCACCGACTCACTTGTTCTGGTTGAATTTTCCAATCAAGCGATGTTTTCAGATGCGCCATCCGGACGCCCGGATTTGATCTTTGCCGATCTTCGTCCGCCTCGCGCCGGTGCACTCACCGCTCTCTACGACGCGCTCTACGAGACGTCGCTGAAGATGCTGCTGACCAGGAACGAAAACGAACCGGAGAAATCCGTCATCGTGCTTTTCAGCGATGGGGAAGACGATTTGAGCATGCATAACCTGCAACAAGCCATCGAGATTGCTGACCGCGCTGACATTTCCATTTATGCCATCACCGCCCACACGACGCGCAAGACTCATCCCGGCGATGCGGTGCTGCGGCAACTGGCCGATTCAACCGGTGGGCGCGCCTTCATTCTGCGGACCTATGAAGATTCCGATCAAGCGCTCGCTGCGGTCGAACAGGAACTTCGAACGCAGTACACCGTTTCTTTTCGTCCCCACACAGCCACTGGGTGCGGCTACCACCGCCTTGCTGTTGTGCCCATCGATCACCAACTGCATATTCGCGCGCGGGACCGCTACTACCGCTGCCCACCAGACGCAGGCCCCGCGGGCCCTTAACACGCCGGGACTGTAAGGCTGAAGCATTGCGACATCCAAAATCCAAATGACTGGCATCCTGGAGCGCATGTTTTTGGGTGGCGCAGCGGTTTACCGCTGCGATAAGAAGGCAAGCACTAAATCAACCGGCTTTAGCTGTGATCTTTCAACACGTTGTTCCCAACAAGTGAATAGTCCATTCGAGCAAAACCGGAGAAGCTGATGGTTGCAGACCAATCCGCTTCCCGGAGAAGATCGAATGGACCTTCACCAGAATGCCCGACTCAGC
>DASTCY010000038.1:0-77483 GCA_035710725.1 Candidatus Sulfotelmatobacter sp. | reverse complement strand
ATTTGAAAAAGAGTGACGACCTTGGTCTGGCAAGTCAACACCTTTCGAACAGAGCGAAATGGCGCTTCTGAAATATCAAAAGCGTCGAGGGGAAACGTCCGCTCCAAATCGCTTGACACCCGGCATCGTCGTTAGAGACGGGATGACAACGCACACCGGGTTACTAGGTCACGGGCAAGCTTGATCGGGATGACATCCAGGAAATACAGAAGCCGGGCGCAGCATGCGGGCTGGTTCACCTTCGCCATGCGCGCCCGGCATTAGTGGAGCAAGACGCGGGACTGACAAGGATCAGTGCTTATAGAATGCCGCGTTCTTCTCCACGAACTCTTTCTTGTCGTCGGGGACGTCGTCGAGCGCGTGGATCGAATCGGAGGTGCAGACCGGAACGCAGGCGCCGCAGTCGATGCAGCCTTCGGGATCGACGAACATTTGCGTGGCGGCTTCGAAACCGGGCTCGTCCTGCTTGGGATGAATGCAGTCGGTCGGGCAGACGTCGACACAGAGGGAATCTTTAATGCACGTATCGGTGATTACATAGGCCATGATGAGTTTCGATCTCCAGGATGAAGTGAGCGCGTCACGCACTCGAATTGAGTGTAAGAACGGAGACGGCGCGAAGCGGTGACTCGGCTCACAGCGAAATGTGCGCGGGCCTCATGCGGATCAAAATGGCGCTGCGGCGAGGGCGAAGAGAACTGATGACACAAATCACCACGAGGCGTGACCCCGGTCACAGATTTCGCAGGCCACCCCGCGTACAAAAGGGACAATTGAACTAGGCCTTCTAGTCAAAGGATCGCCCGGCCCCAACCCACAGAACCCCACAAGCCGTAACCCCAGACGGCAGGGGCCGGGCGCTCAAAGGCCAAACGGACTGGCCCTCCCCTCCTTCCAAGTTTCAATCACGCCTCTGGTGTGTGTTGTGCCTGCCCCTTATTGGTCCTGCTAGACCTCGTTTCTTCTGTGTTTCGACTGACACAGTGTCTGCCGTGAGACACCTCCAAATCCACTCCTATCGCCCCTAAGCCTTTTAGTTTCAATCCATTTACGCTTGGAAACCATCCTGCACTTTACCTCGGCGCAAGGCGGTTTCACCGGGAGGGCGGAGATGGGAAGCAGACTCAGCCAAAGGCAGTGGAAACGAGTTGCAGGATTCATCGCGTTGATGCCAGCCATGCTCGCTGGTTCGATGGCGGCACAGCCGGCAGTTCCAGACGTCGCAGATCGCGCCCCGCGAGTTGTGCTGGTCAGCATTCCGGACCGCAAATTGGCGGTGCTCGAGAACGATGAAGTCATTGCGTCCTTTCCCGTTGCGGTCGGCGCCACTGCGAGTCCCAGCCCGGAAGGCGACTTTGAGATCGCGAACCGCGTCGAGAATCCGACCTACTACCACGAAGGAACGGTGATCCCCGCGGGAAAGGACAATCCTGTGGGCACGCGCTGGATCGGGCTGAACGTAAAGGGATACGGCATTCACGGGACGAATGCTCCACGCTCGATTGGACACGCGGCTTCGCATGGCTGCATCCGCCTGCGCAATCGCGATGTGGAACAACTTTTCGGCTTGTTGCAGGTCGGTGATGTGGTGCAGATTCGCAGCGAACGCGATGAGCAGATCGCGGAAATTTTCGGAGGCGAGACGATGGCGACGGGTGATTCTCAGATGGTGGAGCAGGGCGGCGAAGAGTGAACCCTTTTATCGCAGAGGACGCGGAGAACGGCCGCAGAGAGGCAGAGAAAGACTGAGATGTTTTGAGAGGTGAGTTATGCAGATGGCAATCACATTCATGGCGGTGATCGCAGGACTGGTTCTTTCGCTGGCGGTGGCGCTGCTGGCGGAAGAATTGATTTTCGGGCAGGTATTCCGCTTGTTTTTCGCGCCGATCAGGCTGGCCCGGCAGCCGATTGAATCGACACCTGGGCAAAAGCGCTGAGGCGCAGAAGGAGAACGACCATGCTGGCATTGAAATATTTGCTGATCACAGGTGGCCTCGGGATGATTCTCGCGGCCGTGAGCATTTTGGCGTATGACTTGTACTTGCAATGGCTTTACCGGCGTGCGGTGGCAACGCCGGGAGCGCAACCGGTGCCGATTGAGCAGCCGCTGCGCTGGCAAATCTCGCTGGCATTGGGAATGCTGGCCTGGGGACCAATATTGCTGGCGCTCAGCATCGTGGTTGTGCCTAGCGGTACAGCCGGGGTGCGCGTCAGCCAGTTGAGCGGTACGGTGCCGGGAACGCTGTATCCCGGGGCGCACTTTGTCACTCCGCTGGTCGAAGATGTTGCGCTGTTCGATACACGCGATCAGATTTTCACGACTGGAAGTCTGGAAGACGGCAAGGCCGCGGCTACCAATGTCAGCAGCAAAAACCAGCTTCTCGATGTGCAGGCCAAGGAAGGGTTGACGCTCGGACTCGCGATTACGGTTCGCTATCGGCTGGATCCGAAGAAACTCGATTACATTCAGGGGAACCTGCCCCATCCCGTGGAAAAGGAAATCGTTCCCCCGACCGTGGCAAGCGTCTGGCGCGAGTTGGTGCCGAACTACACGGTACGTGACGTGTTCTCGGCGAAACGCGAAGAAGTTCGGCAACGCGCCGCGGGGGTGATCACGCAGAAGCTTGCGTCCGACGGAATCGTGGTGAAGGAAGTCATGCTGCGCGATATTCAGCTTCCGCCGGAATACGCGCAGGGTCTGGAAACGCTCCTGCTGAAAGAACAAGAGAACGATCGCATGGGCGTTGAGACCGAACTCAAGCAGAAGCAGGTGAAGATCGCTGAACTCGAAGCCGAGGCGAACAAAGTTCAGCAAGTCAAACAGGCGGAGGGACAGGCGCAAGTACACGTGTTGCAGGCGAAGAGCGAGGCGGACGCGATGCAGTACACGTTGCCCCTGAAGCAGAAGCAGATCGAGCAGAGCCGGCTGGAAGCGCAAGCGCGGAAAGAAGCGACCATCCAGAATGCAGAAGCCGAAGCACAAGCGAAAGTGATCGACAGCAAGGCTGAGACCGAGCGGCGCAAATTGCTGGCCGATGCCGAAGCCGAACGCATCCGTGTGACGGCCAAGGCCGACGCCGAACGGATGCAGAGCGAGGCGGCGATCCTGAAACAGAATCCGCTGCTGATCAACAAAATCGTGGCGGAACGGCTTTCGGACAAGCTGCAGATCATGATGGTTCCGGCAGATGGAAAGTTTTTCTTCGCCAATGACGTGCTGCGCAGCATGAACGCGGCGAACCAGGCGGGACAGGCGGAGGAACAACGGTAGATAGGACCTCAGATTTCTGCGAGCTTTATGTCCAAGATGTCAGCGCAGACTTGTCCAGGATGTCATCCCGAGGAGAACGAGTTCGCGGCGGGGCCGGATGATGCGTACGAATCAGCGATGCAGTGGGTAAGAACGGCGATGCTTCATGCACCATCGGCGGTCATCTCCACGGCAGATGTGGTTCCCGCTGACGTACGGTCCCTCTCCCGAGCTGCGCTCGGGGTCGGGATGACAAATCTGAAGTGTCGAAACAGTACAGGGGGCGGAGCCAGAGACATGCGCAGCGCGGTTTATAATTCGGCCATCCCGAAAGTGATAAATCCCGCAGCAGGCATGGCATCTGGCGTCCGCCTTCTGACATTTTTCTTGTTCGTACTGGCCTTGCCATTGTGCGTTCATGCGGCGGATTGGAACGCGCCGGAGCAGCAGTTGGCGCACAAGATCGTGGCCATCACCGGGCCGGGAGCAATTGCCGTGACGATCGACAACCGATCGACGCTCGGGCAACGGGAAGTGGAGATCGTCAGCAATGGATTGCGTGCGGCGCTGGAGGCGACAGGAATTCGAAGTGCGACTCCCGAACAGGCGGTGGCGACGGTAGCGATCTCGCTGTCAGAGAATCCGCGGGCATACGTCTGGGTCGCCGAGATCCATCAAGGATCGGCTGCTCCCGTGGTGGTGATGATATCGGCGGTGCGGCCTGAAGGTACGACGCTTGCGCATGATTCGGTTCCGCTTATGCTGCGAAAGACTGCAGTGTGGTCGCAACAGGATCGCATCCTCGATGTTCTGGCGCTCGACGACGCGCCGACGCCGGCGCACATTGCCGTGCTCAGTGCCGAGAATATTTCGCTTTATCGAATGCAGAATGCGAAGTGGACGCTGGAGGAGTCGCTGGCGATTGTCCATGCTCGTCCATGGCCGCGCGATTTGCGTGGACGGCTGTTTTCGGCCAAGGATCACTTGCTTGATGCGTACCTGCCGGGCATGATTTGCCACGCGACGGCGAGTGCGCCCCTCGCGTTGAACTGCCGGGAGAGCGATGATCCCTGGCCGCTCGCGCCGATTTCGCTGACGAGCAGCGCGCCGCCGAGCTTTGGAACTTCGAGCGCGGCACAATCGGCGGTCATGTCGACGAGCGCATTCTTTGCTTCGTCGCGAAACTTCTTCACCGGGGCACTCGCGCCGAGCGTGGGAAAATTCAGCACCGTGGCGAAGTTCTTTTCCTCGGCGGCGATTTCCAGAGAGAAGTATGTACTGTGGCTGTTTGCGTCGGTGGATGGCCAGGTCCATCTTGTCGATGGCGTGACCGATCAAGCAGCCAGGCTGAATTGGGGCAGCGATATCGCGAGCGTCAAAACTGGTTGTGGTGCGGGCTGGCAGGTGCTGGCTACCAGTAGCGACACGCAGAATGGCGATCAAGTGCGCGCGTTTGAGTTCCCGGATCGCGATCCTGTGCCGGTTAGCGCAGCGATGGATTTTCCCGGCGAGATCACTGCGCTGTGGACGGAATCCAAAGGCGATACGGCGATCGCAGTCGTACAGAATCGAGAGAGCGGAGAATATGAGGCGGTTCGTCTGGCTGTGGCTTGCAATCAGTAGCCTGGTCGGGGCGCAATGCGCCCTATCGGAAACGCGGCCCCAATATGGGGGCACGCTGCACGTCTCATTGCACGCGGCGCCAGGCTCGCTTGATCCGGCGAGTGCGACGGATTCGTTCGAACTACGAAATCTTACGTCACTGCTCTTTGAAACCATGGTCGAGACTGACGATGCAGGCCGACTTCGTCCAGGGCTGAGCAGTTCGTGGCAATCCGGGTCAAATCAACGTCGATGGCAATTTCGCTTACGGCGGGGAATCAAGTTTCATGATGGAACGCTGCTGACGGCTGAAGGCGCGGCAGCGGCATTGCGTGCGGCGAATCCGGCATGGCGCGTATTGAGCGAGGCGGACCAAGTCATCATTGAACTGGATGCGCCGAATGCAACTTTCCCGGCAGAGTTGGCGCTTCGGCGGCATGCGATTGTGAAGAGGAATTCGGACGGAAGTCTGGCCGGCACCGGCCCGTTCCATATCAGCGACTGGCAGCCCGGCAAAAAACTTTCGTTGGCGGCAGAGGAGAGTTACTGGCGCGGACGTCCATTTGTCGACGCAATTGAAATCGAACTTGGCAAGAATACTCACGATCAGCAGCTCGCGTTTGAACTTGGGCGGGCCCAGTTGATCGATGTTCCGGCCGAGCAGGTACATCGCGATGCCATGGCCGGGTACCATGCGATCAGTTCGCAGCCCATCGAGCTGCTGGCCCTGGTTTTTACGCGCGAGGCGCAGTCTCCGGAAGAAAAGGCTCTTCGCGAAGCGCTGGCCCTGAGCATCGAGAGATCGTCGATTCGGAACGTACTGCTGCAAGGTACAGGACAACCCACGGCAAGCATCCTTCCGAACTGGATGAACGGATATGGTTTTGTATTTCCGACGGACGCCAATTTGTCCGCGGCGCGGCATGCGCGTGAGCAAGTGCGGGCAACTCCAGCTTGGACCATAAGCTACGATGCAGGGGACGGATTATCGCGGCTGATTGCGGAGCGCGTTACGCTCAACGCCCGGGATGCGGAACTGAACCTGCAACCCACGAGCAATTCGTCGGCAGACGTTCGGCTGGCGAGAATTCCTCTCACAAGTGATGCGCGAAGCGCGCTCGTTGAAGTGGCGAGAGCCGCCGATCTCCCGATGCCGAAGATCGCGTCCGACAGCGCGGACGATCTCTATACCGCAGAGTCGGCCATGCTCTCGAGTCGGAGGTTGATTCCCCTTTTCCATTTGCCGGTGAATTATGCTTGTGCCGCGACGGTAAAGGCGTGCCAGGTGTCGTCAAGCGGTGCGTGGAACTTGCAGAATGTGTGGCTAGGACCACCGAAACCATGAGTTTTCGCCGCAAGCTTCTGCTGCTTTTTGCGTTGACTGTCGCGGTCTCGGTGGCCGCGGTGGCGTGGCTGGTTTCCGCCATGACACGGCGCGCGTTCCAGCTAACGAATGATCAGCGGACGGCGGCGCTGGTCACGCAATTCCAGCGGCAATTTGCGCAGCAGGGCGACGAAATCGCGCGGCGTGTGGAGTTGATCGCGGGGTCCGAGCCGATCTCTCGCATGGCTGCTGCCGTCGAGCGGTCTCCCGGTGATCTCGGTGGATATTTCGACATGACGCGATCGCTCGCGGAAGGATATCGCCTCGACTTTCTCGAGTTCGTCGATTCAAAGGGCACGATTATATCTTCGGCGCAATGGCCGGCAAAGTTTGGCTATCCGGAAAGCGCTTTCGCGAATTTTTCTGCCTGGGCAAACCAGCCTGCGTTCCTGAAGCATGAGGAACTGCAGGACAGCGCCGCTCTCGGCTTGTTTGCTGTAAGGACGGCGCGGGTGGGCGAGCATCCCCTGTACGTGATCGGGGGGCGACGGCTCGACAAGAGTTTTCTCTCGGCGCTCGATTTACCTGCCGACATCCGAGCGCTGTTGTATCAGAATCGCGGCGATCATTTTTCGCCGGAGTGGGTGATCGATCCTACAGCGAATTCGACGATCGTGCGTCTGCCGGAGAAGCTCGCACCGCTGATCGATGCGGTGCGGCAGGAAAACCGAGAGATGAGTGTGGTCGTGCATTGGACGGGGAACAAGGCCGACGACGAGTTGTTCCACGCTTTCCCGCTGCGCGGGGCCGACAAGGATCGTGCCGTGCTGGCGATCCTGCTAGTGGCGAATTCGCGGCGAGGCTGGGTGGAGCTGGAGCGCAGGATTCGCGACTCGGCCATGCTGGTCGGCGGAGGAGGAATCTTGTTAGCCGTCATTCTGGGCAGCTGGGCGGCGGCGCGAGTGACGCGTCCGGTCGAGCAGTTGGCAATGGCGGCGCAGGATGTTGCCGGCGGCAACTGGAATGCGCGAGTGGAAGTTTCGGGGCACGACGAAGTCGCGCAGCTGGCAGATTCGTTCAATCGGATGACCGCGGAGCTGTTAACCCAAAAAGAGCGACTGGTGCAGGCGGAGCGGGTTGCTGCCTGGCGCGAACTGGCGCGGCGGCTGGCACATGAATTGAAGAACCCACTGTTCCCACTCCAGCTAACGGTCGAGAACCTGCTTCGGGCAAGGCAGTCCGGCCCGCAGCAGTTTGAAGAGATATTCAACGAAAGTTCGACGACGCTGCTGGCCGAAATCTCGAATTTGAAAACGATCGTCTCGCGATTCAGCGAGTTCTCGAAGATGCCGCAGCCTCAGATGGAATCGGTGCAGATCAACGACCTGGTGCGCGGAGTGGCACAGCTCTTTCAGGCGCAGTTCGAGGCGCCAGGACGACCGGCGATCCAATGCAAGCTAGAGTTGGCAAATGGTATTGAGCCGATCGCGGCAGATCCGCAGCTTTTGCATCGTGCGCTGTCGAACCTGGTGCTGAATGCGATGGATGCCATGCCGCAAGGCGGCGCGCTCACACTGCGCACGCTGAGGCGGTATGACAAGGTTGCGATCGAAATTGCAGATACGGGATCAGGGTTGACCCGCGAAGAGTGCGAGCGCATCTTCACCCCGTACTACACCAGCAAACAACATGGGACGGGGCTCGGGCTGGCGATTGTGCAATCGGTGGTCAGCGATCACGGAGGTACGATTAGCGTGAGCAGTGAGCCGGGTCGCGGGACGACATTTGTGATTGAGTTGCTGATGGGCAAGGAGAAACTTCAGACAATTGCGGCGAAGGATTCGCCGGCTAAGGTGTCGGCGTCAGGGGGACTTGGGTAGTCCACGCGAGATCCTTCGCTGCGGCTGTAGAACGCCTTCGCTCAGGATGACGCCGGAAATTACTGAGCCTAGTCTCGTATTGCAGATAGGAACGTTTGTGGCACAGAAAGCGCATCTGCTGATTGTCGATGACGAAGCCAACACGCTGGCTTCGCTCGCGCGCGCGTTCCGGCTCGCAGGGCATGAGGCCACGGTGTGCGACAAAGCGGATAAAGCTCTGGATTTAGCGAAGGCGCAGCATTTCGATCTGATTTTTTCCGACGTGGTCATGCCCGGAAAAGATGGGCTTACGCTGCTCGAAGAGTTGAAGGCGCAAGGCGTTGCTACTCCTGTGGTGATGATGTCGGGGCAGGCGCACATCGAGATGGCCGTGCGGGCAACCCGGCTGGGAGCGCTGGATTTCCTGGAAAAACCGATTTCCAGTGACAAACTTCTGCTCACGGTTGAACACGCTCTCAAGTTGCAGCGATTGGAGAGCGAAAACCGCCAGCTTCGTCAGAGGCTGGGTAAGCACGAGATCGTGTGGAAAGGCGATGCGATGCGCCGAGTCATGGCCCAGATTGAGCGCGTCGCTGCCAGCGAGTCGCGGGTCTGCATTCTGGGCGAAACAGGCACTGGAAAGGAACTTGTAGCACGAACCATTCACGAACGCAGCTCCAGAACCGACGGGCCGTTTATCACGTTGAATTGTGCTGCGGTGCCTGCCGAGCTGATCGAATCGGAATTGTTCGGGCACGAGAAGGGATCATTTACCGGCGCCGGAGCCCGGCATGTGGGAAAGTTCGAGCAAGCGGATGGCGGCACGATCTTCCTCGATGAGATCGGCGACATGCCGCTCGGGATGCAGGCCAAACTGCTGCGTGTTTTAGAGGAAGGTGAAGTGGAGCGCATCGGCGGCGACAAGGCGATCAAGGTTGATGTCCGCGTGTTGGTGGCGACACATCGTGATCTCGAGCAGCGGGTGCGCGAAGAAAAATTCCGACCTGATCTATTTCACCGCATTTACGTCTTCCCTCTTGTGCTTCCGCCGCTGCGCGAGAGGCGGGAGGACATCCCCGCATTGGTTGAGCATTTTGCTGCGCAGGTCAGCGCGCAAAATGGATGGAAGACGATTCCGTTTACCGATGAGGCGATGGAAGCGCTGCAATCGCACTCCTGGCCGGGAAACGTACGCGAATTGCGCAATATCGTCGAGCGGCTGATGCTGCTGGCGACCGACGAGCAAGTTGATCTTTCGACAGTGCAGCAGGCGTTGCCGAAAACAGGCGGGGCTGTCGTGAGTTCTTCGGGCGCGGTAACAGGCCCGCTGTCTGAGCGGGTGCAGGCGTTTGAACGCGAGGTGATACTGGCCGAACTGAAACGCACACAGTTCAACGTCACTCTGGCCGCAAAGTCCTTGGGATTGGAGCGCAGCCATCTGTACAAGAAAGCGGAGCAACTCGGCATCGATCTGCGCAGCGCGCGGAGAGAGCAGACGCCATAGCTCTACATGAAGACGCCTCTCACGAACTCCTTCGTGCCGGCTGGGCCTGTCACGCGAACAATCAGCGGACCCATGTTATGCAGGGCAACGATCTCAAACGTTAAGAAGCGGCAACATTGCCGCTCGGCCGCGATCAATTCCGCTAAGAGTGCAAACCATTCGGCGTCACCGGGAAGGCGGAAAGCAAAACCATCTTGAAGTTCTTCGGTTTCAACGACCGCAGACCTGAATTCGGCAAGAAGGCTTGCTTCACGGTCGCGCAATTCTGCGGTCGTCAGAGTGCAAGCCAAGGGGATGGTATCGGACTTTTTCATGGGCGGCTTGAAGGTGGCACGACTCCATTCATGCGCAGGTATTCGACGATCTGTCCATAGTGGTCAAAGGCATGTATCAAGGACTCTGCAATCAGCGCCGACCGCGTCACTTCGCTGCGTTTTAGAGGCGAGATCGGGGAACCGCTCACTGGAATGTTCGTCTGACCGATGGCTTCCACGGCTTTGTCCAAGTGCATGAACGAGTTCTTCAAATACGTAAGAATGTCCGCCTTGGTTCTTACATTTTCAGGCCCGACTTCGTCACCCGCATCGCCCGGGGGCGCCTCGCCCAAAGCTGCGGCCGCCAAAATGTGATTGGTGGCGGAAAGGTGTTTCACCATTTGACCAAACGAGCGAACGCCCTTGAATTCGCCGTCAGTCGGGGCAAAGCCGAATTTATCGGCAGGCATGGCATCCACTGCAGATGTGATCTCTTTCTCCACCGTTTTTGACAGAACTAGCAGTGCGTGTTTTTCCTGCTCTGGGTTGAGTGACGTGGCAGAGTTCGTCTCTGCGGCTTGCGATAGGAGGTTAGTTGCGGCCAACCCCATCAGGACTGCCGCAACCCATTTCAGTTTCTTCACAATTCATTCTCCTTGGGACGAGAAGATCTGAATCTTGTCCGCTCTCTATCACCGTACAACTTAAAGTTCGCTTTAAGTCAAGGATTTGTTTGTAAGTAATTGTCCCGGGCAGCTTGCCCTTCGTCAGAGACAATTCTGCGACGATCCATGCCACGCGTAGAAAGGGGCTAACTCCAAGCATGGCCCATATATCCACTGGCATGCTCACTCGGGACTTTTCGGATTTCAGGGGATCAGAATCTAACGCCGAAGAGAAGGCAGACTATGGCGAAATCAGGCTGCCCCGCGCCAACTAGTAAGGTCAGATAAACTCCAGATAAATCAATCCGCTGCAACTTCAATTGGCCGAGCAATCCCTTTCAAGTCGGCGGCCAGCAAGCGATGAAACAGCTGCTCACCTGCCTCGCGCCTCACCGACAAGCGGCCTGCCCCGTAGGCACGCGATTTCAGCCCGCGTTGCACGTCTTCGCAGATGCCCAGATCTTCATCCTGCACGCGGCAGGCAACCCCCATCGACTGCAGGTTATATTCGCGCCGCGACTCGCTGACGTCGTCGAAATAGAAGTCGAAAATCACGTGACAATGATCGACGTCGACGGGAATCGCCAGGATCGTGTCCATGTATCCTTCGTAGCAATCGATCATGAGGTTGGGATACTGCCAGAAATACCAGGCGCGGTCGCCTTTGCGCGTATTTGAGGCATCGGCATCTTCGTTGGAAGCCACGACCGGACTCGACTGCAGACAATAGCGGTCTTCGTTCTCGATCGTGTACTGCTTGTAGTCGAGCACGGAGTTCAAGCCCTTGTGCAGATGCGGGACGTGGTAGCCGCCGTCGAGATAGTTGTCGATGAAAACTTTCCAGTTGCAATGGATGTCGTACGTCTTGCGATCGAAAAATTTCAGCTTGCCAATGCCCAAAGGAGCCACGCGCTTGACCAGCCCTCCGAGAAATTCGTGCAGCGGCTCGGCTTCGGGATCGAGGTTGACGAAGACAAAGCACTCCCAAGTCTCCACGCGGACCGGAACAAGTCCGTTCTCGGCGCGATCGAAATTCTTCACGCCTTCGAATTCGGGCATTCCCTTCAGAGATCCATCGAGTCCGTAGCTCCATCCATGATAGGGACAGCGCAAGATCGAAGCCTGTCCACAGGGCTGTGTCACTACGGCTGCGGCATGGTGACGGCACACGTTGTAGAAACCGCGCAGCTCGCCGTCGTTGCCGCGAACCACGACCAAAGGCTCGTCCGCTACTCTCATTGATACGTACTGGCCCGGCTTTTCCAACTGGCTGACATGAGCGAACAGTTGCCAGGTCTTACTGAAGACGTTCATCCGTTCCAGTTCGGCGATGCGCGGGTCGACATACCAGGGCGCGGAAATCGTCGAAGCCTCTGCCAACGAGGCGCGGTCGTCGTAGCCGGAGAGAATTTCCTTCACAGGGATTGGGGTCATGATGTTTGCACGCCTTTCGCAAGGCTTTGGAAGTCACACCAGGCGACACTCTTCCCGGTTGGCAAGGATACTAGGGCTTTCCTATCGAAATCAATGTCAGATGCGCGGTCGGGAGATGGGTAATCCGACAAAAATGCCGGAAGAAATCGACCCCACGTCTCTCTTCAGGAGCGAGACGTGGGGTTCACATTCAAGCGGTGTGTGGCGGTGCCACAAAGCTATCCGGCGTTACGCAGGCGAGTCTGGTCAGCATGGACCAGCGGCACATCGACGAGATGTTCGCTCAGGAACCACGACTGCAGTTCATTTGCGCGCAGCACGTCGCTGACGACCAGATCGTTGGTGCCTTCGTCCCCCAGTTCCGACGAGCGCTTGGAGAGCTCGCGGCACTGGCGAATGATGATCTGATGGGCATCGAGCAGGCGCGAGATCTGCACCGGAACCTCTTCCCTGCCTCTCGGCGGACGCTCAATCTGGGTTGTCTCGGCAATATCCGGGGCCATGGCCAGGGAAATTCCTCCGAGCAACTGAATCCGCTCCGCAATCGAATCGACAATTTCGACTTGTTCCTCGAAATGCTTGTCAAACAGCAAATGTAGTTGATAGAAGGTTGGTCCTGCCACTTGCCAATGAGATTTCTTGTAGAGATCGCGTAAAGTCATGGAATCCGCCAGCAATTGATTCAAGCGTTCGGTCATTTCCAGACGAACTGGTTCTTCGAGCTCAAGAGGAATCAAGTGCGAGACCGTTCCGTAGGCCTGAATTTCCGGCGCGCGTTGATGGATTCGGGGCTGTGCCGAGATACGATTTCGAGTCGTAGAAACATCTTTCTTCACGTTGGTAGCCTCCGCTAGGGAATTCGTGATGATCTGGACCTAGAAATTCTAATCCGCTGCGAGGTTTGAAAGTCTGAAGTTGGTTGCGCCAAACTCGGCACAGGTTTGACGCTAACCAACGCGGTTGCTATGATCGGACTGCGGGGTGGAGCAGTCTGGTAGCTCGTTGGGCTCATAACCCAAAGGTCGGTGGTTCAAATCCACCCCCCGCAACCAACTCCACTGTTTGGTTTCAATGGGTTGAGCCAACTCCAACAATGGGCTCGGTAACTCTGCACCCTGATTCCCAGCCAATTGTCCCGAATTTGTTTCCCCATAGATTTTGCGCAAAGTTCCAAGCGACCACCGATTCATATCAGCACCATCTGGCGCTGCTACTATCCGCTAAAATTTCGAGTCCAGTCCCAACATGGTCACGCTTGGAGTCGATTTTGCCGCTCAAGCCGCGAATACGGCTGCATGTTTCCTTACTTGGAAAATCGGCTGCCGGAGTAGCCGATTTGTTTCGACCAAAGTTTATTTCCGGAAATGTATAAAACTGAACAGTTATTGAAACGGCTGACAGGTATGATGTGTCGGTCTGTCTGATAGCTCGACACGCGGTCGTGGGTCAGTGTCGGGAACCCTGCCGTTCTAACCCTGACGACCGTGTTATTGTCTGTAGCCGCAATTTCTACATACACGTTTCAGGCTGGACGTTCACACGCGTCTGGTCAAAACTGCTCGTTCTTCACAATTCTGCCGAACATGCGAGGCCACCGCATACAAAACTATTACACCCCCTTGCTGGTACTGATCTCCGGACACCCACATCAAACTGGAGTGGGAGATCAGCAATGATGCAGCTTCAGCCAATCGAACGAAAGCAGCCGGCCGACGACCAAATCAACTGGGTCACCGCATTTTTTATGGTGGCCTTTCACGTTGGCGCTGTGGCGGCGCTGTTCTTCTTTACTTGGAAAGCTCTCTTCGTTGCGATTTTCCTGTGGTGGGTATCGGGAAGCCTGGGCATCGGGATGGGCTATCATCGGCTACTCACACATCGTGGATACAGGACTCCGAAGTGGGTTGAGTATTTTCTGACTGTCTGTGCAACCCTCACTCTCGAAGGCGGTCCCATATTCTGGGTGGCTACCCACCGCATTCATCATCAATTCGCGGATCAGGAGGGTGATCCACACTCGCCAAGAGACGGCAAATGGTGGTCCCATATGGGTTGGATTCTGACGGGACGATCCATGCATCACGACACAACTACGCTGGCCCACTACGTCCCCGACCTGGCGAAAGATAAGTTTCACCTCTGGATCACCAAGTACCACTACTTGCCGATGGCCGCACTGGGCCTATTGCTGTTCGCCCTCGGCGGATTGCCACTCTTGTTGTGGGGTATTTTCCTGCGGACGGTGGTGGGGTTGCATGCTACCTGGTTGGTGAATTCGGTAACTCACATGTGGGGATCCCGGCGCTTTTCCACGAGGGATGATTCCACCAATAACTGGTTGGTTGCCCTTTTGACCTTTGGCGAAGGATGGCACAACAATCATCATGCGCATCCGACTTCGGCCCGTCACGGTCTAAAGTGGTACGAGATTGACATGAACTGGTACGGCATTTGGATGCTCAGGAAGCTTGGTCTGGCGACGCAGATCAAACGCGTGGGAGTGGCTGAATCGATCCAAAAGGAAATACGTTCTAGTGTCCGGCAATTGCACAGTGCCGCAAGCGACTAGGCAACAGGAAGACAATCCCAGGCCATGCGGCTTTGCTTGATAGAAACATTCTCTTTCCTCGATTTGCACACCGGCAATAGACTCGCGCATTTGCTGTGGAAATACTGTGCAGAACGGCTCAGGCAGTCGGCTCCAGACCTTCATTTCGGGTCTTCGAGACTTGCAAGCCATCCAGATAAACGTGGAGTGGTAAGATAAAAAAGAGTTGTGTAAGCAGACAGGCATATGAAGGAGGTGCCTATGCCTCCTATCAGCCAACCCGCAGGTTCTCCAGGCAAAAGGAAAATTGGCCGCCAAGCTTCCATCGACCGCATCCCGCAAACAACTCCCAATGCTGCAGGTCCAAGTCTAGTGGCCAAGAAGCAGCGTGATTTCGATCCCCACGCATTTCTTGCGACGATCGGTGAGGGTAGAAAAGCCCTGGCATTTCCGAAGAAACACGCAATCTTCGCGCAGGGAGATCCAGCTGACGCTGTGTTCTACATCCAGGCGGGCAAGGTTCGACTCACAGTTGTATCCAAGGCTGGCAAGGAAGCGACGATCGGCATACTAAGGGACGGAGAGTTCTTCGGCGAAGGTTCCCTAGCAGGCCAGCCGCTCCGCATGGGCTCCGCAACCGCGATGACAGATTGCGCTATTCTGCGAATCGACAAGAGAGCGATGATCGAAGCACTTCACCGGGAACACAAATTCTCCGACCTGTTTGTGGCCTATTTGCTGGCGCGGAACATCCGTTATGAAGAAGATCTGGTCGATCAGCTTTTCAATTCGAGCGAAAAGAGGCTGGCACGGATCCTTTTGCTGCTCGCTCATTTTGGCAAGGAAGGGACACCCGAGACTGTAGTGCCTAAGATCAGTCAGGAAACTCTGGCGGAAATGATCGGCACGACCCGTTCACGGGTCAGCTTCTTCATGAACCGGTTCAGAAAATTGGGCTTCATACACTACAACGGGGGGCTGCAAGTCCACAGCTCACTGCTCAACGTAGTTCTCCACGACTAGCTGATCTTTTCAGCGTAATCCCGCAACAAGCGACTAGCCGCCTCGGGTGAGCTGATTCACCGATAGCTTCAGTGGTTTGTCCAATACCATTTGGGACATGTCCCTGCTTCATTCGTTGAGAGCTGTCGAGCTACCGGATCGGAGGCGATACGATCTACTGCGGCGGCTTCTCATCCCTCTTTGGCTGTTCGTTCCGCTGCTTTCTCTCTTCCGGCTTCGGCTCCGGTCGCGTTTGCGGTCCAGACCGTGTTTCAGCAGCAGGAGTGCGCTGAGGCTGGGAACGCTCGTTCGGCGGAGGCGTCTGCGGCCGCTGAGACGGCTCACTGCGGTTAGGCTGAGACCGTTCATTCGGCTGAGCTGCGGGCGGACGATTCGATTCCGGCCGGCTCGGTTCCGCGCGGTTGGGCTCTGGTCGGTTGTTCGGCTGCGCTGTCGGCGGCCGGTCAGGCTCTGGTCGGTTGTTCGGCTGAGCTGCGGGCGGACGATTCGATTCCGGCCGGCTCGGTTCCGCTCGGTTAGGCTCCGGCCGGTCGCTCGGCTGGGACGTCGGTGGACGATTGGGCTCAGCTCGGTTCGGTTCCGGCCGATTATTGGGAGCGGGCCGATCGCTGCGAGCAGGATTGTTCTCTGGATGCGCAGCCGGCGCACTGGCCGGTGGCTGAGATGCGGCACGATGCACCGGAGCGTTGTAAGGTGTCCCTGTTTGTCTCGCGTGCATAACGGCGCGGTCACTGAATGCTCCTGGCTTAGGAGTCGCCGCGACGGAGGGCGTGCCATGGTTCACTGAAGCGCGAAGCTCTGGTTGTGTCCGGGCAGCTTGCTCGTGTTGCGTCTGAGCGGCCACGGGCGGCGTGTGTCTCTCACGTGCCGCAGCCTCTTCTTCCGGCCTCGGGCGCGCATTGATCCCGCCCTTGCCGCCGTTGTAGCTGATCCGGTTCACAGTGGTGGTGTTGTTGATCACCGTGGTGTTGTAAACATTGTGGATGTTGGTGACGTTTACGTTGTTTACCGAACGGTTGTAATAAAACTGTCCGTTCTGCCACCGGCCACCTTGGTAGCCCTCTCCGAAGTATCCGTAGCCATAACTGATTCCGCCGTAGAAACCTACTTGCGGACCCCAATAGCCTTCATTGAAGACATATCCGTCGCCTCCCCAACCCCAATAGGCTGGAGTCCAGAGCAGGCCCGGTTCCGGAGCCATCACCCACGTACCCGGCACCCAGTAGTAATCGTCGTAATCGTTAGCGTAAGCCCAGTACCCGGGTGTCCAGAGATAACCCTCGCCGGGACAAAGAGGTTGCTCGTAGACGGGGAGCTCTGGCGGGGCGAATGAAACCGATATGCTGACTTGCGCGTAAGCTGCCGCCGCAATGGCCAGCAGTACTGCTGCAAACAACGCCGAACGAATGGAGGACATGATGCGCATTGTGCTTCCTCTTGTCCGATCATCCTTCGCATGCCCGGTGATGCTGTGTTGCTGCGGGTTGCGTGGATTGAAAGGCGCGATTTCCGGACGAGATGTATACGACTCGTCTCCCTCGCAAAAATGGTTCTAATGAGACTCTCTCATCGTGGAGGCATCGAAGACTGGTCAAAAAAGCTCACGGTGGACGATTTCGCAGCTCACGGTTCGGAAAGTGAGGATAACTAAGGTGAACTCGGCGAGGCTCAGACGAAAGTTGAGCCGACTTGGGCAAGCAGGATCGCTCGGCCAGTGTCCCGCCCATTGGCGGGGCGCGACAAAAAAGGTGGGCCGGGTCTCCCCCGAGGCCCGGCCCACACTTAAACATTACGCGGTCGTGAGGGTCGGAATGGTCGGCATTATGCCGCCACTGACCCATGACCGCGCTTACTGATCTTCCGGCAGCTTACCTGTTGACGATTGCTATAACTGTTCAATTTTGCACATTCTCGAACAAACTGGCCTAAAGATAGCGATCGGAAGCGGTCCGGTGCGGATCTCCTCGGCACCATAGGACGGAAATTACGACAAAAAAGAAACATCTTCGGATGGCTAAAACATCGAATCCCCCCCGGAAGTACTTCTGGACTGCTTAAGTGATACACTGAAGTTGAGGTGGTTAGCACCTTCTCCTCGTTCAGGTTCTCTGAGCTAAGTCAGCCCATCTGAAGTCCTTTCTCCTTAGGTCCTCTCAGAAAGCCGTGTACCCCTAATGCGTTCGAATGCGATCCTGCACGAAGCTCAGCAACTCCACAACGTGAGTAGCCGCCTTGACGTGCTGGCGGAAGAGCATCCTATTGTGTCAGAGGCACTCATTACGATCTCGGGAAGTGTTCGTAACACAGCAACTCTGTTGGAAGTGCTGGTGGCGACCAGAATGGGCCACCTCTCCGGACCTGATCCAGCGAATGCCTGATTGGCTCATTACCGTCGAGAAGCTTCTGTTTATTGGATGCGACGCACTAGTCGTGCAGAACAATGTTCAGAAGTGAACTGTGTATTTGCAGTCCGTTCTCCCCGTAATCGAGGAAGCCTAGCTCTCGGAACCGGTTCATGAAAAAGCTGACCCGCGAACGAGTAGTGCCTATCATCTCGGCCAAAGTCTCCTGACTGATCTTGGGAATCATCACCTCGGGTACTCCGTCCTTGCCGAAGCGAGCTAGCAACAGGAGCAGGCGAGCTAATCTCTTTTCGCTGGAATTGAAAAGCTGATCGACCAGATCTTCTTCGTATCGGATGTTTCGTGCCAGCAGATAGGCCATGAAAAGATCGGAGAACTCATGTTCGCGGTGAAGCGCAAGCATCATTGCTTTCTTTTCTATGCGCAGCAGTTCGCATTCCGTCATTGCGGTTGCAGACCCCATGCGTAAAGATTGTCCAGCCAGGCTCCCTTCTCCGAAAAACTGCCCCTCGCCCAGGATGCCTAGAGTTGCTTCCTTGCCCGTCTTGGATACGACACTGAGTCTGACTTTACCGTCCTGAATGTAGAACACGGCGTCTGCCGCGTCTCCTTGCGCAAAGATTGTCTGTTTCCTGGGAAAGACCACAACTTTTCTGCCGTCGCCGATGGTGGCTAGGAATTTCCGTGGGTCGAAAACGGTTCTTTTCTTGGTCGGCGCGGTTGGTGCCATCAATCGCCTCTCTTGTGTGAAGCTACACTCTTCAACATTATCCGCGAACCCGACAAGCAAAGATGGTCACTTTTGCTCGGATTTCAAAAGCGGCTGCGGCCAGTTAATACCTAGCCACTTGCTCAAATATGGGGAAAATGAGCATTATTGAACGTTTTTCCTTCGCACCGTGTTGCATCATACGAGCGTGAAAGCCAAGGAACTTACCCCGAAGCAAATACTAACTGTGCCGTGTACTACTTGCGGTGCAGCGATCGGGGAAGTTTGTGAACTTCATACCGGTGCCCCACGCACCGAACCACATCGGGATCGAAAACTCTCTGCAGCTGAAGCCGTGGAAACGAAACTCCTCAAACGATAAACTGCATTTGCCAATCCCATCGCGTGCTCTTATCGGTCCAGCAGTACTCCCATCTCGTCGTCCTCGCCCCGAGCTTTTACGTATTGCGCTTTTCCAATTGTTCCTGTGCCGCTTGGCCCCATCTCGTAGAAAACCTTGGCCTCCGGTGGGAACCCTTTCAATGCCTCTATTAGTTGCTTTACTGTCCACTCTTGAATTGCCATATTTCTCCTTACACGGCCAAGTGAGGCTTCGCGGTTTGGATAGCTTCACTTACCGATCTTCCACAAATTAGGCGCCCAGCGTCGTTTTGCCGGAGCAATTGCGCCCTCTCCACCAGGATCACGTTGCCGTGGAATACCATTCGGCAAAATGTCGTCGAGTCCTGCAATACCGGAATGATGCGAGTCCCAGCCATGTCGGCTCAGTGCAGGTCCGCACGGTTTAGCGCCTCCACAAAAGCGGCCTTCAGATTACGAAGATCGATCGCATCCGAAGTTTCCCACTCCACTGGCGAAAAATGGCGGACGGTGACCATTCCGGTTGCACTTGGTTGCCGATGTCCGCACGAAAGGCAACTTGCTCCCACTTGCCTGATATCGGTCTCTTTCGAGATTACATTCTCGCGAACCCCAAGCGAGCCCGAAACCACCGGGCCCTGACACTTGTCACACGGATATGCGGAGAGGTGAAGGTACTGTTTTCTCATGGGCGGCCGCCTCGAAAAGTAAAGAAGATCCAGGACCTGATGATACGGTTCTCAGCACCACGCGTCTGATCACAATTGCTCGAATCCCAGAGGAGCTGCCAATCCCGGTCCCATCCAAGCCATTTTTTCGGCTACTCAGGAACCACTAGCGATTGGGTGGGTGCCTGCCGCGGCTTTACGAGAACCTCTACGTCTTTCCCAGGGCTTTCGTACAGCTTGGTGCCGATATCTTCGCTCGGACCTTTGCCATATTGTTGAGTCCGGGCTTCCTTATCATTCCTGTCCTGCTTCTCGGGTAGGAATCGACACTGATGTCGGTTGGCGATCCGCAACTCTCCAATCACTACAAGGTACCTGGTCGCGTGAGTTCAACTCACTGCGACTTCGAATCGCGCCGAAATGGCGCAGAAGGATGTTTGCAATGAGATTGAAAGGGATATTGGCAGTGATTGCAGCCACTTTCTTGGCAAGCACGATGGCCGTCGCGGCGGAAGAACCATCGGAGCAAGTCAAGCGAATGGACGCCGCCGCAACCGTATTAGACGAAATCATGGGCACTCCGGACAAGGGGATTCCTGAAGAACTCCTCGATTCGGCTAAGTGCGTCGCGGTCATACCGTCGATGGTCAAAATAGGTTTCGTCTTCGGAGGGCGCCACGGAAGAGGAATCGCAGTTTGCCGCACCAGTTCCGGATGGAGCGCTCCAGCTCCTTTCTCTGTCACTGGAGGTAGCTGGGGATTTCAGATCGGCGGCGAAGCGGTAGACGTGGTCATGCTGGTGATGAACGACAACGGAATGGAGAAAATGCTTTCCAGCAAATTCAAGATCGGCGCTGACGCCTCCGCTGCAGCCGGACCAGTCGGACGGCATGTGGAAGGCGAAACCGATTGGAAGATGCGCGCCGAAGTCCTTACGTACTCGCGTGCGCGTGGCGCATTTGCCGGAGTTACCGTGAACGGGGCTTCGATCACGCAAGACAAAGACGGAACCCGCATTCTGTACGGGCGGATGATTCCGTCCGCTGAAATCCTGAAGGGGCAAGTGAAAGCTCCCGAAGGTTCGCACAAATTTCTGGCGACGGTGAAAAAGTATGGCACGGAAGCAAACGTCGCTGAAGCGTCTGGCCGCCGCACTGAAGCGCACCAAACTGGCACACAGAATGAGGCCTTGAGTTCTAGGGAAGCCAAGACCGCAATTGAAGAAAAGCTCAAGAGCGAGCCCGGTCTGGAAAGCAAGGACATCCAGGTCACTCTGTCGGCCGATGCGGTGAAACTGTCCGGATCTGTGGTCAGTACTGATGACCGTGACAAAGCAGTTCGAATCGCCAGATCGTATGCCGGCGAACGTGAAGTCCAAGACCAACTGACTATTCAGAATCCTTAAACGAATTCTCTTTCCGGGGCGTTCGGGAGCACTCGAACGCTTCGAGTTTTCGAAACGCTGTTCAGGAGGAAATGATGATGATGAAAGCTGTTTGTAGAAATGCCGTTCGCAGTCTCCTGTGTGCTGGTCTGCTACTTGGGACCGGAGCACTTGCATCTGCGCAAGAACCTTCGACCCAACAGACCTCTCCCGCGCCTGACAACACAAAGGTCAACGAGCGGGATATGAGCCAGAACGAGCCGACCGCAGATCAGCAAAAGGAAAATCGTTCTGATCGCGATATCACGCAGCAGATTCGACAATCCATCATGAAAGACAAGTCGCTCTCCACCTATGCGCACAACGTCAAGGTCGTTACGCAGGACGGTCAGGTAACCCTCAAGGGGCCGGTGCGATCAGAGGACGAGAAGAAAGCAATTGAAACCAAGGCTGCTGAAGTAGCCGGCAACGGCAAGGTCACCAGCGAACTGCGCATCAAACCGCAACAATAGACTTGCAAGAAAAAAAAAGGAGAATCAAAATGGCAGGACGGAACACAGCAGTATTTGGCATTTATCCGGATCGAACCAGTACCGAGAATGCGGTGGACGCACTGAAAGCCGCCAACTTTCGCAATTCAGATATTTCAGTACTTCTTCCCGAGGGCGCTGGCACAAAGGATTTTGCTCACGAGAAAAATACCAAAGCGCCGGAAGGTGCCACAACCGGTGCCGGAACTGGCGCGCTCTTAGGCGGCGGTTTGGGATGGTTGCTCGGTATCGGTGCCCTCGCTATTCCGGGACTTGGGCCATTCATCGCTGCAGGGCCCATCATGGCAGCTCTTGCCGGAGCGGGAGTCGGCGGAGCAGTCGGTGGGCTTACGGGTGCTCTAATCGGCATGGGAATCCCCGAGTACGAAGCCAAACGCTACGAAGGACGCGTCAAAGATGGCGGTATTCTCCTGTCAGTTCATTCTGACGATTCCACCTGGACCAAGAGAGCAAAGGAAATCTTGGAACGCACTGGCGCCCAGGATGTGTCCTCCACCGGCGAAGCCACGGCCGACAAGAACGAAAAGGCCCGCGTTCGTGAAGTGGCCTGAAACCACGCAGTGCGTTTACAAAATGGTCAAGCAGCACGGCTCAAATGCATACAGCAATGCTGCTTGAGAGTCACGAAACCGGGGTTGCCTCCGAAACCGGGGGCACCTCGGGTCTGCGCCAAGTTTCTTAAATTGGATGCGACAAGGAACCGTTAAACAAACAAGGAGACGGATTATGTCGATTTTGGCATGGATCGTGTTGGGATTGATTGCTGGGTTCATCGGCAGCAAGCTAGTGAACAAGACTGGCGAAGGGATATTCCTGGATATCGTGCTGGGAATCGTTGGCGCAGTAGTTGGGGGCTGGGTGTTCAGCCTCTTCGGAGCCAGCGGCGTCAGTGGGGTAAACCTGTATAGCCTTATTGTTGCTGTTGTTGGGGCTGTCCTGGTCTTGGTCGTGTATCACGCGGTGCGAGGCGGACGAGCACGGGCATAAATTCGGACGGAATGCGTCCTTGGGAGTCACGTGATGCGACGGGCTCCTGACCGTAGCGCAACAAGTTCCTGTGCTGCGCTAGGGAAGATGTTCGTGTTGTTCCGATCTTAAAGCTCAACTTCACACTCGAGGGCCGTCGGGTGAATCTGCCCCAGCTTCTGTTGGGGACCGCCCAAAGGTCGGTGGCTCAAATCTACCCCGCAATCAAGAAAGTCTTTCCTTTTAGCAAGTCCCGCACCCATCCGACTTGGCAAAGATTCTGCGATCCTTCTATCGATGCCTTGACTATCGACAATCATTGTTGTAGATAGTCATAGTATGGGAAAGCCTAACGACCTTGTACAAGGAATGCTCGATCTCCTGATCCTCAAGACCATCTCGCTTGAGCCCAAGCACGGGTGGGCAATCGCAAAGCGAATTCAACAAATCTCCGGTGACGTGCTGCAAGTTCAGCAGGGCTCGCTGTACCCAGCTCTGCATCGACTCGAACAAAAGGCGTGGGTCAAAGCGAAATGGATGGAAAGCGATACAGGGCGAAAAGCCAAATACTATTCGCTGACTGCCGCAGGGAGAGCGCAACTCGAGAAGGAAGCTGCCAATTGGGATCGCCTCTCCGGCGCGATCAATCTGGTGATCCAATCGGCTTAGGGAGCGATGTCTATGTTGTGGCTTCGACGAATTTGCCTGCAGTCAAAAACGCTGTTCTCGTGTCGCCGAATCACCGACCAGTTGGATGACGAAATCCAGTTTCATTTAGACCAGCAGACCGCCGAGTATGTGTTGGCCGGGATGAGTCCGGAAGAAGCTCGTCATGCCGCCATGCGAACTTTCGGCAACCGCACCCTGCTGAAGGAGAAGACGATGGACACGTGGGGCTGGGGCAGGGTCGATCAACTTGGACAGGATCTGCGCTACGGCTTTCGCGCGCTCCGGAAAGGCCCACTTTTCACTGCCGTAGCCGTGTTAACCCTCGCCTTGGGTATCGGCGCGAACACGGCGATGTTCAGCTTACTGGATCAGGTCGTCTTGCGGCTCTTGCCCGTCAGTCATCCAGAGCAGCTTGTAATCGTCCGAGAGACCGGCAACCATTACGGCAACAGTTATGGCCCCAACACGATTTCCTGGCCGATGTTTGAAGATTTGCGCGACCACAATCAAGTGTTCTCCGGGATGTTCTGCCGATTCCCAGCCTCAGTAACGATCGGCGGTGATCGAGCAGCGCAAATACCCGCGGAGTTGGTCTCTGGCTTATATTTTCCGACCCTGGGCATCGGAGCGGCACTGGGCCGCACCATTGCTCCGGACGACGACGCCGTTCCCGACAGCAGTCCGGTCGTGGTACTCAGCTACAGCTTCTGGCAGAGCTACTTCAACGGTGACCGCAAAATTGTCGGACAAACCATTGTGCTCAACAGTCACCCGATGACCGTTATCGGAGTGGCGCAGCCAGGTTTCGACGGAGTGGTACTGGGAGCACCCGCGAAGGTTTTCGTTCCCATCACGATGAAGACGGAGATGACGCCGCACTCGGACGGGCTCAAGGACCGCCGTCGCCGGCTGAGCTGGGTCACGGCGTACGGGCGCCTGAACCCCGGCGTCAGCCCGCAGCAAGCGCAAGTTTCGCTGCAGCCGCTGTTGCACGGCATTCTCGAAATGGAGGCGCAGCAGCCAGAATTTACCAGATCCGCGACGGCTGCGGATCGGGAACTGTTTCTCCGTAATCGCATTGAGCTCTTGCCGGGCTCGGAAAACAAACTCCGGGAGTATATGCGCCGACCGCTATGGCTTTTGGTGGCACTCACCGGAGCGGTGCTTCTTCTTGCCTGTGCCAACCTGGCGAATCTGCTGCTGGCGCGCGCCACAGCACGAGAAAGGGAGTTCGCCGTTCGGCTGGCCATCGGGGCTGGTCGCGCCCGCATCGTTTGCCAGTTGCTCGTCGAAAGTCTGCTCCTCTCAGCCGCGGGAGCAGTCGTGGGACTGGCGCTGGCCTTTCTGGCGGATCGGGTCTTGCTACGCATCTATCTGCCTGCGGATGCGGCCGCCGAGTTTGTTGTCTCTCCTATTCCCGATGGACGAGTGTTGGCCTTCGCTGTGGGAGCGATGCTGCTGACCTCACTGGTCTTTGGACTTATGCCCGCCGTTCGCGGCTCGCGCACTGAAATTACGCTCTCGCTCAAAGACAGGTCCGGCGCGCTCTCATCCGGCGGCATTTCTCTTCGCCGCATGCTGGTCGGCATTCAGGTCGCATTGTCGCTCCTGCTGCTGGTTGGTGCAGGCCTTTTCGTTCGCACTTTGCGCAACCTCGAGAACCTGGGGCCCGGGTTCCCCACCGATCATCTTCTTACATTCACAATCGACCCTTCGCTCAACGGATACTCCGACGAACAAACCAAATCGTTCTTTGAACGGCTGAACCTGAACCTGCAAACCATGCCCGGTATTACATCGGTTGGACTCTCGACCATGCCGATCCTGAAGGGCTATGCATGGCAGAATGCGATCGTCGGCAAGGATTTCGAAGGAGTGCCGATCGAGCAACAGCCGATTCTCAGCGAGGTTGGCCCCGACTACTTTGCCACGCTTGGAATTCCTATCATCGCCGGGCGTCCCTTTACTCTGCAGGATGATGTGGACCGGAGAGGGTCGAACGAATACGCATACGCTGTGATCAACGAGAGCTTCGCCAGAAAATACTTCCCTGGCCGAGAACCGATCGGGCAGCGCTTCGGGCTAGTGAACGACATGCAGCCAGTCAAACCGGATATTGAGGTAATTGGGGTGATTCCGGACAGGAAATACAGAGATCTGCGTGAGACTCCTCCGGCGCAAGCCTACTTCCCGTACTTCCAGGGCCCGCATTTCCGCTTCGTGAATATTTATTTGCGCACGCAGGGCGATCCGCGCCAGATCGAGGATCAACTTCTCGAACGCATGCGGCAGTTCGACCCGCACGTTCCGGTCGTCGGACTGCAAACCGTCAACGAACAGATTGGATTCTCGCTGCGGACCGAGCGACTGGTGGCCAGCCTCTCTGCGATATTCGGCGGACTTGCCACTGTGCTTGCGGCCATCGGGCTTTATGGAGTCATGGCATACACAGTTACGCGTCGAACGCGCGAATTCGGCCTCAGGGTCGCGCTCGGCGCTTTGCAACGTGATGTCATTTGGCTGGTTATGCGCGATGTCTTGATCTTGATCGCGGCAGGTCTCGCCGTAGGCGTTCCACTTGCCCTTGCACTCAGCACCTTGGTTCGCAGCCAAGTATTCGGACTGGGGCCACACGACCCGCTAACCTTAGTATCTTCGACGCTGGCGCTCGCGTTAGTTGCATGCGTAGCAGGTTTGATCCCGGCACTCCGGGCCAGCCGGGTTGACCCGCTGCAATCACTGCGGACCGAGTAAGGTCTATACACATCCTGATATGCAGCACCGCTTCCGGTTTCGAAGAGCAACTCTTGCGGACTGAATTAGAATCCAGGTCTCGCCTGCAGTGCGGATGCGAGCGCCCCGTGCCGAAAGAACTGCGGGGCGAATTGCGGAACAGAACTCTGAGTGGACGTGTGCGATAGTTGTTCGAATGTGAGATTCAATACTGGATACTGCTGCCAATCCTTGTAGTCGAAATGCCACCACTCGAAGGGATAGACCGTGAATCCCTCCGCCTCCAGCGCATTCCGAAGCAGCGCTCGATCCCAACGTTGCAAAGACGTTCCGCCGGGATACGACGCGTATGAGCGTTCCGACATCTCGTCATAGTTTCCGGTCATGGGAACCTCCGCCCCGGTTTTCAGCTCATACAGCGTCAGATCAACGGCGCAGCCGCGATTGTGTCGCGAACCCTCTTTCGGATCGGCGACGAAAATCTTCTTGTCGGCCGGCGTCGCATCCCAAAAAATCTTCGTGACATACCAGGGACGATACGCGTCGTGAATGAGCAAACCGTAGCCGAGCTTTTCTAGCTTCGCTGCCGCGCGTCCCAGTGCTTCCGCTGCCGGTCTCTGCAGGTAGGCCTTCGCCTGCTCGTACACGGGCGTGCCCAGAAAATTATGCGAAGTGGCATAGCGGACGTCGAGCTTGATCGTGGGATCGACGGTCGTCAGGTCCACCAGATCTGCGGGGCGCAGCGCTTTCTCCTCCGCGGGCGGAGTCGCGGCCAAAGCCTGCTGCCGAAGTTCCGCAACAGACTGCGTTGGATGCACCTGAAGCTCGGTCTGCTCTTCCGTTTTCTCCCGGCGCTTAAAGACAACTTCGCCGATCTTCACCTCGGTCGCCCGTCCGCTCCTATCGCGCGTGAATACCGCCGTCTCGCCTTGATAAAGTCCACGTTCAGGAAACTTGAACGTGCTATCCGAGACTTGTTCCAGCGGGTCGTATTCGAACCACTCGATCAGAACGTTTAGCTTCCCGTCTTTTTCGAACACGTAGAGGATGTCGTGGTCCCAGCCGTATTCGCCAATCAAGCCAAGGAAGGCCGCGGATGCAGGCGCCGGCCGCGGTAGGTCCACTTTGTGCAGTAATTTCTCGCCGACGCGAATACTACCTTCGCCGGGAACAATTTTCGTGTTGAAGTCTTCATCCAACCGTCCATCCGGGACCAGCGTATCTCCGAACATTCTCAGCTGAGACTCGAATCCGCCCTTCGCCGAAAGTAAGTTCAGTGTTCCGGCGCGGTCGATCAAATCCACCGCATCGCCGCCCTCGCCGTAGCGACCGGCGAGCTTCTGCGCAGTCTCAATCGGAACAGGAGCACTCGTTTCGAATTGTGGCAGCGGCTTTCCCTCGCGCAGGGCCAGCATCAACTGCAGCGCTTCTTTTGCGATCGCATTGGCAACCGCATTCGACGCGTCCTCGGTCGTGACGGTCGCCACGCCAAGCTTGTCTGCCGGCAAGCCTTCAACTTCGGTAGCGAAGCCATAGATAGCGCCGCCATGGCCGATCACGCGATGACCATCGAGTTGCGCGATGCGAAAACCCAGGCCGAATCCAGTTTTCTCGCCAGGCTTGGCAAATTGTGGCGTCCACATCTGCTCCAGCGTGTCCGGCTTGAGCACCTGCGCCTTTGGTCCGCGCCCGCCGTTGAACAGCACAGTAAGGAACTGCGCCAGATCGGTCACGGTAGAGTACATGCAACCGGCAGGTGCCAGACCCAGTTCGAACGTCGGCGCCGGAAACGCCACGCCGTCGTAACTCCACATGTACGCCTTGGCGAGATTCCTCATCAGCTCCGGCTCAGGCGCGAACGCGCTCTCATTCATTCCTAGCGGGCGTAGCACGGCCTGTTTCAGATATTCCGGAAACGGCTGCTGATTCATCTGCTGCAGCGTGTAGCCCACCACTGCGATTCCCGCATTCGAATACTTCGTGTTCGTCCCCGGCGGATACACCAGCGCCGTTTCGTTCATGCTGTGCACGGTCGCCTGCAACGAAGGTTCAGTCGGATCGAAATAGCTGCCGACCGGCGGCTCGCGCAGCAATCCCGAGCGGTGCGACATCAACTCACGCAATGTGATCGGCTTCTTGAATGTATTCTTCGGCTGGAAGTCGGGAATGTACTTCTCGACTGGCGCATCCAGGTTAATTTTTCCCGCCTCGACCATCTGCACGATGCCAATATCGGTAAACAACTTCGAAACCGACCCTACGCGATAGACGGTGTGCGCTGTGGCGAGAATTTTCTTGTCCGGATCCTGATATCCGAATCCCTGGGCCCAGACGGTCTGATCGCCATCCACCAGTGCGATCGAGAACGCCGGCAGCTGTTTTTCGTCCATTTCGCGGCGGATCAACTGTTCCAGCCGTGCCGCCACTTCCGCGTATTTCGGCTGCGCAGGGACGTTCGCCTGATCCTGCGCCCACAGTGCTGTCGTCAGCAGGATCAGCGATGTGCCCCAAACCACAGCGCGTTTGCGCCAGTCTGCAATTGGTAGCCGCAATGTCAAGTTCGATCTCCCAACAAATTTACTGTCCCGAATCCGCAGGTTTCGTCTCTTTCTCTGCAACTCGCGTGAAAATAATTTCTGGCGCGTCTGGCTCCAGAGGCGCCGCGACACTGTCGATATTTCCAGCCATATTCGTCAGAAATCGCATCTTGCCTATGTCGATTGCTCCGCCCTCATCCGGCGTTTCGAAAACGTCATAGTGATAGTGTCGCAGTGGGAAGGTCAGATTGTTAAGCTTGCCCGTGAGTCCATCGCCTTCTACCTGGATCGTGAGCGTGCCGTAGCCGGGGTTCTCGTAACGGCCGGCATACTCCTTTAACTCATGCGAAGGATGAGTATTCTGCTTTCGCTCGGTCGCCTCTTTCGCGCGCTCCTGTTCGGCAGCGGTTTTCTGTTTCTCTTCCTGCTCCTGAAATCGTTTCGACCACTCGATTGGCGGCAAGTTGAACAATCGATCGTAAATGTTGTAGGCGACAATTTCAGGCAGCGGGCTTCGTAGCCGATTGGTCAAAATCACCACTCCGAAGTTGTCATCGGGCAGCAGACTCAGAAGCGCGTAGAATCCATCGATCCCGCCGTTGTGCCAGGTCAATGGATGTCCGCGATAGGAAGTATCCACCCAACCCATCGCGTAGCTGTATGGTCCAGTTTCTTTGTACGGCGAAGGTCCCATGGGAACCTGCGCCGTGTGGGTCAGCTTCAGATTCGCCGCCGAAATAACTTGGCGATCACCGACCTTACCATTGCCAAGCTGGAAAATGGCGTACCGCGCCATGTCTTCGACATTCGAATTGATGGAACCGGCCGGCGCAATCGCGCTTAGCGCGTGAAATGGAATCTCCGACACTTCTCCCGTATGCTCGTCTTTGCGATATGGATGGGAAAAGTCAGAACTCTTCTGGCTATCCGCCACCGAAAAGTTGCTCGAACTCATCTGCAGCGGCTCGAAGACGTGCTGGTGGGTGAAATCCTCCCAGCTCTCGCCGGCGATCCTTCCGACCAGATATCCAGCCGTCGCCACCAGCAGGTTGTTGTAGTTGTATCCGCTGCGGAAGTCATGGTCCGATTGCAAAAATCGCAGGCGATGCACCAGATCTTCGCGGCTGAAATCGGAGCTGTACCACACCAGATCGTGCCCGGCCATGTTCACGCGATGGCTGATCAGATCGCGCGGCGTCATGCGCTCGCTCGCCACCGGATCGTACATCTGAAACTCCGGAATGTACTGGCGCACCGGCTTGTCCCAATCCAGCTTTCCCTGGTCGTTCAGAATTCCCATCGAGAGCGAAGTGAACGACTTCGAAATCGAGCCGATCGCAAAAAGTGTTTTCGTCGTGACCGGGAGATTGTTCTTCACGTCGCGCAGCCCGAAGCCGTGCGAATAAATTACCTGCCCGTTCTGCACCACCGCGATCGCGAGGCCGGGCACATTCCACTTCTGCATCTCTGCAGGAACCAGTTGCCCAAGATCAGCAACGGGACTTGGCGGCGCGGCCTGTGGTTGCTTCTTGGACTGCGCCGTGGATGGAAGGGCCAGCAGCGCAAGAGCAATGGAGAGAAGACAACTCGAAGCGAATGCCGAAAATTGCGATCGCACAAATCGTCTCCGATTCGTGGTGAAATTTGCCGATCGATTGGTTATTCCAGTCATGATCTCCTCAGCGCCGCCGCCAGATGAAATAGGCCGGCACTCCCGTCAGTACGACGGCCAAGCCAATGCCCGCGCGCGCCGGCTGCGCGACAATTGTATTCAGAACAAATGCAATGACGACGGCGATGAACGTCAGCGGGGTCCACGGATATCCCGGCACCCGATACGACGATTTGGCTTCGCCCGCTTCACGCTTGCGATAAACAAAGATGCTCGCCGCCGCCACTGCATAGAAACTCCAGCCGATAAACACCACGTACGTGAGCAGTTGCTCAAAGGTTCCGCTGGCCGCCAGCACTGACGCCCAGAACACCGTCGCCCCGATCGCGAAGGCCGGAGTCCCAAATCGCGGATGCACCTCTGCCAACCGACGAAAGAACAATCCATCCTTCGCCATCGCGTAATAGACTCGTGGCGAAGTCAGCGTGATCGAGTTTGCCGCGCTGAACATGGAAATCAAAATCGCGATGGTGACGCCCTTCGCGATCGCCGGACTGAGCGTGGTCGCAACCGCCGTCGCCGCCACGCGATTCGATACCGACACCCCTGACGTACCGAGCGCCGCCACATATCCTAAGTTGGCGAAGATGTAGACCCCCACCAGCACCAGCACACCGATCAAAAACGCCAAAGGAAAGTCTCTTCGCGGCCTCACCGTCTCGCCTGCGGAAAACGTCGCATATTGCCATCCTTCATACGCCCACAGCACGCTGACCATCGCGAGGCCGATTCCCGAGAGCCGAGAACTCGGCGTCATCGCGGCCGCCGCTACAGCATTCGAATGAAACTGATTTCCAAACCATAGCAATAGCGCCGCCATTGCCACGATCGCGAGCACCTTGGCAATCGTCGTCACGTTTTGCAGGTTCGCGCTCTGCCGCGTTCCGCGAACGTTCACCACTCCAATGACTGCGATCATCACGAGCGAGACCAGTTTCGCGCCCCAGAATCCCAGCGGATAAAGTTCCCCCAGATAATTGCTGAATGCCACTGCCAGGGTTGCGATCGAACCTGTGCTCACCACGAAGAACAGAATCCAGCCAAACAAAAAAGCGGGAAACCGCCCAAAACCGTCTCGAATATAGACGTAGAGCCCGCCCGCCTCCGGCTGTTTCGCGCTCAACTCGCCGTATGTCAGCGCGCCCAGCAGCGACAGCACTCCGCCCACTACCCACACCGATAGCGCCACGGGTAACGAGTTTCCGACGTCCCGAAGAATGATTCCGGGGACCAAAAAAATCCCCGACCCGATCACCGTGCCGACGATCAGCAGCACGAGGTCGTGGAGACGTAGCACACGGCGCAACCCGCGTTGCTCCACAGAATCGCCAATCTTCCCCGAAGTTTCTGACAGTGAAATCACATCCACCGGACGGGCTGGCCACAGGTCCAGTCCCTAGGTTTTAGGGGCAGCGCATTGGTTTGTCAATGAAAAAGCAACACATGATGTTCTTCATTGCTGTTCTGCAACAGGTGGTGTAAAGGGATTGAACTCGGGTTTCAGTTCTGATGCGGCGCTAGAGTCGGTGGCGGCCCTTCTGGATGATCGCGCAGATACTGCTCCCACGGTTCATTGCGCAGCATGAAACGGAACCCCCTCCGCGTGTTTTCGTCGACCGTAGTTTGCAGATCGAGTGCGTCAAAGGGGATCACGTGTTCAGCGGGTTTGCGGCCCTCGTCCTCGATCATCGTGAAATGCAGCTGGCCGTCGACCAGCCAGTAGTCGGTCACGTTGAGGATGGTGCCATCCTGCAAGAATAGCTGCGGCAGGTCTGATCTTTCTTCGCCGTAGGCGTACGCCGGAGTCTCGGAACTCTGGGCAACGTAGTTCGTCGGACCAGGAGAAGAGATCGTAGAGTAATCGAGCGTCCCTGACCAGAGCAGGTCGCAGCTTGCCGACCAGCAGGCGTTCAATCCCCAGAATGGCCCGCCGAAAAGAAACGGGGATTCGTACACGACCAACACGACGGGAAAGGGGCGAGTCGGACGACGTGGAAAACGAAAGCGAACCGCCCCGAGGGTGTTGCCCGCTGATGGAACCACTGGAATTCGCGTACTGGAAATGGGTGCGTAGCGAATCGGTACACGGTTAATCGGCGCCTGAGAAGTCGGAACAACCATCGGAGGAGGCGACGTGCGACCCACTCCGCCAGCAGTATGGGGAATGGCATGCTGGGCCACGACCGGTAGAGCCATGAGGCAGATCGAGAAGATGCACGAAACGGCGATAAAAAGTTTGCTTACGATCGAGCGGTGTATCAAGGGCGCCATATTCCCCCGGCAGTTGCGAGGATCGCTCGGACCCACTTGCTCACAGTGTAATCCTTGGCGCCCGTCCAGTTTCTATTTATTGGCCACAGTGGCAGGTGGCAACAAGCTTGACAAGTTCTTAGTCGAAGTTGTTCACAACGCGTGCAAATTTACAACAAATGCCCTCCTGCTCGGTCTGACTACTGTCCCGTTCCCGTAAGGAATACCGTCTGCGGGCTGTTATTTGCGCCGTCGGTAATTGCGATTTTCGCGGATTCAAAATTCGGGAAACTCGGCGTGAAGGTTGCATACAGCGTACAGCTTGCTCCCGAGGGCAAGCTGGTTACAGCCAGACAGTTATTGGGAGTGCTGGGGCCGTTCGGCACCAGGCTGAAATCCGCCGCATTCGTCCCGCCGACCGAGATACCCGAAATGTTAAATGAGTTAGTGTAGTTGTTGGTCAGCACTGCGATCTGCTGCCCGCTCACGGTCCCGACAGTCTGCGAGCCGAAGCTGAGGCTGCTAGGTGACACGCTCATCTGGGCAACAGTTGGAACAACACCCGAGGCTGCGCTGAAGAAGCCGCCGGTGGCCCCGAAGGTTGCAAACTGCTTGTAGGCTTCGGGCGTTCCTGCCGGATCGCTTCCATACGCATTGCCAGACCCATCCTCCGGATTTACGCCCAACACGTTGCTGTTCGTGCTAGTCGCGTATGTTGTGTTCAAGGAGGTATACACGCCAGCAGCCCACTGCCATTGCAGCGTCACGCCGGGCGTATCTGTGGAGTAAGAGGACGACCACGTAACATTCTGGATGCCGGTTGGGAATCCACCCGTCGGCACCTGGAATGCGACACCAGCTACGAATGTGTTTCCGGTCAGGCCCGTCTTCGCCACGTTCGTGCTCCAACGATTGTTGGCGAGATCGTACCCAGTTTTTGCGCCGGAGCTTTGCGAAGCGGAGTTGAAGGTCACCACCGAATTTGCTACAGGCACGGTGTAACTGCTGTTATTCGCAGTAAAGCTGATACTCGAGTTTGTCAGATACAGCTTCACCTGTTGGCTCGCCGGCAGGCCGCTCACGTTGTTCACGACGGCAGTGAACCAGATGAGGTTCCCTGCTTGAATGTTCGGGAGATTCGAGTCGTAGTGAACATTCGTACCGCCGCTGCTGGTCACCGTACTTCCGATGACCGAGCCGAAGAAGTCGGAGCCGCCGCTCATGTTGATCAGAGCATTCGGAGCGTAGACTACGGCGTAGCTGTCGGATCCACCCGACAGATTCACACCGTGCGAACCGCCGTAGGCGAACTGCAGATTCGCCGGAATGTGACTCGGGTTCTGAATGCTTCCACCGGTCACATCCATGGCGGCAGCGCCGTTGCTCAGCGAAGCGCCCGCGATGTTCACAACCACCGGTCCGGAATCGACATAGAGAATGCTCTTGCCACTCAGGTTCAGGCTGTTCAGGTTGTAAGTTCCAGCGCTGATGTGGGCCGTCGTGCCCCCGCTGATGCTCACGTTTCCGTATTGTCCGGGCGCCAGCCTGACTACTTTACTGCTGACGTTCGTGCAGCCAGTCATGCCGGATGGGCAAGACGTGACGTTCTGAGCCGTTGTTGGCGGAACCGGATTGGCCGCGGGCGGAGCCGGATAAGTGATTGGCCCATTCAGCGCCATCAAGCCGCCGGTCACTTGCGCGCCTCCGCTAGTGGTGAGGCCGGTAACTGCACTCTTGCTGCAGCTGCCGGTCGTTGTGGAATCTACAAACGCGGTGCCGTGAATGGCGCTGTTGCTTCCACTCAAAGTGATGTTACCGTTTGTGCCGACGTTGCCGCCAGGAGCATCCGAAGCGCTGTAACTTCCCTGGCTGGAATTAAAGCTGTCGACCATGCTTCCACCGCTGAGAGTAAGAGCTCCGCAGCTATTCGAGGTTGCAAAGATAGCATCGGTGTAGAGCGAGGTTCCGGTGATGGCGCTCAGACCGGAGCCGGTCAGCGACACGAATTGTTGCGCGCCAACCGAATCGTCATCGTTGTCGGTGATTACCAGGGTTGCCACTTCCACACCGGTTTCGGATGGCTTGAATTTGACCGTGATCGTGCAACTATTCGATCCCATCGCATAGCCGAGGCTCGATCCGCAGTTGGTCGTCGTAATAAAGTCCCCGGCGTTCGGCCCGGTTACAGAAATCGAACCTGTGCCGAGAGTAAGTGGTGCGTCGCCCACGTTGGTGAGTGTGACGTTTTGTCCAGTGCTGGTCGCGCCAACATTCGTATTGCCAAACGAAAGAGCAGTTGGATTCAGGCTGACAATCGGTGCGGGCTGAACCGTTTGCTGCAGTACTGGAGAAGTACTGCCGGTGAAGTTGTTGTCTCCGTTATAAACGGCAGTAATGTTGTCGTACGTGCCAGTACTCGTGGCGGGAAGAGAGGTTGTGCTGAGCGAGGCGACACCCTGGCCGCCAACCACACTGAGCGCGACCGTGCCGAGAGACGCGTTGCCGTTATAGAACGTGACGGTCCCGGTCGGTGTGCCAACGCTTCCGGCAGAGTTGTCGGCCACAGTCGCTGTAAACGTCACCAATTGCATGAAGGTTGAGGTGTTGTTCGCCGACGAAGAAACGACCAAGGCAGCCGTAGTAGCCTGCGTGACGACCACGTTTCCGGAAACGTAATTGATGTTGTAGTTCGGATCCGCTGCTCCAGTGCAACTCGTACCATAAGGGCCGGCCGATGTGGACGAACTGAATACCGGCCCGCAAGTAGGAGGAGGCATCACGCTAAGCGGCGTATCGCCATTTGCGAAGAGTGAATAGACAGGGGTCACGACAAACGGCGAAGTGCCGTATGTCATAACTCCGCTGCTCGCCGTAATCGTCAACGGAGCCGGGGTGATGGTGAACTGGGCGGTGTTATAAGTAATCGTGTAGTTGACGAGTACCGCACCCGGACTCAAAGCTGCGCTGATCGTGTAGGGGCTACCCGGCACTGTTTCGCCAACCGTGCGCTGGTAGGTAGCCGTCACGTTGTCCGCAGGCACAAAGTTCGTCAGAGTACCTGTGAACACTGGATCAGTCGAACCGTACACCTTGCTGGATGGGTTCGGTGTAACCGAAGCATTCCTTTTAGTGATCGTGAAGGCTGCAGTGTTGTAGGTAATGCTGTAGTTCCCCAACACACCTGCCGGGCTCAGCGTCGCACTGATCGTGTACGGACTACCCGCAACTGCTTCGCCCGCAGTCCGGCTGTAACTTGCGGTTACCCCGTCACCAGGAACAAAGTTAGTGAGCGTACCAGTGAACGCCGGGTCTGAATCCCCGTAGGTCCTGCTGGAAGGGTTCGGCGTTACCGAGGCGTTACGCTGGCTGATGCCAAAGCTCGCTCCCGCATTCGTTATGGTGTAGTTGCTGAGCGCACCAGATACCGTGGAACTGAGGGTGGCTGTAATGGGATAGGGCCCGCCGCTCACGGTCTCGCCCGCCGCGCGTGTGTACGTCGCGGTAACGCCGTCAGCCGCGACGAAGTTCGTACCGCTACCTGTGGTGAGCGGATTTGGATCGCTATCCCCGTAGGTCTTGCTGTTCGGGTTCGTCGTCCACGTCGCATTCCGCTTGTCGATCGTGAAGTCCGCCCCCGCGTTGGTGACGTTGTAATTGCTCAGCACCGCCGCCGGAGCCAGTGTCGCGGTAATGTGATACGGCCCACCCCCCACCGTCTCCCCGGCCACACGCGTATAGGTCGCAGTTACACCGTCAGCCGTAACAAAGTTCGTGCCGCTTCCAGTGGTGAGCGGAGTTAGATCAGCATCTCCGTACGTCTTGCCGCTCGGGTTTGTCGTCCAGGTCGCGTTCCGCGCCTTGATGGTGAAGCTCGCGCCCGTGTTGGTGACGTTATAGTTGTTCAGCGCGTACGGCACCGTCGAGCTCAGCGTCGCCGTGATGTGGTACGGGCTCCCCGCCACGGTCTCTCCGGCCGTGCGTGCATAGGTCGCGGTTATGCCGTCAGCCGTAATAAAGTTCGTTCCGCTCCCCGTGGTCAGCGGACTCGGATCAGCATCCCCATACGTCTTGTCGCTCGGGTTTGTCGTCCACGTCGCATTCCGCTTGCTGACCGTGAAGTCCGCGCCCGCGTTGGTGATGTTGTAATTGCTCAACACCGCCGCCGGAGCCAGCGTCGCGGTAATGTGATACGGCCCGCCCGCCACCGTCTCGCCGGCAACCCGCGTATACGTCGCGGTCACGCCGTCAGCCGTAATAAAGTTCGTTCCACTCCCCGTGGTCAGCGGACTCGGATCGGCATCCCCGTACGTCTTGCTGTTCGGGTTCGTCGTCCACGTCGCCGGTCGCGGTGTAACAGTCAACGCGCCATTCACGAAGTTTGCGGCTGGGAAGTCATAGTTAGGCGCGCTCAACGTGCCGGCATCGATCACCGTTATCGGATATGGGCTTCCGGCAACCGAGCTAGTGGCAGTAGCGGTTGTTGCCAGTGTAGGCGATCCGCTGACGTTCGCGGTCGCTGCTGTCTCAGAGTTCTTGAAACCGTTCAGCTTGAATGTAAACGCGGGATTCGGATCCCCGTAGATCCGCTGCTGATTATCTGCGGCAACCGAGAGATGCGCCCTGGTGATGGTCAGGTGTCCTGTCACGAAGCTGGTGAAATCGTAGTTACCCGCCGCCAGCGTCCCGACGGTGCATGTGATGTCGTACGGGCTGCCGGCGACCGAACTAGTGGCATTCGCAATGCTTGTGCAGGAGGCGTAGCCAGTCACTCCGCTGGTCGCCGGTATTTCGTTGTTCTTGAACCCGGAAATCGTGGCGTCAAACATGAGATTCGCATCTCCGTAGCCACGACTTTTGTCATTTGCAGTTACCGTGAGGTGCGCTTTGTTGACGGTTAATTTGCCAGCTACGAAGTTGGTGAAATCGTAGTTCGAGGCTGCAAGGCTTCCCTGAGTACACGTGATCGCATAGGGACTTCCACTCACCGGGCTTGCGGGAGTCGCGCTGGTCGTGCAGTATGCAATTCCTGTCACACCGCTCGTGCTCAGCGTCTCGTTGTTCACGAATCCAGTGATGGTAGCCGTAAGAGAGGGATTCGCATCCCCATAGAAACGGCTCTGGTCGTCGGCCGTCACCGTCAGGTGGGCCTTGTTGATCGTCAACGAGGCAGCAGTTGTCGAGTCCGCGTCATTGTAGTTGGGATTGGAAGAGGCAAAGTGTGCTGAAGCACTGTAGCTTCCCGCGCCCACGGGAGCCGTGCTCGCACCCGGTGTGTAGGTGATCGTCACCGTGCCATCGCTGGCCGACAACACCGTATTGTTCACGCCTGTTACCACGGCCGTTGCAGCGTGCGAGTTTCCATCATAGGTAATAGGACTCGCAAAGCTCACAACGACCGTCGGCGTCGCTTTGTTGATGGTGAAGCTTTGCAAAACGCTTTGCGCCGGGGACCATGTGCTATCGTCGCCAGGCTGTGCCGCGGTGATCGTGCAGCTGCCAGCCCCTGTGATGTGTACTGTGGCGCTGGAAGTTCCACCAGAGAGCGTGGACGCTCCCACCGTGCAGCTATCGCCTGCACCGGCGCTAAAGTTCACAACCAGGTTCGTCGGATTGTTGCTCGAATCGACCGAAGCGGCCGAGATGAGGAACTCGGCATTTCCATACGTCTGGTTGGAGAGAGCTCCAAAATTGATGGTCTGAGTCTTGCGAATCACTGTCAATTGGAAGCCGCCGGTAATGCTGCTGCTGGCCAACGATGTCGCGGTCAACGCCACAGTATTCGGGTCAGTACGGCCAACCGCAGCCAGATTCCCTGCATTGTCGATCGTCGCCTTAGTGCTGTCGGCTGTGCTCCAGTTCACCTCATCCGGAGCAAAGGCGTCGAGTTTGGAGTTCGTCGCGGCCGAACCCGCCGAAGCCACGTACAGACGCGATCCGATGGCAACCGGCTGCGCGCTATCATGCTCATTGCCGAGCGGGTTGCTCTCTTGTGCAAAGTTCGTGCCGTCATAGGACCACACATTGCTTCCGTTGACGACATAGATGAGATTGGTAAATGCAACGGCGCCCACTCCCTTGCTGGCATCGAGCGGGCCTGCCGTGGACGGGCCGCTCCAGTTCGTTCCGTCGAACGTGATCACCTGAACTGAGCCGCTGTTGGTTCCAAACACATACAGTTTATTGTTCAAAACTGCAGCGGACGCATCGAGCGCGGTGCCGGCATCGCTCGCCGATGAAGTTCCATGGACTAGGTCGAAAATGTCAACCGTAGATTGTGGATTGCTGCCATTGTCGCCGCCGATAACGTAGAGGGTCTGCTTCCACACCACTGCAGCGGCATTCTTGCGCGCCATACTCAAAGATCCGGAGAAGGCCGAGATCGTCGGAGTGCCGCTTGTAGTGTCGAGCACCTCAATGCTGGCCAGCGGATTGTTGCCGTCGCTTCCGCCGACCACGAAAATGCGGCCGGCTGACGACGCTACCGCTGCGTTGGTGCGAGCGGTCGCCAGTTGCGCACTGATTGTGTTCCAGGTATTTGTCTTCGGGTTATAAGCCTGGATGATCTTCTGTACCGTGTGGCTGGCGTCGGTACCACCGATGGCATACAGCATGCCTCCGGCTTCGGCGACCGCTGCGCCATAGACGGGCGTGGTCAGATCTCCACGCGAGAACGACATACCTCCGGCGCTCGCAAGGGCGCGCGTGTTGTTGTCGGCGAACTGACCAAAGGCAGTCAGAACATCCGTCTGGCCGATCTGCAGAGTTTCGCTGCCGCTATCGCCGTTCTTGTCTTTGATAACAGTGATCGTGCTCAGCGGATTCGTGATCGACAGCGTTCCGTTCACATAGGTAACGTTGTAATTAGTGGATGTCACACCTGAGCACAAGGCGGCATAAGTTCCGAGCGTGCTCGTGGAGTTAGCTGTTGATGCGCAACTCGGGTTGCCGATACTCGCGGCCGTATCGCCATTGACCAAACCTTCGATGGTCGGGGTGAATGCCGGATTCGCCACTCCGAATGCGCGCGCGCCGTCACTCGAAATCACATACAGCGGATCAGCCTTGACGTTGATCAGGACGGTCGTGCCCAAGACTGCATTGAAGTCGATCGCATCATCGGGCGCGAAGTCGGTCGAAAGCGTCTGCGCGTTGCCGGCAGGTAGAACCGTTCCGGCAGGCGGATTGTAAGTGAATGTTCCTGTCACCGAACCATTGTTGAATGTTGCTGCGGCATTCAACTGAGTACCACTAAGCGCTGTTCCATAGGTGATGTCCGCAGGATTCGACCAGTTGATGATCGGGGTCGCCTTGTTGATTGTCAGGGTTCCGCTCGCGTTTCCGGCAAAGTTTGGATCGGTCGTCATCGCCGTGACCGTGTAGGTTCCGGCGGTTATCGGAGGATTCTGGCTTGCGGGGTAAGTGACGCTCAGTCCGGTATAAGTGACGACAACGCCGCCCCGGTTAGGACTCGCAATAAATGTGACTGCCTTGGGATTTCCATCATAAGTCTGCGTCAGATTGCTGAGGGTAATCGTGACCAATACCTGATTGATCACATCCTGGATCGTGTTGCTCGCAGAATTGTAGTTGCCAGTTGGGTCCGTGAATGTCCAGGTGTCTGAATATGTCTTAGCGTCGGTGTGCGTCGTCCCGGTCAGATTAAGGTCGGCGCTGAGGTCGATCCCGCCTATACCCGTCGCTGTTCCCGTCGCTGTGTGCGAGTTGCCGTCATAGGTAACGTTGTATGGCGTCACCGTGATCTGCGCCGTCGCTTTGCCGATCACGTCGTGGACGCTTCCACTGGCGCTGTTGTAATTGCCTGCCGGATCTGTGAAAGTCCATCCATCGGATGGATAGTCTCCAGCATTCGTGTGCGTCGTTCCGCTGAGGTTCAGATCGGCGCTGAGATCAGCCCCGCCCACGCCAGTGGCCGTTCCAGTCGCTGTGTGCGACATGCCGTCGTAAAAAACGTTGTAAGGCGTGACGCTAATCTGCGCGGTCGCTTTATTCACTATCTGGACGACGCTACCACTGCTGGCGAGGAAAACTCCTGTTGGGGTGTAGCAGGCGAAAATCGTATGGGAGGCCGCGCTCAGCGCTGAAGTTGTGAAGCTCGCTTGTCCGCCGCTATTGAGCGCAATCGCTCCGCTGATCGGGTTCGTTCCACATGCGCCATCGTAGAGAACCACGCTGCCGGTCGGCGTTCCCGCCCGACTCGTTACGGTCACACTGAACATGACCGATTGCCCGAAGTTTGATGGATTCAGCGAAGAGCTAACTGCCGTGGTGGTCGCGGGATTGTTCACAACTTGCGAGACGCTGTTGGAGGTGCTTCCGCCAAAATTGTTGTCGCCGCTGTAAACCGTAGTGATGTTGTGAGTTCCCACCGACAAGGATGAAGTCTGGAATGTCGCCGTGAACACTCCACCATTGTTCGTAAGCGCGACTGGACTGCCAACATTGACTCCGCCGTCCTGGAATTGAACGCTTCCCGTTGGCACTCCGCTGCCTGTTGTCAACGAAACGGTAGCTGTGAAGGTAACTTGCTGGCTCGTGAATGAAGGATTCTGTGATGATGCCAGCGAGGTGCTCGTCGTGCCCTTGTTTACCGTCAGCGTGGTTGCTGTGTTTGTGGCGGAATTGAAATTGGCGTCGCCCGCGTAGTTGTATGTGATCGTGTAGGGCGTAGCCGATGCAGGAATCGCGTGCGTGTCGATACTGGTCGAGAATGCACCGTTGTTCCCGATCGTGGCGGGCGTTGTCACGCCATTGATCGTGATGTTGACGGTCTCGCCGCTCGGCGGGAAGTTAGTGCCGGAAGCGATTGTTCCGGACAACGTGAGGGTTGCAGTTCCGAATGTAATTGATTGCGACGCTGGAACTGTAAAAGTCGGCGTCAGCTTGGTGATGGTTTCCGCCTGCGTGGCCGAAGCCGTCCCCGCCGAACCGGTCAAGGTCGGAGTCCCCGCATTCGCATCCTTATAGAAGAAGCTAGGGGAGTCATGACCGGCATCGATGCTGGGGCCGATGGTTGTGCTCGCGATTTGCGTCGTGCAAGCCGCATCGCTGTAGAACTTGCCACCTGCCGACGAACTGCTCAGATTGATCGTCGTCGTTTGCGTGAGGCTCGTCGGATTGCCGCCCTGCGTATTCGCCGACTGCAGCGTAATGGCCGGGGAGCAGGCGTTCACTGCCACACTGAACGCCGTCGTACCGAAGCGCAGTCCAGTGATAGCTTCGGCCTGCACAACAGATGTCAGTCCGGTTGACGCGACGGTAATGGTCGGCGTACCTACCGTTCCATCTTCATAGAAGAAGTTGCCAGTGCTGGCGCCGGCGTTGATCGTTACGCTATTGATCTGCGTGGAGCAAGCCGCATCGCTGAAGAATTTCGCCGCTCCTGAGCTGCTCGAGGGATTCAGCACCGTTGCCGTGGTCAGCGTCGCCGCCGAGCCGTTCGCGTTTTGTATCTGCACGCTGATTTGTGGTGAGCACAATCCGGTGAGCGTCGCGAAAACCGCACTGGTGAATGCCAGCTTGGGGTTGACGGTCTGGTTCGCGGTCGTCGAGGCGCTGGTGTTGAAATTGGTGTCTCCCGCGTAGGTCGCAGTCAGCGTCTTCGTTCCCGCCGTGTTGAATGTGATCTGGCAGCTGTTCGCGGCGACGCTGGCAGTGCAACTATCGCCCACGCCATCGCTCACGGTGACGTTCCCGGTTGGTGTTCCTGCGCCCGGAGAATTCACAGACACGGAATAGTTGATGGTCACGGCCTGGCCAACGGTCGATGGATTTGGCGTATTCGAGCTGATCGCCGTAGTGGTGTTGGCTTTATTGACTGTGTGCGCCACACCAGCCGAAGCACTCCCGTTGAAGTTCTGGTCTCCGTTGTAAGTGGCGGTGACGGTCTTCGCTCCGGCTGTGGTCGAGGTCAGATTGCAAGACCCCGCCGCGGAATTGAGAGTGATGGTGCAGCTTGCCGTTCCGTCGCTGACCGTCACTGTATCGCCATTCGGAATTGTGCCCGCGCCGGGAGCCGTAACCGCCACGCTGGCACTAACGGAATAAGACTGGCCGACCACGGTTGCCGTGGAAAGGTCGCTCGTTATAGACGTGGTAGTCGCGGCCTTAGTAACAACCTGCGAGACGGTGTTGGAAGTGCTCGTCGCAAAATTGGTGTCGCCTGCGTACACGGCCGTCACTGAATGAGTAGCGACACTAAGCGATGACGTGGTGAAAGTGGCGACGCCTGCAGCATTGGTCGTTCCGGTGCCGAGCGTGGATGCCCCGTCTTTGAAAGTTACAGTCTCGCCCGTGGGAATCGTGCCAGTTCCCGGAGCATTGATCGTGACACTCGCTGTAAAAGTGACCGACTGACCGAAGACCGACGGGTTCGCAGAGGAAGTCAGCGTCGTCGTGGTGCTCGCTTCATTGACCGTTTGCGTCAGCGTAGTCGAAGAGCTCGCACTGTAATTGCCGTCGCCGCTGTAGTTCGCGACTACCGAGTGCGGGCCGACCGAGACGGTCGAGGTGCTGATGGACGTTGCGCATGCGTCCGGGCTGGGAGCGCACGAGGCCACATTCACCGGGGTTCCGAAGTTGGATCCATCAACCACGAACTGCACGGTGCCAGTTGGAGTGGCAGTTCCAGAAGCGGGCGCGATCTTTGCGGTAAATGTGACCGATTGGCCGAAAGCGGATGGGTTCGTCGATGAGGAGACCGTTGTCGTCGTGCTGGTCGCGTTTACGGTCAGCGTGCCAGGAGTCGCTGCGGTACTCGTCGTGAAATTCGGATTGGTCGTGGCGGGATTGTAAGTCGCGCTGATCGAGTAGCTGCCGGCGCTCACGCTGGTCAGCGAGAAATTTGCCGAAGCAGCTCCCCCTGTGACCGTGCCGGAAGTCACCGTGCCAATCGTGGTTGCTCCCTGCTTGACCGTGAACGTTACCGTGCCTTCATTCACGGTTGCCGTGGAAGGGCTATTGGCGGTGACATTCGCATTCAGCGTCACGCTTCCCTGTCCGGCTGTGCCGCTGGCACTCGAAACCGAAGTCGTCGTGCTGGCTTCGTTGACAGTCTGATTGATAGCTGAAGAGGTGCTCGCGCCAAACTGGTTTGTTACGCCGCCGTAAGAGGCCGTGAGACTATGCGATCCTGCAGTCAAAGTGGAAATCGGCAGCGTGGCCGTGCCGTTGCTCAGCGTCGCTGTGCCGATCTGCGTCGCCCCATCGAGGAAGGTTACGGTTCCACCGGTCGGTGTCGTGGGTCCTGTGACTTTGGCAACCGTAGCGGTCAGTGTGACCGATTGACCGAAGGTGGATGGCGTCAGCGAAGTCGCCAGCGAAGTGGTCGTGTTCTCGACAACGATGAGGGTTCCGCTTCCAGTCGCGGTTCCAGCCTGGCATTGTCCCCCACCATTCGCAGCGAGCACGGTGAAGTTCGTCGAGCCAGGTGGTGTGGCACCTGTGGTGGTAATTGTAAGGCTGGAATTGACATTGCTTCCATTAGTGCCCGTCACTGAGCTAGGGCTGAAAGAAGCAGTGGCACCTGTTGGCAGGGCCGAATTCACACTCAGCGGCGAAGTACACGGGTTCCCGTTCCCGTTGAAATTGACCGTGACCGTATACTGGGCCGCACTTCCAGGCGCAACTGGATTTGGAGACTGAGTTCCAACCGTCACCGTATTCGGCTTCGAGTCCGTGAACGTGTTCTGCGCTTGCACTCCCGACTGACTTCCCACCACGTTCAAGAAGAACCGCACATTGAGATCGTGCGAGTCCGTCGTAAAGCTGCTGTCCGCGATATTTCCATTGGCATCAGCAGTGACGGTGTAAGGCCCATGCGTATCAATCAGCGGAGATTCAACCAGTGTGATTGCGACACTTTCACCAGCTTTGAAACCATTTCCAGAAATGTTGACCGTGGTGCCCGGAGGATAGTCACCCTGGTCCGTCTGCACCGTGGGATATCCATAGGCTTCGGTTGAGTTCAACGCGTTGCTATTGGCATCGGTGCCGCCGGCAACGAACACAAATCCGGGCTTCGGCGTTACCGTCGAAGTCGGACCGTTGGCCTGGTTCGCTGAGCCGGTCAGGGCAGCGCGCGCCGAGTTTATGCTACCGGTGGCAGTCACCGCATAAGTCCAGGCTCCATTGCTGGTCGAGATCTGCGGAGTGAACATCTCGGCGGACGCTTGCGCTACGCCAGTTGAGGTTCCTCCAGCGATCACCACGCTATTGTTATTGGGAAGCAGGAAGGCCTGATGTCCCTCGCGCGCTGTGGTCAGAGTCGCGCTCGAAGTCGTGAATGTTCCCACCATCGGATCGAAGAGTTCAATCGAAGCGAGATCCACCGTGCCGTTCGCTCCTGCACCGGCGCCGCCGATGACGGCAACCTGCCCATTGAACAGCGTTGTCGCCGAGTGCGCATAACGTGCCGTAGCAAGATTTGGACCTGCGCTGATGCTGCCGGCGACGGGATCGAAAATGTCAGATGAAGCCAGAGAATTAGTGCCGTCGAATCCGCCAACGATCAGGACGCGGCCATCTTGCAGCACAGCCATCGCGTGCTGGGTGCGTGGAGAAGAAAGTGTTCCAGCAAAACTGAAATTGCCGGTCGAAGGATCGTAAATCTCAATCGTGTTGTTGGGCACGCCGGAGTTGTCACCGCCAGCGATCAGGACACGGCCATCTTGCAGTACCGCTGCGGTCGCGTTGGCGCGCGCCGTTGTCAACGGACTGATCTGGGTCCAGGAATTCGCGGAGGGATCATAAATTTCCGCGGTATTCGTTGTGCCCCCGCCCGTGGTCGTGCCGCCGCCCACCAGTACGCGGCCGTCCCCCATAACGACTGCAAAATGACGGCTGCGCGCGCCATTCATTGCGGCAGCGGCCGATACCGTGCCATCGGTGCCGAAAAATTCCGCCGATTGCAGGGCGCCGCTGCCGCCATCGCCTCCGATGATGAGAATGCGTCCGTCGGCAAGCAGAACCGACGCGGCATTTGACCTTGCCTGGGAAAGATTGCTGGTTGTCGTCCAGTTGCCGATCAGAATCTGGGGCAATGTGGCCTTCAGCAGGCCGGCAAAACAGAAAAGAACAAGGAGAATAAGAAGACCCTTGGGCGCGCGTTTCATGGACCCTCGCAACAAAGCGGAGTTGGCGCGGCTCGAGCCGCGCTCTATTGCGCAAATTTTTTTCCTGGCCGATCGGCGTGACCGATGACCAGAATCAGGGGGGAATTAGGGAGACACGAATCCCTGGGCAGTCGCAAGGGGGTGGGGAGGGATGGCGCAGTCTTAATGCACGAACAATGCCAGGGGACCAGAAAGCGTAAGGCCGTAAACAGGTGAACCGCGTGACTAAGGTAAACACCTGTGGTAACGAGGCTTGCAAACCAGTGTTAACAATCGTTTACGCGATTCCGAGAGAAGCCGCGGGAAGGAAATGACTCCAAAGCAACTCACGATGCAGCGTTAAGCTGTAAACGGATGCACACGCTCACGTCGTGATCGCAATCACTCGAAGCGGGCTGCCCGACCCGCCGACAATCTTCAGCGGCGCGGCAATGACGACAGCACCGGTAGGCGGAAGCTGATCAAGATTGCACAAGCTGGCCAATCCAAACTTGCCGCTGCCGTGCATCAGGTAATGGTTCGGAAAGGGCGGATCGAAAGTGGCGGCCTGCCCGGCATCGGTTCCCACCGTCTCGACGCCGACGCCCAGCACATCTCGTTCACTAGCCAAAAATTCAGACGTCTCTTTGGCGAATCCGGGTGTGTGCGGTCCATTTTCTTTCGCGTTAATGTAGTCCTTCGGATCCGTTCGCTTCGACCAATCTGTTCGCAACAGCACCCACGCCCCCGCAGGAATGCGGCCGTGCTGCGCCTCCCAGTGGCGAATGTGATCGGGCGTCAACAAATGGTCCGGATTCTTAGCTACTTCTGCGCTGACGTCGATCACGCATCCCGGCCCGACAAACTTGTTCGGAGGAATAAGATCAACGCTGTTGTTTGGCAGATCTTTGCCAGAAACCCAATGAATGGGAGCATCAAAATGCGTCCCGGTATGCTCGCCCGTCTCGAAACCATTCCAATACCACGCCGGACCTCGATGGTCGTAACGCGATAGTTCCCAAATCTTGAATGCGGGCGTGTTATTCCATTGCGACGGGAGCGGCAGCAGAGGCGTTCGGGGACTCAGCGGCTGCGTAAGATCGACGACCCGCAATTTTCCACTAACAAGTTCTGCCAGCAAGTTGTTCAGCGTTTCAGACATTTAGTCCTCGAACTCTCGCACTTAGTTCCCTGCAATCGCGTCGGATGTGGGTGCCCCACTTCTCGCCGCTTTTGCGAGAAGTGGGATTGCAACCTTGAATAGCTATCTCCAATGGCTTTGTGGAAGGGCACGGCTTTAGCCGTGCCGTCAAACGCCATAAACCACGCGGGCTTCAGCCCCCGGAAGAAACTGCAATTAATCTTTCATTCATTGTGAGACGCCTCCTGAATACATCCAATCGAATTACTTGGTCAAAGTGAAGACATTAAGAAAATGAAAAACTCTTTCTCACCAACACGTTCAGTCTGCAACCCAGATTTAAGGCGTTCTCAAGCCTGCCGCAACGACTGAATATGCCGACGAAATTGAAATCGGTTCTCCAGCAGCGACAGATCGGTAATATAGCCAGCGGGACCAGTCGCTTCGACTTTGGCGACGATGGTCGTCAGTTCCCTGCTCTGCGTTGCGTCTTTTACCGCTGCGTTAAAGCTACCCAAATCACGTACAGTGATCGCCCTTGGAATTCCTGCGGCCCGAGCGACTCCCTCCAGATCGGTACCGGTGCACGTCGCGGTGGGAAAGCCACCGACCGACAACAGACTTTCGTTATCGAAAACAATGTGCAGCAGATTTTTCGGGCAATAGCGTGCCATCGTGCTCAAACTGCCCAGATTCATCAGCAGCGAACCATCGCCGTCAAAGACAATCACCTTTCGCTCGGGCAGGCAGAGCGCAAGGCCCAGACCGGTCGAAGACGCCAGCCCCATGGCGTGTTGCAGGTAAAAGAAATTAGGCCGATGTCCCAGCGAGTGCAGCTCTGCCGCGACAGCGCCCATGATTGTGACGACGAGGCAATCTTCCAGTTCGGAATAAATGGAGCGCAGGCATTCCAGGCGAAGCATCACTCCTCCCACATAAGGTCGCGCATCAAGAGAATGGCAACCGGTTGCAAACTGCTCTCGGCCAGCGTTTGCGCCTGCCGAATACGCTTCTTGACTGTGTCCGCACTGTCGAGAAAAAAATATGGGATGCCCAAGGCTCGCAAGAGCGGCTCTGTAACGTTCCCGCCTTGCGTCTGCCAGGGATCGCGCTCTCCAAACGAGCCCCGGTAACTGATCAGCATCAGCAGAGGGATCTTGTATAAATGAGCGAAGGAAACGATGCCGTTGATTGCCGCCAGGAATCCGTGATTCTGCATCAGCATGGCAGACTTCACGCCGGCAAAGTGCGCGCCGGCAGAAATGCCAACTCCTTCTTCTTCCTTTGCCAGCCGCACCAGAATCACTTCCGGATCGTCATCCGCCATTCGAATCAGGTGCACCAGCCAGGTTTCCGGTAATGCGGAGACCAGCCGGATGCCGCACTCTTTCAAGCTTTCGAAAATCAGTCTCGAATTTTGCACCGACACTGGCATAAAGGGATTTGTGACCGGCATCGAACCAAGAGGACATATTCTAGCCTAGGGAAGCTCTGATTGAGTTCCGCCTTTTAATTCTGTCCTGAGCGCAGCGAAGGACCCCATGCAAGTCGGCGTCGGCATCGGCTTCGCGAGGAATTTCTTCCAATGTCTGCATCGCTCCGCTTCGCCCGGCAGACTAAATCAGAGTTCCCCTAGAGCCTCCGCGCGTCCTTGACGAGAAATGCGGCGCAGTATAGGTTGACGGCGGCCTGCGGAGTAATCTTAGCGGCGTCGCCAAGCATGTCCAGGAGCAAGTGTGAAGACGAACTCATCAAGCGTAATGAACGCCGAGGAACGATCCGGGTCAAATCCCGCATTTCCCATTGAAAGCGTCCGGGCCTCGTTTCCTGCCATAAATCGGCCTCCCCAATTCACATTTTTCGATAACGCGGCGGGCGCGCAGGCGCCAGAGTCCGTGCTCGCTGCGGTGAATCATCATCTGCTCGAGTGCAATGTGCAGCGCGGCGGACGCTACGCAAAAAGCCGTGAAGTCGATGAAACCATCTTTCGCGCGAGGCAAAGTGTCGCGGACCTGGTAAACGCTCGCCAGGCCAGCGAAATCGCCTTTGGTATGAACGCTACATCGTTTATCCGCCTGGTAAGTTTGGCGATTGGACAGACCTTGGGAAAGCGCAACGAGATTGTTGTCACTGATATGGATCATGAGGCCAACGTTGCCACCTGGCTCGCCCTGGAGAGAAGTGGCGCCAAAATAATTTGGTGGAAGATGAGAGATGATGGGAACTTGCACCCTGACGACCTTGCGCCTCTGGTATCGCCATCAACGCGCTTGGTCGCCTGTACTCTGACTTCCAATGCAATCGGGTCGATTGTCGATGTAGCTGCGGCCGCAAAAATAGCGCATACGGCCGGCGCGGAAATCTTTCTCGACAGCGTGCACTATGGTCCTCACGGGTTGATCGACGTGCAAGCCTTCGACTGCGATTACCTGGTGTGTTCCGGCTACAAGATTTTCGCTCCCCACATGGGTTTCCTCTGGGGGCGACACGAATTACTGCAAAAGCTTCCCACCTTTCGCGAAGATTTCATTCCTGACGAGCCGCCTGGAAAAATCGAAGCCGGTACTTTCATCTACGAAAATGTGGCCGGAATGGACGCCGCCGTCGGCTATCTTGCATCGCTGGGTAAAGATATATCCGGGCAAGCGTTGGCAGGCAGGCGAGATCACCTGCGGCGCGGCCTGGCATCCATCCGTACCTACGAGGAAATGCTCTCGCTCGAGATGCTGCGCGTACTCAAAGACTGCGGTGCCACGATCTATGGCATCGCGGAGGAGAATCGCATCCGGGAACGCGTTCCAACTCTGTGCTTCAATCTTCCGAATATATCTCCAGCTCGAGTCAGCGAAGAACTGGCCAAGCGCAATATCGGTGTTCGCGATGGTCATATGTACTCGCCACGGCTTATGCGGCGGCTCGGATTACCTCCCGAAAGCGGCGCGGTGCGCGCCTCGCTCGTGCACTACAATACCGTCTCCGAGATTCACGAGTTCGCTGGCGCGCTGGCTGAGATACAAAGATCATGCTGAGCAACGAGCAAGTACATGAGATTCGCTCTCATTTCAAAATCTTCCAACGCAAGATTTTTCTGAATAGCTGCTCTCAGGGTGCGTTATCGGACGACGTTCAGGCTGGCCTCGAAGAGTACATTACGACCTGGCACGATTACGGGTCGCCATGGGATCTTTGGATGCAGCGATACGAAGAAGCCAGGGCCGCTTTCGCAAAATTCATCCATGCCAGCGCCGACGAGGTTGCGATTGTAACCAGCGTGTCGGCCGGCATCAATGGAGTTGCCAGTTCCCTTCCTTTTCGAGAGCGTAAGAAAGTGGTCATGGGGGAGTTTGAGTTTCCAACCATGGGCCACGTATGGCTCGGCCAGCGCCCGAGAGGCGCAGAAGTCCAATTCATACGCGCGGAAGATCATTCGATCCCCGTCGCCAACTACGAAAAAATGATTGACCGCGCGACCTGCATCGTGCCCCTCACACACGTTTGCTTCAAAAACGGATTCCGCTCCGACGTCAGTGCCATCACAAAAATAGCGCATCAGGCCGGCGCGCTCGTTATGCTCGACGACTATCAGGATTGCGGAACCCGTCCGGTTGACGTGAAGGCTATGGGCCTGGATTTTTACCTGACTGGAACTCTCAAATATCTGCTTGGACCTCCTGGACTCGCTTTTCTCTACGTTCGCAAAGAGTTGATAGCCACGCTGGCTCCAACCGTCACAGGATGGTTTGCTCAGGCCAATCCATTTGCTTACAACCCTCAGCATTTCGAGCTGTCGCCAACGGCGCGGCGATTCGAATCCGGCTCTCCGTCAGTGCCCAACGTCTACGCGGCTCTTCCCGGATTTCAGCTCCTTCACAAAATCGGCATGGAGAATGTTGCAGCGCATGTCAAGGATCTTGCGCGCTCGCTTCTGAATCACGTGCGCGATCTGGGCATTGCGATTAAGACTCCCGCCGACTCTGTAGGCCCGCTGCTCGTGTTGCAGTCGAAGGACTCCACACAAATGGTGCAAAGGCTCGCGGCTGCTGGCATTGTTGCCTCTAACCGGCACGATGGCTTGCGAATTTCATTTCATGTCTACAACACCATGGATGATGTGGCCGCAGTTGTCGAAGTGCTCAAGAACAATCTGGATCTCATGGTGCCGGTCGCTCCCGATGTTCCCAGCCATGCCTGATCTGCAACCCACCGAAGCCGCCGCCGACACACCTGCCACGCGGCCAACCGGGGACCTTCAGCGTCGCCTAAGCCAAAGACAACTCACCATGATGGCCATCGGGGGCGCAATCGGAGTTGGTCTGTTTCTGGGAAGCAGTGTGACGATTCGGCTCGCTGGCCCCGCCGTCATCCTTTCCTATCTGCTCGGAGCCGGTGTCGCCCTCGTCATGGCATATGTTCTGGCAGAGATGGCGGTCGTACATCCTGTGGCGGGAGCATTTGGTTGTTACGCGGAAACCTATCTCAATCGTTGGGCGGGGTTTTCCGTGCGTGCCACTTATGGAGCGGCCCAGATCATCGCCATCGGAGCCGAAGTCACCGCGGCAGCCATCTACATTTCATTCTGGTTTCCGAGTGTTCCCCAATGGATGTGGGTCGTTCTAGTCTCTGCCGCATTGGTCATGCTCAACGCCATGCAGGTCAATCGCCTGGGCGAGTTCGAATACTGGTTTGCCATGATCAAAGTGGCTGCCATCCTGGCCTTCATCTTTGTTGGACTCTTTTTGATTTTTGGCGACGGCTCTCACGGCCTTACCGCCTGGTCCAATCTGACGCGGCACGGCGGATTCCTGCCCACGGGATGGAAGGGCGTCTGGCTTTCCCTCACGATAACGCTGACCAGTTACATGGGCGTAGAAATTATCGCGGTTACCGCAGGAGAAGCCCAAAATCCGGAAGTCACCATACCCCACGCAATGCGCAGCATTGTTTGGCGCCTCATTCTGTTTTACGTGTTGGCGATTGCTGTGATGGTCGCCATGGTCCCCTGGAACCAGGCCAGCAATTCCTCGACCGTGTCTGCCAGCCCCTTTGTCACCGTGTTCGTGGCGGCTCATGTCCCTTTCGCGGCCACGATTATGAACTTTGTAGTGCTCACGGCGGCGCTTTCGAGTGTGAATACGAACCTTTATCTTTCCACTCGAATGCTGTTCTCATTAGGTCGCGAAGGCTATGGACCGAATTGGTTGGGCACGGTGAGTCGCAACGGAGTCCCCCATCGCGCTCTGTTGGCATCGACTGCCGGCATCGTTGCCGCCATCCTGCTGGCAATCTTTGCGCCAAGAAACGCTTTTTTGAAGCTCTACGGATGTGCGGTGGCAGGAATGCTTTTCGTGTGGCTCGTCATACTGAACACGCACCTTCGCTTCCGCAGGGCGCTGACTCGCGAACAACTTCTGCGATTGCCCATGCGTTTGGCGGCTCACCCATTCTTTACGCTAGTCAATATTCTGCTGATCGGCGCAATCGCGGCCACAACCTTTTTTGTCGACGGATTGCAGTGGTCCGTTCCAAACTTCTGCATTTTTCTGGGCTTGATCTCACTCCTGTATCTCGGGGCCCGCAAACAAAATGTCTAATGAAAACGAGAGCGTGACAGCGGAAATCAACGAGCTTTATTCCTCGCTGCGAGGAGGATTCAAAGGCGATCTGCTGCGTCCGGAGGATGGTGCGTACGAGCCGGCCCGTGCCATCTGGAATGGCATGGTGGCCAAGAAACCCGGCTTGATCGCGCGTTGCGCAAACGTTCCCGACGTTCAAGCCGCAGTCTGCGCCGCGTCGGACTCCAATATTCTTACCGCTGTTCGCTGCGGCGGCCACAGCCTCGCAGGTTTCAGCACATGCGATGGCGGGTTGGTGATTGATCTTTCCAGGATGCGCCAGGTTACGGTCGATGCCGACGCACGACGAGCCAACTTTGCCGGAGGCTGTCTGCTGGGCTCCATCGATACCGAAACACAAAAGGCCGGACTGGTGTTCCCGTCTGGCGTTGTGTCGCACACCGGCGCATCTGGATTGGTTCTGGGCGGAGGCACGGGATGGCTTACCCGACGATTTGGATTGTCGTGCGACAACGTCGAGGCATTCACGCTCGTAACAGCAGACGGCTCCATCGTGCGTGCCGACTCGCGGGAAAATCCAGATTTGTTTTGGGCTCTGCGCGGAGGCGGCGGCAACTTCGGAGTAGTCACTGAATTTGAAGTGAAGTTACATCCGCTCACAGCGGTCACGCTTGGCGAGGGCCTCTGTTTCGAGCCTCAGATTCGCCGACTGCTCGAATTCTGGAGAGACTTCATGGCCGACGCCCCGCTTGATTTGAAGTGGAATATAGACCTGCGCCTTGCACCGCACACAAACGAGATTCCTCCGGAGCGTCGCGGACGCCCGATGGCCAGCAGTTCACTCATCTGGACTGGATATCCCGATGCCGGGAACTCATATTTGTGGCACGCGCTTTCCCATTGCCGTCCGGAATTTGTCAGTAACCGGGTTATTTCTTTCCTTCAACTTCAGACGATGGCTGACGCCAGTTTCCCTCACGGCCAGCGCTATTACACAAAATCAGGTTATTTCAGTCGCCTCGACGACGGCACGATCGACCGCATGCTAGAAGCAATCGATTCGATCCCTTCTCCACAAACCCAAATTGAGTTGGCCTATCTCGGTGGCGCTGCATCGCGCGTGCCTGCCAGCGACACCGCGTTTGGCGACCGCAGCGCTCCCTTCATCCTGAACCTCCTCGCCAACTGGTCCAATGCTTCGGCGGATGCTGAACACACCTCCTGGGTTCGCGGACTTTTCACCACGCTTCGGACTGCGATGAAACCCGGCGTCTACGTAAATTTCATGAGCGGCGACGAGCAGGATCGCGTGCCTGAGGCCTATCGCGAGCGATGGGACCGTATGGTCGACATCAAAACGCGCTACGATCCCCGCAATGTGTTTCGGCTCAATCAAAATGTTCCTCCACGTAAGTTGGCAATCGCCCATGAGCGCTGTTCGGCCCCTCGATCAACTTAGGTTGGACGGCAATCTGCACCGAGCAGTAGAATTTCACTGTTTCGAGAGCAAGCGTCCTATCGGACGAGTCGGCGGCGCGATTTTCTATCGAGCCGACCAACCGCGCACCAAGGAGGCCCACATGAGCGCGATGCGAGCGATAGTTCCCGATGAATCCCCATCACCGCAAACCTACAGCGCACGAGCCTATGCCGCGCAGAGTGTGCGTTCGGGCATGGCGGCGATGAACATTCCCCGGCGTGCGCCGCAACCCAAGGATGTCCAGATCGAAATTCTTTATTGCGGCATCTGCCATACCGACGTGCATTTCGTGCACAACGATTTTGCCGCCTTTATGCCGACCACGTATCCTTGCGTCCCCGGCCACGAGATCATTGGACGTGTAGTGAAAACCGGTAGTGCGGTCACGAAGTTCAAACCAGGCGACCTGGCCGGTGTGGGCTGCATGGTCGATTCCGACCGCACCTGTGATGCTTGCCGCGAAGGCGAAGAGCAGTTCTGCGCCAGCCAACCCATCTTCACCTACAACTCGCCCGACAAGCACCTGGGAGGCGTAACCTATGGCGGATATTCGCAGAGCGTCGTGGTGGACGAAGACTTTGCTCTACACGTGCCCAAGAACCTGAACTTGGCCGCGGCAGCCCCTCTGCTCTGCGCTGGGATTACCACGTACTCCCCCTTGCGCCACGCCAATGTCCGGGCCGGCCAGAAAGTTGGAGTGATCGGCCTTGGCGGGCTGGGCCACATGGCCGTGAAACTGGCAGCGGCATTCGGCGCCAATGTAGTGGTGTTCACCACCAGCCCTAACAAAGTCCCAGATGCGATTCGGCTAGGAGCGCACGAGGCTGTGAACTCGAAGAATGACGCTGACATGCAGAAGCACGCCAACACGTTCGACTTCATCCTCGATACCGTGCCCGCGGCCCACAACATCAATCCCTATATCAATCTGCTCAAGCGGGATGGAACGCTTGCATTCGTAGGAGCCCCTTCAGAACCTCTGCCACTCGAGGTCGCCGGCTTGCTGTTTGGTCGCAAGAAGATTGCCGGCTCAATTATCGGCGGCATCCGCGAAACCCAGGAGATGCTCGACTTCTGCGGTCAGCACAACGTCACCTCCGACATCGAAATGATCGGAGTCAACGAGATCGACCGTGCCTACGATCGTTTGTTGAAGAATGACGTGAAATACCGCTTCGTGATTGATATTGCGTCGCTGAGATGAACTGGTGAGATCTGCCAGGATCTGCCAGGACCCACCAGGAATTTGCCGTTGTCATCCCGAAGTCGCGCGCTTTTACCAGCGCGACGAGGGATCTCCATTGCCACGGACTCCTCCGGCAAGCGCGACAAAACCGGCCGATCCCGCGCCGCGTCATTATGCCGTTGTCATCCCGAAGTCGCGCGCTTTCACCAGCGCGACGAGGGATCTCCGTCGCCACGGACTCCTCCGGCAAGCGCCAAAAAACTTTGCCGCCCTAGCCGCGTCATTATGCCGTTGTCATCCCGAAGTCGCCCGCTTTTACCAGCGCGACGAGGGATCTCCGTCGCCACGGACTCCTCCGGCAGGCGCGAAAAAACTTTTCGGCCGATCCCTAGCCGCTCCGCATCGCCCCTGCAACCCAGGCTAACCGAGCTTGCCAGCGTCGCACTCAATGTTCTTTAATGTTCGCTCTGCTGTCCCGCGACTGGGGGAAAGCGTCTTTGCCAGAGCCACCGTCTGACCCGAAGCACTCGCTCCCAACTTCTCTGTACGCTCCTACGAAAAACCTGCGACGGATCGGCTTGGCCCCATTCGTGGCTGTGCTCTTCGGCTACTGCACGGGCGGACCGTTTGCCCTGGAGTCGATGGTTTCCGGCTCCGGGCCGGGGCTGGGACTGATCTTCCTGATCGTTGTGCCCTTTCTTTTCTCCGTTCCGATTTCCCTGGCCACTGCCGAACTGACCACCATGATGCCTGTGGAAGGCGGATTCTACCGTTGGAGTCGCACCGCCCTGGGCGACTTCTGGGGCTTCCAGTGTGGCTGGTGGAATTGGACGGGCACCTTCCTGATGAGTGCCTCATACGGCGTGTCGTTTGCCGACTACTTCGACAATTGGTTTCACCTGCATTCGCGGATGGAACACTGGGCCTTAGCCGTTCTATTCATTTCCGGAGTGTCCTACCTCAATGCGCGAGGCATTCAACTGGTCGGCAAGTTAACCCTGGTTCTCCTTTTGATCATGGCTGTGCCGCTGCTGGTTTTCATCGTGCTCGGTTTTCACCAGGCCCACTTCAATCCGTTTCACCCGTTTCTTCCAACGGGCAAGCCCTGGCAGAGCGCCTACGGAGTGGGCTTGGCGATTGCGCTTTGGACCTACGCCGGTTACGAACAGCTTTCTACGGTGATTGAGGAGGTGGAAAAACCGGAACGCAACTTCCCTATCGGCCTCGGCATCGTGATTCCTCTTTCCATCGCGGCCTACGTAGTCACACTCGCCGCCGGTCTCGCGGCTCTCGGCAATTGGCAACAATGGGAGACCGGCTACCTGGTCACAGCCGGCCGGCTGATCGGCGGCAATGTTCTGGGCACAGGAATCTTCGTCGCCAGCCTGATCGGAAATTTCGCCTTGCTTGACAGCACGGTCTTGTCGGTTTCGCGCTTGCCCCTCACCATGGCCGAGGATGGCTATTTTCATCCCGCATTAGGGAAAGTAAGCGAACGCTACGGAACGCCGGTACGCTCCATCGTTCTATCGGCGGCGCTATGTGCCGCGTTGGCCGTTTTTTCCGTGCCGCAGCTTATCGCGGTCTATGCGTGGACGCGCATGGCAACCTCTTTGCAAACCATGCTTTCGTTTTGGCAATTCCGGCGCAAGTACCCCGACACTCCCAGAAGCTTCCGCGCTCCCGGCGGTACGTTCGGTGCGTTCATGATGGTGGTCCTTCCCACTCTGCTTTTCCTGTGGGCCATGATCAACAGCGATGTCCCGACCCGAAAATGGGGGCTGCTCAACTTGGCTTCCGGGCCAGTCGCATATCTATGGATACTCTATCGTCGCCGCAACCATGTAACGACAATCCAACAAAGTTCTAGCTGATTAGGGAAGCTCTGATTAACTTCCACTCTTTTCGGTCTGTCATCCTGAGCGCAGCGAAGGACCCCATGCCAGTCGGCTCCAGCAGTGGCTTCGCGAGGAGTTTCTTCCACTGCCTCCGCTCGCCTCACTCTTCGCAGGCTTAATCAGAGCTTCCTTAGGTATCGCTTTGACCTACCTGAGATGGAACATGCGTGTGGCTTGCCCATTTCCGGCTAAGATTCTCAGTTGCCACATCCAAGTGCCTGAACCGTCGTACAATTTCAAGGTGGATGTTCCCCTAATTAACTGAGCAAGGGCGCAATATGTCTTCTTCTGTCTTGTCGACGCTTCGATTTCGCGGTTTCGTTTCGCTGCTCGCTTTGCTGCTTTCTTCCCTGACTGCCCGATCGGAAACTTGCCAGACGGCCAGTGACATGGACGCAGCGACCAACACCGCGCTAACTACAACCGGCAGTCGTTACTTCGATATGGTTGTTCGTGGCGACGCGGCTTCGCTCCGTCAGAACGCCATACCCAGCGTGGCCTCCGTTTTCGCCGGAATTGAGGCGACGGTCAAGGATCATCAGCAGGCACTAGCCGGGAGTCGCGGCGCCGCACGGCCCGCTTTCGTGCTTGTGGCCGAAGGTTCGGGCCCCATTGCCCGCGCCGAGTTCCTGTGCGGAGTGTTCGGCAAGTCCGGGCAAACCTCCAACAGCGCCGCCTTTTATCTCAACAATCTTCCCCCTGGCAAATACGCCGTCGTCATCATGGACGCAGCTCCAGTCAAGGTTCCGACCGCGGTGTCGTTTGTTCTGCAGCAGGTAGGCAGCGACTGGAAGCTGGGCGGACTCTACATCAAGGAATTGCAGTTTGGCGGCCACGACAGCGACTGGTTTGCCGCTCGTGCTCGCGAATACAAGAACAAAGGCCAACAGCACAATGCCTGGCTCTATTTTCTCGAGGCGCGCAGCCTGATTTCGCCGCTGCCGTTCATGAGCACGGCCGCGACCGATAAACTTTATGACGAGTCGCAAAAGTTGCAGCCCTCTGACCTTCCCGCAGATGGCAAAATCGTGGACCTGCCTGCTGGCGCCGCGACGTATAAGCTCATCGACGTTTTTCCGCAGGTGGTGGGAAACGATCTCGATCTGATCATCAAATACCAGGCTAGCGACATTTCCAACACCAACCAGACCTATCAGAACAATGTCGCCGTCATGAAAGCTCTACTCGCGAAGTATCCCGAATTGCGCGATGCATTCGCCGCGATCGTGGCGCGAGCAGTCGATCCCAGCGGCCACGACTATGGGACTTTGCTGACGATGAAAGACATCAAGTAGCAGTAGGATCTGTCTCATTAATCGTTCGAGAAGGAGTACGGCTTCACAGCCTGCGGAAACACGAATCAGAGAGTAATAATCGGGAAGGGCACGAGTTTTACTCGTGCCAGTAAGGAACCAAGAAATATGCCCGCGCTTTAGCGCCTGAGGGCTGCTTTTTCTCACCAAGGACTTTCCGCGTCTCCTCAACCGTGCCGCCTCAGCCGTCGGCAGAGATCGAATCCGGCTCTTCCTCATCGCCTGGAACCAGATCGAACTTCTTCAGCTTGTACCTCAGCGCGTCACGGCTGATATCGAGCAGTCGCGCTGCGTGCGTCTGATTGCCGTTCGACTGGCGCATGGCCAGTTCAACCATCGCGCGTTCAACCTCTTCGAGCGATGTGCCTTCTTCCGGAATGTAAAGGCGCGGCAGTACGCGTCCATTCGGCAATTGCTTCGTGCCTCCGTCGGCCGACGTGCTGCTGCTGTGCTCGAATGCGGTCAGTCCGCTGCGCGCCGCCTCCCCCACCGCAAAGGGCATATAAAGCGGACGCAAAATCGGCTCATCCTCCAGAATCATGGCCCGCTCGATCGAATTCTTCAGCTCGCGAACATTCCCCGGCCAGTTGTGCGCCATCATCAGCCGCCGCGTCTCGGCCGAGATGCCGCGTACGTTCTTCTTAAACTTCTTGTTGTATCGATCGATGAAGAACTCCACCAGCGGCAGAATGTCTTCATTTCTTTCCCGCAGTGGAGGAATAAAAATGGCGATGATCGCCAGGCGATAGTAGAGATCCTGCCGGAACTGTCCCTCGCGCACCGCTTTTTCCAGGTCGCGATTCGATGCTGCAATCACCCGCACATCGACTTGCATGTCGCGCACCCCGCCGACCCGCCGGATCACCTGATCTTCCAATACTCGCAGCAGCTTCGCCTGCAGCAGTGGCGAGAGTTCGCCGATCTCATCCAGAAATAGAGTTCCTCCATCAGCCGCCTCGAACAGGCCCTTCTTCATTTGCTTGGCGTCGGTGAAGGCGCCTTTTTCGTGCCCGAAAAGCTCGGCTTCCATCAGGGTTTCGGGAATTGCCGAGCAGTTGATCGCGACAAAGGCATTGTCCTGCCGCGTGCTCTCGTAATGAATCGCCTTCGCCACCAGGTCTTTGCCCGTGCCGCTCTCGCCCTGGATCAGGATCGTCGTCGCTTCGCTGGACGCAACTTTACGGATGAAGCTCATCAATTCGGTCATCTTCGGCGAGACGGCCACGACCTCGTGATATCCCGTGCGCCGCCGCACCTCACCGCGCAGTGATTGAACTTCTGTCCGCAGCCGGTTCGTTTCGAGCGCATTCTGGATCGTGACGTGCAGCTCGTCGAAATCGAGCGGCTTGCCAATGAAGTCATACGCGCCTAGCTTCAGCGCGCTCTTCACGTCATCGAGCTGAGGATCGGCGGTAATCATAATGACTTGGCGCGCATCGCCGTTCTTCTTCAGCTGTTCGAGGACCTGCAGCCCATTCAGATCGGGCAGGCGAACATCGAGCAGAATCAGGTCAGGAGTCTCGTGCTGAGCGAGACGCAAGGCGGGCTCGCCGGCGGGTGCCTCCACCACCTGGTATCCCCACTCTTCACACTTCTGCCGCAGCGACCAGCGCACCAGGCGCTCGTCGTCGACCACCATGATTTTCTCGCTGGACATCCCCGTACTAGCTTACTACGGGAGCGAAAAGACAAGCTAAGATCCGGCTGGAACACTCTCTGGACCTAGCGCAGCCAGTTCTCACGCGAAAGACCGGCGACGCGCGCGAACTCGTTTTCGTTGTCGGTAACGAGGATGCAGCCCAGAGCAAGCGCGTGAGCTGCGATCAGCAGATCGTTAGCCCCAATCGGCTGACCGGCGTGTTCAAGCCGCGTTCGGATCGAACCGCAAACTTCATCGGCGGGGGACTCGAAAGGAAGAACGTCCAGTGCTCCCAGCACCAATTCCATCTGAGCTGAGAGTTGCGTCGAAGCTTTCTTGGCCGCGCCGTAACGCAGTTCCGCGGCTACGATGATGCTTGTACACACATTGTGTTCCCCTGCCCTCCTTACACGCAGTGCCACCTTCCCTTGCGGATTGCGGATCAGGTCCGACACGATATTGGTGTCGAGCAAATAACGCATCAGAATTCGGCAGGTTCAGGCAGTCGATCCACGATCGGAGGAAAATCTTCGGTGAGTGGTTTCAGCGTCGCTAACACCTCGAGCAGCGACCGCGGAGGAGCGGGTTCGATAATGAGCTTATTACCCTCTTTTCGCATGACGGCATCATCGCCGGGGAATTCGAATTCGCGGGGGATGCGCACCGCCCGGTTGCGACCATTCCGGAAGACTTTGATGTGACGTTCGATGCTCATCAAGCTTGGCCTATGCCAAAGCATATGCCAAACTAGGCCTTTTGTCAAACCATTCAGACCTCAGGTCGCACTCATATTAGGTGCGGAAACACCACAGTTTCCCTCTCATTCCACCTTCAGCGGTGCACTCACCGACCCCAATCGCCCGCTTAGGTCATCCCGCACGACGAAGCGGACCGTATACTCTCCCGGTGCGAGCTCCAGCGTTCCGTGGTAGTTCAAACCTTCTTTTTCAAACTTTGCCAGGTTTTCGGCGGTCGCATGAAACGCGTACCGATTCCCCATGGGACGATCGATCTGCTTGCCCTCACCAGTCTTCGCCAATGCTAGGAACTCCAGCGCCATGTGGTTACTGTCGCTGGCATCGATGAGAGTCCGATCCAGCGGAAGATTGATCGAGTAGTGCACACGTTTTTTCCCTACTTCCGTGCCGGGTTCCGTTCGGTCCCAACGTGCGGATAGCGAGATGGCGGTGTAATCCAGTGGAGAGCGCAGCGCTTCCAGCAGATCGCTATCGCGATGGCTCGACGGATTCATCGTCGCATTCGTTACGAAGAACCCGCTGCGCGCGCGCACCTCAATGTGTTCCCGTTTCACTTTCACGGAAAGCTTGCGCCAGCCCGGCCTCGGATTTGATTGATCGAGGTAGTAGCCGAGCATGTAGTATTCCGACGAGTCGCGTACTGCATCGCGAAATCCTTTTACCAAATCATTGGAGTTGTAGTAGGCACGGCCTCCAGTCATCCCCGCAAACGTTTGCAGCGTGGAGTGCGTGTCCATCTGCCTCCAGCTCATGTTCTGGACGTAACGCCGTCCTGGGTTCGAAATCGATGCGCTCGCACTTACCGGTTGCAGTCCTTTGACGTCGATCGGATAGACGGCCACCTGCGCGTTGTTCAACAATTGCCAGGTGTGCTCATACATGGGCAGGATATCCCCGAGCGAATCGCGTCCCGCAGGAGCCAGCTGCATTGTCGTATCGCTAATGCTGAAAGGAAATCCGCCTCCGGCCCAGATGAGCGACTTACGTCCCGATATCCCACCCAAGGCTTGTGCCACCTGCTGCATTCCTTCCAGCGTGTAAGTGATAGCCAGCCGCTGCTCGAACGACTGGAAGTTGAGTTCCGCATCCTCCAACATGGCCTGCAGTTGGGTGGCTTCCGTCTGGACGACGCCGGGATCGAGGCCTGCACTCCCATCCGGACTGGCTGTTCCGGTCATCATCTCGGTTTCTTCCGGCGTATCGACCATTTGTCCCGCATCGCCTTTCACCTTGTGCAGGGCCGCGATCAGCACCCGTGGATCACTCGTGAAGTCGTGCACAATGTGAATGCCGCTGCGCGTCAGTGTGTAGAGCGCGGTCGGTTCGCGCCGGTCGAGCGATTCGGTCAGATACTTAAGCAGGTCTTTCCGGGCGAAGAACTGATCTGTGACAGGTGTGTTGATCAAATCGAGCACGATCAGCGTAAGGCGCCGATTCGCTTCGTTGCCCGTTATTGCATTGCTGAATTCATTGGCATTCCTTGTGCGTGCCAGCCGCTGTGTATCGCTGGTGATTTCCTCAAAGGTGGCGATCTTCCGTTCTGAGCCATTTTCGAAGACCCTGAAGTCTTCCTGCTTCAGACCGCTGATGTGGGCCCCCGATTTGTCGGTGACTAACGTTGGAACCAGCACCAGTTCGCTGTGCGTCGTAAACTTGATCTCAGGATTATTTTCTTTTTCCTTCTCCTTATCCTTTGCGGAGAGAACAATGCAGCTCGCGGTGGTTAGGAAAAACCAAATGGCAAGGTAACGACAGGTGAGTTTGTGCATGAGGGAGTGTCCCATTCCTGGTTTTCAGTTGAAGCACACGTGTAACGCTATGGGCACGCCGGGGAAAGGTGGGAAGCGCGCCGCTTGAGACCGCCTGATTATAGTGCGAAATGCCGCTTGTGGAATGTAAAATCGGCGACCACGAACTCGAAGGATACTGTTTGTAAACCTCCGGTTATGGCTGGAGTGTGACTTGGAAACGTGGCGTTACGTGGCAATCTGTTGACGCTGCACAGAATACGACACAGGCAGCTTCACGGAGAATGTACTACCTTGGCCTACCTTGCTCGACACCTCGACTTTTCCGTGATGGTCTTCCACGATGCGCCGCGCCAGCGACAATCCCAAGCCGGTTCCTTCACCCTTGGTAGTAAAAAATGGGCGGAAAATACTAGGCAAATGTTCGGCAGCGATACCGCGCCCCGTGTCTGAAACTTCAACCACCGCGAACTGCCACTCTCGTCGCAGGCTGACGGTAATCTTGCCGCTGCCATCGATTGCCTGCATCGCATTCAGCAGCAGGTTCAGCAGCACCTGATGGATCTGATCGCTGTCGTGCTCGACTTCGGGAAGCGTGGGATCTTTCTTCAGAATAATCTCAATGGATTTCGCAGTCGCCTGCTGACGTCCCAGCATGACAGCGTGCTCCACGGTCGTGTTGAGATCGCTCTTGCGCACTCGCGGCGGGTGCGGCCGCGCCGTCTTCAGCAGATCGGCGACGATTTGATTGATGCGCGCAATTTCCTGGCGAACGTCTTTCACCACGGCGCGGGCCGGACTCGTCGCGGGCAGATCGCGGCCGATGATTTCGATCACGCCGGCGATTCCGGCAAGCGGATTGCGAATCTCATGCGCCAATCCAGTGGCCAGTTCTCCTAACGTGGCAAAGTGCTCTGCGCGCGACATTTGCGTGCGATGCAGGCGCTCAATCTCCTGGCGAGTCTCACGAAGTTGTTCGACCATGTGGTTGAAGTTCCGTCCGAGATCGCCGATCTCGTCGTTGCGTCGGGCAAAGCTGACCGACACATCCAGATCGCCGGCGCCGAGCTGAGCAATCTTCTGTTGCAGTTCCACCATCGGACGCTGAATCAAGTAGGTCAGCACCACCAGCAGTGCTCCGCAGATCGCGACTGCTCCCGCTCCCGCAACCAGCAGAACCACGTGCCGCTCAGGATCGCGCCAGGAGAGCGTCGCCAGCAAAAACAGCAGCATGCCGCCGAGCAGCACGCTGGCGATCGGGACCAAAGCCTTGATCTCCCAGTTGATACGGAAGGAAGAGATCTCAGGATTTCCACTATTTCCGGGCTGTTCCGGCATGGTTTCGTCTATAAAAGCTAAGTCACAATTTTCTGAACCGGTACGGTCAAGATCATTAACGCCAGTGAAACTGCTTTCCCCATTGACTCTTCGAATCTGCAGGTCGTCTTGAACCAATCCTTGCTTAGGCATAAGCGTGCAATCCGGGAAGCAGGTAGGTCACGCCGAAGAAAGTAAACATGACCACCGCGAAACCAAGAATCGCGAAATAGGCAGCTCGGCGTCCGCGCCAACCGCGGGTGATGCGCATGTGCAAATAGCCCGCGTAAATCAGCCAGGTAATCGCCGCCCACGTCTCTTTCGGGTCCCATTGCCAATACGAACCCCAGGCCCGGTTGGCCCAGTAGGCGCCGGCGGCGATCATCAGGGTGAGTAAGGGGAAGGCCACGCAAATCGTCTTGTAAGTGATGCGATCAAGTGCCTCTGCGTCGGGCAGCAGCCGCTCTAAGTCCGTTCGCCGCCACAGCAAAAGGAGATAAAGCAGGTTGGCGAAAATCCCTCCGACTAAGCCGGAAAGGATGAAGGGACTCGCAGCCAGATTTGTAGGGAACAAGCCCTCCTGATCGAGCGACGCATAACGGCCGTCTCGCACCCGCAGCAGGAAGAAAACCAACGCAAGCGTCTGCAGCAGAATGCTGACGAACACGGCCCGATTGGCGATGATCAGCAAGCTGTCGTTCTTTTTCCATTGCGCGACGGCATACAGGACGAGTGGCGCGCAAACGGCCAGAGTGACAAGCAACATCAGCCAGCCCAGGTCTGGGATGGTGACGAACAGCCGCACACCCCGCGAGAGAAACATCTCCGATTTGTTCTCGGCGTCCCACGCGATCACGCTGAAGCCGCCCCATTTCTCAAAGCGCGTGAGAGCGGCAGCGTAGATTCCGACAGTAAACACGCTGGTGGCGGCCAGAAATGTCTCCGTCTTCATTTTGTCCTGGATCAAGAACATCATGGCCAGTGCAAAACTCAGCGCGCATGCCGCATAAGCCAGCATCGCCAGGCTCACGTGCACATGCAGCCACGTCGATTGCAGCGCGGGAACCAGTGGCTTCACGTCGCTGCGCAGCAGTTGCATCAGCACGACGCCGACAATCGAGACGGGCATGGTCACGGTGCCAATCACTTTCACGCCATAGACCTTTTCTGCAATCAGCGTTAGCGCAGCCAGCGTCCATACAAAGCTCAGAAGCATTTCGTACAAGCTGGCGAAAGGAGGATGTCCGGCCTCATACCAACGATGCAGCACCGCGCCAGTGTTGGCCAGCAGTCCTGCCCAGGTCGAGAACGAGGCGAACTTGACATAGGATTCATTCCCCGTGACGCCGAAACCTAGGTAGAGCGCTCCCGCACCTGCATAAAAAATCAAAGACGCATAAAGCAGATTGGCCTCGGTCAGAATGTTGCCCGACTTCGCCACATTCAACAATGCCATGAACAGCAGGAACGCGATGCTCAATCCGACCAGCACGATCAACGCGGAGCCGGTTGCGGGTTGCTGTTCTGCTCTTGCGCGTGCCATTGACAATCCTCCTGTCCTACTTTCCGACTAAATTAGCGGCCCGTACTGCAGGCGCCGGTTGCTTGGTCGGCAACTCGGTTTTGATCTCTGCCACAAGCTTTTGAAATTTCTGCTCAAAAGCGTCGCGATTGCGATTGGCGGATCCCCCAACCCACAGCGCCAAGCGTCCCTCTTGATTGCGCACGGGCACGACCCAGTAGCGCTGGTGCACGACGTAAAACACCAAACTCATACCGATCGCCATCAGAATCACGCCGCCCCACACCGCCCATTGCCCCGGCTCGTAGGAAACCTGCAGGCCGGTGAAAACGCCGGTTTTCAAGTCCTTCGGTTCGAAAACGTACGGCGAAGACGCGTTCTCGGCGATGCCTGCGATTTCCGGAAACCAGACATTTACCGCCTTGCCTGATTTCTGCGAGGTCACGATCAGGTGCACCGCGGGATTGACCACGTCGTTGCTGCGCGCGTAAACCTGCCCGTCCTGCACGACGAAGTCAGGGATGAACTGCACCAGTTGCACCGACGTGTCGGCATCGAGCGCGAGAGTCTGATTCATAGCCAGGGAGATCTCTCGCGGCTCAACTTTTACGCCGCTGGCCGGCGTGGCTGTGAGAATCAGACGATCAATCTTGCCGGTCCGTCCATAGCTGGCCTGGTAGAAGCGCAACCCTGCGAAAACCAGAGGATCGTTGACCGTGATCTCTTTGTTCGCAGCGTCGTGGCCGTTCTGCAGGACAGCCAGCTTGGACCACCACTTCTTCGGCGTTCCGTCGGCGTAAGTCTCCTCGCCCGTGCCGTCGCAGCGAATGGCAAATGGAATCGTCTTTGCGGCGCCATTGCGCAACTGGATCGAACTGCTTTGTTCACCAGGCGTGAGCATGAGAAACCCGCGCCATCCCCAGAGCGCATCGACAATTCCCCCCAGGAAGATCAGCAACAAGCTGGCGTGAACGATGTAGACCGCCATCTCAGAAATGCGATTGCGCTCGGCAAACAACGAAAACGTCTTTGGGCGGACGATCCTTTCTGAGGCTAAGCCCATCTTGCGAAACGCTCGCTCCGCGGCGCTCAGGCCTTGTTCTTCTTCAAGAATCGAAATCTGCGCCTGCGTGGGAAGCACGCGACGGAAGTTATCATCGGGGCTCTTATAAGGCCGCGCGAAGAACCGCCACGAGTTAGGGAAGCGCTGTACCGAAGCCGCGATGATGCTCAAGCTCACCAAAATCAGTAGCGCAACGAACCAGCGCGTGTGGTAAACGTCGGTCAGCCCCGTGGCGTCGAGGATGCGCAGCATCTGCGGCGAGTAGGCGCGCTGCATGTCGTCGGGGTCGGTCATCGGGCGCTGCAGGATCACTGTCCCCGCCGCAGCGAAGATCACTACCAGGATGATCAACACCACACCGGTTTTGATGGAACTCAACGTCTGCCACAGTTTGCGTGATGCAGAACCGAATGACAGGGCCATATCTTTCCTCGCTGCGGATGCGGATGCACGTTCGGCACCATTTTGGGATTTTCTCGACAAGTCGTTGCAGCTGAATAGCATCGCAAGCTTGATCGATCTTGCCGAGGCAAACCGTTTGGGTGAGAACACTCACGATCCGAACCCAGGAAATGTGATTTGGCGCACGCCGAAAGACGTGTGATTTCAATCACAAAGCTGCGGGGTGAGCGCATTGTCGAGTGCTTTCGTGAGACTCCTAAACGTGGGTCATTTCACCAGTCCCGCTGTGGGAGAAAGCCCATTTTGATGAGAAAGATAACGTTCTGTGGAAATTCACATCACCTCGCCCACCGCACACAAGTCGATGCTGTTGCAATAACTTACGGTCGTAACGCGGGATCCTAGTCCCGCAGTGGGAATTCGGTCTGGCTCTTGCATTTGCATTAGTTAGACATGGTTTGCCAGATCCACGACCGCGCCAGCAGCCAGGCCCTTCGGCCCGCGGTCCGGCGGTATGTTTACTGCCTGCTTGCCTTTGCAGCTTTCTGGGCATTTCCGGCCTTAGCCAACACTCACCCTGTTCCGCTGGATAAGAACGTCGACGCGAAGAAGTGCCTGGAGTGCCACGAAGACAAGAGCAAAGGCAAGTTCGTGCACACGGCGGTCTCGACCACTGGATGCCTGAGCTGCCACGAAGTGCGGGTCAACAAAGATGTGACCCGCGTAAAGCTGATCACAGCGGTTCCCTACAAAGTCTGCCTGACGTGCCACAGCGACAAAGATGCGTCGCAGATTCAGGGGCACGTGCACGAGCCGGCGGTGCGCAACTGCCTGCAATGCCACGATCCGCACGTCTCCGACAATAAGAATCAGTTGCTGAAAGCGACCGCGGGCGAGAAGAAAGACAATCTCTGCCTCACCTGCCACGACCAGGGGCAGAACGTCCCGGAAAAAGGAAGCCGGCACGCTGCGCTCGACATGGGCTGCGACACCTGCCACGTCACGCATAAAACTGGCAAGGACCTGACCACCGAAAACCAATTTCATCTGATCAAGGCAGCTCCGCAGCTCTGCATCGATTGCCATGACGTAAAAGATGAGTCGCTGCAGAAGGCACACAACAACCAGCCGTTCGGTACGACGAACTGCATGCAGTGCCACGATCCGCACTCGTCGGCTTCGCCGAAACTGATGGCGAAATTCCAGCATCCTCCGTTCGCCGACAAGAGCTGCGAGATGTGCCACGCGCCGCCCAAAGACGGAAAAGTCGTGTTGACGCAGGCCGACGCCAAGTCACTGTGCGTGACCTGCCACGATGATCAGGCCAAGAAGATCGAAACCGCGAAGGTCGCGCATCCGGGAGCGCAGGCCGGCGATTGCCTCGATTGCCACAATCCGCATGCGAGTTCGCAACCTAATCTGCCCAAAACCGACGCAGTGAATATCTGCCTGGGTTGCCACAGCGACATAGCCGACCTGCACAAGAAGACGACGCTGCATCAACCAGTTTTTGAGCAAGGCTGCTCGACCTGCCATGACGGACATGGCAACGACAATCCGCACCTGCTGCGGGTGGCGAACACGAACAAGCTTTGTCTCGAGTGCCATGGGCCGGACTCGAGGCCGCAGAAGCTCGAAAAAGAACATCTGGTTGCGATCTTCGACGGAAGCGTGAAGCTGCCGGAAAACTACTTCGCGAAAGTTCCAGTGCTGCCGCTGAAGTACAACACCGGCCATCCGGTTGAAGGGCATCCGATCTCGGACGTCGTAGATCCGAGCGACATCACGAAAGTGAAGACGCAGATCAACTGCCTGACCTGCCATCAGCCGCATGCCTCGGCTCAGCCGGGGCTGCTGGCCAAAGATCAGGCCAACAACGCTTTGTTCTGTGCGAATTGCCACAAGAACCTGCAGAAGTGAGCGAAGGAGAGGAAGAGAGATGATCGGCAAATCGCAAAACTCGATCCGCAGAGCAGGGATGGCGTTGGCGATCATCGCGGCGCTGCTGTTAGCGATGCCATCGCTCGCCTCCGACAAAAAGAAAAAGAACAACGAGCCGGAGAAGCCGGCTTCGCTGCTGGAGAAGATCGACACTTCGAAAATCGTGTGGCCGCAGCCGCCGAACATTACGCGCATTCGCTATCTGAATTATTTCGCGGGCGAGAAACTGCCTGACTTCGCGGCGAAGCCAACGAAGAGCAAAAGCAGCTGGATGGACCGGCTGGCGGGATCTCCGACCGACAAGGGTGACGATGGGCTGCGTAACCACTTCTTCATGGGTGAGCCGCACGGGCTGGCGGTTGATTCGAAGGGCAAGATCTACGTCGCGGACGGAAAAGTCGGTGTCATCTTCATCATCGATTCGGAAACGCGTGAGACCGAAATGATCAAGAACGGCAGGGACGCCAGCTTCGCCATGATCGTTGGCCTCGCGATCGACGACAACGACCGTCTGTTTGTTTCCGATGCGGGAGCGCATCGCGTTCTGGTCTTCAATCCGAATCACAAGATGGAAGCGGTCATCAAGGATGGCATCGGAATTCCGGCCGGGATGGCGATCGATACCGAGAACCGGTTCCTCTATGTGGCCGACATCGCGGCCGACCAGGTGCTGGTCTACGACGCGGACACATTCCAGCCACTGCGCAAAGTGGGCACGGGCGGCAAAGGGCACACGCTCGCGACTCCGGGCGACTTCGCCAAGCCGACTGGCCTGGCAGTCGATCAGGATGGGAACCTCTACGTCGCTGACACGCTGAATGCACGAATTGAAATGTTCGATGCAGATGGCAACTTCATCCGCACCTTTGGCAAGCGCGGCGACGGGCCCGGCTATTTCGCGATGCCGAAGGGCGTGGCGATCGACTGCGATGGTCACGTCTGGGTGAGCGATTCACTACAAAACCGAGTGCAAGTTTTTTCGCAGGAAGGCCAGTTGCTGATTTACATGGGCGCGGCTCAGGGGATTCTGCCCGGCATGTTTTCCGGGCTGCAGTACATCACGATTGACAAGAACAACCGAGTGTTCACCTCCGAGGTATATCCCGGACGCGTGCAGGAATTCCGCTACGTGACACAGGCCGAAGCGCGGCAGGAATTTGAGCGGCGGGAAGCGGAAAAGAACAAGACCGCTGGAGTGAAGGTAGCTCCGGCTGGACAGAAAGCAGCGTCGTCTTCGTCAGACAAGACAGAAGTTAAGCACGAAGCGGCGCAGGCCAAGGATTCGGCGGCAACGGACCGCCAATAAGTTTGGCCCTTGTTTGGGCCAAAACGGAAACGGAAAGAAAAATCCGTGACCGAGCTGTCAGGACAGGAGGTTTCATACATGAAAAAAGTACTCTTAGTAAGTTTGCTCGTGGTCATGGTGGGCGCATTGGCGTTGGCCCAAGCCCCGACTCCGGGGGGAACCGCGATCACGTCGGGTGCCTCCGGCAGCGTCGCTCCAGTGGTCGACGTTCTCGGCGCGCACAACAACTATGGCCGTGGCTGCGCAGGCTGCCATGCTCCGCATAGCGGCGCATTTGGTGCAGGCGGTGGCACACAGGGCGCGGTGGGCGATGCCTACTCCGGAACCAATGCCCTGTTTGCGCAGGACATGGGACCACTCTATAACCAGACGTTCGATTTCAGCGACGTCTCGAACACCGGCAGCCGCAAGAACTATACGTTCACGACTCCAACCGGCGGCAACCCAACCACCTGGACAGCCCAGCAGTATTCGGATGTCCGGAGCATCGTAATGTGCCTTGCTTGCCACGATGGATCGCTCGCCAAGGGCGCCATGATGGTCAATCAGGCCTATGAGCAGCAGATTGGAGCTCTGCCGAGCACTTACGGCGGAAGCAAGATTCCAACCCTGCTGGGCAACGATGGAACCGCAGCCGGCACGTATAACAACGACCATCCGGTCGGCGAAAACGCGTCGGTGGATAAAGCGCTGGGCAGCTTCTATGGCGATGCCGCCAACGGCATTACCTTTGCCATCAGCGCGGGCAAAATCACGGGCATCACCACGGCTGGACAATATGCATCGTTCGTGGCCAGCTATGGTGCGCCTGCTCTGTTCAAGGGTGCCTGGGCGTATCCAACGCCGGTGAATGCCGCAGCCACACCGGTTCCGTATCTGGTTTGCACCACCTGCCACGATCAACACGTGATGAACGTGTACGCGGCTTCCGCCAACAGCCCAATTGCGGGCTCAGCCACGGGAACGTACGCGAAGTTCTTCTTCGTGAACGGACCGTACAACGTCAATCGGGTCAGTGTACCGCCGACACAAGCTGCCTCAACGACTCAGTTCTGCCGCCAATGCCATTTTGGCGAGTCGAACGAAGCCAATGGTGGCTCGCTGCCGACAGCATTCTAATAACGCAATTGTTTTTTGATCATCCGGGGGAGAGGCGACTCTCTCCCCCGATATCAGAAACGACGGAAGGTGAGGGCGATGAAATACCGGATCACAATGGCGGCGCTGCTACTAGTCGCGGCAAGTGCGAATGCGCAGATGCTCAGTTCGCATGCAGCATCGTTGCCCGCTGCGAATGCGTCTGCGCCGGCATCGACCAGCATGCAAGTTACCGGCAAGCCGGTGGCGCGGGTCAATGACGCTGTGCTGACGGATCGTGATCTGCTCCGCGAAATGCTCGCGCTGTTTCCCTACGCCAGACTGCACAACGGGTTCCCCAAAGGGCAAGAGGCGGAAATCCGCCGCGGCGCCATGCAGATGATCATTTTCGAAGAGCTCGTGTATCAGGAAGCGTTGCGACGAAAAATGACAATACCGCCCACGCGGCTGGCGCGCGAGGAGAAGAAATTCAAAGCGCAGTTCAGCAGCCGGGACGAATTCAACACCTATTTGAACACTGAGATGAATGGCTCGGAAGCAAAGCTGCGCAAGCAGATCACGCGCTCACTGCTGATCGAAGCCATGCTGAAGAACGAAGTGGAAAACAAGTCTGTGGTCAGCCTGGGCGAGGCGCGGGCTTACTACGAGAAGAATCTGGGCCAATTCGAGCACGGCGAGACGTTCGCTTTCCAGACGATCTCGATCCTGCCGCCGGCCACCGCCAATGCGGACACGTTGAAAGAGTCGCGCAAGAAGGCGGAAGAGATTGCGAAACAGGCGAAGGCAACCAAGAACTATGAGGAGTTCGGCTTGCTTGCCGAAAAAATTTCGGAAGACGATTTCCGCGTCAACATGGGAGATCATCACGCCGTGAAGCGCGCAGACCTTCCGGTGGAAGTGGTGAAGGCCATGCTGGCAATGAAGGCCGGCCAGGTAAGCGATCTGGTCCAGCTGGGCAATGCGTTCACGGTGATCCGTTTGAATGCGCACAACGCCCCGGGCAAGGCAAAGTTCGCGGATGTGAAGGCCGGGCTGACCGAACAATTGCAGAAAGAAAAATCGGAAAGATTGCGGGTGTCGCTCGACAAGCGGTTGCACCAGAACGCGAAGGTCCAGGAGCTGTAGAAACGCAGAACACGAGAACGTTTACGAGACAGAAAGCGGTTTTGTGGAATACGAGAAAAATTTCATAACGCAGGCGCATTTTGAGCAGTCATATTCACAATACGCGTGGAATGGCAGTGCTGGGGTGGCTTCTGCTGGCGGTCTCGGCCGTGGCGCAGGTGAAAATCGGCGACGATTTGAGCATGTCGCTGAACGGCACAGTGGGGACTGGCTATAACGGCAGTTACGGAAATACCCAGCTTTCGGACCACAGTTCGGCCGTCAATGGCGACGCCAACCTGACTGGATTTTTCTACAATCCTAATTTTCTGAATTTCTATGTAAGGCCGATATACAACCGGGCGCAAGACAACTCCGGGGCGCAATCACTCACCAATACGACGAACATCAGCACCGGCGCGGGGATTTTCACGGGCAGCCACTTCCCAGGATCGATTACGTATGGCAAGAGTTTCAACAGCACGGGGATGTTCGGACTGCCCGGTGTGGAGGGCTTCACGACACACGGCAACTCCACGCAGTTCGGCATCGGATGGTCGGAGCTGTTGCCCGACAAGCCCACGCTCAGCGCGCAATATTTTCAGACCAGTTCGTCAAGCTCGCTTTTCGGGTCGGACCAGGAGCAGCACTCGAACTCGCGCAACTTCAATCTGCGCAGCAACTACAATATCGACGGCTGGATGATGAATGCGCGGTTCAACGATGTTTATACGCGCTCGGAGCTGCCCTCGTTTGTGACGGCGGGCGAGTTCAATTCGGGCGACATCAATTCGAAGACGGTTTCTTTCAACACCAATCACAAGCTGCCGTTGCGGGGGGCGTTCTCGTTCAACTATGCCTACTCGGATTTTCACGGGGATGGAAACGGCATTGACACCACCGGCTCGGACAATACCTTCACCACAAATGCCAGCTTCATTCCCTGGTCGCGCGTGACGACCACGGTTGGCGCAGAGTACGACACAAGTTTGTCGGGGATGGTGGAACAGCAGCTGATCAACAGCGGCGGGATCGCGCCGCAGGTAAATTTTGGCGCGCACAGCAATTCGCTTTCCTTCTACAACTTCGACACCATCTCGATCGTGCGCGGCCTGAACGGGTCGTTCAGCTTCAACCACACGCAGCAAGAGGCGTACGGAAGAACTTTCAGCGTCAATCATTTCAGCGGCATCCTGAATTATCACTTTCAGAAACCGCTGTGGGGATCGTTCACCTTCTACGGCGGCGTGAACGATCAATCGACCGATACGGGCCATCAGGGAACCGGGTTGGTGGCGGGAGCGAATTTTGACAAGCGGATCGGGGGCATCGATTGGGGAGCGGCGTTCAATTATTCGCAAGACGTGCAGACCGTGCTGGCGACGGAGCTGACCTCCAGCTACTCGTATCTGGCAAACGAAAAGAAACGTTTTGGAAGGCACTGGATGTGGATCAATAACTTTCATGGATTCCATACCGGGCTGAGCCAGATTGCGGGATCGAGCAGCCACTCGGAAGGCTTTGGCACGAACTTGAATTATCGTAACTATGCGTTGGGCGCAACCTACTCGCAGTCGTACGGGACGGCGCTGCTCACGGCGAACGGACTGGTGCCCACGCCGGTCACGATCACGCCGGTACTGAGCGGGAATCAATACCTGCTGGTGAATGGTGCGTCTTATGCGGTAACCGCGTCGGCGAATCCGGTACGGCGCTGGACGGTGAGCGCGAGCTACACACGCGCGCTGAACGACACGAAAACGCCGACGCTGTACTCCAACAACTCGGCGAAGGCTTTTACTGCATTTACACAAGTCCAGTTTCGAAAGGTATCTTTTGGAGGCGGGTATACGCACCTCAGCCAGGGGATTGGGTTGACGCCGGGAGGGCTGCCGGCGGATTTCTCGTCTTTCTATGTGGGGATTCAGAGATGGTTCCATCCGTTCTAAATCGGGGTCGGATGTGGGGCCGGGCTAAATTCTGTACAGCGATGCTTCTGCTGACGCTGGCCCCTGCCCTGCCTGTCAGCGCCGGCCGTGTGAAGGAAGAGAAACCGCAGGCGCCGGCACCTCCGGATCTGCTGCTGGAAGGCGGACGGAAACTGGTGTTTGGACGAAGCTTCGATAACGACCGCGATGTTGCTCCCAAGCGCGGCTTCTTCACCAAAGTTTTCGACACGGTCGTGGGCGCGCCGGACCGGCATCGCATGCTGCGTCCGTACAGCATTGCGGTCGATTCGCGCGGCCGCGTGATTGTCACTGACCCGGATGCGGAAGGGATCCATCTGTTCAACTTCGCCGAGCACAAATACAAATTCATCAGCCGCCAAGATAAAGAGGCGAACACGTTGCGCTCGCCTCAGTGCGTGGCCGTGGATGGCGAGGACAATTTCTACGTCACGGATTCTGAGACGGGGCGAATCTTTGTTTTCGACTCCAACGGCAAGTTCAAACGCAACATCGGCAGCCTGAAGGGCGGCGAGGGCTATTTCAAACGCCCGACAGGAATCGCGGTCGATTCGGCGGCGCAACGCATTTACCTGACCGACACGCTGCGCAACAAGATTTTCGTCATGGACATGAGCGGCTCGATCCTGCAAGCGATCGGAAAGAAAGGAACGGGGCCAGGGGAATTCAATTTTCCGACGGAACTGGTTTTGCACGGCCAGGAATTGGCCGTGGTCGACGCGATGAATTTCCGGGTGCAGGTGTTCGATCGCAACGGGACGTTTAAGTATACGGTGGGCGCGCTGGGAGACGATCTGGGAAGCTTTTTCCGTCCCAAGGGGATCGGCTTCGACAGCGAGGGCCATCTGTACGTTGTGGATGCGGCGTGGGGGCGGGTGCAGGTGTTCGACAATCAGGGTGACCTGCTCTACTACTTCGGAATAAAAGGCTCAGCGCCGGGGACGTTCAACCTGCCGTCTGGACTGTTCATTGATCGCGACGACATGGTGTATGTGGTCGATTCGCACAACAGCCGTGTCCAGGTGTTCCACTACTTCGCGAAACACGAAGAAAAAGGAGCGCAGGGGCAATGAAGCGCTGGCTGGCACTCGCGGCACTGTTGGTTGCGTCCAGCGGTGTGCGAGCGCAATTTACCGGCGATGTGCTGGGAGCGCACGATTTGTCTCCGGGCGGGCAGTCGCCGATCAAAGGTGGCGGGTTGCCGCCCTGCCAGTATTGCCATGCCCCGCATTCTGGAATCGCCAAGGGCCCGCTATGGGCGCAGACGTATTCCTCGCAAACCTACACGCTCTACAGCAGCACGACGACTGCAAACCAGACGATGATGCAGCCACCAATCGCAGCCCCCAGCAGCCTGTGCCTGAGTTGCCATGACGGAACAATTGCGCCCGGCCAAACGCTGCCTTACGGGCAGATTCCGATGACCGGAAAAATGAACACGCAGGATGTGTTCGGCGCAGCACTACAGAATTCGCATCCGTTCAGCTTCAATCAGATCAAGGACTCGCCTGATCTGGTGCAGACGCTGGTGGCGAACCAGCAGACCGCCGATCCGCTCAAAAAAGTAAGCTTGATCAACGGAAATGTGGAGTGCGAGAGCTGCCATAATCCGCACGTGCAGAATGGCGATGTGGTTTCGTTGAACTTCCTGGTGCGAGACAGCTCGCGCGGCGCGATGTGCCTGGCTTGCCATGGAACCACGGCGCGCTCTGTCAACAATCTGCCGAACCCGCTGGTGCCCTGGCCAACCAGCATTCACGCGAATGCGGCTAACGTGACGTTGCCGGGAGCAGGCGTTGGCCCTTATAACACTGTGGCCGGGAATGCGTGCTCGGCGTGCCACATGGAACACAACGCCAATGGGCCGGCGCGGCTGCTGCGGGGCGCGACTCCGGCGCTGGCCAACATGGATGCTTCCACGCAGAACTGCATCAGTTGCCACAATGGCAATAACAATGTCAGTCCGGCGCTGCTGAATGTTTATGCCGAGATGACGAAGACTTCATCGCATCCTGCGCCATCCGGCACCAACGCCCACGACACGAATGAAACGGTCCTGCTAAACAACAATCGGCATGCGACCTGCGTCGACTGCCACAATCCGCATGGGGCGCAGCAGGTGGGCGGAGCTTTTCCGAATGCGCCGCAGATTCGAGTCTCGCAAAATGCGGTGAACGGAATTTCGGCGAGCGATGGGATCAGCACGATGGCTCCCGCTCAGAATCAATACGAGAATTGCTTGCGTTGCCACGGAACCAGCTCAGGCAAACCGACGACGACTTCCACATTCGGATATCTTCCGCTGTGGGCGGTGTCGGTGGCGGGAGACGCGGCCAACGTGATTCCGCAGTTTGCGACGACGGCGACGTCGAGTCATCCGGTCACACATGTCAGTTCTTCGCCTTATCCTCAGCCCAGTTTGCTACCGAGGATGCTGCAATCGGATGGCATAACGCAGGGACGTCCCATGGGCACGCAGGTTTTCTGCACCGATTGTCACAACAGCGACGATGCTCGCGAGTTTGGCGGGACGGGACCGAATGGCCCGCATGGATCAATTTATCCGCACATTTTCGAGCGCCGCTACGAGATGAGCCAGGTTGCGCCCGGCACGTTTCCGGCGGGTGGGCCCGGCAGTCCGATACTGGCTTCGACGCTTTTTCCCGGCCCGCTGACCAGTGCTGGCGGCGGTGCTCCGGGACCCTGGGCGCTGTGCGGCAAGTGTCACGATCTATCGAACGTTTTCGCGAACAACACCTTCCAATATCATGCGCTGCACGTCAGCACGGTCGGAGTTTCGTGCTCGGTGTGCCACACGGCGCACGGCCTGGGAGCTACATCGCCCACAATTTCGGGAGAGCGGCTGGTCGACTTCGATACGAACGTCGTGGCGCCGAATACGATCAATGCCGCGGGAGCGATTGGAGTTTCCTACAGCCGATCGACCAATACTTGTGCTCTGGTCTGCCACGGATATAGCCACAATTACGACGGGACGGTGACGCAGGTGAGCAGCGCGTCGACCACAGCCACCAAGCCGGGTGTTCCGGTCAAGCACTAGCAGGCTGGGGAAGGTCTTGTTCGCTTCGACATCGTGCCTAAGCGGCTAAAGCCGGTTGATTTAGTGCTTACCTTCTTATCGCAGCGGTAAACCGCTGCGCCACCCAAAACATGCGCTCAGGATGCCAGTCATCTGGATTTTGGATGTCGCAATGCTTCAGCCTTACAGTCCCGGCGTGTTAAGGGCCCGCGGGGCCTGCGCCTGGTGGGCAGCGGTAGTAGCGGTCCCGCGCCCGAATATGCAGTTGGTGATCGATGGGCACAACAGCAAGGCGGTGGTAGCCGCACCCAGTGGCTGTGTGGGGACGAAAAGAAACGGTGTACTGCGTTCGAAGTTCCTGTTCGACCGCAGCGAGCGCGTGATCGGAATCTTCATAGGTCCGCAGAATGAAGGCGCGACCACCGGTTGAATCGGCCAGTTGCCGCAGCACCGCATCGCCGGGATGAGTCTTGCGCGTCGTGTGGGCGGTGATGGCATAAATGGAAATGTCAGCGCGGTCAGCAATCTCGAT
>DASTCY010000037.1:0-4285 GCA_035710725.1 Candidatus Sulfotelmatobacter sp. | reverse complement strand
GGGCGGTGAGGATGGGAGACCATGCGGAGCATGGACGCTTATCCGAGGGCCGCGATGGAGCGGGCGATGAAAGTACAGGACGTAATGTTGCAGGCGATGGCAAAAAAGATCACGTGGTGGCAGGCGGCGGAGATCCTGGGCATCAGTGACCGGCACATGCGGCGGTGGCGGGAACGCTACGTGGAAGAGGGCTACGACGGGTTGCTGGACCGGCGGCGGGGCAAGCCCTCGCGTCGGGGGGTGCCGGTGGCGACGGTGGAGAGGGTGTTTGCGCTGTACCGGGAAAAGTATTTCGATCTGAACGTGCAGCACTTTCACGAGAAGCTGCAGGCCGAGCACGGGATCCACCTGAGTTACACCTGGGTGAAGCAGGCCTTGCAGGGAGCGGGTCTGGTGGCGCGGGGACGCAAGCGCGGAGCCCATCGCAAACGGCGGGAGCGGCGGCCGTTGCCGGGGATGCTGCTGCACATCGACGGCAGCCGGCACCCGTGGTTTCAGGACGAACGCTGGTACGACCTGATCGTGATACTGGACGATGCCACGAGCGAGATTTACTACGCACAACTGGTGGAGGAGGAATCGACGGCGACGGTGATGGCGGGGTTGAAGGAAGTGATCGAGCGCAAAGGGGTATTCTGCGCGCTGTACAGCGATCGGGGAAGCCATTTCTGGTTGACGCCGAAGGTGGGCGGCAAGGTGGACTACCATCGCCGGACGCAGGTGGGACGGGCGTTGCATGAACTGGGCGTGCAGATGATCCCGGCCTACTCGCCCGAGGCGCGCGGGCGCAGCGAGCGCAACTTCTCGACCTGGCAGGGCCGCTTGCCGCAGGAGTTGCGGCTACGGCAGATTCGGACACTAGAGGCGGCGAATCGATTTCTGCGGGACGATTACATCGCCGAGTTCAACCGCCGTTTTCAGGTCGTACCCAGGCAGCGAGGAAATGCTTTTGTGCCCTGCCGAAGTCGTGACCTGGATCGGATCTTCTCCCTGCAGTTCGAACGCAGCGTGAACCGCGACAATACCGTGAGCTTCCAGAATCTGAGCCTGCAGATCGAGCGGGTGCGCTGGCGAGCGACCTTGGCGGGTTGTCAGGTCGTGGTGCATCAGCACCTGAACGGAACCCTCAGCCTCACCCACGGTCCGCATTGCCTGGGTCGCTACCACGCAACTGGGGCACCTCTATCGGCGCAGGCTTCTCCAGAGCTGAGCAGGGGAAGGGGAACTGCCCCCTTCCCCTGTAACCCCATCCCCAAAATCAACCCAACCCAATCGGCGAGGGCACAACTCAAAAACCGGACATTTCACTTGCTACAAAAACCGGACATTTTAACTTGCTACCGACAGGCAGCGCCCAACGCCTGCGGCTGTCGTCTGCCGCCCTCCATCCTGAAAGGGTTCAGTTCTACTGCCGCTCGAACACCATGATGGTCGGCTCACTATTGCCTTCGACGCGAAATGTCCTCGTCAAGGTCTTGCGATCAGAAGAGAGCTGAATCTCGTCCGTGCGGCTGGCCTTACCGTTTACATTGTCGGTGATCTCCAGGGTGAGTTCGTTCAGGCGGCGAGCTGACGACGTGGAGCCTGCGATCGGGCTTTTAGTCGGATAATCCTTGCCGTCGAAATTCACGTTCTTGGTGACTAATCCAGAGGGATCGATGATGGAAAGGCCATCGGCCTCATACGGCCGGATCTTGAGCACAAAGACCGAGGTCACGGTCTCGCTCGTGCTTACCCAGTCACCTGCGAAACCAGATCCGGTGTGGCGACGCGTGTAGATATAGTTGACCGTCGAAGGCGATCCATTGGCTCGGATCAATGTGAATTCGTCCTTGAGCGTGTTCTGGTCTTGGGAGAGTGTCCAGTTCGCCCTCACGAGCACGTGGCCATCCTTCTTTCGGATAACTTTCCAGGAATTAGGGCCCTCGCGACTCACCGATAGCGTAGTGCCGAAGCCGCCCGGCTGATCTGTTCCGTCGACTACGATGGTCTCGGGCTTGCCGCCGCCAAAGTCGAAGGCATATTTATTTTTTTCAACACTCGTGACCTTCATTTCGTCCGTGAGTTTGCTTTTAGCGGGATTGAGTTTCCAATCGCCTACGAAAGGATTGTCCGCTGCATGTAACCCAACCGTCAGCCAAGAGGTAAGCAGCAGCAACTGAACAGCGCGGCAGAGAACAGCAGCACCACTTGTGATCATATATGTCTCCAGTGTTAGACTTCCGCGCGAGCGGAATAGCTAACGGTCAATGCATAATTCGCAGATCGGCAAAATGTGCAATCGTTCCCGGCCCAACCCAAAGCGCGATCGCGCCATTGACGGGCGCTTGCTTGAGATCATTCACGATGAGCACAGGCTGTTCGGCCCCGTTCACATAAAGCTGCGCGCGAGTTCCTGCAACTTGGATTTTCATGTGCGTCCATTGCCCCGGAATCAGATCGACATAGGACTCATATTTTCCCGGAGTCTCCGAGCGCAGCTTCTGCCATGGAAAACCCGGCACGGAGATATATTGCGTGGCGTGATTTCGCTGCAGTTGGTCGTCTGATCGTCCATTCTTGGGCCGCAGGTAGAAACACTCAAATTGGGATCGGTCCGCTGTTACGCGGAATGCGATTCCCACGAACCCTCGCAAATTCGCGGGGGCGTCAGGCGCCGTGTCACCAGTTAGATCGACTTCAATGGTGCCATCTTGAAATGATGTTCCCGGAACTACGGCGAAACGGCTTGCGTCATCAGCGTGCGGCGCGTCATCAGTGACACGCATTGCTTTCCGGCTGAGATAAGTAACAGGTTCACCTTTGACGTTATGAAGCTCGAGCTTATCCAGAAGGAGTGATTTGGATACCTCTTGCCCCAGCGAGGCCGACGCAGTGACAAAGAGGACTATTAATGTAAACGCGCCGAATAGCTTCTGTTTCATATCGCTTTCGATTTCTTACCCAAGCCAAAAGCGAGCTTGAGTACCCGTTGCAGTTAACGAACCAATTTTCATTCGTATCGCAGCGCGATCATTGGATCGACCTTCGCTGCCCTCCGCGCCGGAATCCAGGACGCTGCTGCTGCAGTGAGCGTAAGCAACAACGTCGTACCCACGAGCGTCACCGGATCGTACGTCTTCACTCCTATTAGCTCGGTCCCAATGATTCGGCCCAGCGTCAAACTAACTGCAATCCCAATCGCCATTCCTACTATCACCAGGCGCAGCCCGGTGCCGACAACAAGCCCTAAAACGTCGCCGCCCTTGGCGCCCAAAGCCATGCGGATTCCAATCTCGTGCGTCTTCCGCGCGGTTGAGTACGCAAGCACGCTATAGACACCTACGGTCACCAGAATTAGACCGACGCACCCGAAAATCGTCATCAACGCAAAACCGAACTTCGGTCCGGCGTATAGGGACCGGCTGATGCTTTCATCCAACGTGCTCGGGAACGCCATTGCCACGCCTGGGTCCGCCGCCCACACTTGTTTTTGCACTACATCCTGGATCGTTCCCGGTTCTTGCCTGGTGCGCACGATCAGTACCTGTTGGCCGGGTCCGCTAATCGTGTAGGGTAGCCACAATTCAGCCTCGATGGGCGTCTGCAATCCGCGATTGATCACATCTCCGACAACGCCGATGATTTCGAACGAGGGATCCTTTACTCCTTCAAGATTGGCTAGCTCCACGTGCTGCCCAATAGGGTTTTCATTCGGCAGGTATTTGCGCGCAAAGGTCTCGTTCACCACCGCAACTTTCCGCGCAGCCTCGACCTCCGCCTGATTGAAGCCACGTCCTTGCTTGAAGTCAATTCGCAAGGTTCGGAAGTACTCTTCACTCACGTTTTGAAACAAGCTTTGCCAGTCGTCTGGATGGGTTTTTCCAGGAATCTCAATCTTGCTCTCCATGAAGTTGAGAGGAGGGAGGGAACTTCCTGCCGCCGCATCCTCTACGCCCGGCAACGCTTTCAATCGCTCGAGCAGTGGGCGGTAGAACGTTGCGACCTGTTCAGCTGTCTTGTAGCGGTCTTGCGGCAGGGCTATCAGAGCTTGAAACACGTGATCTGCGCGTAATCCCAAGTCGATATCGCGCAGCGCCACGAAACTCCGCATCAGCAACCCCGCACCAATCAGCAGCGTTAGTGACAGCGCGACTTCTCCAACTACCACCACATCACGCAGCCACTTGCCGCGAAAGCTACCGGTCACGCCCTTGCCGCTCTCGCGCAGCGCCTCGTTAATGTCATGTCGCGATGACTGCAGCGCCGGCGCGAGTCCAAACAGCAGCGCCGTCAGCACCGCGAC
>DASTCY010000036.1:0-63649 GCA_035710725.1 Candidatus Sulfotelmatobacter sp. | reverse complement strand
GAAATATTCCTGCTCTGCGCTGCTGCTCTGGTGCTAACCTTCTTCATTGCCGGTCTCCTTCTTATCTGTGCCTTGAGCACGTCGATAACTTGGGAGCGTACACCGCATCCCGTCCGGAGACCGGCCTTCTCATCCCATCTGGTTTCGACAGTTGACTTCCGGTTTGCGCGTCATCCGCCACGAATCAGGTGCCACGCTATCAGGTGCCTTGGAATCGCGCCCCGACCAGCCGAAGGATTTTATTCGTCGCGGAGGGCGGCCATGGGATCGAGCTGCGCAGCGCGGCGCGCAGGCACGTAACTCGCCATGATAGCCACGACCGCCAGCGCCAACGCCGAAAGCGAAATCGTCAACGGGTCGTAGGGCTTGAGGCCGAAGAGCATCGCGCCCGCGGTTTTGCCCAGGGCCAGCGTCAGCCCAGCGCCGATGATCAGGCCAATCGCCAGCATCGCGCCGGCTTCGCCCAGCACCATGCCCGTAACATTCCGCCGCTGCGCGCCCAGCGCCATGCGCAAACCGATTTCTCCCGTGCGCCGCGCCACGGAATTGGACATCACACCGAACAGCCCCATCATGGCCAGCAACGTGGCCAGCGCGCCCAAGAATCCGGAAAGCATGGCCATTAGCCTTTCCCGCAGCAGCGAATTCTGGATGCCTGTCTGCATCACGTGGAATTCCGTGCCGATCTCGGGACTGGCATCGGCCAGCGCGGTTTTCAGCTCCTGCGTCAAGGTTTCGACGGGCAGGTTGGAGCGCACCAACAATTGCGCGCCCTCGTCAGGCTGATCGTCCTGCGCCGTAGTCACGTAGACCTCCGGCGCAAACTCCTCGCGCAAGTCGTAATACTTCGTGTCGCGAACCAATCCCACGATCTCGTACATCGGCCGCGCACGGCCCACCTCTTCCTCAATTTGAAAGTGCGCGCCAATGGGATTGGCGCCGTTGAGGATTTTCTTCACGAAACTCTGGTTGACGATAGCCACCTTGGGCGAGTTGGCCGTGTCCCGCTCGTTGAATGCGCGTCCGGCTATGATGGGGATTCCCATGGTGTTGAAAAAATCGCGACTCACTTGCGTGAATTGAGAGTTCACGTCGGCGCGTTTTGTGGCGCCGGCCAAGATAACATTGTTGGACCAGCCAAAGCCGCTGAGCGGCACTACACTGGCGTCCGCCACTCCCTCGACGCCGGGAAGCGCGCGCAAGCGGTCAATCAGGTTCAGCTTGTAGCTCTGCCGTTGCGGCGCAGGAATTTTGAGTTGGCCAAAGTCCAGATCGGCTTCCAGGATGCCGGCCGTTTGGAAGCCGGCGTCTACCGAAAGGATGTTCTTCAGACTGCGCACGAAGAGCATCGCTCCCACCAGCAACACCAGCGAGAACGCCACCTGCGACACAACCAGACCGCGGCGCAGGCTGAACCGCTCGCGGCCTCCCGCCAGATTCCTGCCGGCCGATTTGAGCACCGCCGCTGGAGCGACGCTAGTGGCGCGGAACGCGGGAGCCATTCCGAAAAGAATCGTGGTCAGCAGCGCGATGGCTATGGTAAAGGCGAGCACGCGCCAATCCGGCCTAAAGTCAACGAAGATATCGGGCGTGCTCGTGCCGATGAAGGCTACCAGCAAGCGGCTGGTCCATTGCGCCAAGATCGCGCCGAGAAGGGTGCCGGCAACACCGAGCAAAAGACTTTCCACGAACAGTTGCCGGATGAGGCGCCCGCGCGATGCACCGAGCGAAAGCCGAACGGCAATCTCACGTCCACGGGCGCTGGCGCGCGCCAGCAGCAAATTGCCGATATTGGCGCAGGCAATCAGCAAGACTAGGGCGGCGATGGCCAACAGCGTCCACAGAGGTGTCTCGTAGCTCCCCCGCAGATTCGAGAATCCCGTAGCTGCCGGAAATGCTCCGAACTTGTACTGCAGGTAGTGCTTTTGCGCCTCCACATCGTATTGCGGGGGCACGGTCGCTTCCAGGATACCGCGCGAAAGTTCTGCCATTTCCGCGTTGGCTTGCTCGATCGTCACGCCGGGCTTCAGACGCCCCACGGCGGCGAGCCAATAGCCATTTCCCAGGTCCATCAAGGCCGATTCGCCATGCATGAGCGGTTCCGAACACAGCGGCACAGCTACGTCGAATTGACGTCCAACGTCAATGCCCGTGAAACTCGGCGGAGTGATGCCGACGATCTCAAACGAATGGCCATCGAGCGAGATCATCCGGCCCACGGCGTCCGGGCCGCCGCCGTATTCCCGCTGCCAAAACGAGTAGCTGATCACCGCTGCCGGGGAGCCGCAGCCGCGGCGGTCATCTTCCGCGGTCAAGGTGCGGCCGCGCAGTGCGGGGACTTCCAGCGTCTTGAAAAAATCGCCGCTGACCCAAATGCCCGAGGCGTAGCGTGCTTCGCCGCTAGGGGCTAGGTTGAATCCTCCTTCGGTCGCCCAGGCCAGCATGTTGGAAAAAACTCGCTGATGATCGCGGATCTGCTCCCATTGCGCGTTGGTGACATCGGGGTAGCGGCCGTGGATACGGCCGTGCCTCCAGGAGGTGTCCAGGATGCGCACGGCAGCGAGCTGCTGCGGATTGCTGACCGGCAGCGTGCGGAGGCGCAGCGAATCAATCAATTGAAAGATGGCGGTGTTCGCGCCGGTGCCGAGTGCCAGGGATAGCACGGCAATTGCCGTGAAGCCGAGATTCTTGCGGAACACCCGAAGAGCGTAGAGCACGTCCTGTCGGATTTCGGTACGGGGCGAGAACCGTCCCCTCTGCGGCAGGTCCCGCTCTTGACCTTGTCCGGGCGCGATCGCCGCACGAAATTCTTTCTCCCGCTGCGAGCCGGCGAGCTGCTGACGCAAGACGGCCCAATCCGCGACGTGCTCCTCGGCTGCGGCGCGAGCTTCTTGTTCGCTGCCGCCCGCGCGCAGAGCCTCCTGGTACGCCTCATCGAGCTGCTGCGCGATCTCCTCCACAATCTCCGTTTCTCGTTCGGGGCGAAAGCCGCGGAGTTGCAGGTTTTCGCGAACGTACGCGGACCAATCGGGCGCTTTTTTATTCAGCATGGCTGGGCCTCACAATGTGATTGATCGTCAGTACGAACTCTTCCCATAATCCGCGCTGCGCTTTGAGAAACTTGCGCCCCTCCGCTGTAAGCCGATAGAAGCGCCGGCGCCGTTCTCCTGGTTTCTCCACCCAGCGGCCGGCAATCAGGCCGCGATCCTCCAGCCGGCAGAGAATGGGATAGAGTGAGCCGATGCGGAAGGAAATCCGTCCGTGCGAACGCGCCTCGATAAGTTTACCGACCTCATAGCCGTGGCGCGGGCGCGCCTCCAGGAAAGTAAGCACCAGGAGTTCGGCGCTGCCTTTGCGAAGTTCGCGATTGAACATGATGCCCTGCAGTATACTTCAGTGAAGCATGTACTGGAAACCAGAATAGACGACGCAGGCGGTCGTTTTGTTTCAGGCGACGGCATCGCCAAGGGACGGGACGGATCTATCGCTCCGCCCACCGATTCACCCCGTTTAGCGTTGGTTGAGCTCGTTTTTGCTAGTTGACGGTTGGTCGGCCACTCGGAAACTGGATTGGCTCGTAGTTGACGTAACATCGCCATTACACTCATTGACCCTGTTGAGGGTTCCGAAAATTCCGAGAAAATTGTCCGCGCAAGGCAAAAAATATTTCGCCCGGCACCGGCTTTTCGGGTGCTTCGATCCTCTGCATGGAATCGGGGCAGATCACCCTTGGCATAGACTGCGAACAGGCGAAAAAGAGGCAATCATTATTTTTGATACAACTACCGAGTTCTGTACCGATAGGGCGGTGTGATTCTGTGTCCAATTTTGTGCCCAGTGGCAGTTTGTTTCCGTTTATCTCAAGGCGACTCGGATACTCTAAAACCCGCATAAATACAGGGCCGTACCATCCAATGCAAACTGCGCTAAGTTGTTGATCCTTCGTTCGCGGTGAACTTAGGATCTGGCGGGGAAACCCATGAGGGTTCGAGTCCCTCCTTTCGCACCAAACACTCTAGAGATTCTTCTCCTTCTGCCTGCGCTCCGCCCGGCATTTCGAGGCAGCCTGCCAGCCTTCGCTGTCGCGAAAGGCGTTGCCATGTTCCATTTTTGTAACAAACATTCCCAACGCGGAAAACTGTTGGATTCTGAATGTAAGATCACGCCTTTGAACCTATGCGGGAGGAAGACTTATGGAAAAGCCGGGGATCCTGCAGCCTCATCGCCCGTTCCCACCAGGACACCAACAACCAGTTGCTGCACCCTTTGTGCCTCAGAGGTTTCAATACGCAGTGGGCGTTGCACCTTTCAACTTACCCGAGGAGAATGCCTTCTGGGGACAGATACAAGGGTTAGTCAATCAGATTCGACTCGGACAAGCCCCCAATCCGGGTGTCATCCGTGGTCAATACAATCTCGCCGGAATTAACTATGCAATTCAGTGGGTGGTTGGAAACAACTTCGTGACGGTGATCAACCATCAACCTTGAGTTGCTGAGATCCCGGCCCGTGAGTAGTCGATCTGATTTTCGTAACTGTGAATTGGCTCCTTTAGCTCTTCCGAGCAGGCCTTCGCTTGCACAGCCGTCCCGGTAAGGGAAATTTCCGCCTAGTGGAAAGAGTTTCAGCCAGCCGCGTTCTCTGACCTTCCCGCTGCAAAGCGAATGGTCAAAGGCGACTCCCTGCCCATTCAAGTTCAGCGACGCAACTGACGATAGCCTTCCAGAGGGCAGTCACTATGTCGAGCAGACAGCTGAGGCTATTTCTTTTCTTTAGGTAGTGCGCTTGCCCAGCGATGCATTCAACGCGTGCGACTACCCGGTCTTGGACAAACCTGCGCTTAACGCGACTGACATTGAGAACCCATCGTTCGGGCAAATCACGAACACCGTAGGCACGCCGCGACTGCTGCAATTCTCGTTGCGGTATGCGTTTTAGGGTATGACAATTTTGCCAAGCGACGGAGCTCTTACTGTGACTCTGGAAGAACACAAGACAGCGAATACTGAGTTCCACTCGTTGGTCCCGATAGCGCTAACTATTGTTCTGATCGCGTTGTTGGCCGCTCTATTCGCTGGATCTATTTCTGCCCAGGAACTCTCCCGCAAAACGCTGGTCCGAACTGCACCGAGCTACCCGGAACTCGCGCGCAAGCTGCACCTGGAGGGCAAGGTCAAACTCGAGATTCTCATCGATCGAGCAGGAGTGGTCAGGACAGCCAAGATGCTCGGTGGCAATCCCGTCTTTGAGCAGAGTGCCATCGAGACAGTAAAACAATGGCGGTTCGAACCAGCCGATAAGGAGACCAAAGCCGTCATCCTACTGGACTTTACAGATCGATGACGCCGTCCGCCTAATCCCGCGGTATAATCCCCACATGCTGCGGGAAGCCTTGCTGGCGGCGCTGTTCGTCCCTATTGTGACGGTGGTTTTGCCCGCACAGAGAATGGGCGCTGCATCGGGAGCTCACGCCGCAGGGGCCGCTCACGCAAGTTCCATGGGGCAACACGCTCAGGGTGGTCGCTCGATCGTCTCCCGCGGAACTTCAAACTCAGCATTTGCGAACGGCCGCAGACATCGCCGCCCTCAAGGTGGTGTCGTTTGGCCCTATTACGATCCGTTCTGGTCTGACTACGATAACGGCGAAGCAGCAAGTGAGCCTCCCGCGCAAGAACCACCTCGACAGGTGCAGGAGCGAGCGCCGGAGAGGCCTTTGCCTAAGTCGCAGATCATCGAGATTCCGGGAGCAGCCACTGCCAGCGCAGCGAAAGCTCTGCCTCCCACCATCTTCGTCCTGACCAATGGGGAGCGCGTTGAGACCCAGCACTTCCTGTTGACCGCGCACGAACTATCCCTCAGCGTCGATCGAAATCAACGCACTATCCCGCTGCAAATGCTCGATGTGAATGCGACTCTGGCCGCCAATCGCGATCGCGGTATTGATCTGCGGATCCCCAGCGACCGGAACGAAATTTCTCTCCGCTTCTAAGAAATCTCTCTCTGCGGCAGTTCTCAGGGATCTCTGCGTTCTCAGCGATTCCGCTTTGTTTTAATAAAGCCTGCATCGCAGAGAACGCCGAGAGGTGCCGCAGAGTTCACAGAGTCGGAGTCCTGCCCTACGGATAGACGACACACGAATTCCTTTGTCCGCACTCAGCCTAGCGCAGTCGCGATCACCTTCAGCAGCGCGCTCTGCGAGAATGGCTTCTCCAGCAGAGTAGCTCCGGGCTGCAGCGGATTCCAATTGGTGATCAGCTCTCCGGTATAACCGGACATGTAGACAATCTTCATCTCGGGATGCGATTGCGCGAGCCGGGTCCCGAGATCAGGCCCGCTCATGCCGCGCATGACGACATCGCTGAGCAGCAGGTCGATGTGCTTGCCATTCTGGCCTACAACTTCCAACGCTGAGTTTCCATCGCGAGCCTCGAGCACTTTGTAGCCTTGCTCCTCCAGCATTTGGCGGGTGAGCGAGCGCATGATGTCATCATCTTCCACCAGCAGAATCGTGGCGCCTTCGTGGGCGGCAGCAACCGTCTCGACTTCGGCCGGGGCGCTTTCCTTGATCCTGTCTTCCGCGCTGGGCAAATAGATTTTGAAGGTCGTCCCACGGCCAGGCTCGCTGTAAACCCAGATGTAGCCGCCCGCCTGACGGACAATGCCATACACAGTAGCCAGCCCCAGGCCTGTACCCTTGCCAACTTCCTTGGTCGTGAAGAATGGCTCGAAAATGCGAGTCACAGTTTGCTGATCCATGCCCGTTCCGGTATCGCTGACTGCCACCAGCACGTAGTTTCCGGGCGTGACCTGCGGGTGCTGCCGCACAAACTGCTCGTCGAACCGCGTCGCATTTGTCTCGATGATGAACTTTCCGCCACGCGGCATGGCGTCACGCGCATTGACGGCCAGGTTAAAGATGACGTGATCAAATTGGCCGGGATCGGCCTCAATCACTCCGCTCGGAGCGCGGCGGTGAATAATGATCTCGACGTCGTCTCCCATGAGCGGGGTCAAAAGGCGGTTGATCTCATCAAGGCGCGCGTTTACATCGAACACCATTGGTTGCACGTTCTGGCGGCGGCTGAACGCCAGCAACTGCCGGGTCAATGAAGCTCCGCGCTGCGCGGCCGTCTTGATGTTCTCGATGAATTGCGCAGCCGCCGGGTTTACACGTGGACGCAGAAGATCCGTACACGCCGTAATGATGCTGAGAACGTTGTTGAAGTCATGCGCGACCCCACCGGCGAGCCGGCCCACGGCTTCCATCTTCTGCGCTTGCCGAAACTGGTCTTCCGCCCGCTTTTGATCGGTCATGTTGCGGGCAATCACTGAAGCGCCCAGAATCGTCCCCGCGCTGTCTCGAAGGGGAGAGATCGAGATTGAGACGTTTAGAATGCGCCCGTCTTTCGTCTTACGAAGCGTCTCGAAATGTTCAACCCGCTCCCCGGAATTGACCTTCTTGAGAATTCCCGCAACTTCATCGGGCCGGTCCGGCGGAGCGATCATGGCAATCGATTTTCCGATCATCTCCTCGGCGGTATAGCCATACATGTGTTCTGCGCCTTTGTTCCAGCTCGTCACAATGCCGTCAAGGTCTTTGCCGATGATCGCATCTTCGGAAGAGTCGACGATCAGCGCCATGCGCGTGCGGCTCTCCCACAACTCGCGGTCCGCTCTTTGCCGCAATTCTTCGTGCGCACGGCGAAGCTCCTGTTGAATCCGCTTGCTTTCGCTGATGTCGCGGATGGCGCTCAGCACGATCGGCCCCTGTTCGGTCTCCACCGGGCTCAGACTGATTTCGACCGGAAACTCGGTTCCATCTCTTTTGCGGCCGAACAGCTCCAGGCCCGCACCCATCCTCCGAAGTCTGGGCTGCGCCGCAAATTGCTGTCGATGCCGGTGATGCTCCAGGCGGTGACGCTCCGGAACCAGAATTTCTATGGCTTGCCCAATCAGTTCATCGCGCCTGTAGCCAAACAGCTCTTCAACCTGGGGATTGATCTCGACGATGGTGCCCCGCTGATTGACTGCGACCGTAGCGTCGGGAATGATTTCGAGAAATTCCGGCGAGATCAGCGCCGGAACAGAAATCTCGTTCGTGCGCAACGACACACTTGGATTATTGAATTCCGAATCCGACATAGAACCCCAGTCCTACAAATATAACCTGACCACACGAGTGGGGTGACTGGGAATTCGTGAGCACTCCCAAAATGGAACGTGTACCGTCGCTCCATTGTGACTCAGTAAACGAGTCATTCCTGGGTTGCTCGTCGTGCTATTGAGGCTAGTCTCCGGCGAGGTTTTCGTGAGTAGCAACCGCAACTTGAGGTGATAAGAAATTCTGCTGGAGAAAACAGTGGCCGAGGACTCTATTTTTCCTTGCCGCTTGCGCCGGTCTTCAAGACCTGATCATCGATTGCGTCGCAAAGTTCTTTGGCGAGTTCGACAATTCGATGATGGTCGCTTTCACGCAACACATCGCTGGCAATTTCCCGCCACGGTCTTTGAGATTTAGAATCTCGATGGTTCACATTCAACTGAGCTTCATCCTGGTTACGCTGGTTCATGTTTTCGTCCCCACGAAAATGAACTCACTCGTTCTGCAGCATCCGCCTGGCGTCGGCGGGATCGATCCCCGCCATTCGCCAGAAATACCAGCCAGCCGGCGGGCCGGCGATTTTTCCCATGGCGATCAGACAATCTGCGGGAGGCTTCTGCAAGCCACGCTCCCAGCGAGAAATCACCATGGACGAGCACTTCAACCGCTTCCCAAATTGGGATTGATTCACCCCTAATCGGACGCGCAGCTCCTTGATTCGCCGCGCCCAAGCCGGTAGGGGTGTTGCCACAAACTGGAGGGGACGAGCCATTTCTACGGTAGCATAGCAAATCGATCCCGAGGAGACACACCCCAGGCACTCGCCCCCGCATCCCGGCTGGCCGTTTATCTATTCAGTTAAATTCACGGGAGAGTTTATCACTCTTGGTAATCATGTCAACTATCGAGAGGGCAATTATCCCAAGCTAGCGTCGACCCCATCCCAGGGGATGGCAGGGATATCTCCCATCGCATGATCCTACGGGGGCAGGTACTCCGAATCTACTCGGCATGCAGCGCGGGAGACGATGCCAGCACGCTGGCCGCCAGCTCCAGATCATGGAGGTCTTCCCGGCTAAAGTCGGTAGCGCTGCGTGCGTCGTTTCCCTTCCGCGAAATCTGGATCACGCCTATGACGCTCCGGTCGTGATCGAGAATGGGCACCGACATCAGCTTCTGAATCGGCGATGGCGGTGCAGGCTCCTGCTCGGGCGCATCCGAGCGGATCGTCTCGAAGATGCTCGCGTGCTTTACTTTGGCGAAGTTATTGAAAATCTCAGGCTTCTTCGCCAAAGCGGTGTGCGCCGCCACGGCCTTGCTGGAAAGTGGAATCGCGCCGGTGGTTCTCAAGTGCTCAGGAAACAGGAACCGCAAAAACCCCTGCTCCAGGCGGAGCAGCGCCACTTCGGTATACTGCACTTGAAAAATCTTGGCCAGAACCATGCAGACATCCATGGGAGTAACGCCCGGTCCCAGCACCGATCCCAACGGCAGCAGGTTTTCGGGAAGAACAAATTCTTCGGTTGAAGCCTGATCTTCTCTCTGACTCATAGTAGCCCGACAAGAATCCTTGCCGCAGGGAGCACCAAGAGGAACTTTACCGCACATCCGAGACCGGAAGGTACTCTCCAAAGTAACGAGGCACTGATAGATAAGTCTTTTATTTTCAGGCTGTCGAGTTTCTCGATTGTGAGCGTAAAAGCCCCCGGCTGTTGAAAACGAAGATTCACAAAAAACGTGCCCAATCGCAAAGGTGTTCACAATCCGGTTGGTCTGACCAAGACGTTATCATCGCTCTTCCCTTCCAGCCTCTGAACTCATTACACTGCGTGCATATGAACTTACCCACTCAACCCAACGTCAAGCTGATGAACGCCTCGGACTATCGCGAGAACTATGCCAACAGCGTGCAGATGCGCGTCAATATCTGGGATTTCTTTCTGGTTTTCGGCACGCTGCAGCAGCAGACGGAAACGCAAGTCGAAATCAGGAACTTTCAAGGCATCTATCTGAGTCCACAGCAGGCGAAGGCGCTGCTGGGATTGCTGCAGCAAAACGTGTCGGGTTACGAAGCAGCGTTCGGGGAGATCAAGCTCGATCCTCGTATGACCCCCCAAGGTCCAGTGCACTGAGAGCGGCTGCGCTCAGGATGCGTAATGGGTAAGCTAATCCAGGATTCCACATCGCGCCCGCAGTCCGCGCAGCCCATTCTGCTTCATCCCGCCTTCATCTTTGCGGTGACTTTCGTGGTCATCTTTCTGCTGCACGCGCCCCTACTTTCTTTGCCTTATTTCTGGGATGAGGCAGGCTACTACGTCCCTGCGGCGCGCGATCTCCTACTGACTGGCAGCTTGATCCCACACACGACCGTTTCGAACGCTCATCCGCCGCTGGTGATGGTATGGCTGGCGATCTGGTGGAAGCTCGTGGGATTCGCGCCGCTGGTCACGCGCACGGCCATGCTGGTCGTTTCTGCATTCTCGCTGCTCGGAATTTTTCGTCTGGCCCAGCGAGCGGCCAACACCCCGGTTGCGATCGCATCGACTCTGTGTACGGCGCTCTATCCCGTGTTCTTCGCCCAAAGTTCTCTGGCGCAGATTGACCTGGCAGCCGCAGGCTTCACGTTTTGGGGACTGTTGGCTTATCTCGATGACCGTCCGGGATGGCAAGCTTTATGGTTCTCGCTTGCGTTGCTGGCGAAAGAGACGGCGATCGTTGCCCCCGCCGCCCTCGCTGCATGGGAGTTCGGCAAATATCTTCTGCGGAACAAATTTTGGCAAGTCGATCTGAAACAAGATTGCGCAAACGGCGATGGCGTGGAAATCTCTAGCCGCACAAAACTTGTCCGAGCTCTAGCGCTCATCGCGCCGGTGCTTCCTCTCACCCTGTGGTACGCGTATCACTACGCGCGCACGGGGTACGTCTTCGGCAATCCGGAATTTTTCCGCTACAACGTCGCCGCAACGTTGAACCTTACTCGCTTTTTTCTGGCCTTGGTTCTTCGCCTTTGGCAGGTTTTTGGCTACTTGCATCTTTGGCTGCTGACGCTGGCCATGTTGTTGGCCATGCTGTTGCCGCCGGTCAGCGATCGGGGCGTACCGAGTGCAATTCGTCCGCGCATTGCGCTTTCTGTGCAGATGGTTTTCTACGTCGTGATCGCAGCTTACATCGTTGCCATGTCGGCGATCGGCGGCGCCGTGCTGGCGCGCTACATGCTTCCCGTTGTACCCCTGCTCATCATCATTGCAATTTCCACCCTGCGCCGCCGGCTCAGGCACTGGACCCCAGCCGTCGCCTTCATCGCGCTGGCATTCGTTGCCGGATGGTTCTGGAATCCCCCTTACGGCTTTTCGCCGGAAGACAACCTCGCCTATCGCGACTACATTCTGCTGCACGAAAATGCGGAGCGCTTTTTGGAAGCCCGCTATCCGAACGCGCGTGTGCTCACCGCCTGGCCGGCGTCCGACGAATTGACGCGGCCTTGGCTGGGATACACGACACGGCCCATGCAGGTCGTGCGCATCGACGATTTCTCTGCAACCGAAGTTCTCTCAGCCGCCGAGTTCCGCGCCAACTTCAATCTTGCGCTTGTCTTCTCCACTAAGTATGAGCCGGCGCATCCGCTGTTCGGTCATTGGAAAACGTGGGAGCGGTTGAAGACGCGCTTCTTCAACTTCCATCGCGACCTGCCGCCTGCGCTCATCGCGCACCTTCTGGGAGCCCATCTCGTTTATTCCGACGTAAGGCGAGGCCAGTGGGTCGCAGTGCTCGAAGTGGAACGGAACGAACCGCAGGAGGCAGAATATCCTTCCGAGACACCCCATAAGCACCCGCAGGAGCTACAGGTAAGTGCCCGTTACAGGTTGCCGGTTCCCGATTTGGTAGCTCATTCCGAATTTCGGGGCATACCGTTGCGGCCCTCTAATGACATAGTATTCTCAACAACTTACTGAAATAACCACAGAATTATCTTCAACATCTCTAAGGTGTTTTCCCTAAAAAAACTAAACCATTTCACCCCTAGGAGAATCTAAGTAGCTGAGCGAGAATGCACACGCTCCCCCAGGGGCGCGCTAGCACACTAACTCTTGTCGGTCTGTGGGTTCCCGGCTGTGGAAGGTGACGAATGTTGGCAAAGTTGGTCGAATCGGTTTTCGGTTGCAGGCATACACGTTACAGTTTTCCGGTCACGATTCGCGGCGCACAGCGCCCGCGCGCTGCGGCCTTGACGGGCACTTATGTTGCGTGCCTCGATTGTGGCAAGGAGTTTCCCTACGATTGGCAGGAAATGAAGGTCATCACCTCGCCAGAGCGGCATCGCGAACGCTTGGCTGCACTCGCGACCAAGCACGCCGCGTAAAACGCTGGACCTCCATGGTTGGTGGAAGGTAAATGTGAAAAAAACCGAGCTCCTCGGGGAGTTCGGTTTTCTGTTTGACTTCAGAAATCCTTACCGCTGTGCCACTTCTGCCGCGCTGCGCTTTTCAATGGGCACGAACTCGCGCACATCGTGGCCTGTGAAGATCTGCCGCGGCCGCGCGATCTTCTGCTCAGGATCGGTGATCATCTCCTGCCACTGCGCCAGCCATCCGGCCGTCCGCGGAATCGCGAACAGGATCGTGAACATCTCGGGCCGGAAGCCCATGGCCTGGTAGATGATTCCCGAATAGAAATCGACGTTCGGATACAGTCTGCGCTTCACGAAATATTCGTCTTCCAGCGCAATCCGCTCCAGTTCGAGCGCAATATCGAGCTTGGCATTCCGGCCTGTGACCTGGAACACCTGCTCCGCCGTCCACTTGATGATTTTCGCCCGCGGATCGTAGTTCTTGTAGATGCGATGTCCGAATCCCATCAGCTTGACGTGTCCTTCTTTCACGCGCTTGATATAGGCAGGCACATTGTCTTTCTTGCCAATTTCATCGAGCATCTTCAAGACTTCTTCATTGGCGCCGCCGTGCAGAGGCCCGGCCAGGGCCGATGCCGCCGAAGCCAGGGCCAGGTACGGATCGGTCTGCGAGCTTCCTACCGCGCGCATAGCATTCGCGCTGCAATTCTGCTCGTGGTCGGCGTGCAGAATGAACAGAATGTCGAGCGCGCGCGAAATCGCCGGATGCGCCACGTACTTCGGCTCGACCATCTTCCACAGCATGTTCATGAAGTTTTCGGTGTAGCTCAGATCGTTGTCGGGGTAGACGTAGGGGAATCCGACGTTGTGGCGATAAGACATCGCCGCAATCGATGGCACCTTCCCGATCAGCCGGATGATCTGGTGCAGGCGGTTCTCGCGGTCGTGCACATTGCGCGCTTCCGGGTACACGCTCGACAGCGCCGCCACCGTGCTGACGAACATCGACATGGGATGAGCGTCGTAGCGGAAGCCTTCCATGAACTTCTTGGTTGTCTCGTGCAGCATGGTATGGTGCGTGATGTTGTGGACCCAACCATCGAGTTCAGGCTTGGTCGGCAACTCGCCGAACAGCAGAAGATAGGCGACTTCGAGAAAACTGCAACGCTCGGCGAGAGCTTCGATGGGATATCCGCGATAACGCAGGATGCCACGATCGCCATCAATGTAGGTAATGCTGCTGCGGCACGAAGCCGTATTCATGAAAGCCGGATCGTAGGTCATCAATCCGAAGTCTTCTGGCCCGGTCTTGATCTGGCGCAAATCCATGGCGCGGATGGTCCCGTTCTCAACTGGGACGGAATAACTCAAACCGGTGCGATTATCGGTAATACTCAGGCTGTTTTGTGCCATTGGGCGGCTCCTGCGAGTTGCATCGCTGCTGAATCCACTCTACAGCAGCCTATTTCGGGACGCCAGAGCAGGCTGTGATTTGGGTCACGTTCCGATGTGACGCTCGAAGGCAACTCATGTAGGGACAGCCGCCCTCGGCTGTCCAGCGGAGCGAAGCTCCATTAATTGTTGTTCGCGTGATCACGTGTCACGGTGCACTATTTCTAGCTGGAGGATGCAGGAGCGAGCTGGCGCTCGCCGGACAACCGAGGGCGGCTGTCCCCACATGTCTTTTGTGCTGCTGGATCCGCCACAAACAACAAAAACCGGCGGCCGTGGCCGCCGGTGTCGAAGAACATACTCTGTTAATTCTGCGAATCGTCGCGCCGCTTCAGCGTCGGACGATCATCATCACTCTTGCCGTTGTCGGTCGACTTGTCGTTGGTGTTCGACGTGCGCCGCAAGCTCGGCTTATTGGCATCCTTCTCATCGAGAATCTTGTGCTTGTTCTCGATAGCGGCCAGCCGCGCCTTGACCTCGTCAAACTCTGACGTAGTCACGACGTACTGCTGCTTGGCGGGAAGAATGGCACGGATTTCACCCTGCGCCTTCTCGATGCGGTCGGCGTTCTGTGGATGAGTGTCAAAGGCTTTGGAGATCGTCCCGGGTTTCTTCTTTTCCATGGCCTGCAATTTTTCGAACATGGTCACCAGGCCCGAAGGATCGTAGCCAGCACGATACGCGTACTGGATGCCGAGATAGTCGGCCTCGGCTTCGAATCCGCGCGAGAAGTGCAAGAAGGTCAGAGGAATGCCCAGGCCCATACCCTCATAGATTCCATAGCCGATCGCGCCGCCCATGAAGATCGCAGGAAGCGACATCATCTGCAGGAGTTGGGCGCGGGTCATTTCGCGACCAAAGTGGCAGGCAGCCACGTGCGCGATTTCGTGCGCCATGACGCCGGCCATTTCCGACTCCTCGTCGGCAGCCAGGATGAGCCCCGAGTTCACATAGAAGAAGCCGCCGGGCAGGGCCATCGCGTTGACCACATCGGAGTCAATCACTTTGATCGTGAACGGCACCTGCGCGTCAGAATTGCGCACCAGGTTCTGTCCCACGCGGTTGACATACTCAGTCACGACCGGATCGTTCACCAGCTTGATTTGCGACTCGATCTCCTGTGCATAGACGCGACCGCGGGCGACCTGGCCCTCAACCGAATACCAGTTCCCTACTCCGCGACCGCAACCAACGTTGCGGTTGCCCACAGCGTCGACGTCGGTCTTTCCCCCATTGTGCTTGATCTTCTCATCGTCCTGCGACGGAAGAGCCTCAGGCGCCTGCTTAGGCGCATTCTGCACGTCGCCAGCCTTGGGTTGGTCGCCGTTCTGGTCCGGATTCGGGTTTTGAGTTGGTGTCTGCGTCGGACTCGAGCTTGGGTTCTGCGTCTGCGCCCAACTCGACATACACGTGAACGCCCCCGCCAAAGCGATTGCCAGCCACTTGGATTTCATAGGTAAATCCCCTGCTCTCCGGTCATTATACGCCCCAGATGGAACACCCTGACCGGAAGTTCTGCCTATCGGTTAGACGCTGCGGGAATGACTCGGGTTATCCCTGGGGCGGGACAAAGTGCAGGTTTCGCCTGCACTTACGCAACAGTTCGGAATCGGTCGAACGTCGCAGGCTGCGCAACTGCCGGTGGGTTCTGACAGCCTCGCTAGAAGCGCAAGTTATTGCATGTTGACGGGTTGACTCGCGCATACGATAATCTCCGCCCGTTACCCTGTTGCTTTATACGGAAGTGTCCTGACAACCCCTGACCCGGTAAGGCCACGCCATTCGAGCTTCTAAGGACCCTAAAATGAAGAGAAAACTGTTCAGCCTGACCCTGACTGTGTGCCTCTCCCTATTCGCCGCGGCACAGCAGAACACGAGCGCCGTCGATAGCGCGTCAAGCACCGTGCCCAAACTCATCACCTACAGTGGCATGCTCAAGAACAGCGGTGGACAAACCGTCACCGCAATCACCGGCGTTACTTTCCTGCTCTACAAAGACGCTCAGGGCGGACCAGCCCTGTGGCTCGAAACGCAAAACGTGACTCCCGACAGAAGCGGCCATTTCTCGGTGCAACTCGGCGCGACTACGGCTCACGGGCTCCCAGCGGATTTGTTTCAGAACGGCGAGGCGCGCTGGCTGGCGCTTCAGATCGGCAATGAAGCCGAGCAGCCACGCGTCATGCTGGTGGCCGTGCCTTACGCCATAAAGGCAGCCGACGCAGAAACCGTTGGCGGACTGCCGCCGTCAGCGTTCGTGTTGGCGACGGCGCCCAATCCGAACACTTCAGCGGATGCAGGGAACGCATCCGCTCCGGTTGCGATCGGAACTGCCAGTGTGACTGGCACTGGCACGCTGAATTTTATTCCCATCTTCACCGGCGCCAGCACGCTCGGAAATTCTGCACTCTTCCAGACCGGCGGCAAAGTAGGGATCAACACCTTAACCCCTGGTGCAACGCTTGATGTAAAGGGTGGAGCGACGGTGCGTGGCCCCTTCCTCCTACCTTCAACAGGCACAGCCACCGCCACCAAGGGATCTACCTCGCAGGGGCAGCAAATGGTAGCATCCGCCTTCAACAGTAGCAGCAAGACTGCCGTCAATCAGAATTTCCGCTGGCTGGCGGAGCCCGCCTCAAACAACACGGCGGCGCCTTCGGCCACGCTCAACCTGCAGTTCTCTTCCGGCGGAGCCACACCGGCCGAGACGGGATTGAAGATCGACAATAAAGGCCGCATCGCCTTTGCGGCGGGTCAGGCCTTTCCAGGAACTGGCACGATTACCGCCGTTACTGCGGGTACCGATCTCACCGGCGGCGGAAATAGCGGCAGCGTCACCCTGAACCTGGATACCACCAAAGTCCCACAACTGAATACACCCAACACTTTTACGCAACTCCAGACCATCAACAACCAAGTCCTGGTTCAAACCACAATTGGCGGGCAAGCCCTGATTGCATTTGGAAAGGGTGGGCCCAACGGCATTCAGGGAACGACCGACTCCACCGGTGGCGTCGGGGTTGCAGGCACGGCAACCGCGACTACAGGCAACGCAGTTGGTGTGATTGGTTCGAGTAACGCCCCAACGGGAAGCGGTGGTAGTTTTACAGGGGCAAACGGTGTTGTGGCCCAAGCATTCATTTGCTGCGCGGGCGTAGGTGGAGAATTCGTGGGTGCCAGCGCCCCGTCCGGTTCATCCTCAAGCGCTACGATCGGTGTTTTGGGCCTCGGGGGTAACGCCGGCCTGGCGGTCGCAAGCGACGGCGTCGGAGGAGAGTTTCAGGGCGGAAACAAGGGCCTCTCCGGCGATGGCGTCGTAGGGATCGCAGGCAGCGGTTTTGCCGGGAACTTCAGCGGCAACCTCAATGTCAGCGGTACGATCACCGCAGGCACCAAAGACTTCAAGATTGATCATCCGCTCGACCCCGCCAACAAATATCTCGTGCATGCTTCTGTCGAATCTTCCGAGATGAAGAACATTTACGACGGCAACATCACCACCAATGATCAGGGCGACGCAATCGTACAGTTGCCCGACTGGTTTGAGGCGCTGAACGCCGATTTTCGCTATCAACTAACCGTCATCGGCCAGTTTGCGCAGGCCATCGTCTCTCGTGAAATTCAGGATCATCAGTTCCAGATCAAGACCAACCTGCCGAACGTGAAAGTCTCCTGGCAAGTGACCGGCGTGCGCCGGGATGCATTCGCCAAAGCTCACCCCCTTGTCGTTGAAGAGGCGAAAGAATCGCGCCTGCGCGGTTTCTATATTCATCCCGAACTATATGGAGCGCCCCAAGCAAAACAGATCGAGTGGGCACGCCATCCGGAGATGATGCATCAGCGTGAGCAGATACGGGACGCGCAAGTTCCTGCAGCAGCAACGCCCCGCCAAGAGAATGTAACCGTGGGGCCACTCCACACCGGGTCAACACCGAAATAACTCCTGCTGTCCTTTTCGGGGGAATTTGAACCGGTTCCAATGCATGTTGCCTGGTGGCGAGAGCGCGGGCGTTACAGCAATCCCGAACTTTATTTCGCCACTAGAAAGACCGATTGAGATTGCTGGAAGAAATTCACGAATCCAATTTGCCTCTGCTCACCGGCGGCCGTACCATAGCGCCTTCGCATTCCGCGTTACGCTTCGCGGAACCGGGGAGGCCCTATGCTCGACCGCCGTCATTTCTTGTCCGCTGCCAGCGGAGCCGTTGCCTCGCTAGCTTTCGGCAGTAAGCTGCTCGCGCAACTCGACCGCGTCCCGCCGCTGCCCGATCATTCTCTTCTCGACAAGAACGAAGACACATATTGGGCCGAGGTGCGCAAGCAGTTCCTCATTCCTGAAGACGAGATTTACCTCAACAACGGCACGGTCGGCTCGAGTCCCGCGCCGGTACTGCGCGCGGTTTTTGACGGATACACCACCACCGAAAAGATGGACCAGCAGGATCCGGAAGACTATCCGATCTGGGGATACGCTTCGTGGAATGAATTTCGCGATCCTCTGGCGGCTTTCGTCGGATGCACGCGAGACGAAATCGCTTTGCTGCGCAACGCCACCGAAGCCAACAGCTACATCGCCAATGGGCTTGATATGAAGGCCGGTGACGAAGTGCTTATGACCGATCAGGAGCATCCCGGTGGCGAGCATCCGTGGAATCTGAAAGGGAAGCGCTACGGCATCGTAGTCAAGAAAATCACGCTCCCCCGTCCGGTGAAAGATTCGGCGCAAGTTCTCAACTTGTTCAACGATGCAATCACGCCGCGCACCCGCGTGCTTTTCTTCAGCCACATCACGACATTCTCCGGGGTCGTGCTGCCGGCAAAAGAGCTTTGCGCTCTGGCCCGCAGCAAAGGAATTCTTTCTGCCGTCGACGGCGCGCATGTTCCCGGCATGATGCGGTTGAATATCCGCGATCTGGGCTGCGACATGTATTCTTCCAGCCCGCACAAATGGCTGTTTGCGCCCAAAGGTTCAGGCTTTCTTTACGTCCGCGAAGAAGTGATTGACCGCCTGTGGAACACCATCGTCACCGAAGGCTGGGACGAGCCGCAGCTCCGCGCGGAACGCTTCCAGCGCATCGGCAGCTCGAACGTTCCTTCGCTCTGGGGATTGCGCGCCTCGATCAAACTGGCGAACGACATTGGTCTCGATCGCATTGAGCGCCGTCATCGTCAACTGGCCGACTATATGCTGGCGGAGATGACGAAGCGCGGCGCGGCATCGTGGACCTCGCCCGACGCAGCTTTGCGCTGTGCCATTGTCAGCGTCAACGTGCCTCCGATCGCGCGCATGGAACTTGAGAACTGGATGTGGAAGACGCACAAGATCCGCATTCGTGGCGGCGAACCGCACAAGCTGCGACTCTCCACGCCGTATTACCTGCAGAAAAAAGACATCGACCGCTTCCTGGAAAAGTTCGATGAGTATCGTCGCGAAAGGAAGACCGCGTAATCAGAAATCAGCAATCAGCACTCAGCAATCAGCAATCGGCAAATAGCCGGTCCGGCGGAATGCTGAGTGCTGAGAAGCCATCTCATAAATGGTTTTGGGAAGGGCACGGCTTCAGCCGTGCCTCCAAAGTCCACAAAAGTTGCGGGCTTTAGCCCCTGAGGGAAGCGGGGTCGTCTAATTCATTGTGCGATAGCTTCTGAATGCTGAGTGCTGACTGCTGAGTGCCAGATTCCAAACTGTCCACTCCCGAAAGCAGCTCAGTGCCTTGCGGCCTTGAATTTGGCCAGCTGTCCCTCGATGCGACTTCGCATCGGAGCCGCCCGCTGTTTGGGATCGCTCGGCGGCAGTATCGCCAGTGCTTGCTCCTCGGTGGCCGTTGCTTGTGCCACATCACCGGACATGAAATAAGCGCGGGCTAGCACATCCAGATATTCCGCGCCCTTGCCCCCCTTGGCAATGGATTCCTTCGCGTACTTAAGCGCGGTGGCGGGCTCGCGAAGCTCGGCGGGTTCGCACTCCAGAAAATTGGTGGCATATCCGCTAAGTTCATCGGCCGTGGCATCGGCGCGGGATGCTAACTCCCGCGTAATGCTCAGGCCCCGAATCGTGTTCGAGCGACCGGAAGCGCTTCCCACTTCCGACTGCGCCTGGCCGAGTATCACCAGCATCTCGCCCAATCGACCGCGCGCCATCACGTTCTCGGAGTCTGCCGCAGAAATTTTCTCCAGCAACTGTGCGGCTCTTTGATAGTCGGAAATCGCGTCATTACGATTTCTCGACGACCACTCCAGGTCGCCCCGTTCACGAAAAAGAATGACGAGCTCCATGCTGGCCTGCACGTTGCCTGGATCGGCTTTGGTCAACTCCTGCGCAATACTGATCGCTTTCAGATAGGTCGCGGTGGCCGTCTTTTTGTCTCCCAACTCTTCTTCGAGTCCAGCGATCTTGCGATAGGCGTGCTCCAGTACAAGACTGGTCCGGGCATTGGTTGGATCTGTAGCGGCGAATCCTTCGATCGAGTCAAGAGCGGCGCGATAACTTGCCATCGCATCTTTGAGATCGTCACTGTCCGCCTGCATATCGCCGATTCGCAATTGCAGAATCGCTCCATTCATTCGGAAACGCTGCCTGGCGGGGTCTTTGGCCAGTATCGAATCGTTCACAGCAAGAGCTTTCTTGTAGTTCTCCACTGCGCCGGCAGGATCGGCCAGATTCTGCAATCCTGCATGGCCCAGTAAGTCGGCGAGCGCTTCATAAGAATTCGAGAGTTGAAAACGAAGCTCGACGTCCGGCCTGGCAGCCGTGAGCGGCTCCAGAATGCTGATTGCATGCCTTAGATCCGTGACCGCATCATTAGGCCGGCCGAGTTGAGCCAGCACTTCGCCGAGCGATCGATAGCTGCGGGCCAAATACTCTTGCGTGTCCGACTCGTTGGGATGAGAGCGGGCCAGCGCCTGGCTGATCTCCAGCGCCTTTTCATAGCTGCTGGCTGCGCCTTGACGGTCGCCTAAATTCGCCCCATACGGATTTCCCTGCACATCCCCGACTTTGAGATATGCCTCGGCAAGTTCGCGTTGCAGCTTGGCGTCTCCCTGGCTCTGCGATGCCAATTTGCTCAAGTATTCGAGCGCCCGCTGTACCAGCAGCTGCCGCGCAGGCGTGGATCCGGGAAGATTCTGAATGGCATTGTGAAACTCAAACAAAAAAGACGTTGTTAGCTGTCTCACATCGTTGAATTGCTGCTCCGCCCGTGCACGCTCCCGACGCGCCACTCGCATTTGCCAGGTCGTGCCGACAACTCCGCCGATCAGGGAAAGCGCCAGCAGCGTTGCCGCCGCAACACCAAGTTTATGACGGCGAACGAACTTTTCTGCCCGGTACGCTCGAGTGTCCTTGTGCGCCTGGACAGGCAATCCCTCGAGATAGCGGCCGAGGTCCTCAGAAAGCTGCGCAGCCGAAGAATAGCGGCGCTGCGGTTCTTTTCTCAGCGCCTTCATCACGATGTTGTCGAGGTCCCCTGCCAGTTGCCGCCGGAGTTTTTCTGGAACGGTAGCACGCAAGGCGGCAATGGACTCGGCCGTGATCGATTTATCTCGCCCGGCAGCGCGGGTGGAATCAAACTTGATCAGGGTCGTGCTTGGCTTTTCGGGCTCTTGTTCACAAACCGCTTGCCGGATCTCATCCGGGTTGTCGCCCTTGAGCTTGTAGGGGCGGCATGAGGTCAGCAGTTCGTACAGAATCACGCCCAGCGAATACACATCGCTGACGGTTGTAATCGGCTCGCCGCGAATCTGCTCGGGGCTCGCGTACCCGGGCGTCATGGGACGAAATTCAGTCTGCGTGACGTCGAGGGCGTCAAGCTCGGGCTTGAGCAGCTTGGCAATGCCGAAGTCCACCAGCTTGGGAGTTCCATCGGCCGTGACCAGAACGTTTCCCGGCTTGAGGTCGCGATGGATGACGAGGTTCTGATGGATGTATTGGACAGCTCCGCACACACTGCGAAAGAGTGCGATCCGCTCGTTGATCGAAAGCTTGCGCGTGTCGCAGTACTGATCGATACGGACTCCTTCGACGTAATCCATGACGAAGTACGGCAATCCATCGTCAGTGGTGCCACCATCGAGCAGCTTGGCGATGTTGGGATGATCGAGCGGCGCAAGGATTTGTCGCTCTTGTCGAAATCGCCGAAGAACCGCCTGCGTATCCACTCCGGCCCGTACCAGTTTGATGGCTACACGCTTCTGAAACGCTTCGTCGGCGCGCAGCGCCAAATACACCGCACCCATGCCGCCCACACCGATCTGGCGCACAAGTTGATACGGCCCAATTTTCTGATTGATTACGCGGCTCTCAACGGCAGGTTGGTCGGAGATGCTCTTGTTGGCTTCGTAGGAAACTAGCAGGTTTTCGAGCTCGGCGCGCAGTTCGTCATCCTGGCCGCAAGCTTCGCGCAGGAACTCAGTTCGCTTCGAGGGTTCCTTCTCCAGGGCGGTAGCGAACAGTCCTTTCATCTGTTCCCATCGCTCTGGATTCACGACCGCTCTCCGCCTTTCCTTTTCTCGTGCCGGCTCTCCTGCAGGAGCCACGCCTTGGCCATGCTCCAGTCGCGCTTGACGGTTGCCGTCGAGATACCAAGTACTTCGGCCGTCTCCTCCACGGTTAAACCGGCAAAGATTCGCAACTCAACCACGCGGGCCTGCTGCGCGTCGACCTCGGCCAGGCGAGTCAAACTTTCATTGAGCGCCAGCAACTGGGCGGGCTGCTCCTGCGACATGATAATGGCCTCGTTGAGCGGAACTTTGGCACCTCCGCTGCCACGCTTTTCTGCCAGATGGCTGCGCGCGTGGTCCACCAGGATGCGCCGCATCACCTGCGCCGTGACTCCGAAAAAATGACTTCGGTCCTGCAACTGAACGTTCTTCTGCTCCACTAATCGCAGATAGGCTTCATGCACGAGCGCCGTCGGCTGCAGCGTGTGGTCGCTGCGCTCCCGCCGCAGATAGGAAGCCGCCAGCCGCCGCAATTCGGTGTACACCAGCGGCATGAGCTCTTCCCGCGCCTGCGCATCGCCGCGGCTCCAGGCGCCGAGCAATCGGGTCACTTCTTTGGATGGTTCAGAACTCATATCACCCCACGCGACGCGGTATTCGGCCAATTTCGGCGGCCACGATACCTCTGCTGGGAGTGAAAGTCAATTGACTTAGGACTTAAGAACCAGGCGGGAATCAGGTGAGGCTAATGGAATGGTCTTGATCTCTCGGCAGCGATGCGGCCAGCGGCCGCGGCTAGTCTGCAGCCAGCCGGTCCAGTTCTTGTCCGTCGCAATCGACTAGCCGCACGGTCATCGCGATCGTGCCTGCGGCGTGCGTAGAGCAACTCAGGCACGGATCGTAGGCGCGCACCACTGCGGACACACGATTCAGCATGCCCTCGCTGAGTTTCGTTCCATCCACGTAGTGCTCGGCCACCTGCTGCACGCTTTTGCCGATGGAGAGATTGTTGTGTCCGGTGGCCACGATCAGGTTCGCCCACGTGATCGCGCCGTCATCGTTCACCTTATAGTGATGAATCAGGGTTCCGCGCGGCGCTTCAATCACACCAATGCCTTCGGGCGCATTTACTTCGGCTTTGGCCCGCACATGCGTATCGAGAATCTGTGGATCATCAAGCAGCATTTCCATGCGTTCGAGCGCGTACGTGATCTCGATCAACCGCGCATAGTGGTACAGAAATGCGCTGTGCGCGACCTTCCCGAAGCGCTGATGAAATTCAGCAAATTCGGCGTCGGCGCGCGGCGTGCCGCAGCGGTCGGCAGCGTTCATCCTTCCCAACGGGCCCACACGATAGATTCCTGCCGGAAATCCCAGTGATTTGAAGTATGGGGCCTTCAGGTAGGACTCGCGCAGACTGGCCTCGCCTATCCAGAGAGCATAGTCGTCAGCCGGAATCTGGTCTTGAACGATCTCGCCGGTTGCGCTACGAAAGCGCAGGCCACCGTCATAGAGTTGCAGATTCCCTTTCCCATCGACCAGCCCGGCATACATGCTCTGGAACGAACCAAAGAACTCGATCTCTTCTTTGTACTGATCGAGAGCGCTCTTGAAGAACTGCAGCGTCCGATCGGTGATCGCCTTCGCTGCGGGAAGTTCGGACAGGATGTGATCTCGCAAAACCGAAGTCAATGGCGCTTCCACCCCGCCCGGTACGATCCACGAGGGATGCACCCGCTCCTTCGCCAAGCCTTCGACGACCTGCAGACCAAACTTGCGCAGTTCGATACCGTCGCGCGCCAGTTCAGGATGAGCGGAGATCACTCCGAGCACATTTCGTGACGCCGCATCCGATTCCATTCCCAGCAAGAAATCCGGAGACGAAAGATAAAAGAAGCTCAGAGCATGCGACTGCACGAACTGCGCGCAGTGAATCAATTCGCGCAATTTCTTCGCGACCGGCGGAATCTTCACCGCCATAATCGCGTCGCAAGCTTTCGATGACGCTAGCAGATGGCTGATCGGGCAGATGCCGCAGATGCGCGCCGTGATCCCCGGCATCTCATAAAACGGACGCCCTTCGGTGAACTTCTCGAATCCGCGCACCTGCGTTACGTGAAACTCCGTTCCTGCGACGCGGCCTTCATCGTTGAGGTGGATCGTGATCTTGGCGTGCCCCTCGATGCGGCTCACGGGTTCGATGGTGACGCGCTTCATCGTGATTCCTTATCCAAACTTCACTTTCACGTTGCCGTTGGTTTTGCGTCCTTCCAGCAAATCGTTGATCACGGTCGCGATTGATTTCGCCGGCGGCGGGCATCCCGGCAGGCTGTAATCCACTTTCACAAATTCGCGCACCGGGCGGGCCTGCTTCAGCAATGCGGGAACACGCTCCGTGGGAACGATTTTGCCCTGCTCGGCGCCATCCACATAAACGCGCTGCAGCAGCTTACTGACCGGGATCGAGTTGCGCATGGCTGGCACATTGCCGGTGACCGCGCAATCGCCCAGCGAAATCAGAATCTGCGTGCGCTGGCGGATCTTTTGGATCTTGCTCATGTCTTCCTGCGAGCTGACGGCGCCTTCTACCAGCGTGACATCAACGTCCTCGGGAAACTCCTGCGCATCGACCAGCGGCCCGTAGACCAGCTCGATCTTCTTGGCGAGCGAAATGATGGCGGCGTCCATGTCGAGCAGCGACATGTGGCAGCCGGAGCAGCCATCCAGCCACACCGTCGCCACCTTCACTTTCTTCATACCTGCGCTCCTCTCTGCTGCGCCAGGGAGCGGACGTTGTCGGCTTTCTTCACCATTTCCTCGACCGCGAATCCTTTCTGCGCCAAAGCTCCCGTCGGGCAGGCCTGCACGCACTTGCCACAGTTTGTGCAGTTGGTCGAAGACCCCCAGCTTTGGTTCAAATCGCTCACGATGCGGCTATGGATCCCGCGCGAGCTCATGTTCCACACGTGCGCGCCTTCCATCTCGGCGCACACGCGAATGCAGCGCGTGCACAGGATGCAGCGGTTGTGATCGAGTACGAAACGAGGATGGGAAAGGTCGATGGCGAGCTTGGGATAGTTGTAGGCGAATCCCACGGTACCGATGCCCAGCCCGGTGGCCATCGACTGCAGCTCGCAATGTCCGTTTGATACGCAAACCGAGCAAACGTGATTACGTTCGATGAGCAGCAGTTCGACGCACATGCGACGGTAGCGTGTGAGCCGCGGAGAATTCGTCGTCACCGACATGCCATCCTGAATGGGTGTCGTGCAGGCGGGAAACAGCCGGTCAATGCCCGACACCTCGACCAGGCAAATGCGGCATGCGCCCACCGGAGTCAGGCCTTCCATGTCGCACAGGCCGGGAATCTGCTTCCCGTTTGCCCTTGCGACCTGCATGATGGTCTGGCCTTCTTCGGCACTGATCAGCTGACCATCGATTCGGATCGATACTTTTTTGGCTGCCAAAGCCCTGCTCCTTTTTTGAATGGACCTCCGGGGCTAAAGCCCCATTTCTTTGCTCATCCTCACGCGGCCCTTAAGGGCCGCTCTTCCACCATCGCGCGGCGCCTTTGAATCCTGCCGCTTCCGACACCGACTTGCAAAACCAGCTCTAACTTGCTTCCACCGCTTTCACATCGCAACGCAGGCAGCGGCAGGACTCATCATTGGCTTCTTCTGTAGTGAGGCCGGCGACGACTTCGTCCTGACAACGCACCCGCGTTGCCGACGCCAACTCGCGCCCGCTGTGACGCCGGCTCGGGCTAGGCTCCTCCGGTGGCGTTTGCTCATAATCGAATTCGGGCCAAAGCTGGTTCCAGCGGTCCGCTTCCATCAACTGGCGATCCATGTTGCGCGCCGCCTGCTTGCCCAGCCCCATTGCTCCCGAGACGTTTGCCGCACCCGTAACCACATCACCGCCGGCAAAGAATTTCGGGCGGCTCGTCTCCTGCGTGAACCGGTTTACGACAATCGTCCCATCCTGGTTGAGGCCAAGACCCGAGGCCTTCGCGAAATCCAGATCGACGCTCTCGCCCACCGCATAGATCACTGAATCGCAATCAAAGCGCTGGATCTCATCGGTCGGCAGCGGCTTTCTTCGGCCCGAAGTGTCGTACTCGCCCAGCCGCGTCTTTACAATCTCCAGCGCTCGCACGTTGCCTTTGGCATCTCCGATGATGCGATGCGGAGCGGCCAGGAAAACGAACTTCGCGCCTTCCTCTTTTGCTGCCTGCGTCTCTTCTTTGATCGCCGGCATGTCTTTGCGTTCGCGACGATAAAAGACCGTCACCTCAGCGCCCTTGCGCATCGCGGTGCGCGCCGAGTCGATGGCGGCATTACCTCCGCCGATGACGGCCACCCGCCGACCAACCGACACCTCCTGCCCCGCCGCCACAGCTTCCAGAAAATTCAACGCAGGAATAACGCCCTTCAGCTCGGTTCCCGGCAAGTGAATCGCGGTTTCTTTCCATGTGCCAATCGAAAGAAACACAGCGTCGAAGTGATCATCGAGTTCATTCAGCGCTATATCCGCGCCAACTCGCGTGTTGAACACGAATTTCACGCCTACGTGCTCGATCAGTTCGATCTCACGCCGCAGCGTGCTCTTCGGCAGCCGATATTCAGGAAGCACGAAACGCAGCATCCCGCCCGCTTCCGGCTTACTCTCATAGACGGTCACATCATGACCCAATAGCGCCGAGTAGAAAGCGGCGGAGAGGCCCGCCGGACCTGCTCCTACAATCGCAATTTTGCGGCCGGTCGGATCGAGCTTGCGTCCGCGCACCGCTTGCACCATCTCTTCGTACTTATCGGAGCCAAACACCGAATCGGCGATGAACCGATGCACTTCGCGCATGTTCACTGGCTGATCGACAGTTTGGCGGCGACAGCGGTTGTCGCACGGATGCTGGCAGACGCGGCCCGTCGATGCGGGAAGAGGATTGTCGAGAATGACGGAAAGGAACGCCTGCTCCAGGCGTCCTTCTTTGTGCAGTTGCAGGAATCGCGGAATGTTCATGTGCAGCGGGCAGCTGTTTTCGCACGGCGAGAGCGCCAGGTCCTCGCACACGCCCGCTGTGCAACGCCGCGCCAGGATGTGGTCCTCAAATTCACTGCGGAAGTGTCGCAACGTGGTCAGCACCGGATTCGGCGCAGTCTGACCCAGCCCGCATAGCGAGCAGTCGCGAATGAACCGGCTCAACTCATCCAGCAGCTCAAGATGATGCTGAGTTCCTGCGCCGTCGGTAACACGATTCAGGATGCGCAGGCACTTGTTCAGCCCTACGCGACACGGAATGCACTTTCCACAAGACTCGGAGTGAGTGAACTCGATGAAGTAGCGGGCAACGTCGACCATGCAGTTGTCTTCGTCCATCACCACCATGCCGCCCGAGCCCATGATGGAACCTAACTGCGCGAGATTTTCGTAGTCCACGGCGGTGTCGAACATTTCGTGCGGAATGCATCCGCCCGATGGCCCGCCCGTCTGCACAGCCTTCACCTGTCGTCCGCTGGCCGCTCCGTCGCCAATGTCGTAGATGAATGTCTTGAGCGAAGTTCCGAGTGGCATCTCGACCAGGCCAGTGTTTTTGACCTTGCCCACGAGAGAAAAAACTTTAGTTCCGGAACTCTTCGGACTTCCGGTCTGCGTGAACCACTCCGGCCCACGCATCACGATGGGCGCGATGTTGTACCAGGTCTCGACGTTGTTAATGTTGGTCGGTCTGCCCCACAGGCCTTTCTGCGCCGGGAACGGCGGCCGTGGACGCGGCCTTCCCGCCTGGCCTTCGAGCGACGCAATCAGCGCCGTCTCTTCCCCGCAAACAAAAGCGCCCGCCCCTTCGACCAGCGAGATGTCGAACTTGAATCCGCGACCAAGGATGTTGTCGCCGAGCAGTCCGTAATCGCGGGCTTGTTCGATCGCGACATTCAGGCGATGCACCGCCAACGGATACTCGGCGCGAACATAGATGATTCCCTCGGTCGCGCCCATGACATAGCCGCCGATGATCATCCCTTCCAGGAGCGCATGCGGATCGCTTTCGATCTCGTTGCGGTTCATGTACGCGCCGGGATCGCCTTCATCGGCGTTGCAGATGATGTACTTCGCGTCGGCCTTGGCCTTGGCTAGGAATTCCCACTTATTGCCGGTGAGATAACCAGCGCCGCCGCGCCCGCGCAGCTTTGCCGCCTTGACCTGCTCGATCACCGTCTCCGGACGCGCATCGATAAGGACTTTGTAGAGCGCCTGATAACCGCCAACGCCGATGTACTCCTCAATGTCGTCGGGATTGATGATCCCCGAATTGCGCAGGACAGTTTTCTTTTGGCCCTTGAAAAACCCAACGTCATTCCAGGCTGGTACTTCGGGATAGCCCTGGCCGTAGGTCACATGGCCCGTGATGTGGTCCCATTCTTCGATCTTGCAGTAGATGAGGTCCGGACTCAGATTTCCCGAGGAGATATCGCGCAACACGCGAGCCGCGTCGTGCGCCTGAACTCGCCGCAACATGACTAGCGGCCCGCCCGGCAAACGCACATTCAACAAGGGCTCCTGGAAGCAAGCGCCAAAGCATCCCACGCCGACAAGCACCATGTTGCTTCCACTGCGATCGATTTCTTCCGCGAAGGCGTGGTATAGCCCCTCGGCTCCGTTGCCCCGGCCACAGGTCCCCATGCCAACCGCCAGCCGCGGCACCGCAGGCACGATCTTCGCCAGTCCTGCCTCGCGTACCGCGTTAAAGGCTCCGATGTCATGAATCCGCGGCATCACTTACTCTCCCGCCCGAATCGTTTCAATTTCCCGCTGCAGGGTTCGTTCGGTGGCGTGGCCGCAGATGTGGCGGTTCACTTCTACGACGGGAGCCATGGCGCATTGCCCGAAGCAGGCGACGGTGCGCACGGTAAACATCTGGTCGGGAGTGGTGAGCAGCAGCTTGTCAGCCTCATTGCCATCGCTTTCGCCGTCCTCCAGGCCCAACCCGAGATCGAGTCTCGCGGCCTGCAACAAGTTGCGTGAGCCACGCGTGTGGCAGGCCGTTCCACGGCAGATGCAGATGCTGTTCTCACCTTGTGGCTGGAGATTGAAGAGAGCATAAAATGTCGCCACGCTGTAAATGCGGGAAAGTGGCGTGCCGGTCTTGACGGCGATATAGCGTAAAGTGTCCAGCGGCAAGTATTTGTGCTCGTTGTGCTCCTGTGCCGACTGCAGAATGCCCAGTAGCGCACCGGGTCGCCCCCTGCGCTCGTTGATGACTTGATCGAGAAAAACCTTCTGGTCGCTGAGCAGACCACCAGGTACGAGTGTCTCCATTGCACTCCTTTCAGCTTTGCCGCTCACTTTCAGTTGTATGGAATGGAAGGCGAATCAACAGCGCCTAGGAGCACACCAACCAGTGACAGAAATCACACGTGGACCACAATGGAACTGGCTGCGGAATCAATAAGTTAGGTTGTCGAACCGGAGATCTGTGAAGCAAATCTCTTGCCTGCTATCCACATTCAACGAATAAAAAATCTTAACCCGGTTCGGTTGTCAGTTGCCGATTCTCAGCTCTCAAGCCAAACACAACTGAGAACCGAAGTGCCCAGGGTCAGCAATAAACCGCCCTTGTCATCCCGAAGGGCCGCGCACTTACCAGCGGTCCGAGGGATCTCGGGTGCCACGGACTCTTCCGGCAAGCCCGCGAAAGCTTTTCGCGAGCACATGCTGAGAACTGAACTGCTATGCTGCGCGTTTCTGCGCGTCCCGAGCGGCGTCCAACTTTTCTCCCTCATAGGTCTCAAAGACAAATTTGGCGATCGAAGCCTGTTCCTCAGATTCCGCGTTCACGATCACGATTGAGCGCCCGTTTTTGAGAAGCTCGCGGTAGACCGTCACGTCGTCTTTGGGAACCCCCGTGTCCATCGCATGTTCGGTCGCATCGCCGACCTTGGCCCCGGCCACCGCGCCTCCCAGGCCCAGCACCGCTGCAGCCCCTAAACCCACCGCAAAGATCGTGCCCACGCCGGGAACTAACAGGCTGGCCACCGCTGCGCCGCCGGCCAACCCGGCGCTGGCGCCCAGTCCGCCGCCCATCAAAGCGCCCATGCCCTTGCCCATGCCATCGGCTTCCGCATCAGTCGTGGGAACGGTCTTAAGTTTTTCCTCAATGCAGGCGTTCCCTTGCGCCTGGATCGGAGCTTCGGCGGTAAGAAAAAGAATCGACTCCCGATTGATGCCGTGATCTACCAAGCACTGCAGAGCCTCTTCTGCGGCGGCGCGAGAATGAAACACTCCGGCGATTCCCTGCATAGTCTGCTTCTCCTGTTTGCCAGCCTCGAACATCTGAACCGCAACTATGATTGCGCTGGCGGAAAGAGAGTTGCCACCGTTGTATGGCACTGAAACCAAAAGGCTGCCCGAAGCATGGCAGCCTTTCTTCGCTCAACATTAATTTCGCGAATGTTACTTGATGGTCCCGGTGTCCCCGATGATGCCACCGCCAGTCGGGGCCAGGGTGATGACGCCAAACTCGCCCACCACGTTGTTCTTCGGACCGGCCGCGTAGTACAACGAGTTCATGGGTCCGCTTACGTTGTCCCCAAAGCCGAATCCGATCCCCCAGAGCTGATCGATGTGGATGGTATTTAAGTTCTTGTCTTTGAGGTTGCCTACAAATTTGCCGTCGCCTGCTCCGAAGCCGGTGATGAAGCCTTGATTGGTATTGTTCGAGATCAGCACAGTGTTGCTCAGAGGCCCGAAGTTATGCGGGGCAAGAGCGACTCCCCAGGGCTGGTTCAATCGTTCATCGTGAATGAACGGAGCGGTCGCATTCGGATTCGCCAAGCTTCCGTCCTCTTTGAATACATCGACAAAGCCGCCGCTGGCGCCGTTGTTACCTGCAAAGGTAACGAACAACAGACCGTTGATGTCCTGAATACCGAAAACGGAAAAGCCAGCCGGAACCAGCGGATCAGTGAACGAAGAGATCATGTGGAAGTTGGGACCGAAGACGTCGACCTTGTTGTTCGCGTTGTCGGCAGCATAGAGCTTGTCATTGGCTGCGTTGATGGCTAGACCGGTGTACATTGACGTGGGATTTTTTACTTTTACGATCGAAGCGTTGAAATTCGATTGCGGGGCCCATCCGCTGATGGTTCCATCCAGGGTGGCAAACAGGAAAATCGAAGGCCAAGGCTCCGTGGATTGGGGCCCCCTGACCTGGAAGTTGTTGGAGCTGTTGAAAACGACACCCGTCGGCGAACCGGGACCGTTTCCGCCTCCAGTGGGGATCAGGACTTTCAATTGCTGAACCTGCTGCCCTGACGCGGTATACAACGTAGACCATCCCGAAAAATTGTCGCTGACCCACCAGGGCGTTCCGGGGCCGTGCACGATGCCCCAGGCGTTAGCAATCAATGGATCGATGTGGTTAGCTTGTCCCACCTGGTTCGAGTCGAGATTTCTCCAGGCATATTGGGCCAGCGCGGCTTGCGACATCATCATCATTAGAAGTCCAGCGCAGGCGGTGAGCAACACGTGACGAGTGAGCCGATACATGCAAATTCTCCTTGGTTTCACGCGGCCAGAACCTGTCTTCGCAGTCCCCAGCGTGTGCAGAACGACATGATTTCCCTGGCTCGCTACAGAGCGAAATCCTACTTTTCTGCGCAGGGTGAATTGTCACGTGTTCGTCACGTTTTTGCACAATTTGCAGGTGGGCGCATTTCCTGAAAACTGGCCAAGTGAGATGTTCGCAGGAGGACAACCGGAGCGGAGCGGGTCCTGAACGCCTTGCAACACAGGCGAAAACCCGTTCATATTTTCTGGCTTGTCAGGGAAAACCTTCGCGCCCCCCTGGGTAGCAGGCTGGCACGACTCCTTATCGCACCACGATGTTCACGAGCTTTCCAGGAACGTAGATTCTCTTCACGATCTGTTTGCCCGCGAGAAAGCGCTTCACCTTCTCATCGGAGAGCGCGCGCTCAATGACGAACGGTTCGTCTGAGTCGGCGGCAACGACAATTGTTCCGCGAAGCTTGCCATTGACCTGCACCGGAATCACGATCTCCTCTTCCTTGGCCAGCGCAGGATCGTACTTGGGCCACGGCGCTTTGAGCAAAGTCGAAGTTTCGCCGAGCATCTCCCAAAGCTCATGCGCAAGATACGGCGAAAAAGGCGCGAGCAACAAAACCAGGTTGCGCTGCACATCCGCCAACAAAGGCATCGGGACTATGCCCCGGCCGATTGCCTCCTCCGCGCCATACAACGTGTTCACCAGTTCCATGATCGCCGAAATACAGGTGTTGAAGTGCCAGCGTCCCTGGAAATCATCGGTAATGCGTTTGATCGTCTGATGCAGCTTGCGTTGAATTTGGCGGGCCGCCGGCGGCAAATCGGCCGGAACCGCTGCGCGCCACGCCGGATCCTTGGGCTTCGCGTTGCGCACGATGAATCGGTACACGCGTCCCAGAAAGCGCTGGATCCCCTCAATTCCGGAATCCTGCCAGTCGAGATCGCGGTCTGGAGGCGCGGCGAACAAGCTGTACATGCGCGCGGCATCCGCGCCGTAGCGTGCCACCATCTCGTCGGGAGATACTACGTTTCCCAAACTCTTCGACATCTTCGCGCCATCTTTGATCACCATGCCCTGCGTGAACAAGCGCTCCGCAGGTTCGTCATTCGCGACCAAACCCATATCGCGCATGAATTTGGTCCAGAAGCGCATGTACATCAAATGCAAAATGGCGTGCTCGACGCCTCCGATGTACTGATCGATGGGGAACCAGTAATCGACGATCTTCTTGTCGAAGGGTGCGCGATCATTGTGCGCATCGGTGTATCGGTACGGATACCACGACGAATCGACGAACGTGTCCATCGTGTCGGTCTCACGGCGCGCCGGGCCGCCGCATTTCGGACAAGTCGCGTTTACGAACTCCGGCACGCGTCCAAGTGGCGAGCCGCCCGCCAACGTGATCTCGATGTTCTCCGGAAGGATGACCGGCAGTTCTTTCTCGGGCACGGGAACGATGCCGTCCTTTTCGCAATACAGCATGGGAATCGGAGTGCCCCAGTAGCGCTGGCGGGAGATGCCCCAATCTTTCAAGCGATAGGTCACGGTCGCTTTGCCAAAACGATATTTTTCCGCATACTCAGACATCTTCTTAATGGCTGCATCACACTCAAGTCCGGAGAATGGGCCGGAGTTGATGAGCATCCCATCGTGTCCGAGGAACGGAAGTGGAGGCTCGGCAATCGTTTCCTCAGGATCGTTTGCAATGGGCAAAATCACGAGGCGAATTTCCAGCTTGTACTTCTTGGCGAAGTCGTAGTCGCGCTCATCGTGCGCCGGCACGCTCATGATCGCGCCAGTGCCGTAGTCCATGAGGATGTAGTTCGCCACCCAGATCGGAACCTTCTCGCCGTTGAACGGATTGACCGCATAGCGCCCGGTGTTGACACCGTGCTTTTCAATCTCGCCGATATCGCCCTTTTCTTTTGCTTTGCGCTGCTCGGCGATGAGCTGATCGACCTTGGCGCGCAAGTCAGGACTTGACGAAGTCAACTCCGCCACAATGGGATGCTCGGGCGCAAGCTGGATTGAAGTCGCGCCATAAATCGTGTCGATGCGCGTGGTGAAAACACTGATTTTGACTTTTGGTGCTTCGTCCCCGCTGTCGAGCTTGAAGTCAACGAGCGCGCCTTCGCTGCGGCCGATCCAGTTGCGCTGCATGGTGCGCACTTTCTCCGGCCACCCGCCGAGCTTGTCGAGATCGCGAAGCAACTCATCGGCATAGTTCGTGATCCGCAAGAACCACTGCTCTAACTCGCGCTGCTCGACCAGCGTGTCTTCGTGGCGCCAGCAACATCCGTTGACCACTTGCTCGTTGGCCAGCACGGTGGCGCACTTCGGACACCAGTTAACTTTGCTCTTCTTCCGATACGCGAGTCCGCGCTCGTAGAGCTTCAAGAAGAACCACTGGTTCCAGCGGTAATAATCGGGAAGGCAGGTCGTCACCTCGCACGACCAGTCATAGGCAAAGCCAATGCGCTTCATCTGCGCCTTCATGTTGGCGATGTTGCCCAGGGTCCATTGGCGAGGCGGAGTATTGTTCGCGATGGCGGCGTTCTCAGCGGGCAAGCCGAACGAGTCCCATCCCATGGGATGTAGCACGTTGTAGCCGTTCATCCACATGTAGCGCGCCAGCGCGTCGCCAATCGAGTAGTTGCGCACGTGCCCCATATGCAACACGCCCGAGGGATACGGCAACATCTCGAGAACGTAGTACTTCTTTTTCTTCGAGTCGCGCTCGGCGGCGTAGAGCGAGGGATCGCTTTGCCAGCGCTCGAACCATTTCGTCTCGATGCGCTGCGCATCATAGCGCTCGTCTTTAGGACGATCTTCGCTAGGACGATCGCTGCGATCCACAGTCGCAGTTTCCGAATTGTCGTCGGCAGACATTGAGGCAGCAAGTCTCGGTAGTCTTCCGATTTTACAAATGGAAGGCGGAATAAGGAAGAGTGGCGAAACCGTGGGCACAGCCTCGCATACGGACGGTAGAGTATGTCCCTGCCCCGTTAGGGGCGGAAGAATATAGCCCAGGGCTTTAGCCCTGGGTACGTCGCAGATTGGCGAGCAAGCCCCGGAGGGGCAATACAAAGCTCTTAGGCCCGCTTTGCACGCAATGTCCGTGACGAACTAGCACCTGATTAAGGATTTCCCGGAAACAGGCCGATGGCTTTCCCCTTTGTCAGGATTTCCCAGAGTCCCCACAATGCTGCGGCTGGGCCTCCCCAGATGTAAAGCAGCGACTTCCAATGCAGCCGCGCCACAACCTCCCGCTGGCTTCTGGTTGAAATAACGAACGGGCCGGCGCCCTTCATCAGGATCACAGGCGGATGAAGATCGAATTCTTCCGGCGAGGCGACCGCCACCCCGGCGGGCAGCGCGGGATCGAGCGCGGGACAAGCCGCATGCTCCATGATGTCGGCCTCGGCCTGACTCACAAATCCTGGTCCGATGCGCGACAGTTCGCTGGTTTCCGCCATGGGATTGCGCTTCGCCCACGGATTCTCCTGCAATGTGCCAAGCAGAAAGAGTTCGTCCCCCGGCCGGATACAGTACTCCTGCGAGAATTCCGGGCGGCCGGCAGCCGATCGCGTCGCGGCAGCCAAAGCGACCTCCACGTAGTCGGTGCGCTCGGACGAATTCGGAATCTGCAGCTCCGCGCCTTCCGGAAAGATCATCACCTTGCCCGTGCCGTCGTCGAGAAAGAGAGGCGCGCATAACTCCCCCGCCTTGTGGCGCAGATCGCCCTCCGGATTGGCTTCGACGAACATGCGGTAATAGAGGCAATCGGTTTGACTCGCCGGCGCCACAATCGTGTAAGGGCCGGCCGCTTTGCCGTGGAGCTCGACCGGCCCCATGGCCGCGCCACGAACGCTTGAGCTTGGGATGTCCATGATGAGCCGCTTGCGCTGCAGCAGACGGAATCCTCGGAGGAAGAATACCGGCCCGAAGATGACTCCCAGCACCGCCCAAAATAGCGGCTGGCTCAATAACCACGGGATCAGCGGCCCACGCATATTTGGGAAAAGGATACCTCAGAAGTGTGTGGCCGCGAATGGCTCGAAGTGGGGAGTATTCACTTGTCGGCGCGACTTTGCAGGTCTTCCGCGAGTCGACGCGTTGAGGGGGGATCCTTCGCGACGCCTGGAGAAATTCTGCCCGGGAAACTCTGATTCAGTTCCCCCTTTTCGTTTTGTCATCCTGAGCGAAGCGAAGGACCCCATGCAACTGGGCGCCAGCAGCGGCTTCGGGAGGAAATTCTTCCACTGCTTCCGCTTGTTCCGTTTTGCTTCGCAGACGCAATCAGCGCTTCCCTGGGTCACGATGACCCACTATCTGACGTACGAATTCCTGTGAAAGCCAGAAACGACGCTGGCAAGCACGGGGTCCTTCGACTGCGGTTGACGGTTGCTGCGCAGCGATCAATCCTCGCTCAGGATGACATCGAGTCTGATTTGTATTCAGCTCCGAACAAGTTTTTTCAGCGCCACCACATTCCTGCGATCGTCCCCCGGGTTGTCAATGGGAGTTTCTGCAATAAACGCCGCGTGGGCGAGTCGCAGATCATTCAGCAGCATCCGAAAAGTTTCTTTGCCGATAGTTCCCTTCCCGACGTGCTGATGCCGGTCGAGCTTCGATCCGCGCGCCGCCTTGGCATCGTTGCAATGCCAGACTTTCACCTGGCTGAGGCCGATGGTGGCGTCGAGATGTTGCAGCGTCTGATACAAACCTTCCTCACTTACGATGTCGTAGCCCGCGACGTGCGTGTGGCATGTGTCGATGCACGCGCCCACCGGCACCATGCCCCGCAGCCGGTCAAGCACCTCCGCCACCTGCTCGAAGCTCGCGCCCAATGAGAACTCCGCTCCGGCCGTGTTCTCGATCAGGATCGTCAGCCCACCCTTGGCCAGATCGAGCTCTTGCGTAGACGCTGCGATTGCGGCGGCCGTGCGAAGCAGTCCCTGCTCGCGGTCGGCCCCGCGAAACGATCCGGGATGCAGAACAAGATAGTCCGCACACAAGGCCAGCGCGCGCTCTATTTCTCCGCGAAACGCCTGCATCGATTTGTGCAGGAAGAGATCATTCGTACTGGCCATATTGATGAGATAGTTTGTATGAATGACCAGGGGCTTGAGATCGTATTGTGCGCGCAGCCGATTCATCTCCGCGCATTGCAACTCGCCAAGCTCATAGGGCGCCCACCGCCGCGGACTCGAAGAAAACATCTGGAATGTATTGCATCCCAGGCGATAGGCCCGCTCCGCCGCATTCTGCGGGCCTCCCGCGGCCGAGGTGTGAATGCCGATGCGGCGCGAGGTCAGCCGTGGCGGCCGTCTCGGCGGCCGATGCTTCAGTATGTCTTGTTCCTGGGCCATCGAACGAGGCATGAAAAGTTGGCTTTCGCTCTGACGATCTTACCGGGAGTTGGAAAGCTTTGTCGGAAGCCCATACACTAACTCTCGGCCTGTGGGTCTATCCGGGGGATGTGCTCGAACCTGGAACCATGAAGCTCGAACCATGAATGAAGTCCTGACAGCTCCAGCCGAGGCGCGAAGCGTAGCTACGAATTCGGCGGCCTCTTCTGCTCGTTTCCGCCGTTGGTGTTACGTCTTCTTGGTTGCGGCGCTGATATTTTTCGCATTTGTCCGGTTTCGTTCGCGGACCATGCCGCTCGAGCGGGATGAAGGCGAGTACGCCTACATGGGGCAGCTCATGCTTGAAGGCATTCCGCCCTACAAGCTCGCGGCCAACATGAAGCTCCCCGGCACCTACATGGGCTACGCCGCGATCATGGCCGTGTTCGGCGAGAGCGCCTCTGGCATTCGCTTGGGTATGACTGTGGTGACGACCGCCGCGGCATTTTTATTGTTCCTGCTCGGAAAGCGTCTTTACGGGCCGATGACCGGAAGCATTGCCGGCGCGACTTATGCTTTTCTGGCCGCACGACCTGCGGTGCTGGGCCTTGACGGACATGCCACGCATTTCGTCGTGCTCGCCGCACTGGCGGGAATTCTGCTCCTGCTTTTTGCCATCGAACATGGACGAACAGGTCTGTTTTTTGCCAGCGGCATCGCCTTCGGCCTGTCATTCCTGATGAAGCAGCCAGGAATCCTATTCGCGTTTTTCGCCGGATGCTACTGGCTCTATCTCGAATGGAAGCGAGGTCTCGAGCGCAAGAATGTTGTCAGCCGCGGCTCAGCACTTGTGGTCGGCACGGCTTTGCCCTACGCGCTCACTTGTCTGTGGCTATGGCGTGCCGGGGTTTTCTCGAATTTTTGGTTTTGGACATGGACCTACGCCCGCCAGTACGGCGCGATCAACGATCTCTCCGAAGGCTGGAAGCTTTTCAATTTCACGTTCGAGTGGGCGGTGCGCCCATTCGCGCTCTGGGAAATTGCGCTCGTCGGTCTGACGGCTCCGCTCTGGAGCCGCTTAGCGCGTCAGCACGGCGGCTGCGTGGCCGGATTTTTTCTGATCTCCGTGCTTGCCGTCGTGCCGGGACTATATTTCCGTCCGCATTACTACATCGTGCTGTTTCCCGCCGCCGCCTTGTGCATGGGGCTCGCCGTCGAGAGCGCCTGGCACGAGTTGTACAGACTAGACCTTAGGCGGCTAGCGCTCGTCCCGATCGCCTACTTCCTCATCGTGTACATCATTTCCGTTCACTCGCAGTGGACGGCCTTCTTCCGTCTCGATCCCGACTCGCTTAGCCGCAAAACTCACTACGACCAGCCGTACGCCGACGCCGCGACCGTCGCCGATCTCATTGCGCATCGCGCGACGCCACAGGACCAGATCGGCATCATCGGCTCCGAGCCCGAAGTCTGCTTCTACACGCACCTGCGCTGCACCAGCAGCTTTCTCTATATGTATCCGCTGATGGAGCGCCAGCCCTTCGCCTCGAAAATGCAGACCGATTTCAAACGTGAGCTCGAAAACGCGCGCCCGCGATTTCTGCTCTACGTGGACGACGAGCGCTCCTGGGGCTGGAAAGCGACCTTGGTCGAGAACGAATCGTTCTTGAACTGGGGATGGGACTTCGCACACACCGGATATCAACTCGTCGATCGTGTGCCCGCCCCGGACATCGGCAGCTATCCCGAACATCTTTGGGGAGATCGCGCCAGCATCTATGTGTTCGAGCTTAAGGAAGGCCTTGGCGGCCTGACCATAGATACATCGCCGTCTGGCGTCATCCTGAGCGAAGCCGTTTTCACCAGGCGCAGCGAAGGATCTCCCTAAAGATGGCTCATAGCGTGAGCCCATGCACATTGCTCCGTTTGCGGTGCAGGTTAGGCCACGATAAACTTAATCAGCGCGGCCCGTCGTGCAGCCGACAAAGCCGCAGTCTCTCGTCCAGGCAAGTCCTAGTCCCGCAGATCAGCTTTGAAGGTAAACCTATGTTAGTCGTCATGCAATCGCACGCCACCGAAGAGCAGGTGCGCGCCGTCTGCGAAAAAATCGAGATGCTCGGATACCGCCCGCATCCCATGCCGGGCGCGACGCGCACGGCGATCGGCATCACCGGCAATCGCGGCGAAGTCGAGCAGGGCACGCTCGAAGAGATGCCGGGCGTGCAGGAAGTCATCCAGGTCTCGAAGCCCTACAAACTGGTCAGCCGCGACATGAAGCAGGACAACACGGTGATCCGTTTTCCCGGCACCGCGGCCACCATCGGCGGCAACGGACTCGCCATCATTGCCGGACCCTGCGCCATCGAGAACCATGACCAGGCCTTCGCCGTGGCTGAGCGCGTGCATCGCGCCGGAGCGCAGTTTTTCCGCGGCGGCGCCTACAAGCCGCGCACATCGCCGTATTCATTCCAGGGACTCGGCGAGGAAGCGCTGCGCATCATGGCGGACATTCGCCAGCAGTTCGGTATGAAGATCGTCACCGAGGCGATCGACAACGAGTCGCTCGACCTGGTGGAAGAGTGGGCCGACGTAATCCAGATCGGCGCGCGCAACATGCAGAATTTTTCCTTGCTCAAGCGCGCCGGACGCGCCCCCAAACCGATCCTTCTCAAGCGCGGCATGTCAGCCACGCTTGAAGAGTTGCTGATGGCGGCGGAATACATTCTCAGCGAGGGCAACTACAACGTGGCACTGTGCGAGCGCGGCGTGCGTACCTTCGCCGACCACACGCGCAACACGCTCGACCTGAGCATCGTGCCAGCAGTGCAACGCCTGAGCCATCTGCCGATTCTGGTCGATCCCAGCCACGGCACCGGCAAGCGCAACAAAGTCACTCCGCTGTCGCGCGCGGCCGTAGCCGTCGGCGCCGACGGACTGATTGTCGAAGTCCACAACGAGCCGGATCTAGCGCTTTCGGACGGCATCCAGTCGCTCTTCCCCGACCAGTTCGACGAGTTGATGGTCCAGGTGCGCCAGATCGCAGCGGTGGTGGGCCGCACCGTGCCGGAGATCGGGGTGAGAGAGACGGTAGGAGCGACAAGCAGACGCTGAAAATGCGTTGCCTCTGTTACCTTGATCTAGTGAAGAAGAGTACCAGCGACGCGAAGAAATCGTCTCGCGGTAGCGTCGGTCGCGAAGACGGTCAGAAGATTTGCTTCGGCCGGGACCTGGCAAAGGCTCTCCGCGGAGTCGAGCTCTCCCCTGAGGAGGCGCGAGCCTGGTATCGTGAACTGCAAGCCGCACGCAAGGCCCTTGAGCCTCAGGGCAACGTCTGGTCTGTGAGAAGAAGTCAAAATCCCTCTCCTAACCGCAAAAAGCGCGGTTAGGATGCCGCACCCGCTCACCCTTCTTCTGCTAATCTTTCTTTTTCTCGCAACATCATCTCGCGAGCCCTCGTCACGTTGAGAAAACTTCTTCTCATCCTCGTCCTGCTCCCCATCCTGGCGGCGCTGGGATGGTGGTATTTCCGCGAAGAGCCTTTCCCCGACTACGGCCCAGCCTTTCGCGAATATGCCTATGTCACCAACGGCAAGAGCAATACGGTCAGCGTCATTGATCTGCGTACGTTCGAGCCGGCAGTGACCATTCCGGTCGGCATCGATCCCACCGGCATCGCGGCCAACAGCAAGAAAAATGAAATCTATGTGGTCAACGCTGGCTCCAACAACGTCAGCGTGATCGACGCCGAACGCAATGCGCTCGTTGCCACCATCGGGGTTCATGGCCGCCCCTATTTCATTGATGTTTCCGAAGACGGCCGCCGCGCCTACGTCGCCAATTCTGCTTCCAACAACGTCAGCGTGATTGATCTGGAACGGCGCACCGTGATGGGCAACGTTCGCGTCGGCGCTTCTCCCGGGCTGGCAAAGGTTTCACCCGATGGCACCACCGTTGTCACAAGCAACCGCGGCGACAACACAATTTCCATCATGGATGCGAAGCTGCTGCGCGTGCGCGCCACTCTGCCCGTCTGCCAGCAACCCGAGGACATCGCCATCCTGCCCGATTCGACGAAGGCGTTCGTTACGTGCTCAGGGTCTTCCCAGGTCGCGTCGATTGATCTGAAGCATGATCACGTGCTGGCCTTGCTCGACGTCGGACGCACCCCGGTGAGTCTTGCGGTGAAGCCCGACGGCGGCGAGTTGATCGTCTGCGACTTCGACGCCGACAGCATTTCCATCATCGAGACCGGCAACGACGAGGTCGGCAGCAGCACGCTGATCGGCCAGCATCCGTCGCACGGCGTCGTCACCCTCGATAACTCGCGGCTCTTCGTCAGCAATTTCGGCTCCGATAGCGTGGCCGTCTACGACATCGACGTCGGGCGAAGAATTGCAACGCTGCCAGTAGGCAGTCATCCCGACGCGCTGGCGCTCACCCCCGATCAACACTATCTCCTGGTGCTCGATACGCAATCCGGAGACGTGACCGTCATTCAGAAACGCACGCCACGGAAGCTGGAACCGGGCGAGTATGCGCTGCTGACGATGATTCCGGTTGGGTTGCAACCGAACGGGATCGTGGTCAAGGCATTCATGATTGGAAATCGCGGAAAGTAGTTAAGATGGCTTGTCATTCCGAGCCACCCGTAGCCGCGAAGCGGCGAGGACGTGCGAGGAATCTGCTTTCACGATCGCGCTGCCATCCGACCCGGCTGAGTAATTCGCATGTTCCCGCCCACAATTCTCTCCGCGATCTCTGCGGATTCTCTCCGCGGCCTCTGCGATAAAAGTCTTTTGTAAATCGAAACAGTAGGCCGCGGAGCAGCGCAGGAAGTAAGTTCGGAAGAATTCCATTGCGCGGAATGACGGAATCAGACTTGGGCCGGCTTCCCGCAGAACTGGTCCAGCGCTGCCCGCAGATCGGCCGCAATCGCCGGAGCCTCGCGGCTTTCGATGTCCCGGCGTGGCATCATAAAAACCAGCTGTCCGTCGCGCAGAATTGCGATCGACGGTGAGGACGGCAACTGTCCGGTGAAATAGCTGCGCGCCCGTTCTGTAGCTTCGCGGTCCTGCCCCGCAAAAACCGAATAGGCGTAATCGGGGCGTGAGCCCTGTTCCAGCGCGAGGCGCACCGCAGGACGCATGCGTCCTGCTGCGCATCCACAGATCGAGTTCACCACCACCAGCCTGGATCCGGGCTGATCTTTCAGCGCACGATCGACATCGTCTGCGGTCCGCAGTTCCTGAATTCCCAGGCGCGTCAACTCCTCGCGCATAGGCATCACCATAATTTCCGGATACATCGGCATCGGTTTCAACCCTCTTCTCTCTTGAAATCTATCTCTACCATATCACCGACCCGGCCTATGCATTTTCACAATGCGGTCATGTTTGGATCGAAAATCCAGAACAACAAAAAGGCCGTGAGTCTTTCGGACCCACGGCCTCCACCGGGAGGGGAAAATCCAGTCTACGGCTTTTGCTCTTTGTTGTTCATCTTGCTGGTCTCCGCTGCATTCACCGCCGCGCCTTTCGCGGTCTTCCCCTTGGCGTTCACGCCGCCGGAGGTCGACATCGGCTTCCAGAAATCCGGCGCGAGTGCCAAAACTTCTTCGGGCGGATTGCTGATTTCGGGCACGAATCGGTTGATCACCGCTTCCGTTCCTGAAACCGTTTCTGCATTGGTCTTGAGAAACTTGGCATAGCCCTCGTCGCCTAACATCTGCGGCATCGACGGCATATTATCGAACGCCCCCAGGTTTTTCTGCAGGCTGGTCACATAGAAAACGGTACCATCCTGCCCGGCGACCGCTTGCGACACAAACACGGTCTGCGGCGGAGACGTCTTTTCCCGCGCAGTCTTCAGATCGCGCAGCATGTCCTCAAACGCCGCCACTTGTCCCGGACGAACATGAACCGCGGTCGTGCGCAGCCACCGTGACTCAGAGATCAGCCGGGCATAAGCCGCCGCGTCGGTCGGACCGTTGCTGCTAAGGTCCCACCGCCGCCGGCGGATCTCAGAACGGGAATTGGTGATGCACTGGTTGAAGTCTTGCAACAACTTGTCCGCGCCCGCTTTCCCCATCGATTTCTGCAGAGCGTTCGCGAAAGTTCCCATTGCCGTTTCGACATCCGCATAACCCCGACGCTGACTGACAAACGTTATGCGATTGCTGGGCCCATAGGTTGTTTCCATGGCTATCCAGGTGTCGCCATTGTTTTGCCGGTTTGCCGCCGCGATCCTCTTGGCAATCGAGTCAAAGTCGGCGCGCTTCTCTGGTTTCACTTGCACCGTAAACACGTCCAGGTAGTCGTCGCCAGCCGGTTGCGCCTGCGCGAGAACAAGAGTCCCGAGCAACACGACCGCAAACATGGCCCCAAAGATCTTGCGCTGCATAGCAGCCTCCTGTCTGTTAGAAATTTCCACGAGCGGACGGTACACCTCGCCGCAAGCGCCGTCAATAGAAAGAGCGAGAGTGAATCAGTCGCCTGTAATGATTGCAGCCCATATGCGGACTTCAGCGGCCCTGTGTATATTGACGGATTGTGCAACTGCTAGAAAACATTCCGCTCGCGCCTTTGACCACCCTCAATGTGGGAGGGCCGGCGCGCTACTTCGTCGAGGCGAACACGGCCGACGAAGTGCACGACGCTGTGGCCTTGGCTCGTGCGCGTGACTTGCGATTATTCGTGATGGGCGGCGGCAGCAATCTTCTCGTCTCTGATGCTGGATGGCCGGGATTGGCCCTGAAAATCGCCATCTGTGGAATCGAAGCCCAGGGCGAAGACGAAGACGAGCACGGACGCATGCGATTTGTGGTCGGCGCCGGAGAGTCTTGGGACCGTTTTGTTTCCGAGATGGTCCGCGCCCAATGTGCGGGAGTCGAGTGCCTGAGCGGCATTCCCGGAACTGCCGGCGCCACGCCGGTACAAAACGTCGGCGCCTACGGACAGGAAGTCAGCGAGACCGTCGAATCGGTGGAAGTGCTCGATCGCAAAGACGGCCAGGTTCGCGAACTCTGCCGCGAGGCCTGCGGCTTCGGATATCGCACCAGCATTTTCAACACCAGCGAACGGGATCGCTTCATCATCCTGCGCGTGACTTTTGCGCTTGCTCCCGGCGGCCAGCCGCGCATCGAATACGCCGATCTGCAGCGGCACTTTGCCGGACGCGAAACCAAGCCGTCACTCGCCGAAACTCGCGAGGCCGTCCGCCACATTCGCGCTCGGAAAGGCATGCTGATCGTTCCCGGAGATCCCGACGCAAAAAGTGCTGGGTCTTTCTTCAAGAACCCCGTTGTCTCTGAAGCCCAGCATCTCGACCTGGAGCGGCGCGCCAAGGAGCGCGGCTTGGTTGTTCCGAGCTATCCCGCCCTCGACTTGCAAAGAAAAGTTTCCGCCGCCTGGCTGGTCGAGCACTCCGGCTTCCGCAAAGGTTATGGCTCTGGAGGAGCCGCCATTTCCAGCAAACACACCCTCGCCATCGTGAATCGTGGCAGCGCACATGCGGCCGACATCGTCGCACTCAAGAACGAAATCCAGCAGCGTGTGGAAGAAATCTGGGGAGTGCATTTGGAGCCGGAGCCTGTCCTGGTCGGATTTTAAGCATGACCCTGGTTCCGCAACCCCCAGATCCGCCTGCCACAAACATTCGTTCATTTCGAGGCATCCTAATTCCTCCCCGATGCACACTAAGTTCGAGGGAGTTTTTTTGTCTCGCACTCATCAACCCCGCGGCGCAATGTTCGACGGGAACCATCTTGCGTCACATCTGTTTCTGATCGATCAACCCTGAATCACCTCACGGAGGAGTACTGTGAACAAATATCTGAGATCAATCCTACGCACCGCCATGTACGTCATCGACCAATTCGATTCCGCCAGTTCCAATCTGCGCGACCACGTGTCCGACCACGCCGACCGCGTTTCCGATCGTCTGTCCGATATCGCCGATCGCGGACACGACATCATTTACGGTGAGGATCACACCCTGCGCCACATTCTGCTGTTTGCCGCCGGAGTGGGCGTTGGCGTCGGCGCCGGCATGCTGCTTGCCCCCACCAGCGGAGAGGAACTCCGCAGCAACATGAGGAACAAAGTGCAGGACATCGGCGACCGGGTACGCGACCGCGTCTCCAGCGAAACCCAAAGGCGAACCACCGGCACCGAGGGAGGCGTCTAGAGCCTCTGCGCGCCACTCGTCCTTACCAGCCGTCCCAACACACAGGCAAGCCTTTATACTTTATACTTGACGCTATTTAGCAACCTAGCTAATATAGAAACATGCGGGCCGCTTCTCGCATCTTTCGCGCGCTGGCCGACCCTACCCGCCGGCAGATTCTGCAGGACCTCAAAGGCGGTGAACTCACCGCCGGGGCAATCGCGTCCCGCTTTTCCATCTCCGGACCCTCGATCTCCCGCCACCTGGCCATTCTGAAAAGCGCCGACTTGATCTCTGAGCGCCGCGATGCCAATCGCATCTTTTATCGTCTCGAGCCCGAGCAGATCGCCAATACCGTAGGCGATTTTTTGAGTGCTGTCTGCCCAACGCAGCTTTTCTATAGACGCCGGGCGAAACGGAGCAAAACATGAGAATCGCGATCACGGGTGGAACCGGCTTTGTGGGCCGTCATCTCGCGGCCAGCCTGGTCCGCGATGGACACGATGTGCTGTTGTTGGCAAGGGGCGAGCGCAAAGAGGACGGGCCGTTGCCGGGACCAGGCTCGGTCACCCGCGCAGCCAGCGACCTTTCCGATCCGGCCGCCCTCGCCAGAGCATTCGCGGGATGCGAGGCCGTAGCGCACTGTGCCGGCATCAATCGCGAAATCGCCTCGCAAACGTTTCAGCGTGTGCACATCGAGGGCACTAAGAATGTCGTCGACGCGTGTCTGCAATCCGCCGTGCGACGGATCGCGTTGATGAGCTTTCTGCGCGCTCGTCCCAATTGCGGCTCTCCCTACCACGAATCCAAGTGGGCGGCGGAAGAAATCGTCAGGAATTCTGGGCTGGACTACACCATCATCAAGGCCGGAATGGTCTACGGGCGCGGCGATCACATGCTCGATCACCTCAGCCACTCGTTCTACACGTTACCCTTCCTCGCCACAGTCGGCTTCCGCCAGAAAGCCATTCGTCCGCTTGCCATCGACGATCTGATTCACATCATGAGAGCTGCGTTGGTGGAGGGCCGAATCTCAAAAAAGACAATCGCGGTCACGGGTGCCGAGCAACTGTATCTGAGCGATGCTGCCCGCCGGGTTGCTTCCGTCCTGGGACGAAAAGTCGTGATCTTCCCCGCACCGGTGTGGTTCCATCAATTACTGGCGCAGCTATTTGAATGGACAATGAAAGTCCCGCTCGTAGCGAAGGCGCAAGTACGAATTCTGGCAGAAGGCGTCGTCGAGCCGCCATTTCCCTGTGACGAGCTACCATCCGATCTCATGCCCACAAGAATGTTCACCCCACAGCAGATCACCGCGGGATTGCCACAGCCCGGCCCGTTCGGATTACGGGACCTAAGGTGCGCGTGAACTGGCGAGATCACGCCGGAATTTTTCACGTCATGACTTCGGGGAAGATCGACTTCGTAGAAGAGTGCCTTCGTGAAAGAGTGCCTTCGTGAGAGAGTGCCTTCGTGGAAGAATGCCTTCGTGGAAGAATGCCTTCGTGAAAGAGCGGCCCTTCAGGGCCGCGCAAACGGGAATTTAGAAAAGCGGCTTTAGCCGCTGAGGGGCGGTGGCTCTGCCCTACTGCGCGAACCCATCCGCCTGCGTAACCGCGCCCACCGCGACGGTGTGGTCGATGTACACTCGTCCCGCATCGAGCGCCTTGCGATCGAGTTCCAGGAGCGCTGTCTTTTTGACCTTGGCTTCGAGAACGCTCATCGCGGTCGCCGGCGATAGGCACTCGGTCTCTTCCAGCAGCGCGCCAAGCATCACCACGTTCGCGACCTTTGCCGACCCGATCTTGTCGGCAATTTCCGACGCCGGAATGCATACGATCTGTGCCTGCGTCGCGCTGAAGTCCTCGGGCACCTGCTCGCGCCCGTAGATGATGATGCCTCCCGGCGCAACCTGCGCTGCAAACTTCCGCAGTGAGAATTCATTCATCGCAATCAGCACGTCCGGCTTCGAGATCAGCGGCGAGCCGATCCGCTCCTTCGACAGGCACACATGGCAGTGCGCGCTGCCCGACCGCATCTCGGGGCCATAAGAAGGCAGCCAGCTCACTTCCAGCCCTTCTTGCATGCCCATCTCAGCCAGGAGTTGACCGAGCAGGAGCACGCCTTGCCCGCCGAATCCCGCGATCTTGATGCCCAGCTCCTTGAAATGATGATGCCGCTTCGGCGCAACTTCGCTGCCAGAAGCGCGTTCCCCGCCCACCAACTCGGCCACCGTTTTCTGCGGAGGCTCGTTGTTCGTCGGTATTTCTACCTTGCGATCACGAAACACATTCAGCGGAAAATTCGGGATCATCTGCTCGGCCACCCAGCGCCGCGCATCGACGGGATCCTTGCCCCAGATCGTCGGACAGGGCGACAAAATCTCGACGAATGAAAATCCCAAACCGTCGCGCTGGATCTCCAGCGCCCGCCGCACCGCTCGCCGCGCCTTCATGATGTTCTTGTTGTCGGAAAGCGCCACCCGCTCGATGTACACCGGCGCTTCGAGCGACGACAGCAATTCGCACATATGCAGCGGAAATCCTTCGTTTACCGGACGCCTGCCCCATGGCGAAGTCGTGCTCTTTTGTCCGACCAGCGTCGTCGGAGCCATCTGGCCGCCGGTCATTCCATAGATCGCATTGTTGACGAAAAAGACCGTGATCTTTTCGCCGCGATTCGCCGCATGGACAATCTCCGCGGTTCCGATGGCCGCCAGATCGCCGTCGCCCTGGTACGCGATCACAATCTTGTCGGGGCACGCGCGCTTCAGTCCCGTCGCTGCCGCCGGAGCGCGGCCATGCGCCACTTGAACGTTGCCCACATCGAAGTAGTAGTAGGCAAAAACGGAGCAGCCGACCGGGCTCACGAGGATCGTCTTGTCCTGCAGTCCCAGATCTTCCAGCGCCTCTGCCACCAGCTTGTGCGCCACGCCGTGCCCACAGCCCGGACAATAATGCGTCTGGTGCTTCAGGTCGGTCTTGCGTTCATACTCCGGATAGAAGACTTCTGACTTCGAATGCGCGACCTCATAGCCGTTGCTGCTGGCCGGTGTTTCTAGCAAATTTGCGCGCTCTGCCATAGTCGGTTTCCTTTTCGGCTTCCGGAAGCCGGACTGCGGACGCCGGATGCCAATTGTCAGACGGCCGATGCCACTTGCTCTTCAATCTTCGCCAGCAACTCTTCTACGCTTGGTACATTTCCGCCCACTCGCCCATAAAACTCGACTGGCCGCTTCCCTTCCACCGCCAGGCGGACATCTTCCACCATCTGGCCATTACTGAGTTCAACGACCAGAATTTTTTCGATGTGCAACGCGGTGCGCGCCAGCTCTTTCGCCGGAAACGGCCACAGGCTGATCGGACGGAACAATCCCACCTTGATTCCCTGCTGTCGCGCCAGATCGACCGCTGAGCGCAGCACGCGCGAAACGATGCCGAATCCGACCACCAGCACATCGGCGTCTTCGGTGCGGTATTCCTCCCAGCGCGTCTCCCGTTCTTGCGCCCGGATGTACTTCGCTTCCATCTGCCGCTGATGATTTTCCAGGTCGTCACATTCCAGGAAAATCGATGTGACCATGTTCTTGCGCGTTTCCGCAGTTCCCTTCACCGCCCAGGATTTCTCGGGAGCCGGAATCTCGCGATACTCGAGATCGAGCGGCTCCATCATCTGTCCCACAAAGCCGTCGGTCAGGACGATCGCCGGATTGCGATACAGATCGGAAAGCTCGAAGGCGAGAATCGTCAACTCCGCCATCTCCTGCACCGAGGCGGGAGCCAGCACGAAATTGCGGTAGTTGCCATGGCCTCCGCCCTTCACCATGGCGAAATAATCGCTCTGTTCTGGAGCGATGTTGCCCAGCCCCGGCCCGCCGCGCATCACATCGACAATCACGCACGGCAGCTCAGCGCCCGCGAGATACGAAATCCCCTCCTGCATCAGGCTCAGGCCCGGTCCCGATGACGCCGTCATCACACGAATGCCCGCCGACGCCGCTCCATACACCATGTTGATCGACGCGACTTCGCTCTCGGCCTGCACAAACGTTCCCCCGACTTCTGGCAGATACAGCGCCGCCGCTTCCGCAATTTCGCTGGCCGGCGTAATGGGATATCCGTAGTACGCTTTGCACCCCGCCAGCAGCGCACCTTTGATGACCGCCACGTTGCCTTTACAGAGCTGCCGCATGTTCTCCTCCTGAGACCACCGCGGGAACCGCCTTCGGTGGAGGCGGCAGCCGATACACCGTGATCGCACCCGGCTCCGGACAGCAATAGAAGCAAATGCCGCATCCCGTGCAATCGTGGCCCGTATAGCGCGCCGGATGCACTCCATACGCGCTCAACTCCGGCGCCAGCTCCAGGCATTTCGGCGGGCACGACTCCACGCACAAACCGCACCCTTTGCACTCTTCAATATCGACGGTGACCTTACCGCGCGGAACCTTCGCTGCTGTATTGGCTGCCATGTTTCCTCATTTCGCGGCCGACAAGGCCGCTTGCGGATGTTGCAACCACTTCGTCCCTTCGCAATATTCGTACAATTCGGCGCGGAACTTGGGATGGGCAATCTCGATCAGCGATTTCGCCCGCTCGCGAATCGATTTGCCGTGCAGATAAGCGACTCCATACTCGGTGACTACATACCGAATCAGCCCGCGCGACGTTACGACGCCCGCTCCCGGACTAAGCATGGGAACAATGCGAGAGATAGCCCCGTTTTTCGCCGTCGATGAAATCGCGATGATCGGCTTCCCGCCTTTCGATCGCGAGGCTCCGCGAATGAAGTCCACTTGCCCGCCAATCCCGCTATAGAAATGGTTCCCGATCGAGTCCGAGCACACTTGCCCGGTCAGATCGACCTCCAACGCCGAATTGATCGCGACCATCTTGTCGTTGCGCGCGATCAATCCCGGATCGTTCGAGTACGCGGTGGGATGAAATTCAAAAATCGGATTGTTATCGATGAAGCTGAACAGGTTCTTCGTGCCCAGTGCGAATCCAAGAATGATTTTTCGCGGCTTGAAATTCTTGCGCGCGCCAGTCAGCACACCCGCCTCGATCAGCGGGATCACGCCGTCTGACACGAGTTCGCTGTGGACCCCCAGATCTCTGCGGTCCATCAGCATGGGAAGCACCGCATCGGGAATGCCGCCGATGCCGGTCTGCAAAACGGATCCGTCCTCGATCAGTCCTGCCACGTTGCGCGCGATGGCAATGTTCAGTTCGCTCACCGGCTGCCGCTTCACCGCGCACAGCGGGCGCGACGATTCTACGAAGGCGTCAATGTCGCTGATGTGAATAAAACTGTCGCCGTACGTCCGCGGCATCTGATCGTTCAGCTGCGCAACCACGTAGCGGGCACACTTCGCTGCTGTCAGCGTGGTGTCGACGCCAACGCCAAAACTGCAGAATCCGTGGGAATCCGGCGGCGAGACTGAAGTCAGGACCACATCCAGCGGCATCGACCCGCTCTCGAACAGCCCCTCGATTTCGGAAAGATAAATCGGCGTGTAATCGGCGCGGCCATCATTGATGGCATCGCGCACGTTCGGCCCGATAAACATGGCGTTGTGACGGAAATGTCCCGCCATCTCTGGCGCCACATACGGCGCGCAGCCCATGGTCATCATGTGGACGATTTCCACGTCGAACAGATCCGGCGCGCGCCGCATCAACGCCTCCACCAACGTTTCCGGCTCCGCGCAACCTGGCTGGATGTAAACTCGCATGCCCGACCTCACGCACTTCAGCGCTTCGTCGGCCGTTCTTAGCTTGCTTTTGTATTCGATCTCCCACGACATCGACATCTTCCCCACCCCTTAAATTGCGCGGGCAGTACGTCGTTCTCCCGCGTGTTCCAGCTGCTCTTCATATCCCAAGGCCGCATAGTAAACCGCCCGGTCGAAGAACATTTCCAGCATCTGCAACAGTTCCAGTTCTCCCATGATCTCGACTGCCCGGTCTACCACCGCCTCGCTTTTAAGAAATTCCCACAAATTCTCTTTGGTAAGCACGATTGCTTGAATGACTTCGCTCAACGGCACGTGTTGCCGCGCCCGCCTGGCACCGATCTCGCGATAGCGATGCTCAATGTCCTGTTCGTTCTTGCCCAGCAGCCACTCCCCGAGATGGCGATAGATTTCATAGACGCGCTCTCTCAGTTCGTGCGCCGGGACATTGTTAAGAAAATGGCTGATTTCGGAATTGGTTTCGACTTTCTCTTCGAGCCCCCGGGCGAGGGCATCGGCGTGAGTTTCAATCAGACGCACCAGCCTGTAGGAAAACATCATACTCACCCCCTTCCGCCGCTTTTTCTACACGGTCAGCTTCATGGCCGGTTCTTCCTGCCAGCCTCCAGGCAGAGACCTTAGCGCTTCCACATGCGGATCCAGAGTTTGCGGGACGGTAATGGCCCGCGAAATCAGGCACAGCGCTTTGGCCTTCCGCAGCAGCCCCAGCCCTGCTTCAAATTCCCCTTGGGAATGCACGGTCAACCGCGGACGCAAAATGATTTCGCTGAAGTTGCAGCCGCCCTTGCTGCGCCGCACCACGCCTTCGGCTTCCACTTCCAGATCGGTGTAGTCGAATTTCACGCTTCGGGCGACGTCTTGAAACGTGGTCGTGAAACATCCCGCCAGCGCGCACAGCAGCAACTGCTCCGGCGTCCATCGCCCCTCCAGCCCACCCAGCTCCGGGGCATCGGAGAAATGGATCGTGTTGGGAGCAGAGTCGCATTTCGCCAGGCCAGTGCGGCCCGATGTCCACCAGGCTGATACGCGGTACGTGTATTCAGCAGCCATAATTCACTCCTCTGCGCTTCTGCCGCGCCCTCTAACCCTGTAGCGAGAAGATCACCGTAATCGTGGTCTCGACCTCGACCGGCTGTCCGTTCAGCAGATACGGCTTATATCTCCACTGCCGAACGGCTTCGATCGCCGCCGGCACCAGCATCGGATGGCCACTCACCAGTTGCAGGTCTTGAATATCGCCATTGGTGTTGATGATCGCCTTTAACACGACATCCCCCTGCACTCGGGCCGCTTTCGCCAGTGTGGGATAAGTCGGCTCAACCCGCCGGATCAACAATCCCCGGGTGACGCCTTGCGAGATCCGTACCCGTTGCGGTGTCGTCGGGATGAACCTGGGCGTATTGAGCCGATTGGTCGACGTAATAATGCTGCCGATTACGCCTCCCAGTTGGCCGCCCGGCACTCCTCCCGGAACTCCGCCCACCACTCCCCCGTTCGCCATCGGCATCGGCGGCGGGGCTTCTTCTTCCTTAATCATCTGCACTTTCTGCGGAATTCTCGAGGGCGTGCGCAACTCTCCACTCGAGAGCAGATCGCTCTGGATCGTCCGAACTATTTTTACCGCCTGCGGTTGCGCCGGTGGCGGCGGAGGGGGCGGCGGAGGAGGCGCCACCAGGAACGTTAAGAGCTGCGCCTTCGGCAGCTGCTCGGTAAACATCAGCGGCACCAGCAACAGCCCGGCGATCGCCAAAAAATTCAGCGCGAATGAGGTCATGGTGGCCAGCGTCTTGCGCTTGCGCTGCGGCCCGAACTCCAGCAGGCTGTCGGAAAACATCATTCGCTCTGGCATCCGCGCCGGCGCCGCCTTCACTTCGGCACGGGGCAACACCGCGGCTGACGTTCCGCTTCCCGCCGCAACCGCCCTGGCTTCGGGCTTCTCGATTTCGATTGTGTCTTTCATCGGACCCTCCCCGCCTGATCGCGGGCTCAACCGATCTGCGTCCAACGTTTTACGGATGTGTGCTCAACGGTCACATCGCCCGCCAATCCAAGCTCATCTTCTAAGAGCGTGTAGCTCCGGCAAATGCCCGACATCACGGCTCGGCGTGATCCGAATCACGGCGCGCTGTTTGCCCGCAACCTGCCGCAACCATTAAAGATCGGCAATTTTTCGGGAATCGATCAGAGACTTAAGTTTTTGCCACTGGAACGAGCCGTCGACACGAAGAACGGGCAAAAGCAGCGGAGGGAGGTCGAGACTGTCTGCCGTTGATTGCGGTTTGCAAAACGGGAAAGCGGGGTCGAGTGTTCGGGTTCTTACCGAACCACCAGCACTTCCCGGACATTGTCGCGGGCAAGAAAGAACTTAATGGAGGCAAAGTCGCGGAACAGGTTCTCGATATGGCGGTTATTGAATACGCGCTGCAGCTGGAAGCCATCGGAAACCGCGGTGTGCACCGCTCCTGTCGGACCGCGCCTGGCTTCCCGCCGCGGTTCGATGCGCTGCATCTCCAGCGTGTCTTTGCCGACGATATGGAAGCGATAGCACGGCGCATCCGGCCCCGCATCCCGCGTATGGAAGAATGCCAGCAGCATCCCCCCCGGCTTCAACGACGACCACAACCTTCCCACGACCGGTCGAACCAAACTCTCATGTAAGTAATCCGGGAGGTTCCAGCACAGGACCACATCGAAGTGCGCCGCCGGATACACCAGGTTGTCAGCCAAGAACTGCTTACTATCGAGGACAACATTATCTTGCTCGTCCTTGGTGACGAGCCGCGGATCGGTCGAAGCGGTCAGCAGATCCTCGCTGTAGATTCGGTGTCCGCGTTCGGTGAAGAACCGAATATTGTTCGCTGACGTGGAACCCAAGTCCAAAACTGTGAGAGCCTCGGAACCATCCCAGAGGCGGGCCAATTCGCCCAGTCCGCTCGAGCGCCGGGTCAGTTTCTGACTGCTGGGTGCTGGATTCGTGGTCTCCCGCCCGCCCGATGAACTGCGAAAAAGTTTCATGAAGGTCTGCGCAACTGACGCCGTTTGGACTTCTCAGGCCGCGTTCTTCCGGCACTGCTGCTATGGCAATTCATGGCAGCAATGCCCTACTTCGCCGCAGCTTTCGCATCCGGCTTGCTTTGGATGTCCACTTTGCCTTTCAGGAAGGCGCCTTCCTCAATGGAGATCCTCTGGGTGGATATGTCCCCGGTCACTACCGCCGACTTACGCAGCTCGACGCGGTCGCTGGCCTGCACGTTGCCATCGAGTTTGCCTTGTACCACCACGCCTTTCGCCTCCACGCTGGCTTTGACTTGCCCGTTCGGGCCCACCGTCAAACTATTTCCTTTCAGCGCGATGCTGCCTTCCACCATTCCGTCGACGTAGAGGTCCTCACTTCCCGACAACTCGCCTTTGATCACTACCGACTTGCCAATCTGTGCCAGGTCCACGGACGTGGGTGCACTCATGACGCCCTCCTATTCAGCGAAGTCCAAACTTGATACAGGAAACCGCAGGCCAGTCCAGCAATTTCCGCGATACTCGACTATACCCAAGCGATCAGGATGCGGCAAGTTGAGGCGTTTTGCGGGCGTGAGGCTGAGCGCCAGCGAAGCCGCGAGCCCGCAGCCGAAATCCTGAGCCGCGTTTTGTGCGGCGAAGGATCTCCGTTGAGGCATTCGTCTGGCGTAACTAGTTTGGATTGTCATCCTGAGCGGAGCAGTCGAAGGACCCCACACCCGCGTGATGCGGCAAGGATTTCGACAGGAATTCTCACCTCTTCGTGGGTACCATGAGAACTCCTTGACACGCTTTTGTCAGAGTCAGCATATATGGGGTCCTTCGCTGCGCTCAGGATGACAGTGAAGCACACAGACGATCCAGATTGGACACAGCCCCTGCGGGAAGCACTGTAAACTAGATGCACCTTCCCCCTTGCTAGACTAGGAAGTGGAGGTAGCAAGCTCGACCCGAGAATCTATGCGTTGGCGCCCCCGCGGCTCTCCCATTTCATTAGCATTCACGCTGTTTGTTCTGGTCTCCCTGTTTTCGACCGCCCCTTCCACAGCGGCAGCTCAAACTCCGAACGCCGGGGTTTCCGCCGATGACCTGGTGCGCGCGGCCGTGCAGCATCAGCTGGACACCAGCAACGATCCTTCGATCAAGCACGCATTCCGCTCCCGCAAAGAAACTGCGCACGGCTCCCAAACCAAACTGTACGCCGAAACCACCGAGTCCATCGTCGGCCTGGTGATCGCCAACAATGACCAGCCGATCCCGCCTCAACAATTGCAAGGGGAAATGGCGCATCTGAATCAACTGGCGCACAATCCCGATGACCTGGGCCGGAAGCACCGCCAGGAGCGCGAAGACGCCGACCGCTCCTTGCGTATCGTGCGCGCTCTGCCCGATGCCTTTCTCTACCAATATGACGGGACCGAGATGGGCCGCGACGGCGTGGGCAAGGCTGGCGACGAGCTGGTGCGGCTGAAGTTCCGCCCGAATCCCAAATACGTGCCGCCGTCGCGCATCGAGCAGATGCTGCCGGGCATGCAGGGATATCTGCTCATCGACAAGTCAGCCAACCGCCTCGCCCGCATCGATGGCACTTTGTTTCGCGATGTCACCTTCGGATGGGGAATCCTCGGCCATCTCGACAAGGGCGGAAATTTTCTGGTGGATCAGGGCGATTGCGGGGATGGCACCTGGGAGATCCGTCACATGCGCCTTGATTTCACGGGCAAGATCATGATGTTCAAAGGCGTGAGCATCAAGTCCGAGGAAGTGCTCAGCAACTTTCGCCGCATTCCTGGAGACACGACCTTCGCCCAGGGAGTCGAGATGCTGAAGTCAGAAGAAGCGCGCCTTCGCGCCGAGCGTGAATCCACGACGAGCGCCCGCCGGCAAAGCCACTAGCGCTGGAACGCGACGCTTCGCAAGAAATGGGCGAAACTCCAAACTCTGTCATCCCGAGCAACGCGAGGGATTTGGGTTTCACTTTGTCTTTCAACAATCTGGGTTTCACTTTGTCTTTCAACTTTTGCCTGAGTCCAGCAGGATGACACTCGGATTTTAGGGGAACTGGCGGTGGCCCGGTTTTCGCCGGGATCTCGGCGGCCCAGCTGTTTCTCAGTCAGCCTGGTCGCTCATCACTGGCGAAAACTTCATATTGATTTCACGTTGCCTCGCCGTCTCCAATACTGAGCGCAACCCGTCCGCGAGGCACGAGGGAGAAGAACTAGCGGCGCACCTGTCATGAAGTGAGCGAATACATGGAGGCAACTGGGCGCCGTTCGATGACAGTTCGTTCGCTAGGGCTTGTTGCCCATCGTCCAGGAGAACGCGCTCAAGTCTGTCCAACTCGTGTGCTATTTGCTTCCGTTGAGCAAATGTGCCTCGCGCCGACTCTGAATCACCCCACTCAGTTCCATCAGCAAATTGGACAAAGACAATCTCAGCGTACCGGTGGAGAGCAGAACCATCGTCCACTTGGTGATCCTGAACCGGATCACTCGCGACGAACTTAACATCAGATACCGTATCGAAATCGTCTGTCTCCCCCGCCTCTAAGAGATTGCTAAAGAAATAGTCTTCTCCGTAGGTAAGACTAAGATAACGCCCGGCGCCTTTGTCCGTTGCGAAGTACACGACGATCAATGCCACGTCTTTGTTGGAAACGTTGTGAAAATGGCCTCCGACTTGATAAGACCGGATGGAGCTAGACGAGTCGTCCACGAAGGACACGACTCCAGACACTCGAACAGGACTCTCACTCGGCGACAGGTCGCACAATTTCTTCTTCGTCTGACCCCAGCATCCGATGCAGCTGAGTAGGTTCATCGCGATTATTACTCTGAAATATCTCACATTAGCTCACACTGCTTGCATGATCTAAACTCCGTGGAGCAAGAATCACAACTTCATAGTGAGCAGAGTCGGCGACCTTCTCTACTTCGCCCCCACCATCTCTCGCGCGCTGACCGTTTCTTTCCTCACCGTCAGCTTTTCGATCAGATCTTCCCGCACGCGATATCCGCGGCCGGGCAAATCGTTAATCGCGATCATCCCCTGCTTGGAAACTTCGACTGCCGGTTCGATGATGTCTTCCTTCCAATAGCGCTTTGAGGCCGAAACGTCGCCCGGCAGCCGGAAGTTTTCTAGACTCGAAAGCGCAATGTTGTGGGCGCGTCCAATGCCAGACTCCAGCATGCCGCCGCACCACACGGGAATATTCTGCCGCTGGCAGATATCGTGGATCTTGAGCGCTTCAGTGAAGCCGCCCACGCGCCCAACCTTGATGTTGATGATGCGGCACGCGCCGCTTTCAACCGCAAACGCTGCGGCGCGGGCGTTGATGATCGATTCATCCAGGCAAATCGCCGTGCGCAATTCTTTTTGCAGACGCGAATGATAGTAGATGTCGTCGTTCCACAACGGCTGCTCGATCATCAGCAGGTTGAATTGATCGAAAGTCCGCAGATGCTCAACCTGGTCCATCGTGTACGCGGCGTTCGCGTCACAACTCAACACAATGTCGGACCAGCGGTGACGGATTCTCTCCAGCACGTTGACGTCCCATCCCGGCTTGACTTTGACTTTGATCCGCCGATAACCGGCGGCCAGTTCTCCCTCGATTTTCTCCAGCAACTGCTCGACTGAATCCTGAATCCCGATCGAAACACCGCAAGCGATTTCCTTTCGCGTGCCGCCCAGCAGCTTCCACATGGGCAGCTTTTTGATTTGCGCCTCGGCATCCCAGACTGCATTCTCGAGCGCTGCCTTGGCCATACGGTGCCCCTTGATCCTGGCATAGAGCGCAGGCACATCGCGCCCGGCATCGACTGGTTTGCCCAGCAACGCGGGGGCGAGAAAACGCGTGATCGTCAGCCACGCACTTTCGATCCACTCGCTGCTGTAATACGGATCTTCTGCCGCCACGCTCTCCGCCCAGCCGTCGATTCCGTCGTTGTGCACGGTGATCAGAAGGATGCGGCGGTCATAGGTGCGTCCAAAGCTCGTCTCAAAAAAATGGACCAGCGGCATGCGAATCTCACGCAGCGTAATCGCTTCAATGTTCATAGAGTAGGCTCAAGCTGAACCGTGCAGCTCTCAGTCAGATCAGGGTATCACTTAGACCGACGAGCCTTCGAATACCCCCTCAGAGGCTCGCTTCCGCGTCCTCTGCGGATTCTCTCAGCGATCTCTGCGATGAAGCTTTGTCTCGCCTTCAGAATGAAGACTGCTGGCGAGCTACTCCCTCGCCGCATAGGACCACTTCTCATCCCAATGCCCAAGCAGAAACCTGCCATTGCTCGCGGCATCGCGCTCGTACCCCAAAACGGCGAATCCCTGACCGAACAATTTCAGAAACTGTTCGCGATTGCGTTCCTGGACCTGTGCCGCCTGCTTCCGCGTTTCAGCCGCCGCTTTCCATTCGTAAATCTGCGCCGGAACTTCAATCTTCGCCTCGGCATGAATCGCCGGATTCTTACCGTTCGCGAGCAATGTTTCCACACGTTTCGATTTCAGCCACCACTCCGCAATCAGTCGATCGCTCGGCAAGCCGCCTTGCAGCGGCGACGTGGTGATCCCGTACTGATTGATGTTGTAGCGCCGCACAATCGCTCCCAGTTTTTCGATATTCAGATAGGCGTTTTTGATCTCCAGCGGATCGAACGTCCACTCGATCAGCTCAATGCCGCGCGACACCGCCTCGTCGCGCTGCAGCAGTTTCAGCCGGCGTCCAAGGCCGCTGTTGCGATGCGATTTGCGCACCGCCAGCATGTGCGAGTGCAGATACATGTGGCCGGAACGGATGCCCGGCACCGACAGCGCAAACCCGACCATCTCCTTGCCCAGAAATGCCCCGAATACTTGCCCACCCACTTTCTGCGCCACGACGAACAGGCGCAGAGGAACCAGTTCCGCATCGCTGAAGTTCCAGACTTCCTTTTGCAGCTCCACACAGGCGCGCAATTCCTCCACGCCATCGCACGCGCGAAGGACAACCGAATCTGAGCTCAAGGTTGATTCTCCTGTGCAACCACGTCTCGTTTCTCTTCCGATTTCGCCTGCGTCCACAACGAGTCGAGTTCCGCCGCAGAAACCTGTTCGACGGTGCGGCCGGATTCGGCCAATCTTGCCTCCATCCATTGAAAGCGCTGCTTGAACTTGCGGTTGGTCTTGCGCAGGGCGGATTCCGGATCGACCGACAAATAGCGCGCGATATTCACCAGCACGAAGAATAAGTCGCCCACTTCGTCTTCCAGCCGCAGCTGCAGAGCCTCAGGAACCGCAGGCCGCCCCGACCCGGCGATGCCCTTGCCCTCCGGCCGCGGTCCCGGCGGCGGAAATTCCTTGAGTTCTTCCTGCAGCTCTTCAGTTTCTTCGCGCAGCTTCTCGAACAGGCCTGCGATATTCGGCCAGTCAAAGCCCGCATGCGCGGCGCGAGAGCTCAGCTTGTGGGCCTCGAGCAGCGAAGGCATCTTCGGCGAGATGCCGTCGAGCAGCGAGTGCTTTTTCCCTGCAGCATAATCGACCGAGTCTGCCTGCCGTTTCTTGCGCTCTTCCACCTTCAACGCTTCCCAGTTGCGCTTGACGTCAGAAGCAGTGTCGGCCTTTACGTCTCCAAAGACATGCGGATGCCGGTCAACCAATTTCTTCGAAAGCCGGTCGAGAACATCGTCAATCGAAAAACTTCCCTGCTCCTTCGCCATCTCCGAATAAAAAAGGATTTGCAGCAGCAGGTCGCCGAGCTCGCCGGTCAGCTCCGGCCAATCGCGATTGTCGATGGCTTCCAGAACTTCATAGGTCTCTTCGAGCGTGTAGGGCTTGATGGAATCAAAGGTCTGCTCGCGGTCCCAGGGACAGCCGCCGGGCGCGCGCAAGCGCTCCATGATCTCGACCGCGCGTTCGAATCGCTCTCCGGTAGTAGGCACCGCAACACTTTAAACGAGCCTCCGCAGGATGAGCAACGCAGGCGGTGCGACGCACTGCACCGACGCATGCGATAGATCGTTCCCCTGGTCCACCGGCACACCCTACGCAGCTTCGGCAGTTCTCGCTCACATTGTTTTGCGCAAGAGATTTCATACAGTGTTGCTCGCCGTTCGAGGGACATCGCCCTTGAAAGTCTCGAAGCGAGATCGTCTTGCATAGCCCAAACCGGGCTACAGTCCTGGGCTTCCGGAGGCAACGGTATTAAAATCCATAACCGCCAGGGCTCTCGTTAAGCTGTGGCACCGGAATTGCTCCTGCCACTGTATTCGCCTACGTTTGGCGGATCGACTCTTCGTCTCTCGGCAAGATCGCAGTAAATGGTCGCTCAGCAGTTCCCGCCTGCAGCAGGCCGCTTCCCCGTCTGCAGGAAACCATAGCCCCCCTGCGCAACCGGAAGTTTGTGGAGAGAACTATGCTGCGTACGAAAATTCTCTGCGGATATTTGTGTCTCGCGCTTCTGTTCTCGTTGACCTTATCCATCCCATTATCGGCACAAGCGTATAGCGTTTTGTTCGCGTTTGACGGCACGAAGGGTGCCCAGCCCACTAGCCCTTTAGTCCAGGGCTTGGACGGCAATTTTTACGGCACGACAGCCAGCGGCGGTGTCAGCTTTGGTAACAGCCCCGGCGGTACAATTTTCAAGATTACGCCCGAGGGCACCTTAACGACGATATACGAATTCTGCTCTCAGCCAAACTGCGCCGATGGAGATCAGCCAACGGCCGGTCTGGCGCTGGGCACAGACGGCAATTTCTACGGCACTACGACATTCGGCGGCGCCAATCGAGAGGGGAGCGTCTTCCGGATTACTCCTGAGGGAGTGCTCACGACCCTCTTTAGCTTTTCCCCCTGTATTCAAAGCTGCCCAGATGGAGCTCGCCCAATCACCGGATTGGTGCAAGGGAGAGGAGGTAATTTCCTCGGCACCACCAGCGTGGGCGGTAGCATTTTTAGAATCACCCCCCAAGGGGCTCTAACCACTCTCGATCAACTTAGCGGGAGACCGAGTGGTCTGATTCAAGCGACCGACGGCAACTTTTATGGGACAACCCAGGGGGGCGGAGAGGTAGAAGACACGATCTTCCGCATGACAACAAATGGCACTCTAACTACGATTCATACTTTCACTCCGGGCGATGATCCCAACGGTGTTATCCAGGCAAGCGACGGCAACCTTTACGGTACGACTGAGTTTGGAGGCCTAGGCGCCGGGAACGTTTTCAAGATCACCTTGAACGGTGTTTACTCAGAAATCCACGAGTTTTGCTTCAGCTGTGTCGAGGGCGATAGACCTTTGGCAGGATTGACCCAAGGAACGGACGGCAACCTTTACGGCACCACGGGCTTTGGGGGATCGCGGTCCGGGGGTACGCTGTTCCGGTTGACTACGTCAGGCACGATCACCGTGCTGCATAGCTTCGCCAATACCAATCAATCGGAGGCAGCGCCGCTTCAGGCTACGAATGGAAACTTCTATGGCACGGTCACGGCGAATAGCCCATCCTCAGTCGTTGGATTCGGGCTTATCTACCGCGAGTCGCTGGGGCTCGCTCCATTCGTCGAGACGGTGCAGAAAGTGGGTCAAGTCGGATCGACCATTATCATTCTTGGAACCAACCTCACCGGCGCCACCGCCGTCAGTTTCAATGGTACAGCCGCAACTTTCACCGTAGTTTCGCCCACCGAGATCAAAGCCAAGGTCCCGACGGGCGCTACGACGGGGCAAATACAAGTCACGACACCAACCGGAGTGCTCACCAGCAACGTGGCATTCCGAGTACCGTAGGACGCGGTTTGTAAGCAACTCGGTCGTCAGTCCCGCCTGCAGCAGGCCGCTTCCCGGCTGCAGGAAACCATAGCCCCCCTGCTTAACCGCAAGTTTGTGGAGAGAACTATGCTGCGTGTGAAAATTCTCTGCGGTTATTTGTGTTTTGCGCTTCTGTGCTCGTTGACCTTGGCCATTCCATCGGCGGCGCAAACCTACAGGATACTGTTTAATTCCAACGACACTGAAGCGGATTTCCCCCTCGGCTCCCTGGTTCAGGGACCGGACGGCAACTTCTACGGCACGACCTTGTTTGGCGGCACGAGCACAGCCTTCCCTGGCGGTACGATCTTTAGAATTACTCCCCAAGGCGCTCTGACCACCCTCTACAATTTCTGCTCCCAAGACAGGTGCGCCGACGGAGCACTACCGGCAGCTGGTCTGGCGTTGGGCACCGACGGCAATTTATACGGAACCACGGAAGGGGGCGGACCCAATGGCGGCGGAGGAACGGTTTTCCGAATCACTCCGCAGGGAATGCCAACGATTCTCGCCAGCTTTTCTTCCTGCACGCCGAGCAACTGCCCGGACGGAATCGCCCCGATTACCGGACTAGTGCTCGGAAGCGGCGGAAATTTCTTAGGGACTACGAGCGATGTCTCCACTAGTCGTCTTCCTAGTCACGGAACCATTTTCCGAATTACTCCCCAAGGGGCCCTGACTACTCTCTACCATTTTTGTTCGTTGGCTAACTGCGCCGACGGAAGCCAGCCGAGTGGCCTGATCCAAGCGACCGATGGAAACTTCTACGGAACGACCGGGTTCAGCGGGCAGCTTCAGTTTTTCTCCCTCAACGGCAACGGTGCCCCACCGGTCACGGGTATGCCGGGCACGGTTTTCCGCATCACACCGGCGGGTTTCCTGACGACAATCCACACTTTTTGCCAACAGACCAATTGCACCGACGGTTCTCTTCCCAGCGGCCTCATCCAGGCAAGCGATGGCAACCTTTACGGCACAACCGACAGTGGCGGCTCAGGCGGGAATGGGGTCATATTCAGGATCGCGTTAAATGGCGCTTTCACTAAACTCTATGACTTTTGCTCCCAGGCCAACTGCGCCGATGGCGGTCAGCCCTTGGCGGGATTGATTCAAGGCACAGACGGTAATTTTTACTGCACGACCACTGTCGGAGGGACGCGAACCGGGGGTACGCTTTTCCGAATGACCCCCGCGGGCGCGATCACCGTGCTGCACAGCTTTGCCAATCAGCACGAGGCTCTAGCTGCGCCGTTTCAGGCGACGGACGGAAGGTTTTACGGCACTTTAGAGGTCTTTGGCTTCCCGCTGCCGGCTCCGGCTGGAATCATCTACCGCGAATCCGTCGGACTCGCTCCATTCGTCGAGACGGTGCAGAAAGTGGGTCAAGTGGGATCGACCATCATCATTCTTGGAACCAACCTCACCGGCGCCACCGCCGTCAGCTTCAATGGCACGGCCGCAACGTTTACCGTGGTTTCGCCCACGGAGATCAAAGCCAAGGTTCCGACGGGCGCTACGACCGGGCAAATACAAGTCACGACACCAACCGGAGTGCTCACCAGCAACGTGGCATTCCGAGTACCGTAATATTCGTTTCTTCGCGAAACGAGAGCACCTCGTCAGGAAAGTGGAGTCTGTAGAAAAACAGAGTCCGTACCGGAGTAGACGCGGTTTGTAGGAAAC